>NZ_JMLV01000003.1 GCF_000686045.1 Fodinicurvata fenggangensis DSM 21160
CGGTGGAGAAGGTCTTTGGGACGCTCAAACGCTCCTATCGCCTGAACCGCCTGCCGCACTTCTCGCTGGCGCGCAACACGGCCTGCCTTACGCTGGCCTGCTTTGCCTACAACCTCAGACGCCTGGACAGGTTGCTTGCAGGCTGAGTCTGTCCGGAATTTGTCCGAACCTGCCCGTAAAAACCCCAAACAAGGGCAAATCACCCAAAAGCTCTCCATGAATCTGCCTGATCGAAGGTATTGAGCAGCGTTCATGCCTCAGCTCAGTGCCAAGCACCTACCGCGCAAAGGTCTCCAGCGTGAGGGTGTAGGGGATTAGGAATAAATGATTTCTATCTCACCCTTCCGCCGGAAAGCGCCGCTGCTCAGCCGGCAACGCCGCCACCCGTTCGCGCAACATCTCCAGGAACGCCGCTTCGGCGCGGTTCAGGCGGGTGAGCGGGTTCCAGACCAGGTAGATGTCGATGGCGGGTGGGGTGTCATAGGGCGGCAGTTGCCAGAGCAGGCCGGCCTGGACGTCGCGGGCCATGACGTGGATGGGCAGGGGGCCGATGCCGATGCCCGCGGTGATCATGCGGCGCACCTCCTCCAGGTTCGAGGACATGCCACGGATGGTGTCGTCCATGCGGACCTGGGCGCGCAGGATGGCCACGGGCCTCAGTGCGTCCTGCAGCGCGTCGGTGCGGAAGGAGACCGAGGGCTCGCCCTCCAGGTCCGAGAGCTGCAGGTCGCTGCGCCCGAAGAAGCGGTGGCGTGGTCCGCAGAAGAAGCCGAAGTGCTCACGGAACATCCATTCATAGGCCAGCTTCGGGTGCTGGCGGTGCACCAGGCAGAGGCCGAAGCTGGCGCGCTTTTCCAGCACCCAGCGGATCACATCGGCGCTGGTGGAGACGTCGATGGAATAGCTGGCCTTGGGGTGCCGCTCGCTGAAGGCCGTCAGGGTCTCGTCAAAGGCCGGGAAGACCACGTGGCTGGCCAGCGCGATAGTGACCCGGCCCTGGATCTCGTCGTGCAGCTCGCGCAGGCCCACGGCCAGGCGGGAGACCGTACCGTGGATCTCCAGCGCCTCGCGGTACAGGAGCTCGCCCGCCGGCGTGATGCGGAAGCGGCCCGGCCCACGGTCCACCAGGCGCCGGCCCAGGTGGCCTTCCAGGCGTTTCAGCGCGTTGCTGACGCTGGGCTGCTTGAGCAGCAGGCGGTTGGCCGCCGGGGTGATCCCGCCCTCCTGCACGATGGCGATGAAGGTGCGCAACAGGTTCCAGTCAAGGTTGCGGGCCAGGCGCTCTCCATCCGGGGCGCCCTCCGGCGCCTCATCCAGGGCCTTGTTTGGGGCGTGCTCCGTACCAGGGGGTGTCTGCTCCATTTCATGTCCATTCACTGAAACTATGTCGATAATTCTGATTATCTATTTGCGAAATGGCAAGGCAGCTTTGACAATGGCTGGAAGAGGGGCGCAAGATCCCGGGGAAGGCAAGAACACTGGGCCTGCAAGAACATTGGGCCTGGCAGGCCAGACTGGATCATGGGGAGAGGGGCCCGCCTCAGGCGGGCCGCAAACGGGGCATGGCAACAGCCGACATGAACGAGAGCGGGGCGAAACCCTGGCTGCTGCTGTCGCCGGCGCTGACGGCGATCACGCTCCTGCTGGCCATCCCCATCTGCTTCATCGTGGTCTATTCCTTCTGGCTGAAGACCGCCTCGGGCGTGCCGCAGACCGGCTTCCACCTGGACAACTGGGCGGAGGTGCTGACCGATGTCTTCTATCGCGACATCCTGTTCACCACGCTGAAGATCGCCTTCCTGACCACGGTGGTCTGTATCCTGCTGGGGTACGTCCCGGCCTATTTCATTGCCATGACCACCTTCCGGCACAAGGCCTTCCTGCTGCTGTTGCTGATGCTGCCCTTCTGGATCAGCTACATCATCCGCACCATGTCCTGGATCAACATCCTGGGCGGCAGCGGGGCGATCAACGCGGTGCTGCTGTGGCTGGGCATTGTCGACGAGCCCATCCGCATGCTCTACAACGAGCCCACGGTGATCATCGGCCTGGTGCACTATCTGCTGCCCTTCATGGTGCTGAACATCTACGTCAGCCTGGACGGCATCGACCGCAGCCTGGTGGACGCCGCGCGCTCGCTGGGCTGCACGGGCTGGCAGGCCTTTCGCGAAGTGACCCTGCCGCTGTCGCTGCCCGGCCTGGCGGCGGGCAGCCTGCTGTGCTTCGTGCTGTCGGCCGGCACCTACATCACGCCGCTGGTCCTGGGCGGCCCGACGGACGCCATGTTCGCCAACCTGGTGTTCGAGGCGATCATCACGCAGCTGAACTGGCCGCTGGGCTCGGCGCTGTCGCTGGTGCTGCTGGTGCTGCTGGGCCTGCTGGTGACGGTATACAACCGTTTCATCGGCATGAGCCAGATCGCAAAGACGTTCGGGTGAGGGCCGGGATGATGAAGGCCGGGATGATGAAGGCGAGGATCATGACGGAGTGCACCTCATGAGCTGGTTCCTGATCCGCACATACACCATCCTGGTCTATGTCTTCATGTTCGCGCCGGTGGCGGTGGTGATGCTGCTGTCCTTCAACGCCAACCAGTTCGGCAGCTTCCCCATGGAGGGCTTCAGCTTCCGCTGGTTCGTGGAACTGTGGCACAACGACGCCGTCATGCGCGCCTTCCGGACCTCGCTGATCCTGGGCAGCCTGACGGCGGTGATCTCCACCACGCTGGGCGTGCTCGCCAGCCTGGCCATGGTGCGCTACAACTTCCCCTCCAAGAACTTCATGGCCACGGTGCTGATCGCGCCGATCCTGGTGCCCGAGGTGGTGCTGGCGGTGGCGCTGCTGCTGTTCCTGCAGTTCCTGGGTATCCACAAGTCCTTCCTGCTGCTGCTGCTGGGCCATGTGATCTTCACGCTGCCCTTCGTGGTGCTGGTGGTGCAGGCGCGGCTCTATGCCGTGCGGCGCGAGTACGAGGAGGCGGCGCTGAGCCTGGGGGCCAATGCGCTGCAGACCTTCTTTGCGGTCACCCTGCCGCTGATCGCGCCGGCGGTCTTCGCCGGCATGCTGTTCGCCTTCACCATTTCGTTCGACGACATCACCGGCACGCTGTTCTGGAAACCCGGCGGGGTGGAAACGGTGCCCACCCAGATCTTCGCGATGCTGCGCAATTCCATCAGTCCCGAGATCAACGCCCTGGGGACTGTCATGATCCTGATCACCGTCGTGCTGCCGGTCAGCGGCATCGCGCTGGTGCGCAAGCTGAGCCGCAATCCCGGACGTTAGGCGGGGTGCGGCCTGATTCGGGGGAAACCCGATATAGCCTGACGGACAATTGAGGTAAAATTGGCAACGCGCCAAAACTGGCAAGGAGGCAGAAAATGGATACCACGAAACGCTATGAACGACTGCTGGAACGCTATCGCAACGGCGACCTGGAACGCCGCACCTTCCTGGGCCTGCTGGGGGCGGCCGGCATCACCGCCGGCCTGACCGGCGGACCCTTCAAGGCGCTGCGGGGCCACGCGCTGGCCGCCAAGCCCGACGAGGTGCGCTTCGACGGCTGGGGCGGCGTGGTCTCGGAGGCCTTCCGCGAATACGCCTTCGCGCCCTATACCGAGGCCACGGGCATCGAGGTGGTGGACGGCACCTTCGGCGGCGCCGACGAGTACCTGGCCCGCGTGCAGTCCGGCCAGCCGGGCGAGTACAACCTGGCGCACCTATCGGGCGTCTTCGACTATGCGCGCTATCACAACCAGGGCCTCTCCTCGACCCTGAACGAAGACAACATCCCCAATCTGGACAACGTGATCCCGCGCCTGGTGGATGTCTTCCGGGCGATCACCGACGGCAATCTGTCGGCCGTGCCCTATGACTACGGCACCACGGGCATCGCCTATAACCGCAAGCACATCAGCGATGACGAGATCCAGGAAAAGGGCGCCAGCATCCTGGTCGATCCGGAGTACAAGGACCGCATCGGCGGCTGGAGCGAGTGGAAGACCCGCATCTGGTACGCCGCCCTGCAGAGCGACCAGGACCCCAACGACATCCAGGACATGGAGGCCGTCTGGGAGAAGGTGCGCGAGAACCGGGACCTGTTGCTGAAGTACTGGGAGTCCGGCGCCGAGCTGATGAGCCTGCTGGCCGAGGAGGAGATTTATGTCACCGAGGGCTGGTCGGGGCGCATTCGCGCGCTGCAGGACCAGGGCCACGACATCGGCTATTACGATCCCCCGGGCGGCCTGGGCTGGCAGGAATGCATCTTCGTGCTGAAGGGCAGCCCCATGGAGGCCTGCGAGGAGTTGCTGAACTTCATGCTGGAGCCCGAGGTCGCCATCGCCGTGGCCGAGGGGCAGTTCTATCCGCCGGCCCTCGACCCGCAGAAGGTGGAGCTGGGCGAGGTGGTGCCGACCCTGCCGGCCTTCGACCCCAGTGGGACGCTGGAGAACCTGAACTTCTTCGACCCGACCTATTGGAACGGCAACGAGGACGACTGGTCGCAGACCTTCAGCCGGGTCCAGCGCGGCTACTGAGTGCAGGCTGCGGGGCCGGCCGGTGCAGGGCCGGCCCCGTTCTCTTCCCCCAACCGCGAGGATCGAGACGCGTGAGTGAAGAAGCAGCGACAGCCGTGGAACTGAGTGGCGTGGTCAAGCGTTATGGAACGCTGACGGCGGTGCAGTCCACGGACCTGAAGATTCCCGAGGGCAGCTTCGTCACCCTGCTGGGCCCCAGCGGCTGCGGCAAGACGACGACCCTGCGCATGATTGCCGGCCTGGCCTCGATCACCGAGGGCGAGATCCGCATCAAGGACCGGCGCATCAACGAGATTCCCATCCACAAGCGCAACCTGGGCCTGGTGTTCCAGAACTATGCGCTGTTCCCGCACAAGAGCGTCTGGGACAACGTGGCCTTCGGCCTGCGCTATCGCAAGACGTCGCGCGAGGAGGTCAGCAAGCGCGTGGCCGAGGCGCTGGAGCTGGTGAAGCTGGGCGAGATGGGCGAACGCATGCCGGCGCAGCTGTCGGGCGGGCAGCAGCAGCGCATCGCCCTGGCGCGCGCCATCGTCATCCAGCCGGACGTTCTGTTGCTGGACGAGCCGCTGTCGGCGCTGGACGCCAACCTGCGCGAGGACATGCGCGTCGAGCTGAAGCGCATCCAGGACCAGCTGGGCATCACCACCATCTTCGTGACACATGACCAGTCCGAGGCCCTGGCCATGTCCGACCATATCGTGGTGATGAGCGACGGCCGGGTCGAGCAGGTGGGCAGCCCGGAAGAGGTCTATAACCGGCCCGTTTCCGAGTTCGTCGCCAGTTTCCTTGGCAACTCCAACATCCTGCAGGGCCGCCTGGCCACACTGGACGGCAGCCGCGCCGAGGTGGAGGTGGAGGGCCTGGGCCGGTTCCAGGCCGATGCCTCACAGGTGGCCGGCGGCAGCCTTTCCGAAGGCGACCGGGTCAAGCTGTCGGTGCGCGCGGAGAAGCTGATCCTGACCCCGCAGGACGGTGCAGAGGACAGTTCTGCGTCGAAACTGGCCGGAGAGGCCGACATCACCCGCCTTTCGGGCCGGGTCACCACGGTGGACTACCAGGGCCAGGTGGCACGCTATTTCCTGGAATGCGGGCAGGATCACGGCCTGCAGGCCATCAACACCATCGACCGTGCGCCCCTGGAGACCGATGCCCAGGTCACCATCACCCTGAGGGCGCGCGACTGTGTCGTCCTGCCCCGCTCCTGAAAAAAGACCCACTTCTAAAAAAAACAAGGCCGCAAGCACCCCATGACCACAGATGAGTCCCTGACAGCTGTCACCGAGCGCCCCAAGTCCCACCTGTTCTACCAGACCCGCCAGCGCCGGCCCCTGCTGGATCGTGCCGAGGGCATCTATATGTGGGATACGGACGGCAAGCGCTACCTGGACGGCTCCAGCGGGGCGATGGTGGTCAACATCGGTCACGGCAACCCCCGTGTGCTCGAGGCCATGCGTGCCCAGATGGACAAGGCGACCTTCGGCTATCGCCTGCACTTCGAGACCGAGGCCGCCGAGGAACTGGCGCGGCAGACGGCGGCGCGCATGCCGCAGGGCCTGGATCGCATCTTCTTCGTCTCGGGCGGTTCCGAGGCGGTGGAGTCCTGCATCAAGCTGGCGCGCCAGTACGCCCTGGCCATGGGCAAGGAGCAGCGCTGGAAGGTGATTTCGCGCTTTCCCTCCTATCACGGGTCGACCCTGGGGGCGCTGGCGCTGACCGGAACGGCGCCGATGAGCCAGCCCTTCGCGCCGATGATGCGCGAGATGCCCAAGATCCCGGCGCCCACCTGCTATCTGGACCGGGACAATTACAGCGACGAGGAGCGCGGCCTGCGCTATGCCGAACTGCTGCGCGAGGAGATCCTGCGCCAGGGCCCGGAAAGCGTGCTGGCCTTCATCGTCGAGCCTGTGGGCGGCGCGTCCAGCGGGGCGCTGGTGCCGCCTGACAGCTACCTGCCGCGCATCCGCGAGATCTGCGACGAGTTCGGCATCCTGTTGATCTATGACGAGGTGATGACCGGGGCCGGACGCACGGGACGTTTCCTGGGCGCCGATCACTGGCCGTCGGCGCGCCCCGACATCATGGCGCTGTCCAAGGGTTTTGCCGCCGGCTATGCCCCGCTGGGCGCCATGGCGGCGGACGGCCGGATTGTCGAGGCGGTGCTGGACGCCGGCGGCTTCATCCACGGCTATACCTATGCCGGCAATCCGCTGGCCTGTGCGGCCGGCCTGGCGGTTCTGGGCGAGCTGGAGCGCCTGGACCTGCCGGCCAACGCGGCGCGCCAGGGCGAGAGCCTGCGGGCCGGGCTGAACGACCTGATGGCGCGTTTCCCCTTCATCGGCGACGTGCGCGGGCTGGGCCTGCTGCAAGCCTTCGAGCTGGTCAGCGACCGCGAGACCATGGAGCCCCTGCCGAAGGAGCTGAACGCCCATGCGCGCCTGGTGGACATTGCCTTCGAGAAGGGGCTGATCACCTATTCCCGGCGCACGCGCGGCGGCCACAAGGGCGATCACTTCATGGTCTGTCCGCCGCTGATCATCGAGGAGGGGCAGATCGATGAGCTGATCGGCCTGTTGAGCGACAGCCTGGAGGCCTTTGCCCGCGAGGCCGGCCTGCCGCTTTCAAGCTGACTGGGACGCTGAAGAGACATGCCACGCAAGGTCATCATCACCTGTGCGGTGACGGGCTCGGTCCACACGCCGTCCATGAGCCCGAACCTGCCGGTCACACCGGAACAGATCGCCGAGCAGGCCATTGCCGCGGCCGAGGCCGGGGCGGCCATCCTGCACCTGCACGCCCGCGACCCCGCCGACGGGCGGCCCAGCCCGGACCCGGAGGTCTTCCACCGTTTCCTGCCGCGCATCAAGCAGACCAGCGATGCCGTGGTGAACATCACCACCGGCGGCGGACAGAACATGAGTGTGGAGGAGCGCATGGCCGCGGCGCTATCGGCGGCGCCCGAGATGTGCTCGCTCAACATGGGCTCCATGAATTTCGGGCTGTTCCCGATCCTGGAGCGCATGCAGGACTTCCAGTACGACTGGGAGAAACCCTTCCTGGAGTCCACGCGCGACTTCATCTTCAAGAACACCTTCCAGGATATCGAGACCGCGCTGTTCCGCCTGGGCGAGGAGCGCGGCGTGCGCTTCGAGTTCGAGTGCTATGACGTGGGGCATCTCTACAACCTGAAGCATTTCGTGGACCGCGGTCTGGTGAAGCCGCCCTTCTTCATCCAGTTCGTGCTGGGCATCCTGGGCGGCATCGGGCCGGATCCGGAGAACCTGACGCACATGAAGCGCATTGCCGACAAGCTGTTCGGGGCCGACTACGAGTTCTCGGTGCTGGGTGCCGGGCGGCACCAGATGCCGCTGGCTTCTACGGCCCTGGCGCTGGGCGGCAATGTGCGCGTGGGCCTGGAGGACAACCTGACCATTGCGCCGCGCGAACTGGCCGTCGACAATGCCCAGCAGGTGCGCAAGATTCGCCGCATCGTCGAGGAGCTGTCGCTGGAGGTGGCGACCCCCGCCGAGGCGCGCGCACGCCTGGACCTGAAGGGCGGCGACCAGGTCGCCTTCTGATTTTTCTCTCCCGAATCTCGCAAGGAGTAAGGGCCGACCATGAAAGTCGTCTTCAACGAAGCCCAGAAGCGCCACTATCCCCGGAACTTCCTGGTCAGCGGCGCGCAGCAGCCCAATCCCGAGGTGCCCGAGCGGGCCGAGCGCCTGCTGGCGGCGGCCCTGGACAGCGGATTGGAACAGGTGACGCCGCCGGACTATGGCCTATCCGCCGTGTCTGCCGTGCACACGCCGGAATACCTGGATTTCCTGGAGCATGTCTATGAGCGCTGGCAGCGCATCGAGGGCGCGTCCGAGGAGGTGGTGCCCAACATCCATCCCAACTACAGGGACGGCCGCTATCCGCATTCGGTGGTGGGGCAGGCGGGCTATCATATGGCGGACACCGCCTGTCCCATCTCGGGCGAGACCTGGCAGGCGGCGCTGTGGAGCGCACACTCAGCCACCCATGCCGCGCGGCTGGTGCAGGAGGGTGCGCCGGCGGCCTATGCGCTGAGCCGCCCGCCGGGCCACCATGCCTATGCCGACATGGCCGGCGGCTTCTGCTTCCTCAACAACTCGGGCGTGGCAGCCTCGGAACTGCGCCGGAGCCACGCGCGTGTGGCCATCGTCGATGTGGACGTGCACCACGGCAACGGCACCCAGGGCATGTTCTACAAGCGTGACGATGTACTGACGGTTTCCATTCACGCCGATCCCGTGCGCTTCTATCCCTTCTTCTGGGGCCATGCCGACGAGCGCGGAGAGGGTCCCGGGCTGGGCTATAACTTCAACCTGCCACTTCCCCGGGGCATGGCGGATGATGACTACCTGCCGGTCCTGGACCGGGCCCTGCAGCGGGTGCGGGCCTTCGCGCCAGGGGCCATTGTGGTGGCGCTGGGCCTGGACGCCTATGAGGGCGATCCCCTTGCGGGGCTCCGTATCTCCACGCCCGGTTTCGCACGCATCGGGGAACGGCTGGCGAAGCTGGACCTGCCCAGCGTGGTCGTGCAGGAGGGGGGCTATCTCAGCGACGAGCTGGGGCTCAATCTCAGCAGTTTCCTGGACGGTTTCACCAACGCGCACAAGGTTTGACAAGGATTTCAACACTATGACGGAAACCGCGGATGTGGTGGTGATCGGCGGCGGCATGGCCGGTGCGTCGATCGCGGCGGAACTGGCGGCCGATCGGCAGGTGCGCCTGCTGGAGGCCGAGGACCAGCCCGGCTTTCACAGCACGGGGCGTTCTGCGGCGATCTTCATCGAGTCCTATGGCAATCCGACGATCCGCAAGCTGAACCGGGCGGGCAAACCCTTCCTGCTGGACCCGCCGGGCTGGTTTTCCGAGGAGAGCTTCCTCTCGCCGCGCGGCCTGCTCTATCTGGCCGCCGAGGCCGAGCTGCCGAAGCTGGAGGAGTTGGCCGCCACCGAGGACTGCGTCGAGCGTTTGAGTGTGGAACAGGCCGTCAAGCTGGCTCCGATCCTGAAGCCCGACTGGATCGCCGGAGCGGCCCAGGAAGCCGGCGCCATGGACATCGACGTGGCTCGCCTGCACCAGGCCTACCTGCGCCTGTTCCGCCAGCGCGGCGGCCAGGTGACGACGCGTGCGGAGTGCCAGAACCTGCTGCGCGCGGGCGGGGTCTGGCGCGTCTCCACACGCAACGGCAACTTCGAGGCGCCTATGGTGATCAACGCGGCCGGTGCCTGGGCCGACCCTGTGGCGGAGCTGGCCGGCGCACGGACGCTGGGCCTGGTGCCCATGCGGCGCACAGGCGCCATCCTGCCGCCACCCGAGGGGCAGGACGTGGACAGCTGGCCGCTGGTGGGCGACCTGGGTGAGGGCTTCTACTTCAAGCCCGACGCCGGCAAGCTGATGGTCTCGCCGGCCGACGAGACGCCGGTGCCGGCCGGCGATGCCTTCGTGGACGACATGACCCTGGCCGAGGGGCTCTATCGCTTCGAGCAGGCAACAACGATGGAGGTCACGCGCCTGGAGCGCAGCTGGGCCGGCCTGCGCACCTTCGCGCCTGACCGGCGCACGGTTGTGGGCTATGACGGAGAGGTCGAGGGTTTCTTCTGGTTCGCGGGCCAGGGCGGTTATGGCATACAGACCGCACCCGCCATGGCCTGGCTGGGGGCGGCCCTGGCGCGCGGCGAGGCCGTACCGCCGGTACTGGCCGAACTGGGCCTGACGGCCGAAGAGGTTTCTCCCGGGCGAACCATGATCAACGAACTGAACGCACACTGACTTTGAAAGAAGGAGCAGAACCATGACGATCGAACGCAAGGGCGTAGGACAGCGCATGAGCCAGGCCGTGATCCACAACGGCACGGTCTATCTGGCCGGCCAGGTGGGCGAGGCCGGTGCATCGGTCACCAAGCAGACCCAGGATATCCTTCAGAAGATCGAGGGCCTGCTGGCCGAGGTGGGCAGCGATACCACGAAGATCCTGCAGGCCGTCATCTGGCTGGACGACATGAAGCACTTCGCCGAGATGAATGCCGTCTGGGACGCCTGGGTGCCCGAAGGCCACGCCCCGGCCCGCGCCTGCGGTGAAGCCAAGCTGGCCAGTCCCGAACTGCAGGTGGAAATCATCATCACGGCTGCGGTATAAGGTGCATCGATCCAGTGTACCGCAGATTGCAGGAAAGGGGATGACCGATGGGCCAGCGTATTGACTTCGATCTCGTGTTCGCCCTGCCGGACGGCGCGGCCCACGATCCCTATGCCCTGTCCGACGCCGTCATAGGGGCCGGTTTTGCGGATGCCGTCATCGGCACGGGCGACACAGGCATGCTCGCGGTATCCCTGGACGCGGAGGAGGACTCCGTCACCCAAGTGAAGCAGCAGTCTGCCAGACGTCTTCTGGACGTGCTTCCGGAGGGGACGCGGCTGCTCGCCTGACGCGCGGAGGCTGCGGTCTTTTCGGGATACACTCAAGAGACGGGGAGGATTTTTGCCATGGAACTGTTCTGGGCTCCGCGGACGCGGTCCTTCTATGCGCTCTGGGCCCTGGAGGAGACCGGGCTGCCGCATGAGAAGGTGCTGATCGACATCTGGTCGGGTCAGCAGGATGGGGCTGACTATCTGGCCATCAATCCCATGGGCAAGGTGCCGGCGCTGCGGGATAAGGGCGTGGTGGTCACCGAAGCATCCGCCATCTGCGCCTATCTTGCCGACAAGGTGCCGGACAGCGGGCTGGCGCCCGCCCCGGACGTCCCCCGTCGTGGCGCCTATTACCGCTGGCTGTTCTTTGCGGCCAGCTGCATCGAGGCGGCCTATTTCGAGAAGCTGTCGGGCCTGGAGGTCGATGCGCGCCGCGCCGGCTGGGGCAGCTTCGATCAGGTCTTTGATACCCTGGAGGCGGAGCTTGAGAGCCGGGAGTGGATCGCCACGGAGCGCTTCACCATGGCCGACCTGATGACCGCCGGCGGTCTGAAGTACGGCATGATGCTAGGCCTCCTGGAGCCGCGGCCGGTGTTCGAGGCCTATGTGGCGCGCTGCACGGAGCGCCCCGCCTATCAACGGGCCGAGGAGATCAACGAGGCGGCGCTGGCGGAGCAGGGGTAATCCGTCACCCCTTGGATTGGACGGTGGACGCGAGGTAGCTGTGGCGTTTCGCCCTTTCGTGGATCTCCTGCATGACCATCTGTTCGAAGGGACAGACCTTGGGGCCTGAGAGGTCCACCGACAGGCAGAGCACTTCCATTTCGGCGGCCAGGACGTTGTGGTCCTCGCGATACAGCTGGTGGTGCAGGGTTACCCGCTTTTCGTCGTAGTGACCGACATAGGTTTCGGTCCTGAGCGCATCCTGCAGCTTGACCTCGGCTAGGTAGCGCAGCTTGATCTCGCCGGTGTAGACACTGCGCCCGGTGCGGGCGGGATAGTCCGGCGTAACGCCGAAGCAGGCAAGCGCCTTGTCTGTGGATTCAATCATGACAACGGCATAGTAGCCGTCACTGAGATGCCCGTTCCAATCGATCCAGCTTTCTTCGAGTTCTGGGTTAACGATGCAAAGCGGTGCCGTGTCGATCATATCTGCCTGCCCCCGGTCTTCTTCCATCTCATTTCTGTAGTTGTACAAAGTTTTCGTGATCACGGTAGTTTAGCGAAATCAGGTCGAGACGGAACTCAAGATTGTTTCCACTTGCTAGAGGCGACGAAGCGCCAAGGCAATCTTTCTCTTCCATCATGAAAAATAATATAATAATTTCATTATCAGAAAATATTTTAGCGAACTATTCATGACTGGTAACGATGAGCAAGTCGGAAAAGCGAGATCCTGTCCAGGAGGCCGTAGGTGCGGAAATTCGCGCCCTGCGGAAGACCCGTGGTCTCACGCTGCCGGACATGGGCAAGCGGATGGGCCGGTCCGTCGGCTTCCTCAGCCAGGTGGAGCGCGGCCTGTCCCGGATGACACTGCAGGACCTGAGAGACCTGGCGCAGGTGCTCGACGTGCCGCTCAGCTGGTTTTTCCAGCATGAGGACATTCCGGATGAAGAGCGCGGATACGTCGTGCGGCGCAGTTATCGCCGCACCCTGGGTGTGGAAGAAAAGGGCCTGGTCGAGCAGCTGCTCTCGCCCGATCTCTCGGGCAGCTTCGAGGTGATCCTCAGCACAATGAATCCCGGCGCGGAGCTGGAGCAAGCAACCCTTCGGAAGACCGAGGAGGTGGGCTATGTGGTCTCGGGCCAGATCGAAATTTGGATCGGCGACAATCACTTCAAGCTGGCCTCGGGGGATTCCTTCCAGATCCGCATGGAGCCTTTCCGATGGCGCAATATGGCTCGCGAGCCGGCTGTCATCGTCTGGGTTATCTCCCCGCCCATCTACTGAAGTTTGCAATCCAACCTCATGTGATTCAAGGATCTTACTCCCATGGCAGATCTTCCCAAGCAGGCACGCGCGGTGATCATCGGCGGCGGTGTCATCGGCTGTTCGGTGGCCTATCACCTGGCCAGGCAGGGCTGGAAGGACGTGGTCCTCCTGGAGCGCAAGCAGCTTACTTCGGGCACCACCTGGCATGCCGCCGGCCTGATCGGGCAACTGCGGGCGACGCCGAACCTGATCCGCTTGGCGCATTACTCCTGCGAGCTCTACGCCAACCTGGAGGCAGAGACCGAGGTTGCCACCGGTTTCGTGCGCCACGGCTCGCTGGGCGTGGCGTTGAGCGAGGAGCGCATGGAGGAGTTTGCCCGCGGGGCTGCCATGGGACGCATGTGGGGTGTGGAGGCCGAAATGCTGTCGCCCGCGCAATGCAAGGAACTCTATCCGCTGCTGGAGCTGAAGGAGGATGTGAAGGGGGGTGTGCTGATTCCGGGCGATGGCCAGGCCGATCCGGCGAACATTGCACTGGCCCTGGCCAAGGGGGCACGCAACAGCGGCGCGAAGGTCCTGGAAAACGTGAAGGTTACCGGTATAGACCAGGCCGATGGCCGGGTGACCGGCGTCACCACGGACCAGGGACATATCCAGGCCGAGGTGGTGGTCAACTGCGCCGGCATGTGGGGCCGCGAGGTGGGCCGCATGGCCGGTGTTTCGGTGCCCCTGCAGGCCTGTGAGCACTTCTACATCGTGACCGAGAAGATGTCCGGAATGGAGGGGAAGCTGCCGGTCCTGCGGGTGCCGGACGAATGCACCTATTACAAGGAGGATGCGGGCCGGCTGCTGCTGGGCTGTTTCGAGCCGAACGCGAAGCCCTGGGGTCTGGAGGGCATTCCGGAGGATTTCTGCTTCGATTCCCTGCCGGAAGACTTCGAGCACTTCGAGCCGATCCTGGCCCAGGCAATGGAGCGGGTGCCGGCCTTGCAGGAAGTGGGCATTCACACCTTCTTCAACGGGCCGGAATCCTTCACGCCTGACGACCGCTATATCCTGGGCGAGGCGCCGGAACTGGGGAACTTCTACCTGGCCTGTGGCTTCAACTCCATCGGCATCCAGTCGGCGGGCGGTGTCGGCAAGGCGCTGGCTGAATGGATCGAGGCCGGCGAGCCGCCCTTTGATCTCAGCGACGTGGATATCCGGCGCTTGCAGCCTTTCCAGGCCAATCGCACCTATCTGGAAGCCCGGGTCAGCGAGACCCTGGGCCTGCTCTACGACGACCACTTTCCCTTCCGGCAGTACGAGACGGCACGCCAGGTCCGCCGCACCCCGCTGCATGAGGCCTTGCGGCAGCGTGGCGCCTGCTTCGGCGAACTGGCTGGCTGGGAACGTCCCAACTGGTTTGCACCCGAGGGCGTCGAACCGGTCTATGACTACAGCTGGGGGCGCCAGAACTGGTTCGATCATTCCGCCACCGAGCATCGCGCCGTGCGCAGCGACTGCGGCCTGTTCGACCTGTCCACCTTTGCGAAGTTCCTGGTGCAAGGTCCTGATGCGGCTCAATTCCTGAACCGTGTCTCGGCGGCCCAGATGGATGTGGAGACCGGGCGGGTGGTCTATACCCAGTGGCTGAACGACCACGGCGGCATCGAGGCTGACCTGACGGTCACGCGTCTGGCCGAGGACCGCTATCTGGTGGTCACGGCCGCCGGCAGCCAGCGCCGGGACTTCGTCTGGCTTGAGCGCAACCTGCGAGAGGGCGAGCGTGTCACCCTGACCGATGTGACCTCCGGCATGGCGGTTATCGGCCTGATGGGCCCCAATGCGCGCGACCTGCTGCAGCCGCTGACCACGGCTGACCTGTCCCATGCGGCCTTTCCCTTCGGCACTTCCCGGCAGATCGAACTGGGATCGGCGCTGGTCCAGGCTTCGCGCATCACCTATGTGGGCGAACTGGGCTGGGAACTCTATATCCCCACCGAGTTTGCAGGCCATGTCTTCGAGACGATCATGGGAACGTCGCAAGCTCCTGCGCTGGCCGGGCTGCACGCGCTGAATTCCCTGCGCATGGAATGCGGCTATCGCCACTGGGGCGACGATCTGACGGACGAGGACACGCCTCTGGAGGCCGGACTGTCGTTTGCCGTCGACTGGACCAAGGCCGACTTCAATGGCCGGGAGGTGCTGATGAAGCAGAAGCAGGCCGGTGCCGGCCGCCGCCTGGTCCAGTTCCGCCTGGAGGACCCCGAACCGCTGCTCTATCACGACGAACCGGTCTGGCTGGACGGCGAGCGGGTCGGGCACCTGACCTCGGGCGCCTACGGGCACGAGATCGGGACGGCGCTGGGCATGGGCTATGTCACCCTGCCCGACGGGCGTGCGCCCAAGGCGGCGGACCTGGAGGAGGCCAATTTCGAGCTGGAGATCGGTTGGCAGCGCTGCCGCGCCCAGGCCTCGCTCAAGCCCTTCTTCGACCCAGGGCGCGAACGCATCCGAATGTAGTTCCTAGAGTTCTTTCCAGAAGCGCCTCATTCGGCTCAATTCTTTCTTGTCGGGCAGGCGGCCGAAGCCGGCGGCGGCGTTGTCGTCCATGTGCTCCGGATCGCTGGTGCCGGGGATGACGCAGGTGACCGCCGGCTGGGCCAGGATGTACTTCAGGAAGAACTGCCCCCAGCTGTCACAGAAGTCCTGCGCCCAGTCGGGCAATTCGCGCTCGCCCACACGGCGGAAGGTGCCGCCGCCTTCGTAGGGCCGGTTGACCAGGATCGCCACGCCGTGGTCCCGGGCGCGCGGCAGCACGCGCTCTTCGGCCTCGTGGACTCCGATCGAATAGGCCAGCTGCACGAAATCGGGCTGGTTGCGCTCGATGATGTCCGCCAGCTGGTCCAGGGCGTCGGTGGTGTAGTGGGTGACTCCCAGGTAGCGGATGCGGCCGCCGGCCTTCCAGTTGCGCAGGGTGTCCATGTGCGTGTCCAGGTCGACCAGGTTGTGGACCTGCATGAGATCGATGGAGGAGGTCTCCAGCAGGATTTCCGAGCGTTTCATTTGCTCGATGCCGTCCTGGCGTCCCCGGGTCCAGACCTTGGTGGCCAGGAAGCTGTCGTCATGGGCATTCAGCTCGGTGAGGATCTCGCCGACACGAGCCTCGGCCGCACCGTACATCGGCGAGGAATCGATCACGCTGCCGCCGTTGTCGAACAGGCGCCGGACCACTTTGGTCAGCCTGTCCATCTCAGGGGCGTCCTCGGCGACGTCGAACTGCTGCCATGTGCCCAGTCCGACCACGGGCAGCTTTTCCCCGCTGGAAGGGATCTCCCGGGTGCGCATGGTTCCTGCGGAGTCCGAGGCGGCCGCGGGCGACAGGTTCATCGCGCCGGTACCCAGGGCCGTGACGGCCAGGCCAGCGCCCGAGAGCTTCAGGAAATCCTTGCGCGAGAGGGCCTTGGTGCGCCTGCAGGAGTTAGGAAGGCGTTTCTGCAGTTCGGCTTTGTCCTTCGGTCTGTCTGTCATGGCGTTGTCCTATCCAGAGTCCAATGAAAAGCCAGATGAGGGCGACGGGCACAGCCAGCAGGGCCGTGCCGGCCAGGCCGAGGCCCAAGGCCCCCAATCCCGAATACAGCCATCCGGTGAAGGCGTCGCCGCCCCGATAGACCACGGTATCAATGAAGTTCTTGGCCTTGTACCGCTGTTCCGTCGGCACGGCCGTGAACAGCACCTCGCGCGAGGGGCGCGTGATGGCGTAGTTGCTGGCCCGGCGCAGGCTCTGGAAGCCGACCAGGACGATCAGGCCCGGGCTCATCGCCAGGCCCAGGAAACCGATGGCCGAGAGCACGGGCAGCAGGGTCAGTCCGAAACGGGTTCCGGCCCACTGCAGCAGCCGTCCCGTCACGAAGAGCTGCAGACCCAGGGTCAGCAGGTTGACGCTCAGGTCGATGATGGCAAAGACCTGTGTTTGCCGGTCCGGGTCGTCGAAGGCGTTCTCGATGATCTCCGCCTGCTGGAAATAGAGGAAGGTCGAGGTGAAGGTGTAGAGCAGGATGAAGGCGCCAATGCCCAGCAGGTGCGGCGAGCGGAAGAAGGCCGTGGCCCCGGCCAGGATATTGCCCCCGATGGGCCGGCTTTCTCTCTCGCCATCTCCATGCTCTGCGGCGCTGCGGAAATCGAAGCGCGCCAGCCGCCGGATGCAGAAAACCGCCACTTCCAGCAGTACGGCGGTGATCAACAGCAGGTTCACCGTCCCGATGCTATCGGCCAGTAGGGCCGTCAATGCAGGTCCCGTCAGTGCCCCCAGGGTGCCGCCGGCGGCGATGGCGCCGAACAGGCGGGTACCCTGCTGTTTGGTGAAGATATCGGCCATGTAGGACCAGAAGACCGATATGACGAACAGGTTGTAGACGCTGACCCAGATGAAGAAGGCGCGGGCCGTGTGCACCTCGGCCTCGGGCCACTGGAAGAGCAGCCAGAAGAGTGCCAGGTTGACCATGAAAAAGCGGTAGACCGCGGGCATGAACTGCCGCCGGGGAAAGCGCGCCACCAGCCAGCCGAAGGCCGGGACGGCGCAGAGCATGGCGACGAAGGTGCCGGTGAAGAGCCACTGCAGGTTCTCGACCCCGCCGGCGATGCCCATCTGGTCCCGCACCGGGCGCAGGATGTAATAGCCGCCCAGCAGGCAGAAGAAATAGATGAAAGCCAGGACGAGCGCCGGAAACTCGCGGTCCTGCAGATTCAGGGCCTGATCGATGCGTGCCTTGATACCCTGTAGGACAGGCATGGCCTTCCTTTCGCGCAACAGCTGGGCAACATCACCAAACTAGAGCGCATGATATCCTGCGCCAAGCCGTGCGACTCATTGGCAGGCAGAGTAGCGCCCCATGTCCAGGTGGAAGTGATTGGCATGGGCCTGGTTGTGGTCAGGGCCCAGTGTGACGCGAAAGAAATCGCAGGCCTCGTCATGGGCGCGGGCGAGGAAGCGGGCGGAGGCGCTGTCCTTCGCGTCGCTTTCGTGCGGCCAGTCTTCCTCCACATCGATGCGCCGGCCATCGGCCAGGGTGAAGGCCGCGATATCCAGCGCATTGGCGCTGGCGTGCTCGCTGCGCCGGCCGTTTTCGCGATTGTTGACGTTGCGGCAGGCATAACTGCCCAGGTGAGTTATGCCTGTTACCTGCGCTCCGAGGATCTCTTGGGCGGCAGGTTGCAGGCGGTGCCGTTCGTAGAGGGACAGGGCGACGGCCAGCGGGCAGGTTGCCGTGAAGGAGCGGTTGAAGCTGACCTCACCGGCCGCGGAGACGCGCAGGCTGTCGGTCAGGGAGCAGCCCGGCTGTGGTTCCCGGTCGGGGAGGGGGGTATAGGTCAGCTGCGAGGTCTCAAGGGCTTGCCGGCAGAGCGCGTCGTTGTCGCGCAGGCGACTGAGCTTCCAGTTGGTAATCAGGTTGGGCGCGTCCTGGACAGAGAGCGGCGCCCAGGGATTCCAGCGGTCGGGGACTTCAATGATGCCCTGCCAGAGGCCATAAAAGCCAAGCAGGAGCGGAAGGAGCAGCAGCAGGATCCGGAATAAGCGCATGAAGTGTGCGGTTTTTCTGCAAAGGCCGGTGGAACGTGCGAAAAAGCCGTGATATAGGCATTATCGTCTGTCCGGAAGATGCTCCGGAATGGTGTCACAAGCAGGGCAGGGTGTCATGATTTCACAGTTGATCGAGAACAACCGGCGCTGGGCCGAGGAACGCTCGCGCCAGGATCCGGACTACTTCCCGCGCCTCTCGCGGCAGCAGGCGCCGGAGTATCTCTGGATCGGCTGTGCCGACAGTCGGGTGCCGGCCAACGAGATCGTCAACCTCGATCCGGGCGAGTTGTTCGTCCATCGCAACGTGGCCAATCTGGTGGTCTCCAGCGACCTCAATTGCCTGTCGGTCCTGCAGTTCGCCGTCGAGGTGTTGAAGGTGCGCCACGTGATCGTCTGCGGCCACTATGGCTGCGGCGGCGTGCGCGCGGCCATGGAGAAGAAGCAGTTCGGCCTGATCGACAACTGGCTCTGGCCGTTGCGCAGTCTGCATGCCCGGCACCAGGAGGAACTGCAGAACCTCAACAACGAGGACGCCCGGGTGGACCGCCTGTGCGAGCTCAACGTCATGTCCCAGGCCCTCAACGTGGCGCGCACGCCGATCATCCAGAACGCCTGGCATCGCCGCCAGTCGGTGAAGGTGCACAGCTGGATCTATGGCCTGAAGAACGGCCTGGTCACCGACCTGGGTGTCAGCTTCGACGGCCAGGAACGCCTGCCGGAGGCCGATCGCCTGGATCCGGCCTAGAGGCAGATTGATCGGGGATTGGGAAAATCGCAACAGGGACCCATGTGGGTCTCGACAAGCGTCTGAGAACTTGCTATCAGGCGCCCCTGTCGGAAAACAGACCCGTGGGCGCATAGCTCAGTTGGCAGAGCAGCTGACTCTTAATCAGCGGGTCCAAGGTTCGAGTCCTTGTGCGCCCACCACTTTTCCATAGTTCATTCAGAGAATTGCATTGGAACCCTTACACTTTGTGCAAGGGTTCCAAGGATAATAAATAGTTTTTATCTAAAATATGAATTGCTATTCTCTGATAGTATCTCCATATCCTGAGCAACCCAGGAGTGGATGATGAACGTTTCCCTGACTCCAAGACTTGAATCCTTTGTTCGTCAGAAGGTCTCCTCCGGCCTCTACAGCAATTCGAGCGAAGTGATACGGGAAGCCCTTCGCCTGCTCGCTGCAGCTGAACCAGACCATTTCCCGGAATTTTCACCGGCCCCCGGCAAAGCGGATGTGAGAAACGTGCTGCTGACTCTCGAAACAGAGTTGCGTCAGAGAGGGGTTATCGGGTTGGCTCTCTTGAGCCCCCTGATCAACGGGGAGTCACACTCCGCAAGCCACATCAATATAGTGATCGATATTGCTCCACAAACGCACTTCAGTCTGATTGATCTCGTGAATACCAAGCTTTTCCTGGAGGAGAAGCTGGGGCGTGACATTGACTTGGCGACCCGGGGAGGCCTTGAGCCGCAGTTGAAGAACCGGGTTCTCGAGAGTTCAGAAGCGGTCTTCTCATGATTGAGTGACATCTATATTATTCAATTTAAAGAAGTTTTCATAAAGATACCTACAGGCTCGAAACGCAGCCAGATCTGTTGTGGAGTCGAGGAGCCTGCCTCACGTGTCACGCGCCGAGTCCTTCCCGGGAGTGCAGCTTCAGCCCTATTCCTGAGTTCGCTACACGGCGCGCAGGTGATTTTCACGCGCTAGGAGTTGGTTTTCGGGCCCGTAGTCCTGGTGATTTTTGAGAAGGCCATTGCCTGGTGGGTTCAGGAGGTCGGTGCGCAGGTACTGGTATTACCGTGTCGTGGAAGCCGGATAGCGACACCCTGGTTCCCTATCACCTCCACAGAAGGTGCAACAATCTCTGGAGCGTTCATCTCATTGAGCGTCCAGATGGCGTTTGTCGACGAGCGTTGCAGCATGGGTAAGGGCCTCACGCTGAAGCGTGATGAGCGGAATATCGGGTGGCTGCGTCAGCAGGTCCAGCAGGGCGTTCTCCGCAGCGAGCGTGGGATCGCGGCCATATCCCAGGCCTTCCAGCAGCCTGGCAAGGGCCTCCGCAGAAGCGTCGAGGTAGTCCATGCCGGCTTCGACCTCCTCGCGTGAAAGCGCGTGATTCCGAATGAAGAGTATGGGACAGGCCGCAGGGGTCGAAGCGGAATCGTAAACGGTATTCCCGGCGAAGATCCCGGCACCGAGGTTGCCCGGCAGGATCGGCAGGTGAAGCGCCATGAAGAACGTCGTCGCATTGGCCTGGCACGTCAGTGTCAACTGTGCGGTGTGCCCCTGCTCCTGGCCGTGCCCCTCGAAGAGCACCTTGCGCCCAAGGATGGTCTCGAGATAGTCGGCCTGCAGCTTTCCCTCATCACTCGTTGCGAGATGAAGTGCGCCTTGGAGCAGACGCCCCCGGGCTGTCGGCGCCCAGGCTAAAGAGAGTGCCAGGTAGGACCCCTGCAGGAGGGCCTTCGTGAGCCAGGAAGCGTTCTGTCCTTTGACAAGTTCCTGGCGCGATTCCACTTCACTGGACCTGTGCCGCGTGTCGCCAAAGGAGGCGAGCATGGCATCCGGCAAGTTCATCTTGGCTGCAACGCGTTCGGCAAAGGCGGCCAGCGTGCTCGTCATGATGAAGTGCGGGCCTTCATCCAGATCCAGCACCAGCGCCCAATCCTCGTAAAAGCTGAAGCTACGCGGCGTTGAGCGCCCACCGAGCCAGTTATAGCAGTTCTGCAGCGACAATACGGTGTTGGGGTTGATCTGGAAGAAGGCGGCGCAAAGTTC
Organism: Fodinicurvata fenggangensis DSM 21160; assembly: GCF_000686045.1. GTDB lineage: Bacteria > Pseudomonadota > Alphaproteobacteria > Kiloniellales > DSM-21159 > Fodinicurvata > Fodinicurvata fenggangensis. The sequence continues at coordinate 21,251 of NZ_JMLV01000003.1, forward strand.
CTTGCGGGTCAGACAGCCCAGCGCGATGGCCGTCAGATTGAGTTTTTCCGAAACGTCAATGGCGTGCGCCATCCCCCCACCTTTCGAATCATGCTTCGAGACTCGACGAAAGTGAATCTGCAAGTTTCTGCAAAAATTTGCAAATGAGTACAGAACGCTTTTGTGGACAAGAGGCGTTTTTCTCCTCAAAAGTGTCCAAGTCAAAATTGGAAAAAGACTGATAATTAATTGATTTGTTTTCCCATTTCTGAAATGAAGATGCCAAGGAAGGCGCTGGCACTGTCATGCCAAATGGAGAGCAAGTGATGCAGCAGGAATTATCCGGTTCTCCATGTGAAGGCAGGCTGGCCATTGATGGCGGTACGCCTGTTCGCATGCGCCCGCTGCCCTGGGAGCTGCCCGGGACTCACTGGATGGGGCAGGAGGAGCGCGATCTGGTGGACCAGGTCGTCGCAGCGCGCAGCCCGTTCCGCTACTATGGCCCGGACCTGCAAGGCATGGTCGATCGATTCGAACGGGAATGGTGCGCGGCCTATGGCCACCGCCATGCCGTCGGCGTCTCGTCGGGGACGGCAGCACTTTCCATTGCCCTCTCGGCCCTGGAGGTGGGGGCAGGCGACGAGGTGCTTCTGCCAGGCTATTTCTGGGTCAGTTGTGTCGCTGCCGTCGTGCGCTGCGGAGCAATCCCGAGGCTGGTCGAGATCGACGAGACCTTCTGCCTGGATCCGGACGACCTGAAAGCGAAGATCGGCCCGCACAGCCGCGCCGTTATCTCTGTGCATATGAGTGGCGCTCCAGGGCGAATTGACGAGATAGCCGCCATCTCGCGCAGGAATGGTCTGGGATTGATCGAGGATTGCGCCCAGGCCGCTGGTGGATACTTCAAGGGGCAGAGCGTCGGCAGTTTCGGTGACATTGCCACCTTCAGCTTCCAGCTCAACAAGAACATGACCTCCGGCGAGGGCGGGTTGCTCGTGACGAACGACGATGCGCTTCACCGCCGGATCGTCGCCTTGCATGACCTTGGCTATCCACGCAGCAACGGCCGGCTCGATACCGGCGACGAAAACTGCCAGCTCTGGGGACAGGGCGCACGCATGTCGGACCTTACGGGCGCGCTGGCACTGGGGCAGTTTCGCAAGTTGCCGCAGATCACGGGCGCCATGCGCAGCGCAAAATGGCGCATCCGCGAGTCCTTGCAGGGCATCAAGGGATTGGATTTCCGGACGGTACCGGATCCTGCGGGGGATACAGGCCCATTCCTGATCACTCTCTATCGGAATGCAGAGACCTGCGAGCGGATGGTGCAAGCGCTGCGCGCGGAAGGCATCACAGGGGGGCCCGGCAGCCTTGCCTGCCTGGCCATGCGGGAATGGGGGCTGCACTGGTACTTCAATATTCCCAGCTTGACGGAAAAGCGTTCGAACGACCGAAGCGGTTTTCCCTGGAGCCATTCGGAAAACGCCTTTGCAGCCGAGTACGATTATCGCCGCGGCGCACTGCCACGGACCGACGCCCTGTTCGACCGCTCAGCACTTCTGTCGATTGCCTCGTGCCTGACGGATGCGGATGTCGATGACATCGTCCGCGCCTTCCGCAAGGTGTCCGCTGCCGTTCTCGGCAAGGGTTGATGCGGCCGATCCTCGAACGAAACTCCGGAAGGTAAAGCGATGCTCCTACGCCTGGTGACACTGGCTGCCCTGTTCGGTCTTCTCTTTGGATTTGACGAAGGCGTCATCGCCGGGGCGATGCATCTGATCGAGGGAAGCTTCACGGTCTCGCCGGGCGACAAGGGCTTCATGGCGGCAGCCGTGCCGCTGGGTGCGGTCGCCGGAGCGATCCTTGCAGCAATGTGGTCGGATCGTTTCGGCCGCCGCCTGGTCCTGGTGCTCTGCGCTGCCCTGTTCGGTGTCGGAGCACTGGCAAGCGCGATTGCGCCCTCGATGGGATTGCTCACCATAGCGCGCCTGCTTCTCGGCATTGCGATTGGCGCTTCGGCACTGGCGGCGCCTCAATACCTGGCCGAATTGGCTCCACCTCGGGTGCGCGGCGCGGTGGTTTCTGCGTTCCAGTTGATGATCACCATCGGCATCCTGGTTGCCTATCTTTCGGACCTGCTGCTGGAACCGTTGGGCGACTGGCGCCTGATGCTGGGGCTCGGCGCGATTCCGGCGATGATCGCCTTTCTGGGCGTCTTGCGTGCACCAGAGAGCCCGCGCTGGCTGGTCCTGATGGGGCGAAAGAAGGACGCTGTCGCCGTGCTGCAGCAACTGGAGCCTGACCGCACCAACGCCGAACTGCAGAGCACGGTACAGGAAATTCACGCCGCCGGCCGGCAGCAGGGGGCCGAGCCGGGCCTGGCGGCCCTGTTCAGCCCGGCTGTGCGCCCCGCCCTGTTCTTTGCGGTCACGCTTTTCGTGTTGCAGCAACTGAGTGGCATCAACGCGGTCATCTATTATGCCCCGAGCATCATGGCATCGGCCGGCTTCGATGGCGCCCAGGCACAGCTTCTCGCCACGGTGGGCATCGGCGCCATGAACGTCGCCATGACCGTGGTGGCGATGCTTCTGGTGGATCGTCTCGGGCGTCGTCCGCTGCTGATCTTCGGCTTCCTCGGAGCGGCCCTGAGCCTCGCCCTCATCGCCGTTGCCGTAAGCTCCGATGGCGCGGGCGCGGCGATCGCAGCATTTGTGGGCCTGCTGCTCTACATATCCTTCTTCGCCGTCAGCCTCGGGCCGCTCCCATGGCTCTATATGTCGGAGCTGTTTCCGGTGCGCCTGCGCAGTCGGGGGATGGCGGTGGCGTCGGTGGCGAACTGGTCGTCGAACTTCCTGGTCGTGTTCCTGTTCCCGGTCATCGTCAGCGTTGCCGGAATGTCGGCAACCTTTGGCCTGTTCGCGATTTCCTGCGCCGTCGGCCTCGTCTTCAGCATCCGTCTTGCGCTTGAAACGAAGGGACGTTCGCTCGAGGAGATCGAGGACGGTTTTGCTCCAGCTGGGGCGGTGGCATGAGGCCAGCGGTCTACGGCGTGGGCGCAGTGACCGGGGCGTTCGGGCTTCTGTTCGGATTTTCCACCGCTGTCATCGCCGGCGTGCTGGGCGGGATCGCCGAAAGCTTTCACCTGACCACAGGACAGGCAGAGCTGACGGTGGCGCTTCTCGTTGCGAGCTGCTTCGTCGGTGCGGTTGTTGCAGGTCCTGTTTCAGCACGGATCGGCCGCCGCCGGACCCTGGGAATTGCAACGGGGCTCGCCGGCTGCGGATATGCGATCGTGATCCTGAATGGCGATCTCTCAATGCTCCTGGTCGCCCGTGTGCTCATCGGCCTTGCCGTCGGGCTGAGTTCGATGGTGGCACCGATGTATGCCGGCGAGGCATCGCCCGTAAGACTGCGCGGGGCGGTGGTCTCCGTTTTTCAGCTTGCGATTACACTTGGCATGTTGAGTGCCTATGCGGCGCCGCTCGTCCTGGGCGACGGGGATTGGCAGACAGTGATCGGCAGCGGACTCCTGGTCACGGCACTCTGCCTCGTAACGCTGCTGATGGTGCCGGAAAGCCCCTACTGGCTGATGATCCGCGGACGCCATGCAGAGGCGGCTGCGAATGCCGCATTCCTGGGCATCGACACCCCGCATCCGGCCCCGGAGGCCGCGGCAGCGTCGCCAAACAAGCTCTTGGCCGGAAGCACGCTCGCGGTCCTCGTCCTGTGCAGTAGCCTGTTCATTCTGCAAAACCTCAGCGGTATCGATGGCGTGCTCTACTACGCGCCCCGCATTTTCACGCAACTCGGCCTCACCGCCGGGACGGCAGCCCTGATGGCGACACTGGGGCTCGGCATCGTGAATGTCCTGGCCACGATCATGGCCCTGATCTATGTCGACAGGCTGGGTCGACGCTTGCTCCTGAATGTCGGCTGCACCGTGATGGTCCTCGGTCTCGCTCTGGCGATCCTCGCCGACACACTGTCCGCTCCGTTGATCGGGCTGATCGGCCTCGCGGTCTTCATTGCCGCTTTCGCGATCAGCCTTGGACCGCTGCCCTATGTGCTGATGTCCGAACTCTTTCCCTCCGCCGTGCGCGAGAAGGGCATTGCCGTCGCCTCTGCGACGAGCTGGCTCTTCAACGCGCTCGTCGCGGCCAATTTCCTCAGTGGCATCGAGATGATCGGTCTGTCCGGCGTGCTTCTGGTCTTCGCCCTCGTGTGCATGATCGCCCTGCTGATCGCCCTGCGGTTCGTGCCGGAGACCCGGGGGGTCAGCCTTGAGGCTATCGAGGCGAAGGTCGTGGGCGGCACCCGGTTGCGCTGGGTCGGTCTTGGGAAGAACGGCAGCCCGGCAGTCGCGCCGGTTGCCGCCGGAACCACGAAATCATGAAGGACGTCGAACTTATGATGCGTCACGCGATTCTATCAAGATGCCTTTCCCTGTGCTTCAGCCTGCCCTTGGCCCTGGGCGCGTTGTTCACGTCTGCAGATACCGTGGTGGCTGCCGAAGAGGGCCCTGCCGAACGCTCGAGCCTGCTGGAGGAAGCGGTCAACTTCACCGGCTCGATCATGTTCTACGAATTCCAGGTCCCCGCCCTGATTTTCGGGGTCGTGCGTGATGGCGAGCGCGTCGTCGCGGGGTACGGTGAGCACCGCCCCGGTACCGGCGCGCCCCCGGATGGTGACACCGTGATGCGGATCGGGTCGATCACCAAGACCTTCACGGCCGCGACCCTGGCCGGCCTGGCAGCGGATGGCACGGTTGCACTGACCGATCGTCTCGAGGATGTCCTGGACTGGGACGTGAGCGTGCCGTCACGCGAGGGCCATCCCATCCGCCTGTGGCATCTGGCCACCCACACCAGCGGCCTGCCGCGCGAAATCACGGTCCCGCCCGGACCGGCAGACGATCCTTTCGTGAACTTCACGCTGGAGGCGATGGCGCGAGATCTCGAGCAGGATCCGCTGCTGTTTCCCCCTGGCACCGGCGCGTTCTATTCCAACTTCGGTTTCGGTCTGCTCGCGGCGTCCCTCGCAGCTGCAGCGGATCAGCCCTACGAGCAGGTCTTGACGGACAGGGTGCTGGCGCAGATGGGTCTGGAAGCCACAGGCTTCACGCCCGCTGAAGGACGTGCTGTCATGCAGGGCCATGACTTCTCCGGCGTGCCCATGGAAGACGCACCGACGCACGAGGGCATCCAGGGAACGGGTGGGCTCTATTCCTCCGCCAACGATATGCTGCGTTGGCTGTCCTGGCACCTCGACCGTTTCTCGGACGAGGATGCGGCGATGCGGCAGATCGATCACGCCGCCTACGTCCACCGTGACGCCCTCGATTCGGTCTATGGCATGGACGAATCGGGTCGCATGGACGCCATGGCCCTGGGCTGGGTCGTCATGCATGGCCGCGACGGTCGGCCGACCATTCTGCAGAAAGCGGGCGGACGCCAGGGCATGTTCGCCTATACGGCATTCGCGCCGGCACATGGAATCGGCGCCTTCGTCGCCATCAATCAATTCAAGGTATCCGCATCGGAAGCGATGGCAGAGGCCGTCAACAATCTGATTGCCGATCTTGCGGTTCGCTGAAGACGGCGTTCTGCGACCTGCACGGAATGCCGACATGGCTTGGGGACCTGAGGGCCGAAGTGAGGAGGGAACGACGGATGTATGAAGACACGCAGCGTCGGGAACTGCTGCAACGCCTGCTGGAACAGTCTCCCTACCGACGGAAGCTTCGTGGGCAGGAAGAGGACATCGCACGCGTTGCGCTCAAGAACGTAAGTGTCTGCAAGGCGCTCGACCGGGTTCTTGCGGATCCGGACTATGCATCCAGTGGCCGGATTCATCGACGGCGGCTGGCCGCCTCGGTCGCCACCATCAATCATCTCTTTGAATGGGTGTATTTCGCATCCGACAGTTTCGTGGAGCGTGCCCGTCGTGGCTGATCAAGGAAGAACAAACATCACAATGGATGATCGCGTCCATGATTACGTCGTCGTCGGCACCGGCGCGGGCGGCGGAATCGTCGCACACCAGCTGGCTAAAGCCGGGCTCGACGTGCTTTCGGTGGAGCAGGGCAAGCGGCTTCCCTCGGACTACTTCACCAACCGGAACCCGCCCGGCGCCCGCAAGGACTGGGGCATAAGGCCCGACTCTGCGTTCCCGGGAAACCCGCGCGACGCGATCTTCAATCATGAGCTCTTTGCCGACACCGAGACCCGCTCCAGTTCGCGCAGCGCCGAACGCGCGTTCCTGAGTTATCAGGTGATGGAACTGGGAGGGCTCCAGAACCTCTGGAACGCTGTTTCAGTGCGCTTCGCCCCGCAGGATTTTTCCGGCTGGCCCGTCGGCTATGCCGATCTTGCCGAGCACTACGCGGCCACCGAAAAGTTGATTACCGTCTGTGGGGCGCAGGACAATATCCCAAGCCTGCCCGACGGCTGCTTTATACCCGCAAAGCCGCTACGGGAAGCCGACCGCATCATCAGTGACGCGATTGAGGGCATGAAGCGCCCGGACACCTACGTGATCGCCAATCGCAAGGCAATCGAGACCCGTAGCGATCGTGCCAATGCCTGCGCCCAGATCGGGATCTGCACCTCGGGGTGCATGGTGGACGCCGTCTACAGATTCCCGACCCGGCTGCTGCCGGAGATCGAACAGCTTCCGAACTACAGGCTCGTAACCGGAATGAAGGCGATCCGGCTGGAGCGGCGTCCGGGGGACGCGGAGATCGAAGCCTTGATCTGCCGCGATACGACAAGCGGCGAGGAGGTCCGCATTCGCGGACGCCGTTTCATCCTGGCGGCGGGCGCGATCGAAACGCCCCGACTGCTCTTCAATTCACGCGACGATGCGGCGCCGAACGGGCTGGCCAATTCATCGGGGGCGGTGGGGCGCTATCTGCAGGACAACGCCAAAGTCGCCTTGTCGACCTCGCTCCTGAAGCTTTGGGGCAAGCCGGCCTCCAGTGATATCGGCTTTGCAGATCGCCTGCTCATCCTCTCGAAGGATACCCTCACTGACGGCAGTGAGTTCAGCTTCTGTGGACACATGATTCATACGGTGATCGACACGCCCTATTATCTGGAAGGGTTGCAGGCAGTCCCAGCAGCACTGCGCCCCTGGCTGGCGCGCAAGCTGTTCAACAGCTACGTCACCCTGGCGCTGTTTGCGCCCGGCGATCCCGATCCGGAGAACCGGCTGACTCCCTCGGCCGACCGGGACCGCTTCGGCGTCCCGCAGGTGGATATCACCTATCGTTATTCCGCCCGCACACTGGAGCGACTGGAACGGATCGAGCGCTTCATTCGCAAGGCGCTGCGACGCGCCTCCGGCACACTGCTTTATGGTGCGCCCGACAGGCCCGGCACCGGCATTCATTATGCGGGTACCTGCCGGATGTCCGCTCTGCCGCAGGATGGTGTGGTCGATCGCAATCTACGGGCCCACGATCATCCCAACCTCTATATCTGCGACGGGAGCACTCTGCCGACCTTGCCGGACAAGCATCTGACGCTGACCATCATGACGCTGGCGAACAGGCTGGCGCATCATCTGGCGGCCGAAGCGCCGGCCCGCCCTGCACAAGCCGTGAGAGAGATGGCCGACTTCAGGGCGCAGTAGGGAAGATCGGTCCTATAGGAACTGAGTGGCCACTATCCGCATCTGCGCTGCCAGAAGGGCTGGTCGCGGAAACGGCCTTCGCGCGCGTAGACCTGTCGTCTTTCCTGGCGGAACTGTTCCACCCCGCGGGCGATCTTCTGGCTGTAGACCGCCAGTGATTCCCTGTCGCCATTGATGGCAGAGGATGCTGCGATTGCTGCTTGCCGGCCCGACCAGAGCGCCGTGGTCAGGCCGTGGGAAGAGAGTGGGTCGAAGGCGACAGCTGCATCGCCGGCGGCGGCCCAGCCGGCCCCTTCAAGAACCCCCGCCGCCGGCTCCAGCCACGCGGTTGCGGCGGAGGCCAGGTTTGGCGGTTTTCCAATCGCAAAGCCGGCGCTGTCGATCCAACGCTGGATGTAGAGCGTCTCCCCGACCAGGCGTTGCCAGGCCGCCCTGTCTCGTGTCAGGCCGCGTGGCTGCAGGTCCGGGTCGCTGAAGCGGGCGATCACCATGCGCGGCGGCTGCGACTCTCGTTGCGGGAGGAGACTGGCGTACCACCAGCTGTCCGCGACGGCCTCGATCATCGTGGCGGCCGTGGGCGCGACGTCCGGATCCTGCTGGTCCAGGAAGGCAAGGGCGGCCACCAGTTGGTCGTCCTGCTGTTGGCAGGCCAAGAGGCGTCCGGCAACCGCCTTGCGGCCGCTGCAGTCAATGACAAAGCCTGCCGAAACCATGTTGCCATTTCCCAGTTGCAGGCTCCACTGGCCCTTGGCCGCCACCAGGTCCTCCAGAGTGGTTTCCTGCCTGTCCAGGTCCGTCGCCATGGCCGCGCTGCGCAGCTGTTCCTCGAAGGCAGGCCTATCGAGGACCAGCCCCGGCCCCTGCAGGCGCAGGGCGTCACTGCGCTCGGTCAGGTGATCGCTGCCCCAGCAGGAGAAGAGGGCGTTGGCGGGGCGATGCTCCGGTCCCGTGATCACATGCTCAAGCCCGAGTGCCTCGAGCAGCGGTCGTGCGGACGGAGAGAGAGACTCGCCGATCCGCGCGTTCATGCTGTCCGGCGGTGCAATCCACAGGACCGGACGTCCCAGTTGACCCAGGGCAATGCAGGCGGCGGCGCCGGCCGGGCCGCTTCCGATGACCGCGGTCCTGTCTGCAGTCACCGGGGAAGGGGGCCGCTGTCTTCTGTCCAGTCGAAGCGAATTTCCATATTGTCGCGCCCAACCTCGACGAAAAGGTCCTGCGGGATGGCGTCAGGGCGTGCTGGATCCGTGGGTCCCGGCCGCTTCACGACAAAGCCCATACGCTGCCAGAGAGCGATCATGTTGGTGATACCGTCCCAATAGCTGGCGTTGGTGTGGTAGCCGATTCCAGCGACACCGCGGGCCCAGGAGACCCGGTTCTCATAGAAACGCCGGCGCTGATCCGGGGGCAGGTCTTCGCGCATCAGGGCTTCGTAGTGATCTTCCGGCAGGACGTCGACCGGCAGGAGGGCCGGCCACCAGACAGCGGTGGGAAAGTCGTCCTGCATCAGGACGTCCTGGCAACTGAAGGCATCGCATTGCCAGGGCAGGCCCATCCAGCGGGTCAGGTCGCCGGGCATCTGCGGTCCGATGGGCGCCGGGGCGCCGTTGCTTCCGTTCATCGCGGCTTCGGTGGTCAGCAGCCGGCCGATATCGTGGAGCAGGCTGTCGCGCTGGCCGAGTGCGATCCGGAAGGGCTCGGCATTCGGATCGTGTGCACGGGCATAGAGCGGCGCCAGGCGCAGGTAATAGGTCAACTCCACGCCGGGGTGGAAAGCGCCACCCGAGCAGTTCTCGAGTGCGGCCTCGGTGAGCGTCGCCGGCTGCTGGGCCAGGGGCACCCGGTCCAGGCTGTCGATTGCGTCGGATTCGGCATCCTCCAGGTCGTTCACGAAGTCCCCTGCAGCCCAGTGTTCCAGGCAGGAATACTGCAGCCTGGGAAAGCGGAACCACTGTAGCGGGCTGCCATTGTAGTTGATACCGTCGCCCAGCATGAAGGGCAGCTTCAGGCGCTCGTCCTTGTAGGCGGTCTCGCTGTCATTGTCCGGATCCCGGAACTTCGCGAAGACCTCACGCCGGAAGGACTCATTGTCGGGACCTGGGTCGGCTAGTCTCTCGAGATAGGCGGGGTCGGAGAAGTCGCCGATATCCAGCCAGCCCTGTCTCAGGAAGGCGGCTTGCGAAACCCACTCCATCAGCGCCAGGCGACGGAAGATTGGATAAATGTGCTTGCGGAAGGACAGCGGAAGGGCCGGGGGATCCTGCCAGCCTTCCGCTACGTTCAGGTCGCTGATCACGTCATGGAGCGTCGTGATCGGCGGTATTTCCGGGGCGAAGTTGGGCCCGACAGAGGCAATCCATGCAGGATCGGCTGCCAGCGTGCGGCCATCGGCCAGGGTGACCTCGGCGTGCACGGGTCCGTCGCACCAGTCGTCATGCCAGCCGTCGTTGTCGGCGAAGCTGGTAATGGGGCTGTCCACGGGACTGTCGGAAATGCCATCCGGCGGGAAGACCAGGAGCCTGCCCTCGGCATCGGTCCTGAGATGGCCGAGGCCCACGTCCTTCTGGTCGAAGAAGCGGCCCACCATGGCGTAGTTCGCGTCTTCGCCCTGTGCATTGGTCTCCCTGCCGGTGATGGCCGTCGAACCGCCATCGATCACCAGCATGCGTTCCCGTTCCTCGGGGCTCACGAAGTGGGAATTGCGCCTCTGGCCGGGCAGGCCGGGCGCCAGCTCGGCGTTGTCCAGAGGATTGCTGAAGCCGTACCAGGCCGCCTTGGTGTTGGCGACATGGGCGTTCCAGCGGATCGAGGCCTTGCCCTCGGTCACCTCGCCTATGACGCGGTCCTGGTCATCGAAGGCATAGATACGGAAGCGCTGGACTTGCTTCTTGATCAGGCGCGTGCCGTCCTTGAACCCGCCTTCGGGTTGCGGGGGCAGGCCCGGAACTTCGGGTGCCGGGTACCATTCCCGGCTGCCACCGACCCGGGAGATTCCGATTGCGGGATATATCCCCAGGCGCGCGATCCGTGCGCCTTCAGGCGCCGCCTCGATCGAAGGAAGGGCAGCGACGCTGGCTCGGGGAAAAAACGGCAGACCCGCCATGAAGGCTGTGCCGGCTGCCAGGAAATCGCGTCTGCGGAGCTTTGATCTCTTGTCGGAGTGGTTCATTCAGGCAAGCCGATTCTTTTTCGCAATGTTATGCTGAAAAGGTAGTTTTCTCCCGGAATGAAAGTCCAGTGCTTTGTCTGCTCTGTCCGGGCCTGTATGTTTACTGGGCGGAAGGCAAGGATGGGAACATTCGTCGCAACCGGCTTTACCACTGGCCTTGCAGGAAGAGAATTGATAAACAAGTAATATAAATACTTGTTTTCGGAGTCGAGATGACAGCAACCGAGCGCCGCGAGGCCATAACCAATCGGATCATCGAGGAAACCGGCATCGATGAGGTCATGATCGAGCGCTTGGTTCACGCCTTCTACGGCAAGGTGCGTCAGGACTCCACTCTGGGCCCCGTCTTCGAGGCGAAGGTCGAGGATTGGGATCTGCACTTGCAGCGCATGTGCGCTTTCTGGTCATCGGTCGCGCTACTGACCGGCCGCTATCGTGGTCGCCCCATGGAGAAACACATGAACCTGCCGGTGGATCACCGGCACTTCGATCACTGGCTGGCCCTGTTCCGCGAAACGGCGGATGAGGTCTGTCCACCCGCTGCGGCGCAGCATTTCGTGGAGCGGGCCGAACGGATTGCTGAGAGCCTGGAACTGGGTATTGCCGGTTTTCATGGTCATGTCCTGATGCAGGGGGAACGGCTTCAGCGTCCCGACAGCGCAGTCCACCTGCCGGAGTCTTCACGCAGGGAACGCGTCGAGGCCGGGGAATGAAGCTGCGTGTGGAGGCGGTTTTGCTGGGCAGCTTGAAGCCCCTGGGCCGGCAGGGGGTACCCAGTGGTATCGACAAGCAGCCGGTCACGGCAAGCGTAGAGATCGGGCCGGAGGGCCTGTCAGGGGATCACCAGGGCGATCGGAAGAACCATGGCGGCCCGGAAAAGGCCATTCATCACTATCCCCGGGAGCATTATGACTGGTGGCAGGAGCACTATCCCGAACTGGGGCCGCTTCTGGACAGAGCCGGACGCTTTGGCGAGAACCTCTCGACCCGAGGGCTGGATGAATCGAGGGTGTGCATCGGGGATGTCTTTCGCCTGGGCACGGCCGTCGTGCAGGTCTCGCAGGGGCGGCAGCCCTGCTGGCGCCTGAACGCCCGTTTCGACGAAAAGGCCATGGCCCGGCGGGTGCAGGAGTCGGCGCGCACGGGCTGGTATTACCGCGTCATGGAGGCCGGACAGGTGGCGCCGGGCGACAGTCTGGACCTGCTGGAGCGGCCGGCCGAAAACTGGAACCTTCAGCGTGTCCTGCATGTTCTCTATCGCGATACGCTCAATCGCGAAGCCTTGAGCGAGTTGGCAGACCTGCCGGAACTGGCGGAGTCCTGGCGCAACCTGGTGCGCCGTCGCCTGGAAAAGGCGGAGGTGGAGGACTGGACCATGCGCCTGGAGACTCCCCGCCAGGAGTGAGGGGCAAAATCCACACACGCTAGCTGTGCTCTGAGGCAAAAGGTCTCATAGCGCCTGTCTCGATTGTAGCTGAAAGGAATGCAAATATAGTAGCAAATATAGTAAGGGTAATGAGGTAGTTGCTGAGCACGATACAGGATTGCAGGTAACGTCGATTGCCGAGGTTGCTGCAGATCCGTTTCAGGGGGCGGTCTTGATTTTCAGTTTTTCCTTTTACGACTTCACACAGCAGACAGTGGCGGTGGCGGCACCATGATTTCCCAGCTCACCAAAGGCGAGCGGCAGCTCGCGCTTGTCATCTCCATCGCTGTGGCCTTCCTGGGGCTGGCCATGGCCGGGGGTGGATTCGGCAACCCACTGGGGTTCCACGGCTTCATCGTCCTGCTTTTTGCGCTGGGCGTGACCTTCCTGATTCTGTCCGGATACTTCGCTCCGGAGCCGAGCCCGGAACGACTGAAGCGCTACTATGACGACCCCATCAAGGTGGGCGTGATCCTGTCCCTGATCTGGGGGGTCATCGGCATGTTCATGGGGGTCTGGGTGGCTGCATTGCTGGCCTGGCCCGAGATGACCTTCGATGCCGCCTGGGCCAGCTTCGGGCGTCTTCGACCCGTTCATACCACCGGTGTGATCTTCGGCTTCGGCGGCAACGCCCTGATCGCCACGTCCTTCCATGTGATGCAGCGCACGTCGCGCGCGCGCATGCCAGACCAGTTCAGCCCCTGGTTCGTGCTTCTGGGCTACAATCTCTTCTGCCTGCTGGCGGTGAGCGGCTATTTCATCGGTGTGACCCAGTCCAAGGAGTATGCCGAGCCGGAATGGTATGCCGATATATGGCTGGTTGTCGTCTGGGTGACCTACCTGGTGCTTTACATGCGCACCCTGGCCCGCCGGCAGGAGCCGCACATCTATGTGGCCAACTGGTACTACCTGGCCTTCATCCTGGTGGTGGCGATGCTGCATATCGTCAACAACTTGGCGATTCCCATCTCGCTGACGGCGGCCAAGAGCTACTCAGCCTTTTCGGGCGTCCAGGATGCCATGACCCAGTGGTGGTACGGCCACAATGCCGTGGCCTTCTTCCTGACGGCCGGTTTCCTGGGCATGATGTACTATTACCTGCCCAAGCGGGCCGAGCGGCCGATCTTCTCGTACCGCCTGTCCATCGTCAGCTTCTGGGGGATCACCTTCCTCTACATGTGGGCCGGTTCTCACCACCTGCATTACACGGCCTTGCCGCACTGGGTGCAAACCCTGGGCATGACCTTCTCGGTCATGCTGCTGGTGCCCTCGTGGGCTTCGGCGGCCAACGCCCTGCTGACGCTGAACGGCGCCTGGCACAAGGTGCGTGACGATGCGACCTTGCGTTTCATGATGGTGGCGGCCGTCTTCTACGGCATCTCCACCTTCGAAGGCTCCTTCCTGGCCATCCGGCCGGTGAACTCGCTGTCACACTATACCGACTGGACCGTCGGCCACGTGCATGCGGGTGCTTTGGGCTGGGTGGCGCTGATCACCTTCGGGGCCATCTATACCCTGGCGCCAATCCTCTGGAAGCGCCAGCGGATGTACTCCCCGGCCCTTGTGGAGGTGCATTTCTGGCTCGCACTTGCCGGCACCCTGGTCTACGTCTTTGCCATGTGGAACTCCGGCATCATCCAGGGCCTGATGTGGCGGACCTACAATGAAAGCGGAACCCTGGCCTATTCTTTCGTCGAATCCGTAGAGGCCATGCATCCCTATTACATCGCCCGCACAGCCGGTGGCCTGCTGTTCCTGGCCGGTATCGTCGTCGGCTTCTACAACATCTTGATGACGATACGCCGAGCGCCGAGCTTGGAGGCCAGTGCAGCCAAGCAGGACGAGCCGGTCACATCCGGCGCGGCACCATCACCAGTCTCTGCGGGGGAGTAAGATGTTCGGTCTGCACTACAACCTTGAACGTCGTTCCATCGGGCTGGCCGTTGCCATCATCATTGTCGCGAGCATTGGTGGTCTGGTGGAGATCGCGCCTCTGTTCACCATCGACGAGACGGTGGAGGAGGATCCGGACATGCGGGTCTATACGCCGCTGGAGTTGGCCGGACGCAACATCTACATCAGCGAGGGCTGTTATGCCTGTCACTCGCAGATGGTCCGTACCCTGCGGGATGAGGTCGAGCGCTATGGGCCCTATTCCCTGGCGGTGGAGTCGCAGTACGACCACCCGATGCTCTGGGGTTCGAAACGGACGGGACCGGATCTTGCCCGCGTCGGCGGCAAGTATTCCGATGCCTGGCATGTGGCACACCTGGAAGACCCACGGGCCGTCGTTCCGCAGTCGGTCATGCCGTCTTATTCCTGGCTCAGCCGCAACGAGCTGGACCGGGAAGACCTGGACAAGCACCTGGCGGCCATGCGGAAGGTCGGAGTGCCCTATAGCGACGCGATGATCGAGAATGCACCCGAGGATGCCTATGGCCAGGCCAATCCGGACAGCAGCCGGGCCGGGGGCGTGGCCGAGCGCTATGGTGAGGAGACGAATATCCGCAGTTTCGATGGCGATCCGGAGCGGGTAACGGAAATGGACGCCCTGGTTGCCTATCTGCAGATCCTGGGTCGCCTGACCGACGCCGCCGAGGACCAGCCGGCGCTTGATGACTCCGAACTGGAAGGGGAGTGAGGCGAATGGAAATCGATCACGGAACCCTGGTGGCTTTTGCCAAGTCCTTCGGACTTTTCTACCTGATGGTCTTTTTCGCAGTGGTGCTGGTCTATGCCTGCTGGCCGTCGAACCGGGACCGATTCGATCGGGCCAAGAAAAGTATTCTCAATGACGAGGACGGGCCATGTCGGTAGGAGAGCGCGACCCGCACAGCGGGCACATGACCACGGGGCATGACTGGAACGGCATCAAGGAGCTGAACCGCCCTGTCCCCAAGATCATATGGCTGTTTCTCGCCGCCACGGTCATCTTCTCCGTGGTTTACTGGATCCTGATGCCGGCCTGGCCGTTGGGGGTGACCTATACCCACGGACTGCTTGGGATCGATCAGCGCGATAGCCTTGAAGCACAGCTGGAAGAAGGTGCGCAGCAGCAGTCCGCCTGGGCCGATCAGATCCGTGAAGCGAGTCTCGCCACGATCCAGGAGGATCCGCAGCTGATGGAAACGGTCCGCAAGACCGGAGCCACGCTTTTCGGTGACAATTGTGCCGTCTGCCACGGAACGGAGGGGAACGGAGGTCCTGGGTATCCCAACCTGAGCGACCAGGCCTGGCTGTGGGGCGGCGCGCCGGAAGAGGTGCAGGAGACCCTTCGGGTTGGCATCAACGCGGAGCACCCGGAAACACGCATCGGCCAGATGATGGCCTTTGGCGAGAATCGCATGCTGGGCCGCGATGAAATCCGGGACGTGGTGACCTATGTGCAGTCCCTGTTCAACCCGGATGCGGTCGCGGATCGCCCGGAAGAAGCGCTTGCCAACGGCGAGGAAATCTTTGCCGCCAACTGTGTCAGCTGCCACGCAGAAGACGGCAGCGGAATGACGGAAGTCGGGGCGCCGAACCTGACGGATGATTTCTGGATCTACGGGGGCGACAGGCAGTCCCTCTATGACACGATCTTCTATGGCCGCCAGGGCGTGATGCCGCACTGGGAGGGACGCTTGAGCCCGCTTGAGCGGAAGGTGCTGGCGCTCTATGTGGTGGATATGAGCAATCGGGAAGAATGACTGTGACAGGGCAACAGGCACCAGCGGATCAAGGGAAGCGGCGTCGAACGCGGATTGTCGTCCTGCTTTCCGTGCTGGCGGGATTGGGCATCTTCCTTGGCGCCAATGCGCACCTGCTGCACGTGGCCTTCACCTCCCAGCCGGAGTGCGTTCCGCATGAACGTGCGGCCGATGATGGTAATGGCAGCTACCGCGCGGCAAAGTCCGCCTGTTGAGCGCCTGTGATATGATACGAGTGAACAGCAAGCAGAGCGAGTGACACCATGGCCAAGCTTCCCGATCCTGTTCCCCCTCTGCCAATCGACCACGGTTATGCAAAGCACCTGCCGGCCGGCGCCGCCCTGGACTGGCTGAAGGCCGGCTGGGCGGATTTCAGGCAGCAGTCTTCGCAGAGCCTGGCCTATGGCATTCTGGCCTTTGTCCTTTCCTTCCTGCTTGTGGGCGGTCTCTTTGCCCTGTCGCTGGACTACATCCTCTTCCCGGCGATTGCCGGCTTCATGGTGGTCGGACCTTTCCTGGCCATCGGACTGTATGAGAAGAGCCGCCTGATTCAGGAAGGCAGGCCCGTCACTCTGGGTGAGATGATCCTGGTGCGTGGGGAATCCGGCGGGCAGATGCTTTTCACCGGTGTCCTGCTCTGCCTCTTGATGCTGCTCTGGATGCGGGCAGCCGTCCTGATCTATGCCCTGTTCTTCGGGCTGACACCTTTCCCGGGGCTGGACGATGTCGCGGGTATGCTGTTCACCACCCCGACCGGCTGGTGGCTGCTGTTCGTAGGGGGCCTGATTGGTGGCCTGTTTGCAGCCTTTGCCTTTGCAATCAGTGTCTTTGCCGTGCCCATGCTGCTGAATGAGCGGACGGATGCCCTGACGGCAATGGGAACCAGCATGGCCCTGGTCTGGAACAACCTGCCGGTCATGCTGGTCTGGGGCGCGATCGTCGTTGTTCTGTTCAGTGTCTCTGTCCTGACGGCCTTCCTGGGCCTTGTCGTGGCTTTCCCGGTGTTGGGACACGCCACCTGGCATGCCTATCTTGCGGTGCGGCAGCCCGAACACCGCACAGGTGAAGAACGGGGCGGCAAGCTGGAAGAGGGGTACGACGGAGCCGTCTCATGAGCTGTTGCACCTCGCAGGAGGGGGGCAAGCAAGAAGGGGACGGGACGGCCGCGAACAAACGGTTGCAACAGAATGAGGAGTTGCGCCTGGCCAGCCGCCAAGTGGGGGAAGCCGCGCGCGAAGTCGAACTGTCTGTCCCGGACATTCATTGCGGCGGCTGTATTCGTGCCATCGAGAAAACCTTGGGTGACCTGCCCGGCATCACCTATGTGCGCGTGAACCTGACGGTGCGCCGGGTCACGGTTCGCTGGAATGACGGTGGCGATGGACCGCCGCCCTTCCTCGAGAGACTGGAGGCCCTGGGCTATCCCGCACATCTTCATCAAGCTTCCGCCGAGGGCGGCAAGGATCCGAGCCTCGGACCCTTGATCCGGGCCCTGGCCGTGGCCGGTTTCGGCGCCGGCAACATCATGTTCCTGTCGGTGGCTGTCTGGTCGGGGGCCGAGGGCACAACGCGTGACATCTTTCACTGGATTTCCGCCGCCATCGCCCTGCCGGTGCTGCTTTATTCCGGACGCATCTTCTATGTCTCTGCCTGGCGCGCCCTGCGCCATGGCCAGACCAACATGGATGTTCCCATCACGCTGGGGATCCTGCTGGCCTTTGGAATGAGTCTCTATGACACCCTGCAGCATGCCCAGCACGCCTATTTCGATGCTGCCACAATGCTGTTGTTCTTCCTGTTGGTGGGGCGGACCCTGGATCATGTCATGCGTGCGCGTGCGCGTTCGACGGTGCAGGGCCTGGCGCGGCTGGCTGCCCGGGGGGCTCAGGTTGAGACGGCCGACGGGCAGCTTGTCTACAGGGCGCTCGAAGAGATTCATCCAGGCGACGTGCTGCAGATTCAGGCCGGCCAGCGCATCCCGCTGGATGGGCAGGTCCTGACGGGCAGTTCGGACCTGGATGTCTCGCTGGTCACGGGCGAAAGCGCGCCCTGCGCTGTCCAGCCCGGCGCCGTGCTCCAGGCCGGCACCCTGAACCTGACCGGACCCCTGCGCGTGAAGGTCACGGCCGGGGCCGACGACTCCTTCCTGTCCAAGATGGTGGCCCTGATGGAGGCGGCGGAGGCCGGGCGCTCCCGCTACCGCCGCCTGGCCGACCGGGCTTCGCGGCTCTATGCGCCCGTGGTGCATCTTGCTGCGGCCCTGGGGTTTCTGGGCTGGATGCTTGCGGCGGGCGACCTGCATCAGGCCGTAACCATTGCCGTGGCCGTTCTGATCATAACCTGTCCATGTGCGCTAGGGCTGGCGGTTCCCATGGTCCAGGTCATGGCTGCCCGGCGGTTGTTCGAGGACCGGGTCATGATGAAGGACGGGGCCGCCCTGGAACGCCTGGCGGAGATCGATCGTGTGGTGTTCGACAAGACGGGGACCCTGACACGCGGGGATCTGAGCTTGTTGGATCCAGACAAGCTGGACCCTGACAAGCTGTCTTTGGCGGCTGCCATGGGATCGCTGTCCGCTCACCCCTGTTCGCAGGCACTGGCGGCAAGTGTAGCGGGGCAGAAAAGGGGACAGAACAGATCTTTCGATCATGTGCGTGAAGTGCCCGGTCATGGTGTGGAAGCCGTGAGCGGCACGAAGCGGTACCGTCTGGGTCGTGCGGACTGGGCCCTGGAAGATGCCGGGGAACCTGCAGGTGGCCTCGACCCTGAGGCCAAGGCGGGGACGGTCCTGTCCTGCAACAGCCGCCTGCTGGAGGTCTTTTCCTTTTCGGATTCCCTGCGCCCCGGTGCCAGGCAGGCTGTCCAGGCGCTCAAGAAGCAGGGACTGGCGGTGGAGATCCTGTCCGGTGACAGGCCAGAAACAGCCAGCCGGATCGCGGCGGAGCTGGGGATTGACGAATGGCGCAGTGCGGCGCTGCCAGCCGACAAGGCAGAGCGCCTGGCAGAGCTGGCGCGACAGGGGCAGCGGGTGTTGATGGTCGGGGATGGCTTGAACGATGCCCCTGCGCTTGCTGCAGCCGAGGTGTCCATGGCGCCGGGCAGTGCCGCTGATGTGGGGCGCAATGCAGCCGATCTGGTCTTCCTGGGAAACAGCCTGCTGGCGGTCCCGGCTGCCACCGATCTGGCCCGTCGTGCGCGGCGCCTGGTGCGCCAGAACTTTGTTCTGGCGATTGGCTACAATGCCCTGGCACTTCCGTTCGCCATGCTGGGGTATGTGACACCGCTATTCGCCGCGGTCGCCATGTCGTCTTCGTCGCTTCTGGTGGTGGCCAATGCCCTCAGGCTGGGCGCGGCGACGAGAGGATTGGACCAGGCTGCTCTTGAAGGGACCCTCCACAGGTACCACTCTCCTGGGCAGTTGGAGGCGGCAGAATGAATGTCATGTTCTACCTGATACCCATATCCCTGCTCTTGGGCGGGATTGCCCTGGCGGCCTTTTTCTGGTCGCTCAAGAGTGGCCAGTACGACGACCTGAATGGCGCGGCCGAGCGCATCCTCTATGACGAGGACGAACCGCCGCGCGGCTGAGCCAGGACGTCCCCGTCAGTCTTCCTCATAGGCCGAGAGCGGCGGCATTATACCCTCGCGCAGCAGTTCAGCCCGTTCAGCCTCGAACTTTTGGAAGGACTGCTCGAGTTCCCACTGTCGATTGGCGCGTTCGTTGGCGTCCAGGAATGCACGACAGCTCTCGCTCATGCTGGTGCAGGCGGACACCCGCGCCTGCGTTTCGAAATCCTGCCACAGGCTTTCGCCCGGCAGGAATGCGGATTCCAGGGCTTGGCGTGCAAACTGCTTCAGGTCGGAATAGTCCAGGTCATAGGTCTCGACCGCGCGCAGGTATTCATGCGTCAGGTCGTTGCGCGAGACTCCTTCATCGTCCGTGGAGAGAACCACCGGAACGCCGTAACGGCGATAGGTTTGGAAGGGATGATCGCGTCCCTCGACGCCCAGGATCTCGTCGTTGCTGGTCAGGTTGACCTCGACGGTGATCTCTTCATTTGCCATTTGGCGCAGCAGTCGTTCCGGATTGTTTTCATAGGCGATATCGATGCCGTGGCCGATCCGCGTTGCCCTGGCCGTCTTGATGGCTTGTCGGATGTGGTCGCTAAGGTCCTTTGGGGGCACGAGGCCCAGAGTCAGTTCTCCGGCATGGAGCGTGACACCGACATCCGGATAGTCTTCGGCCAGGCGCCCGATGATCCGCATCTGCTGGTCATAGGTTTTCAGGACCAGATCGTTGTCTTCCGGCGCGACGAGATTGACCGCGACCACACGCGGATCCTGCCGGGCCATCTCGAAGGCCACCATGCTCTGGGCGAGAACCTCGGCGGGTGGCACCGTGCGCAGGACCTGGGCCACATAGCGCAGGGTGACAGGGCAGTCGCCCTCATCGCCCAACTGGCAGCCCAAGCTGGCACCGGCCTCACGCTCCATGGCATCCAGATCGGCAATGGATTTCTCGGCCAGCTGCTGGATGCCGGCTTCTCGCAATCGGCGCTTGCTCTCACGGCTTGCGTCCTTCAGGTCCAGATCCTGTGCAAGAGTGCGTGCCTCGCCGGCCCGGAAGGATTGCATCAGTTCCATGTAGCCGATGTTCTGCCGGGCATTGCGGGTCGCCACTTCCGCAAGCATGTCCGCCTTGCGTGTGTCGGTGGCCGCATCGAAGCGGAAGAAGGTCGCGAAGAACTGGTCATGACCGGATACCTCGGCCAGCGGAGAGTCGCTGCCCGCCGGTGCCGCCACGAAGTTGCGCAGAGACCAGGCATTGATGAGCTGATCGCGTGTGATTTCGCCTTCGGCCAGGGCGGTCTGCAGCCGTGGCTGTTCGGCAGAGCAGGGCGGTTCGGCTAGCTGAGCGCGCTCCACAATGATGCAGAGGCCGTCTTTCAGGGCCCAGTCAACATAGCTCTCTGCATAGACAGCGCCGCTCAGGTGATTGTGCAGGTCCCCGCCCTTGGGCATGGCCTGCAGGAACATGCGCAGATCCACGGGATGTTCGCGCAGTTGTTCGAAGACGCGGGCGGTCAGAGCCGCATCTTCCGTTTCATGCGTCGGCTCACTTTCGGACAGGCTGGCACAGGCAGCCGTCAGGGACAGGGCTGCGCCGGCCATCAGCAGGGTCAACTGTCGGGACAGCAGTTCTTTCGAAAACAATCGCTTCGTCATGGAGGGTTGGTTCCGCTTCCTTAATTACTCGGGTGTGCAGGCGCAGATTGCCCAAAGCCTACAGCGCGGTCCAGTGGGGCCGTCACTGTGCTTCCGCAATGCTGTCGCCCCAGGCGGACATGATTTCGGTGCAGCCCATGTTCTGATCGCCTTCGCGCAGGACGGCAACAGGACAGGCATAGGCAAAGGGGAAGGCCGTGCGCGGTGCTGTGATAATCTTGTGCTTCTGGCGCAGGGCATCGATCCAGGACGGCTCGAGGCTTTCGTCCGCCACCACCAGGTCCTGTCCGGAAACATCGATCCGCGGATGGTGGAAGCTGTCTTCCAGCGACAGCCCATGGTCCACCATCAGGGAGGAAAGCTGGGCGACGGCCGATACGATCTTGCGTCCTCCCGAGGCGCCAATGGCAAAACGCCGGTTTCCCTGCTCGCCGATCACCGGGCAGATGTTCATGAGGCAGCGCTTGTCCGGCCCCAGGGAGTTCGGACGGCCCTGTTCGGGATCGAACCACATGATGCCATTGTTCATCAGCAAGCCGGTCGAGCCCGACACTGTACGCGACCCGAAGATGGAAAGGAGCGTCTGGGTCTGGGCCACCATGTTGCCGTGCCGGTCAACGACGGAGAAATGGGTGGTGCAGCCCGGCGCATCCTTGGGTTCCTCATGGTCGCCCATGGTGTTGAAGCGTTTCTCGTACGCCTGTTTGAGGGCTTCGGCATAGGCCGCAAAGCTGTCCGCCGTGGGTGCGCCGCCGGCGGCATGCCGCTGGGAAAGCACTTCGAATGCGTCACGAAACGTGGGTCCGGCTGTCATGTAAGGGGTGACATGAAAGTGGGAGTCCCTGTACGCGAAGCTCAGCGGGGACTCGAAGGCGGCCTGATAGGTGCGCAGGTCTTCCATCGACAGGCAGCCGCCCTTGGCTTGGATGTCCGCGACCATCGCTTCGGCAATGTCGCCCTCGTAGAATTCACGGGCACCTTTCTCAGCCAGCCGGGACAGGGTGTCCGCCATCTTCGGATTTGGAATGCGCTTGTCTTCCAGGCTGGTCCATCCGGCGATCGTGGGCCATTGACCATCCTCCAGGAACAGGGCCGCTGCATCGGGATCCTGCGCCAGGCTGCGCGTGGCTGAAGCGATGATCAGGGCTGCATACCAGTCCACCTGCAGGCCCTTGCGCGCCAACTCCACGGAGGGTGCAATGAGGTCCCGCCAGGGCATGCGACCGAAGCGCTCGTGCGCCTTGCCGACACCATCGATCAGGCCCGGAACGGCGACGGCTGTCGCCCCCTGTATGTTCCGGTCTTCCATGACCGCTTCCCAGGGAAAGAGATCACTGGCCTTCCCGGTGCCGGAAAGAGGGTAGTCAGCCGGGTCGAGAGCGCCGGGGGAACGCATGCCATAGTTGAGGGAGTGTGCGCGCCCTTCATCTGCTCGCCAGAGCATCATGGCGCCGCCACCAGCCGGACCGCTCATCCAGGGCTCCAGGACGCCCAAAGCAAAGGACGTGGCAACCGCCGCGTCCACGGCATCACCGCCTTCGGCCAGAACCTCTGCACCAACGCGCGCTGCCTGGCTGTGCTGTGCCGAGACAACGCCACCCTTGGTTTTAATGACGCTCTTGCGGACCTGCTGTGTGGTGGAAAGGTTCATGCTCAAGGTTCTGTTTCCTCTTCTTCTGTTGTCCTGAAGGTCTTCTGCTCCGTTGGAGTCCCGCTTCAGCGGGTGATATCCATTGCGGCTTCCGAAATGAGCGGGGCGAAGCGGGTGACGAAATCCTCCGGCTTCCAGTCACTCAGGGAGCCGGCCAGATGAATCGCGCCCGCTGGTTTGCCATCAGGGCCGGGCAGGGCGACTCCGATGGCAATCTCGCCGATCAGTATCTCCTCCAGGGTCAACGCATAGCCCTTGTCCCGCGCCTCGGCCACCTTGTCCCGGATGGTGGCCGGTTCTGTCAGGGTTCTGGGAGTGAGGGGAGTCCTGTCCGAGCGATCGATGATATCGTCCACCTCGCTGCTTTCGAGTTGCGAGAGTATCGCGCGCCCTCCGGAGGAACAGTAGGTGGGCACGCTGTGTCCCACCAGGGTTGCATGAAAGGTCTCGCGCTTGCTCTGCATGCGGGCGGCATAGACAACACGCAGGTCGTCGAAAAGACTGAGGTCGACGCGCTCACGGACATTCCGGCGCAGTTCAAGCAGCACCGGCGTGGCGCGACGGACAAGCGGATTCAAACGCAGGTAATCCAGTGTGTGGTCCAGGATGCGTATGTCCGGCAGGAAGCCCCGGCCATGTTCATCACGGCGGATGTAGCCGAGTCTTCGCAGAGTGTGTACGATGCGTTGCGCTGCGGAGCGGTCGATTTGAGCGGATTGGGCGATTTCTGATAAGCTTAATGGCTGTTCGCTCTTGTGAAAGGCTGAGAGCACGTCGAGAGCGCGGCCTATGGAGCGTGTGAACAGGGGATCTTCCAGATGTTCCTTCTGGCTGCCCGTTGTATCTGAACCCGGCCTCAAGAGACTTCGCACCATTTGTCCGCTCGCGCTGTTGACAACAAGTGAATGATGAATTTAACGTGACAGGCAATGCAAGCGTATCGTTCAGCGATACAGAAAAATAATTTTTATTTGATTTTCGGATCGATTCCCTGAATCAAATGGTGGAAGACAGGGAGATGGGAAGGCCATGGGAAGCCGTGTTGCCATAGGCGGGCTATTACACGAAACGAATACCTTTGCTCCCACAAAAGCGGATTATGCAGCTTTCGAGCAGGGGGGCGGCTATATCCCGATGACGCGTGGCACGCGTCTGTTCGATGTAGCGAAAGGCATAAACCTGGGGGTGTCCGGGGCCATGGCACATGGCCGCGAAGCTGGCTGGGAGATGATACCGACTCTCTGGGCCGGTGCCATCCCTTCTGCCCAGGTAACCCGGGATGCCTTTGAAACCATTGTTTCCGAAATCGTTGAGGGTATCACCTCGGCCGGCGAGCTTGATGGGGTCTACCTGGACCTGCATGGGGCCATGGTCTGCGAGCATCTGGACGATGGTGAGGGCGAACTGCTCCAGCGTGTTCGCGCTGCTGTCGGGGACGCTGTTCCCATTGCGGCCAGCCTGGACCTGCACGGCAACATCACGGAAAAGATGATGGCTGCAGCCGATGTCCTGGTCGGCTTTCGCACCTATCCCCATATCGACATGGCCCGGACCGGTGAGCGCGCCGCCCAGCAATTGACGAAGATCATGTCCGAAGGCCGCCGTCCGGCAAAGGCCATGCGGCGGCTGCCCTATCTGGTGCCGATTCCCTGGCAATGCACGGACCTTCAGCCCGGCAAGCGCCTCTATGGCCTGGTGGGTGAGCTCGAGCAGGGAGATGTCTCAAGCACTTCGCTGTTCATGGGGTTCCCCGCCGCCGACTTTCCGGAGTGCGGCCCCACGGCGCTGGCCTTTGCCGATAGCCAGCAGGCAGCGGATGCGGCAGCTGATCGTATTGCCGAGGCCTACAGGCAGGCCGAGCCGGAATATGCGGGCACAGCCTATGAAGCGGCCGACGGTGTGGCAAAAGCCCGTGAATTGCTGGCACAGGGCGTTCCGCGCCCGATCGTTCTGGCCGATACCCAGGACAATCCGGGTGCCGGCGGCGATTCCAACACGACGGGCATGCTGCGGGCCCTGGTCGAGGCTGCCGTGCCGGATGCGGCCGTCGGCCTGATCGTCGACCCGGAGTCGGCGGCCCAGGCCCATTCAGCCGGCGAGGGGTGTGAGGTCGAACTGGCGCTGGGCGGAAAGTCGAACGTCCCGGGCGACAGCCCCTATACGGCGCGCTTTGTCGTGGAAAAGCTTTCCGACGGCCGTTTCACAGCGCCGGGGCCCTTCTATGGCGGCGCACATATGGATTTGGGGCCTTCGGCCTGTCTCCGGATCGGTGGGGTCCGCGTCGTGGTCTCCACCCACAAGGCACAGATGGCGGATCGGGAGATGTTCCGCTTCGCTGGAATCGAACCCGAGGAAACGGATATCCTCGTGGTCAAGAGTTCAACACACTTCCGGGCCGATTTCGCGCCGGTCGCAGGGCAAATTCTGGTTTGCGTCGCGCCGGGGCCCATGGCCATCGATCCGGCCTCGCTGCCGTGGCGGCGATTGACGCCGGGGCTTCGGCTTTCGCCCATGGGCCCGGAATACAGAATGCAGGGTGCTGAAGGCGTGGGTTAACACCCGGCCGGCCCTGTACCGTCGAGACGATATGTCTCCAACAAGAGTATATTTTACCTGAAAACCAGCAGAGAGGTACATTATGACAGAACATTTCAAAGCCAGGACCGGGCGCATGGCCCGGCGCGGCGGCTTTGCAGCCGCGGCGCTGATGGCCATGACCATGCTGACACCGGCGAGCTCCGTCGCCCAGGACGAGCAAGAGACCATTACAGGTGTCATGCACTCCGGCCTGCGTGTGCTGGACCCGATCATCACCACAGCCCACATCACCCGCAACCACGGTTACATGATCTATGACGTCCTGCTGGCTCAGGACGAGGACTTCCAGCCGCATCCGCAGATGGCCGACTGGGAAGTCTCGGATGACAACTTGGTTTACACCTTTACCCTGCGCGATGGGCTGAAGTTCCACGACGGTGAGCCTGTGACAGCCGAGGACGTTGTTGCATCGCTCGAGCGTTGGGGCGAGGTCGATTCCGGTGGCCAGCAGATCTTCGACGTGACCGACAGCCTGGAAGCCACGGACGAGAAGACGGTGACCTGGACGCTCAGCGAGCCCTTCCCGCCGATGCTTCAGGTTCTCTCCAAGCAGTCGGCACGTCCAGCCTTCATCATGCCGAAGCGTGTTGCCGAAACGCCGTCAGATACCTCCATTGACGAGTATGTCGGTTCCGGTCCTTTCGTCTTCAACGAGGACGAGTTCGATCCCGGACAGAAGGTTGTTTACGACAAGTTCGAGGATTATGTCCCGCGCGATGAAGAAGCGAACTGGATGGCCGGCGGCAAGGAGGTCAACGTCGATCGGGTCGAGTGGGTCAGCATGTCCGACATGATGACATCGGTGAACGCGCTTGCCGAAGGCGAGATCGACTATATCGAGCAGGTCGAAGTCGACCTTCTGCCGATCCTTGATGCGAACGAGAATGTGACCGTCGAACGCCGCGATCCGCTTGGTTACCAGACCATCGGACGCATGAACTTCAAGCATCCGCCGTTCGACAACCAGAAAATCCGTCAGGCGGCCCTGCTGGCGCTCAGCCAGGAGGATGTCCTGGGCACCATGATCGGCAATCCGGATTACTATGAGCTCTGTGGGTCCGTCTTCGGTTGTGGAACGCCGCTTGAGGACGAAACCGGGGCCGAGAGCCTGTTGGAAGGCGGAGATCCCGAAGCGGCCCAGGCCCTTCTGGACGAAGCCGGTTATGACGGCACGCCGATCGTGCTGATGCAGCCGACGGACGTTGCCAGCCTGGATGACCAGCCGGTGGTTGCGGCTCAGGCCTTCCGCGAGGCTGGCTTCGAGGTCGACATGCAGCCGATGGACTGGCAGAGCGTTGTCAGCCGCCGTGCCAGCATGGATCCGCCGGATGAAGGTGGCTGGAACATCTTCTTCACCAACTGGCAGCTGCCAGAGGTCGCCGATCCGCTGATCAACCCCATGCTGAACTCCCGCGGTGATTCCGCCTGGTTCGGCTGGCCGGACGATGAGCACATGGAGGATCTGCGCTCTCAGTATGTCGATGCCAAGACCGAGGACGAGCGCAAGGAAATCGCGAGCGAAATCCAGGCTTATGCCCTGGAAACGGTGAACTATATCCCGCTGGGGCAGTACTTTATGCCGCAGGCTCGCCGCAACAATGTTGTGGACATGATTCCTTCGCCGGTTCCGGTCTTCTGGAACATCGACAAGGAGTAACTGCCTAGCTTCGTTTCGGACGGGTGGTGCCAATGACTGCATCACCCGTCCGATTTCGTTTGAACCAGGCACATCACAGAGAAAGAGCCCAAGATGCTTGGCTACATTATTCGGCGCATCCTGGCGGTCATTCCCGTCATGCTGATTGTTGCAATCTTCGTTTTCCTGATGCTCCGTCTTTCTCCGGGCGATCCTGCGGCCATCCTGGCCGGCGATTCCGCGACCGCGGCGCAGATCGAGAAGATTCGAACGGAACTTGGCCTGAACGATCCGCTTCACATCCAGTTCATTACCTGGATGGGGCAGTTGCTTCAGGGGGATCTCGGTACATCCCTGATCTCGAAGACGGGTGTGGTCGACATGATTGCAAACCGGATCAATCCGACCATCAACCTTGCCCTAATGACGATCATCATCTCGGTCCTGTTGGCTGTGCCGATGGGCGTGGCGGCGGCCTGGAGGCATCGCACCTGGGTTGATTATCTGGTCATGAGCTTCTCGGTCCTGGGCTTCTCGATCCCGGTTTTCGTGATCGGTTATATTTTCATGGCCATTTTTGCGCTGGGGCTGGGGTGGTTCCCGGTTCAGGGCTATCGCGCACCGACGGAAGATTTCTTCGGATTTCTATTAAGGGCCATTTTGCCCTCGCTGACCCTGGCCACAATCTATGTGGCCCTGATAGCGCGCATGACGCGCGCCAGCATGCTCGAGGTTCTGGGCGAAGACTACATACGGACGGCGCGTGCCAAGGGTGTGAAGGAGAATTCCGTGCTTTTCCGTCATGCCCTGCGGAATGCGGCCGTCCCGATCATGACCATCATCGGCATCGGCTTCGCGCTCCTGATCGGCGGCGTGGTCGTAACCGAAAGCGTGTTCAACATTCCAGGGATTGGGCGTCTGACGGTCGATGCAATCCTGGCGCGGGACTACCCCGTGATACAGGCCATCATCCTTTTGACGGCAGGCATCTATGTGCTGATCAACCTGTTGATCGACCTGTCCTATACCCTGCTTGACCCGAGGATTCGCTACTGATGGCAAAAACTGCACAACCCGTTTCCGCCTCGCAATGGTTTCTCGGTGCCTTGTCGCTCCCGCGCAAGTGGCGAGTCGGCCCGGGGCCCATAATCGCTGCCATCGTGCTGACGGTTATCGTCCTTTCGGCGATATTCGCACCCTATTACGTGCCCTTCGATCCCATGCACATGGAGTCCACTAAGCGTCTTCAGCCCCCCGGGGGTGAGTACATCCTGGGCACCGATCCCTTTGGCCGTGACATGTTCAGCCGCGTTGTCACAGGCGGACGCATATCCCTGCTGATCGGTATAGGGGCCGCGGTCATCAGTGTCTTTTTTGGCCTTCTGATCGGACTGGTCGCCGGCTTCTTCCGCATGGCTGACGCCATCATCATGCGAATCATGGACAGCCTGATGTCCATTCCGGCCATCCTTCTGGCGATTGCCCTGGTTTCCCTGAGCGGTGCCAGCGTTGGGTCGGTGATCATTGCGATTACCATCCCGGAAATTCCACGCGTGGTGCGCCTGGTGCGTTCCGTCGTCTTGAGTGCGCGTGAGGAACCATACGTGGAGGCGGCAACGGCCTTGGGGTCCAGCATGCCCAAGATTCTGACAAAACACCTGATGCCCAACACCATGGCGCCTCTGATTGTTCAGGGGACCTATATCTGTGCTTCTGCGATCCTGATCGAGGCCATCCTGTCTTTCCTGGGTGCCGGTGTCAGTACCGAGACGCCAACCTGGGGCAATATCATGGCCGAGGGACGTGATTACTTCCAGATCAATCCCGGGCTGATCTTCTGGCCGGGACTGATGCTCTCGCTCTGCATCCTCTCGATCAATCTCATTGGTGACACAGCGCGCGATCTGCTGGATCCGCGCCTGAAGAAACGGGAAGCCTGATACATGAAGTTCAAGTCACGCAACTTCGAAGGGGCCGAAACCGTCCTGGATATCAAGGATCTCTCGGTCAACCTGCCGAATCAGGAGACTGTGGCCCCGATCCTGGATCGCATAAGCCTCAATATTCGTGCCGGCGAGACCGCCTGCCTGGTCGGCGAAAGCGGATCGGGCAAGTCGGTCACCTCGCTGGCTGTCATGGGGCTGTTGCCAAAGGGGGCGCTTGAGGTCACTGGTGGAAAGATCACGCTTGAGGACCGCGAACTGCTCGGCCTGTCCCACAACGAGCTGAGGCATATGCGCGCCCGTCGCATGGCGATGATCTTCCAGGAGCCGATGACAGCCCTGAATCCGGTCATGCGCGTCGGGGACCAGATTGACGAGGTCCTGCAGATCCATGCCGATATGTCGGCTTCCGAGCGCAAGGCCCGGGTGCTCGACATCATGGAACAGGTGCACCTGCCGGATGTTAAGCGCATCTATGGGTCCTATCCGCACCAGCTTTCGGGTGGACAACGCCAGCGCATCATGATCGCCATGGCATTGGTGTTGCAGCCCAAGCTGCTGATTGCCGACGAGCCGACAACGGCATTGGATGTCACGACGCAGGCACAGATCCTAAGGCTGATTGCAGAACTGCAGGAAAAACAGGGCACCGCCGTTCTCTTCATTACGCACGACATGGGCGTGGTTTCCGAGATTGCGGACACCGTGCACGTCATGAAGGAAGGTCAGATTGTCGAGCAGGCTCCCGTGGAGAAGTTGCTGCGTGAACCACGGGAAGATTACACACAAAAACTGCTCAAGGCCGTGCCCAGCCTGATTCCGCGCAAGGTGCGTCCGCCCAAGTCGGATGACCAGGTCCTACAGGTTCAGGGCATGAAGAAGATCTATGGGGGCGGCGGAATTTTCGTGAAGAAGGAGGGCACGCTGGCCGCTCAGGATGTCAGTTTCTCCATCGCTCGCGGACGGACGCTGGGGATTGTTGGCGAAAGCGGTTCGGGTAAGTCCACCGTGGCACGCTGTGTGATGCGTCTGATCGATCCCACTGAGGGAGAGGTGCGTGTGGATGGCAACGAGATCGCACGCCTGAGCCGGCGCCAGTTGCGTCCCTATCGTCGCTTTATCCAGATCGTTTTCCAGGATCCCTTCCGGTCCCTGAACCCGCGTTGGAAAGTTGGTGAGAGTCTCATCGAGGGTCCGCTGAATTACGGGATTTCGCGCGCGGAGGCCATGAAGCAGGCTGGGGACTTGATGGAATTGGTCGGTCTTCCACGCGATGTCCTGGATCGCTATCCGCACCAGTTTTCGGGCGGTCAGCGGCAGCGAATCGCCATCGCGCGGGCCGTGGCCATGAAGCCGGATGTCCTGGTGGCCGATGAAGCGGTTTCGGCCCTGGACGTGTCCATTCAGGCGCAGGTGCTCGACCTGCTGGGTGACATTCAGGACAAGCTGGGTGTCGCGATCCTGTTCATTACGCACGACCTGCGTGTGGCGGCCCAGATCTGTGACGACATTGTCGTCATGCAGAATGGTCTGATCGTCGAATACAACAGCGCAAGCGAAGTGCTGGCCAATCCCCAGCATGAATACACGCGGGCCCTGACCGAAGCCGCACCTGGGCGTGAGTGGGATTTTGCCAATTTCTGTGAATTGAAGAAAACAGCCTGATCGCGGAATCCATCCGCGATCTGGAAAAAGGGAGAGCATCATGTCCGTATTGCCGCGCATTCAGGAGTTTGCTGAAGAGCTGAGCGAAATCCGTCACGATATTCACGCCCATCCGGAGTTGGGGTTCGAGGAAACCCGGACTGCCAAACTGGTCGAGGAAAAGCTCAAGGTCTGGGGTGTGGATGAAGTTCATAGCGGTATTGGCGGTACGGGCATCGTCGGTGTCCTGCAGGGCAAAAGCCCGGGCAATCGCACAATCGGATTACGCGCCGACATGGATGCCTTGCCGATTCACGAGGCCACCGATTTGCCTTATGCTTCGCAGAACCAGGGCAAGATGCACGCCTGTGGCCATGACAGCCATACGACCATGCTGTTGGGGGCGGCGCGTTATCTTGCGGAAACGCGCGATTTCTCCGGCAAGGTGCACCTGATCTTCCAGCCGGCAGAGGAAGGGCTTGGCGGGGCGCGCCGCATGCTTGAGGAAGGCTTGTTCGAACGCTTCCCCTGTGACGAAATCTACGGCATGCACAACGATCCCAACGCGCCGGAGGGCCAGGTTACAGTAAAACCAGGACCCGCCATGTCAGGTGCAACCTTCTTCGATATCACCATCGAAGGGGTGGGAAGCCATGCCGCCATGCCGCATCAGTCGCGCGATCCCATTATCGTGGCCACCGCACTGGTCCAGCAGCTGCAGTCGGTGGTCAGTCGCAACCGCCCGCCCGCCGAGCCGCTGGTCCTGTCGGTCACGCAAATTCATGCGGGTTCGGCATACAACGTCGTGCCGGGCACGGCCAGCATATCGGGCACCATCCGCTATTTTTCCGAAGAGCTGCGTGACCTGACACATGAGCGCATCAAGGAACTCTGCGCCGGACTGGAGAAGGCCTACGGCGTCACCATCAAGCCTGACCTGCGGAACATCTTCCATGTGCTGATGAACGATCCGGAACTGGGACAGGAATACCTGAAAGCTGCCGCAGATGTCGTCGGTGCCGACAACGCCATCGAGACTGAAAAGTACGCCACGGGCAGTGAGGATTTCGCCGACATGCTGCGCGTAGTGCCGGGCGCCTATTGCCGCGTTGGGCATGCCGGATCCGTGCCCTTGCACAATCCGGAATATGTTCTGGATGATGGGATATTGCCCATTGGGGCCTCGATCTTTTCCCGTATCGTCGAGCGCCGCCTTCCCGCATCCCAGTAGGCTGCGCGAAAAGGATTTGCCATGACGGCTTTCGGTGAGTTGCACAGGCTGTCCGCCTCGACCCTTCTGTCAGGTCTTGCCGCCGGTGAATTGACGGCGGAAGAATTGATGGAAGCCACGCTTGCCAGGATCGAGACCGTCAATCCTCGCGTGAACGCCGTGGTCTCGCTCAGGCCGGCTTCGGATTTGCTGGCCGAGGCTCGCAGCAGGGATTCTGAAGGGGGCGGCGGCCCGCTCCATGGCCTGCCGATTGCGATCAAGGATCTGGCTCAGACAAAGGGTCTGCGGACCACCTGGGGCTCGCCCCTTATGGCTAACTTCATTCCCGATCAGGATGACCTTTTTGTTGCGCGCCTGAAGGCGGCCGGGGCCATAGTCATCGGCAAGACCAATACACCGGAATTCGGACTGGGATCCAACAGCTACAATCCTGTTCATGGCCGAACCGCTAACGCCTGGAACCCGGACTTTTCAGCGGGTGGGTCAAGTGGCGGTGCTGCGGTGGCTCTGGCAACTGGCATGCTGGCCCTGGCCGATGGTTCCGACATGATGGGCTCCCTGCGAAATCCGGCGGCCTGGAACAATGTCTACGGGTTTCGGCCCAGCTATGGGCTCGTCCCCGATAACCCGGCAGGGGATATGTTCCTGCACCAGCTTTCCACCAACGGTCCCATGGCGCGTTCCATTCGAGATCTGGCCCTGTTGCTGGATGTGATGGCCGGTCCGGATACACGCTTGCCGCACAGCCTGCCAACACAGTCAGCCTTTTCGGATCGCCTGCCTGCCGATCTGAGGGGCCGGCGCATTGGCTGGATCGGTGACTGGGGTGGACATTACCCCATGGAAGACGGGGTGCTTTCGCTTTGTTCAGAGGCTCTTGTGAAGTTTTCCGAACTGGGGGTGGAAGTCGAGGCAGTCCAGCCAGATTTCGATCCTTTTGCGCTCTGGCAAAGCTGGACAACCCTGCGCAGCTGGGCTGTGGCCGCGAAGCTGGGGGCGGTTTACGAAAATCCGGAAAGCAGGAAGCACCTGAAACCCGAGGCCATCTGGGAAATCGAGCGCGGTCTGGCCTTGAGTGGTCAGGAGATACAGAAGGCCAGCGAAGTCCGTTCAGACTGGTACCGGACGCTTGCCTATCTGTTCCAGCAATACGAGGCCCTGGCCTTGCCGGCTGCACAGTGCTTTCCTTTTCCCGCCGAGTGGGATTGGCCTCGCGAGGTAGCGGGGCATCCGATGGAAAGCTATCACCATTGGATGGAAGTCGTGGTGCCGGCTTCTCTGGCCGGGATCCCGGCTCTCAGCCTTCCTGCCGGCTTTGGCGCGCAGGGCCTGCCGATGGGCTTTCAGCTGCTTGGGCCCAAAGGTGCGGATGCCGCATTGCTGCAACTGGGACAGGGCTATGCGCGCGCCCATGGTGCCGTGGATATTGCGCTCTGAGCGGCGAAGGTCGTTGGCGGGCACCGCGTGCTGCGCTAGTCTCGGGAAGATGCGGGGTAGGCGGAGAAACTCCAGCCTGTCCTTAGAGCGATTACAGGCAAGCGGGATGGTATATGGAGGCCGGGAACAAGTTCTTCTTTGACCAGCATCCCGACCCGATCTGGATATATGATCGTGAGACCCTGCAATTCCTGGATGTGAACCAGGCTGCCATCGAGAAGTTCGGCTACAGCCATACGCGCTTCCTGTCCATGACCATTGCCGACATCCGGCCCGCCGAGGATATTCCCGCCCTGCAAGCAGCTGTGGCCCAACTTGGCGATGGGGCCCACGAGGCCGGTGTCTGGCGTATCTATACAGCCCGGGGCGACCTGGTCTTCGTGGATTTCCATTGGCGTCCCATGGAGTTCAAGGGGCGCCCGGCCGTTCTGGCCGCTGCGCGCGATGTCACGCGGGTCATCGAATTGGAGCGCGAGCGCAGCGAACTTCTGGAAAGGGAGGAGGAGCTTCGGCGCAAGGCAGAGGATGTGGCCGACCGCTTCCAGGCTCTGTTCGAAGCCGTGCCGGGAAATTTCCTGGTGTTGGCGCCAGAAGATTTCGAGATCGTGGCGGTCAGTGATGCCTATCTGCGTTCCACGATGACCCAGAGGTCCGACCTTGTCGGCAAGAAGCTTTTCGAGGCTTTCCCGGATGATCCGGAGCATCCTGATGCGGGTAGCACGCAGCGTCTCGAGGCTTCGCTCGAGCGGGTGAAGGCGCAAGGCCGCTCCGATATCTTGGGGGTTCAGCATTACCCCATTCCCCGTCCGGAAAGCCTGGGCGGTGGCTTCGAGGATCGCTACTGGACGCCTGTCAATGCCCCCGTTCTGAGTGCTGATGGAAAGATAGCCTATATCGTCCATCGCGTGGAAGACGTCACCGAAGCGGTCCAAGCGCAGGGACAGGTTGCCTCGGACTCAGGAAGTGCGGGTGACGCCCCTCTGCCGGAACTGGAGATCCTCGTACGCTCTCGCGAGTTGAAGAGCGCCAATGTTGCCCTGCAGGACGAGGTCCTGGAACTACGCAATGCTCAGAGGCTCCTCGGCATGGCAACAGTCAAGCTGGACCTGGACCATGACCAGCTATCTGTCTCCGAGAATTTCTATAACATTCTGGGGCTCAAGCCAGAAGCGCTTGCGCCTGGGGTGGAGGGTCTGTTGGCTCTCGTTCATCCGGAGGATCGCGCCCAGCTGCAACAGGAGTTGCAAAACCTGGTTTCCGGGAAGAAGGAACACCTTGAAGCTCATCTGCGATTCATCAAGCCAAGCGACGATACGTTCGTACACGCTCTGTACGTCAGCGAAGCAATCCAAGGCCAACAGTCCCCGGTCCTGAATGGATTGTTTCTCGATATAACCCGGCGGGTAGAGGCTGAAGCGGAATTGGAACAGGTGCGCCGTCTGGTCGACCTGGCTGGCCGAACGGCACGGCTGGGAGGTTGGCGGGCGGAGTACAACCCGCCTCGAATCACCTGGACACCGGTCACGGCGGAGATTCACGAGGTTTCGCCTAACTTCCAGCCCTCCTATGAAACGGCCCTGTCCTTCTATGTTCCCGAAGATCGCGAACGTATGCAGCGGCTGTTCCAGGAGTGTGCCCAGTCCGGACGCGCCTTTGATGAAACACTGCAGATTGTGACCCAGAAGGATCGCAGAGTCTGGCTGCGTGTAATCGGTGAGCCGGAAAGGGACAGCCAAGGCAATGTCACGGCGCTGCAAGGAGCCATCCAGGACATTTCTGAACAGGTAAAAGAGCGGGGTCGCTCAGAAGGTCTTTCCCGTCGCCTGGGAGATATGCTGGAAAGCATGAGCGACGCGTTCTTTACCCTGGACCGGGATTGGCGCTTTACCTACCTGAACGGCCAGGCCGAGCTCATGTTGGAGCGCTCCCGCACGGAGCTGCTGGGACAGAATGTCTGGACGGAGTTTCCCGCAGCGGTAGGTACGGCCTTTGACCGGGAATACAGCCGGGCTTTCCGTGACCAGGAAACCGTGCGCTTCCTGGAATACTACCCGCCGCTCGAAAAGTGGTTCGAGGTCAATGCCTACCCCTCATCGGAGGGACTTGCCGTCTATTTCCGGGACGTCACGGGTGAACGGGCACAGCGGGCACATTTGCGCCTGCTGGAAACAGCGGTTTCGCGTCAAAGCGACATCCTGCTGATCACGGACGCGGAGCCAATCGATGGTCCGGATGGCCCGAGGATCGTTTACGTGAACGATGCCTTCACGCGGCGGACCGGCTACAGCCGCGAGGAGGTGATAGGAAAGACGCCGCGGATTCTGCAGGGACCGGGCACTCAGAGAGAGGAACTGGATCGTATTCACCAGGCGTTGAAGAAATGGCAGCCTGTTCGGGCAGAGGTCCTGAACTATACCAAGTCAGGTGAGGAAATCTGGCTGGAGTTGGATATCGTGCCTCTGGCCAACGAAAAGGGCTGGTACACGCACTGGGTTTCCGTCGAACGCGATATCACCGCCCGCAAACAGGCGGATGAAACCATTCGTATCAATGAGGAGCGTTTCCGCCTGCTTGCAAAGGCCACCAATGACGTGATCTGGGACTGGGACCTGCGAACGGATGATATCTGGTGGAACGAGAGCATAAGCCATCAATTCGGCTATGACCGGAATGCGATGGCATCGGGCCCAGACTCCTGGATGCAACGAATCCACCCCGAAGATCGAGAACGCGCCGTGGCGTCCCTTGAGCGCGTGATTGAGGGCTCGGGATCGAACTGGGTCGAGGAGTATCGTTTCCTGGATGCTCAAGGGCAGGACCATGTCGTGGTGGACCGAGGATTTGTCATTCGCGATGAGACCGGAAAGGCCATCCGCATGTTGGGAAGCATGGAGGATGTGACCGAGCGGCGGCTCATGGATGAGCGCATGCGGCATTCCCAGAAGCTGGAGACGGTCGGGCAGTTGACCGGAGGGATCGCCCATGACTTCAACAACCTGTTGACCGTCATTCTTGGTAATGCCGAGATCCTGAGTGAGAGCCTGGCCGGCGAAGACTCCCTGAAGGCTTTGGCTGATATGACGGCCAATGCCGCCGAGCGAGGCGCTGAACTGACCAATCGTCTGCTGGCCTTTGCCCGCCAGCAGACCTTGCAGCCCAGGTGGGTGGACCTGAACGATACCCTGGAGGGAATGGAGGGGCTGCTGAAGCGGACCCTGTCCGAGGCTATCGAGATCACCATTCGCCCGGGAGCCAACCTGCCGTCTGTCGAAGTGGACCCGGGACAGCTGGAAGCCGCGCTTCTGAATCTGGCCGTCAATGCGCGTGATGCCATGCCCGAAGGCGGGCACTTGATCATAGAAGTCCAGGTAACTGAGCTGGACGAAAGCTACACGAACACCCAACCAGATGTCGCTCCGGGAGCTTATGTCCTATTGTCCGTTTCGGACACCGGTGAAGGCATGTCGGAGCCCACGCTGGAACGCGCCTTCGAGCCATTTTACACGACCAAGGAAGTGGGCAAGGGTAGCGGTCTGGGGCTCAGTATGGTCTACGGGTTCATGAAACAATCCGGTGGACATGTGCGTATCTATTCTGAAGTCGGGCAAGGGACCACCGTACGCTTGTATTTTCCCCAGGCAGAGGGCGCAGCGCCGGGCGAAAGTCCCGATCAGATATATAAGGAAAGGCGAGGTGGGCAAGAGCACATCCTAGTGGTCGAGGATGACGAGCTTGTGCGAAAGCATCTTGTTGGCCTTTTGGGCGAATTGAACTACCGCGTGACCGATAGCGGCGATGCGGCCAGTGCGCTGGATATCCTGAAGCAGCATGAGGATATCGATCTGCTGTTTACGGACGTCATCATGCCCGGTGCCATGAATGGCCCTGACTTGGCGCGAGAGGCCAACGCGCTTCGTCCCGACCTGAAGGTGCTCTATACCTCTGGCTATACAGAGAATGCCGTCATGCAGGATGGCCGCCTCGAGCCCAACGTGCATCTCTTGTCCAAACCCTATCGTCGCCAGGAACTGGCATTGAAGCTGCGCGAAGTCCTGGGTACAGAGCCCTGAATTTCCTAATCCTGCTTGGAAACAGCGGTTCCGGGGCCGGTCCTTTTGATCCCGGCCCTATTGCTGTAGGCAAGCGCCATCGGAAAAACAAATCACAAGAGAGGCAAGACAGTTCATGAGCAAGGCGCAACTCTTCACGCCCTTTTCCTTGGACAGCCTGGAGCTGTCCAATCGCATCGTTGTGGCGCCCATGTGCCAGTATTCGGCCGAGGCTGGCTGCATGACCGATTGGCATACCCTGCATCTTGGACACCTGGCGTTGTCAGGGGCCGGATTGCTGACGATCGAGGCTTCGGCCGTTGAACCCGAGGGTCGGATCACCTACGGCGATGTGGGCATATGGTCGGATGAAAACGAGACGGCCATGGGGCAGGTTGTGGAGAGCATTCGGCGCTGGTCGGATGTTCCCCTGGCTCTGCAGCTGGCTCATGCGGGGCGGAAGGCCTCCGAAGAGGTTCCCTGGAAGGGCCGTGATCAGATTCCCCCCGAACAAGAAGGCGGATGGCAGACGGTGGCGCCGTCGAGCATACCTTTTCATGAGGGGGAAAACCCGCCGGCTGCATTGGACCGGGAGGATCTGGCACGCCTGCGGCAATCCTTTGCCGAAGCCGCAAAACGCGCGGCACGCCTGGGCATGGAGTGTGTCCAGGTTCACTCGGCCCATGGCTACCTGCTGCACCAGTTCCTCTCGCCCCTGTCGAACCAGCGCAACGATGAATACGGCGGCAGCCTGGAGAATCGGATGCGCTTCCCGCTGGAGGTCTTCAAGGCCGTGCGCGAGGCCTTTCCCGCGGACAGGCCGGTCACAGTGCGGGTTTCCGGTACGGATTGGGTCAAAGGTGGCTGGGACATCGAACAGACTGTCGCCTATGCCCAGGCCCTGCAGGCTTATGGTTGTGCGGCCATCGATGTGTCCAGCGGCGGTTTGTCGCCCAGACAACAGGTCAATGCCGGCCCCAGTTACCAGGTGCCCATGGCCCGCCGTATCAAGGAAGCGACCTCCATGCCGGTCATGGCGGTCGGTCTGATAACCGAGTTCGAGCAGGCTGAAGCCATTGTCGGCACGGGGGATGCCGATGTGGTCGCCTTGGCGCGTGGCCTGCTCTACAACCCGCGTTGGCCCTGGCACGCCGCCGCGCATTTCGGTGCGACCGTCAAGGCACCCAACCAGTACCTGCGCTCGCAACCGCGCCAGCACAGCGGTCTGTTCGGTTGAGCATGGATGATCCCAGCGGCGATTTTCCTTTTTCTGCTGGGATCAGGCCTTTCGTGTTTCCAGCCACTGCCAGATGTAGGGGCCGTAGGAGGCCTCGACGTGCAAACGCGCGCAGTTTTCGGCACAGCGGAAGAGCAGGACCCCATTGAGGCCGGCAAATCGCACTGAGGCGGAGGGGCTTCCTTCCCCAAGGTTCGCGGAGGTTGCCTCCATCATCATGTCTTCAACGGCCGCTCCCTGGATGTCGATGACCAAGTAGGCGTCATCTGCTGGTGTGGCCGCCCAGCCTTCCGGATGCCAGCCCGCAATGAAATCAATTGGACCAGGTGAAACCAGCAGAGCGCGGTCCCGGGCCATACGAACGCGATAGCTTCTGTTGGGCGGCGTCACCTGCCATAGCCCAACTTCCTCACCACTGTCCGGCAAGGCCTTCCAGGCCTTCTCCAACTGGCCACTGACCAGGACCTGGGAAAGACCAGCCACGATGCGGGCTTGCCGAGACTCACGCGTAATCCGGGCGGATTGCCAATCGGGAAAGGCTGTCCACTTGGCCGCAAAATCACGCATAGAGACGTTCTCCTTCCGGATCGAAGGCACAGGGGGATGTCACCTTGGCACGCTGGCGCGTGCCCAGGTGATAGATCTCGATCGTTTCGCCGATACGCTGACGGCCGGAGTCCACTAGCGCCAGGGCAATGGGGCGTTCCAGCGTCGGGCTCCAGTAGCTGGATGTCACGAAGCCCAGGGAACGCAGCCCCTTCGGTCCGTCCTCCACGGCGTGCGCACCTGTCGCCAGCGGGGTATCGTCATCGACAGTGAGTCCGACAAGGGCGGGACGGTCGCTCCGTTCAGCCTCTTCAGTGAAAAGCGAGCGCTTGCCAACATATTCGCCAGTTCGCTTCTTCCTGGGGCCGCTCATGCCCAAGTCCATCGGCAGGGTGTAACCGTCCGTATCCTTGCCGGCGACGATAAAGCCCTTTTCGGCACGCAGGATCATCAGGCCCTCGGTGCCAAGAAGCGTGGCCTCCAGCTTGTCCCCTTCCTTGCGCATGTGGGCCCAGAGCTCCTTTGCGCGCGACGCCGGGATGGAGATTTCGTAGGAACGGTCTCCGGTAAAGCTGACCCGCGCAACACGTATGGGGGTTCCCTGGTATCTCGCATTGGCGAAGGACATGTGGGGCCGGGCCTCGTCCGAGAGGTCCAGGTCAAGCCCCAGTGCCGCAATCAGGTCCCGGGCCCGCGGTCCGGTGGTGGTCAAGGTGGCCCATTGAGGCGTGGAGTTGTGGATGACAACACGCGCCGGATCGAAGCGGTCCTGGCGCCATTCCTCCAGCCGCATGACGACACCAGGGACGTGCCCCGAGGAGCAGGATACGATGAAGTGGTCCTCGGCCAAGCGCAGCACCACCCCGTCGTCATAAACCACGCCATCCTCGTTCAGCATGAAGCCGTATCGTACGCGACCGGGCTTCAGGGTGGACAGCGTATTGTAGGAGTTGAAGTCCATCAGGGCCGCGGCATCGGGACCCATGACCTCCACCTTGCCAAGCGGAGAGCCATCGAACAGCCCCACAGTCTGTCGGGCCTGGCGGGCTTCGCGCTGGATTTCGTCTTCCGGTTTGCCCTTGCCGTAGAATGCCGGTCGAAGCCAGGGACCGTATTCCCGGAAGGCGGCATCGGCAGCCCTGTGTTCGTTTTCCAGGACCAGGCGCCGCATGGGAGAGAAGAGTTCACCGCGCCTGCGGCCGGCGATAACGGGCAGGGGAACCGGTACATAGGGTGGACGATAGGTCGTGGTCCCCACTTCGGGAATCGTCCGGCCCGATATGGCTGCCATGGCAGCCAGCCCGTTCATGTTCGAGGTCTTGCCCTGGTCGGTGGCCATGCCGAGCGTCGTGTAGCGTTTCAGATGCTCGACCGAGCGATAGTTCTCGCGGGCTGCCAGGGCCACGTCCTTGACAGTCACATCGTTCTGGAAATCGATCCATTGGCGGCCCTGGGCCTTGGGATTCGGCCAGGCAGGCTGAATGCCATAGGAAGAAAGGCATTCGCTCGCCTGTGGCGCGTTCCCTTTTGTCGAACCGACTGCGTGGCCCTGTTCAAGCACGCTGGCCAGATCGAAAGCCCCGTTCGCCGCGCCGGTGACGCTGGTGCCGGCCACCGGTTCGTCAGGTACGAAGGCCAGGATATCCTCACGGTAGTGCAGGCGCCCCTTGGCCTGGCAGTGAAGGTGAACGCTTGGTGTGAAACCGCCGGCTACCAACAGGCAGTCGGCTTCGTGACGTTGGCCATTCAGAAGGACGCCCTCGACGCTTGCCTTGCCCTCCACAGCCTGAACGGAAGTTTCCATGCGAACTTCGACGTTATCGGGCAGTGCTGCCTGTGCTTCCGGCCTCAGGTCGGCCAGGACCACCTCCGCGCCAGCTTCCGCGAGCGCGGAGGCAACGGGATAGGCGGTGTCGTTGTTCGTCGCGATCACGATCTTCTGTCCGACCAGGATGTCATGACGCCTGAGATAGAGCAGAGCTGAATCCGCAGACATGACTCCGGGGCGGTCGTTGTTGTTGAAGACCAATGGGCGTTCGATTGCGCCGGTCGCGATGACAATCTGCTGTGGCCGGACTCGCCAGAGCCTGTCGGGCTGTCCGCGGCGTCTTTCCCAAAGGCAGACCAGATTGTGATCATAGATGCCATAAGCAGTGGTGGAAGCAAGACGGGTTGCTCCGTGCCCATCGAGCAGCTCCAGGCTTTCCGATATCCACTGCCCGGCGGGTTGCCCTTCAATTACCCCGCCTCTGTGCAGCAGACTGCCGCCCGGTTGATCCTGTTCATCCGCCAGCAGGACATCACGTCCCTCCTGCGCGGCAGCGCGCGCGGCGGCAAGGCCCGCCGGCCCGGCTCCGATAACGAGCAGGTCGCAGTGAGCCGAGCGTTGGGGGCAGTCGGCCTCCGGTTGTGTTGCGGGGTCCAGGTGTCCCAGGCCCGCCATGGCACGGATGCGCGGTTCGAAGAGGTGCCAGTCCGGCCAGAGAAAAGTCTTGTAGTAGAAACCGGCCGGCAGGAATTGCGAAAAGCGATCCAACAGCCCGTAGCGGTCCTTTTCGGCATCGGGCGAGGTGTTGACGGAACGCACTTCCATGCCGTCCTGCAAGGCGATCGCGGTGGCGCGGCTGTTCGGGGTCCGCTGGCCAGCGTAGGTTATATCGACGATGGCATTGGGTTCCTCGGCGCCGGCGCCCCAGAGGCCACGGGGTCTGTGGTACTTGAAGCTGCGTCCCAGGATTCGGACACCATTGGCCAGCAGGGCAGAGGCCACCGTGTCACCGGCGCGGCCCTTGAGGGTCCGTCCGTCGAAGGTAAAGGAAAGAGACTCGGCTGAGGACTGTTCCGAGGTGCTGTCCAGGCGCCTGGCCGTCATGTCCGCTCCCCGTGGAAGGCTTCGGTCTTGAAGATCTCGTGTGTCACCGTATCGCGCTCCATGACGAAAAACTCGCCGCAGGTCAGGTGCACCCAGATTTCCCGGGCGCGTCCTTTCTCATTCTTCTCCATGTGCAGGTACTGGGCCCAGCGAACGGGGGATATGTTCTCCGCCGGTTCCGGACGCTCGTTGCCGGCCTCACCGCCGTAGAAGAATTCCGTTTCGTCGCGTGGCCCGCAGAAGGGGCAGGAAAAACGCTGCATCATTGCCTCCTAGTGCGCGATGGCGGCGCCGGCCGCCTCGTCGATCAGCCGCCCGCGCGCGAAGCGATCCAGGTCGAAGGGACGGCTGATTTCGTGGTGTTCCTCGTTGGCCATGAGGTGGGCCAGTAGCCAGCCGCCAGCCGGAATCGCCTTAAATCCGCCGGTTCCCCAGCCGCCGTTTATGTAAAGGCCGGGCAGGGGGGTGGGGCCGATCACCGGGGAGGAGTCCGGCACCACGTCCACGATACCGGCCCACTGCCGCAGAAGCTTTAGTTGGCCGAAGGCCGGGAACATCTCGAGCAGACCCGAAAGAATCTCCTCCTGAAGCGGCGGGTTGCCGCGCTGGCCATAGGACGGGATGCGGTCGAGACCGCCGCCAATCACCAGTTCGCCCTTGTCCGACTGGCTGAGGTAAGTGCCGGTGCCCATGTAGAGCAGCACCGTGTCGAGGCAGGGCTTGACCGGTTCGGTGACCATTGCCTGCAGGGCGAAGGAGCGGACAGGCAGTTCAAAGCCTGCCATTGCGGACAACACGCTGGAATTGCCGGCCACGGCCATGCCGGTGGTGCCCGCGCGGATTTCGCCGCGCGTCGTTTCCACGCCGCTGCAGCGGCCGTTTTCGACCAGGAACCCCGTCACCTCGCAGTTCTGGATGATGTCGACGCCCAGCTTGTCGGCCGCCCGAGCATAGCCCCAGGCAACGGCGTCATGGCGGGCCACTCCGGCCCGGCCTTGCCATATGCCGCCAAAGATGGGGAAGCGGGCGTCGTCGTTCTGGTTGAGCAGGGGGGCGCGTTCCAGAACCTGCTTGCGATTCAACAGTTCCGCGTCTGTGCCGTTGATCTGCATGGCATTGGTGATCCGTGCGGCCATTTCCATTTCCAGTTCGGAATGGGCCACCACAGCAATACCGCGCTGCGAGAACATGATGTTGTAATTCAGTTCGCGCGACAGACCTTCATAGAGCTTCAGCGCGAAGTCATAGAGGGCGACGCTTTCCGGATAGAAGTAATTGGAGCGGATCACCGTCGTGTTGCGGCCGGTGTTGCCGCCACCGATCCATCCCTTTTCAACCAGGCCGACTCGCTTGAGCCCGTGGTTCCGGGCAAGGTAGTAGGCCGTGGCAAGTCCATGACCGCCACCGCCTATGACAAGGGCATCGTAGGAAGGCTTGGGGTCCGCATCCTGCCAGGCTGGTGCCCAGCCTGTATGCCCCTTCAGCCCTTCCTTGAACAACTGGAATGCAGAGTATGTACTGGGCAAGAATCTTTCCCTGCTGCCGTTTCATTTGCTAGGCATTGACATAGACAATACCCTGGACACTAATGTCCAGACCAAATTTCCTGCTTGGTTGCAGGCTGTGAGGCTAACAAAGGGGAGACGTAAATCATGATCAAGACCATTTCCACTTTCGCACTGGCGGCCGGAACCGCCCTGGCATTCAGCATGAGTGCCGCTGGTGCGGAAACACTCCGACTGGCAACGGATTCCGGAGCCGAAGGATCACCCACTGCAAAGTCCATGGAACAGTGGGGCAGCCTTATTGAAGAGGGTACGAACGGCGAACTTGAAGTCGATATCTTCTATCAGAACGAGCTCGGCGGACAGCAGGAGGTTTTCGACCTTTTCGTGGCCGGCGACGTCGACATGATGATCAACTGGCCCATGACGTCCTATGACCAGCGCATCGCCATCGTCTATGCACCCTACATGGTCTTTTCCTGGGAAGAGGCAAAGGAAGCCTACGAGCCCGGTGGCTGGATCAACGAGATGATGGACGGCATCTACCAGGATAACGGTCTGAAGTTCTTTGGTGCCTGGCCGGAAGGGTTCAATGGTGTGGCCACCAAGGGCGAATATGCCACCACGATCGAAAAGG
Source organism: Fodinicurvata fenggangensis DSM 21160 (assembly GCF_000686045.1). GTDB lineage: Bacteria > Pseudomonadota > Alphaproteobacteria > Kiloniellales > DSM-21159 > Fodinicurvata > Fodinicurvata fenggangensis. The sequence goes on from NZ_JMLV01000003.1 coordinate 65,358, forward strand.
CGGGCGATCTCAAGGTTAGGGTTCCCCCTGCATTTCCTCATGCAGAGACAGTGCAGGCCATGGGCTATGATACGGCGACCATCGACTGGAGCGAGGTCTTCACGGCCATTGAGACCGGCGTGGTCGATGGGGATGCTGCCAATGTCATCTATTGGGATTACGAGTATTTCCGCGATACGCTCGATTACTACGTACGCACCAAGCATGCCTTCATCACAGGCGTGATTTCGATGAACCTGCAAAGCTGGGACGACCTGAGCGAAGAGCACCAGCAGGTCGTCCAGGAGGCCGCCGTCACGGTCATGGAAGACCACTTCGAGGCCGCTCAGGAGATCGACCAGTCCTATGTGGAGAAGGCCGAGGAAGCCGGCATGACCTACATCGAACCCAGTGACGAGGAGATCAAGGCACTGGCAGAAGCCGTCCGAGCCGAAGTCTGGCCGCAGATGGAGGAAGAGGTCGGCAGTGAGATCATGGACACCGTTCGTGAGAATGCTTCTGAACTCTGATTTCGGGGTTGTTGGTTCCAGTGCTTGAACGTCTGGACAGAGGGATCGCCACGGCATTGAATGCCGTGGCGATCCTGTGCAGCTTCCTGGTGACGGGCTTGCTGTTTCTTCTGGTTCTGACCCGTTATGTCCTGGGCTGGAACTTCTCGGCAGCCCATGATCTCAGTCTGCTCGCGGCCATGTTTCTCTACATGACGGGTGCATTGATCGCGTCACGGCGCATGGAGCACCTGACTGTGGATTATCTCCCCTCACGTCTGACCAGACCGAGAAGCAAGGCTTTGCACAAGATCCTGATCGCTGCGATCACGACGGTGATCTGTGCCCTGTTCGTCTATTGGGGGTACGAAATGTTTGCCTGGGGGTTGCAACGGCCGCAGACGACTCCCGCACTCCGGCTTCCACTCTGGATCCCGCAGCTCTCGATCATGATTGCGGCCATAGGCTGTTTTGCCTATGCCGTGCGGGACCTTCTGCATGGCCTTCGTGACCTGAGGCAAGCGCAAGACCAGGAGAGTTGAATGGAAGGGCTTTTGGCCATTGGCCTGCTCGTCGTTCTGATGGGCATGGGCGTTCCCGTTGCCTGGTCCTTTGCCGGCACCCTGGCCTATCTCGTGTATATCTATGATGCGAACCTGAGCACGCTCTTGCTCCAGGGGTTCCGTTCGCTCAATTCCATTGTCCTCCTGGCCCTGCCGCTGTTCGTACTGACAGGCTACCTGATGCAATCCGGCGGATTGGCGAGGCGCATCGTCAATTTCATCGAGGTCATCGTTGGCAGGCGCCGCGGCGGTTTCGGGACATCCCTGGTCCTGAGTTCGGGCATTTTCGGGGCCATCGCCGGAACGGCGACGGCTGCTGTTGCCTCGATCGGCACGATCATGGTCGACCCGCTGGAAAAACGCGGTTATCCACGTGGATACACGGCTTCCCTTCTCGGTGTGTCGTCGTTGCTGGGGATTCTTATCCCGCCGTCTATCACGATGATCCTCTTCGCTGTCGTGACACGGCAGTCCGTTGCGGCCTGTTTTGCCGCCACCATCGGGCCCGCCTTGCTGCTCATTGCCGGGCTGACCCTGTTCAACCGCTTTGCCGCCGGTCGGCTGTTCACCGAGGTGAACACGGAAGACGTTCAGCAGGGACAACGCGGGAAAGCGGTCCTGAGCGCGCTGCCGGCCTTGATGCTGCCCGTCATCATTCTGGGCGGCATCTATGGCGGTGTTTTCACACCAACAGAAGCCGCGGCTGTTGCCGCCGTTGCCGCGCTGATCGTTGGCGCCTTCATCTATCGGGACCTGACCTGGAAGAGCCTGGGCCGCAGCGTGATTTCAGCGACGGAGACGACTGGCACGATTATCCTGATTCTGCTGTTTTCCTTCATGATCAGCCGCATCCTGGCTTTCGAGCGGGTTCCCCAGGACCTGACCGAGGCAATTGCAAGCTTCGCAGTGAATCCCTTCTGGACCCTCATTCTGGTGAATGCCGTGCTGGTGGTTGCCGGGGCCTTGATGGACGATGTCTCGGTGACGGTGGTGATTGCACCGCTGTTCATGCCGGTGGTGACATCAGTCGGGGTCGAGCCTCTGCACTATGCGGCCATCGTCGGGACCTCCGTGGTCATCGGAGCCAACACGCCTCCGGTGGCGCCGATTCTCTATATGTCCTGCCGGATCAGCAAGGTACAGATACACAGGGCCATAGGGCCGGTCCTGATGCTGTTGGGTAGCGTGGCCCTGCCGGTCATGCTGGTGACAACCTTCTGGCCAACCCTGTCCCTATTTTTCCCCAAACTTTTCGGGTTCTACTGAGCCGGTGTGACGGCGCCGTTCTTCAGGAAGGTGTGGAAATCACTGATTTCCTGCTGTGTGGGTTCAAGCCCGGTGAAGCAGTACAGGTAGCTGGCCAGGTAGGACAGGCGGGTCTCCATCGGTTCGTCTATCTCGAGTGAATAGTAGCCGATCTGCATGAAATAAAGGACACGGGCGCGGATGAAGGCCTCTTCTTCCGGGTAGCCATGCCGCCGGAACATGCGGGTCAAGGCGTTCATGCGCCGGTCATCCCCGTCATCGACGACTTTGCGAACCTCGCTCGACCGGCGCGCCCAGTCCCGCACGGCTATATCCAGGCGCGGATCGAACAGTTCCTCATTCACCCAGCATTCGAAGATGTTGAGAACGCTGCGGCAGGCGCTTTCGGCGGGTCTTTCGGCACGCTCGAGCAGAGAACGGGTGTTCAGGTCCCGCCAGTACGTCAGGAGCTGGTCCAGAAGGTCCTGCCGGCTCTTGAAGAACCAGTAGAAGCTGGACCGGGAAACCCCCAAGTTGCGCGCGATTACCTGAACCTTGACGCGATCGATTCCCTCGGAAACCAGGATTTCGACCGCCGCCTTCAGCCAGTCCCGTTTGGACGTCCTGAGCGACTCCGCCTTGGTATCCATCATCATGACGAGCGACCTTTCAGAAGAGTCTCATGCACCTGGGGTATCTTCTGTACACTTATGTCTAGACGCTGGCATGGCTACTCCTTAGGCTATCGAGAAGGCTTCGTTCTATTGGAGGGGGACAGGGATGAAAACGCAATATCGGGTTGTTGTCATAGGCGGTGGTGTCGTTGGCGCATCCGTACTTTATCACCTTTCGAAATTCGGCTGGACAGACGTCGCGCTGATCGAGCGCGAGGTGTTGACGGCTGGGTCCAGCTGGCACGCCGCCGGCGGTTTTCATGCCCTGAATGCCGATCCCAATATTGCAGCTCTTCAGTCCTATACCATCGACCTCTTGAGCGAGGTGGGCGAGGAATCCGGTCTTGATATCGGCATGCATATGACCGGCGGAATTTCCGTGGCCAGTGCACCGGCGCGCTGGGAATGGCTGCAGTCCGCCTATCGCACATTCCAGACCATGGGAATCGAGGATGTCCACCTGGTGGGGCCAGAGGAGATCAAGAAGGCCTGCCCGGTGATTTCCACCGAAGGCATCCTGGGCGGTCTGTTGGCCGAACGTGAGGGATATATCGATCCGTCAGGGGTGGTGCATGCCTATGCCAAGGCCGCGCGCCAGCGCGGGGCCGAGGTGATCGAGCACAATCGGGTCCTTGAGTTGAATCAGCGCGCAGATCTCAGCTGGGACGTGGTGACCGAGAAGGGAACCATCCAGGCCGAGCACGTGGTCAATGCCGGCGGGCTCTGGGCCAAGCAGGTCGGTCGCATGGTCGGCCTCGAACTGCCGGTGACACCTCTGGAGCATCACTATCTCGTCACGGACAACATTCCCGAGGTCGAAGAGCTGGATCGGGAACTGCCCCTGATCGTCGACCTGGAGGGCTTTACCTACATGCGCCAGGAGCAGAAGGGCATGCTTCTGGGCATCTACGAGCTGAACTACAAGCACTGGAATATGGATGGAGCGCCCTGGAATTACGGCATCGAGTTGATCCAGGAAGACATCGACCGCATCTCCGAAGAGCTCTCCATGGGTTTCCAGCGCTATCCCTGCCTGGAAGAGGTGGGCATCAAGCGCTGGGTGAACGGCGCCTTTACCTTCTCGCCCGATGGCAATCCCCTGGTTGGCCCTGTGCGCGGCTTGCCCAACTACTGGCTGGCCTGCGGTGTCATGGCTGGCTTCCTGCAGGGCGGCGGTGTCGGCAAATCGCTGGCCGAGTGGATGATCCAGGGCGAGCCGAAAAGCGACATCTTCGGCATGGACATTGCGCGCTACGGCGAGTTTGCCTCGAACAAGGAGTATATCCGCCAGACCACAGGACAGTTCTATTCCCGCCGATTCGTGATGACCTATCCCAATGAGCAGCTTCCGGCTGGGCGGCCGCTGCGCAAGTCACCGGCCTACGACGCCATGACGGCGAACGGCGCGCGCTGGGGCTGCACCTGGGGCCTGGAGGTTCCGATCTATTTCGCGCCGCAGGATTTCGAGGAGACACCGACCCTGCGGCGTTCCAACGCCTTCGACATCGTCGGCAAGGAGTGCCGCGCCGTGCGCGAGGGCGTCGGCCTGATCGATATCTCCGCTTTTGCGCGTTACGAGGTGACCGGCCCCCGGGCGGAGGCCTGGTTGGACCGAATCTTCGCCAGCCGGCTGCCTGCTCCGGGGCGGACACGTCTGGCGCCGATGCTGGGACATGACGGCCGGCTGAAAGGGGACCTCACGCTGTTCAATCGAGGTGATGGGCACTGGTGGATCCTGGGGTCCTATTACCTGCGCGAATGGCACATGCGGTGGTTCGAGGATCATCTTGAAGACGGCGTAATGGTGCAGGACATCTCGGATGCCGTCGTCGGTTTCTCCATAACGGGGCCCAATGCGCGCACGCTTCTGGAACGCGTGACTCACGAGGATGTCAGCAATGCCGGCTTCCCCTTCATGTCCTGCCGGCCCATGGACATAGGGCTCAATCGCGTTCTTGCCGCGCGCCTGTCGGTTACGGGCGAGCTTGGATTTGAATTGCACTGCGATGCCACCGAGCATGTGACCTTGCGCGAAACCTTGAGGGCAGCGGGGAAGGACATTGGACTTTCAGAGTTCGGGTTCCAGGCCCTGAATGCCCTGCGTCTGGAGAAGAGTTTCGGGATCTGGGCGTGCGAATTCACCCAGGGCTATACGGCCGGCATGACCGGGCTGGATCGCTGGATATCCTTCGACAAGGGCGACTTCATCGGACGAGAGGCTGCCCTGAAGGAGAAGGAGGGCGGTGGTCCGAAAGAGATCCTCGTGACACTGGAGATCGAGGCAAAGGATGCCGATGCCTCGGGCTTCGAGCCGGTCTGGCAGGGTGACAGGCGTGTCGGGTTCATCACGTCCGGGGGCTACGGACACACGGTCGGCAAGAGCCTGGCCATGGCGCTGGTGGACCGGGATGCCGCGGAGGCCGGTAGCGAGATGTCCACCCATATCGTCGGGGAAGAGAGGCCGGCGCATGTCATTGCGCCTTCGCCTCATGATCCGGAAGGAAACAGGATGCGCAGCTGAGATGGAAGGTAAGCGTATTCTGGGGCCGGAGGTCTGCAAAATCTGCGGATCTCCGGCCACATAGTTTAAGTCCCCAATAGGCTTTGCCGATTTCCCTGTTTCTCGGGTGCATTCTCTTACTGGTCCAGTAGAACAATCGATGCCTGAAAGCGTTACGGGAATTACGTCAGCATTATTCAATTGCTGCCCGATGCAAAGGAGGTATAACTGAACTTTATCAGGTGCGGTGGCGGGGGACGCTGTCGTGCCAATGACGCGTGAGACTGTAAGGCGCCGGTGCCCCTTGAATTTGCCCTGCCCAGACAGACTGCGCAGCAGGGTGGAGTGAGGGGGGAGTCATGCAGAAGTGTCCAGGCGCTACCGGTGCCGGTAAAGGTTATTCATCCATTTCACGACGAGGTTTGTTGCAGGGCCTGGGAGCCGCCACGGCTGTCTCGGCTTGCGCCGCACGTCCGGCAATGGCTGAGCAATATGAAGGGCCCGAGGTTCTGCAAGAGGCAACGCAGTCACCGCCACAGACGGCCGGTGTCCTGAGTTCGTCGTCGCTGATTGATGAAGCCTTGGCCCGGCTGGATGATATCTGCCGCGATATCAAGGAACGCTCGGGAATACCGGGCCTGGCGGTGTCCGTCGGGCGAGAGGGAGAGACGGTTTTCGCGGAAGGCTATGGTCTGCGCCGCATTGGGGCCGCTGAACAAGTCAATGCAGATACCGTCTTCCAGATTGCCTCCTGTTCCAAATCGCTGGGGGCAACCGTGGTTGCCAGCCAGGTCGAGGCCGGCCTGGTGGCGTGGGACACGCCAATCAAGACGCTGCTGCCCTGGTTCGAGCTGGCAGATCCTTGGGTCACGGAGCATGTGAGCCTTGGCGATCTCTATTCGCATCGTTCCGGCCTGCCGGATCATGGCGGAGACGACCTGGAGGATCTGGGCTATGACCGGCGCACGATCCTGGAGCGGCTGCGTTTGCTGCCGCTCCATGCCTTTCGGGCGCACTATGCCTATACCAACTTCGGGCTGACGGCGGCTGCCGAGGCGGTGGCCAAAGCAGCCGGTCAGGATTGGGCCGATCTCTGCGCGGCAGAGCTCTATCGCCCGCTGGGCATGGACCGGACCAGTTCGCGCTATGCGGATTATCGCGCGCGCGACAATCGGGCAGACGGCCATGTGCCTGTCGAGGGCGGCTATCAGCCACGCTATCAGAGGCAGCCGGACGCCCAGTCCCCGGCGGGCGGGGTCAGCTCTAGTGTGCATGATATGGCTAGGTGGATGGCGCTCATCCTGCAAGGGGGTGACTTCGAGGGACAGCCCTTCATTGCTACCGATGCCTTGCTGCCCGCTGCGTCGGCTCAGGTTATCACCGCGCCATCCTTTGCAATGGATGCACGGAGTTCGACCTACGGCTACGGCTTCGGTGTCGGGACCGAACCCTCGGGGCGGCTGTCGCTCAGCCATTCCGGCGCCTTTGCCCTGGGCGTGGGCAGCAACTACCTGATGCTGCCGTCCCTGGGACTGGGGATCACGGTGCTGACCAATGCCTCGCCCAGCGGGGCCGGGGAAGCCATTTCCACCTCCTTCATGGATCTGGTTCAGTACGGGACGATCACGCGCGACTGGTTTTTGGCCTATCAGCCCCTGATGGCCCCAATCGTGGCGCCAGTAGGGGAACTGGTTGGCAAGACACGCCCGGCAGGCGCGCAGCCGCCCAAAGCCTCCAGTAGCTATACGGGCCGTTATGCCAACAGCTACTTCGGTGAAGCGCAGGTCGTGGAAAGAGCAGGTGGGCTGTTTCTGGTGCTGGGTCCGGACTCGCAGGAAAGCCTGCTGGAGCCCTGGGATGGGGACAGCTTCATCTATCGCCCACGGGGTGAGAACGCCCCAGAGGGCTCTGTCTCGCGCGTCGCCTTTGACGCTATGGCCAACGGCAAGTCCGAAGCCATAACCATTGAGTTCCTGAACGGAAACGGGCTGGGCCGCTTCACACGCTAGGGCCGATCTCCTTTCCCTGAGCAACAACTGGAAAAGAGCAGTGATGATGTCTCGTGTGTCCTTCACAGTGCCACAGTTGTGCGTCTTCAGTCTTGCAGTTCTGGGCTTGTTTCTTGTTGCTGGAAGGGCGTTGGCGCAATCTCGCAGCATTCAAAGCCTGACCGTTGACCAGAACCAAGTGATCGAGCGCTTCCGCCAGCCCCTTGAAGCGCAACCGACCCTGGATCTTGCGGTGCCGGTGGAACGGCGGGCCCTGGTCGACCTGCCCGAGCAGGCCTATAGGCTCAATCGCGTCACCTTCAGTGGCACGGACGTCCTGCCCTATGAAGATTTACGGCTACTCTGGATGTCTCTGAAGGGGCAGCCGGTCGGGCGCAGCCAGATCGAGGATCTGGTTGTGGCCATTGAGCGGTATTATCAGGAACAGGACTACTTCGCCCGCGCCCTGGTGTCCGATTGGGATGGCGAGACAGGCGTGCTGCAGATCCGGATCTTCGACGCCTACATCGAGGAGATCCGCATCAACAGCGACATCCCCGATATCACGCAGCGCCTGCAACCCTATCTGGACCGGATCGCCGGGCAGGTGCCCTTGCGGGTTTCGCGGCTCGAGCGCGACCTTCTGCTGATCGAGGATTTGGAAGGTTTTTCCATCGATGCCTTGCTGGAGAAAATCCCTGACAATGTGCAGGCTGGCCGCTTGACCCTGCAGCTTGATCGGGATGGTCCCGGTGGCCGTGTGGTGTTCAATAATGCGGTCTCTCCGGATATCGGTCCCTATCAGGCGATTGCCTATGGAGAGGTGGGCGATTTTTTCGGCCTTTTCGAGAAGAACGCACTGACCCTGATCACCAATCCCTTCGATCCAAAAGAGTTCATGCTGGCGCAATGGGAGCAATCCGGGCCTGTCGGAACGGAAGGGCTGCATTTCGGCTATTCGCTGGGTTACCTGGAGTCCGTACCAGGGGGCGAGGCGGCCGAACAGGATATCGAGGCCACAACGACACTCGGCTCATTCTGGCTGGAGTACCCCTTCTTGCGCCGCATAGACTACAACCTGCTGGGACGCTTGAGCCTTTCGACACAGGATGATCGCATCTGGGCGGGATCCACGCGCATCATCACCGATCGGCAACGCTGGGCCACTTTGAGCGCCAGCTATGACCAAACCTTTGAAACCTCGGCCTTCCTGGGGCGCCTGGGCCTTTCACAGGGACTGGAGAGCCTGGGGGCCAGCGAGGTAGATGCCTTCGATGTCGCTCGTTTTGGTGGTCGCCCGGATTTCACCCTCCTATCCGCAGAAGCGCATTGGCAACAGGGATTGGACGAGGACTGGAGCGTCGAGGCCTCTGCCACGGGGCAACTGGCCTTCACGCGCCTGCCGCAGGCTGTGCGCCTGAGCCTGGGGGATAACAGCTTTGCTCGTGCCTATTCCCGTAGTCCCGTGGTGGGGGACAGCGGCCTGGCAGGTGCATTGACCCTACGCTACAGCCTGGACGGCCTTCTGGACGAGGTGAAGGGCCTTTCCAGCTTTGCCTTCGTGGACCAGGGCTACCTCCACAACGATCCGCTTGGTGCAGATTTCCGCTCTGCACATCTGGGTTCCGTTGGCCTTGGCATTGCATTCCGTGATCTGGCAAGCGTCACGCTGACCCAGCCGGCCTGGTCGAGCCAGGAGATCGAGGAGCGAGGGACTCAAGTCTTTTTTCAGCTGCAATACGCTTTCTGAGCCCGTGATCCGGGCGTGTGGGGAGCGGAGTTAATGGATTCCTGCGTTGACCTTTCCCGTCAGCCTGAGCAGGCTTGCCCGCAAGCAAGAACTCCTGAAAGGGAGCTCCACCCGGCCGTCCGGCCAACAATCTGCCCGAAAACCGCGGCGATAGAAGACTGAAGAGGAAATGCCATGCGCTTGCTTCTTGCCATGATGAAGCACGAAACCAACACCTTTTCCCCGGTGCCCACGAAGATCGAACGCTTTGCACGGCGAGGAAACGCCCCCTTGCGCGGTGCCGATGCCATCGCGGCCTATAGCAATACCGGAACCGTGCTCTGCGGCTACATGGACGAAGCCGCGGAAGCGGGGGCCGAGATCGAGGTGGCGATCGCCGCTGAGGCCTGGCCCAGCGGGCCCGTGGATGACGAGGCCTATCGCATAATGAGCGATGCCATCTGCGAAGCGGTGGAGAAGGGTGGCTGGGACGGCATCCTGCTGGACCTGCATGGTGCCATGGTGACCGAGAGCCAGGAGGACGGCGAGGGTACGCTGGTGCGCCGGGTGCGCGAACTGGCGCCCGATACGCCCATTGCCGTAGGCCTGGACATGCACGCCAACCTCTATGACGAAATTGTCAGTAACTCCAACGTGGTGGCCGGATACCAGACCTATCCGCACATCGACATGTATGAGACAGGGCGCCGGGCAGGGCGTGCTCTGATCGGCCAGATCAAGGGCGAGGTCAAGCCGACCCAGGCCTGGGCCAACAATCCCATGCTGCCTCACGTCATGCGCCAGGGAACGGACGATCATCCCAACAAGGAAATCCAGGCGCGCTGCATCGAGATGGAAAAGCGCCCCGAGGTTCTATCGGCCAGCCTGTTCGTCGGCTTTCCGCACGCCGATATTCGCGAAGCGGGCCTGTCGGCCGTGGTGGTGACCGACAACGATCCGGATCTGGCCGAACAGCTGCGTGACGAGCTGCTGGATATGGCCTGGAAAGAGCGTGAGGCCTTCGTCTATCACCTCGAGCCGCTTGCGGACTCCGTTTCACGCGCCAAGGCCATTCCGCGCGATCCCCAGAAGGGTCCGGTCATCCTGCTGGATCACTTTGATAATGCCGCTTCGGGCGGGACCATGGACACGACGGCCGTCCTGGCCGAGATCCTGAAGCAGGAGTTGGAGGATGTCGCCATCTTCGGGATTTACGACCCCGAAGCCGTGCAACAGGCGGTCGCTGCGGGGATTGGTGAAACGGTAACGCTCAAGATCGGCGGCAAGATGGACATGCCGGCCATTCCGGCGGAGAACAAGCCGCTGGAAGTCACCGGCCGCGTGAAGACCATTTCGGAAGGACGCTATCGCAACAAGGGTCCCATGTATGCCGGTGTGGCCATGGACATGGGAACGGCCGTGGTCCTGGATACCGGCAAGGTGGATATCGTGGTCATTTCACGCCACGTAGAACCGCACGATATCAACGTCCTGTTGAGCCTGGGAATAGATCCCATGCAGAAGCGCTATGTGATGCTGAAGAGCCGCATCCACTGGCGTGCCGGCCTGAAACACATTGCCCGGGACATCATCGAGTGTGCCGGAATAGGTGTGTGCACCTCGGACTACAGCCAGCTGAATTTCTCGAAAGTGCGCCGGCCGATCTATCCACTGGATGACATCAGCGATCGTCACGCTTCCTAGAATGCTTTGCATGAAAAAGCGCCGGCCCACACGGGCCGGCGCTTATGGCAAGTCACTGTAGCGAAGGGACGAGTCAGGCTGCCTGCTGACAGAGGGGCTCGACCCTACCGGTAAAAAAAGTCTCGTGGAGACTCTTGATCGCCTTGCTCAGGTCTTGGCGCTGGACCAGGAACTGGACATCCACACTGCGCGTGTTCTGATGGGCGGCAACCACATCGACCCCTGCGGTCTCCAGGGCATCCAGGCCACGTGAAAGCACGCGCAGACCATTGAGATTGCGCCCGATGACCGAGGCGATGGACAGGGACCGCACCGTGATCTCCGCCGAAGGGTAACGTTCCTTCAAGTCGTGCTCGACGCGCTTGATGGACTTCAACGAAGCGTCCACGTAGTGCGTGATGGTGTTGGCGTTCGAGGTCTTTGAGGTGATGCGCACCTTGTGACGGGTCAGCGCCTCCAAGAAGGCTGCATCGTAGCCCTTCACGCCCACCATATCCTGTTCGAACAGCTCGATGGAGTAGACGTTCAGGCCGGTCACGATCTCGGCCGAGCCCGCCTCCGTCGTGCTTTCGTCGATCAAAGTGCCCGGGTCCTCGGGCTCGAAGGCATTGGTCACCCGCAGGGGCACACTGGCCTGCCGCAGGGTCTTGGCGGCCTTCGGATGGATCGCCTCCATGCCCATGTTCGAAAGCTGGTCGGCCACGTCGTAGTTGGTGTGGCCCAGCTTGCATACCGCGTCCGCGCCGACGATCTTGGGGTCGGCCGAAGACAAATGGAATTCCTTGTGAATGATGGCTTCGCGTGCAGATGTCAGGGCGGCGATCTGCGAGAAAGTCACTTCGGAATAGCCGCGGTCAAATTCCTTCATCAGGCCCTCGGAACACTGGGCGTAGCCCGTGACGATGGGCAGCTCGTTTTCGAGATCGATGTCGGCAAAGGCCGATTCGATACGTTCGCGTAGGCTGTGCTCCGCGTCGTCGCGCCAGCCGCTCAGGTCCACGAAGCGTGCGTTCACATCCATGCGACGCAGCAGCATTGAGGTGACAAAGGCCGAATGGGCTTCGCCCAGGCCAGAGAGCAGTTCGCGGATGACCAGCATGTGCTGGGACAGGCGGAAGTGCCCATAGGAGCACAGACGCTGCAGGTCGATCAGGCAACTGCGTGCACCTTCGATGCGTTCGCGCACGAAATCGTCGGCAAAGCTGCGGTCAGCGGGATGCTCCAACACCTTCTCATGCGCTTCGCACATGGCCGTTGCCACGGTGCTAAGGGCATCGGACCAGCCATGGTCGCTGTCCGAACTGGAGAAGAGGGCATAGACACCCGGTTCCCCGGATTTCTTGTGCTCCAACAGCAGGTCCGTGATTCCGCCAAAGGCGGAGACCACGAAGATCCTGTTGTAGAGCTCGCTGCCCGTGCGATTGCCGACAATCAGGCTGTCAGCCAACTCGTTGACATGCGACATGGAGGTGCCGCCGATCTTCTCGACGGTATGCTGTCCGGCCGGATGGCCGGCTTCAATGGATCTGTCAGTCATTGCTTTCCTGCCCCTTGGGGCAATTGCTGTGTCAGCTGTCGGCCGGTGCATAGGACCCGTCGGCCTGATGCACTTCCTTGCCGGTAACGGGAGGGTTGAAGCAACAGGCCATGACCAGTTCTTCCTCGGCCTTCAGCGTATGCTTGTCATGCTGGTCGAGGGCATACATCACGCCCGGCTTGATCTCGTGGGTCTCGCCGGTGGCCAGGTCGGTGATCGAGCCCTTTCCCTGCATGCAATAAACACTTTCGAAGTGATGCTTGTAGTGAAAGGTGTGCTCGGACCCGGCTTCCAGGATCGTGATGTGGAAGGAAAAGCCCATGTTGTCGTCGGCCAGAAGCATGCGGACCGAAGTCCAGTTGGCATCTGATACGGCACGCGGGCCGTTCTTCAATTCATTGAAGTCGCGAACGATCATTCTTCTTACTCCGCTGCGTGTTTCAGGCCGGTACAACTCAGGGCGGCCTGTTCCAGTATGTCGAGACCCGCCTTGAACTGCTCCATGGGCGTGGTCAGTGGGGCCAGGACCTTCACAACCTCGTCATCGGAACCCGAGGTTTCGATGATCAGGCCATGGCGGAAGGATTTGGCACAGATGCTTTCTGCCAGTTCGCCGGAACCGACATCCACGCCCTGCATCATGCCACGGCCCTTGAGGCGTGCGCCAGGGATGCCATCGGCAATCCGCTGGAGGCGTTCGGTAAGCACTTCGGCCTTTTCGGCGATTTCCTTCACGAAGCGGTCATCGGACCAGAATTTTTCCAGTGCGACGCGCGCTGTCACGAAGGCATGGGTGTTGCCACGGAACGTCCCGTTGTGCTCCGCCGGTTTCCAGATGTCATGTTCCGGACGGACCAGCAGACCCGCGAACGGCAGGCCAAAGCCCGAAAACGACTTGGCCAGGGGGATCAGATCGGGTTCCACGCCCATCTCGTCAAAGCTGAAGAAACTGCCCGAGCGGCCGATGCCAGCCTGGATGTCGTCGACAATCAGGAGGGCACCGTACTTCTTCGCAAGGCGGGCAATGCCCTGGACCCATTCGGTCGAGGCGGCATTCAGGCCACCTTCGCCCTGGATTAACTCGACGATGAAGGCTGCCGGTGCGTCAATGCCGCTGGAAGTATTGTCGAGCAGCATCTCGATCTGGGACAGGGTGTCCACGTCCTCACCGAAGGCGCCTTCATAGGGCATGCGGGTGACGTCGTTCAGGGAGACGCCCCCGCCGCCCTCGCGCTTGCCGAGATTGCCCGTGGCCGCCAATGCGCCCAGGGACATGCCGTGAAAGCCGTTGGTGAACGCGATGATGTTGCGACGTCCCGTGACCTTGCGGGCCAGTTTCATGGCCGCTTCAATCGCATTGGTGCCGGTCGGGCCGGTCATCATCAGGCGGTGGGGCAAGCCACGCGGCTCCAGGATCAGGCTTTCGAAGGTTTCCAGGAAGGCCTGCTTGCTGTCGGTGTACATGTCCAAACCGTGGGCAATGCCGTCACCGGCAATATGCTCCATCAGCGCCTGCTTCATGTCGGGATCGTTGTGACCGTAGTTGAGGGATGAACAGCCGCCAAGGAAGTCGATGTACTCGCGACCCTCGCGGTCGATCAGGGTGCTGCCGCTGGCGCGCACGAAGACCGTGTCAAAGGAACGGCAGTAGCTGCGCACTTCGGATTCGCGGCGGGCAAAGATGTTGGTTTCGGCTGTTGTTACAGTCGACATGGGAATTTCCTTGGTGGAGTCAGTTAAAGTATCTGCGGTTCGTTCGTGAGATACCGCTATACGCTCAGGCAGCGCTGCGCAGTGCCTCGCGCAGGGAGATCGTCACCATGTACTCGGTGTCGTGCTTCCCGTCGAAATGCTCTTCGCTCTTGAAGTGAGCTTCGCTGTCCACCTCGGCGTCGGACTTGCCGGCGAAGCGGGTGAACAGTCCCCAGGAGGCATCATTGTCCCGGGTGATCGTGGTCTGAATGCGTTGCACGTCCGCGCAGATATCACGGTCCAGAAGTTCCGCCAGCATGCGCTGACCAAGACCCTGTCCGCGGGCCTTTTCGGACACTGCGACCTGCCAGACAAAAAGTGTCTGAGGATCGTCGGGCAGAAGATAGCCGGACACCCACCCCACGGCCTCGCCATCGAGTTCGGCCAGAACACAGGTGTCGCGGAAGTGATCGCATTGGATCAGGTTGCAGTACATCGAGTTCTCGTCGAGCGGTTTACACTCCCTGATAAGCGACCAGACGGTGGAACCGTCAGCGTCCTCGGGTTTGCGCAATTTGATGGTCTTGCGCGGGACGATCTTGGGTCTGTCTTGCAAGGTTTCTGTCCTCATGCTCTTAATTTGTTAGCCATACTAAATATATTATCGCGATTCAAAAATCAAGAGGCTTGAGTTTCCTAGAAAAAATTCGGCATCTCCAGTGAGTTCAAGTTCCCTGTTCCATTAGAAAGGCTTACTATATATCCACTCGAAAAAGCATGTCCTTAAGTGATACAAACTATATCGGATGCGAATCGCCGTGATACGCAGGTTGCAGGGGCCCTGCTCTCAAGGGGAGGGGGCGATCAGAAAGAGGTCAAATCATGGACAGAACGGATCAGAGCCTTATTGCAATTCGTCGAATTTTTCGGGCGACCGAGCTTTACGGTCGGGAGCTTGCCCGAGCGGCGGGCCTGACAGCCGTGCAGATTCGCGTGCTGCAGATTGTCGAGGAGAACGGGCATGCTACCTCGAAGGAGATTTCCCGCCGTATGGGGGTGGCCCAGGCCACGATGACCTCCCTGATCGATCGCCTGGTGGCCAAGGGCATGGTCGAGCGCCGGCGTTCGGAAGCCGATCGGCGGCAAACCAACATCTTCATTACAGAGGCGGGGCAGGCGGCCGTGAAGAAGGCGCCCGATCCCTTGCAGCAACGCTACGTGAAGCAGTTTGCCGCCCTCGAGGACTGGGAGCAGGCCATGATCGTGGCCTCCCTCGAGCGTGTGGCCTCTATGCTGGATGCCGAGGAGATCGACGCATCACCTGTGCTTGATGTGGGTGAGTTCGGATCGCGTGAGGCCAAGCCCCGCGTTCGATAGACATCCACCTCATGACAATAGCTGAAGTGGGGGCCAGGCACTCAGGTCCTGCAGACAAAGCCGCAAGGGACAATACCTGATGATGGCCGTTTCCTTCTGGATCCTCGTCGCACTTGCCGCGACAGTTGTGATCTGGAAAGGCAGCGGTCTACTTGAAGTCGCGAGTGAACGGCTTGCCGCCTATTACAGACTTCCCGAGATTGTCCGTGGCGCCGTTGTGGTGGCTGTCGGCTCCAGCTTTCCCGAACTTTCGACAACGGTCATCTCGGCCGCACTGCACGGCGCCTTCGAACTGGGGGTGGCCGCCATCGTAGGGTCGGCGCTTTTCAACATCCTGGTTATCCCCGCGCTGTCCAGTCTGTACGGTTCGGGTGAACTGCACGCGAATCGGGATCTCGTCTACAAGGAATCCCAATTCTACATGATTGCGGTGGCGGTCCTGATGCTGACCTTTTCCTTCGCGGTCATCTACAACCCGGTCGAAGTCGCCAGCAATGCCATTCATGGCGAGGTGACCCGTAGCCTGGCGCTGATCCCCATACTTCTCTACCTGCTTTACATCTTCGTTCAGTACCAGGACACCCGGGACAATCGTACTCGGGCGACGAGCGAGAACATCCGGCCCCTGCGGGAATGGCTGCGCCTGGCACTTTCCCTGCTGGTGATCCTGGTGGGGGTGGAAGGACTTGTGCGCGCCGCCATCAGCTTTGGTGAAATCTTTGATACGCCAAGCTTTCTCTGGGGCATCACCGTGGTCGCAGCCGGAACGTCGGTGCCCGATGCTTTCGTCTCGGTAAGGGCGGCGCGCAAGGGGCAAGGCGTCACCAGTATCGCCAATGTCCTGGGCAGCAATGTCTTCGACCTGCTTGTCTGTATTCCGGCCGGCGTGCTGGTGGCCGGCGCGGCCGTAATCAATTTTTCCGTGGCAGCCCCCATGATGGCCATCCTGACGGCCGCCACCATAGCGCTTTTCGTGGCGCTTCGGACCGACATGGCACTTTCTCGCCGGGAATCGGTCTTGTTGCTGAGCCTATACCTTGCCTTCATTTCCTGGATCACCGCCGAGAGTTTCGCGCTCATGGATCTGGTGCCGGGCTTGCCGCCTGCCACGGGCGGGGCGTGAGTTCAGTCAGGCTGTCACAGCCAGCGGCGCACGCGCTTCCTGTAGTTGCGGTAGTCTTCCCCGAACTTGTCTTCCAGGTAGGATTCCTCGCGGCGGATAACGCCATAGTGCAGGGCGATAAGAAGCGGTATCAGGAAGATCAGGATCCAGAAGCTATCAAGTACAAGGGCTACGGCCAGGTAGAGACCGGTCATGCCCAGGTACATGGGGTTGCGGGTGTGGCCATAGATGCCGTCCGTAACGATCGCGGTCGAACTGTGCCAGGGTTCCACTGGCGTGCCGGCTCGGCGGAATCGCAACATGCCCATGGCGATGACGGCACAGGCCAGGACAGCAAGCAGGGCTCCTGCCAAATATCGGGGCAGGGGTGGAAGGCCGGTTGCAAGCGGCAAAACCAAAACGTCCAGCACGATCCCGAAGCCCAGTGCCAGGGCGAAGATCAAGGGAGGAGGGGCGATCACCCCGGCCGTATCACGGGATCGGGCAGACTCTTGCGGCCTGGGCATGGCGGGCCTCCTTTCCGGTAGGGGGTCTATCCCAAGTGGGCGGGACTGCCAACGGTCGCAAGGTCTTCTATAAGGCTTTCATGCCATGGGTGCCGGCCCGTCTGAAGCACTGCCTGTCTTCCATGATGAAGAGTCCATAAAGGGTTGTTATAGTGCGTCCTTACACGCGGCCAGGGCACGTTCCTGTAAGGCGCTGGGCCCGCGGCTGACCTTGAAGAAGTTATATAAAACGGGAGGATAGATCATGAGAACAGCATTTGCCCGTACCACACGCCGTCTCGGCCTGACCGGTGTTTCGCTGGTTGCCCTGGCTGGATTTGCCGTCAGCGCTCAGGCACAGCAGACCATCACCGTCGGCCATTCCATTTCCGACGATTCGCACTACTCCGTCGGTGTCGACGCCTTCGCCGAGAAGCTGACCGAGTTGAGCGACGGCGCCTTCACCGTGGACGAACAGCCTTCCGGTGCGCTGGGTGGCGAGCGCGACATGATCGAAGGCCTGCAGATCGGCACACTGGACGCAGTGATTACCTCCACCGGCCCGCTGGGGAATTTCGTTCCCGAGACCTATGTCCTGGACCTGCCCTTTCTGTTCCGTGACTACGACCACGCCCGCTGTGTCCTGGATGGCGATATCGGTCAGGACCTGCTGGACAAGGTGGGGGAAAACGACCTGGTGGGCCTGGCCTGGACCGAGAACGGCTTCCGTCACATGACCAACAACGAGCGCGAGATCCATACCCCGGAAGATGCCGCCGGATTGAAAGTTCGTACCATGGAGAACGAAATGCACATGGCAGCCTTCGAGGAGCTCGACGTGCAGCCGACGCCCATGGCTTTCCCCGAGCTATTCACCGCACTGCAGCAGGGTACGGTTGACGGACAGGAGAATCCCATTTCCGTGATCCTGACCAGCAACATGTGGGAGGTTCAGGATCACCTGTCGCTGACCGGTCATGTCTATTCCCCGGCGATCATGCTGGCCTCTCCGGTGCTCTGGGATGGCCTGAGCGAAGAGGAGCGTGGCTGGTTCATCGAGGCTGCCCAGGCCGGGGCCGAAGCTACCCGTGACATGGTTTCCCGGCTTGAGACCGAAGGCGTCGAGGAGTTGAAGGAAAAGGGCATGACGGTGGTCGAGGATGTCGACACCAGCGTGTTCCAGGAGGCGGTCGAGCCTTCCTATTCCACCTACACCGACGAGCACGGCAGCGAGATGCTGGACCGGATTCGCAACAGCGACTGCTAAGGCCTGTCTCACACAGCCCATCCCGGATATGGATCCGGGATGGGCTTATCCGGGATACCTGACTGTATGGAACGCTTCCTGCGTGTTGCGGACTCCACCACACGCCTGGCGCTGGTGATCGCGGCGGCCATGCTGGTTGTTGCGGCCACTACCGGATTTTACCAGGTTCTGACCCGCTTCGTCTTCAATGCCCCCTCGACCTGGTCCGAGGTTCTGACGCGCTCGGCCATGATTTGGTGTGTCTTCCTGGCCATGGCAGCCTGTTTCCGTTGGGGCTACATGATGGCGGTCGAAGTCATTTACCAGCTTGTGCCGCGGCGGTGCTTGTTACTGGTCGAGGTGCTGGTGGCGCTGGCCTGCCTTCTGGTGCTCTGGATTCTGCTCTATTACGGCATCGCCATGACTCTGCGGGTCAGCAGCCAGACCCTGTCAGGTCTCTATATCTCGATCGCCTGGATCTATGCCGCGATTCCCGTGGGGGCCGCCTTCTCCATCGTGGCTGTCGTGGCGCGTCTGTTGAGCCAGTTGACAGGGCACGAGTCACTGGGCCGCATGCGGGACGAAACCGAAGATGGTTCGGAGGCCAAGGACGAAGGGGAAGGAAAGCGCTCATGAACCTGGCGATTGCCATTTCCCTGATCCTGTTGTTCGCCCTGGGCGTGCCCGTGGCGGTATCCATTGTCCTGGCTTCGGTCATCGGCATCGAGTTCTTCTCGCGCCTGCCACTTTTGATGGTGCCGCAGCGCATGCTGGTCGGGGTCGACAGCTTTCCCCTCATGGCCATCCCCTTCTTCATCCTGGCAGGCAACCTGATGGCCACCGGTGGGGTCTCCGAGCGCCTGGTGGACGTGGCCAAGTCGGTGGTTGGCGGGCTGCAGGGTGGACTGGCCATGACCTGTGTCCTGACCTGCATGATGTTTGCCGCGGTTTCGGGCTCCAGTGTAGCGACCACTTTCGCCATCGGCTCGATCCTGATCCCGGCCATGGTGCGCCACGACTATCCCAAACCGCTGGCGGCTTCGATCCAGGCCTCGTCCTCGGAACTGGGGGTCCTGATCCCGCCCTCGATTCCACTCATTCTCTACGGAGTCAGTACCGACACCTCGATCGGGCGGCTGTTCATCGCCGGCATTGGCCCGGGGCTGCTGATCGGTGGGGCCCTGCTGACCTTTCTCTACATCTTCTGTCGGATCCGCGGATATGGCCTGCGGGATCGTGAGGATCGCTCTTCCTTCCCGCGCGCCTTCCGTCGTGCCTGGGTTGCGCTACTGATGCCGGTGGTGGTGATCGGCGGCATCTACGGCGGTGTCTTTACGCCGACCGAGGCCTCGGCCGTTGCTGTGGTCTACGCGCTTGTTGTCGGCGGACTGATCTATCGCGAGCTGGGCTGGCGCGACCTCTGGCCGGTGCTGCGCAAGAGCGTCATTTCCACGGCCACCGTCATGCTGATCATCGCAGCGGCGGCGCTTTTCAGCTTCCTGATCAGCCGCTCGGGCCTGCCATCCCAGGTCGCCGGCTGGGTGACTCAGGTCTTCGACAGTCCGGTCAGTTTCCTCTTGGCCGTCAACGTGATGCTGTTGATCATCGGTATGTTCGTGGAGACTTCGGCGGCCATTCTGGTATTGGCGCCGATCTTCACGCCGATTGCCGTGCAGTACGGTATCGATCCGGTGCACTTCGGCCTGATTGTCGTCGTCAACCTGGCGTTGGGCATGTTCACGCCGCCGCTGGGCGTCAACCTCTTCGCTGCCTGTGCCGTGGCCAACCTGTCCATCGACAAGCTGATCCCCTGGCTGATGCGCTTCGTCCTGGTGGTGCTCGCCTGCCTGATGGCGATCACTTACGTCCCCTGGATTTCCATGGGACTGGTGGAGTTGTTGTACTGAGGGTCTTGATCGATCAGGCGGTTCAAGCCGCTTAGACGGTTCAGAGGATGTCCAGAGGTTGCTTTCGACTTGGCGGCGGGAAGGCTTGGTCCAGTTCGGCCAGGTCGTCCTGGCTCAACTGAAGATCAAGCGCAGCCCGGTTTTCCTCGACATGCTCCGGTGAGCCGGCCTTGGGAATGGCGATTACACCCTCCTGGCGCAGCAGCCAGGCCAGCCCCACCTGGGGCGTACTGGCATTGTGCCGCGCTGCCACGCGTTGAAGCACTGGCTGGTCCAGCATGCGTCCCTGTTCGATGGGTGAATAGGCCATGATCGGAATCTGCCGTTCTCGGCACCAGGGTTGCATATCCCACTCGATGCCGCGGCGCGTCAGGTTATAGAGGACCTGGTTGGTCTGAACCGCCGTGCCGCCCCGCACGGACACCAACTCCTCCATATCCGAGACGTCGCAATTGCTGACACCCCAGTGACGGATCTTTCCGGCCTCGACCAGTTCCTCGAAGGCCTCGATGGTTTCCCGCAGGGGCGTTCCGCCGCGCCAGTGCAGCAGGTAGAGGTCGAGGCAGTCCGTACCCAGTCGCTCCAGGCTGCGTTCGCAGGCCTTGACGGTGCCCTGCTTGCTGGCATTGCTCGGCAGCACCTTGCTGACCAGGAAGGCTTCGTCCCGCCGCCCGGCAATCGCCTCGCCAACGAGCTGCTCAGCGGCGCCATTTCCGTACATCTCGGCCGTGTCAATCAGGGTGAGGCCCAGGTCCAGACCGCAACGCAGAGCGGCGATCTCCTCCTCGCGCGCGCGCAAGCCGTCGCCCATGTACCAGGTACCCTGGCCCAGAGCCGGTACCGTTTCGCCGGAGGGGAGGGTACGGGTCGGGAGGGCGGACTTGGGCACGGGAAGCCTCCTTCAGTCATTGCGTCATGAATATGATCGGCAGGAGGGTATATTTGGGCATTCATTCCGTCACCCCATGTCTTTCAAGCCTCTCCTTCGGTGGGCAAGGAGCGACACGAGCATCCGGTTCCGCCATTCAACGCGCGTCCCATTCCTCCAAGGGCAGTAAGTGGCGTCGCTGTGGCCATTACGAACGAGTCAATGGGCTTCGTGTCAAGATACTTTGCCGGCAACTCCCGGTTGCCCACGCCCTTGATTTTGGCTCCGAAATAACTTTCGTCCACCTTGATCTCACCGGCAAACGGCATTTCGTCCCTAGATCCTCTGAAAAACAGTCTCACACTAAAGAGTAATTGTAATAAGCTGCTTTATTCTTTCCATGACAAGATGACGTGATGACCACAAAAAGCCCGAGAAGACCCGCAAGGATGACCTGTGCAGAGGGCAGCCCTAATGGCTGAAGACGCGGGGCACTTCGGTCAGGGTGCAGGCGTATCCGGGCAAGGGACGGTTCGATGTGATCGTCGTCGGTGCAGGCATCAGCGGCGCTCTTCTGGCCGAAACCCTGACGCGGGCTGGCAAGCGGGTGCTAATCCTCGATCGACGTGCGCCGGTGCGCGGGTCAACGCCCGCGTCGACCGCGATGATCCAGCATGAGATAGATGTGCTGCTGATTGATCTGCAGGCCGAACGGGGGCGGGCCGAGGGTGATGCGGCCTGGCAGCCGATCGGTCCGCGCGGTGAACGAACTGCTGGCTCTGGTGGTGGATCTGGGGCTCGACTGCCGAATGACGCGCAAGCCTGCGCTGTATCTGTCCGGCGACCAGATGCACGCGGACGCTCTACGGCATCGCGGCCTAGGCCGAATTCCTTCATGAGCTTTCGCCTTAGCGATGCCAAGATTGCGGGCTCGCCTGCTCCGGGCATCTGATCGCCCGGCCTGAACCAGTTCCAGCAGGACGCCGCATTGTCGGCTCCGGTCTGCGCCGGATAGGCAAGGGCGAGGCCATTCTTCTCGGACAGTGCGTTCATGTGGGTGCCGAGGGCAAAATAATCCGGGGTTTGCTGGCAGCCATGCAACATAAGAATCAAACCTTTGGGCCGCGTTGGCTGGCTCGCGGGCAGGTAGATCTTGTAGCTGCGCGATCCTGCCCTGCTACAATATGCGCGGGCCAAATACTGCGCGCCCTTTGGAATGCGAGGCGAGGCCTCGAACCTGTCTGACCAGGGCATTGCCCCGTAAACACGCGATTGGCTGCGCGCTGCCCCCAGCGTGCCGCGCGCCTTTAGCGCTGTCACTGTCATGGCGGCATTGCCGTGGTCGGTCAGGCTGCGCAATCGCGATCACTCAGACCGCAACAGGGTCGTTTCATCTCCCATACATGCCGCGCATCCATGCCGCGCAGAAGAGCATCGACCGAAAAACAGGCCAAGCCGCCGGGCCGTTCGCATGTCACGCCATCACCGCATACGTAATTTCCGACCCTCCTCACCAAAGATTATAAAAGCAATACTAAATCACGAACCGCTGCGTCCTGCGAGGGCGCGCGGACGGGTTCGCCCCATCACCAAGGAAACTATCATGCATCAGATCATCTACATTGTCGGGGCAGTGGTCATCGTCATTGCAATTCTCAGCTTTTTTGGCCTGCGCTGATCGCGCCTGCAGTCCAAAGATCATTCCAATGGTATCTGATACTCAGCCACCGCACTCACATCCTGCCAATATGTCCAAGCAATCAAAGGACATAATCCTCTGAAATCCAGCGGAGAGCAAAATTCAATCAGTCTTCGACACGGGTCCAGACCTGTGTTTCCCCGAAAAGCGGCAGGAACTTATAGACCTTAACACTCAGCGTGTCCGCACCCGCCATCGTGAGGCGGGCACTATATGTCTTGCCATCATCGGGATTGTAGATTGTGCCTTCGGTCCAAAGGTCAGCGCCGTTGCGGGCTAGCCCCCACAGTACCGTCATTCCGATGACCGGCCGGCCGCGCTGGTCCAGATCGGGGTTCTCGGAATCGGCAATCGGACTGCTCTTTTCACCGTCAGGGTTTTTTAGCCAGATGATCTTTCCACACAAATACTCTTCACATGGCCCAATTCGGACCTGAATTCGTTCATTGCTGTGGAGCCAGAGACCTTCCGGTGTCAGGTTCTGCGCGTAGAGCGAAACCTGCCCAAGGGTCACCCCGAGCAGCACAACGATCAAAAGGGAAACGATCCTTATTCTCGGCCATCTCTGTCTTGGTTCCGTGCAAAAATCCATTCATCAATGGCCCGTATGATACGCGACAGGTCCACAGCAGGCGGCCTGCAAGTTGTGAGCAAGGCCAAACAACATCTGATCACTCTGGCTTCGTCGGACTGGTCGGTGATCCCCAAACAAGGATCACCGCATACAGCCTGAACTGCGGAACCTAATCGTCGATCGCCTCTTCGGTGGCTTTCAGATTGTCTTTGGTATCCTTTTTGGCGCCACGCCAAGTGTCGCCGCAGGCTCCCAAGGACAGAACGAAAGACAGTACGAACAACGAGGTAAAAATGCGTTTGATCATGGCGAACCTCAGAATTGGGTACATTGCGTCGCCGCAGCACTGGTCTCTTCTTCGTTGCAAGCGACGGGTCCGGCGGAACATGCCGTTTCAGCTTCGACTCTGATCGGTCCAGGCCATGCGCGATAGGGCCGGAAACTACTGAACGTCACTCAGCTTAAGTAGGAGTGCCTGAACATTTGAATCGCCGTTTCGGTTTGCATATGTAAGTCTTCGATATTCGGCATAGTTGTAAATTTTACAGAATGGAAAATTTCAATGGGATTTAGTTTTTCCGATTTCCGTGGCATTGATTGTTTCTTTACACATGTTGACGGTCAGAATTTTGATGTCTGAAAATAAAACGCGGACCGCTGACGAAACGGCAATGGGGTTGCTGCCGGGCGAAAGGCAGCAGGAGGAGAATGATATCTCGGTGGTCGGGGCCGGAGCCTCGGCGGGCGGCCTGGAAGCTTTCCAGAAGTTTCTCGATGCGCTTCCTGCCGACAGCGGTATGGCCTTCGTTCTGGTCCAGCATCTTGACCCGACGCACGACAGCATGATGGTCGAATTGCTGGCGCCGCACACGAAGATGACCGTACGCCAAGCGGTCGACAATATGCCGATCGCGCGCAACTGCGTTTATGTCATTCCGCCCGGCCACTACCTGGCGGTGCAGGACCGCACGCTGCATCTTTCGCAGCCCGACGATCCACACGGCTCGCGCCTGCCATTCGATTACCTCCTGCGTTCGCTGGCCGCCGACCTTGGCGATCACGCAATATGCGTTGTCCTATCTGGAACCGGGTCGGATGGAAGCCTGGGAGCGAAAGCAGTGCGGGAAGCGGCCGGTCTCGTCGTTGCCCAGGACCCCGCAGAAGCCGCGTTCGATGGCATGCCGCGCAGCGCGGTCCGGACGGGCGCGGTGGATATGGTTTTGCCTCTCGACGATATGCCCGATGCGATCGTCAATTTTGACCGTCGGCTGGCGGCGGTGCGAAACCATCACATACGCCGGTCGGACGATCCCTCTGTACAAGAATCGTTCTTTGAGATCATCGATTTGCTGAGCAGCAGGACCGGCCACGATTTCACCCCCTACAAGCAGGGCACGCTGGAGCGCCGGATCGACCGTCGGCGCGCCATGGCAACGCCCGAGAACGTCGACCTGGCAGGCTATGTCCAGATCCTGCGCGACGACCCCGGCGAGCTCGATCTCCTCGCCAAGGATCTCTATATCCACGTGACCGGCTTCTTCCGCGACCCCACTGTATTCGATCTGCTGGCAACCAAGATAATACCGGAGTTGGTGAAAGACGACGCCTCTAAAGACGCGCTGCGTATCTGGTCGACGGGATGCAGTACCGGTGAGGAAGCCTATTCCCTTGCCATGGTGTTCCGCGAGGCGTTGGAAGCGGCCGGTAGCCGGATGAAGCTGCAGATTTTCGCTTCCGACATCGATCCCGACGCCATCGCCACCGCCCGCGAGGGGGTCTATCCGGAAACCATCGCCGCCGAAGTATCACCCGAACGTCTCGCCCGATTCTTCGTAAAGGAGGAACAGGGTTACAGAGTTCTGCCCGAACTCCGCGAACTTGTGGTTTTCACGGTTCACGACGTAATGAACGATCCACCTTTTTCGCGGCTCGATCTGATTTCGTGCCGCAATGTGTTGATTTACATGAAGCCTGAGACGCAGGCGAAGCTCCTTACGCTGTTCCATTTTTCCCTGCGCCCCAACGGGTTTCTGCTGCTGGGCGGCTCCGAGATGGTTGCGGCCGACGATAACCGCTTCGACGCCGTATCCACGCAATCACGACTCTACCGGCATGTCGGTCGTGCCAGACCGGGAGAGCTGGCATCGGCAATGAACATTGACGGACTTACCAAGCGCTCTATCGCGCGAAAACCTGACGAGCCGCCTCGTGACAGACAGTTCGCCGAGCTGTGCCGCGACCTGTTGATGGACGCCTATGCCCCTCCGGCCGTGCTCATCAACCAAGAGTTCGAACTTCTCTACACGGTCGGCCGGACCGATCGCTACCTGCGGGTTCCCTCTGGAGGTGTCACCAATAACATGATCGCCATGCTGCGCCAGACCGGCCTTCAGGCACGGCTCAGGCTGGCGGTGCAGCGTGCCACTGAGACGAAAGAGCGCGCTGTCGTCAGCGGCGGCCAACTGGGTGAGGGCAAGAGTGCACACACATATAGTATTGCCGTGCGGCCGGTCGAGTGCGACGGGAACACACTGTCACTGATCTGTTTTATCGACGAGCCGGAGCGCACACAGCAGGCCACCACCGCCCAGCCGGGTGAAGAAAGCCTGGTTGCCGAACTCAATCAGGAGTTGAAAGCGACCCAGGAAGAGCTCGAGGTGGCACTGCGCGATCTCGATGTATCCAAAGAAGAGCAGAACGCGATCAATGAAGAAGCATTGTCGGTCAAGGAGGAGTTTCAGACCACCAATGAAGAACTGCTCGCATCGAAGGAAGAATTGCAATCACTCAACGAGGAACTTGTAGCGCTCAACAGCCAGCTTCAGGAAACGCTCGAACTGCAGCGCACCACCGCAAGCGATCTTGAGAATATCCTGCACAGCACCGATGTCGCGACGCTCTTCCTCGATGCCAACCTCAATATTCGCTTCTTTACGCCGGCAGCCCAATCGATTTTCAACGTCATCTCGTCTGATATCGGCCGGCCGCTGGCCGACTTCAGGACGGTGAGCGACGATCCTGTCATTCTGAGCGACGCCAGGACCGTTATGCGAACCGGAACGCCGAAAGAGTGTGAAATATCGACCGAGACCGGAAGTTGGTTCGTTCGTCGGATTCTGCCCTATCGCGCAATGGAAGGCCAGAACAGTGGCGTGGTTATAACCTACACTGAAATTAGCGAGCGCAAGCGTTCGGAACTGGAGCTGCAGAGCGCAAGAAACCAGGCGGAAGAAGCGAACATCGCGAAGTCCCGGTTCCTCGCCGCCGCGAGTCACGATCTGCGGCAACCGCTGCAGACGATCGCCCTGATCCAGGGGACACTGGCAAGCATAGTCGATAACGAGAGGGCGTAAAAGCTGATCCGTCTGCTCGACCGTACGCAGGTCTCCATGTCGAGCATGCTGAACACGCTGCTCGACATCAATCAGATCGATACCGGTACCATCATCCCCGAAATGGCTGATATACCGCTCGATACACTGCTCGCACGCATGCGCGAGGAGTTTGCCTATCAGGCCGAGGCCCAGGGTCTCGATCTGCGGGTGGTGACTTGTGGCCTGACGGTCCACAGCGACCCGAACTTGCTCAGTCAGATGCTCCGCAACCTATTGTCGAACGCGCTGAAATACACTCAAAAGGGTAAGGTCCTGCTCGGTTGCCGGCAACGGGCAGATAGCGTCACAATCGAGATCTGGGATACCGGGGCCGGCATTCCCGATTCTGAACTGCAGGCGATCTTCGATGAGTATCATCAGGTTGGCAATGAAGCACGCGAACGCAGTCGGGGGCTGGGGCTCGGTCTGTCCATCGTGAAGCGCCTTGCGGATCTGCTGGACCACAGGCTCAACGTTCGCTCGCATGTGGGCAAGGGCTCGGCTTTCACAATCGAGGTTGCGCGGCCGCAGGGCGGTCGGGAGTTACCACGGGCACCCGAGTCCACCGATAACGATCCGATAGCCAGTCAGGATAGTCATCGTCAAGGCTCCATCCTTGTCGTCGAGGATGATCCGGACGTGCGAGAGCTTCTTGATCTTCTGCTCACCGGGCAAGGCCATACTGTGGTTTCGGCGGAAGATGGGCCGGCGGCCCTGCAAGCGGTAACCGACAAGGCATTCCAGCCCGATCTGCTCATTGCCGACTTCAATCTGCCGAATGGCATGAACGGCCTCGAGGTCGCGACGGCGCTGCAGAAGCATTTGCGCGATCCAATTTCCGTTGCGTTTCTGACCGGTGACAAATCGGTCGCCTCCATTTCCCGGATCCAGGACTACGATTGCGATTGGCTCAACAAGCCGGTCAATGCTGGCGCACTGTCGGCCGCGGTCCAGCGGCTGCTTGCGGCACCGCGGGCCGTTCTGTCCGGACAGGATATGCCAGCGGCGGACTTCCCGGATAACCGTTCGGCTCAGCCAACAATCTACGTCGTCGACGACAGCAACGAACTGCGTGAAACCCTGCGCGACATGCTGGTGTCAGCAGGCTTCGTCGTCCAGGAATTCGAATCCGGTGAAGCGTTCCTTGAAACATGGCCGGCGGATAGCGAGTCCTGCCTTTTACTTGATGCCAAGCTGCCCGGCATGAGCGGGCTGGAACTGCTCAGCCAGCTTCGCGAAGCGGGGTATTTACTACCGGTTGTCGTTCTCACCGGGTTCGGTGACGTGGCAATGGCCGTGGATGCGATGAAACGCGGTGCGACGGATTTCATTGAGAAACCGGTCAGCCACAATGACCTACTGAAACACATTCGGGAGGCGATCGAACTGTCAGGCGACGAAACCGGGCGCGCAGTTCGGCAAGACGAAGCCAAAGCGCGGATCGATGGGCTC
Source organism: Fodinicurvata fenggangensis DSM 21160 (assembly GCF_000686045.1). Taxonomy (GTDB): domain Bacteria; phylum Pseudomonadota; class Alphaproteobacteria; order Kiloniellales; family DSM-21159; genus Fodinicurvata; species Fodinicurvata fenggangensis. The sequence goes on from NZ_JMLV01000003.1 coordinate 93,583, forward strand.
ACGCCGCGCCAGCAGCAGATTTTGATGATGATCCTTGATGGTCACCCGAACAAGAATATTGCCGCTGATCTGGAAATCAGCCGGCGAACCGTCGAAAGTCATCGCGCCTCAATCATGAAAAAGACCGGCTGCCAATCGCTACCTGCGCTGGCGCGTCTTGCGGTCGTCGCCGGATTGGACCCGGGCTCATAGCAAGGCGCGTCTCTGTCGTTGGAGGGCGAGGATATCTGCATTTCAGCAACCCGGAACAAACAAACTATCCCCCCGGTGGCGGCATCCCGGCGCTGCAGGCCTACTGTCCAGCCGATCGAGGTCTTCTAAGACACAAGAATTAATTACTGATTCAGGAGAATTGGCTGGGGGACCAGGACCCCCACCGAATTTGTGTGGGTCGCAGTTCGCCTAGATAGCAGACCAATTGCACTTATCTTTGTGTCACAGTCTGGGGGCTGTGTCTAGTGATCTCAGCATGTGTGCGTGCAAAAGAGTCAGGCTACGGCATGACGAGCTGCGCGCTGTAATTGCGGTTAAACGCATGGGTTTGTTGCAGGCTGGCGAGTGTCGCTGCAAAGCTCGTTAAGTTCAGTTTGGCTGTATAGGTCTGGGCGTGATTGAGCACCCGAAGTAGCGGGATGATTGTCTGTTGTTGTGATATCTGCTTTAGAGCCACGATGTAGAAGTAGGTAAGGGCAGGTGGAATCAAGATCGGGTGCTCACCGCAACTGAGCAATGCGCGATTCATCATGAGAAGGCCGACCTTTCCACTGCCATGCAGAAACGGTTGAACCTCTGTCAGCAGCATTACCATGAAAGCCGCTTTCTTGATTCCGACGTCGAATTGAGCTTGAGCTATATAGCCCTGATCCAGTGTGCCTGCGATCTCATCCGGGCGTGTGAAGACCGTAGACCCGAAGCGGGTCGTGACTGTTCTGAACTCCCCGGGTGTTTCCTCCGGATTGCCGTGCTCAACTGCGGCGTGACACTCACGGAAAAGGTCACGGAACTCACCCAGCTCTAACGGCCAGGCGGGATCCTTGTGCTGTTCTCGGGCAAAATCAAAAGTGCCGCGCAGTGCCAACTGGCTGTAGTCCATTTGGGTGGTCTGCTTGGCAGAGAACAGAAGCTTTTTCGCGTTATCGACCGAGACATCAATGCCTTCGATTGCATTTATGAAAAGAGCTTCAAAGAAAGAGAAAGTTTCAGTGGCTTCAGCAGGTAGATTATTGGGTGACGTTAGGACTTCGGGTATGCGCTGCAATCTTTCCCGAACGGTATCAAAGAGTTGGAGGCGCGTTGCGTCTGTAGCTACGGGCGAAAGGCTCATGTTCTCTCTCAAGGGTATGGGCTTGCCCAGGGTTTCAAAAAGCCAAGAGCAAGCCCAATCAAGCGGTTGTCTGTATTAACGGGTTTGCCCTGGATGAAGCTTCTGACTTCCCTCTTTGTCAGGTGTCAGCTTCAAAGGATCCTGCCCAATAATACTTTCAAAATGGTTGAGAGAATTCAGGCCGGGGCCGTTAGACTTAGACTTCGCCCCTGTCTATCGCAGCCTTTGCTTTGCCGAGTGGAAATTGGTGGAGCCGAGGGGAGTCGAACCTCCGATAACGGTATCCAATTCACCCTGCGTGCCGAGGATATCCATGACAGTGGTCATATCTTCGGGCGGGTCTGTGCGGAGAACGGCATCGAGCACCGCCTGACCCGGATCGGTCATCCCTGGACAAACGGACAGGTGGAACGCATGAACCGCACTATCAAGGACGCCACCGTCAAGCGCTTCCACTATGACAGTCATAGTCAGCTGGATGCCCATCTCGACGACTTCGTGAAAGCCTACAACTTTCCCCGAAGCCTGAAGACATTGGGCGGTCTCACACACGATGAATTCATCTGCTATGCCTAGACGTTATAGTCACAACGATACAAACTGAAGCCTTCCCACCACATACCGGGACTTAACACCTAGGAATGGCCAACACTGCCATGAAACTTTTCTTTGACCGGCCATTCATGGAGATAAACTGATGAGGTCAAATGGCTCACGCTCCAAAGCTCCCACGCAACGCGATGTCGCTAAGTTGGCAAGGGCTTCCCAGGCGGCAGTTTCTCGGGTCATGCTTGGCAAAGGCTATGTGGCAGAAGAGGTTCGCACACGAATTGAAGCGGCTGCTAAAACGCTCGATTATCGGCCTGATCCGTTTGCGCGAAGCCTAATAACCGGTAGATCCAACATTGTCGCCGTAGTCACGGCTAATGTTGTAAACCCGCTTTTTCCCTTCATTCTCGACGCATTAACTGATGCCCTGCAAGGGTCTGGCAAGAACGTGCTCCTCTTCAACGCTGCGCAGGGGCAAAAGATTGAAGACATTATTCCAGAGGTTCTAACCTACCGTGTTTCGGGTATCATCATCACCACAGCTTCGTTGTCTACGAATGTAAGCGAATTATGTGACCAAGCTGGCGTGCCGGTGGTTTATTTTCACAGATACTCAACGACGGACAAAGCATTTTCCGTGTCTTGTGACGGCTACGACGGAGGTGCTCAAGCTGCTGGAGCCTTAATAAAAGCAGGTTGCCGAAACCTCGCATACCTTGGGGGCAACAAGGATTCTTCTCCAAACTTCGAGCGAAGGCAGGGCTTTGTGGCGGCAGCAGAGAAAGTTGGCGTGACGCCAGTTTTAGTAAAGGAAGCAAGCTTCGATTATGATTGGGGGTGGGAAGGCACTGGTCAGCTCTTTTCCACAAATCCCGGTATAGATGGGATTTTTTGCGGAGATGATGCGATAGCAAGCGGGGCTATTGACCGGTTGCGCCATAGCCTTGGAGGCCTTGTTCCCGAAGGGGTTTCGGTGATCGGTTTTGATGATGTTCCTCAAGCGAGTTGGGCGGCCTACTCTTTAACTACACTACAGCAGCCAATTGACGAGATGATTGACCTTTCCCTGTCGATCATTGAAGCGCCAGACTCTTATGAGCGCCGTCGCTATGCACTGAAGGGGAAGCTTATCCAGCGCTCGACCGTCCGTTGATCATGTGGTGAGTGTTGACATTCAAATCCGAGTTTGTATGAATACGTAACCACACTTCATTAAACGGGCGTGTCATGACCTCATCTTTGATAAAGCAATCGGTTACAGGTAACTATCCAACGATAGCTTCTGGCCGTGGAGTATGGCTCTACGATGACGAGGGGCGTGAATACATAGATGGCTCAAGCGGGGCCATGACCGCAAATATTGGGCATGGTGTCGCTGATATCGGAAAGGTGATGCAAAGCCAGTCCGATACGATTGCATTTACATTCCGAACGCAGTTCACAAACGAGCCAGCCGAAGCCCTTGCTAATCGCTTAACGGCCATTGCTCCGGGGGATGTCAACTACGCTTTTTTCGTGAACAGTGGGTCAGAGGCCTCTGAGCATGCGATGAGAGTAGCTCTGCATGTGTGGCGAGAAAGGGGTCAGCCAGGTAAAACTAAGGTTCTTGGTCGCAAGCGCAGTTATCATGGAATGACCATGGGCGCGCTTTCTATGTCCGGCCATGACGCGCGACGCGAGGATTATGGACCGCTGCTGCATCCCTTTCCTGTTGTGCCGCCTGCCTATTGCTATCGCTGTCCTTGGGGGTTGGAGCCATCGAGCTGTAATCTGGAATGTGCGAGCGCTTGGGAGAAGGCAATTCAGGATGCCGGACCTGATACGGTGGCGGCAGTGATTGCTGAACCAATAGTCGGTGCCGCTGGCGGGGTATTGATGCCCCCAGAAGGCTATCTGCGCCAACTCCGAGAAATCTGTGATCGTTATAATGTCCTCATGATCATGGACGAAGTCATTACAGGACTGGGGCGCACAGGTGATTGGTTCGTTTCGGGAAGAGAAGGAGTCGTTCCAGATATAATCTTGACAGGGAAAGGCACGAGCGCTGGGTATACGCCGCTGGCGGCCGTACTTCTACGAGAACCACTTGTCACTTCTATGAGGGAGGGCAGTGGCCAGGCGCCCTTCGGCCATACTTTCTCAGGCAATCCGCTCAGCTCGGCTGTCTGTTTGGCTGTTCTGGATTATCTTGAGGAGAACGAAGTTCTGGCAAATGTGATATCGCGGGGCGAAGAGCTTGCAGCTGGTCTGCAGGCCTTGTCGCAGCGATTCCCCACGATGGTTGATGTCCGCGGTAGAGGTTTGCTCTGGGGATTTGAATTTGTAAAAGACCGAGCAGACCGCGAAGCACCTGATTCCGATGGGAACATTTCAGCGGCCTTTGTAAAAGAATGTTTTAATGCTGGCCTTATCGTTTACCCTGCTGGTATCCCACCACTAAACAATGCAACTATAATTGCACCACCTCTAACTATCACTTCTGAAGAAGTGGAAGAGTTGTTGAGAAGATTGACCGGTGCTATTCAGAAAATTGATTCTCAGATCCTAGAGAGGTAACTATTACTGTCGGTAATATGAATGAACATTCATAATAATTAGAAAAAATATAGAGAAATTTCTGCCATGACATTGTACTCTCAGACAGATTACCCAGAAATTGTTGGATATACGGATCGTTTATCTGTTCGTCCAGGTGAAAACTTGTCTTTGAAGGCAAGTGCCCTCAGGGACGGGTGGGTTGATGTTGATATCGTGCGTATCTGGTCCGCGGATGCCAATCCAGACGGCCCAGGCATGCACATTGAAGCTGTTAGATCACTTCCATCAATGGGATTTAATGGGCGTTACCAGTCAACCGAACTCGGCTCATATGGTGTTGTGCCACTAGCGAGTATTATTTCTCGTCCAAAATTCATCCTGTCGTTCGCCGTTCAGCCGTGGCTAATACGACAGGAAGATTCAGTCCTGCTGTCTTGTGGGGAGGGCACAGGCTGGGCACTTTCTTTAACTGAGAATTCGGTAAGTCTTAGAGGAATAAATGGATCTTCCGAGCTTTCTCTGCCTATAAGCCTCAAGCGGAAAAAATGGTATCATGTGGAATTGGTTTTCGAGGCTGACTTACAGGAAGCCGGTCTTTCCGTAACTTGTCACGAAAGTGGTCAGAAGTATCAGGCCCGCGGTGCTGTGTCTTTGAGTGCTAATATGGGCGCAAACCTCCATATAGCAGCTGAGAAAACCTCAAATTCTGTTCGTGGGCATTTCAATGGACGCATTGAGGATGTGACGGTTCGCACGCTTGATGGCGAGGTTCTGGCCTTTTGGGATTTCTCAGTTGCTATCGAGGGTATCTCTATCATCGATACCGGGCCAGCTGGCCTTCATGGACATTTTGTAAACCTTCCAACTCGTGGTGTGCGTGGTTCGCTTTGGGATGGTTCTGAGCATAACTTTCACCATGCTCCGCGGCACTATGCAGCTGTACACTTTCATGAAGACGATATCTATGACTGTGGCTGGGAGACAGACCTTGAGGTTTATCTTCCAGATGATCTCGAGAGCGGGGTCTATGGGCTCCGTATGAGTCGCGGTGATGCGCAGGATATCGTTCCCTTTTTCGTCAAACCACCACATGGTGGAGCTACTGCGCGAATTTGCTATTTGGCCAACACCTTCACGTATCAAGCATACGCAAACCACGCCCGTGATAATTTCGATGAGGTGATGGAAGAGAAGATACGCACCTGGCGAACCCCCAAAGGGCCAGATACCTATTCCCAGTTCGGCTATTCCACTTACAATTTTCACCCCGATGGTTCCGGAATCGCCTTTTCCTCAAGACTGCGACCATTGCTGACAATGCGGCCGGGCTTTTTGACCTTTGCCATTCATGAGGGGTCTGGTCTGCGCCACTTTCCAGCTGATTCACATCTTGTGGAATGGTTTCGTCGGAAAGGGCTGGATTTCGATGTTGTTACAGACGAAGACTTGCACAACGAAGGCGTTGAATTGATTCAGAGCTACAATGTTGTGGTTACCGGAACGCACCCTGAGTATCACACAACACGTTCTCTGGATGCCTTGCGTGACTATCGTGATTCGGGGGGGAACCTTGTTTATCTCGGGGGAAACGGATTCTATTGGCGCATAGCAAAATCAGATAGGTTGCCGGGTGCTATTGAGGTTCGTCGTGCCGAGGGGGGGATTCGAGCTTGGGCAGCCGAGCCAGGCGAATGTTATCAATCATTTGATGGTTGTTATGGCGGGCTTTGGCGCCGCAATGGGCGTCCGCCACAAGAACTGGTTGGTGTTGGTTTTTCGGCCCAAGGACTCTTTGAGGGTACATATTACCTTCGTACCGAAGCATCATATGATCCTGAAGTTTCTTGGATTTTTGAAGGAGTCGAGGAGGAACGAATTGGGGATTATGGTTTTAGCGGTGGGGGTGCTGCCGGGTTCGAGCTTGATCGTGCTGACGTAGAACTTGGAACTCCTGAAGAAACCGTGATTCTTGCTCGCAGTACGGACCATCCTGAGAGTTTCTCGGTCGTTCCTGAAGAAATTCTCAATCACATCAGAACAATTCCTGGTGAGTCACCTTCCGACCTTATTCGCAGCGAACTCATCTATATGAAGCTTCAAAGCGGTGCTCAGGTCTTTTCCACTGGATCGATATCGTTTTGTGGCAGTCTTCCCTGCAATGATTTTGCCAATGGCATATCCCGGCTTTTAGAGAACGTCATTCGCGGCTTTTCTGATGAGAACAGCTGACAGGTAACGGCCATACTTGACAAGACAGAAGAGTGTGCGGTCATATGGTTACGTATTCATTGTGTTTCTGGTGGTGAGGCTTGGGGAAATAAATGGATAGGGAGGAGACGGAAATTGAACTACGGCGCGATCTCGCGGCTGTATTCCGGGTGATGGCGCGCCTTGATATGAACGAGCAGATTGCCGGCCATAACAGTATGATGCTTCCCCATGGGGAAGGAGAAGAGCCTCGATTCCTTATTAATCCCAGAGGTCTTCACTATTCAGAGATCTCGGCTAGTCGGTTACTGTTGTGCAATCTCACAGGGGACGTTCTTTCTGGAGATGGTGAGCTTCGCAAGGTGGCTTTCCACATTCATGCCCGAATTCACCGAATGCATCCTCAAGCTCAATGTATTCTGCATACCCACCCTCAGTACCTAACAGCCCTTTCCTTATTAGAAGGTGGGCGCATGGAGTTTTGCCACCAAAACGATATGGCTTTAGCTGGTCGCATTGCATATGACGATGATTTTAATGGAATTGTCCTTGATGATGCAGAAGGTGACCGCCTAGCGCGTGCATTAGGCGATCGCACAATACTGCTAATGGCCAATCATGGCGTAACTGTCGTGGGGCCGACTATCCATGATGCCTTCGATGAACTTTATATGGCTGAACGGACTTGCAAGTATCAGATGACGGCCATGGCTACGGGGCGCCCACTTCGAGAAATGAAACGTGAGCATCGCATGAACCATAAAGGTACTTGGAGTGATTATTTTGATGCGCGCTTACACCTTGATGCATGGCGGAGAATACTTGATCGAGACGAACCAGACTACGCGGCTTAATTACTAGCGTACAACCCGGGGTGTTTGCCATGTGTCACCGGGGGCAAGATAAATGGCATAATAGCAACAGAAGGAGGTTCGATATGAACTTGAAAACTATTCAAACTATAGGCTTGAGCGCAGCGGCCACTTTTTTTGTGGGCAGTATCGCTCATGCTCAGGAGTATGATGTACGTCTAGGCAGTATTTTTGCTCCAGGCGTTCCAATTGTGAAATGTGGTGCCATGTCGATGGCTGAAAGCACCAGTCTTCAAGAGGCTGGTATTGACGTTTCTGTTATTCATTCAGCACAACTTGGATCCGAAAACCAATTGGCTGAACAAGTTTCAACAGGGGAACTTGAGCTGGCCCCGATTACATCTTCGATCCTCGCGGCTTGGGTTGAGGATTTAGCTGTCTTTGAAACCTATTATCTATACGAAAATGTTGATCAGGCTATGAACGTCTATGAGACGGATACGGCCCAGGAGTTACTCGATGAACTGCTTGAGGTTGCTAATATCCGCGTGATCGGAAAGCCTTGGCTCTACGGGGAACGCCATGTGTTTGGAAATGTAAAGATTAATGGGCCTGAAGATTTGGAAGGCCTGCGTATGCGCGTGCCTGAAACTTTCATATCTATCGAAGGTGCAAAGTCATTAGGTGCTGAACCGACACCTGTTGCATATGCAGAGTTATATCTAGCCTTGCAGCAGGGAATTGTCGAAGCTGCGGAGGCCCCCTTATCCGTCATTGAAGCTGAATCGTTTGACGAGCCATCTGACTACGTCAATCTTACAGGGCATCTGATTACTGCGCAGCCTTTCATCGTGAACGAAGGATTCTGGCAGGGTTTGACTGAGAAGCAACAAGAGGCTCTTGATAATGCTGCAACTCAGGCATCAAAGAATGTAAGAGAGTGTGTTGCAGAGGCTGATGCAGCAGCTCTTGAGGGATGGAAAAAGGATGATTCCACTGAAGTTGTGGAAGACATCGATGTCGAAGCCATCCGGGAAGCAAGTCAAGCCTTCTTCTCAGAAGGATTTCCGTTCAGCGAAACCTACGTCAATTTGCTTGAAGAGTTGAAATGATTGATCGGTCTGATGACCGGGCGAATGAGCCGAACGAGGGCGTTATGCGCGCCCTCGTTTGGCTTGACCGTGCTGAGGAATTCATTGCGGTAGCCCTTTTTGGGTTTATCCTGACAATAGTATTTGCTCAGGTGCTCTTGCGTTACGTGTTTGACATTCCTGTTTTTTGGATTGGAGAACTGGCGCGATACAGCTACGTATGGATGGCCTTTGTTGCTGGAGTGTTTGTAACGGCACGTCGTTCGCATGTGAAGATAGATATTCTTGATTATCTTCTTGGACGCCGTTGGACGAAGCTCCTGGAATGCTTTGCAACTCTCTGTGTTACTGTAGCTTGCCTGGTCCTTGTTGTGGGCAGCTGGGAGTGGCTAATGAACACAGCACGGCCAAAGTCCTCAGCATTAAGGATGCCGATGATCTACTTATACGGCGTTGTATGGTGCGCCTTTTTAATGATGATCATTCATAGCCTTATCAACCTTTTCTTGGTGGCAAGTGGACGAGTGTCTGTGGAGCAGACGCCACTTGATTCTGCGGTCGAATAGGGGCGCGAAATGCTTCTGATGTTGATGCTTGGCGGCATGGGGGCGCTTCTTATTTGCCGTGTTCCAGTCGCATTTTCGATGTTGATTCCATCGCTTACTTATATAGCGATAGCGCCTAATATTAGTTTTGGCGTTGCTATTCAACGCGTGGCTGCGCTCCTTGATTCTTTTCCGCTGCTGGCAGTACCGCTATTCATATTTGTAGGGTTCGTTGCTAATGCGGCCGGTTTGGCAGATCGTTTAATTGCAGCATTATTGGTGTTTACCGGTAAGCTTCGCGGTAGTTTGGCCTATGCCAATATAAACGCCAGTCTTGTGTTCTCATGGATGAGCGGATCGTCCCTCGCTGATGCAGCGGCTTTAGGCAGTGTTCTCATACCCTCTATGCGTCGTAACGGATATGACCCAGCATTTGCGGCCGGCGTCACAGCTGCGTCTTCAACCATTGGACCAGTCATGCCGCCATCTATTGCTGCGGTGCTATATGCAGTTTTAACCGGGAATTCTGTAGCCGCGATTTTCTTTGCAGGGGTCATTCCTGCCTTTATCATCTTTGTATCCCTGACGCTTTATGTCTTTTTCTATGCGCGGAAGCGTCCTGAACTTACCTCTGAAACTGAACCATTTTGGCAGGCAGTGGTTACAGTTTTGAAGGCACTTCCAATCTTGGTCGCGCCAGTTCTTCTTTTGGGAGGAATCCTCAGTGGGGTTTTCACGCCAACGGAAGCGGCAGCAGTGACCGGTGTTTATCTCGTAGTCATGAGTTTTTCAGCACGCTGGATATCTCTTAAAGGCCTCTATCAAGCGTGTGCTGGGACTGCGGCAACAACAGGTCGTGTCATGTTAATAGCGAGCGTTGGTGGACTCTTCGCTTACGTCATGGCTCGCGAACAAATTCCGCAGCAGATAGCAGATATATTAGTATCTGTGACCCAAGATCCAATACTATTCTTAATTTTACTCAATATATTCCTTCTTTTGGTTGGGATGGTGCTTGAGCCTGCCTCCGCACTATTGGTTACTGTTCCAATTTTTTATCCGATTGCGCAGACATATGGAATAGATCCAGTCCATCTGGGGATAATCGTCGTTCTTAATCTGACTCTCGGCTTATTAACACCACCAGTTAGTTTGGTGCTGCATATGTTGTCGATTGTCGGTGATGTGCCATTTGGGCGTCTGCTTAGAGCAACACTACCGATGCTGGGAATCTTGGTGATCGTGCTGCTTGTGGTTACCTACGTGCCTAGTGTCACAACAGTTCTCCCGAGCATGCTTGGGTTCTAACAACTGCTTACATACACGCTTATCGCAATTTGCAATTTTGCGCTGTCCCAATCCGAAGGAATAAAGGATGTCCATTCAATATCTTAAACAAGGAAAGCCAGAAACAGAGCGCACGGAAGAGGACGTCAAGGTGCGCGAGATTGTCAAGACGACTCTTTCAGATATAGAGGCTCGAGGTGACCAAGCGGTCCGGGAGTTATCCGAAAAGTTTGACAATTATACACCTAGCACTTTTCGGCTATCGGAAAGTGATATTGAGCATCTAATAGGCAAGCTCAGCGAGCGTGAACTAAAGGATATTCGCTATGCGCAGGAACAAGTTACGACATTTGCGCAAGCACAGCGTGATTCCATAAAAGACATTGAGATTGAAACCGAACCCGGTGTGATATTGGGACATAAAACAATCCCAGTTCAATCCGTGGGGTGTTATGTGCCGGGCGGTAAGTTTCCTATGGTGGCATCGGCGCATATGTCGGTCGCAACTGCAAGCGTTGCCAAAGTACCTCGTATTGTTGCTTGCACACCCCCGTTTAATGGTGAACCAAATCCAGGCGTGATTGCCGCTATGCATCTGGGTGGGGCGCACGAGATCAACGTACTAGGTGGTATACAAGCGGTAGGGGCTATGGCGTTAGGCACAGAAAGTCTGGCGCCAGTACACATGCTTGTAGGGCCTGGTAACGCCTTTGTTGCTGAAGCCAAACGACAATTGTTTGGACGCGTAGGGATCGATCTTTTTGCCGGGCCCACGGAAACGATGGTCATTGCGGACGAGACGGTGGATGCCGAGATGTGTGCAACTGACCTCCTTGGGCAAGCTGAGCATGGCTATAATTCACCGGCTGTACTTGTAACAAACTCACGTAAACTCGCCGAAGAAACATTGGTTGAAGTGGAGCGGATCCTCAGCATTCTCCCAACTGCGGATACCGCCAGAAAGAGTTGGGCTGACTATGGTGAAGTAATTCTCTGCGATAGTTATGAGGAAATGCTTAAAGTTTCCGAGGAAATAGTTTCAGAACACGTTCAGGTTATGACCGATCGTGATGATTGGTTTCTAGAGAATATGACTTCCTATGGAGCACTGTTTCTTGGACCGCGTACTAATGTGGCCAATGGAGACAAGGTTATTGGAACCAACCATACTTTGCCGACAAAGAAGGCAGGACGCTATACAGGTGGATTATGGGTAGGTAAATTTTTAAAAACCCATAGCTACCAAAAAATTGTGACCGATGAGGCTGCAGCACGAATTGGAGCTTATGGTTCGCGGTTGAGTATGCTTGAGGGTTTTGTGGCTCATGCTGAACAGTGCAACTTACGAGTCCGTCGCTACGGTGGGGCTAATGTTCCTTACGGAACAGGGGCGCCCGCCATTGAGGATATCGAATGAGACTTCCAAGAACCCCCTCCTTCGATCTCAATGGTCGTAGGGCCCTGGTTACCGGGGCATCCTCGGGAATTGGTCTAGGCTGTGCTGTTGCTTTGGCAGAAGCAAATGCCAAGGTAACCTGCGTAGCACGGCGTATCACCCCATTAGAAGAAGCGGTTGCCACAATGCGTTCAGAAGGCTGGACAGTTGAGGCCCAATCCTGTGACATCAGTGATCTTGATGCTCAGGAAACGCTTTTCAGTGAGGGTGCCTTCGATGTTGTTGTAAACGCGGCTGGGCTCGCTCGTCATGGACCGGCGCTTGAAACTATCGCTGACGACTTTGATGCAGTGATGAACTTAAATCTACGAGCTGCATACTTTCTTTCCATCCGTGCAGCTGAAGCTCTTAAAGCAGAATCAATGGGCGGGTCTATCATTCATGTGTCTAGCCAGATGGGTCATGTAGGCGGCATTGATCGAGCTGTTTACTGTGCGAGCAAGCATGGCCTTGAAGGGATGGTTAAGGCCATGGCTATCGAGTGGGGAAAAATTGGAATTCGTATCAATACTTTATGCCCGACTTTCATTCGCACACCTTTAACGGAATCTACATTTTCAGATCCTGAGAAAAGACGTTGGCTGGAAAGTAAAATCAAGATTGGTCGTGTGGGGGTGGTCGAAGATGTTATGGGCGCCGTAACATTTTTAGCTTCTGATGCGTCAGCTTTAGTTACTGGGAGCTCACAAATGATAGATGGTGGATGGACTGCAGAATAATATAATTAAAAAGATTACCTTTGAAACTAGTGGAGCGCATTTTAAATATGACCAGAGAAAAAATCGAACAATCTATTGAGGAAATATTTGAAGATATTTCTCGCATATTCAAAGATATTGAAGACGGAAGCCGTGATAATCTTGGCGTAACGCGACCTTCTTATGGGGATGGTGAAAATTTCGCTCATCGATATTTATCAGAATATGCTGATGAGCTGGGTCTCGAAGTCACGAAAGACGCCTCTTCAAATACTTACATGACTTTGCCGGGACAGAACCGCTCCGCCCCCCGTATAATTTTCGGCTCCCACTTGGATAGTGTCCAAGATGGGGGAAATTTTGACGGTGCAGCGGGCGTGGTGGCTGGTTTGGCACTCATCATGATCCTTAAAAAACTTAATATCACACCAGTATGTGATGTAGTTGCAATGGGAATTCGCGCTGAAGAAAGTGTTTGGTTTCAGGTCTCCTACCTTGGGAGTAGGGGGGCATTGGGCGCGTTGCCAGAAGGGGCGCTGGATGCGAAACGAATAGATACCGGACGTACTGCACGTGAACACATAGCTGACTGCGGAGGTGATCCGGATGCACTTGCTCAAGGCAAAGCTTACCTTTCTTCAAGTAATGTGAAGTTCTTTGTGGAGCTGCATATAGAGCAAGCTCCAAGTCTGATTGAACGAGATATTCCTGTTGGCATATGTACTGGTGTTCCTGGGCTCTTCATGTACCCGGATGCTCGAATTCAGGGAGAATATGGTCACGTAGGGACGCCAAGAGTATATCGTCATGATGCGGCCATGGCAGGTGCCGAATTCGCTATGGCATTAGACCAAGAATGGGCGCGTCAAGAAGCGAATGGCACGCAAATGGCGATAACATTTGGACGCTTTCACACTGATAGTGCTGCACATGGAATGACAACCATTCCTGGGGAATTCTGCTTTAGCATGGATGTTCGTGGATATGAGCCCGCGCTAATCGAGCATATGGAGCGCTTTGTGGCATCCACCGTCCAAAATATTGAAGCTAATCGAAACGTTAAATTTAAACTCGGGGAAAAACGCGCAGCTGCAATAGGCTTTACAGATCAAGAATTAGAAAAGGCCTTGTATGAAAGTGCATCAAAAATGAATGTTCCAGCTGTTATGATGAAAAGTCCTGCCAGCCACGACGCTGGAGCGTTCTCCGCGGCAGGTATCCCAACGGGAATGGTCTTTGTGAGGAATGAGAATGGAAGTCATAATCCAAGAGAAAAGATGTCAATAGAGGATTTTTTTCAAGGGGTTCGTACTATTATTCCTTGGTTGCTAGATGAGGTAACTGTGTAGGTTCCAATAAATTTCAGGTTCCTGTAAATATCTCACTAGCAATTAAAATGTGTGATCGCATTATAGCTTCTGCCCAGCGACCATTTCTGGCCTGTAAAGCGGAAAGTATTTCTCTGTGGTGGGACAGGCTTCGAGAAATATCTTGAGAAGTAAAGTGACTAAAAGAGCGCACCAAAAACCCGAGATCTAGTAAGTTCCTCGAAATATGTTCCAGTCTCTTGTTTCCACTAATTCTTAATAATTCAAGATGGAACTGCCGATTCAATTCAGAAATTTTAGGTAGTGGTTGCCCGGATCCAGCTACGGCTTCCATCTCGTTACAAAGTCCTGTTAAAAATTCTATGTCGTCTGGAGTTGCGCGGGTGGCGGCCAGGTAGCACCCCATCCCCTCAAGCATTGCTCGTACTTCGAATATCTCCTTTACATCAGTAGCAGACCACCCCTTTACGACCGCCCCCAAGTGGGGAGAGAAATCTACAAAGCCGTCGGCATGAAGCCGCTGCAATGCAGCGCGTATAGGTGTTCGACTTACGCTGATTTGTTCAGCGAGGGCTTCTTCCGTAAGGCGGCTATTCACTGGCAATGATCCATCAATTATAGCCTCACGAATTTCGGTGTAGGCCCGGTCAGCAGCTGTTTGTTTGCTTCGTTGCCTATTTCTTGATGCAAAGTTTTCTTGCACGTCTAATTCCTCCGACTGGCATCGGCTTGCTTGAGAGAGAGGCTTTGACCTCGTCGTTGGATACAATATAGTATCCAACGACGAGGTCTACGCCAACAATTGAGTTGAGTGTATACCAGTAGGCGAGAGGCTCATAAATGCCAGCTACGATGTTCGATAAAATCTGGGATTCCCACTTAGTCACTGCTCGCGATGATGGGAGATGTTTACTCTATGTCGATAGGCATATCGTGCATGATGCAACCTCTCAGGCATTTGCGATGCTTGATGCAGAAGGATTTGATTTGCGGCGTCCTGATCTGACTCTAGGGACTGCTGACCACTATGTAGCTACTGGTAGTCATACGAGACAGAATTCCGATCAAATCAAAATGGTGGAAGATTTAAAGAAAAATGCCCAGCGGAATGGAATTACCTCTTATGGCTCTGGGCACCCCAGGCAGGGTATTGTCCACGTTGTGGGGCCTGAACTTGGCTTTACGCTTCCAGGGTCAGTTTTGATTTGTGCAGATAGCCACACGGCCACTCATGGAGCATTAGGTGCACTTGCATTTGGTGTAGGGCAGAGTGAAGTCATGCATGTCCTCGCGACTCAATCGCTCTGGCAAAACCGCCCAAAGCAGATGCGAATCACAGTGGAAGGGGAGCTTCCGTTTGGTGTGACTGCCAAAGACCTTATCCTTCGTATAATTACGACAATTGGTGCGGGAGGCGGAACTGGTCATGTGATTGAATATTCAGGTGGTGCCATACGCAATCTTTCGGTGGAGGGGCGTATGACACTCTGTAATATGTCAATAGAAGCAGGAGCCCGAGCAGGTATGGTGGCTCCTGACAATAAGGTTTTCGAATGGCTCTATGGAAGGCCATTCGCCCCAACTGGTAAAGACTGGGCTGCTGCGATTGATCAATGGCGCAAGCTGCCAAGTGATCCAGACGCACAGTTTGATTCCGAGATTATCTTGGACAGTCCAGATATAGAACCAATGGTCACTTGGGGAACCTCGCCTCAGGATGCATTGCCAATTACAGCACAAGTCCCTGATCCTGATACACTGGGGGATTCTCAGAGGTGTCATGCAGGACGCCGAGCGCTTGAGTATATGGGTCTATCACCTGGCACGCCGCTCGAGGAAATTACCATAGATCGAGTTTTCATCGGTTCCTGTACCAACAGCAGACTGGAAGATCTGAGGGAAGCTGCAGCTGTGGCACAAGGGCGTAAGGTTAGAGTTCCTTCCTTTGTTGTGCCTGGGTCCGCCAGCGTAAAGGCTGCTGCGGAGGCAGAAGGATTGCACAAGATCTTCAAAGAGGCTGGGTTCCTTTGGAGTGACCCTGGCTGTTCGATGTGTGTAGCCATGAATGGTGATGCTGTTCCGGAAGGGGAGCGCTGTGCGTCGACTTCCAATCGAAATTTTGAAGGACGTCAAGGGCCTGGTGCCCGAACTCACCTTATGAATCCCGCGATGGCTGCTGCCGCCGCTGTAACGGGTCATTTAACAGACGTGCGGTATCTCTGATCACAGTTCGAGGTGAACTAGCATGCAGCGCTTTCACAAACACCGTGGGCTTGTAGCAGCAATGCCCTTGGCAAACGTGGACACTGACCAAATCATTCCAGCGAGGTATCTTCACAGGCCTCGAGAGCAAGGTTTCGGTGATGTACTTTTCGCCGATATGAGTTTCAAAGAGTCAATTCAGGTTGGTATTGATGACAGTCAAGGTGAAGAAGTTTATTCTAATGCTACGATCCTCGTAACTGGCGAAAACTTTGGATGTGGTTCATCGCGCGAGCATGCTGTTTGGGCATTAATGGATGCCGGATTTCAAGTGGTAATTGCTCCGAGTTTTGGTGATATATTTTTTGGTAATGCACTAAAAAATGGATTGCTCGCAATTAAAGTATCAGAAAAATTTACTGAAAAATTATTCAGCGAAGCAAAATCTCAAAAAGATTTAATTATTAATGTTGATCTGCCGACGCAAATTATTGAATTCGAAAGATCAAAAATTGAATTTAATATAGATTCCTTTTGGAAATATGCCCTTATAGAGGGGCTTTCCGAAACTGCTCTGACTATGCAGCTTGAGAATGAGATACGGGCATTCGAAGCTAAGCACGCGAATCACGCACCTTGGCTGCAAAACTTGCCAAAAGGCACAGAGGAATAACTAAAGCATCTCGTCCTATGTATGCATGATGGTAACTCGTGCTAAAATGTATACAACGAATAGACTAATTAACCTTTTATACCCTAATCCTTGCGAAAAATTGATGACATTGCATACGATAATGGATACAATGCGTGCCATGCGATGTTTCGGCGAATGATAAACAAGAATGGTCGGAATATATGTCTGTTTCTCACGGCTTGGTGAGATGGCTCATAATGGGAGGAACTCATGAGAAAAATTCAAAAGGCAGCGTTGACGACTGTCCTGGGCCTGGGACTTGCTGTAGGGGGTGCCGCCTCTACTGCTTTGGCTCAGTCAGAGGTTCGTATTGGCGGTGTTGCAAACTATGGACCAGTTATACCGGTTTTGGTGGCTCAGGAGCTTGGTCTCTTTGAAGAAGCGGGCGTTGAAGTTGAGTTCACCAACTACAGTGGTGGATCAGCGTCAATGGAGGGGTTAGCTGCCGGTGAAGCAGATCTGATTAACTATTTTCCTCCTGGTTTAGCTTTGGCCAAAAGAGAGGGAGTAAATGCTAAGATCGTTGGGGCAGGAACTTTAACGCCCCGAGGTTGGCATGTAATTGTTCCTCTGGACTCAGACATAGATGAGCTCTCTGATCTGGACGGTAAGCAGGTAGGCATCACCTCGAACGGTTCTACGACTGATTTTTTTGCATTGTGGGCAGCCAACGAAGGCGGTGCTGAAATCAATCGAATTCCAGTTGGTGGGTCTGGTTTGATACCAAATCTCATTTCTGGGAATGTTGATGCGATCGTAGCTTATCCACCGCTTAGTTATAAAGTATTGCAAGATGAGGACGGTGAGAGCTTGGTCCATTTTGGGGAGGCGATGGAGCCAAATCTTCCTGATGTTTGGGCGGCCTCTCAGGAAATAATTGATCGTGACCCAGAGGCGCTAGGTAAGGCATTGCAAGGTTTGTATAGCGCCATTGCCTATATGCAAGAAAACCCCGAGTGGACGATTGGCTTTATTCAGGAGCAAACTGGGATGGATCAGTCAGTCGCCGAGGCCGAATACGAAAATACTATTCTCGGGCTTTCAGATGACGGCTACTTTGAACATGACTGGGTAGCGGCTTCCTTGCAACTTGGGGAACTTGCTGGGCTTGATGATCTCCCTGCACCCGAGGAGATGTATGACGATAGTTTTATTCCTGTAGAGCATCTGGATCAGTAAATCGTCATGCTTTCGAGCAGCTATCGTGTATTAGTCCAAGCAGGAATTGTCCTAATCCTGCTTGGACTCTGGGAGGCGGCGGTGTTTTCTGGTTTGGCTGACACCCGGACACTTCCGCCCCCCAGTGAAATTGCAATTCATATTGTTGCTCTACTGGGGGATCAAGATGTTCTGTACAATTTGTGGATTACAAGTGCACAGGTTGGTCTTGCCTTCTTGATCGTCGCCCCGGTTGGCGTGGCTATTGGGTTGCTGCTTGGGGAGCACGAATATATCGGACGTGCATTTCGACCTTTCTTTTATTTTCTAGCGGGTGTCCCAAAGTCGGTTTTTCTGCCTGTCTTCATATTGACGTTTGGCATTGGTTTTACCCAAAAAGTAGCGTTCGGAATTTTCCAGGCAATATTTGTCTTGGTCATCAGCGCAATTGCGGCTGTTGGTTCAGTGTCACCAACGCTGATTAAGGTTGCGCGTTCGTACGGAGCTAATCGCTGGCAACTGTATTCGCAAATTTTTCTACCCGCCATGATGCCAGTTGTAATTGAGGGCATGCGATTGGGTATGATCTTCAACATTACAGGTGTTGTTTTTGCCGAAATGTATGTTGCCAGAGCTGGAATCGGTCACATGATTGCAACTTGGGGCATGAGTTTTCAAATGCCGCAGCTCTTTGCCGGGATATTTCTGACAGCATTTTTAAGTATTGCAGTAAATGAAGTCTTACGTTGGTACGAAAGGCGAGTTGATAAATGGCGGAAGTGACAGATTCCATGGCTCATGCGCCGATATCCTCGGAAAAGTTTGACCTGTCTGTTGAGCAAGTCTCATTGCATTTTGAAACGCCGAATGGCGTGCTAAAGGCGGTTGATGAGGTGTCGTTCGGCGTCGAGACTGGTCGCTTTGTTGGCTTGGTTGGTCCAAGTGGATGTGGGAAGTCGTCCCTGCTTTTAATGATGGCAGGTCTGCAAAAGGCGACGTTTGGGGATATTATAGTCGAGGGTGAGCCCCTGACTGGCCCTAGACCGCAAGACGTAGGCGTTATTTTCCAGGAATCTAGCTTACTGCCCTGGAAGACGGCGTCTGAAAACGTTGAGTTTCCCTTAGCATTACGTGGAGTGGATAAAGCTGAGAGGAAACAGTTAGCGACCGATATGCTCAAGTTGGTCGGGTTGTCCGGTTTTGAGGATCGTCATCCCTTTGAACTTTCTGGTGGTATGAAACAAAGAGTCTCAATAGCTCGTGGTTTCTGCCAGGATCCCAGAATCCTTCTTATGGACGAGCCCTTTGCTGCTCTCGATGAGCAAACCCGTATGACACTCGGTGATGAGTTGCTGCGAATTTGGGAGGGTCACAGGAAGACTGTTGTGTTCGTTACACACAGCCTTACTGAAGCTGTCTACCTCTGTGATGATGTAATCGTCATGAGTGCGCAACCAGGTCGTATTCTGGAGCGTATCGAAATCGACCTTCCAAGGCCGCGGACGTATGAAACGATGGCGACAGCGGACTTCGGTCGACTTCGGGACCGAATTTGGCGCCTGATTCGTGGTTCGGAGTGAACAGGATGGGTAGAGATTCCTGCGAGGCCCCTTTTATTAGCCCTGCAACACTTCGGTGGCTGTTTTTGGCAGTTATAGTAGTTGTCTGGGAGTTGGTGCCTCGCTTGGGTCTTGTGCCATCCGTGATGCTTGCTCCTGCTTCAGAAGCCATGATCGCTGGTTTCCAAGATTTCGGGACTTTTGCTAGGGCTTTGGGGATTACTTTTGGGCAGCTCGCATCGGCTTTAATCTTTGCGTACGGAATTGGTGCCCTGGCCGGATTACTACTGGGAAGTGTGTATTTTCTACGCGAAACATTGCTCCCCATTGTTTCTTCGATATACGCGGTTCCATTGGTGATAGTGTACCCATTATTAACTGCATGGGTGGGTATCGGTCCAGAATCAAAAGTCATATTTGGTGCTCTTTATGGGTTTTTCCCAATGGCACTTTCAGTAGCTGCAGGAGTTCAGACTGTGGATAGGCAATATATTCTTGCAGCTAGAAGTATGGGCGCACGTACTTCGCAGATTCTATTTCAAATTATGCTTCCAGCTTCCGTGCCATCTATTCTTTCGGGATTAAGAATAGGTGGAGCAATGACGGCTATTGGGGTGGTTGTTGCTGAAATGATGGCGGCAACTGGTGGAATAGGTTTTTTAATTACTCAAAATAGAACTATGTTTAATACAGCTGAAGTATACTTTGGAATATTTCTTGTGCTTATATTAACAGGACTTCTTGATATGTTTATCCGCCTAATGGAGCGGTGTTTCACAAATTGGTACCCTAAGGAGACTTAAAGCTAATGAGCCCAGCATCGACGCTTCGTCAAAGATTGCAGCAACCAAATGTGCTGGTGGTTCCGGGTGCAGGAAGCCCGCTAGATGTGCGGCTGATAGAACAGAAAGGATTCGAGGCTGCGTATGTAAGCGGCTATGCCACAGCAGCGCAGCGGTTTGGTGTCCCTGATGTGGGGTTAATTGCTTATGCTGAAATAGAAGACATGGTGAAGTCTAGTAGAGCTGTCAGCAATATACCTTTGATTGTTGATTGTGATACTGGATATGGCGGTACCGCTAATGTACGTCAGACAATACGCCGACTAGAAGCGCTTGGCGTCGCAGCAATCCAAATCGAAGACCAATTATGGCCAAAGCGTTGCGGTCACATGGATGGGAAGTTGGTTGAGGATCGTGATACTGCCGTGACGAAGGTTCGCGCAGCGGTGGCCGCGAGACAGAATACCGATACAGTGATTGTTGCGCGTAGTGATGCGCGCGGCCCTCATGGTCTGGAGGAGGCATTAGAGCGCTGTCATCTCTTTAAGGCGGAAGGTGCTGATGTTTTATTTGTAGATGGCCCTGAATCAGCCGAAGAACTAGAGAAAATTGGAGCAAACCTTCCCGGTCCACTTATTGCAAACATGTCGGAAAGCGGCAAGACCCCCCTCTTTTCTGCTGAAGAACTTTCAGGGATGGGCTTTAGTGTTGTTTTGTTTCCTAGCAGCCTGGCGCGATTGAACCTTAAGTGCTCTAAGGATTTTCTTGAAGGTCTTCGGGAGAATGGTGATTCGCGCGCGTACGTGAATCAAATGGCTACGCTCGACGAAACAAACAGAACCATGGGAATAAACGACCTACTTGAGTTTGATGAGATGGTTACAAAGGAGATTTGAACATGGTTTGCATGCATGGACATGGACTGCCGTATCCTCCCGGGGGGCCTACGACAACTGACCGTTTGTTAGAAGGTGCGATCGATTTCCATCACCATGGTTATCCAGAAGTTAGCTTCGAGATGCTTACACGGATGGAAGATAATGATGAACTAGCTGTCGCCCGAGGAGCGGGAATGGCTGGCATTGTGCTTAAGTCGCACATGTGGCCAACAGTCGGACGAGCATATCACTTAAAAAATCAAGTGCCTGGCATAGAAGTGATTCCTTCAATTGTGCTCAATCACTCAGTTGGAGGATTTAATCCAATTGCAGTTGAATCGGCTGCCCGGCAAGGCGCTAAGGTAATGTTCATGCCCACCTGGAGCGCAGCTCATGATATGGAGCGAGGTGGCATGAGCAAGTACCTTCGAAAATACATTAAGAAAGCTAGTGATCTTAATCCTGAAAAAGGCCTGCGCTTAACTAATGAAAAAGGAAAAGTAAAGGCGGAGGTGCGAGAATGTGTCTCTATAGCCAGTGAGTATAACATGACTGTTTGCTCTGGCCATGTTTCTCCACAAGAAGCAATAGCATTGGCGCAAGATTCCAAGGATTATGGCGTTGATTCTATAGTTTTCTCTCATCCCGATAGCCACTCTGTGGGTGCGACTAGGGAAGAAATTCGCGACATGGTTCAGCTTGATGGTTACTGTGAATTTTGCGCGTTAGGAACGCTCCCAGCTTTTCAGCGTTTGAAGCCAAGCGAAGCCTTAGAGATTATCGAAGAAATTCGCCCCGAGCGCGCAATTCTTACAACTGATTACTTCTTTGAATGGGCTCCTCCAGCTTCGGAGACGCTTAGAATGCTGATCGGGACCTTTCTAGACCTTGGTATGTCGGAAGAGGACATACGTTTAATGGTGAGAAATAATCCGGCTAAAATGCTGGGATGGGATGATAATAAACTTAACGAAATAGAAAAGACACGATCGGAAATACTCCAATCTTCGGATAACGATTAATAATCCATAATATGGAGGATTCTATGATTCGTGATGTTAGGGGGGCTGAAGACTGGTCTCCAGATGAACTAGCTAGTGATGATAGTTGGATAATTGAACTTGATCGTACGGATCGTGATGAATTATTAGCTGCTTTATCTAGCGGAAAACGTACTGGAAAGGACTATTTGGAGCTCTGTTTCACAGATTTTCCTATAGATAAGGCTCTTTCAAAATTTTCCAGTGCTATGCGTGAGGTTAATAATGGGCGGGGCATAGCCTTGGTGAAAGGCTTGCCAACAGACTTGGAAGAAGATGATTTCTCACTTCTTACGTGGGGAATTGGTTTGCACCTCGGTGTAGCCCGGCCACAGAATAAAGCCAGTAATTATTTAACTCCTGTACGGGATGCAGGGTTTGAGTATAAAACCGGAAAAGGGCGTGGCTACAATACCCGGTCAAAACTTGACTTTCATACGGATTTTTCCGATGTAGTTGCATTGAGTTGTTTGCGTACAGCAAAAGAAGGGGGTGAGAGTAAGGTAGTTAGTTCTTACCGTTGCTATCGATTACTCTGTGAAGATGCGCCTAATTTAGCAAAAGAGCTCTTCGAACCATTTTGGTATAGCCGACAATGGGAATTAGCTTACGACGAAAGTCCCACTTACCCCTGTTCTGTTTTTTCTACTCATAAATCGGAATTATTTGTACGATATGTTCGAAAAAACATCACTACGGCCCAAGAATTTTTAGGTGTACCACGACTTTCTGAAGGGCAAAAAGAAGCACTGGATTGCTTCGATAAAATAATTTCTTCGGATGACAACGTATATTCTATGTGGCTCGAGCCAGGCGACCTTCAGTTATTAAATAATTTTAAATCTCTCCACTCGCGTGGCGAATTTACTGACCATGTTGAGCCAGAACGTAAGCGTTTACTTTACCGTTTATGGCTATCTACGCCAGATTCTCCAGAGCTTCCGGTTGAATGGGCATGTTTCTATCGTGATGTTCGAGCAGGTGCTGTACGAGGCGGGGTGTTCGGCGAGAACTATGGTCCCACAGAGAGGGCTTTTGATCAGCGCCGAGCTGAAGAAATGGGCATGCTTTGTTATTCCTGATTTTTACTCGCTCCTTCTGAGGAGGGGGGGACACAAGGCGTCTCAGGGCGTGATGACGTGGCGTACGGCGGTGCCGTCGGCCAGGCGGTCGAAGGCTTCGTTGATGTCCTCCAGCGTCCCGTGGCCGGTCATCAGGCGATCCACCGGCAGGCGCCCGGTCCGGAAAAGTTCGATGTAGCGCGGAATGTCGCGTGAGGGGATGCAGCTGCCGATGTAGCTGCCCTTGAGCGTGCGCTCCTCGGCCACCAGCGAGACCTGCTGGATCTCCAGCTTCTTCTCCGGGTTCGCCAGTCCGCCGGTCACCGTGGTGCCGCCGCGCCGCGTGATGCGATAAGCGAAGTCCAGGGCTGGAACCGAACCAGCCAATTCCACGGCGGCATCGACGCCGCCGTTGGTCCACGCCTTCACCTGCGCCACGGCTTCTTCATCGCGCGGGTCGATGGCGTGCGTTGCGCCGAGCTGGCGGGCGAAGTCGCGCTTTTCCTGCAACAGGTCCACGGCAACGATGCGCGAAGCACCGGCTGCCTGAGCCCCCAGAATGGCCGCCAGGCCGACGCCGCCCAGGCCGATGACAGCCACGGTCTGGCCCGCCTTGACGGCCGCGGTGTTCACCACGGCTCCGACGCCTGTCAGCACGGCACAGCCAAACAGCGCGGCATGGTCGAACGGCAGCTCGCGGTCGATCTTCACCATGGAGTGGCGCGAGATCACGGCTCGCTCCGCGAAAGCTGAGACACCCACATGGTGATAGACGGGGTGGCCCTCACGCTGGATCCGCATGGCTCCACCCAACAGGGTGCCGGCACCGTTGGCTGCCGCCCCGGGTTCGCACAGCGCGGGCCGGCCCTCGGCACAGGGCATGCAGTGGCCGCAGGATGGCATGAAGATCATCACCACATGATCGCCCGGCTCCAGGTCCTTAACACCAGGGCCCACCGCCTCGACCTCGCCGGCAGCTTCATGACCCAGCGCCATGGGCACCGGGCGCGGCCGGTCACCATTGATCACCGAGAGGTCTGAATGGCAGAGGCCTGCAGCACGAATACGAACACGCACCTCCTCGTGTCCCGGTTCATCAAGCTCCACCTCCTCGATCCTCAGGGGCCGTGTTTCGGCATAGGGGCGTTCGACAGGCGATTCATTCAAAACCGCGGCGCGTGTCTTCATGGCTGTTTCCTGCAACAAAAAATTGCCAAGTTCTTTAGTGTTTACAATAGGTTATTATGGAATATAAGGCCATCTTTTTCTTTACAACTGGGCTAAACCAGATTTTTTCCTTAATAGCTCGAAGGGCGTCCTAGTGCCGTGGAAATTGAACTAAAAAGGGTTGCAAGCTCCCTGGTCATGCCTGCATTGAGTAACGTTAAGCAGCAGCCTTATTGCTGAAATCTTCGATAATATCGATAGTTCCCCGTGAACAACGTTCGCCGGCCAGCCGACCTGCGCGTTTGAGGGCTTCTCCAAGTAGTCGACCGTTAAAAAGCTGTCCGCATAGGCGATAGAGGCTCGGTTGCGGCCAGCAAGGCATTGATGATCGCCCTGTAGATCTGGCGCAAAAAGACCCTCAGCCATCTGAGGATGAGGCGGAAGTTGTAGCCGACGGCGCTGAGCAGGGCGTTGACCCGGGTTCCGAGTGGTCCCTTCAGATAGTTGCGGCCCAAGTGACCATCGACCTCCATGTGGCCGATGACGGCCTCGATGGCCGAGCGCCGTCGCAGTTCGCGCTTGATCTGACCGTGTACACCGCGCTTCTGGCCGGAGCGGAACACCCGCCGGGGATTGGCCACCTCATGGCCGCGATAGCCCTTGTCCACATAGGCCCGCTCCACCGGCCGTCCTGTCAGGGCCTCGGTCTCCTCCACCACACGCCGCAGGGTATGGCCGTCATAAGCCAGACCGGGAAAGGCTGTGGCATACAGCACGAACTGGCCGCCCTTGGCCCGGTGGTTGGTGGTGGCGATGGAGACCTTGCAGCCGAACTCGTAGGGTTTGTGGGCTTTGCCCTTGCCGATGCAGACCACCTCGGGCGCGTGCCAGGAATAGAGCTTGGGCCCGCGCTGCTGCTGTTTCTGGTGACGGATGCGGATGGCCTTGGAGAGTGATGGTGCAAAAGCCGCCTTTAGTTCCGGGCGGTTCTCCAGCTTGCGCTGGATGTCGCGGATCAGGCGGCCCAGGCGGCTGCGCAGGAAGCGCAGTTCGCGATTGCAGCGCTTGAACGTGCTTGGCGTGGGCATAGCGCCCGGCCATCAGGGCGGCCCGCTTGGCCACCCTGAGATAGGACTGCCGCAGCTCCACGCCCTCGGCCCTGGCCTGACGAACCAGCTGCCGGATAGCGGTATGCAGCAGCTTGGCGTCACTGGGGTGGGTGATGTTGGCCGGCTGCACGGTGGTGTCCCCTGAAATGCGCGTCAGATCATTCTTCTTGAGCGCGCCGCTGTCGTGGGCCACCCGCAGGCTCTCGGCCAGCAGCAGTTCCAGGCGCTCGCCCAGGCGCTTGCGCCAGTGGCTCAGGCCTAAGCGCTTGTGCCGCAGCGCGTGCTGGAAGAAGCGCTCACCGGTGAAATACTGGAAATAGGGATCGGTTGACCCAGCGCTCGCAGACCGCCTCGTCGGACAGGGCGTAGATCTGTTTGAGCAGCAACAGCCCGATCATGTAGCGCGTCGGCACCGCCGGACGGCCGTCTGTATGATAGAGATCCGCCAACTCGCCATCGATCCAGTCCCAGTCGATACGATCGGCAAGCTGCACCAGCTCATGGTGCAGGTTGATGATCTGATCCAGCCGCGCCCGGAACAGGTCATCCGGGCCGTCTTTCTCCTGCTGTTCAAGGCGTACCAAAACCCTCCCGTTGGCCTCACCAGAAGGGAATCACGACCGTCCTGAAAACGGAATCAAAATCGCAAGGTTGCGCGCCTCAAAACCGCGCTATCCTGCAAATTCGATTACTTGGAAAAGCCCCAGAGCCCGCAGATCACCTGGCCGGAGAGCGTTGTTCACAGGGAACTGTTTAGAGACGAAGGTAGATATATTCCGGTAGGGGGTGGGGTAGCAAGAGGGCTCAATGCTACAGCATCAAGAAATGCGTAAGGCGCGACTCGTCGGCCTGCACCTCCTCTGGTGTCAGGGTTGCGCGAATCACGCCTTTCTCCATCACGTGCATCCGTTCACAGAGCGCGAGCACCATTTCGGTGTTTTGCTCCGCGAGAACAATCGAAAGTCCTTCAGCTTTGAGCACGGCGATGCGGTTAACCATGCGCTCAATAGCCAGCGGCGCCAAACCCTCCGAAGGCTCATCGAGCAGCAGCAGTTTTGGGCTTGTCATCAGGGTACGAGCGATCGTCAACATCTGCTGCTGGCCGCCGGAGAGATGCCCGCCGTTTCGATGGCGCAGTTCTGCAAGGTCCGGGAATATGTCGAAGATACGTTCTTCGGTCCACTCGGAGTTCTCAGGCCGCCAGACGACGTCAAGATTCTCCCAGACGGTGAGCTCAGGAAACACCCGACGGTCTTCCGGTACAAAGCCAATCCCGGAGCGACAAACCCGGTGACTTGCGAGGCCCGTGATGTCCTGGCCTCGCCATTTGATTCGTCCTTTCTTTGGGGGAGTAAGGCCGGCGATGGAGCGCATCGTAGTAGATTTACCAACGCCATTACGTCCCACAAGCGCAAGCACCTCTCCACGCCCGAGGGTGAAAGATACATCGAACAGGATTTGGCTGAGACCATAGAAAGTGGAGATCGACTCGACACTGAGATCAATGGGTAGGTCTGCCAAGATAGACCTCCTGGACTGAGCTGTTCTCTCGAACAGCATCGGGGGAATCCGAAGCGATGACCGCGCCGTGATGTAGCACTGTGATGCGGTTAGCGATACCGAACACCATGTTCATATCGTGCTCGGTAAAAAGCAGAGTCACACCGCGGTCCTTCACGATTCTGGTTATGAGAAGGATGCTGTCCTCAGTCTCGCGTGGGGACATTCCTGCTGTCGGCTCGTCCAGCAGCAGGACGTGAGGCTCTCCGGCAAGAGCCAGCGCAAGCTCCAACTGCTTCTGTCTTCCATAGGAAAGCTCTCCAGCCACAACCTGTGCTTCATCCTCCAGTCTGACGGTTTCAAGAAGCCGGGCAATTTGCTCATTCTGACTGACCAGGGGCTTCCAGAAGCAGAATTCCTGCTGATCCTTCGCAACCAAAGCGATCTGCACGTTTTCCCAGACTGTCATGCGTGGAAAGACACTGATGCGTTGAAAGGAACGCCCCAAGCCTCGTCTGACCACAGCATGAGGCGCCAAACCTGTGAGCCTTTTGTCGTGAAGCCTAACTTCCCCTGTATCGGCAATGAGATGACCCGTAATCAGGTTGAACAGGGTGGATTTTCCTGCGCCGTTTGGGCCGATAACGCCGTGAATATCGCCCTTCTTGACTATCAGGGATGCATTGTCTACCGCCGTGAATCCGGAAAAGGTCTTGGTCAGCCCCTTAATTTCTAGCATCAACGCTTTCCTTTGGCCTTCAGTAGGCCGGCAATCCCATTGGGGAAGAAGAACAAGGTAGCGAGAAGAATGATCGCCAAAAGCCCCGGCCAATAGTCGGTGACCTCGAGTGTGAAGCGGCTGAGAACAATCAGTGTCAAGGCGCCAACCATCGGGCCAAAGAAACTGTTCATGCCGCCAAGCACGACCATGATCAGCACCTCAGCCGATTGCAGCCACCAGGCTGAATCGGGAAAGATCGACCGATTGAAGAGAGCGAAGAGCGCCCCCGCGAGACCGGCAAACGTCCCCGCGATGGTGAAAGCGACCAATTGAACGCGCCGAGTGTGAACGCCGAGAAAGCCGGCCCGGACCTGATTCTCCCTGATGGCCATAAGCGTACGCCCCAAGGGTGAATGTGCCACAATCCAAAGCGCCAGCATAGCAAGGGTGACCACCAGAAGCGTAAAGATGAAGAAGGATGCAGGTGTATCGATCCAGGAGGGGGAGTCGACCCGCAATAGCCCATCGTCGCCCCCCGTCATGCTTCGCCACTTGAAAACAACCGCCCAAATGAGCTGTCCAAAAGCCAGGGTAAGCATTGAAAAGTAGTAGGACGTGAGGCGAACACACAGCGAGCCGATCAGGGCGGACAAAATTGCGGTCATCACCAGGGCCGCGGGCATGGCTAGAAGCAACGGGATCTCGTAGGTGCGCAACAGGATTGCGCAGCCGTAGCCGCCAATCGCGAAAAAGGCGGCATGGCCGAAAGAGACCAAGCCCGCGTAGCCGATCAGAATGTTCAAACTGGTTGCGAACAAAACGAAGATAAGCACTTGGGTGGAGAGGTACATCAGGTATGTGCTGCCACTCAGGGGCAGAAGTGCGAGAAGCCCGACAATCCCGGCGCCGAGCAAGAGACGAGAGTGCGGCATCTTATTCACCTTCACGCTTGCCAAGCAGGCCCCAAGGCCTGAACGCCAGAACCGCGATCATGAGAAGATAAACCAGGACTATTTCCCACTCGGGCACGAAATATAAGCCGATTGAACGAAGCTGTCCTATAAGTATGGCTCCTATAAATGCGCCCCAAAGGCTTCCAAGACCTCCAATAATCACTACGATAAAGCACTCCACTATAATCTCGGTATCCATTCCCGGCTTGAGCGCGAGAGCAGGCGCTGCGAGCGCGCCACCTATTCCGGCGAGTGCGGCGCCTGCGGAAAAAACGACAAGATAGACCAGCGGCACATTGATGCCGAGCGCCCCCAATATCTCCCTGTCCTGCGTCGCAGCTCGGATGATACGACCCCAGCGGGTTCGCTGGAACACAAACCAGACCCCGATCGCCACCACGATTCCGACGAGGCACAGGAACAGTCTGTAGCGCGGATAGTACGCGAGGCCCAGGTCCTGCGCTCCGCTGAGCTCCGGTGGGAATGAAATGGAGAGAACTTGCGTACCCCAAAGGCCGCGAATAACATCGCTGAATAGTAAAACCAGTGCAAAGGTGAATAGGAGTTGGTATACCTCGTCTCGTCCGTAAAGTTTTCGCAACATCAAGCGTTCTATAATGGCCGCGAGAACAGCTAGGACCAGGCCGCTGAGGGCGACCGCTATCCAAAAGCCGCCATCCGACAAGCCAATATGCGACACCGCTTCATAGGCGATATAGCCGCCCAGCATGTAGAAAGTACCATGGGCGAAATTTAGCACCCTCAGTACGCCGAATATGATGCTAAGCCCGGCGGCCACCAGGAAGAGGCTGAGCCCATAGGAAAGGCCGTTCAGAAACTGGATCGTGGCATACATCATGGTGCAGGGACCAAAAGGTGAGATGAATAGAGACCCGCAGCAGCCATTGGCTGCTGCGGGGTGAACGCTCTACTGGAGCTTAATCCATGATGTCGTCGGCTTCGATATAGCGAACCGGGTCGAGGATCTTGAAGTTGTATTCGTCGCTTTCAGCAATCTGTCCCCAGTATTGGCCACGATTGGCTTGGTGGTCGCTTTCCCTGATGGTTTGCGGACCGATTGCAGACTCGTATGTCAGGCCCTCAAGTGCATCAATCACGGCGTCCGTATCGGTGTTGCCCGCTGCCTCGATGCCTGCAGCCAGCGCCTGCACAGCCATATAGCCGGTGATCGGCCAAGAGGGGGGATAGGGGTTATCCAGCCGCTGCCGAAGCTCTTCCAAATACTTGTTGTGAGCCTCGGTGTCCGGATAGTACCAAACCTCGTATGAGTTGGCCCAGATGCCGGTTGGCATATCGTCACCCAGCTCTTCAATAATTTCCTGAGAGCCGGGTTCACCCGCGGCAACAAAATGTTCCTTCTGGTCGAAAAAACCAAAGGAGGCTGCTTGCTTGGCGAAGGGAACGAAAAGCCCACCCCAGATGCCGGAGAACACGCCTGTACAATCTGAATTCATCACTTCGGTGATGTACGGCGTGTAATCCGAAACGTTAAGCGCCGGCCATACTTCTGTGACAATCTCCGCTTCTGGATCAAGCTCTTCAAGGTGCGCCTTGAAGCCCTTCAGTAGGTCGTGACCGTAGGAATAATCAAGAAGCATCGTGCAGATCCGCTTCACGCCCAGATCATTCATAATGATCGCCGCGGATCCGCCTTCCGTGTTGGTGTTGGCTGCTGTCCGGAACATGTATTTGTGGAAGTTATCCTCAGACATTTGGATTGTCTTTGGACTAGCGGCTATATATATGACTTCCTCTTGTAGCGCGACTTCCGAAATCGCCAGTCCCTCGCCCGAAGTGAAGCCACCCACAATGAAGTCGGCATTGTCGAGGGTGATGAGATCACGCGCTGCACTGGTTGCGTCAGCCGGAGTTCCCTTGGAATCGCGCGTAAAGGATTCCACTGGCCGGCCGAGAATGCCACCTTCCGCGTTTATCTTGTCGATAATCATTTCGTGGCCAAGGGCGGCCAGAAGGCCATTCGTTGCAGCTGGCCCGGTCAAGGGGTAAGCGGCACCGATCCGAATTGGCTCTCCTTCCTGTGCATGTGCACCGGTTGCCATGACGAGCGCGATGGCCGTCATGCCAAGTAAGGACAGTTTAGATTTCATGCTCATGGCTCATCCTCCCTGATAAGTTTATGGTTAGAACGCCGGTTTTCCCGGTATCTCTACTTTTATGGTATAAAGGGATGTCGAGGCCGCCAGGAACATGATGTCCAGGTCCTGACCTCCCCAGGTGAAGTTGGCGCACACCTCCGGAACCTGGATAACGCCGAGAATTGCACCCTCGGCATCAAACACGTGCACGCCTCCCGGTCCGGTTGTGTAAAGGTTGCCATCGCGGTCCAGCTTCATGCCATCCGGCGCCCCCTGGCCTGTACCAACTGGCTCGGCGAATACTCTGCCCAGCCCCAGCGACCCATCATCGTGCACGTCAAAGACACGCACATGGCCTTGTTCCGTATCGTTCACGAAGAGAAGGTCTTCATCGGTCGAGAAGCACAGACCATTCGGCTGAGCAAAATCGTCCACCAACAATGTAAGTACGCCATCGGGCGACAGCCGGTAGACGCCCCGATGCCGGAGTTCGGTCTCCCGGGCAACGCCGAAAAATTCCTTCCGACCGTAGGTGGGGTCGGTGAAGTATATGCTGCCGTCACTCTTCACCACGATATCATTGGGGCTGTTCAATTCTTTGCCATCGTAGTGGGTTGCCAGGGTGACGATCGTGCCGTCCAGCTCAGTCCGAGTGACGCTGGAGGTCTGATGGTGACAGGCAACAAGGCGTCCCTGTCGATCATAAGTCAGGCCGTTGGCCATTGCGCTCGGCTGCCGGAATGGCTGCACGCCATCCTTCTGGTCCCAGCGTCGGATCACATTCCCCGGTATATCCGAGAACAACAAGAAGTGCTCGACGGGATGCCACAACGGTCCTTCCGTAAAAAGAAAGCCCGATCCAATTACTTCTAAATTGGCACCAGGAGCGACGATGTTCCGCATGCGGGGGTCGCGAACTTCGACGGTCATGCCTAGCCTCCGGACCAGATCTTCGCGACGGATTTCTCGCCGACAAACCAAGCATCGGCCTCTACTTCATGGAAGACCACCCAAATGGCGTCCCGGGGAATATCCGTGACTTCGCTAACGGCTTCTGTAATACGGTTGGCGACTTCGTTTCGCTTTTCCGCACTTTGCCCTTTTACCCAATCAACATTGACGAACGGCATTGGAAATCCTCCCGCAGTTAGGACGAAAGCACCGCGAATGGTACTGGGCGCCATGATAAAGAGAGGGAGGGTTCGCGCGGAAGCGTGCTGATACGGTTCGGAAGTGCGGGAATCCGCACTTTGAGGGATTCACGGATTCAGTCTGAGCTACAAGATTCAGAGTGGCTCAAGCCCCTGGTGTGACGGATGTCTCTCCCGGTTCGCTCAGTTTCTGGTTGGCTCGCCGCAAGAGGTCCGGGTTTACCAATCCCCGCAGCATTGCAACACAAATGGCGCGTGTGCGCGGATTGAATCCTGCGCTCTCACCCATCCAGCCGGGCTCGCCAGTGCTGACGCCAAGCTTTGCGTAAAGTCTCTGGAGACGGCTTTGGACACCTCGTGTCGATAGCCCTTGGCGGTGGGCAATCGCCTGGTCGGTCAAGCCCAGAGCAATATCAATGAGCGTGTCATATTCGTCATCGGTGAGGGCATCCAGCCAATGCTCTGTGCGAGCCTGTACGTCCCGGATCATGCGATCGACGATGCACTGCCCATCAAGGAACACTCCTTCGATCGCCACTCGCAGTCGCTCACGTGATGTGGATTTCAGCAGATAGCCGTAACTCGCTTCAGATGGCACAATGCGCGCAAGACTGCGCACATAAGCCTCGTCGGCAAAATTGGACCAGAACAGAACACGGGTGGCAGGTTGCTCAGCCCAGATCCTGCGCGCCGCTTCCACACCTGATAGATGCGGCATCTGCAGGTCAAGAACTATGCAGCCCGGTCGATGCTCCAATGCCAGCGTTACCGCAGCCTCGCCATCGGTGGCTTCCAGGATATTAACCAGGCCGAGACCGCATTCACTTACCGCATCACGTATAAATGAGCGATATACGGGGTCGTCGTCCGCGATCAGGAGTAGGGCTGTGGTCACGGCAGAACCAAGCTACGCAATTATCTCAATTGAGGAATCCGGTAGCGGAACGACCAGGCGCAGTCGCGTTCCTCCGCCATTCTTATTTGATGTCACTGTGATCCTTGCTCCCACAATTGCAGCTCTTATCCGCATGTGGCTCACCCCTCGCGGCGAATGCCAGTCGAGGCCGCCAATACCGTCATCCTCAATATCGATACAACCACTATCGTTCTCCAGCCACATGCGCACAATCAAGGTCTGGCCGCGGCTGTGCTGGAGTGCATTGTTAATTCCCTCTTGAACGATGCGGTAAATCAACGTCCGCTCTCCATCGTTCATCTGATCGAAGGCAGCCTTGGTGTCTTCTTCAAAGCGCAGCCGTATGGGTCTTGCCATGCCGCTTCGCGCGCGAATCATGCACTGCTCAACTGCTTCGGCGAAACCAAACAACTCGAGCATCGCTGGTCTCGCATCGTCCACGATTCGCCGAAGTTCGTTTAGGCAGGAAATAACGTCCGCATGAAGTTCGGCAAGCACCGGCTTTAGATCAACCTTGGCGTCTATTCCCGTTGAAAGCTTATGGGCGATGCGCGAAAGGTCCGCGATTGTCTGATCGTGGAGGTCCATGCCAAGGCGTTTTCTTTCACCCTCTAGGTGTCCAGCAAGTTTCAGCAGACTTCCCCTCAGCGCGTCCGCTTCGTTTGCATACTGCAGCGCTCGCCCATGTTCAGTCTTCAATGCAAAAAGATAGGGTGCTATCAGATCGGCACAGTGTTGTCCGATTATCAAATCGCGTACTGTGTAGGACATCACGGAATGGCGGCTGATGCTAATCGAACCGAAGATTGCCCCCCGTACCCGCAATGGAACGATTATACGGCTGCGAAGAGTGGCGTCATAGATGGGTTGATTGATCGCACCGCTGAAGTGGAAGCGTTTATCTTTGAAGGCGTCACCGGTGAGAATATGCGGTACATGTCCCTTCAATACCGAACGTGCCGGACTGACACCCGTCGGCTTGGGCTCCTTGGCAAAGCTGCTCCAAACGGTACTGACCGGCGTTTCGAAACAGAGGTGATCCCGGCCATCATCCACCAGTATCACCATGTCGAGATGGTCGAAGGGCGATATGGATCTGAGCTCGCCAGCAAGCGCGCTGAGCACTCCTCCGTAACTGCATTCACCTGCAACGACTTGTGGTAGTTGGATCAACCGCTCCAGTGGCAGATCTAGGTGCATGGCAGCCCCCTCTTCCCCGGGCATTTTTCGGGAGAACGAGCTAATCATGATCGGGCGTAAGGAAGAGTGTCAAGGTAGTGTCCAGAATCGTATGGCCCGCCCCGTCGCCCAACCATGCGCATGCGGCCAGGTGCATTGATCCGGAGCGACGCTCGGCACGAGCCAGGCGGGACACCCGCCTGAAGTTAGAGGCGAGGCGAAGTGTGTTCGAGGAGAACTTCTCCTTCTACAGGGTGCGCTGCCTTGAGAAACCGGGCACCGTCCATGGCATTGAGCTGGATTACAGCCGCTTCAGCCACGAATTGGCGGAACAAGTCCGGGCCGCGGTGGTGCGGCATGGCATTACCCTGTTGGTAGGAACCTCCATGGGCGGTTGGCTGGCCGCGCGCATGGGCCGGCAACTGAACCTGCCCTATGGAGCGCCTATCTACATGGTACTGACAGGAGGTTCGAAGTCCAAAGGACGGTTGAACGAAGGGACCTTCGACGGAATTCCGGTGATTGGTTGTAGGCATCCCGTACAGGGTGCAGACCTCCAGGAGCGCTCCGAAGCCATGACGCGGCTGGACAGCCTTATCAAGTGAGCCCACCGGTTGCCTCGAAGGCAACTCCAGAGCGGCAATAGCCTGAGCCGCGCCAGGATAATTAAGCGAAAATTATTTCGTATGCGCGCAGTTGGTGTATTGTTCTGAGGGGCAGGGCGGTACGGAATCAGGGGCGCTCATCAGTTTAGGTGCATCGGGGGAGCATGACCATCCGCTTCATACACACGTCCGATTGGCAGATCGGAAAGGTCTTTCGCTTTGTCGATCAGTCCACCATGGGGCTGCTGCAGGAGGCGCGGCTCAAAGCGATCACCAGATTGGGAGAGCTGGCCCAGCAGCATGACGTCCAGCATGTCCTGGTGGCCGGTGACGTTTACGACAAGCTGGCATTGTCCCCGCGATCTCTGAACCAGCCGTTAGAGCGCATGCGGAAGTTTCCTCAGGTGCAGTGGCATCTGATGCCGGGCAACCATGACTATTACCAGCCAAACGGATTGTGGGACCAGCTTCTCCACAAGGGTTTGCCGGAGAATGTGCGGGTCCACGTGAAACCTGAGCCCGACAGCCTGGAGGACGGCCGGGTCGTATTGTTGCCCGCCCCCTTGCATCATCGAAGACAACTGAATGATCTGACGGCTTACATGGATGACGTCGAGGTGGACGAGGGGGTGATCCGCATCGGGATGGCGCATGGAAGCGTGCGTGGATTTGGACGCGACGACCGGAACGTCACCAACTATATAGCTCCCGATCGGCCTGAGCGGGCCGGCTTGTCCTATCTGGCCCTGGGCGATTGGCATGGTCAGATGAAGCTCAATGACCGCTGCTGGTATAGCGGCACACCCGAAACAGATGCCTTCAATTCCAGCGGGACAGGGGAGGCCCTGCTCGTCGAGATCGAGGGCCGGGATGCCGTGCCTTCCGTGACGCCACTGTCGACGGGGCACTACAACTGGATTTCCCTTTCCGAAAGGATCACGGATCGCGATGCTGTCGATGTCTTGGCAGAGAAGCTGAGGGGATTGGCGGACGAGCCTGAGCGCGTATTGGTCCGCCTGGATGTCGAAGGCACCTTGGCGCTCGATGATCTTCAATACTTCGAAGACCAGGTTGTCGAAGGCGTTTCCGCCGCCTTCTGTTACCTGCGGGTGAACACGGATGGCCTTTTTCCGCACGCCTCCGAAGAAGATATGGATCGCATAGACCGAAGTGGCTTTGTGCGCTCGGCAGCGGATGAGCTGAAGCGTCTGTCCGAGGAGAGTGATGAGGAGACGCGCAGTATTGCGGCAGAAGCGCTCCAGCGGCTGTATATCGAGCACATGAAGATGCAGGGAGGCACCCAGTGAAACTGCGCTCCCTGGCCGTCCACCAGTTCAAGAAGTTTGCCGAGCCCGTTCGACTTGATGGGCTACAGGATGGGCTCAATGTCGTTGTAGGCCCGAATGAGATGGGGAAATCGACACTGCTGGACGCGCTCCGCGCCGCCCTCTTTGAACGGCACAATTCGAGTGCACAGCCTATCCGCGCCTTGCAGAACGTTCGCAATCAGGCAGCGCCCGTGGTCGAACTGGCCTTCGAACTGGACGCCGGCGTCTATCGCATCCGGAAAAGGTTCCTGAAGAAGGCCTATGCGCAGCTGGATTGCCCGGATGGCAGGCGCCTTGAAGGGGACGCGGCCGAGGAAGCCCTGCGCGAACTTCTGAACTTCACCGAGCCTGGTAAACAAGGCGCAAAACCCGAAACCCTGGGGATGTGGAACGTCCTCTGGGTGCAGCAGGGACAGTCCTTCGGCGCACTGGAGATACCCGATGCGGCGCGCTCGAATCTGCACAATGCCCTCGAAGCCGAGGTCGGCAGGGTTCTGGGGGGCAGTCGAGGCCAGAAACTGCCCCAGCGGATTGAACAGCAGCTCTCCGAATTGGTTACGCCGAGCACGAATAGGCCGAAGGGAGACTACAAGGCCCAGATAGAGCGGCAGTCCGCGCTCGAGAACGAGCTCGAAGAACTGCGCCGCCGGCGAACGGATTTATCTCGTGCCCTGGAGGAGCTGGAAGAGGCGCAGGAGAAACTGACGCGGCTTTCATCCGGCGAACAGGACAAAGCCGACAAGGAAGAGCTTGAGGCGGCCCGCAAGCGCCAGACCCAGCTGGCAGAATTGGAAGCGCGTATCGAGGCGGCTGAAAGCGAATTCGAACTCAGAAAGGGCAAGCTGGAGCAGGCACAGCGAATCCTGTCAGAGCGCGGCCAGTTGAAAGAGAAGATAGACCTGGAACAGAAAGCGCTTCAGCAAAGCCAGAAGAGCCTTGAGGACGCACAAGCTCAGGAAGAGCAGGCGCGCAAGAAGCTGGAGGGCCTTCGAGCCGCCATTCGCAGTGCTGAGCAGGCTGTTGCGAAGGCAGATGAAGAGGTAACGAGAAACAGACGCCTGCTGACCGCAGTGGGGTACAAGGAACAGATCGCCGATCTCGATAAGCGTCTGGAGAAAGCCCAGGAGGCCGAGGCTCGCCAGCGAGAGGCACTGCAGGCAGCAGCGGCCATCCTGGTTACGGATGAAGTGATCTCAGCGATCCGCAAGGCAGCCAAAGACTTGGACACGATGGAAGGTCGTCTTAGTGCTGCCGCAACACGCATCAGCTTTGATATGTCCTCCGAGCACTTGAGCCGGATTGAAATTGAGGGTGCCGAACGTGCGCCGGAGCAGACAACGATTGAAGTTATCGAGCCTGCCAGCCTTTCCATACCCGACTATGGGCGCGTGAGCATCGAGCCGGCGATCAAGGATCGGGACAAACTGCTGCAGGATCAACGAGACGCCCGAAAAGCGCTCCAGAAGTTTCTGGAGGAGGCAGGTGCGAGATCACTCAAGGATGCAGAGGATCAGTACCACAGGCGCCGGAACCTGATACAGAATGCGGAGTTGGCCAGACAGGAAGCCGAGCTCAATGCACCGGCAGATGACGAAAGGGATGCTGGTGCGCAGGCGCTCGTGGATCATATCGAGGGATTGAAACAACGTCTCCAA
Source organism: Fodinicurvata fenggangensis DSM 21160 (assembly GCF_000686045.1). Taxonomy (GTDB): domain Bacteria; phylum Pseudomonadota; class Alphaproteobacteria; order Kiloniellales; family DSM-21159; genus Fodinicurvata; species Fodinicurvata fenggangensis. The sequence goes on from NZ_JMLV01000003.1 coordinate 131,194, forward strand.
CGTCAATTGGAGGATCTGGAGCTCGAGGAGCTTCCCGATCGCAAGGAGGCGGAAGAAGCACTCAGGCAGGCAGAGGAACAGGCCGTAAGCGCCAGGGAGGAACTGGAAACAGTGCGCGCTGGACTCGCCGGCCCTGAAGAGGCCTTGAACTGGTCACAGTCCGAACTGGGAGCAGCGAAGAGTCGGTGCAACGAGTCCAGGGAGCGACTTGAGAACCTGCACAAGCAGCTCAAGGAAGCCGAGGACGCGCGCTCGGTTGAGGCGCTTCAGGCAGACGTTCAGACCGCCCGGAACGAGATTGCAAGGCAGGAAGAAGTCCTTGAGGAGCTAAAGGGACAGCGCACGGAGGAAACCTTGCCTCAGTTGGAGGCTCGGGTCGAGCGATTGGAAAAAGCGCTGCAGGAACGGCGTGAGAAGCGGGAGGCCGTAAAGGTCCAGATCAGCGGGCTCAAATCACGGGTCGAAGCGGCCGAGGGTGTCGGCCTGGATGAGGAGATCGAGAAGAAGGCGCGGGAGCACGAGCTATGTGAAGCGGATGTAAGTCGCATGAAGCGTGAAGTGGACGTGCTGAGCCTGCTGCTCAAGACTCTGCGCGATGCAGAGCAGGAGGCCAAGGAGCGATACCTCTCTCCGGTCTTGAACCGTGTACGACCTTATCTGCAACTCCTGTTTCCCGGCGCTGATATCCGCATCGACGAAAACCTGCAGATCACCGAAGTGGTCCGAGCAGATGGATATGAAGAGCCTTTCCATGTGCTCAGCATGGGCACCCAGGAGCAGATTGCCATTCTGGTCCGCCTCGCCTTTGCCGAGATGCTGAGCGAGCAGGGCCATCCGGCAACCGTCATCCTGGATGACGCACTTGTCTTTTCGGATGACAGCAGGATTGGCCGGATGTTCGACATCCTCAACCATGCGGCAAGGAACACACAGATCCTTATCCTGACCTGCCGTGAAAAGCTGTTCGAGGAGCTTGGCGGTCAAAGCCTGTCATTGGAGGCGGCGAGTTCTGAGGAGTTGGTGTCTGCATGATTACGCGACCGGAATTCATAAGGACGTCTACTAACGCCCGAAAGAAAATCGTGTTGAAGGAGGCCGCCGATGCCGTTTGAAGAGCTCCTTGCCTGGTCCGGTGGCCGACCTGCGTGGCAACAGGATGCTTTGCGGCGTCTCGCCCAGCAGGGAAAGTTGTCCGAGGATGATGAGGCCTCCTTGCGGCAACACATCGAATTTTCTGAAGGGCTCATTACGGATGAGCCACCGGCCACCGTCCCACTTGCGAGCGACCATCTTTCCGAAGCGGCCAGCAACGCACCAAAGACTGTCCTCGCATCCCTCGGTCCGGTAAGGAATGTCGACCGGCTTGAACCGAATCAGCCCCCGATACGTTTCGCCGTTAACGGGATCACGTTAATTTATGGCCCCAATGCCTCGGGCAAGAGCGGCTATTGCCGTATTACGAAGCAGCTGTGCCGTTCGCTTAGCGATTCAGTGAGCCCCACCCAATTGCGAGGAAATGTCTTTGACGAAGAACCGGCACCGCCAGCCGAAGTTGCTGTGGCGTATCGTGTTGGCGAAAACCAGGATTCGAAAACGGAACTAACCTGGGCAAGCAATGAGGACCCGCCCGCGGAACTGGCGCGCATTTCGGTATTCGATACTGCATCGGCCAGGCTCTATGTAGACAAGGAACGGACGATCGAGTTTCTTCCGTATGAACTGGATCTGCTCAATAAGCTCGGCTTCGTGGTCCGGAACCTGGATGCCGGCTTCAAACAGCGTGAAGATGACCTAAAGCGTGCCGTTCAGGCGCCCCTCCCAACCGGCTACACGCAGGGCACCACTGCCCAGCAGCTTATCGCTAAGCTGGTTCCCGATAGCTCGCTGGCGGAGTTGCCCACAACGGAGCAATTACGTACTTGCGCCGAATGGTCCGAAGAGTTCCAGGCCGAGCTTGACAGGCTTACCGCTGAGTCGCGGAACGATCCGGCGACCATGGCTCGTCAACGCAGAGAGGCGCAGCAGGCTCTTCAGACCCTTTTACGCGAGATTTCCGACATAACCGACAAGGTCGGTGATACGGCGATACAGGATCTTTCCCGGAAACAACGGGACGCAGCGGAAAAGAACCGGGCCGCGGAGGCCTCCGCCCGCGACCTGTTCAGCGATGAACCGATTCCGGATGTCGGCTCCGATATCTGGCGTCAAATGCTGAAATACGCCCGCGAGTTTGCGGCCGAAACATTCCCCGATCGTGAACCGCCACAGATCGCTGCAGCCGAACGATGCGTCCTATGCCAGCAGGAACTGGATGCGGATGCCGCCAGTCGATTGAAGTCTTTCGATAGCTATCTCGATCAAAGAGCTGCCGAAGACGCGGCGGCTGCCAGAGGCGCGTTCGAGAATGCCGTTTCCGGTCTTCAGTCTTTTCAAAACAGGCCCAAGACAGACGTTACGGCACTGCTTGCCGGCTACAGTGCCCTATCTGAGCAAAGAAAGGGTCACGCCGGCGCGATCACGGCTTTCTTCGAGCAAGCCGGTGCCAGACTTAATGCAATAAAAGCCATTCTCACCGAGGAAGCTTTCGATCAGTGGGCGACGCTCGATGGGCTGCCTGAGGCTCCCACTCAGATAATCAAAGACGAGATTACCGCATTGAATGGTGAGATCGAGGAATTTGAACGTCTGGCCCGTGGTGACGAAGCTATCCAAGAACGTGCCAGACGTCTCAATGATCTGAATGATCGCAAAAAGCTGAGCGAGGAGATTGGCCTTGTTTTTGATCGACGCAGTAAGCTTGAGGAACTCTGCCGTGTTACAGCATGTCGCGCTCAATGCCGCCTGAACGCCATCACAGGTCAAATTACCAGGCGTCGCCGGGAAATTCTTACGCCCTCTCTCAGGGAAGCGCTTGAAGACGAGCTACGAGCCTTGCAGCTGACCCATCTTCCGCTTGATCTCAGTGATCGCGGCGATCTAGGCGCCAGCGTCGTCGAAGTGGCGTTGACAGCGCAACAGCGCATTCGCGCCAACAGCGAAATCCTGAGCGAAGGTGAGCAGCGCGGTCTCGCGTTGGCATGTTTTCTGGCGGAGCTAAAGGAAATAGGCAGGGACCATGGAATTATCGTGGATGATCCTGTCTCGTCCCTCGATTATTCCCGGATGGAGGCCGTGGCGCGTCGGCTGGCGGTGGAAGCGGCTGGCGGACGCCAAGTTGTTATCTTCACGCACAACATTCTCTTTCACCACATAGTGAGCACCGAAGCACGGCGTATTGGCGTTGCCTGTCATGAAGAATGGATGACCAGCCTTGGCAACGACCGGTTCGGGATTATCGATAATGACCGGAAACCATGGCATATCAAACCGGTGACGGAGCGACTGGGCGAGATCGACCGAGCCAGACAGAGTCTCGACGCGGCTGGTTATGATCAAACGGAGGAAACTTTCCGTGTCGCCGTAACCGACCTCTACACCAAGATGCGGACGACGTGGGAACGTACCGTTGAGGAAGTCCTTTTTAACAAGGTTGTCCAGCGGTTCCGGCCCGAGATTTTGACCCAGAGTCTGCGGGGCGCATGCTTCGATGCCGAGAAGGATTATCCGGTGATTTTCGAAGGAATGAAGCGGACTTCGCATTTTTCCGGGCATGATCTTGCTGAAGATCTGCCGCGCGAGCTGCCTTCCGTCGCTGATATTGAGCGGGATATCACCGAATTGCGTGACTTTATCCAGTACGCACGTGAGCGCAAGAAAAGGCTTGAACAGGTGTTGAGGGACTACGAGGCCGGTGTCGAGCCAATCCTGCTTTGATGCCTCTCGACTGAGCAGTCCTGGCGTCCGGCGGACTCCCTCGCGCGAGCTGCGGCAGCGAGCTTCAGCCTCCGTATAGTTTCAATTTTCATGAAATGGTATGAGCTGAACGCCTTAAAGGCATTCTATCACAAGTGACTTGGCCCAAAAGCTTCATCCATTAGCGAGTGTAACCATTGATTGATGATTGTACTTATGCGCAGGCGGGACAAAGGTCATCTCCGCTCTTGCGGGCTGTTGCATTACTTGTTCACAATCCGGTTCTTAGAGGCTAGAAGTGGTGGCGAGAAGTACGACAAACCACAAAAGCTAGATGACTGATACCCTGACACCTCAGCAGCGTAGCGAGCGCATGCGGCGCGTGCGCGGCCGTGATACGAATCCCGAGTGGGCCGTGCGACGGCCCACGCATAGCATGGGATATCGGTATCGGCTTCACGACAAGAATTTGCCGGGCAAACCCGATCTGGTTTTTCCCAGCCGCCGCAAGGTGATCTTCGTGCACGGGTGCTTCTGGCACAGGCACCCAGACCCCGAATGTAAACTCGCCAGGCTACCGAAATCCCGACAGGAGTTCTGGGAAACGAAGCTCAAGGGCAACCTTGAAAGGGACGAGGCAAATATCGCCAAGCTTGAGGCCACAGGTTGGCGTGTTCTCGTCATCTGGGAATGCCAGACACGAGACACTGCAGCGCTGAAGAAACGAGTAAGAAAATTTCTCGACGGGGTACCATGAACACGGTGGAGCTCTTCGTCGGCGCCGGTGGTCTCGGCATGGGGGTCTCGCGCGCGGGCTTTAAACCAATCGCGGTCATCGAGTGCGACAAGTATTCCTGCGACACGATCCGCGACAACCGCGAGCGCGGTGTCGACCTGGTGGCGGACTGGCCCCTGACCGAGGGCGATGTGCGGGAATTCGACTACTCGCCTCTAGCCGGGAAGATCGAGATGGTTACCGGCGGGCCGCCTTGTCAGCCATTCTCGATCGGTGGGCGCCACAAGGCCGAGGCAGACGCACGGGACATGTTTCCGGAGGCGGTGCGGGCGGTACGCGAACTCCAGCCGAAGGCCTTTCTCTTCGAGAACGTGAAGGGACTCACGCGATCCACCTTCACGAGCTACTTCGAATACATCCGCCTGCAGATGATGTATCCCGAGATCACCCCACAGCCGGACGAGGAGTGGTCGGACCATCTGACACGCTTGGAGCGCTACCACACGCATGGGCGGCCGAATGAGCTTCACTATCGTGTCGTGACGCGCGTTCTCAACGCGGCCAACTACGGCGTTCCCCAGAGGCGCGAACGTGTCTTCTTTGTTGGTTTCCGGGCCGATCTGGACGTGGAATGGGCGTTTCCCGAGTCCACTCACTCGTACAACGCCTTGCTTTGGGACCAGGTAAAGGAAGGCAACTATTGGGAACATCACGAGGTTCCTAAGCGCGAGAGATGGATCTCCGAGCGAGCCAAAAGGCGTGCGGAGAAACTTGATGAAGTGCCGGCGCACAAGCCTTGGCGAACGGTTCGCGATGCCCTAGTTGGTCTACCCGATGCCGAGACCGATCCAGAGGCCGCAGAGGCTTTCCATAACCACAAATTCCAGCCGGGTGCCCGCACGTACGTCGGACACACTGGAAGCCCCTACGACCTACCCGCTAAGACCCTGAAGGCTGGCGTCCACGGCGTTCCGGGCGGTGAGAATATGCTGCTGCGCCACGATGGAAGCGTGCGCTACTTCACTGTGCGTGAGAGCGCCCGGCTACAGACCTTTCCGGACGACTTCCGGTTTCATGGCTCCTGGTCGGAGACCATGCGCCAACTTGGGAATGCCGTGCCTGTCACTCTTGCCGAGTTCCTGGGGCGTGACATTGGCGACCACATAGCTTCCTGCGCAGCCAATAACGATCACTAAGGACGTCGACCTGCGCGCCCTCACTGGTTTACTCGTCGCCTAGCGGCAGCAGGTTCTGCATCTCGTATTGGGCTAGGTTGCTTGATCGACGTCGCGTGTCTCGAGGCCCATTGTCAAAGAGCGCCGCTTGATCTCCAAGAACATCCCAGCCTGGCCGGCTCTGGCGCCCGAATAGTTCGAGGTAAGGCCCATCCGTCAGCCGCTCGATACGTTGATACGCTTCCTCTGGTTTTCGACTATGTTCGCGCCGATGATCGACGATCAATCGACGCACATCCCTCGCTTTTCGAGGCGGCTTTCCACGAGTGGCCAGTAGGCACTGCTCAACATTCGCCCGGGTCCAGTAGCCAAGGCCGCAGAAGAAGTCTTTCTCGCTTACGCAATTTCGATCGGCCGATTGGTTCAGTTTGGCCCAATAGAATCCAACGGTTTTGAACGTGAAGCCCCAGCTTTTGATCACGTCCAGTGCTCGGGGGAGAAAGGGATCCGTCACCCAGATGAACAAAATGCAATCGTCGTCCGCGAATTCCGACACCCGCATCTTGCATATGTCATCGATTTCCATGCAATCGTAATGTGAGACCGCGTTCCGGCCCTCTCCTTTCTCACTGAAATTCTTGAAATACCAGGGCGGGTCCGCGTGGATGACACGATACCTAGCCGTGTTCGATGATGTCATAGAGCCGCTCCTGGAAATACAAGTTTACTCTTTCTACCGCGTCGACCACGGAAAACTCGAAGTGATCATTGAGGTCTTCACCAACGAGGGAGAGTGGTTTGGGGATCGACCGAACGCCGTAGTAGAAGACGATCTTCGCTTCCGCAAAGTCCGGGTCCAATCCAAGCGTCTCGCCATAGCTTTTGAGAAGCATGTTGGTTCGCAAAAGTTCGCCAGTGATGATCCGCTTCTTTCCCGCGTCGTACGAGCCGTTTCCACGTTTGATATTGTAGGATCGCAGTGTCTTGGAATCCCGGTCGAAGACCACACAGTCGAGAGGAATCGCGCGTTCCTCGTCTCCATACGGAAGCGAGATCTTGAGGCACTTCTCGATACGGTCGTGAACTTGAAGTTGTTTCAGTGACTCGTGAGAGAGCTTGAACGCCTCTTCCTCCCAGACACTCAAGCGTTCGGAATCGTGCAGCCGCTCAATGATCGCAGTGCCTAGAAGTTGCCCATGTCGCTTGTATGCGGAGCTAATAATACTGGTAGCCCGCGAATACTTACGGCCGGCTATCGGGTCTTGACGGAAAGTGGATTGCGAAAGCTTGTCGATGGTATCGTCGACGATTGGGCGCACCCGTTCAAAATAGGCGTCTAAAGCGTCCCCCGCAGGAGAGTCTGAACAACTGTTTGCGATGTCGGCCCAACTCGACACGCTGTGTACCTCGCCTTCTAGAATGCGCCGCTCGATACGAGTGCCCTGAATGCTCATTATACTCACAGACACGGCCAACACTCATGCTGTCAAGAACAAGTTGCGCGCCTAGCGTGCAGTGACGCATGGACGGACGCGTCAAGGTCTCTATAATACGGAACTTAGGCGATCAAACAAACGGGTGTCGTTCAAGGTCACGTGTGGGTTGAAGCGCGAAGCGTTAAAGGAAGAATCTCAACCATGGTAGATGATGTCAAAGTAGCCGATGAGTTTGATCTTCAGCCCGATCCAAGAATCCTTCCCATGCTGGGGGAGATTAACCTCGATCACTGGAGATGTATCGCGGAGCTTGTCGACAATTCGATAGACGGATTTTTGAATTCCGCGCGAGAGGGTGAAACTGTCGAGACGCCGGAAGTTTACGTAGACTTGCCCAAGGCGGATAAGTCGGACGCCGTGATCCAGATTCGCGACAACGGCCCAGGCATGACCCCAGAAACATTGCAGCGTGCGGTGAGTGCGGGCTGGTCCGGAAATAACCCGATCGACAATCTCGGATTGTTCGGCATGGGCTTCAATATCGCTACTGCCAGGCTCGGCACAGTCACGCAGGTATGGACCACGACCAACGGCGAGTCGGAATGGCATGGCCTGGAAATCGACTTTCAAAAACTCCGCAAGCAACGGCATTTCCGAACGGCTCATCTGCGGCATCCCAAACAAGAGCCCAAGCAACACGGCACTGTTGTCATGGTGAAGCATCTCAAACCCGAGCAACGAACGTGGCTGGCAAAATCCACAAATCACTCACAGCTGCGAAAGCGTTTGTCGCAAGTCTATTCGTCGATGCTTCGCCGGAACGGCGTACCAATCACCTTCAAGCTCTTTGTGAGCAACAAGATCATCCACCCGTACAGCCATTGTGTGTGGGATGAGAATCGATCGGTGACACTTCCCGATGTGGGTGAAGTTCCAGCCGTCATTCATTTTGATCATACTCTGACTGACCGCCCCTACTGCATCAATTGCATGAATTGGGTCTCGCTGGACGAGTCCGAAGAGAAGGTCTGCCCCATTTGTTCATCCCACGAAAAGCTGACCCATCGTAGACGGCGGGTCCACGGATGGATCGGAATCCAGCGTTACTTAGACAAGACGGAATTCGGTTTTGACCTTATCCGCAATGGTCGGAAGATCGAGATCAACAACAAGGATCTTTTCGTTTGGCAAGGCGAAGAAGGCGAGGAATCGGAGTATCCCATTGACGACCAACGTGGACGTGGACGTTTAGTCGGGGAGATCCACATCGACCACTGCCGCGTCAGTTACGCTAAGGATCGGTTCGACCGCGCCGACCAGTCATGGAACGAGATGGTGCGGCTAATACGGGGAGATGGACCGCTTCGCCCCGAAAAGGCCAAGAGCCTCGGATATGGGCCGAATGACTCGCCTCTCTTCAAGCTTTTCAAAGCTTTCCGGAGAACCAGCCCACAGTCCAAGGTCGCGGGCGCTTGGCAGCGCATCATGGTGGTCAAAGACAATGAGCGGGCCAAGGAGATGGCACGCTATTTCCACGATGGCCACCCTGATTACCAGGACGACGCCAAGTGGTGGGAGCTTATCGAGGAGGAAGACCGGCGGCAGCTGTATGATGCCCGGCAAAAGGGTAAGGGAGAGCAGCGAGGAGATAATGGAGAGACGGACGACCCCGACTTTCCCGAGGGAATCCTCGACGATTCTGGTGAGGACGAGCAACCGGCGCCCGAGCAGTCAGGCGAAGAAGAGGTACCCCAAGCCAAGCCTCGCACCGAGGTTCCAAGCCTTTCGCGCAAATACATTCATGCTTCGTCGGGGGTGCAGTGGACCGTAAAAGCCTTCACTGTCGACTCGCTGGATCCAGAGTTGCCCTGGGAGGCGCCTTGGACGCTCGTTATGGGTGATCCGGCGACTCGAACCTACCACTTTCTTTATTACCAGGAGCACAAAGCCTTTAGATCGCTTACGCTCACGCCGCTCGACGCGCTCTTACTGCAGCTGGCGATACAGACGGTAGACTTTACGAATAACCGCTACACGCTGCCCGCAACGCTCACCGAACTTCGAGAAACCTATGGTGGTGACAGCAATCTGAACCCGAAGGAAATGCAACTTCAATCCGCTGAAATGCTCTCCTTGTTTGCTCGGGGCTTCGCCCAAAATTGTCCGGAGGATGAGCGCAGTCGGCTGTTCAACGAGATATCGAGCGACGAGAAGCAGAAACTTATGCGAAACCTAGCAGCTCGGAAGGTTCAGCCCGACCAGGTGACGAATGATGGCTCGTTCCTGGAATACGCTCCCTACGAGACCCTCGAGAGCATAATTGACAGTTACCCAGAATATTGTTTCGACGGGAAGGTTTGGGACGACGCATACGAGACCTTGGACTACGGGGACGCCAGCATCACGAATTCGGCTCGGGAAGCCACGCGTGAGCGATACAAGGCCCTGCTGCGGGACGTCATCTGGCTCGCGAGACAAGAGGGTAACGATTTTAGCGATATCCGCCGGGAGGAACTGGTGCGAAGCCTGATGTCCCTCAGGCTTCTGTGGCCTGACGCCGAGGTACAGTGATGGTTCCGTTCCTGGATGATCGGAGGCTTCTTTATGGGCCCTGGCAAGCCTTTGAACGCGATGTCGCGAGGCTCCTGATTTGCGCCGGGTTTCACGACGTACGAGTCGTGGGTGGAGCGAACGACCGCGGTGCTGACATCCTTGGAGTTAAGAACGGCCAGATCTGGGTGGTGCAGTGCAAGCATACCACCACTTCCTCTCCACCAAAGGCGGCAGTTTCAGAGGTCGTCGAAGCTGGGCGATACTACGAGGCAGACCGGATGGTTGTGGCTATGTCGCGGCCACCAGGTGCGTCGTTTCGCGAGGAGATTAAGCGCTATCACAAGGTTGGTGTTAAAGTTGAAACCCTCGACCCGTCTCAGCTGAAAGGGCTACTGGCTAAGGTCGGGGAATATCCAAAGGCCAGAAAAGAGCTGTATCCCTATCAACAAGATGCCTCCGAGAAATTCCGCGAAGGTCTGACCGATACCGGGCGCGGTCAGATAATCCTCGCAACAGGTTTGGGTAAGACGATCGTGATGGCGGAAGTGGTGGCGGATCTGTTCCGCGATTCCGCCATTCCAGGCAATCGCGTCTTAGTCCTCGCAGATAAGCGCGAGCTGATCCGGCAGCTTCAGCAGGGCTTCTGGGCTCAGCTTCCAAAATGGGTGCCGACGCACGCCCTCACGAGTGAGGAGCGACCGGCCTTTTGGGATGGTATTACATTCGCCACGGTGCAGTCAGTGGCTGGACAAATCGAGAGCCTTCCTTCATTTGGCCTCGTTCTCGTCGACGAGGCGCATCACATCGGGTCGCCAACGTTTTTGAAAGCGATCGACGAGTTGGATCCCCCGATGCTCGGAGGGGTAACAGCAACGCCGTGGAGAGGAGACGGCTACGAGTTGGACACGGTTCTCGGACATCCACTTGTTCAGTACGGCATCGCGGACGGTCTTAAGAATCACTTCCTCTGCGAGACGGATTATCGGCTGATGGCTGACAACATCCGATGGGAACTCGTCCAAAAGCGTTCCTATTACAATTATTCCATCTCGCACCTAAACAAGAAGCTAATCATACCGACACGCGATGAGGAGGCGGCCAAGCACATATACGAGACCTTCCGTAATGAAGGTCGGCGTAGTGGCATTGTGTTCTGCTCGACGGTTGAGCACGCCGAATCCTTCGCTGCGACGATCCGCGCCTTTGGTCTTAGTGCCCAGCCCATTTCCGCTCAGCTTAAGCCCCGTGAGCGGGACAAGTTAATGGCGTCCTTCAGAAAGGGGCAGATTGACATCATCACGAGTGTGGATCTCTTCAATGAAGGAGTGGATGTTCCCGACGTGGACCTTATCGTCTTCATGAGGTCCACCCACTCGAGGCGGATTTTCGTTCAGCAAATCGGCCGTGGACTACGCACAAGCCCGAACAAGGACAAAGTCATAGTATTGGACTTCGTGACGGATATTCGGCGCATTGCCGAGGTTATCGAGCTCGAAAAGGCGGCCGAAGGACCAACCGAGGAACTGCCCCTCGGCGACCACGTCATTAATTTTAGCGACCAGTCGGCTGGAAGCTTCATGCTCGAATGGATGAAGGACCAGGCCGACCTGATGCTGCGGGAGGGCGACCCAACCCTTGAGCTGCCACGCCTGGATTACCCAGAAGCGCCACAGCCCGGAAGTGTCGAATGACCATTTTCAACGACATAAGGGAGGAAGTTCGGCAACGTCTCTGGGCAGACGCTGATCAGCTTGAGTGGACCCGCTTATCCGATGCCGAAAAGTCTCGACAATACAGCCAATGGACCGAGGATCCGAACATCGGCGGACGGCTCGGTGCCTTCATGGATCCGCGCAAAGTCCGAGTATACATTAAAGACACTCTTCTGAAGAGCTATACGCGCGAGCGGATGGCCGATCCACGCGCCGCCTTCCGGATACTTGGCATCCCCGAAGACGCGGTATGCTTCGAGAGCTTTATCAAGCCCAATGGTTGCCGTCTCACCGACGGAAGGGTAGTGTGTTGGAGCCTTGCTTCCTACTGGAAACCTACACTTCTAGCGGTCTATGAACGCGCTTATTGGATCTCAGAAGCCTCTCCCCATGGCGCGGTCCTTTTCCATGCCGCTGATCAATTTCCAAATCTTAGAACGCGCATGATGGTGGAAGATATTGCCGCTCGCCTGGAGATCCAACAGCTGCGATGGGTTGAGTGATGCCTTGGAGGCTGAAGATATGAAGTGTACTGGTTTTCCCGGATGACATTTTGTTTAGATGTTCAGTCCCGGCCCGTGGTGCATCGGGTTCAGTTTGAATCTTTGTGGCTGTGACGTCGTAGGTTTGCAGATGAATTCGGACGGCCTGAGACCGCCCAGTGTCTTCAGCCTTCGTGCAAAGTTGTAGGCTTTCAAGGAGTCCTCGAAATGGTCACTCAGCTGGCGGTGACTTCCTTGATAGTGCGGTTCATGCGCTCTACCTGTCCGTTCGTCCAGGGATGACCTATCCGGGTCAGGCGGTGCTCAATGCCATTCTCGGCACAGACCCCTCCGAAGATATGGCCGCTGTCATGGATGTCCTGGGCGCGTAGGGTTAACTGCACCCCATTGTTGGTGAGCAATGTAGTATAACGTGAATGAGTCTGCGTCGGAAGTGTCAGCAAGTGGCTTTCCTGTTCCATATATCCCCTTTTCACCTGAACGACAGAAATTAAAGGCATGCCATTCGGTCCGGCAATCGTTGTCTGTATGTTGCCGGTGACGTGACTCCTTAAAAATCATCCAGGTGTTACTGGAATCGTTGGTTGATGTTTGCGCTTGTGCGCAGGAGGGGCAAGGGCCATCAGTACGTTATGATGCCTGCCCTTTTGGCGGTTGCAGGCGCGATACGGTATCATCGTCCTGGATATCGGGGGCAACAGGATAAGCGATGAGGTCCCCATCGGGTGCGGGCTGGAGCAGGTCCTCCCGCGGTTCAGTCAGCCAGACATCATGTGCTTCCGGAGGCAAGATCACCGGCATCCGATCATGGATTTCGGCCATCAGCGCATTGGGCTCGGTAACAATGATGGTGCAGCTGTCCAGCTCCAGATGCGGGTTGTGCTCCCACAGGCCGGCAAAGGTCAGTGGCTGCCCTGATTTCGAGGTGATGTAGTAGCGTGTCTTGCGCGGGCCACCCTCGTCCTTCCACTCGTAGAAGCCGCTCGCTGGGATTAAGCAGCGCCGTTTCTTGAAAGGCCCGGCAAAGGCCTTGCGCTGGGTCAACGTCTCCGCGCGCGCGTTGAACATGGCGTACTTCTGGGAAAGCTCCTTCGCCCAGGGCGGAACTAGCCACCAGCGCACCGTTGCGGCCTCCCGATCTTCGTCCTTCTCGCGGACGATCACGATGTCGGTGGTCGGCCGGATGTCCGAGCGCGGCTGCAGGTTGGGGGCGTTGTCGAGACGCGTGAGGTTGTAGAGCTCGACAAGCTCCTTCCATGTGAAATGCTGTGTAAAGCGGCCGCACATGGTGGCGTTTCCCTCGCGACGATGGACCCGATTGCGTCCAGTCTAGCCCCATCCCCGTTGCCGGATCGAGTGTCCTTCGACTCCCGTCTTGACTCTTCCCAGGCAAATAAGAACAAATAAAGAACATTCATCTACGATCATGGGAGCGAGCGAGGGCCGTGTCCGGGACATCCACCATAGCGCGCCTGCGCGCGGAGATCCGGCACCTGGAGCCGGGACAGCGCTGCAGCGGCGCCGTCCTGCCTTTCGAGGTGCCGGCGCTGGACGCGCAGTTGCCCGGGGGCGGGCTGGCGCTGGGCGCCCTGCACGAGGTGCTGGGCGGCGAAAGGGGCCCGCCCGACGAGGCTGCGGCCACGCTCTTCACCGCCGGCATTGCCGCGCGCACCCGGGGACCGGTGCTCTGGTGCCTGCGCCAGCCTGATCTTTTCGCCCCCGCCCTGGCCCAGGCCGGCCTGGCGCCGGAGCGCGTCATTCATGTGGAGGCACCCGACGAGGCCGCCCTACTGAACTGCCTGGAGGAGGGCCTGCGGCACGGCGGCCTGGGCGCCGTGGTGGGAGAGGTGCCAAAGCTCTCCATGAAGGCCTCGCGCCGGCTGCAGCTGGCCGCCGAGGGTCGGGACACCCTGGCGCTGGCCCTGCACCGCACCCCACGGCCGTCGGGGGCGGCAGGGCAGGGGCCGCCGTCGGCGGCGACCACCCGCTGGCGCATCGCCGCCTGTCCCTCGGTACCCCTGCCGGTGCCCGGCGTGGGGCGGGCGCGCTGGCGGGTCGAGCTGCTGCGGGTGCGCGGCGGCACGGGTACGGAACTGACACTGGAGGCATGCGATGCGACGGGTCGTCTCGATCTACCTGCCGGCCTGGCCGACGGATCGGGCGCGGAAGGCCGACGGGAGCTTGCCTCCTGACCGGCCGTTGGCGCTGCTGGATACAACGGGCCGGGCGCTGCTGGACGCGGATGTGCCGGCCCGGCGCCGCGGCCTGCGGGCCGGCCAGGCGCTCAGCCTGGCGCGCAGCCTGGTGCCCGAGCTGGAGACACGGCCCGGCACCCCGGAAGAAGATGCCCGAGGCTTGCGGCGCCTGGCCGACTGGGTCTATCGCCATTATGCCCCCCTTGTCGCGCCGGATCCGCCGGACGGCCTGCTGGTCGACACCACGGGCGCGGACCATCTCCACGGCGGCGAGCTCGCCATGCTGCAGGCCCTGCGCGATCGCCTGGCGGGGGCCAGTGTTGCCGCCCGCATGGCGCTGGCCGACACGCCGGGGGCCGCGCATGCGCTGGCACGGTATGGCGGTGATCCCTGCACCCGGGTGGCGCCCGGCGACCACCGCGGGGCGCTCGCGCCCTTGCCGCTGGCGGCCCTGCGTCTTGACCCGGACCAGGTCGACCGGCTGGAGACACTCGGTTTCGAGCGGATCGGCGACCTGTTGGACCAGCCGCGCGCGCCGCTGGCTCGGCGGTTCGGCCCGCAGCTGCTGCAGCGCCTGGATGAGGCCCTGGGAGATCGCTACGAGCCCCTCACCCCCCTGCGCCCGGCCGGGGTCCTCGAGGTCGAGCAGGTCTTCGCCGAGCCAATCGCCGCGGCCGAGACCATCGCGCGTTTCCTGGGCGACCTGGCACGGGACCTCTGCCGCAAGCTGGAAAGGCAAGGGCAGGGGGTGCGCCGGCTGGACCTGATCTGCCGGCGCGTCGACCGCCAGGATCAGGCCGTCATGGTGCGCCTCGCCCGCCCGTCCCGTGCCCCCGATCGCCTGGCGGATCTGCTGTGTGATCGCATCGAGACGATCGACCCGGGCTTCGGCATCGAAACCCTGGTCCTGCGCGCCGCCCGGGCCGAGGCATTGCAACCAGCCCAGAGGCTGAACGAGCTGGGCGCGGCGCAGGCGGCCGATCCCGTTGATCTGGTCGACCGCCTGACCAACCGCATCGGTGCGACCCGTCTCTATCGCCAGGCGCCGGTGGAAAGCGACGTGCCGGAGCGCTCGGTCCGCCGGGTGGATCCCCTGGCCGCACCCGACGGGACGGACTGGCCGGCCCGCTGGCCGCGCCCCGTGCGGCTGCTCCGGCGCCCCGAGCCCATCGATGCCCTGGCCCTGCTGCCCGACTATCCGCCGGCGGCTTTCGTCTGGCGCGGAAGCCGTCACCGCGTGGTGGCTGCCGACGGGCCGGAGCGCATCCACGGCGAGTGGTGGAAGCGCGATGCGGAGACCCGGGCCGTGCGGGACTACTTCCGGGTCGAGGATGACTCGGGTGGCAGGTACTGGATCTTCCGCTCAAGCGACAGTGTCGACGGGGCGAGCGGCACGCATCGCTGGTTCCTGCAAGGGTTCTTCGGATGACCGACACCCCGCGTTACGCCTAGCTGCAGGTAACCAGCCACTTCAGCTTCCTGCACGGGGCTTCGTCCTGCGAAGAGCTCTTCAGCCGTGCCGCGGAGCTTGGCATCGAGGCCCTGGGCCTGGTCGACCGCAACAGCCTGGCCGGCCTCGTGCGGGCCCATGTGGCGGCGCGGGACACCGGTGTGCGGCTGGTGGCCGGCTGCCGCCTGGACCTGACCGACGGGCCCTCGATCCTGGTCTACCCCATGGACCGTGTGGGCTACGGGCGGCTCTGTCGGCTGCTGACACTGGGCAAGCAGCGCGCCGGCAAGGGCGAATGTCACCTGGCATGGGCCGACCTGGCAGCCGACTGCGCGGGCCTGATCGGTATCCTCCTGCCCGATGAGCCCGACGCAGACTGCGCCGCACAATTGGCCCGGCTACGCGCGGTCTTCGCCGACCGGGCCTATCTGGCACTCACCCTGCGCCGGCGTCCGGACGACCAACTGCGGCTGCACGAGCTCTCCAACCTGGCCGCCCGGGCGGGCGTGGCCACGGTGGTGACCGGGGACGTGCTCTACCACACCCCCGACCGGCGCCCACTGCAGGACGTGATGACCTGCGTGCGTCACGGCTGCACCATCGACGATCTGGGTTACCGCCGGGAGCGCTGCGCCGACCGTCACCTGAAGGCCCCGGCCGAGATGCACCGGCTCTACGCCCGCTATCCGGAGGCACTGGCACGCGGGCTGGAGATCGCTGACCGCTGCCGCTTCAGCCTGGATGAACTGGCCTATCAGTATCCAGACGAGCGCGAATACAGGGACGAGACCCCCCAGCAGGCCTTGGAGCGCCTGAGCCGGGAGGCCGCCGCCGATCGCTACCCCGATGGCGTGCCGGAGAAAGTGCAGGCGAGTCTGGAGCACGAACTGGCGCTCATCGGTAGGCTCGACTACGCGCCCTATTTCCTGACGGTGAACGCCATCGTGCGCTTTGCGCGATCCCGGGGCATCCTCTGCCAGGGGCGGGGCTCCGCGGCGAACTCGGTCGTCTGTTACCTGCTCGGTATCACGGCGATCGATCCCGAGAAGCACGACCTACTGTTCGAGCGTTTCGTCTCCGAGGCTCGGCGCGAGCCGCCGGACATCGACGTGGATTTCGAGCACCAGCGCCGCGAGGAGGTGATCCAGTGGGTCTACGAGACCTACGGACGCGAACGCGCCGCGCTCTGTGCCACGGTCATCCGCTATCGCGCCAAAGGTGCATTGAGAGATGTGGGCAAGGCGCTTGGCCTGCCGGTCGATCTCATCGAGAGGCTGGCTGAGCAGATCCAGGATGACGGTAGCCTTTCCGAGCCGGCGGCCCCGGAGGGAACCGGCGGCATGGATCGCCGGGTGCGCCTCACCCTCGAGCTGGCCGGCCAACTGATGGGAACCCCGCGGCATCTGAGCCAGCATCCGGGGGGCTTCGTGCTGACCCGGGAGCGCCTGGACGAGCTGGTGCCCGTCGAGCCGGCGGCCATGGAGCTGCGCCAGGTGATCGAGTGGGACAAGGAGGATATCGCCGTACTGGGCTTCATGAAGGTGGATTGCCTGGCGCTGGGCATGCTCTCCTGCATGAAGCGCGCCTTCGACCTGCTGGCCGATCACAAGGGGGTCGATCTAAGTCTGGCGAGCATCCCGCAGGAGGATCCGGCCACCTACGCCATGATCCGCCGGGCCGATACCGTCGGGGTCTTCCAGATCGAGAGCCGCGCGCAGATGAACATGTTGCCGCGGCTCAAGCCGCGCACTTTCTATGACCTGGTCATCGAAGTCGCCATCGTGCGCCCGGGGCCGATCCAGGGCGACATGGTGCACCCTTATCTGCAGCTACGTGAGGGGCTGGAGCCCGTCAGCTATCCCACACCGGCTCTGAAACGCGTGCTGGGTAAGACCCTGGGCGTGCCCCTGTTCCAGGAGCAGGCCATGCGGGTGGCCATCGAATGCGCGGGCTTCACGCCGGCCGAGGCCGACCAGCTGCGCAAGGGCATGGCCACCTTCAAGCACACCGGCGGGGTCGTCCACCTGGAGGAGAAGCTGATTGAGGGCATGGTGGCCAATGGCTACGGCCGGGACTACGCCGAGCGGACCTTCAAGCAATTGGAGGGCTTCGGCAGCTATGGTTTCCCGGAGAGCCATGCGGCGTCCTTCGCGCTCATCGCCTATGCCAGTTCCTGGCTCAAGTGCTGGCACCCGGACGTCTTCTGTGCCGCACTGCTCAATGCCCAGCCCATGGGATTCTACGCCCCGGCGCAGATCGTGCGCGATGCCTGCGAACACGGCGTCGAGGTGCGTCCGGTCTGTATCAACGCCTCGCGCTGGGACTGCACCCTGGAGCCGGTCCCGGGACAAAGTCGTTTCGCCGTGCGCCTGGGCTTCAGGCTGGTGAAAGGCCTCGGGAATGCCGGGGCGGCGGAGCTGGTGGCGGCGCGTGGCGAGCGGCCCTTCGTCTCTGTCGAGGACCTGCGCCGGCGCACGCGCTTGCCGATGACCAGCCTCGAGACGTTGGCCCGGGCCGATGCCTTCTTGCCTGCATTCGGGCTGGAGCGCCGCGAGGCGCTCTGGGCCATCAGGGCCCTGGGTGATACGCCCCTGCCGCTCTTTGCTGCGGCGGATGAACGCGGGGACTCGCGATCAGCAGACGCGGAGGAGCCGGCCGTCGCCCTCAGGCCCATGACCGCCGGCGACGCGGTGGTCCAGGATTACCTTCAGCTGGGGCTGAGTCTCCGGGCGCATCCGCTGGCCTTCCTGCGTGATGACCTGCGGAAGAGGCAGGTCAGCTGCTGTTCGGAGGTGCTGGCCCTGCGCGACGGCGCACGGGCCGAGACGGCCGGCCTGGTCCTTGTGCGCCAGCGCCCGGGCTCGGCCAGGGGGGTGGTCTTCGTGACGCTGGAGGATGAAACAGGCACCGTGAACTGCGTCGTCTGGCCCGACCTGCTGAAGCGCGAACGGGCCTGCATTCTCTCGGCGAGCCTGCTGTGCGTGCGCGGAGCGATCCAGAGAGAAGGTGAGGTGGTGCATCTGATCGCGCGCAGTGTAGAGAATCACTCCGACCTGCTGGAGCAACTGCCCCGTTGCAGGCACGAGCAGGATAGCGACAGGGCTGGCGGAACCGTGGATGAATCGCACGTAGCGCAGTATCCCCGGAAGGGGCGGGTCCGTTTGAGAGTGAGGTCCCGGAACTTTCACTGAGGTGACCATATTCCCTGGATACGAAGTGAGCACCAAGCGGGACTCTGGGAGTATTTGAGCGGACCTATGCACGTTGGAAAGCCGGGAATATCGGGTGCATTGGTCGCAATCGGGATACGCGACTGTCGTTTCTGATGAGAATTCACAAAGGAGTGCGGTTTATTTTCTCGGATTTTCCGACGCGGCTACGCTTGGGTCAGGAAGCCGAACCGTACGGTTGGTATGTACATCCCCGTTGAAGTCACGTGCGGAGGGCAGAATCTTCTTCCTGATGCGCAACAATGAATATCTGCTTCGGTGCAAGGCGGCAGTTGAAGGGAAACCCAAGTGCACGGATGAGCGCAAGATGAGTACATTGTTCCAATCGGTCGTCCTATGCTGAGCCGAGGGCGACTAGAGTTCTGCGCATCCTCAGGAGAGCTTGAGAAAGCCGCGTAACCGCTCAAACAGTGCCGGCTCAGCGACGCCTGCAGCAAGACCGAGCAGAATCGCCCAAGGTGCCGATTCCAGCAGGATTGACCATTTCTCGCCGATTAGATCGAAGCCATCAAAAAAGACCAGGATGATCACGATGATCAGGCAAACCGAAGCATTAAATGTTACATGTGCTGTGCGTTGCCGGAGGGAGGATGCCCGTTTCAAAACATCCACTCTGTCCTGAAAGCGCACCATGCCAGCCATTAGGAATAACCAGCCGATGCTGAAGCCGACCAAGGTGAAGCCCGTCCAACCTAGGACAAAAAGAATATCGTTGGCAGCAAGGTTTAACCCACTTGGCAATAAATTCCATGGATAGTACGGCTTAACCAATTCCCAAGTAATACCAGCAACCGATCCGCATGCGAGGCATATTAAAAATATTGCAAGAACGTCGTTGATGATTCTGCTGCGTAGGTTTTCGTCCGCGTCGCGAATTCTTCGCTCCACTTTTCGGAAATCGGCAAGAACTTGGTCGTCGCGGCCGGCGATCAAGGCATGCGTAGCGGTTTCTGCCAACAACAGGCACATGGCCTCGGCCTCGTCGGTCGGCAGCGCGTCGATGCATGTTTGGTTTAGCGCGCTGGCTTCGCGCCAAGTGTCCAGTGCCTCGGGGTGCAGCGGGTCCCCGGCATCAACCTGCAGGCGAAGTTCGTTGCGGTCATAGACGATCCGCATGGTCAATTCGCGAACAACTCAGCCTGCATTGCCGAAATCGGAGTGCCGTCAAAGGCCAACCCGACGGTCCAGGGTGCGATCTGGACGGCCGCACCGCCGCCGACCTCGGCATTAAGTATGTCCTGGCTCAGAAAGCCTTGATCCTCTTCGGACAAGGGATAGAGCTCTTCGAATTCGAGATCGGCCAGACCTGGAAAAGGCCCAGCAGCGGTCACAACAGAGAGGCGGGCGCCAATCTCAAACTCCCGTGCGAGTTCGACCGCCTCGTCGTTGGTGGTAAAATGGCCAAACCAAAATCGAATTGAAGACGTCGCCATTTGGTTGTCGATATCGATTGCCGACCTAAGCCCATAGGACACCGGGATGTAAGGCCCTTCGTAACCTTCTATCTCTTCCCCCGCAGCAAGCTGCGCAAGGGCCTGGCTGTCCGCCGGAACCCAGTTTCTTGAGTAGGTCCAGATTACTAGCTCGTTGCCGCCTTCCGGCGAACTGCGATAGGCGTCGAGATAGGTGTCTAGCAAGTTGGCGTCGGCCAGCACCTCCGGCATGGACTGGTTCAAGATATCACGGGAAGTTGCCTGCTCTGGGATTGGCTGCGGCGTCTCCAAGAGGGCCTCAAACTTAATCGTCCTACCTTGTGTCTCTCTTCCATAATTTTTTGTTGGTCCATATTCGATCCTTTGATCACCGCGTTCGGTTCTCGTGTAGCGTTTCTTGTGATGGTCCGCAGACCTTCCGCCGCCCGTCGCATAGTCTTCAAACAATACAGGGGGATAGGGACCATGCCATTTTACACGAATGGACCTGTATGCATCGTTGCGGATACAATACGCGGTTACGCGAGCACCGTCGGCATGGGAAAAAACACCGGATTCGTATGTAAAATTGATCCTGGGTTCTTGGATTGGCTCACTCTCTATTGACTCTTCTAGAGGGTACAAAGAGCGGTCGCAAACCTCGGCCAGAGCAGGGGAAGAGAGGACCAAGAAAATAACAGTATAACGAAGCATTGTTATTCTTCCCCGTTGAAATCGCCACAAAAATACTGGGTGTCAGACTGCAGAATATGTTTTAACCACTATTAGTAGCGCTATCACAACCCAAACTGATGGGAAACTGAGCAAATGGGCTAACTCGATTTAGTTCTACATCACACTGAGGATGTTACTGTGAGTAACGGCGGCAGCCACGACTCCCACGCAGCTTTACGATGGCGCGGAGGTTTCTGGCGCGCCCAAAGTCCCTCAATTGGCGATCGCTGCACTCGTTGCAGCAACTGTGACCGGAGTCGGGGTGTGCACAAAGTACGACTGCAGGCGTCTCAAAGCTCGACCGCACGGCTGTAGGCCTCCTCGTGGGCGACTGGTTTAGCTGCCTCAACCAATATCGGGTTGGTACTTCCGACAACAAACAGACCATCCTGCGCGTCAGAATCGAGGCATTCATATCGTCTGACCGCCATGATCGGTTGGTTTCGGCCAAGGCCATCGCTGAGAGGGTGTAGACCCATGCTCAGTTGATGAACCGCCTTAACCTCGAGCAGGCGCGTTCACGCCAAGGTTGATCGCAAGGCATTCGGCAAGCATGAGTACACCAAAGTTGGCATCGCACTCCATTGAGGATGGCGTGTATCAGTCGGCGATCAAGGCGCGCATAAAAGAGTAGAGCGACAGAAGGCGGATGAGGTACAGCGCTCGTTGAATGGCGAAGCCACCCATTCTACCTGGCGAGAAGCGTGATCTGGTGCACGCCTAGCTGAGGCTAATCCTCACATTGCCGATGCTGGTGCTGGCGGAAATCCTGGGGTAGTTGAGAAAAAGTTTCAAGCCGGCCAAGTAACCTGCACATTCTGCGGGCCTTATAAATACTTCACAGACTTTCAAGAGCAATTTCCAGAGCTCGACCAGCTCCCACCGAGCATGCATGTGTTGTGTAGGCGTCAATTGAACGTTCATCACGATGCCCAAGCATCATTGATACGTCAGGTAGGCGGTCCGGGTTCTCTTCAGCGAAGCTAGTTGCATAGACATTGCGGATGAAATGTGGCGAGAGGCTTTTCCCAAAGATCGCATTGGTGAGTTGTGTCACGACAGATGCGAGCCGCGACTGCGATAAGGGACTGCCGGTTTTGCCCGAAAGCCACAGGGCATCTTCAGTGTGCCCCCACGATAGAATCGGCCTGTACACATCCAGGTATCTCTGCAGCGGCACCTGGAGTTCGGTAGGCCAGTCAGAGCTCTTTCCCTGATGAGTTTTGGCTTGCATGACATAAAGCTGTGCACTTTCCTCATTCACTTGCACGGTCTCACCGAGTGCCAGTGTATGGAAATCCGCAACTCGATCGGGTCGGTAGGTTAGAAGTGCTAGGATCAGAGCGTCACGGTATCTGGAAGCGGTCTGCCGGCTGACCGGCAGACGCTCCATTTTTTCAAGGTGGGCCATGGCGCCGGCACGTAGCTGACCCAGCGGGAGCAGCTTTTCCTGACGACTTCTCGGATGGGCACGGCGTTTCAGCCACATAATTTCATCCGCCAGCCACTCGGGATCAGGATGAAGCTCGAGTATGAGCAGCCCTCGGTGAATTTCTTGAAGATAGGTCAGGACAGATTTCGGAGCTTGATGTGCGAACTCCGCGATACAGTCCTGAATGCCGGCCTGAGTCACCTCAGTCACATGCCTGGACTTCATCCAGCCCGCAAGAAGCCCGAGACCACGCGCGACGCGGTTCCTGTATGCAATGGACCATTCCCGAGGCGGCTTTCCATTTCCCTGAACAGCAGTTTCATCCTGCTCGAGCAATCCGCGCAGAGATGAGCAGGTTTTGGTTTCGAAGGCTTTATGCCAGTTCTTCTGCCAACTCTCCGGCCAGTCCCCGATTTTAAGTGACTTGCGGTTCTCTGCAGATGAGTATGATTTTGGTTTGTACGGTTTCCTGGTTAGGCGCTGCCGTTCCATGCGGTTGTCATCGATGATGTCCTGGAGGATTTCATCCTGATATAAGGCGCACAGGCCGTGCGCTGCGAGCTCTCGATAGGTGAGTGCGGTCGTGGCTGAATAATGCTTCTCAAGGGTTGCGATATAGGCCTTCCAAGATTGCCAGGTCGGTGGTCCAGAAAACCATGTATCTTTACCATTTTGAGAGCACATAAGCTGAAAGAGCTTCCCCAAGGCACCTGCGACCCGAGTTTTATAAGAATCGCCCCAACCCATGATCTGGGCAGATGACTGGAACCTTTGCTGTAGGGTATCGGGCCAGGAGCTGATGGGAAGACTGGCCAGTCTGCTGGTTGGTCTTTTGCGTGGGGTTTTTATTACCTGTTCGGGCATTGTTTGCTCTCCCTATTTTGCATTTCCTGATCGCTGCAAGCGGCCGTGTTCTTTGGACATGCGCGTCGTGATGCGGTCCAAGTCCTCGGCGGACCACCGCTGCTGCATTTCTGCATAGAGTTTAGTGACGGCGCTGCCGTCAGAGTGCCCCAGCAGCGCGCGGGCCATGTCCAGGTTGCGAGACTGCCGCAAAAGTAGAGACGCCATCAGGTGCCGGAAGAAGTGCATGTTTACGTGCACACCCACTTGTTTCCGGACGGCTTGTGTCATGGTCTTGGCTATCCTGGAATAGCTCTTCGGTTGTCCAGGCTTCTGCCCTGGAAAGAGGAAGGGATTGCTTCGATCATTTTGGGACAACAGCCGTGGTCGGTAATCCCTCAGATAGGTTCGAAGGAGGTCCACCTTCCATTCCGAGAGTACCACGGCTGCGGGACGCTCTGTCTTTGTTTCCTGGGAGCTATACGAAAGCGTTGCCGTTCCGCCTTTTCTGAGCGTGGGCCAGCGGAAGTTTTCCTCAATTCGAGTTATGGTCAGTGTGCCCCGGCGTACGGGCAGGCTCATGAGGAGAAGCCCCATTACACAGGCCTGCGCATCGAGGGCCATGTTCTGTGTCACCCGCCCTGAGTGTTTGCGCTCCTGCTCGAGTACCATCATGCGCCGGCGCGGCCAGGTAATGAGTCGCCGCAGACGTGCTGGATCATCGAATTGCGCCAACTTCTCCCGGTTCTGGGGACGCATGGCACGCAGATCAACTCCTTCTTCGGCCTTTTTCCGTAGACTCTTGAACAGGTGCTTTTCCTCTTCCGAGAGTCCGGTCCAGCGCGCGCGAACGGAACGGAGATTCTTGATAAGATTGCCAGCGTAAGAGCTGTTTTTGCCATTTCGAGTGAGAGCTTCTTCGGCCGTTGCGGCGGCGCTGGCTGGTGTTGTGATGTCTGCGATACAGATCAAATCGTCTGGTGAACAGCCGTCCGCGCGCACAGCGGTGCTCGCCGCTAAGCGAAGTGTATGGGTCTGTTCGTCCAGAGTGCGCTGCCCTAAGGGATCCTCGATGGAGAGTACCGTATTGCTCTCTGCAAGCTCTGGGTTTGCTTTCATCAGCACATCCCGAAGTGAGACATCTTGGCTGGAACCAACACCGGTCTGGACACCCCGGGATTTCCGATAGTTCTCGACTTCGTCTCTGAGGGACTTCGGAAAAACTTCCCAGGGCAGCATGTAACCCTGTGTTGATTCCCCGATCTCCAGCGGCACACGCGGCCAATCGGTGACGTCGCGTTGGGCACGTGCCCAGGCATTGCGTAACTGCTTGGTGAGCTTCTGGCGATTGTGCCTGACATCGCGGTTCTCTCGATAGGACAGATAGTTCTCGGCGATTTGGGTAGTCATAGCATCTGGCGTGATGCCCTGAGCGGCGCACCAGCGTACGAAGGGGGAGAGCACCGGCTTTGCCCAACTGCTCTGTAGACCGGACATCAGATCAGCCCAGGGTCCCTCCAGCTGCTGCGCCGGTTTGCGATCGAAAAATATATCCCTGGCCAGAGCCAGAGCCCTGCGAAGTGACGAAAGCACGTTGGCATATCTCTTGTCTGAGACCCCGAACGTGGCGCCAGTCCAATCCCGGGTCAGGGACTGGATGGTTCTCGGGTGCGTGGACAGGTTGTCCGGGTTTCGTCCGGCCCAGCGACAGAATTGGTGTACATCCCGGATCAGGCGCCGGCGCGTGGTTTCCGGTATATCGGCGATTCCGTCCAGGCTCGCCGTCTCCAGGACAAGGAGGACATGGGCGAAGGTGGGTGATGTCTCATTGAAGCTCGGGGCATCAAAGGGCATTGGAAAACTCCATTTTCAGGAACTGCGGGAGGCTGTGGGAGCGGCATGGATGGTCACGGGCGGACAGCGGGTGACAACGCCGGAAACGCGGGAAGAGGCGGCGGTGTCACCCCGTGCGGATGATGTCGGATTTTTTTCCCGCATCCGATTTTACCCTTGATTTTGTTGGGAATTTTCTTTCTGGCTGTTCAGGAAATTTTCCAGGTCCTGATAGTAGATCCGGGTAATTTGACCGATCTTGACGACCCTCAAGCCAGCTTTTGTCCAGCGATGAATTGTTCGCTCGCTGACTTGCAAAAGGTCGGCCGTTTCACGGATGGTTAGATATATCGACGCAGAGGAAAGTTTTTCGGACATTCTTTTTCCTTTTTATTATTATGTGTCCGTTATTGATTATAAATTTTTTCTTGTGAGATCTATACAGGGGCGTTTTGTAAAAAAACCGGGGGTCATACATATGACCCCCGGAGATATTGTTCCTATATTGTTCAATAATTTACATTGTATGTATCAGGTCTTTTATGACATTGCGTCCATGCTCTGTTTTCCTGAACTCTAAAAATGTCCGTTCCAAATCTGGATACCGCATAGCAGGAAACTTCAGGCTATAGCAGAGAATCAGCAAATCTAAGCCAGAAGCATCAAACCAGTGAATATTGCGTGTCACGTAAGTTTGTAAGCATCGTGCAACGAGCCGCTCTTGCCCTTTTCGTGAAATGATATCTAGTGCTCTGTCATCTTCAGCTAGACCAGAGAGAGATGCAGATACCGAGTATGTTGGATGTGTGCTTGAATATGAGCCTCGTTCAACGCGCACCTTAATGAACGCTTCTCTTCTGTGAGCTGGCGTAATGCCATTAGTCGCGGTTCCGAGGACCAGTTCAAGTGTATCGTCAAAAGCATTGTGACAAAGAAGTTGTTCAGGTGAGTCGGATGTTATGCGTCCGCTCATTAAAATGCTGGCTGTTGCAAAGTGATGCTGTAGCTGTTCACCAAGCGCGGAAACATCTTCATAGATGTTCTCAGGCTTTGTATTGCGGTCATTGTTGACTTTGAATCTTGCCCCTTCAGTTGGGTGGTAACGATAGTGACCTTCAGGTAGGTAGTGATTGAAACTTAGAATCGGATTTGGCTCGTTCATAATTTGATTTCCATACCGTCTCGGGAAGTGGGGAGCTGTTCAGGCAGCTTCGTGGGTTTGGGAGGTGGACTTAGTCGTCTCGACATCGCAGCGCAGTTCAAGCTTCTGAATGCCGCTTTCGCAGAGCCAGGCTTTCTGAGAAGACCAGAAAGCCATTAGCGAGCTAGTGGCTATACGTCGGCTCTCCGAAAAATCGAGGGCATGCAAAAGCTTGATACGGGCTGTCGTGGCGGTCTTTGGGCGCACGCGGCATCGTATAGTGAGTTGTTCGTCGTGAAGACTTAGAAAGAGTGAAGTTTCGAAGAGACGGCGTTGATCATTCGGGATCGGTCTCGCAATGACTTCAAGGGCGCGTTCTATTGAGTATTGAAACTCCCGTAGGTTGAGACGCGTTTTCTCTCGCGTTCTGGCTGTTGCGGGTCGCTGGGCCACAAGATGAACTTGCTGCACATGGTTTGAGTTCTCGAGGGCTGAGAGCCATGGTCTCAGTAAAGTTGAACCCTTTGATTTGATACTCAGCGGTGTCGAGTATGTAAGAGATTTCGGTGCTGATGAGCAGCTAAATAGCGGTGGTAATGATGTAAACGTCATCGTGTGCGCACTCCTGGTTTTGGTTGAGATTGCACACGCTTTTTTAAGCTGTTGGTGAGCTCTGGCTGCGCGTGCATTAAAGGCGACGCGCAGCCAGAGCTCACCAACAGCTGGTCCTATGATTCTGAATGAACCGTACCGGGTTCTCCGGAAGCTCCGACTTATTAAAAGTAGGAGCTATTATGGGACGACACCCGACGAACCATTCCTCGGAGTTTCCGCGAGCGCGCTGTTCGCCTTGACGTGATGCTGTGGACGACCTCCTCCTGATTGGCATGGAGGCCTGCGCCTCGGCTCACAATTGGGCACGGTCGCTGAGAGCGATGGGCCACCAGGTGCGGCTGATGCCACCCGCCTATGCGAAGCCGTATGTGAAGCGCGGCAAGACTGACGCGGCCGATGCCGAGGCGGTGACCCGGCCTACGATGCGTTTCGTTGCTGTAAGACCGAGGTTCAGCAGGCAGTGCTTATGCTGCAAGATGGCGCGGACCGCCTGGGCGTTGATGTCGAGACGCGAAGACTACATGGCCATCCCGCCGCAAAGCTTGGCCAGATGATCTCGGCCAGGAGCAGGAGTGATGAGACGTGATGACGGACCGGCCGCAGCCGGGGATGGGACAAACCTAAGGGGTCAGAGCGCTTCGAGCACGTTCACGTGATCAGGGAGCCGCTCCGCGGACTTCATCAGGGTCAGCCAGCCAGAAGTGCTGCATTTATAGGCCGCACACGTGACTGCACTCGACCGAACGTCTCACCGTCAAAATCGCCCTTGCTTTCCGGAGGTCGTCCACACATGGCCTTTCGAGTTGGGTTTTGTGCGATCGATGTGGGGGATTGGATCCAGCGTCTCCGAACTCGAGATGTTTACTACGTTCCTGCTGGTGTTCTTCGCACCGTGGGGGCGTCCAGTCATTGCTGAATCTTGTATTGCTCGGGGTTCTTCCGATCTCCCTGTTTGGCCAACCGTTCGGTTGAAGAGTGCGATGAGCACTCATCTTCTTACAGAATGGATTAACAGTGTAAGGGGTTATCCTCGACATCACGGGTCAACTTACTGTCCCTCCCTTCACGGTCATTGGCGCTAGATTAAGTTCTGGCCAATTTTACGCCCAATAATAGAATCAATTTATAGTATGGTATGTTGAACCGGAATGGACAAAAGTTTTAAGCCGCTCTTTTTTAATTCCAGGGGAGAGCAATAATCACTGAGTATAGGGGCGCACTTGATACGCGTGCAGGAAATGTAGGGATCAGTTCAGTGCTTTTCATGAGTATTATTCTGCGCTATTCAAAGACATACATAGCGCCCCTATGTCATGCGATTCCCCGATTTCATAAGTACCCGGCTGGTGATTTGGGGAAAATTTATGCTGGTTATGTTAGGAAATACTGATGTCTGATAACGAACCGACAAACCTTGAACTGCTGACTCTTACATCGCAGATCGTTTCTTCCCATGTGAGCCGAAATTCGGTCGCTCCTGGTAATCTTCCAGAGTTTATACGGTCCGTTCACGAAGCACTGGTGCAATCCGGGCAGCCTATTCCTGAAGAACCAGAGCAAAAACCGGCTGTTCCCATCAAGAAGTCTGTTCAGGGCGATTATATTGTCTGCCTCGAGGACGGTAAGAAGCTCAAGATGCTGAAGCGTCACCTGAAAACCGCGTACGGGATGACACCCGAAGAATACCGGCAAAAATGGAATCTCTCTCCGGATTATCCGATGGTCGCTCCCAGCTATGCGGCCAAGCGTTCTGAGCTTGCTAAGAACATCGGCCTGGGCAGGATTCGTAGAGGAAAAGAGGAAGTGGCACAGGAAACGAAAAAGAAAACCGCTAAGAAGGGACGCAAGGCTGCTGAGAAGAAGTGAGCAGATGTTCGCTATCCCTGCTTATGGTTCTTAGAGACCGTTTGAGAATGGGGGTTGAACGGACCTGCTATCGCGGGAGTTAAGATGTCATACGCCGGGGAGCCATAAATCAGAGCCATTGGTATTATATAATCCCTCGAAATTGCCAGATCACCTCAGTTGGAATCGGTGTTCACGGGGAACCAGATAACAGTGATTCCCGGCGGCGCATCGCGGGCACGATCGATGTGGTCGAAGCCGTACTAAGTCAAGAGCTGTCTTTGCCTTTCTTTTTATTTGGGGGGGGTTTTTGGGGAGCTTCAAGCATCGGGATACGAGTGGCTTGACTTTCTTTTATCGGTGTGAAGTCGAGTTCGAAATCCAGTGACTTAACAGCATCCGAGACGTCTTTGGCGCGATAGCCATGGAAGTAAGCTGTATGGACATCATTTCCCCCAGAGTGTCCCATCACTGAATCGACGATACTGTTGTCACCGCGGAACTGCTGCTGGAACGTCGTCTTAAAATTGTGTCTTAATGAGTGGAAGTCTACTCGCTTGGTATAAATGCCAAGGCTTTTGCGATAATTTGTAAACCAATCACTTACGCGCTCTGCTTCGTGCGTGGCGGTGAAATACGGGGCATCTTTGTAGAACAGACGACGTTGCCCTTGCTGCTTAGACCACTCGATGAAATCAAGTAGGCCGAGTTCTAGAAGGTTAGGGTGGATTGGAACGTAGCGTTGGGCATTCTCCGTCTTGCCCTTATAGACGTAGAACAGCCAGTTATTGGCTTCCGCACTGAATATGACGTGATCACATTCAAGTCCGCAGATTTCATGCTCACGCATTCCTGAATGCAACGAGATCAGCGGTGCCCAAAAGCGGATGTCCTGAGGCAGGATATTCCCAGGCGTTATGCGATTGCGATGGTTCTTATATCCTGTCCAAATCGGAAATTGAAATAGCGTCTGGAGTTCCTCAAGCTGCCACGTTTGACGCGCGTTCGTGTGCTTGCGAACCTGAGATTTTGAGTAGCGGATACCTTGAAAGGGATTCTGAAAACTGTAAGCACCACGATCAATCTTCCAACTATAAAATTCCGACAAGAAGCCAAGGTGACGATTGATTGTCTTTGGGCTCAGCGGTTCAGCGTACTCTTCAGCCTTCTCGCGGAATAGAGATTTGCCTTCAATAGTGATGGTATCGATATCCTCTTCAAGCTTATCGGCAAGTGCTTGACGTATCCGCGCTGCTTCCGATGGTGTCTTGTTTTTATAGATGGACCGACCGGAGAGGGAAGGAATGCCGGCCAACTCCGTTTGAAATGTAGCGGCATCAGCACGTTGCACTTCCGCGAACGGCCTGTCTCCCATCAGATCAAGCCATAAAGAGATGGCATAGCGCGCTTGATTGGCGGTCTTGTCGGTGTAATCGCGCAGTTTTTCCTTTGCCTGAACAAAGGTCTCATAAGCTTGAGATAGCGTTTCCCGTGAGGCCGATACGGAAACCGGTGATGCATGCTTACCAGCTGGAACGGCTGTTGCGATGAAGGGGTGTTCAGGGCGATAATAGAGGCCTTGCTCGCGATCTATCTCGACCTTGTGCGCAGCTGTTTCCGTAGCAAGCACCTGACGCAGGAAGAGCTTGCGCTCGACTTGGTCCTCGGGAAGCCGCAGGCGGTATTGCTGGAGCTTTGACTCTACGGTTTCTTCAGCGCTCTCCAGATCGTTGAGCTCAAGCTTCAGTTCCGCGCGGGCTTTGTGCCATTCGGTATTGGTCATGCCGAGCAACTGATGCGGAATCGTGTGCTCTTCCTCGATGGGCTCGGCGCGATATCCTGTGCTGCGGGATGCGCGATTGAGTTCGCCGACTTCCAGGATCTCGGTAAAGATATCCATGAGAATCTGGTCGAGTTCGGCGCGGCTCGGCTCCCGGTTTTCTTCTTCGCTCATGATCTCCGTTGATTCGAAAGCGTCCTCGAGACGCGCCGAGAGACGGCTTGCCTGCCGTCGGGCCTGGCGCGGGCAACTGGTCCTCAGGGATCTGACGACATGGCTGCGATGAAGGATTCTAGCATACAACCATGGCAGGCGCTTGCGAAAGTAATAACGTGCGCCGCGGCGCTGCAGATGCATGGCGAGCGTGGACATGACCGCCTCCTGGACTGGGCGGTGCCGGGTCTGTGTGTCACAGCTCGGTGTCATAGCTCTGTGTCACACCCGGAACCGCAGGTTCCTGAGCGGCCTGCTATCTATTTGTTTTCAAGGGAAAAACTGAAAACGTTGGCTGGGGGACCAGGACTCGAACCTGGACTAGCGGAGTCAGAGTCCGCCGTTCTACCATTAAACTATCCCCCAGCAGAGGGCTTGGCGTAACGGGGCGTGGCCCCGTCAGCGTCGAGGCCCTATGTAGTCGAAGCGGGTGGGGGAATGCAAGCCCCGGGGTGGCGAAAATTTGTCTGGGGAATTGGCCGTGCGCGCCTGTTTCCATCAGGCGGACCACGGGTATTTGTTGGTGCCCTGAAGCTTGCGACAGCGGCTTCAAGGCAAAAAAACCGCGCTGTGCTCTGGCCATCATCCGGGTAAAGGTCTTAAAGTCATTGATTGCCCTGTGGGACCTGCCGCTGGTCGGTTCGGGGATCCATCGGCAACCGGTCGGGCGTCGACAAGGGCTGCGGGCAAGGTCAATCATCGAGTCGGAGGGATCCGGGTGCCAGTGCAGAAGGAAGCCAGCAAGCATGCTGCCACTGACAGCTCCGGTCAGCAGCACAGCTCTGCTTCCATGGCCCCGCGCGACGGGCGCACCGCATCGACGGCGCCGCTCTATGCCGCCCTGGACCTGGGGACCAACAACTGTCGCCTCCTGATCGTGCGCGCCTGCGAGGATGGCTATCGCGTGGTGGATACCTTCTCACGCATCGTGCGCTTGGGCGAGGGGCTGGGGCGCAACGGGCGCCTGAGCGAGGCGGCCATGGCGCGCACCATCTCGGCCCTGCAGGTCTGTGCCGAGAAGTTGAAATACCGGGGTGTACGTCACCTTCGAGCGGTCGCGACCGAGGCCTGTCGCCGTGCCGGGAATTGCGATGCTTTCCTCAAGCGCGTGCAGCAGGAAACCGGCCTGGACTTGGAGATCATCACCTCGGAGGAGGAGGCCTGCCTGGCCCTGCAGGGCTGCGCCCCCCTGTTGGCGTCGGACTGCCCGGATGCGCTGGTTTTCGACATCGGCGGCGGTTCGACGGAACTGAGTTGGCTGACCTGCTGCGGGAATACGCTGGTCAAGAACGGTGCCCTGGCGACGGGCAACCTGCGCGCCTGGCATTCTCTGCCCATGGGCGTGGTCACCCTGGCCGAAAAATATGGCGGCAAGGACATTGAAAGCCCGGTCTACGAAGCTATGGTGGCGGAAGCTCTGGAAGCCCTGCACGGATTTGAAGCCATCGCCGGCCTGCAGTCCCTTGCAGACCAGGGCAATCTCCAGTTTCTCGGAACCTCAGGGACTGTCACGACCATGGCAGGCGTCTATCTCGACCTCCATCGCTATCAGCGGCACAAGGTGGACGGCCTCTACATGAGTGCCGATACGGCCCGTGCCGTGATTCGCGCTATTTGCCGCATGCCTTACCAGGCCCGGGTGGCGCACCCCTGCATCGGCGTGCAGCGCGCCGATCTCGTGATTGCGGGCTGCGCCATCCTGGATGCCTTCCTGCGCACCTGGCCTGTCGAGCGCCTGCGCGTGGCCGACCGCGGGGTGCGCGAAGGAATCCTGGCGGGCCTGATTGCTCAGGGACAGGGTGTGGCCGTGTCCCAGGATCTCCTGTCAGCCGCGAAGGCTGCCGAATGAGCAACAGCAAGCGAGGACAGGGCAAGGGGCAGCGCGGCGGCGGTGCCGCATCGCGCCGGCTGCATACGCCGGTGCGTACGGCCAAGGGGCGGCGGGCCTCTTCGACACGCTGGTTGCAGCGGCAGTTGAACGACCCCTATGTGGCCGAAGCCCGGGCGCGCGGGTATCGTTCGCGTGCGGCCTTCAAGATACTGCAGATCGACGAAAAGGTGCGCCTTTTCCGCAAGGGCCAGGTGGTGGTCGACCTGGGCGCGGCCCCCGGCGGCTGGGCCCAGGTGGCTGTGGAACGTGTGGGCAACGGCGGCCGCGTCATCGGCATCGACCTGCTGGAAATGGATCCGATTCCGGGCGCCGAGCTTCTGGAAATGGATTTCATGGCCGACGAAGCCCCGCAGAAGCTGCGCGACCTGCTGGGTGGTGGAGCCGACGTCGTGCTCTCCGACATGGCGCCCGCCAACACCGGACATTCCCAGACGGATCACCTGCGGATCATGGGGCTGGCTGAGGCCGCCCTGGAATTCGCCGAGGAGGTGCTGAGCCCGCGCGGCAGCTTTGTGGCCAAGGTGCTCCAGGGCGGCACCGAGAAGGAATTGCTGGATCGCCTGAAACTGAATTTCGAGCGGGTCCGGCACATCAAGCCGCCGGCAAGCCGCAGCGATTCATCCGAACTCTATGTCGTGGCCCAGGGATTTCGCGGCAGCGGACGCAGCAGTGGGCCCAACTGACCCTCGTTGTCCGGCCTGGAGCAACCAGAAAGGGACAGCCGGAACCGGCACTGTGACAGTCGCGTAGAATCCCTTGCCAAGCCAGGCTTTGCTCTTGTGAGGGCAGGGACCTCGTGTAAGATGCGCCGCCAATCCAAAATCAAGGCGGTTGGCATGCAGATTCGCGACGCATTCACCTTTGACGACGTGCTTCTGGAGCCGGCGGAGTCATCTGTTCTTCCCGGCACAGCAGACACGCGCACCTCCCTGACCTCCACCATCGAACTGGGCATTCCGCTGCTGTCCTCGGCCATGGACACCGTGACGGAAAGCCGTATGGCGATTGCCATGGCGCAGGTCGGCGGTCTGGGCGTGATCCACAAGAACATGACCATCGAGGAGCAGGCCGACGAGGTCCGCAAGGTCAAGAAGTTCGAAAGCGGCATGGTCGTCAATCCCGTGACGATCCATCCCGACGAGCCCCTGGCCAATGCGCTGGCCTTGATGGACACCAACGGGATCTCGGGCATTCCTGTGGTCGAGCGCAAAACGGGCCGCCTGGTGGGCATTGTCACCAACCGCGACGTGCGCTTTGCCGAGAACCGGCAGCAGCCGGTCTCTGAATTGATGACCCAGGAAAACCTGGTCACCGTCAAGGATGGGGTCAGCCGGGATGAAGCCCGCCGTCTGCTGCACCAGTACCGCATCGAGAAGCTTTTGGTGGTCGATGACAGCTTCCGCTGTACCGGCCTGATCACCGTGAAGGACATCGAGAAGGCCCAGGCCCACCCCAATGCCTGCAAGGACCCCCAGGGGCGCCTGCGGACCGCCGCGGCCATCGGCGTGGGCGAGGACGGTCTGCGCCGGGGCGAGGCCTTGGTGGATGCCGATGTGGACGTGCTGGTGGTCGATACCGCGCATGGTCATTCACGCGGTGTGCTGGACGCCGTGGACCGGGTGAAGAAGCTGTCCAACGAAGTGCAGGTGATCGCCGGCAACGTGGCCACTGGAGATGGCGCCCGGGCCCTCGTGGATGCTGGTGCCGATGCCATCAAGGTCGGTATTGGACCGGGCTCGATCTGCACGACACGCGTGGTGGCCGGTGTCGGGGTGCCGCAGCTGACGGCGCTGTTCGATACCGTGGAGGTTTGCCACAGCCAGAACGTGCCGGTGATTGCAGACGGTGGGGTCAAGTTCTCCGGCGACCTGGCCAAGGCCATTGCTGCGGGCGCCGACTGCGCCATGATCGGCTCATTGCTGGCCGGTACGGACGAGAGCCCGGGTGAAGTTTTCCTGTACCAGGGACGGACCTACAAGACCTATCGCGGCATGGGCTCTCTGGGCGCCATGGCGCGCGGTTCCGCCGATCGCTATTTCCAGCAGGAGGTTGCCGACAACCTGAAGCTGGTGCCGGAAGGCGTGGAGGGGCAGGTGCCCTACAAGGGGACCGCCGGGACCGTCATTCACCAGCTGGTCGGCGGTCTGCGCGCCGCCATGGGCTATACCGGCAATGCCACCATCAAGGATATGCAGACGAACTGCCGCTTCCTGCGCCTGACCAATGCCGGTCTGAAGGAAAGCCACGTTCACGATGTGGTGGTGACTCGTGAAGCGCCGAATTATCGCAACTAGGGTGACTGCTCTTGCCAGGAGTCATTTCAGGAGAGTGACATGACGCCTGCGGCCCGCATGCAGGCGGCGATCGAGCTATACGAAAGCATGTCAGGAACACAGCGACCCTCGGACCGGGTGGCTGCCGACTACTTTCGACAGCGCCGCTACATCGGCGCCAAGGACAGGCGCAACATCACCCTGCAGTGCTATGGGGCGCTGCGCGGCCACGCTCGCATCAACTGGTGGATTGCGCGCTGGGGCGGGACGGCGACGCCGCGGCGCCAGATCCTGGCCTGGCATCTGCTGGCCAATGGCGAAAGCCTGGACAGCCTTCTGGCATGCCTGGGCAGCGGCAAGTACGCCCCTCATGCGTCCGACGCGGAGGAACGGGCCCTGTTGCAGGCGCTTGCCACGCACACCCTGGATCATCCCGACCAGCCGCCTTCTGTGGCCCTTGAAATGCCGGAATGGCTGATGGACCCGCTGCAGCGGGCGCTGGGAGACAGGCTCGAGGTCGAACTGGCAGCCCTGCGCCAGGCGGCAGCGGTGGACCTGCGGGTCAACAGCTTGAAGGCGGATGTGGATAGGGTGAAACAGGCCCTGCACGACGAGGGCATCGAGACAGAAGTCTGTCCCTGGTCGCCCCTAGGGTTGCGGATTGACGGACGGCGGCCTGTGGCGGCAACGAAGGCCTTTCGCGACGGCCTGCTGGAAGTGCAGGACGAGGGCTCCCAGCTGGTGGCCCTCCTGGCCGACGCCCGCCCCGGACAGCGTATCTGTGACTTCTGTGCCGGGGCCGGTGGCAAGACCCTGGCTTTGGCCGCAGCCATGGAGAACAAGGGCCAGTTGCTGGCTTGCGATGTCCTGGAAAAGCGCCTTGCGCGTTCTTCGGTGCGGCTGCGCCGCGCCGGTGTCCACAACGTCACCCGCCGGGCGCTGTCCAGCGAACGCGATCCCTGGCTGAAGCGGCAGAAAAAGTCCTTTGACCGGGTCCTGGTCGATGCCCCCTGTTCGGGCAGCGGCACCTGGCGGCGCAATCCCGAGGGCAAGTGGCGCCTGTCGCCGGAGGACCTCAACGCCTTGCTGGAGTTACAGGGGCGAATCCTGGACAGCGCTGCGCGCCTTGTGAAGCCGGGGGGCCGACTGATCTACGCCACCTGTTCCCTGCTGCGTGAGGAGAACGAAGAGCGTGTGGACAGCTTCCTCAAGGACCATGGTGATTTTGTGCTGAGGCCGGTCAAGGAGCTATGGCCCGACCTGCTCGGCACAGAGCTTCCCGAGGGCGTCGAGGATCACTTGCGCCTGTTCCCGGCCGCGCATGGCACCGATGGCTTCTTCGCGGCCGTCCTGGAGCGGCAGGAGGTGTCGGATGACTGACATGGTTTTTCGCGTGCGTGACGCCACGGCCATGGATGGGCGGTCTTTGGCGGAAATACATGTCGAGACCTGGCGCGCAGCCTATGCGGGACTTGTGCCGGACGAACACCTGATTGCCCTCTCCGTCGAGGAACGCACCCATTATTGGCGGGAACTGGCGGCCCGGCGCAAGGAGATGCAGGTCCTGGTGGCCGAAAGCGAAGAGCGCACCCTCGTCGGGTTTGCCGCCTGGGGGCGAACCCGTGCCGGGCAACTGCCCTTTCGCTCTGAAATCTATGCGCTTTACGTGCACCCCGATTGGCAGAACCGGGGCGCGGGGCGTGCCCTGATGACAGCAGCGTTCGAGGAAATGGCTGCGGCCGGCCATTTCAACGCCTGTCTCTGGGTGCTGTCCGGCAACAACAGCCGCTATTTCTACGAGGCCATGGGGGGCCAGTCCATCGGACAGCGGCTTGAAAGCTTTGCCGGGACCCGGCTGGAGGAAACCGCCTATGCCTGGCCGGACCTGATCGGCTGGCTGAAGAGCGTAAAGGGCTGACCTGCCGGCGGCAAAAGGCTAAAAGGACGCAAGATCTTCATGCCGTTGCGGCGGCGTTCCAGGCGAGAAGGATTTAAAGACACAGCCATGACCGACCGCATCCTGATTCTCGACTTCGGATCCCAGGTGACCCAGTTGATCGCCCGCCGTGTTCGCGAAAGCGGCGTCTATTGCGAGATCATGCCCTTCAATGCCGAGGAAGAGCGCATCCGCAGCTTCGCGCCCAAGGGCGTGATTCTCTCGGGTGGACCAGCCTCCACCACCACCGAGGGCAGCCCACGTGTGCCGGAACTGATCTTCGAGATGGGGGTTCCGCTGCTGGGCATCTGCTATGGCCAGCAGTCCATGGCCGCCCAGTTGGACGGGCAGGTCGAGGGCTCGGACCATCAGGAGTTCGGCAAGGCCTTCCTGGAGATCCGCAAGGCCAGCCCACTCTTCGAAGATCTCTGGGAGGTGGGCGAGCGCCATCAGGTCTGGATGAGCCACGGCGACCGGGTGGCTGCCTTGCCATCGGGCTTCGAAGTGATCGGGACTTCAGAGGGCGCTCCCTGTGCCGCTGTGGCCGACGAGCAGCGCCGCTATTACGGTGTGCAATTCCATCCCGAGGTGGTGCACACACCGGACGGCGGCCGGCTACTGGCCAACTTCACGCACAGGATTGCCGGTTGCCGCGGCGACTGGACCATGGCCGCTTTCCGCGAACAGGCGGTGGCGGCCATTCGGCACCAGGTGGGCGACGGCCGCGTGATCTGCGGACTGTCCGGCGGCGTCGATTCCTCCGTAGCGGCCGTGCTGATCCACGAGGCCATTGGCGAGCAGCTGACCTGCATCTTCGTCGACCACGGCCTGCTGCGCCAGGGCGAGGCGGAGCAGGTGGTCGAGGTCTTCCGCCACCACTACAACATCCCGCTTGTGGCTCGCGATGCTAGCGAACTGTTCCTTGGCAAGCTGGAAGGGGTCGAGGACCCGGAGCAGAAACGCAAGATCATAGGCAACACCTTCATCGACGTCTTTGACGAGGAGGCGGCCAAGGTGGGCGGCGCGGACTTCCTGGCCCAGGGCACGCTCTATCCCGACGTAATCGAGTCCGTCTCCTTCACCGGCGGGCCGTCGGTGACCATCAAGAGCCACCACAACGTGGGCGGCTTGCCCGAGCGCATGCAGATGCAGCTGGTCGAGCCCCTGCGCGAGCTGTTCAAGGACGAGGTCCGCGTGCTGGGCCGTGAACTCGGCCTGCCGGAAAGCCTGGTCGGCCGCCATCCCTTCCCGGGACCCGGCCTGGCCATCCGCATTCCCGGACCGGTATCGCGCGAGAAGGCGGACATTCTGCGCAAGGCCGACGCCATCTATCTGGACGAGATCGCCAAGGCCGGCCTCTATGATGCGATCTGGCAGGCCTTCGCTGTCCTGCTGCCGGTCCGCACCGTGGGCGTAATGGGCGATGCCCGGTCCTATGACTATGTCTGCGCCCTGCGGGCCGTGACCTCCACAGACGGCATGACGGCCGAAAGCTATCCCTTCGATCACGGTTTCCTGTCCGGTGCGGCCACGCGTATCATCAACGAGGTGCGCGGCATCAACCGCGTGGTCTATGACGTGACCAGCAAACCGCCCGGTACGATCGAGTGGGAGTAGAGAAGTAGAATAGCTGGTGCTTTCAAAGTTTCGGTGGAGGTTTATTCGAAAAGTACCGGGCGTTGTTTCTTTCTGTTCACGGTGAGAGAAAAAACGTCGGGTCGCGCATAATGCCCACTGGCGTCGAATTTTCGTCGAGACGCCCGTGCCGCAGCGACATCGATCTCGGCGGTCAGGAGGCCCTTTTCCTGATGCATCGGGCCGGCCATGATTCCACCGAAGGGCTTGTAGACGACGGCGTCGCCCGCGTTAATCCATTCGTCCTTGTTCGGGAAAAGCTCGTCGCGAAAAGGAATGTTTTCGGGAATGTCGGATGCTTCCAGTGCCGTCGCACAACCAATCACCCAGCAACCGCCCTCACGTGAGATGTGCTGCATTGTTGCGAACCATGTGTCGCCGCTGTCCCATGTTGGAGCAACATAGATATCGATGTTCTGGGCATAGAGCGCATAGCGTGCGAGCGGCATGTAGTTTTCCCAGCAGATCAATGCACCGACACGGCCGATGGCGGTATCAACCACGTTCAAGCCGGCGCCGTCACCGAAACCCCAAACCATCCGTTCCGGGTTTGTCGGCATGAGCTTGCGGTGATTGTTGACCAGCCTGCCATCCGCATCGATGATCGCGCAGCTGTTGAAAAGTGTGCTGCCACTGACAGAACCGTCAATCTCCTGATAGCCGATCACCACTACGACAGCACAGTCTTGTGCCGCTTCCTGTAGCGGCCTCAATCCATTCTTGCCCAGATCCACCGAGTTGGCCTGTGAAAGGGCATAAAGCGCATCCGTCTTGCCCATACCGGCCCCTGGCGGTAGCCGCCAGACGAAAGTGGGGTAGCCAGGCAGCCAGACTTCTGGAAAAACCACCATGTCGCAGCCCATGGCTGCGGATTCCTGAACAATTTCTACCGCGCAAACCATGGATTTTTCGAGATCGAGATAGATCGGTGGTTTTTGTACGATCGAGACCTTCATCTTCTTTCCTTTTGTGGGGCAGCTCAAAGCGCAGATTTGCAAGCTTGAGCCGCACTTGTCCTCTAGGCACGCTGCATGTGAAGCTCCGTGGCTGTCAAAAAACCGGCCTCCCCCATCAGCGTTTCTCCCCGGCGTAAAACCTCGTCGATCAGGATATCCAGATCGGCGCGTGTCGTGCGATGGTTGGTGATTGCGGCGCGCAGGCAATGGCGACCTTGGACTGTGGTGTCGGAGACTGCGGCGATGCCGGCTTCCTGCATTCGCACCATGATTTCGGTATTCAGCCTCTTGAGCGACGGCTCGGGCAGTCCTTCCGGATCATAGCGGAAGCAGACGATGTTGATTGCGGTCGGAAAACACATGCTCAGATCAGGGGTGGCTTCTATTCGTTCCGATAGGTAGCGGGCATGAGCAAGGTCCTGATCGATGAGGCGGCCAAATTTGGCCACGCCCTGCTCCTCCAGCGCCATCCAGACCTTGAGGGCACGGAATCCGCGTGAAGTTTGAAGTCCGAAGTCGTGCAGCCAGGTTCCCGACGCGATGCCGCGCGGTGCGTTTTCAAGATACTCTGGCGTCAGCGTGAAGCTGCCAAAATGTGCATCCGCATCGCGGACAAGAGCGCAGCCAACCTCGAAGGGGGCGTGCAGCCATTTGTGCGGGTCCAGTGCAATGGAATCGGCGCGCTTCATCCCTTGTATCAGCGCCTGTCCTTCGGGTGCTATTGCGAGGAGTGCACCGATGCACCCATCTACATGCAGCCACAGCCCTTCATCGACGCAGAAATCAGCGATCGCCTGCAGATCGTCGATGGCGCCCGTATTGACCGTGCCGGCAGTTGCAATCACACAGGCGGGCTGGTGCCCTGCCGCTCTGTCACGGTCCACTGCCCTGCGCAGGGCTGCAACATCCATCCGGCAAGCCGTGTCGGATGGCACACGGCAAAGGGCCTGGTTGCCCAGCCCCATCGCTTCCAATGCGATCTGGTGACATGAATGGATCTGATCCGAGCCGTAGAACCTCAGGGGTGCCTTCAGGGCGCCTATGCCCAGTTCACGCATGTCGATGCCAGACATCTGGTTGCGTGCGACGGTCAGGCCGATCAGATTGGCCATTGATCCGCCTGAGACCAGCGTACCGCTGGCCGTTGCGGGATAGCCTATCATTTCCTTCATCCAGGAAACGACCTGCTTGTCGATCTCAGCTGCAGCATGGTCGCCGCCGGCGAGATTCGAGCCAAGAACGGCTGCAAGGAAGTCTCCCAGAGCGCCCGTGAAATTGCTCGCTCCCATGTACCACATCCAGAAGCGTGGATGGATGTTTCCCATCGGGTACGGCAACATGTTCGTGACGAGATCGTCGTAGACTTCAGCTAGCGGCCGGCCCTCCTGCGGTACTGGGCGGCGGAATTGCGTGCGTACCTCGGGTGTCATGACCTGCCAAAGAGGGCGTTCGCGAACGTCGCGGGTATAATCGACCGCGTCGTCGACAATGCGTCGGGCAAGAATGCGAAGCGTTTCCCAATCCTCAGGGTCGAGGTTTTCCTCCCGGGCGGTCTTCGCTTCATTTGCGACTGCAGTCATGGTTGGCTTTCCCAAGATGTGATGTTCGCTCGCGCGGATGAACGTCAGGGCGCTTCAGACTCGCAGTTGCCCTGCGCGTTCATGGATACTGCAGGTAACCGAAAATGCCCGTCAGGCCGACTGATGACTTGGTAGCGGCTCCGGCTGCAGCTTGTCGGACTTTTTTGGTTGCTGATTCGAGCCGCGGGACCGCTGCGGTTTTCCCTACCCGACTTGATTGGCCCAGGGCACTGCAGAGACGGATCGTGCAGAGTCGTATCATTTTTTCCGTGGGTTGCGGCGGCTATTCTGCGGCCATCTGATAACCGGGCGTCGAACGCGACAGTGCCGTTTCTTCCTCGGTCATGTCCTCAGGGATCGTTTCGAACAGCGGCGTTGACATGTAGCGTTCGCCTGTGTCCGGCAGCATGCAGAGGATGACGGCCCCAGGCTCGACCCGTTCGGCGACCTGCATGGCGACGGCAAAGGTCGAGCCTCCAGAGATACCCGTCAGAATGCCTTCCCGCTGCGCGAGTTTCTGAGCCCAGGCAATGCCGTCGGGGCCGGCAACAGGGATCAGTTCGTCATAAAGCCCGTCATCCAGCGCTTCCTGCAGGATGTGGGGAATGAAGTCGGGGGTCCAGCCCTGGATTGGATGTGGTTGGAAAGCAGGGTGGCTTTCGGCGGGCGAATGATCCGGGTTGCGCGCCTGCGCGTGACCGCTGCCCAGAAGCTGCGCATTGGCGGGTTCCGACAGCACGATCTTTGTTTCCGGCCGTTCGCGGCGCAGAGCACGCCCCACCCCCGTCACCGTGCCGCCGGTGCCGTAGCCTGTGATCCAGTAATCCAGCTGCTTGCCGTCGAAGTCGGTGAGAATCTCGCGGGCAGTCGTGTTCTCGTGGATACGGGCGTTCGCCTCGGTTTCAAACTGGCGGGCAAGGAACCAGCCATTCGCTTCGGCCAGTTCCACTGCCTTGCGGTACATGCCGAAGCCCTTTTCCGCGCGCGGCGTAAGCACGACCTTTGCACCCATCATCCTCATCAGTTTGCGACGCTCGACCGAAAAGCTGTCGGCCATTGTAACCACCAGCGGATAGCCCTTGGCTGCACAAACCATGGCCAGTCCGATTCCGGTGTTGCCCGACGTCGCCTCGACCACGGTCTGTCCCGGGCTCAGTCTTCCGTCGCGTTCGGCCTCCTCAATGATGCTGAGTGCCAGCCGGTCCTTTACCGATCCGGCCGGGTTGAAGGCCTCGGCCTTCACGTAGACCTCCACACCGTCCGGCGCGAGCGAATTGATCCGGATCGCAGGGGTGTCCCCCACGGTTTCGAGGACGCTGGCGAAAAGCCTGCCGCGCCCCTGTGTTGTGCGCATCGTCATTGCGTCCATCGATTTTCTCCGTCCTTTCTTCATCAACCGGGACAATCCTGGTCGACACATGAAATTTGCTTCGGGACCACTGTGTCCGTGTTCGGCCGGGTGCAAATATCCGGTCTTCCGAGCGAACCAGCATGAGCGGGAAATGGTCAGTGCTGGTGTTCGGGTGGCGCAAACAAGATCAGTTCGACCCGCTCGGCGCCTTCGACATAGGCATCGTGCCCGGGCGGAATTTCGAAGAAGTCGCCCGTGCTCAGATGTGTCTCGATGCCCGTGTCGATCATGCGAACCACAAGCTTGCCCGACATGCAGTAGCCGGTGTGCCGCATGGGGCAGGAGTCGGGCGAGCCGAGCAGCGGTTTCTCGTCAGCCTCCCAGGTCCAGCCGGGTTCAAAGATTGCACGCATTCCTGTGCTGCCATCGACCATGTTGACGATGGGAGATGCCCCCTCGATCTTTCATGTCCAGGAGTTGATCTGGTTTCTCAAACCGTCTTATTTCTATTGAATTTTCTTGCATTGCTCTCTCCGTTCCCTTTTTGGGCCTTCGGAAGGCCCGCGCCATTGTAGTTGTTGATCTTAAGGCATCCGCGTCGGGCAAGCTTGACGGAGTTCTGAAGAATTCCTGTAGAAGTCGGCGATTATACCATATGCTCTCACATGACTTGGGCATTCGGTGATTTTCGTCTCGACCCGGAGCGCTTTCAACTCAGCCACTGCGAAAGACCGGTGCGGCTGGAACCCCAAGTGCTTACCCTGCTGATCCATCTGGTCCGAAATCGCGATCACATGGTCTCGAAGGACGAGATCGTCGCTGCGGTCTGGCAAGGTCAGGCGGTCTCGGATGCCAGCATTTCCAGCCGTATCCGCTCAGCCCGTCAGGCGGTCGGCGACAATGGTGTGCGACAGGCAGTAATCCGCACGGTTCATGGCCGGGGATTCCGCTTCATCCCCGAGGTATCCACACTGCCACTCGAGCACGCGTCTGTTGAGGGTATCGTTCACCAACCGCTTGACCGCCCCGGCGGGCGCCCCTCTATCGCCGTACTCCCCTTGCAACAGCTCGGCATGTTGCCGGAGCTCGCCATTCTGGGTGATGCGATTCCGCACGAGATCATCGAGGCTTTATCGCGACTGCGATGGCTTGCGGTGATCGCGCGAGGGTCATCCTTCCGCTTCCGGCAAGTTGCAGCCGATCTGGATTTGGTGTCTGCAGCACTTACCGCGCGCTACGTCCTTTCTGGAATTATCGAGAGCCACAATCGTATCATTGCTGTGACGCTCGAACTGACCGACACCAGCTCCCGCGAGATGCTCTGGGCCGATCGGCTCGTGGCTCCTGTTGAAGACATCGGTGACCTGAGGGCGCGGATTGTGGCGCACCTCGTATCGGCGCTTGAGGCCCACATACCCTTCAACGAAGCGCGCATCGCGCGGCTGAGCGACCCGACGGGGCTGGATGCTTGGGCGAATTATCACATCGGCCTCGGTCATCTGTACCGTTTCACGACTGACGACACGGCATTGGCGCAGGTCTGTTTCGAACGGGCGGTCAAGTTGGATCCGCACTTCGCGCGTGCTCATGCGGGACTGTCTTTTACCAGCTTTCTCGACGCGTTCTTGCGTCTGACGCCTGATCCAGCATTGGCCACTCGCGAAGCACGGCGCCATGCCGAGCGCAGTCTGGAACTGGATGCTCTCGACCCCTTTGCGAACTTCACAATGGGTCGCACATTCTGGTTGACGGATGAGCCCGAAGTCGCTGCTGACTGGTTGGCACGGGCGACGGCGCTGAACCCTAACTATGCACAAGGCTTCTACGCTGCGGCCTTCACCGATATGCTGAACGGAAAGGCGGCTGCTTCGTTCACCGCGCTGGACACCTCGCTGCATCTAAGCCCACTCGACCCGCTGCTCTATGGCATTCACGGCGTTCGTGCGCAGATGCTGATCCAGCAGGAGGATCATGAGGCCGCCGCCAGCTGGGCCGATCGCGCAGCCACCACACCCGGAGCACATTATCTGATCGCAATGATCGCGCTTGCTGCCAATGGTCTGGCTGGCCGACACGACCAGGCGGCTCGATGGCGGCGCCAGGTGCACCGGCGCAAACCCGACGCCACGGTGGCGGACTATTTTGCCGCCTTTCCGACACGCGACACCGCGTCCCGCG
Organism: Fodinicurvata fenggangensis DSM 21160; assembly: GCF_000686045.1. Taxonomy (GTDB): domain Bacteria; phylum Pseudomonadota; class Alphaproteobacteria; order Kiloniellales; family DSM-21159; genus Fodinicurvata; species Fodinicurvata fenggangensis. The sequence continues at coordinate 175,625 of NZ_JMLV01000003.1, forward strand.
CGCGTATCGCGATGGAACTGCGTCGGCACGGCTTCTGATCGCGATATAAGCCATCAGGAGTGGCATAGTCGGACACGAACCGTCCGCTACTTCATGTCGTTTGGGCTCATGCATAATCCGTGATCATGAACTTGCGGCGATAGACACCCGGCGTGACGCGGGCAATGCGCTTGAAGAGACGCCGAAACGCAGCCGCATCCTCATAGCCAACTTCCCAGCTAATCTGGTCGATGGGGACCTCACTGTTTTCGAGCCGTCGTTTCGCTTCCTCGATACGGACGTGCTGTACATAACTGATCGGCGAGAAACCGGTTGCCCGCTTGAAGCGGCGTTCGAAAGCACGGGCTGAAAGACCTGACCTGCCTGTCATTTCGGCAACCGGACTGCCAACTGCGAAGTTTTGCTCGAGCCATTGCTGCAGGCCGAGCACCAGTGAGTCGCTGTGTTGTGTGCGTGGGAGGAACGGCAGGTAGGGGGCCTGGCCTTCCGCATGACGTTCCAGCAACTCGAACTTGGCGATCGCTTGCGAAGCGGCCGGACTGACAAAGCGTCCGATCAGGTAGAGAACGAGATCCTGCCAGGACGCAGCGCCGCCCGACATGACGAACTCTTCCCGATCACCCGCCGTGATAAGCACTTCGTTCAGGCACAGTTCGATCCTTGGGAAGCGTTGCTGGAAGGATGGTGCGAGGGCCCAGTGCGTCGTTGCATGACGCCCTTCGAGCAGCCCCGTCTCCGCAAGTAGCAGAAGCCCGGTGCAAGCCGAGCAGAGAAGTGCACCGCGCTCATGCATTGCTTCCAGCCAGGCCACGAGTTCGGGATGCTGGCCTGTTTGCCATCCCTCCTGGACTGCCATGGTGGGGACGATGACGATGTCGGTTTGCGCGACCTCGCGGAAGGGGCGCTGGATGGCAATGGGCAGGCCGCTGGCGGCCGCCATGTTTGCCCGTTCGGCGCCGACAATCTCGACCTGGAAGGGCGGCGTTGCCGGGACGCCGTCATAAAACTCCGCCACCACTGGAAACGCCGTCAGCACCTCGTAAAGTCCGGCAATCGGCATGCAGAGCGTGCCAGGGACCGCGACCAGGCAAACGTGAAACGTCGGATACTCGGCCATTTTATTGACTCTCGCGACGGAAATGGACCGATAGCGGCGAGTTTCGCACTTCCGATGCAATGCCTCAACAAAGAGGATTCAGTCAGCCTGGGCTTGCGGGCCTCCAGGCATCTCGGCGTTTGGTTACGACCATCGAGAAGCGAATACCACGCGAAAGAAGAGGGAGAGAACGATGGGAGCGATCGACGAGAATAAACTCAATGTCTTTATCCAGCAGGCTATCGGTGATCTCGCAGCAGGCTTTGGCGGCGTGATGGTCAGTCTCGGCCACAAGTGCGGTCTCTATAAGGGGATGCATGATGCCGGTCCGATAACTGCCGGCCAGTTGGCAGAACGCGCCGGTTGTGCCGAGCGCTATGTGCGCGAATGGCTCAATAGTCAGGCGGCCGGGGGCTATGTGGAGTATGATGCAGCAAAGGATACCTATGAACTGACACCGGAACAGGCGATGGTGCTGGCCGATGAGGATAGCCCGGTCTTCATCCCGCATGCCTGGGAGGTTCCTGCCTCGATCTGGTTCGACGAGGACAAGTTGCTGCGAGCCTTTCGAACAGGCGAGGGGGTGGCCTGGGGTGAGCATCACCATCGGCTGTTCTGCGGCAACGCCGCCTTCTTCAAGGCGCCCTATCAGGCCAATCTCGTCTCGAACTGGCTGCCGGCCCTTGGTGGCGTCGTCGAAAAGCTGTCTGCAGGTGCGCGCGTGGCCGATGTCGGGTGTGGCCATGGTCATTCCACCATCATCATGGCCGAGGCCTTTCCCAACTCCCGTTTTGTCGGTTTCGACGCCCATGCCGACTCGGTTACAGCCGCCCGGGACAACGCCGGTAAGGCAGGAGTGGAAGACCGGGTCCACTACGAAATTTCCAGTGCGAAGACCTTCCCTGGAAAAGACTATGACCTTGTGTGCTTTTTCGACTGCCTGCACGACATGGGTGATCCGGTTGGTGGGGCTCGCCATGCCGCAGAGACGCTGGCAGAGGATGGAACGGTCATGCTCGTGGAGCCCTTCGCCAATGATCGCCTGGAGGACAATCTCAATACCATCGGCCGGCTCTTCTATAGCGGTTCGACAACGATCTGCTGCCCGCATTCACTGTCCGAGGAAGTCGGTATGGCGCTTGGCAACCAGGCCGGCGAGACTCGCCTGGCACGGATATTCGAGGAAGCCGGATTCAATTCGTTCCGCCGCGTGGCCGAGAATCCTTTCAATCTCGTTTTCGAGGTAAAGCTCTAGATTTACGTGTGTATTACTGTGCTTTTGCAAGCTTCTAAAAGGCCCGAAAGGCGGGAGCGCTCGTTTCTCAGCCTCACCAGGGCGTGTCACCATCTGGCTCCACAAAGCGCCCAGAAACCGCGTCTTCGCCCAGCAACGCATACTTGGCTGGCAATCGCGCACCTTCCTCGGGCGTCATGAAGCCTGCATGTCCGGTCAGATCGGTTTTGACGTATCCCGGGCACACCGAGTTCACCACAATGGGTGTGCCATGCAACTCAGCGGCCAGTTGCACAGTCAACATGTTGAGCGCCGTCTTGGAGGCATTGTAGCCGATCAAGCGTGCTGAATAGTAAGGCGAGGATGGGTCACCATTAATCGCGAGCGACCCGAGCGTGGTGGCAAGATTGACGATGCGGCCAGCCTGTGACTTGCGCAGCAGGGGCAGCATGGCCTGCGTCACCGCCAACGTACCAATGAAGTTCGTTTCCATGATCCGGCGCACAGCGGCAGTTGAAGCCGCGGTTGGGGGACCGTCGGCAGCATCGACGATGCCAGCATTATTGACCAGAATGTCCAACCGCCCATGCTTGGCGGCGATCTGTTCTGCGGCAGCGGCAATGGTCGCTTCATCGTTCAGATCGATCTCGATGCTTTCGCTGGACAGTCCGCGCAATGTTAGCTCGCCTGCAGCTTCCTTGCCGCGTTCCGGGTCGCGCGCACTGACAATGACGGTGACCCCGGATTCTGCGAGTTGCCGGGCAATTTCGCGTCCAATACCCTTGTTGGCTCCGGTAACGAGGGCGATGCGGGTATCTGCCATGACACATCCTTTCAAAGTTTGCTATGAGGCTGCTGGTAATATATGAAGAATTCTTCGCTTTGAGGATTCGCTTATGGCTGCAACACCGCCCCGCCACTTAAGCCCCCGAAAAACGCCGCGTCAGGCGCGCGCCACCGTGACTCTGGAGGCCATATTCGAAGCGACTATTCAGGTTTTGCTTGCCGAAGGACTGCATCGGCTGACCACTACACGCGTTTCGGAGCGGGCCGGGGTTTCTGTTGGTACGATGTACCAATACTTCCCTCACAAGCAGGCGCTGCTTTATGCTCTGAACGAGCGTTACCTCGATATCGTGGCCGAGAGGGTGGAGAAAGCTTGCGCCGAACATCATGGTGCCCCCATCTCGGAGATGGTTGAAGCACTCGTAAACGCGTATTGGGAAGCGAAAACCGAGCGGAGAGATGTCACTCGCGCCCTTTATCAGTCTGCGGTCGAGCTGGACAACGAGGCGCTGATCGAAGCCTTCAGCCAGCGAGTGGACGCTGCGACGAGTGCGATGTTCACAAGCGCGACAGACGCTATCGACGGCGACCAAGTCCTTCTCAACACAACCTTGCTCGCCGTGATTTTCGGAACTGTGCGCAACGTGTTCGAGCGAAATCTGCCGCCCGCGGTGGAGTCCGACATTCGCAGGCAACTGGTGAAGATGTGCGTTTCCTACATGGCGGCGGCCAAGGTCCCGAACCCTTAAGCGGTTCGCGAAGCGGACAGGCGGCTTCCTTCCAGATCACGACAGATAACGCTCTCTAACGGCGCTGCGCGCATCCGATAGGTCCTTGTGTGGGTGATATCGCGAAGGCGCCTGGACAGACGCCGAGGTCGAGGATGATCAGCTGTCGCCGGGGATACGGGCAATCACCTTGATCTCGAAGTCGAAGCCGGCAAGCCAGTTGACGCCGACAGCTGTCCAATTCGGATAAGGCGGCTCAGAGAACACTTCGCTCTTTATCTCCATGATCGCGGGGAACTGGTTCTCGGGGTCGGTATGGAAGCTTGTTAAATCAGCAATATCGTCAAAAGTGCAGCCTCCTGCTTCCAGGACTGCCTTCAGATTGGCGAAGGCAAGCCGGACCTAGGCGGCAAAGTCGGGCTCGGGGGTGCCGTCGGGACGGCTGCCGACCTGTCCGGAAACGAACAACAGATTCCCGGAGCGGATCGCGGCGGAATAGCCATGCTCCTCATAGAGAGCGTGGCGGTTTGCGGGGAAGATGGCATCGCGCTGAGTCATGTTGTGGTTCCTTTCCCAAAAGATATCCCACTTGAAGCAGACTTACACAGGGTTGGGAAGTTCCGCCTTAGCGAGGTTGGCAATGAGCTCTGTTTTGGTCTGGTGCGCGTGCGCCATCCATGCCGGTTGGCCGGGACCGCTGCGCCAGGACTCGCTAAGCGGGCTATTGTCGACAGTGTCGAAGCCGAATTGGTCGTACAGCTGTGTCACGCGTTCCACAGCTTTGGGATAGTTGCTCGAGACTGATAGCGCATGACGGTCGGCAGTGCCGGCCGGTCTGGCCGAGATGAACAGGCGCGGCGCTTGGATGTGCGTGAAGGCTTTCGCCACCTTGGAAGTGGGAAGCTGTTCCTGGCGCAGTTCGTGAACCGTCTTCTCACCGGTGTCGATGACGGGGAAGTGGCCGTCACGCCAGGGCATGTAATTGTTCGTGTCGAGCACGATCTTGCCTGCGAGTTGCTTCACAGGCATGTCGTTGCCCAGCTTGAGGGGGACGGCCACGACGACGAAGTCCCCAGCCTCGGCAGTCTCGGCTGCGGTGGCGGCGCGGGCGGACGGACCCAGCTCGACGATCAAACCTTTTAAGGTCTCCGGCCCACGTGAATTGGCGATGACGACTTCGTAGCCGGAAGCAACGGCCGCACGCCCGATCTGGCTCCCGACCTCTCCGGCACCAATGATACCGATGGTGCTCATCGGCATGATCGAGCGGCCATGTGCCAGGGCCCGGGCACTTTGTTGATCAGCATGTTCGAGAACCTCTTCGATGCCAGATGCGATACATGGATTGGGGACTGGGCTATGGATAACGAACTGGCGCGGGGCCGCCGACGCTCCGGTCAGCCCCGCTTCCTGCCTGATCAGGCGCCAAACGCGCCGTCGATCGTGTGCATCGCCCCGGTCACGAAGCTCGCTTCGGGACCCGCCAGCCAGGCCACCATGCCGGCGACCTCTTCCGGCCGCCCGTGGCGCTTGATGCCCATGAAACTGTGCATCAGATCCTTGTTCGGGCCATCGGCCGGGTTCGCGTCGGTGTCGATCGACCCGGGCTGGACCACGTTGATGGTGATCCTGCGCGGCCCGAAATCGCGTGCCAACCCGCGCGCCATTCCCTGGAGGGCAGACTTGCTCAGTGCGTAGGCGGCGCCGCCCGCGAAAGGCATGCGGTCTGCGTTCACCGAGCCGATTACGATGATCCGCCCGCCCTCCGGCATCCGCCGAGCGGCTTCCACCGCTGCATGATAGGGGGCGTGGACGTTGATCCGGACGAGCCGGTCCACTTCGTCAGGGTCCAACTCCAGCGCATCACCGAACAAGCCGATTCCGGCATTCACCACGAGGAGGTCGAGCGGCCCGCTCTCGCGCACCCGCGCGATCACCGCATCGCGGTCCGCACTGTCTGTCAGAACTGCGGTGCTGTCCGTCTCGGCCGCCAACTGCTCCGCCGCCTCATGGGACCCGGCATAGGTAAAGGTTACCTTTGCACCCTCGGCCGCCACACGCCGCACGATCGCTGCACCAATCCCCCGGCTTCCACCGAGAACGAGAACGGACTTTCCTTCAAACGTGGCCATCGGGCCCTCCTTGTGAATTAATGTAGGAGGCATTACATAAATACCCAGAAGCTTCCGTCAAGGTATTTTGTAATGTCCGATACAAATAATCTCCGCCCCCGTGGTCGCCCGCGCCGGTTCGATCCCGAGCAGGCAGTCGCCGCGGCACAGCGCCTTTTCCACGCGCGGGGTTATGATGCGGTCAGCGTTGCCGACGTCACCGATGCTCTGGGCATCAACCCACCGAGCTTCTACGCTGCCTTCGGGAACAAGGGCGGCCTCTACAGGCGTGTTCTCGACCGCTACGCCGAGACCAGCGCCATCCCGCTTTCCCAGCTCTTGCACACTGACCGTCCCGTGGCCGAATCGCTTGCGGCCGTGCTGGAGGACGCGGCGCGCCGCTACGCGGCCGATCCCGTGGCTTCCGGCTGTCTCGTGCTGGAGAGCACCCGCTGCAACGACGGGGAGGCGCGCGAGGCTGCCTGTGCCTTCCACGCTGCTGCCGAAGACACGATCCACCGCTATATTGCGGCACGCTATCCGGCGGAGGCGGACCGTCTAACAGACTTCGTCAGCACCACCATGATTGGCCTGTCGTCCAAGGCGCGCAACGGCCACGGCCTGGATCGTCTCTTGGCCACCGCTGGCCTTGCCAGCTTGGCAATTGCTGAGGTCCTTCTTGATTGAAGCGCCGTAAGAGCCAGCTCTACGTACGAGGTCCCGCAGGGAGTAAGTGGCTCAGGAGGGTGGAAGTCTGATCAGCTGTCGTGTTTCCGGGTATTGCCGATCGCGTGTTCAGCAGTCTTGCAGAATGTTCTCTTTTTGTTCTATTCTCTCTCGCTCAGAACGAGAGACGCCATGGAGCATGCAAATACCCCCACGCAAGGAACGTTCGAATTTTTTCAGGAGCTGCCTGTCAGACCCAAGCGGCCTGAGCGGCTCGTCTTCATGCTTTTCCCGAATGCTGAGACATCCGTCCATATTGAACGGTTCGGCCAGTGGTTCGCTTGCCAGAATCATCTGACGGGGACACAGATCAGGCCGGAGCGATTGCACATCTCGCTCCATCACGTTCGAGATGACAGATGCCTGCGCACCAAGTTTGCCTATGCGGCGAAGAAAGCTGCGGAAGCCGTTTCGATGCGTCCCTTTGAGGTGGCTTTCCGTTTCATCACGAGTTTTGAGGGTGGCAGGCCGCACAGACGGCCACTGGTGTTGCTCGGCGAGGGAGATGCGATGTTCGATCTCCACGGCGACCTCGGTGCCGCCATGGTGGAGAATGGGCTGAGAGCAGCGACTCAATTTACGCCCCACATGACCCTGTCCTACGGGCCAAAGGCGATTCCCGTGCAATCCATCGAGCCGATCCGCTTCATGGTGCACGAATTCGTCCTCATACACAGCGAGCTGGGGCTCGGGCGATATAATGTACTTGGTCGTTGGTCACTGAAGGGCTGAGACTTAATGCTCAAATTTTCATCTGAAATCAGCAAGTAGCCGCATGATCGTGATGCGGCCTGCTCATGATTGTCACAGCAATCTGCTACGCTTTTCCTAAATCGCGGCCATCAGCTTAGCCCAACCCACGATCCAGTGCGGTGCTGGGAGACCCAAAATCATTGACGAGAGACCTGATCACAGCGTCCGCGCCCGTTTCAAGTCATGATGTCCAAAGGCGCCGGCCATTCGTGTGATTTCTTCGGTGCGGGCACCGACTTCCTTGGCGACATCCCGCCAGGTTGCCGTTACTGTTACAAGCTTTTGTATGATCTTGGAGGCCGGGCTCAGTCCGAGGCCGAAATATCCCAAGGCTTCCTCCAGAAGATCGATCGAAAAGGTGCCTTCGTCGAGGTGGATATTGCCTCGTAAGAGCCCGTGCCTTGAGATCATTGGGGCTTGCTCGGACAGAATCAGAATATGCTCTCTGAGCTTGGAAATTCGATCATTCTGGTGCTAGCACTTCAGGGGACAGTCGAGTGACCGGCAGAAGACTGCCCTATGAAAGCACTGCAAGCACAAGTGATGGAGCGAATGATCGACCTGAGAAGCGACACCTGCAGCCGTCCTACGGCTGAAATGCGAACGGCCATGGCCGAGGCCGAGGTGGGGGACGACGTCTATGGTGACGATCCGACGGTCAAGGCGCTGGAGGTTCGGACCGCCGAGCTGTTGGGCAAGGAGGATGCGGTCTACGTGCCCACCGGCACCATGACCAACCAGGTTGCCTTGCGGTGCCAGACGGAGCCCGGAGATGTCATCCTGCTGCATGAACAGGCACATATTCACGAAACTGAGGGTGCGGCATCATCCGTTCTGTCCGGAATCCTGCCGAAGTTTCTGCCGGGCTCGCGCGGAATCTTTGCGTCCGGAGATGTGGAGGCCTGCTTGACCCCGGGCCATCGTTTTGCGCCGTCCCCCATGAGCGGTCCGGTACGCATGGTGTGTCTGGAAAACACGCACAATGTGGGCGGTGGGGCCGTTTGGCCACTCGAGGACATTCAGGCTGTGGCGCAAGTGACCAGGTTTCATGAAACGGCGCTGCACTTAGATGGCGCGCGTCTCTGGCATGCGACAACGGCGACAGGCATTACGGAGGCCGAGTATGCGGCCTCTTTTGATACGATCAGTGTCTGTTTTTCCAAGGGACTGGGGGCCCCCGTCGGGTCCTGCCTTGTGGGCTCGAAGGAGCTGATGGTCCGGGCGCGCCGGTTCAAGCAGCAGTTCGGCGGCGGCTTCCGCCAGGCCGGTATCATTGCGGCCGGTGCCCTGCATGCGCTGGAACACCACCGTCCGCGCCTGCAGGAAACCCACGATAACGCCAGGCGTTTCGCCGAGGGATTGGCCCAGCTGCCGCAGATCGAGATCGATCCGGCCTCGGTCGAGACGAACATCGTCCGCTTCCAGCTGACCGGCATCGATGCCGGAGACTTCGTCGAGGAGGCCTATCGCCGCGGCGTGCACATGCTGCCGTCCGGGCGCGACGGTGTGCGCGTGGTCTTTTATCTCGATATCCAGGCGCGGCAGGTGGACGAGGCCCTCTCGACCATCAAGGAGAGTCTCAAGGCACTCGTTTGAGGCCTTATTCCGTCACCCGCTTCCATCCGGCGGCCAGCAGACCGGCCCCGATCAGCAGAGAACCGCCGGTGCGATTGAACAGGCGCTGGGTGCGTGGGCGCTTGATTTTCTCTCGGGCGGCGGCGGCCAGCAGGGCGAAAGCCGCCGCGTTTATGGCCGCCAGGACGAGGAAGGTCGCCTCGAGGATCGCCATCTGCGCCAGCAGCGGCTGTCCGGAGACGAGAAACTGGGGCAGGAAGGCGATGAAGAAGACGATGCTCTTGGGATTGAGCGCGGTCACCGTATAGGTGTGGAGGAACACGGGGAAACTGCCGCGCTTGGGGGAAGGATTGTCCGGCGTCTCAGTCTGCTCCTGCGCGACCGGAGAGCGCCAGAGCCGGATGCCCAGATAGACGAGATAGGCCGCGCCGATCCACTTCAGGACCATGAAGGCGCTGGCCGACGCGGCCAGGAGTGCACCCAGCCCCAGAAGGGAGGCGGTCATGGCCGTGAAGTCGCCCAAAACGACGCCGGCCACGCTGGCGCCGGCGGCATGGCGCCCCCGGCTGAGGGCATGGGAGATAACGAGCAGGATCGTCGGTCCCGGGATCATGAGCAGGATGGTCGAGGCGGCCACGAACGCCAGCCAGTGTTCCAGGGTCATTGCGTCAGTTCCCTCATAGGTTCGCTTCAGAAATCCATACGAAAGCGCTCCTGACAAGAGGATTTCCCGTGAGAAGAGTCGCGGCTTTTCCGGACACGAGAAGGAAAGTGTAGAGACCGGGGGGATTCCTGCTAGGATACCCTGAAGTTTGTCCGGAAGCCCGGATGCCAAGAGCGCATCCAATGACAGGGTGAAGAGGATATGCGGCACCCGAAGCCCGGGTCAGGGCTGGTCTTTCTGCTGCTGGTGTTTTTCTGGCCGATGGCGGCCGGGGCCTTCGACGACTGTGCAGCGGGAGACTACCTGGCCGAGGTCGATCCGCGCGTGGCCGGGGCGAGCCAGCCCTGTGACGAGGTCGAACGCTTTACCATCGAGACACCGCGCGGACCGCGAGCGGTGCGCCTGGTTTCCGGCTACGATTATCCGGCAGCTGACCTGAGGGTTATGCGAAGAGATGTCCGTCGCGGTGTGGAGCACTCAGCGGCGGCTTTGTTTGAACTCGGCCGGCTGGCGCCCGACGACCTGACCATCTGGCTTTCCCATCTGCTGCCCATGGAAGCGGAGGATGGAGAGGGTTACGCCCACGATTCACATGGTGTGACCATCGAGGTTTCCGACGGCTGCCTGGTTGCGGTCTATCCGGGCGTGACCGGAGCGCGCGGGATGACCTTCACGATGGCCCACGAATTCTTTCATTGTGTGCAGAAGGCGGAGATGCCGGTGAAGGCGAACCTTTTGGCCAGCGACTGGTGGGTCGAGGGCACAGCCGAATGGTTCGCCAATCTTGTGGTTCCGGGAACCTCCCATAGCCAAGGGTTCATTGCGGGCTTTGACGCCCTCTCGGATCATGTGCCGCTGACGGCGCTGGGAACCGACAGCGTGGTTTTCTTCTTCTGGCTGTCCGAGACCTTCGGTGCGGGGGCCGTGGCCGACCTGATGGCAGCCATGCCCGCCGAGGAGGGGCAGTCCGCCCAGCAGGATGCGCTCGCGCATTTCCTGGCGCCGGATGACTGGCAGCATTTTGCCCAGGCCTATCTGGATCAGGACTTGCGCCAGCCTGGAGGTGGGGGTGTGGCCTCCACACCCTTTCCCGGTGATATCCATGTCTGGAATCGCAGCCGTGAGCACAGCATCACCTTCGATCGCCTTGTATTGGCGCGCGCGCAGCTGGAGTTCGACTGCGGGCACTGGACACTGCGGCGCGCAACGGAAAAGGGAACCTGGAAGGTCAGGGAGACTTCGTCGCGAGACTGGGGTGAGCTGCCCGAGGAGATCACGGTGGAGGAGGGCAGCAGGAAAAGGTTCCGCCTGGCCGGATACGGCATCGCGGAGGCGGAGGGATTCCGGCTTGTGCTGGACGGGCGCAAGGACCCTTGCCGCGGATGCATTCTGGCGGCACGGGATGAAACGGCCGACCGCTGCCTGATCGGCGGCTGGGAGCTGGTTTCGGGCGGCTATGGCAAGGTGATCGAACGCAAGTTGCGCGACACGGGTGTCTTCGAGGACCTGCAGTACCCGGATCTTCAACGCTACCTGATCCTGCAGGCCGATGGCCGTTACGAGCAGAGCCCTACGCCCAGCGAAGGCATGAGTTCCGTTCTTAGCGAGGAGGGTGAGCTGTGGCAGGGCCTGGCTTCGCTGGCGATGAGGGCGACGGGCCGCTGGTCCGTCGAGGGAGAGGAGCTCCGGCTCTGCGAAGCGGAGTCCGCGGTGGAACTGAACCTGGATATCATCGAACCGGATGGCGACGTCTCGCGCATCCGGGAAAGCCGGGACAAGGGCGGGGCTGCCCTGCTGCGCACACGCCGCTACACCTGTGAGGGCAACAGTCTCTCCATGGAGGAGATTCTTCCCGGCGCGCCGGCGGTCACTTGGGAATACCAGCGTATCGAGTGATCCGCCTTGCTGCGAGCTCAGCTTTGCTTTATTGCCGCCCCATGTTCGGTCTTTTCACGTTTTTCGGACGCTCCAGGGAATATCGTCGGCTGGACGATGCCCTGAACAATGCCGGGTTGGTGGCCGCGGCTATACCGGATGCCGTCAAGCTGACGATCCTGAGGCTTCTCAAGGAGGAGGGCGGCACAGGCGAAGAGAATTGTGCCCGCGCAGCCCACATCCTTGCCTATTGTCTGCTGGGGTCCTCGGAGTATGCCGAGTATCATGGCGCTCAGGCCCTGGCCGAACTGGACCGGGTTTGCCAGGCGGCACCGGATAATCCCGAGGCCCTGGAGGTCCGGATCATTATTCTTACCCTGCATAGTGGCCTGGCACATGAACAGGTGCAGGAACGCTTCAGCTTCGAAACGCAGAACGACTGATAGCACAGGTCTGGCTTTCTCCCTTTACCTATGAAGTAGCGCTTTTGCGCTCTTGAATTTGATAATATATAATATACATAAATATATATTATCATGAGGAGAGAGATATGACTGTGAATGAAAGCCAGATAGCGGCCGGACATGTACGCCCCGTGGTCAAGGCCTTCTTCGACACGCGGACATCGAGTGTCCAGTATGTCGTCCACGATCCCGAAACCATGAAGGCTGCGGTTATCGATCCTGTCCTGGATTTTGAGGAAAAGGCTGGCAGCACCTCAACGGAAAACGCAGACGCCATCCTCGGCTATGTGCAGGACAATGGCTTGGATCTGGAATGGATCCTGGATACCCATCCTCATGCCGATCACTTTTCGGCGGCCGGGTACCTGAAGCAGAAGACGGGTGTGCCGATCGCCATCGGTGAGAAGGTGGTCGAAGTCCAGAAGCTCTGGAAGAAGATCTACAATCTTCAGGATGTCCCTGCCGATGGCTCTCAATGGGACAGGCTGTTCGCGGACGGGGAAAGTTTTTCCATCGGCAACCTGGAAGCACGAGTCATGTTGTGCCCTGGCCATACGCCGGCCTCCATCACCTATGTGATCGGAGATACGGCCTTTGTGCATGATACGCTTTTCATGCCCGATGGTGGGTCCGCACGCGCCGATTTCCCTGGCGGCGATGCTTGGGTGCTATGGGAGTCCATCCAGAAGATACTGGCCCTGCCCGATGACACCCGATTGTTCACGGGCCATGACTATCAGCCGAATGGCCGGGAACCGCGATGGGAAAGCACCGTCGCGGAGCAGAAGCGCGAGAACAAGCATGTGGCCGGAAAGACGGCCGAGGATTACGTCCAGCTCCGCGAGGAACGGGATCGCACGCTGACCATGCCCAAGCTGATCCTGCAATCGCTGCAGGTGAACATCAGGGGCGGACGCCTGCCGGACCCTGAAGACAACGCAGTGCGTTATCTGAAAGTACCACTGGACCAGTTCACGGATATGCCATGGGAAAGCTGATGCGCGAGACCTTCGACAGGCAGGAGCTGGAAGCGCGTGCTCAGGAGGTCAGCCAATTGCTGAAAAGCCTGGCCAATCCGAACCGCTTGATGATTGTCTGTACACTGCTGGAAGGGGAACGCTCCGTCGCAGAGCTGGAAAACGAACTTGGTATTCATCAGCCAACGCTGTCCCAGCAATTGACTGCGCTTCGCGAGGCAGGCCTTGTCCAGACACGGCGGGAATCCCGGCATATCTATTATCGCCTGAAAGACGACAAAACCGCGCAGGTGATCGAAGCGCTCTACCGGATCTTCTGCAGTGATCAGACAGCAGAGGTTTCCTGAAGCAGGACAACCGATGCTTAACGGAAAGGAAAACGCATGCATCCCTATCTCGTTTCCCTGGCTGGCGGTCTGCTGATCGGCCTGTCGGCTGCATTGTTATTGATCCTGAACGGCCGTATTGCCGGCATCAGCGGGATCGTGGGGCGCCTGGTATCCCCACAACCGGGTCTGGCCCTGAACATCGCTTTCGTGGCGGGACTGGTCATCGGTCCCCTGGGCTATCTGGCCATCTTTGGCGGCTGGCCAGAGGTGCGTCTTGAAAACCCTCTACCGATGCTTCTGGTAGCCGGCTTGCTGGTTGGTTTTGGAACACGCATGGGCTCGGGCTGTACCAGCGGTCATGGTGTTGTTGGCTTGGCGCGTCTGTCCCGTCGTTCCATTGCCGCTGTTGCAACCTTCATGACGACAGCCGTTCTGACTGTCCTGTTCCTGCGCCTTGGAGGCCTGCTATGATGAATATCTATCGCATTCTGGCTGCTCTTGGGGCGGGAACGCTGTTCGGTTTCGGTCTGGCCCTGTCCGGAATGATGGATCCCGTGCGAGTGCGCGGGTTCCTGGATATTTCGGGAGACTGGGACCCCAGCCTGGCATTTGTACTGGGGGGTGCCGTTTCGGTGTCTGCCTTAGGAGTCCTGCTGTCGCGCTGGTTGCCTGAACCCTTACTGGATGACAGTTATCATCTTCCCGGCCGGGGACGGGTCGACAGGCGCTTGCTCCTTGGCTCCGCCATCTTCGGGATCGGTTGGGGAATTGGCGGTCTCTGCCCCGGCCCGGCCATAGCCAATCTGGGCGCTGGCTATACGGACATACTTTTCTTCGTTGTCGCCATGCTGCTCGGCATGTTCGTCCATGATCGTTTCTTCCAGCCTCGGCAAGCGCGGGCGCCTGGTGGACGCGCGGGCGCACGATGATCCTGGAAGCATTGCCGTCCGTTGGCTCCGGCCTGCTGGTCGGGTTGACGCTTGGATTAATTGGCGGGGGCGGTTCCATCCTTGCCACGCCCCTGCTGCTCTATTTCGTGGGGTAAGCCCGCCTCACGTGGCGATTGGCACCAGCGCCCTGGCGGTTTCGGTCAATGCCTTCATCAACTTCGGTTTTCACCTGCGCAGCGGGAATGTCAGTTAGCCCTGTGCCCTGGTGTTTGGGACGATCGGCACCCTGGGTGCCATTGGAGGCAACAGCCTGGGCAAGGCAACGGATGGAGAAAGCCTGATTGCCCTGTTTGCGGGACTGATGCTGTTGGTTGCCGTCCTGATGCTGAAGCCTGGAAAGCCTTCGATCGTGAAGGGGCCTGTCGTTACGCTGAGGAACTGTGTCCTTGCGGCTTTCCTGGCGCTTCTTGCAGGGCTCGCGTCCGGTTTCTTCGGCATTGGGGGCGGGTTCCTGATCGTGCCTGCCTTGATCCTGGCAACACGCATGCCGATCATAGAAGCGATAGGGTCATCTCTGTTGGCAGTTGGAGCCTTTGGTCTGGCAACCGCGATCAACTATTCCCTGTCGGGTCTGATTGACTGGCGTGTGGCTGCTGAATTTCTGGCCGGGGGCATTCTTGGCGGGCTGCTGGGGACCCTGCTGGCCAATCGCCTGTCGGGGTACAAGAATGTCCTGAACAGGCTGTTCGCCGGGATCATCATTGTCGTCGCCTGCTATATGCTCTATCGCAACGGAGGAGCGCTGCTGTCCTGATGTCACTCTGGTCTCAGACGGCTTCCAGCTTCTTCCGGAAATAGGTGAGCAGGTCCTGGAGTCGTCCCTTGCGGGCCAGCATCTTCTGGCTATCGAACAACATGTATTCAGGCTGGTTTCCCGTGGTCTGCATGCGCTTGGCAATCGTGTAGAGCGGACGATCGAAGCTGTGCCGGAAGATCGAGAAAAGCGCAATTCCCGGGCGATGGTCTATGGCGTAATCCCGCCATACGCCATCGGCCACTTGATGACTGTAGAGGGACAACAGGGCATCAAGCTCGGTCCTGTTGAAATAGAGCGGTGTGGCGCGTTGCTTGCGGTCGATCCGAATATCTTCGAGCCGCACCACCTTTGCCATGAACTGCCTGCCTTCTCTTGCAAATGATCAGCGGATCAAGTCTCTCGTATTTACCTCCGGGCGTCCACAGGGGAAACCTAGGGACCTTTTGGCCAACGGGCTTGTACGGACTTATATTTCATGCGCAATTTTCCTTATCAAGCCGGGGCAGGCAAGCTATGTTGCAGCCCGGTTGCCGGCAGGCTTTGGACCGGCAGATGTTAGAACGAGTGCAGGGCAGGGGTGCACGGAGGAATGAACCGTGCTTCTGTTATAATGACTATTGAAGCCGAGGGGCTGTCGTGAGCGATATTTTCCGCGAAGTTGATGAAGAGGTCCGTCGCGACCAATGGATGACGTTCTTCAAAAAGTACGGCATCTATATAGGCCTTGCCGTCGCCGTTGTCGTTCTGGCCGTGGCTGGGACAGAAGGCTGGAAGTACTGGCAGCAACAGCAAAGAACCGAATCTTCCCAGCGCTATTTCATGGCCAGCCAGCAGGTCGAGTCTGAAGAGAATCCAACGGCCGCAATCGAGGCTTTCGAAGAGATCGCGGCCGGAGGAGAGGGCGGCTACAGTATTCTGGCCGCCTTTCAGCAGGCAGGACTGCAGGCGGAGAATGGAAATCCCGAACAGGCCGCTGCAACCCTGGAAGGCGTTGCCGGAAGCTCGGCCCCGCAGCTTTGGCGCGATGCCGCCTTGGTCCAGGCAGCACAGTACCGGCTGGATCTGGGCGACTATCAGAGCGTGGAAGACATGCTGACCGAGCAGGTACAAGGCAATGGGGCCTATCGCCCCCTGGCGCTGGAAGTCTCGGCCCTGGCTGCCATTGAGCAGGGCGAGGAAGAACAGGCACGCGAACAGCTACAAGCCATCGTTGACGATTCCGGGGCACCGGGACCGCTTCGCCAGCGCGCCACTCAAATGCTAGCCACGATTGCGGAGTAACTCCAAGTGATGTCCAACAAACTGCTGACGACCCTTGCCCTTTCGGGCGCGCTTTTGCTTGGCGGCTGTGGAACTGTCGACGGCTGGTTCGGCGAACCCGAAGCGCCCCCGCTCCCCGGCAAGCGCATTTCCGTCCTGGATAGCGATCGTACACTCGAGGCCGACGCCGAGGCACGGGACAGCAGGATTACGATCCCGACAGCCGTGCGTAACAATGATTGGGCGCAAAGTGGGGGAAATGCCCGCAACGACTTGCAGAACCTGACCTTGAGCTCATCCCTGAACAGGGCCTGGAGCAGCAGCATCGGAAGCGGTAACAGCGAGGGCAATCGCCTGTTGGCACAGCCGATTGTCGTCGGGGATACGATCTATGCCATGGATTCTCGCAGCCGTGTCTCGGCGCTGAGCTCCGGAAACGGGGGTCAGAAATGGCGTGTCGACCTGTCCGGAGATCGCGACAGCGATGGACGGTTCGGTGGCGGCTTGGCCTACAAGGACGGGACACTGTTCGTTACTACGGGCTTCGGCGAAGTTTTCGCGCTTGATCCCGCCAGCGGTCAGGTCAAGTGGGAGAATACGACACTCCTGCCTGTGCGCGCGGCCCCCACAGTCGCCAACAACCAGGTTTACGTGATCTCCCTGGACAATCGTCTCTACGCCTTTGATGCCGACAGTGGTGAACGTGTCTGGGACTTTCCCGGCATCGAGGAGGAGACAGCCTTCATCGGGGCTGCGGCTCCTGTAGCAAATGACGATTCTGTCGTGGCGGCCTTTTCATCCGGTGAAATCGTCTCGGTCATGTCCCGGAATGGCCGCGCCCTGTGGGATGACAGCCTGGCCGGTTTCCGCCGGATGGACCGCAGCCGTGGCCTGGCGCACATCCGCGGCATGCCCGTGCTGGATCGCGGGTTGCTGACCGCGATCAGCAATGCAGGGCGCATGGTGGCGATCGACCAGCGTCGCGGCCTGCGTGTCTGGGAAGCGTCGGTCGGTGGCATCGAGATGCCCTGGTCATCCGGCAACATGGTCTATGTCTTGTCCAACAACAATGAATTGGTGGCCTTGTTGCGCGAAGAGGGCACCATTCGCTGGGTGGCACAACTGCCGCGTTTCGAGGACCCGGAGGACCGGGAAGATCCCATCATCTGGTACGGTCCGGTCATGGGCGGTGGCAATCTGGTGATCGCTGGCAGCAATGGAGATCTGCGCCTTTACGATGCGCGCAGCGGGGAACTGAGAAGCCAGATAAACCTGCCTGCAGGGGCCGCTATTAGCCCGGTGATTGCCCGTGAGACGCTGTATGTCGTGACCGATGACGGGCAACTCCTGGCCTTGCGCTGAAGCAGTCAGATGGCTTTTACCCTTGCGATTATCGGCCGGCCCAATGTCGGCAAGTCGACCCTGTTCAACAGACTGGTAGGTCGCAGGGTCGCGCTGGTTGACGACCGTCCTGGTGTGACCCGCGACCGGCGAGAAGGGGAAGGCCATCTGTTCGACCTTGCCTTCAAGGTCATCGATACGGCCGGGCTGGAGGATGTGGACGATGACAGCCTCGAAGCCCGTATGCGGCGGCAAACCGAACAGGCTGTACGGGACGCGGATGCCGTCTTGATGCTGATCGATGCCCGTTCGGGTGTGACGCCGCTGGACCAACACTTTGCAAACTGGTTGCGACGCGAGGAAACGCCGGTCCTGTTGGCAGCCAACAAGTCCGAAGGCGCGGCCGGCGAAGCAGGGCGCCTGGAGGCATACAGCCTGGGGCTGGGTGAGCCCATCGCCTTGTCGGCCGAGCATGGCCTGGGGCTGGATGAACTCTATGACTTCCTGTCGTCGTTGTTCAAATCGGAAGAGGTATCCGACGAAGACGCGAACGAGGTCGAGGACCTGGGGGAAGATCGCGGGCCTTTGCAACTGGCTGTGGTTGGACGCCCCAATGTCGGAAAATCGACGTTGGTCAACAAGTTGTTGGGTGAGGAGCGCCTTTTGACCGGCCCCGAGGCCGGGATCACGCGCGATTCCATTTCGGTGGACTGGGATTTCAAGGGCCGTCCGATACGACTTGTCGATACAGCCGGATTGCGTCGACGCGCGCGCGTGGATGACAAGGTTGAACGGCTGTCTGTTGCGGAGACCAAACGCTCCATCGATTATGCGCAGGTGGTGATCCTCGTTCTGGATGCGGGGCTCGGCCTGGAGAAGCAGGACCTGACGATCGCACGCCAGGTGGTGGATGAGGGGCGTGCGCTGGTCATCGCAGTCAACAAGTGGGATGCCTGTGCGGATCGTCAGGGCACCATGCGGGCCATACGTGACCGCCTGGAACGCTCCTTTCCCCAGACCCGGGGCATTCCGTTGGTGACAATCTCGGCACGGGAAGGGCGCGGCCTGCCACGTCTGCTCGATGCCGTCATGGCGGCCTATGAAATCTGGAACAAGCGTCTTTCCACCGGGCTTCTCAATCGCTGGCTGGAGAATGTCACGGCAGCGCATCCGCCGCCGGCGCCGGGTGGCCGCAGGATTCGCATGAAGTACATCACGCAGGCGCGGACCCGACCTCCTACCTTTGCGATCTCCTGTTCAAATCCCTCGGATTTGCCGGACTCCTATCTTCGATACCTGGAGAATGCCCTGCGCGAGGATTTCGACATGCCCGGCACCCCCATCCGCATCCACCTCAAGAAATCGAAGAACCCCTACGCCTCCTGAAACGAGTCCAGTTCAGTCACGGGGAATGTCGATGATGCCGCCGGTTGTTTCATAATCGGGCAAGAGGGCGGGCAGGAAAGCAGGTGCAATCTGTTCAGGCGTGCGCAGCTTCTCGGGGTCTTCGCCTGGAAAGGCCTGGGCACGCATGGCCGTTCGTATCGGGCCGGGAGAGACCAGGTTGGCCTTGATCCCGAATTTCGCCACCTCTTCGGCATAACTTTTCACGAGCGCATTCAACGCCGCCTTGGTTGCTGCGTAGACGGACCAGTAGGCATTGGCCTTTTCGGCCTGGCCCGATGTAACGAACAGTGCACGGCCCGCATCTGACAGCCGCAACAGGGGGTCCAGGCTGCGCAACAAGCGATAGTTGGCATGAACGTTGACCGTGAAGGCATCTTCCCAGGTTTTCGGAGAGATGTGAGCAATCGGCGACAGCACGCCGAGAGTTCCGGCATTGCCAACCAGAGCGTCCAGCTTTCCGTACCGTTCGTAAAGCGCCGCGCCGATTCCGTCTATTCGATCCAGTTCGCTCAGGTCCAGTGGAACCAGGGTGGGTTTCAATCCACCTGCCTTGCAAATCTCGTCGTCAACCTCTTCAAGAGCACCGACGGTGCGTGCCACCAGTATGGTCTGAGCACCCTCGGCAGCCAGAAGCTTTGCAACGGCGCGCCCGATGCCGCGTGTGGCTCCGGTCACCAGTGCTACACGTGCGGACATGCGGCCTCTGTCATCGGCCTTGTTGGCGGAGGGTGCTTCCGTGTTGTCCGCCATGATGAGGCTTTCCTTTCATTCGTCTCAGGCTGTGCAGGATGCGTCGCCCGGCATATTCCAGCAGGGCAGCGAAAGCAACGCCGATCAGGAGTCCGATTCCGGCGTAGGCAAGGCCTTCCATGTTCAATGGCAGGGCAGGCTGGAAATGGGAAACCACGGAACCGGTAATCTGTGGATCCAAATGCTGGATCAGGATGAAGGGTCGGCTGACGAGGGTGCTTTGGGACAGAGCGTTATAGGCTTCCTGGAGGTTCCGATAGGTATCCAGGGTGCTGTGCGCATCTGCAACCAGACTTCTGGTGTAGGCGCCAGCCTCCTTCTCAGCGCGCTGCAGGAACTGTTCCGGCGTCAATCCCTTTGCGTCGGCTTCCTTGAGCAGCTGTGCGAGATCCTGTCGGGCCTGATCCAAGCGGCCGGCAAGCTGTTGCCGGTACTGGGCCTGAAAGGCAGGAGCCTGCCCTGCTGCAGCGGCTCCCGAGGTTGCCAGCAGGGCGTTGGTCAGACGCCCAAGCATCCCTGGCAACTCCCTGCGCGGCTGTCAGCCCTTCTGCAGTTCCGTAAGCAGTGACAGTTGGGGCGCATCGCTCGAATCTCGATCCGTCAAGGGGGT
This sequence comes from Fodinicurvata fenggangensis DSM 21160, assembly GCF_000686045.1. Classification (GTDB taxonomy): domain Bacteria; phylum Pseudomonadota; class Alphaproteobacteria; order Kiloniellales; family DSM-21159; genus Fodinicurvata; species Fodinicurvata fenggangensis. The sequence goes on from NZ_JMLV01000003.1 coordinate 196,018, forward strand.
GGGGTAATCGCCAGTGAAACAGGCGTCGCAGAACTGGGGGAGCTGCCCGTCTCGCTTCGCCTCTCCCATGGCCCGGTAGAGACCATCCATGGAGATGAAGGCCAAGCTGTCGACGTCGAGGTGGGCGGCCATCTCATCGACGGTCATCTTGTGTGCCATGAGTTGCTCACGCTCCGGGGTGTCGACACCATAGAAGCAGGAGTGGGCGATGGGCGGGGAGGCAATACGCATGTGCACCTCGGTTGCACCGGCTGCACGAACCATCTGCACAATCTTGCGGGACGTGGTGCCTCTGACAATGGAATCGTCTACAAGGATGACCCGCTTGCCCTTCAGCTTTGCCCTGTTTGCATTGTGCTTCAGGCGTACGCCCAGATTACGGATCTCCTGCCCTGGCTCGATGAAGGTCCTTCCCACGTAGTGATTGCGGATGATGCCGAACTCGAAGGGCAGGCCGCTCTCCTCGGAAAAGCCCAGTGCCGCGGGAACGCCGGAATCGGGTACCGGAACTACAAGATCGGCGGGAATGGGGCTTTCCCGTGCCAGTTCGTGGCCGATGTACTTGCGTGCGTCATAGACGGATTTGCCCTCCAAGACCGAATCCGGGCGGGCAAAGTAGATATATTCGAAGACACAGAAGCGTTGTGCCTGCTTGGGAAAGATGCGCAGTGAGCGGGGTTCGCCTCCGTCCAGGATCACCATTTCACCCGGTTCGATTTCACGAACGAAGTCGGCGCCGATGATGTCGAAGGCACAGGTTTCACTGGCCAGCAGGTAGGAGTCTCCAATACGGCCCAGCACCAGAGGGCGCACACCCAGCGGATCGCGCACGCCGATAACGCCATCCGCCGTCAAGGCCACCAGCGAATAGGCGCCCTCGACTTCTATCAAGGCCTCCGCCATCCGCTCGATGATACTCTCGCCCTTGGCGGTCGCGATCAGGTGGATAATGACTTCGGTATCGGACGTTGACTGGAACAGCGAGCCACGCCGCACCAGTTCGCGGCGCAGGCTGTTGGCATTCGTCAGGTTGCCATTGTGTGCCAGGGCAAAGCCGCCGAACTCCAGATCCGCGAACAGTGGCTGGACATTGCGCATGATCGTGCCACCGGATGTGGAATAGCGGTTGTGCCCGATGGCCGCATGTCCCTTCAGTCGGGACATGACATGCTCGCTGCCAAAGATGTCTCCGACCAGGCCGATGTCCCTGTGGGCGTTGAACTGGCTGCCGTCGAAGGAAACCATGCCTGAGGCCTCCTGGCCTCGATGCTGCATGGCATGCAGTCCCAGGGCGGTATGCGCTGCTGCATCGTCGGAGGGACCATGAATGCCGAAGACCGCACACTCCTCGTTCAGACGGTCATCGTCAAAGGGGTGCCTGCTCATCGTGGTGTCTTCCATATTTATTGCTGCTGCTCCATCAGCCGATTCAATTCACGCCGCGTATCGTCGCTATACCCGCCCGATTCGTCTTCGGCGCTGCCATTGTCACTGGTTTCCGGTTGTAGCGGGGGGACCGGATTGACTGTCTGCTGCTGCTGCTCTGTTTCGTCGCCGGGTAACATCAGTTCCTTGGGGACAACCTCTCGGATCAGGTCGGCACCGTTTTGCAGCATGGGGACGGCCCGTGCTTCCTGGACCCATTGCGGCCGGTCTGCCGGCGGCATCAGCCAGGCAAAGACCAGCCAAAGAAGGCAAACGATAAGCGCACCGCGCGCAATGCCGAACAAAAGCCCCAGCGAGCGATCCAGGAAGCCTATACTGCTCTCCCGAACGCGCTTCCCGATGGTTCGTGAAATGATCGAGAAGAAGAACAGCGCCACGAGGAAAAGCGCCAGCCCGGCAGCTATGTCCGCCAATATTTCGATCGCTATGATATCACGTGCGATCTGCTGTGCGGGCAGAAAGAAATGAAGGGTGACCAGGGCAGCGCCGACCCAGGCGATAAGGCCCAGGAATTCATGGACAAAGCCACGGCTGAAGGCCAGCAGGCCAGAGAGCAGGACCACGATCAGAATTGCGAGGTCGACGGCATTGATCGGCAGGTTGTCCATGAGCCTTCTCTAGTCTTTTCCCGAACCGGCAGCAATATGTGCGACAAGGTCCTGGAGGTGTGCAACTTCCTGTATCACTATGCCGGATGGCGGTGTCAGCTTGCGTCCTCGACGTGGCGGCAACAGCGCGCGTGTGAAGCCCAGCTTTGCAGCTTCCTTCAATCTGACTTCGGTCTGGCTGACCGCCCGTATTTCTCCGGACAAGCCAATTTCCCCGAAAACCACGAATTCTTCGGGCACGGCGGTATCGCTGGCTGCGGACACCAGTGCAGCGGCCACGGCAAGGTCTGCTGCCGGTTCGTTGATCCGCAATCCACCTGCAACATTCAGATATACATCCTTACCCGCCATCACAAGCCCGCAGCGTGCTTCCAGGACAGCCAGCACCATCGCCAGGCGTCCGCTGTCCCATCCGACGACCGTCCTTCGAGGTGTCCCCAGGGGCGAGGGGCTGACCAGGGCCTGGATTTCGACCAGCACCGGCCGTGTTCCTTCGAGCCCGGCAAAGACCGATGCTCCCGAAATATTTCCACGGCGTTCGGCCAGGAACAGCTCCGAGGGGTTGGTAACCTCACTCAAGCCTTCGTCCACCATCTCGAAGACACCGATCTCGTCGGTGGCACCATAGCGATTCTTCACCGAGCGCAGCACACGGAACTGGTGACCGCGTTCGCCCTCGAAGGTCAGGACGCAATCGACCATGTGTTCCAGGACCTTGGGTCCGGCGATCATGCCGTCCTTGGTTACATGGCCGACCAGTAGCAGACAGAAGCCGCGTTTCTTGGCCAGGCGAATTAGTTCCTGGGATGCCGCGCGCACCTGTCCGACCGTCCCAGGAGCGGATTCCATATTGTCCACATGCATGGTCTGGATGGAGTCGATGACAACGATGCGCGGTGGGTCGGGGCGGTCAAGCGTGGCTATCAGGTCGCGCACAGAGGTCTCGGCCGCCAACTGCACCCGGGAGTCTGTCAGCCCCAAGCGGGAAGCACGCAGCCTGATCTGGTCTATCGCCTCCTCGCCCGAGACATAGGCACAGACCTGAGATTCGTTCTCGCCTGTCAGGGCCGCCGTGACCTGTAGCAACAGGGTCGATTTCCCGATTCCGGGATCGCCGCCGACCAGGACAGCGGATCCCGGTACAAGGCCGCCTCCACAGACACGGTCGAACTCGCCAATGCCAGAGACGAAACGGGGCGGTGTTGCGCCCATACCCTTCAAGGCGACGAACTCGACTTCACGCCCCTTTGTATTTCCCGAGGCCTTCAAGCCACCGGGGGTTCCCTGCTGGACCACTTCCTCGGCCAGAGTGTTCCACTCACCGCAGCTGTCACAGCGTCCGCTCCATTTGGGATGGACGCTTCCACAGGATTGGCAGACATACTGGGTTTGGCGCTTTGCCATGATCTGTCAGAACTGAACCTGGATGGGGCCTTCCGTGTGTCCGGTCACGAACTGTTCCACGTAGGGGTTGTCGGGGTGGTCGAGCTTGTCCGTAGCACCCTTCCACACGATGCGTCCTTCGTACAGCAGGGCCACCTCGTCGGAGATGCGCCGCACACTCGCCATGTCATGGGTGATCGTCAGGCCGGTGAAGCCATACTCGATGATGCATTTGCGGATCAACTGGTCGATCATGTCGCCCATGATCGGGTCCAGGCCCGTTGTCGGTTCGTCGAAGAAGATGATATCGGGCTCTGTCGCGATGGCTCGGGCCAGCCCGACGCGTTTTCGCATGCCACCGGAGAGTTCCGCTGGATAGAATTCGGCTATGTCCGCATCAAGGCCAACGTTGGCAAGATATCGCAAGGAGAGTTCGTGCGCCTTCTTGCGCGACATTCCCTGGTTGTGCAGGGGATAGAAGGCAACGTTCTCCCACACCGGCAGGGAATCGAACAGGGCCGAGCCCTGGAAGAGCATTCCAAAACGAGTACGGAAATTGTCCAGGTGTCGACCATAAAGACCCGTAATCTCTTCACCATTGATATGGATGGTCCCGGAGTCCGGCTGGAGAATGCCGAGAATGCATTTCAAGAGAACGGACTTGCCGCTGCCGGAGCCTCCAATCACAACAAGCGAACTGCCGCTCGGGACATCCAGATTCACGCCTCGCAGCACATGATTGCTGCCGAATGAGATATGGAGATCCCGGATTTCTATTGCTGTGCTGCTCATCGATCGAAGAATAGCCCGGTGACAATGTAATTCGCGCAGAGAATCAGGATTGAGGCAGACACAACGGCGTTCGTGGTTGCGCGGCCAACGCCCTGCGCGCCACCTCGAGAGTGATAGCCGTGATAGCAGCCCATCAAGGTGACAAGCATGCCGAAAACGGCCGCCTTCACCAGCCCCGAAATGACGTCCTGGGCATGCAGGAAGTCCATGGTGTTGTTGATATAGCTGCTGGGATTGAAGCCCAGGCTGTAGATGGAGACCAGGTAACCGCCAAAGACGCCAATGATGTCCGCAATAAGCACCAGTATCGGCAGCATCGTCATACCCGCAATCAACCTGGGGGCAATCAGGTACTTGAAGGGATTGGTGGCCAGTGTCTTGAGCGCATCGATCTGTTCTGTAACCCGCATGGTCCCGATTTCGGCAGCGATGGCCGCGCCGATACGCCCAGCAACCATCAGGCCGGCCAGAACCGGACCGAGTTCACGGGTGATTGAGACGACAACAACGTTGGGTATGGCGCTTTCGGCCGAGAAACGGGCAAAGCCGGTGTAGCTTTGCAGGGCGAGGACCATGCCTGTGAATATGGCGGTCAAGCCAACCACAGGCAGCGAGTAATACCCGATCTCGATCATTTGCCGTGCGATGAGCCGGGGATAGAAGGGCGGGCGAACGCAATGGGAGAGTGCGCGCCCTGTAAAGATAACCAGGCGGCCGGTAATCTGAAGAAAGGAAAGGAAGGTCCGACCCAGCGGCGTCAGGATGGGAATCACGTCGTGTGGTCCAGGTACTGTCTGTGATAACGGAGGCCGAGGTTTGTCAGGATTTCATAGGGAATGGTTCCAGCCTGCTCGGCCAGGCTGTCAACATTCTGATCAGGGCCTAGCAGGTCCACGCTCCGGCCTGCCTGGGCAAGTGCAGGCGGAAGATTGCTGGCGTCCAATGTGATGAGATCCATGGAGACGCGGCCCAGAAACGGCAATTCATATCCTTCCATCCAGGCCCGACCCGTATTGGACAGCGCGCGGTGTAATCCATCGGCGTAGCCTGCCGCAATTGTGGCGACACGCCGGGGCGTATCGGCCGTGTAGGTGGCACCATAGCCAACGCTTTCGCCTGAATCAATCTCGCGCACCTGAAGGATCCAAGCGCTAAGGCGAACAACCGGCTGCATGGGAGTGGGCTGGCCCGGGGTCGGGTTGGCGCCGTAGAGCGCTACTCCTGGCCTTGCAAGCTGAAAACTGTAGTCAGGTCCCAGAAAGAGGCCCGAGGAATTGGCCAGGCTGGCAGGGATTTCCGGCAGAAACGCCTGGATTTGGCGATAACGTTCCAACTGCTCATTGTTCATCGGGTGATCCTGGTCTTCCGCACAGGCCAGATGGCTCATATGCAAACGCAGGTCCAGACCTTGAATCAATTCGGGCCGCTCCTGGAGCGCGAGCCATTCCGTGCGTGAAAGCCCCAGCCGACTCATGCCGGTGTCCAGATGCAGGCCCGCAGGCACCGGATGATTTTCAACGGCTTGCCTGTACCGTTCAATATCGCCGAGGCTGTTGAGCACGGGGCGCAACTGATACTCGGCGTAGTCGGCCTCTGCACCCGGGAAATAGCCGCTGAGCACATAGACGGTCACATCGGGCAAGACACTGCGCAGCCTCATCCCTTCCTCGGGCAGGGCCACGAAGAAGGTGTTCGCGCCAGCTTCCGCCAGTGCAGGACCCACCTGGTCCAGTCCCAGACCGTACGCATCCGCCTTTACGACCGCTGCACAACGCGCTGGTGCAGCCTGTTCGGCCAGGCGGCGATAGTTCTGTTGCAGGGCCGTCAGGTCTATTGTGAGCAGGGCGCCCGCGCGGGCCGGGACATCAGCGTGCATCGGGCAGATGATCGTCGGGTATGAAGTCGCTGAAGCGTGTGGTGTCCCCTTCGAAGGCCAGGGTCCGAATGCCGATGGGGCCATGACGCTGTTTTGCGACGATGACTTCGGCCAGGCCATAGGCGGCTTCACAACGCTGTTGCCAGCGCTGATAGCGTTCCTGGTACTTGTCTTCGGCCTCGTTCTCACGATGCACAGGTTCGGCACGCTCCAGATAATATTGCTCTCGGTAGACGAACATGACCACGTCGGCGTCCTGTTCGATCGACCCGGATTCCCTCAAGTCCGCGAGCTGCGGTCGCTTGTCCTCGCGTTGCTCCACAGCGCGGCTCAACTGGGACAGTGCAATGACCGGCACATCCAGATCCTTGGCCAGGGCTTTGAGGCCACGTGTGATGTCTGAAATCTCTTGCACGCGATTGTCCGAACGGGTTCCTGCTGGAACGGACATGAGCTGCAGGTAGTCCACGACAATAAGGCTCAGTCCATGCTGGCGCTTCAGGCGACGGGCACGAGTCCGCAGAGCCGGGATATTGATGGCCGGTGTATCGTCAATGAACAGGCGCAGGTTCTGCAGGTTCCGGCTTGCTTCGAAGATGCTTTCGAATTCTTCCTGATTGATCTCGCCCTTGCGCAGGGAATCCGAGCGCACGCCAGACTGTTCCGACAGGATGCGGGAGGCCAACTGATCTGCCGACATTTCCAGCGAGAAAAAGGCCACGCTTTCGGGAACTTCATAGGCCTGTCCGTTCTCGTCGCGCTCCACCCGCTTGGAGCGGGCAACGTTGAAGGCGATGTTGGTGGCAAGTGCGGTCTTGCCCATGGAGGGACGGCCCGCAAGGATCAGCAGGTCCGACTTGTGTAGTCCGCCCAGAAGCTTGTCCAGGTCGGTGAAGCCTGTCGATACACCGGCCAGGTCACCGTCTCGCCGGTAGGCGGCCTCGATCAGGCCCACGGCCTCGCTGAGTGCATTTCCGAATCCCTGCAGTCCACCTTCGGACAGCCCGGTTTCAGCCAGCCTGTAGAGCCTTTCTTCGGAACCTTCGATCTGTTGCAAGGCATCGGAATCCAGGGAATGCTCGTAAGCTTTGTTGACGATATCCTCGCCCAGTTCGATCAGTTCGCGACGCAGGTACAGGTCGTGGATGATGCGGCCGTAATGCTTCACATCGACGATGTTGACGTATGAGGCCTGCAGTTCGGCCAGATATTTAGCACCGCCGACATCAGCCAGGGCGCCATCCTGCTCGAAGTGATTCTTGAGCGTGATGGCTGTCGCCAACTGGCCACGTTCGATCAGGGTACGGCAAGCTTCGAAAAGACGTGCATGTGCTGGATCGGTGAAGTGGTCCGGCTGCAGGAAACCGGCAACCTTCTCGTAGGCATGATTGTTGGCCAGTATTGCTGCCAGTAAGGCCTGTTCCGCTTCTAAGTTGCTGGGCGGCATCCGTTCCGGAAACGCGGAGTCCGTACCGGAAACGGCACTGAGATGTGGGCTGCTCTGTGCTTCCATGATCCTGACTGTAACAGGTCCGTCCAGCCTTGGCGTGGCTTTCAGGCCTGTGGATAATATAAATTAGCGGGGATAACTCTGTCCTGATATCCCCGCGGGGAGAAGCTCATTATTCGGCAGCCCTGACTTCCAGGTTCTGTGCCTTGTTTTCCCACTCGTACATGTAGTCGCGTGTCAGGGGGACGGCTTCAAGGTTCTTGGTAAGCTGGATCTGGAATACACAGAGCCCCTCGTAGCGGAAGCCCATTTCGCTCCCGGCCAAATACGTCTCCCACATGCGGCAGAAGCGTTCGTCGTAAATACGGGCGACTTCCTTGCGGTTTTCCTGGAAGCGCTCATACCAATTCCGCAGCGTTTCCGCGTAATGCAGACGCAGGACCTCAATATCGGTCGTTATCAGGCCACTTTGCTCTATGACACCGGTGACTTCCGAGAGCGAGGGCAGGTCAGCCCCCGGGAAGATATACTTGCGGATGAAAGGGTTGACGGGAGCTGGCTCGTCCAGCCGGCCAATAGTGTGCAATAGGCAGACACCGTTGTCATCCAGAAGGTCACGGACCTTTGCAAAGAACTCCGGGTAGTTTCCCTTGCCTACATGCTCGAACATGCCGACAGAGACGATTCGATCAAAGGGTCCCGTCACGTTCCTGTAATCTTCCAGTTGGAAGCGGCATCGGCTTTTAAGACCTGCGTCGGCGGCACGCTTTTCACTGAGATTGTGCTGCTCGACACTCAGGGTCACGCCGGTCACATCACAATCCGCGACCTTTGACAGATAGAGGCCCATTCCCCCCCAGCCGGAACCGATGTCGAGAACCTTCAAGTCCGGCTGGTCGAGCAGCAGCTTGGCCGCGATATGCCGTTTCTTGTCCTCTTGCGCTTTCTCGAGTGAGTTCCCCGGGTCAGTGAAATAGGCACAGGAGTACTGCCGGTCACTGTCCAGGAACAGGTCATAGAGTTCGCCGGACAGGTCGTAGTGATGGGCGACGTTCTTCTGAGCCTTGCCAATTGGATTGAACTGTTTCAGGCGTCTGGTTTGACGAAATAGCTGGTTGGTGGCCTGGAACAGGGCTTGGGATTCCAGGGTCTTGTAGTTTGAGAAAACGACATGGAACACATGACGAATGTCCTCATCCATCGTCAAGGTGCCGTCCATGTAAGCTTCCGGTACATACAAGGCCGGGTTCAATGCCAGCGACCATTCCAACGACTTCCGGTGTAGTCGGATGGTGCAACTGGGCTCCTCGCCCGAACCGTAGGTTTCCGTTTTCCCCTCTGCGTCGACAAGGCGGATGGTACCTTTATGCACCATCTTTGCCAGCATGCTCTTGAATAGCATTTTCAGGCTCCACGATCTCGATGCGGACAGACTGGTGATGCCCCTCACGTGCTTGTCCGTCAGCATTCCTATCCTTCAACGACTCGCGTCGTCACGCTGCTATAATTATTTGCCTTTTAGGAAGGGAAACGCAAGAGGAGGGGATCCAGTGGGCCCGAGAAACGAAAATGGCGGCCGTTTCCGGCCGCCATTTTCGTGCTTGGAACGTCTGCTCTAAGACGGAGAAGGGCTCAGCCGAGCTCTTTCTGCTCTTCGCCCTCGTCGTCCTGTTCCTGTGAAACCTCGGTTTCCGCTTCCGCTTCCAGCACTTCGGCTTCGGCTGCACGCTCGAGTGCTTCCGCTTCCGCAGCTTCTTCCTGAGCCTGCTGCTCCTCGAAGCTGACAAACTTGCCGGCCTTCTGCTGCAACTCGGCTTCACTCTGAGAGCGGGCAACATTGATGGTCACGACGACAGACACTTCCGGATGCAGGCGCACCCGTATGTCGTGCAGGCCAAGGGACTTGATGGGACGGTCCTGGATGACCTGATTGCGTGTGACCGTTGCACCGGCTTCCGTAATGGCTTCGGCAATGTCCTTCGAAGAGACAGAGCCGTAGAGCTGACCGGAATCGCCTGCCTGACGGATGATGATGATCTGCAGGCCGTCAAGCTTCTTGGAGACATCTTCAGCCTCCTGACGGCGCTTGAGGTTCTCGGCTTCCAGCTGGGCACGCCGCTGGCGGAAAACCTCAAGGTTTTTCTCGTTGGCCCGCAGGGCCTTGCTCTGAGGAAGCAGGAAATTCCGGGCAAAACCATGGCGAACCTTCACGACGTCGCCCATCTGACCCAGATTTTCAATGCGTTCCAGAAGAATAACTTCCATTGTTCTCTCCCGCTCAGCAATCAGCTGATGGTGTAGGGCAGAAGCCCGAGGTAACGCGCGCGCTTGATGGCGCGTGCAAGCTCACGCTGCTTCTTGCTGGAAACGGCGGTGATGCGGCTCGGGACGATCTTGCCGCGTTCTGATATGAACCGCTGCAGCAAACGCACGTCCTTGTAGTCGATCTTCGGCGCGTTGGGGCCGGAGAAGGGGCAGGACTTGCGGCGACGGAAAAAGGGACGGCGCGGTGCGCCACCACGGCTTACGACTTGTACACTCATATCAGTTCTCCTCCCGGCGTGGGCGTCCACCGCCACGACCGCGATCGTCACGGCCGCGTTCATCGCGACGTCCGCCACGGCCACGTTCATCGCGCGACTGCATCATCGGTGACGGCTCGGGATCCAGTTCCTTGACCTTCACGGTCATGTAGCGAAGCACATCCTCATTATAGCGCATGACGCGCTCGAACTCATGGATGGCGGGCGAAGGTGCATCAAGGCTGAAGAGGACGTAGTGCCCCTTGCGGTTCTTCTTGATCTTGAAGGAGAGGTTCTTGAGGCCCCAGTATTCACGCTTGGCGATTTCGCCGCCCTGATCCTTGATCAGCTGTGCGAATTCGTCAGTCAGCGATTCCACCTGGGCCGCAGAGATATCCTGGCGTGCAATGAACACGCTTTCATAATACGGCATTGAGGTGCTCCTTGCGGCTGTTAACGGCCCGGTGCCCCGAACTGCTTTCGGCGGCGTTCCGGCCCTAGCCGATCCCGTCATTTATGCGTTTGCGACAAAGAGAGGGAACCGGCAAGGAGATTCAGATTTTCACGTCTGAGTCTGAAGGCGCGCACTATACATTTCTTGCGGCTGTCTGCAAGCACTGGAAACATATTGAAGCGTGGCACGATGCTGCTACGGGCCGGGAGGCTGGAAAGGCTGGCCTCGTGCCGGTCCGCTGGTTGGCTTGACAGTCACATGTGCGACGTTATCAGTAGCTAACATTGTCCTGGAAGAGGGCAATAATTCTGAACAGACAGAAACGGGGTATCCCATGCAGCGCGCCTTTGTTTTTCCCGGTCAGGGCAGCCAGAGTGTCGGAATGGGGCGGGAGCTTGCCGAGGCCTTTCCCATGGCGCGCATGGTTTTCGAGGAAGTGGATGACGCGCTTTCCCAGAACCTCTCGCGCCTGATGTTCGAGGGGCCAGCCGATGAGCTGACCCTGACCGAGAACGCCCAGCCCGCACTGATGGCGGCGAGCCTGGCGGTGGTGCGCGTGATCGAGGAAGAAATTGGCGGCCCGCTTTTCGACAAGGCCAACTATGTCGCGGGCCATTCGCTTGGGGAATATTCCGCCCTGGCTGCCGTGCGCACGCTCAGTCTGGCGGAGACGGCCCGCCTGCTCAAGAAGCGCGGGCAGGCCATGCAGGAAGCCGTGCCCGTTGGCACCGGTGCCATGGCGGCCTTGCTGGGACTCGAGATGGCGACCGTGCAGGATATCGCAGAGAAGGCTGCAGAGGACGAGGACGGCAATCGCCAAGTGTGCACCCCGGCAAACGACAATGCGCCAGGACAGATTGTGGTCAGCGGCCACAAGGAGGCCGTGGAACGCGCTGTCAAACTGGCGGCCGATGCCGGCGCGAAGCGCAGTGTGCTCTTGCCGGTGTCCGCACCCTTCCACTGCCCGTTGATGGCGCCGGCAGCCGATGTAATGGCGGAGGCGCTGGCCGAGGTGGTTTTTGCGGTTCCCCCCGTTCCGCTTATTGCCAATGTTTCAGCAGAGCCTGTGCAGGAGCCCGAGACCTTGCGGCGCCTGCTGGTCGAGCAGGTCACTGGAATGGTCCGCTGGCGCGAAAGTGTGTTGGCCATGAAAGAGGCGGGCGTGGAGTCCATTGTAGAGCTGGGCGCAGGGAAGGTCCTGACTGGACTTACAAGGCGCATCGACCGCGAGCTCAAGGGAACGGCGGTTGGAGCCCCAGAGGATATTGAGGCCTTCCTGAAAAGCCTCTAACACCATGCAACAGCAAGAAAGGCGCGGAACATGTTTGACCTGACAGGACGCGTGGCATTGGTCACGGGCGCTTCCGGCGGAATTGGCGGAGCTATCGCACGTGCGCTTCATCAACGAGGCGCCAAGGTGGCCCTGTCCGGTACCCGGCGTGAAGCACTTGATTCGCTTGCCGCCGAGATGGGCGAGGGGACGGCGGTCCTGCCCTGTGCCCTGGATGACGCAAAGGCTGTGGCGGCTCTGCCGGGGCAGGTAAGCGAAGCCCTCGGCGGTTTTGACATTCTTGTGAACAATGCGGGCCTGACACGTGACAATTTGGCCATGCGCATGAAGGACGAGGATTGGGACCAGGTGATGGCTGTCAACCTGACGGCGGCCTTCCGGTTGAGCCGCGCCGCCCTGAAGCCGCTGATGAAGAATCGCTGGGGACGGATTATCGGGATCACTTCCATTGTCGGGGTGACAGGCAATCCGGGACAAACCAACTACGCCGCCTCGAAGGCCGGCATGATCGGGTTCTCCAAGTCCCTGGCCGGAGAAGTGGCCACGCGCGGGATCACGGTCAATTGCGTGGCGCCAGGGTTCATAGAGACCGCCATGACCGATGTCCTGAATGACGAGCAGAAAGAGAGAATGCTGGCTTCCATTCCTGCGGGAAGACTGGGGTCTCCCCAGGATGTCGCGGCGGCCTGTGTCTACCTAGCCAGTGACGAGGCCGGTTACATGACGGGCCAAACCTTGCATGTTAATGGCGGGATGGCCATGATATAGCCGCCTAGGACCCCTGTTGCCCGGGCAGGGTACAAAGTCGTGCTGCGAATGGTCAGGAGCGTTGGCAAGAAGTTTATACCTGTGCTAATAGGCGCCGCCAGTATCGGCAGAGCAGCGGTATCAGAGGCAAAAGAGCCGAAAATGCCGTGCAGGGGACCGAACAGAATACGAAAGACACTTCAGCTTTAGCTTTTTGGGGATTAGACAATCATGAGCGATGTCGCGGAACGCGTGAAGAAAATCGTTGTTGAGCACCTCGGTGTGGAGGAATCCAAGGTCACGGAGGATGCCAGCTTCATTGATGATCTCGGTGCCGACAGCCTCGACACGGTTGAGTTGGTCATGGCGTTTGAGGAGGAGTTCGGCTGCGAAATCCCCGATGATGCCGCTGAGAAGATCGTGACCGTCAAGGACGCGATCAATTTCATCCAGGAGAACACCTGAGCATGATTGAAGCGTCCGGCTGGTCTGGACGCTTCAATCCCTCTCGGGTGCTGAGTGTCTTTTCAGTATGAGAAGAGTTGTCATAACGGGCCTCGGACTGGTCACACCGGTTGGGACCGGGGTTGAATATGTCTGGAAGCAACTGCTTGAAGGCAAGTCGGGAATAGGGCCGGTTGAAGGCTTCGACATTTCCGATCTTCCATCCAAAATCGCCGGCAGTCCACCAGTCGGCAATGCTGCCGAGGGCGGATTCAATGCTGACGAGTGGATGGCGCCCAAGGACCAGCGGAAGAACGACCGCTTCATCGTCTATGGCATGGCAGCGGCAGATCAGGCCATCATGGACGCCGGCTGGGCGCCTCAGGATGAGGACAGCCTGGAACGTACGGGTGTGATGATCGGGTCCGGAATTGGCGGTCTGGAAACGATTTATGAAGGCGCGTTGACTGTAAAGGAGCGTGGGCCACGCAAGCTGTCACCCTTCTTCATTCCAGCCGTGCTGATCAATCTCGTTTCCGGGCAGGTTTCCATAAAATACGGATTCAAGGGGCCCAACCACTCCGTTGTGACGGCCTGCTCGACCGGAGCTCACGCCATTGGCGACGCAGCGCGCCTGATCATGATGGACGATGCGGACGTCATGATTGCCGGCGGTGCGGAAGCGGCAATCTCGAGAATCGGACTGGCTGGATTTTGCGCATCTCGTGCGTTGAGCACCGGATATAACGATACACCCAACAAGGCGTCACGTCCCTGGGACAAGGGCCGGGATGGTTTTGTCATGGGCGAGGGCTCCGGGGTTCTGGTGCTCGAGGAGTACGAACACGCCAAGAAGCGCGGCGCCAAGATCTATGGTGAAGTCGTTGGCTATGGACTTTCGGGTGATGCCTACCATGTCACGGCGCCCCCCGAGGATGGAAATGGCGGTTACAGGGCCATGCGTGCCGCCCTGAAACGTGCAGGCATTTCCGCGGAGGATATCGACTATATCAATGCACATGGCACCTCGACCCCATTGGGCGATATCATCGAACTGGGGGCAGTCAAGCAGCTGTTCGGTGAGTCCGTGAATCGCGTGAAGATGTCGTCAACCAAGTCCGCGATCGGGCATCTGCTGGGGGCTGCGGGGGCTGTCGAGGCTATCTTCTGTATTCTCGCGTTACGAGACGGCGTGGTGCCTCCAACCCTCAACCTGGATGATCCAGCACCTGAGGCCGAGGGGGTGGACCTTGTTCCGCACGAACCAAAGGAATGGAAAGTGCGCTATGCGCTTTCGAACTCCTTCGGGTTTGGCGGAACGAACGCCAGCCTCATTCTTTCCTCGGCCAGCTAGCGCTTCATTATGCGAGGTGCGCTTCGCTTTTTCCTGGTCCTCATTGTAACCGGCGCGCTCCTGCTCGCCGTTGCCGGACTGCTTGCCTATCAGGCCTATGAAGGCGAAGGCCCGGTCAAAGAAGAAACCGTTGTGCTTATTGATCGCGGCAGTGGCGTGCGCAGCATTGCCGCCGAACTCAAGGAGCAACAGGTCATTGATGATGCCCTGGTCTTCCAGGTGGCGGCCCGCCTTACCGGCAAGGCAGGACGTCTTCAGGCAGGGGAGTATGAATTTCCCCCAGGGACATCTTTGAGAGAAGTCCTGGATAAACTGGAAAGTGGTGATTTTGTCGTGCGGCAGGTCACGATTCCCGAAGGACGCACGTCTTATGAAGTCGTGGCCTTGCTTGAGGGGATCGAGGTCCTTGAGGGCGATATTCCTGAACTGCCGCCTGAGGGTTCTCTCCTGCCTGAAACCTACCACTACCAGTGGGGTGACACCCGTCAGGCCTTGATTGAACGCATGCAGCAGGACATGCAGGCGCTTGTCCAGGAACTCTGGCCCGAACGTATCGATGGATTGCCGCTGGAAACGCCGGAGGAGGCTATCACCCTGGCATCGATTGTCGAAAAGGAAACGGCAGTGGCCAGCGAGCGCCCGATGGTGGCCAGCGTTTTCATCAATCGCTTGCGCCGGGACATGCCGCTTCAGTCGGACCCGACGGTCATCTATTCCCTGACCGATGGAAAAGGGCCCTTGGATCGGGAGTTGACGCGCAAGGACTGGGAAGTCGAAGACCCCTACAACACCTATTACGTCAATGGACTGCCCCCCGGCCCGATTGCCAATCCCGGCCGGGAGTCCCTGGAAGCCGTCCTGGATCCAGCCGAAACGGACTATATCTATTTCGTTGCCGATGGAACGGGCGGACACGCCTTCGCCCAGTCCCTGGATGAGCATAACAGGAATGTCCGAAACTGGCGTCGCATTCGCGACGGTGAGGACGAGTAGCCGGCTTCATGCCTTCCGCGGCAAGCGCGCAAGCAGACTGTCTGTCAAGCCGACCGGCAGCACGCCCAGCATCCAGGCTGCAAAATAGGTAGGGAAGGGGAAGGCAATGCGGGCGCGGTTTCCAGCCAGGCCGCGTGCTATGATACCGGCAGCTTTCTCGGCCGACATCAGGAATGGCATTGGGAAGTCGTTCACGTCCGTCATTGGCGTTCTCACATATCCTGGACAGATGACATTGACCGCGAGTCCCTGCGGTGCCAATTCGCCGCGCAGGGCTTCGCCCCAGATGCGCACCATCGCCTTCGACCCACAATAGGCGGGCGCGCCCGGGAATCCCCTGAAAGCGGCCAGTGAAGACATCAGGGCGATCTGGCCTTTGCCTCTGGACTTCATCCGCTCGAGGGCGGGCATTACGCTGTTCACAAGACCCCTGCAGTTTGTCTCGAGAATCTGGTGGGTCTGCTCTTCGGTTTCTCCCCCATTGCCTGTTCCGGCAGAGATGCCCGCGTTGGCAATCATCAGCTCCAGCGGCTTCCAGTCGTCGGCTTGTCGCACCCAGTCTTCGCAATCTTCCCTGGAGCAGATGTCCAGTGGAGTCGCCCGAACATCTGCTCCCTTGTTCCGGCAAGACTGCGCGACCCCGTCCAATCGCGCCTTGCTGCGTCCGGACAGGCTCAAGTGGCTGCCGCGCTCGGCATAGTACTCGGCCAGGGCCGCCCCCAGGCCGCTGGAGGCTCCGGTGATCATCACATGGCCTGGAACTGGGTGCTTGTCGCGGAACAGCATGGTGGGACTCCTCTGCAGGTTGCCGTTACCCCTTCAGACGGTTATTAAGTGGCGCCTTTTCCAAAGTAACTCACAGGTTGGTATCACCTCATGACCTCTTCAGCCATTGCCTCCATGACCGGATTTGCCCGCGTTCAGGGAGGAAACGACCTCTACTCCTGGATTTGGGAGGTCAAGAGTGTGAACGGCCGCGGTCTCGAGATTCGCTTTCGCGGCCCCCAAGGCTTCGACAGCCTGGAGCCGGACTTGAGGAAACGGCTCAAGACGCGGCTTCAGCGGGGAAATGTGAATATTTCGCTGTCTCTCAAGAAGCTGACTCCTCAATCCCGGGTTAGCGTCGATGAGGCCTTGTTGGAGCGGCTGGCCGGCCTCTGTGATCGTCTTTGCCAGGATTATGATGTAGCGCCGCCCAGGGCGGATGGGCTTCTTGCCTTGCGCGGGGTCCTTGAGGTTCAGGAGGAGAATGAGGACGAGGCGATTCGTCAGGCTATGGAAAGAGCCCTGATGGATGACTTCGACCAGGCCCTGGACAATCTGGAACAGGCACGCCTGGCTGAAGGCCAGCAGATGGGGGAACTTCTGAAAGGACACCTTGAGCGGATTTCCCAGTCGGTCAGCGCGGCCGAACAGCTGGAAGTGACGCGTCCCGAGGCCATGCGCGCACGACTGAGCCAGCTCATGCATCAACTGCTGGACGCTTCGGGCGGAGAGCTGCCTGAGGATCGCTTAAGCCAGGAAGCAGCCTTGCTGGTCAGCAAGGCGGATGTGCGCGAAGAGCTTGATCGGCTGAAAGCGCATGTTTCGGCAAGTCGGGAGCTTTTGGAAAGTGGCGGCGCTGTGGGGCGAAGGCTGGATTTTCTCTGTCAGGAATTCAATCGGGAAGCTAACACCCTGTGTTCTAAGTCTCCCGACCCCGAACTGACGACCTTGGGGCTGGACCTGAAGGCAACAGTCGACCAACTGCGTGAGCTTGTGCAGAACATCGAGTGAATGAGGCAAGGATGGACGAGAGCGGAATCAGACGGCGCGGCCTCATGCTGGTGCTATCTTCCCCTTCAGGTGCGGGGAAGACGACCATTTCACGCGAGATCCTGAAGGAGGACGGCAACCTGATCCTGTCGGTTTCCGCAACGACCCGACCGAAGCGACCGGGTGAGCGTGATGGTGTGGACTATCACTTTGTCGATGAATCGGCCTTTCGAAACATGGCGGATAGCGGAGAGCTGTTGGAGCACGCGCAGGTCTTCGATCGATATTACGGAACACCTCGCAAGCCTGTGGAAGACGCCCTTTCTGCTGGTCGCGATGTCCTGTTCGACATCGATTGGCAGGGAACCCAGCAACTCAGCGGCAAAATGTCCAAGGATCTCGTCAGGATTTTCATCCTGCCACCTTCACAGGACGAACTCGAGCGACGTTTGCATACGCGTGCACAGGACAGCCCAGACGTCGTGAAGTCGCGGATGGAGAAAGCGGCAGACGAGATGAGTCATTGGGATGCCTATGACTATATCATCGTGAATGAGCAGCTGGAACGTTCGGTGGAGCAGGTGCGCTCCATCCTGACGGCGGAACGCCTGAGGCGTGACCGCCTGCTCGGGCTTGAGGATTTCGTGCACCGTCTGCGTACGACAGGTTGAATCAGCTGTTAGAAAGGCGCCGGGCCAGCGCGCAGAAATCCTCTATTTCCAGTTCCTCTGCTCGCGCCGTTTCCTGGAGGCCAAGCTCTCCCAGCACCTCTGCAGCCTGGGGAAACAGGCCTTTCAGGGATTGGCGCAGCATCTTGCGCCTCTGGCCAAAAGCTGCCGCGGTCACCTGCTCCAGCGCCTCAAGTCGACAGTCGGCACGTGGCCTGGCGCGGGGAATCAGGCGAACAACCGAGGAAGTCACCTTTGGCGGTGGGGTGAAGGCTCCCGGGGCAATGTCGAACAGCAACTCCGCTTCGCAGAGCCATTGTGTAAGGATGGCAAGTCGTCCGTATGCCTTGTTACCCGGTGATGCGGTGATGCGTTGCGCCACTTCTTTCTGGAACATCAGGACCATGCATTCCACACAGTCCGGACTGCGGTGAATGGCGTGGAGCCAACTGATCAACAGCGGCGTGGCAATGTTATAGGGAAGGTTGGCAACAATCTTCCGCGGCACCTGTCCCAATGTGTCTATGGGGACTTCCAAAGCGTCGCCGTTGAGAAGTTCAAGCCGTCCCTTGCTGGCACTGCGTGTATCCTCCAGTGCTTCCAGGCATCGTGAATCCTTCTCCACGGCAAGGACCTGGCGGGCTCCCGCCTGTAGCAAGGATCGGGTCAATCCCCCAGGCCCAGGTCCGATCTCGATCACACTTCCAGCACTCAAGTCGCCAGCCGCACGAGCTATGCGCCCGGTAAGATTGAGGTCGAGCAGGAAATTCTGCCCCAGGCTCTTGCGCGCGGCCAGGCCATGGCGGGCGATCACTTCGCGCAGAGGAGGCAGGTCCTCCAGTTCAGTCATGATGGGGTGGCACAGATGACTGGGAACGTGCGTATGCCATGCTGGTTGCCATCTCCAGTGCGGCCAGCAGGCTCGAGGGGTTGGCCTTGCCTTGTCCAGCAATGTTGAAGGCCGTTCCATGGTCGGGTGAGGTACGCACGATGGACAGTCCCAGTGTCACGTTTACAGCTTTATCAAAGTCCAGGGTCTTGATGGGGATGAGGGCTTGGTCATGATACATGCAGATAACGGCATCGTAGGTGCTGCGTGCCTGTTCATGGAACAGGCTGTCTGCCGACTGTGGCTCTTCAATGCAAAGGCCGCGTTCCCGCAAGGTCTTGACGGCTGGCAGGAGTGTTTCGATTTCCTCGGTTCCCATGGCGCCACTTTCACCCGCATGTGGGTTGAGCCCGGCAACGGCCAGACGTGGCGATTTTATGGAAAAGTCCGATAGAAGCGCTTGGTGCGTCACTTCGGCTGCATGAAGTATCGCTGCCCTGGACAGCTTTCCGGGAACCTCTCTCAAAGGAATATGGATGGTCACCGGCACCACACGCAACCGCTCGGAGGCCAGCATCATGACCGGCGGATGCTCGCTTGAGGAAAGGGCCGCCAGGTACTCTGTGTGTCCGGGGTAGGCAAAGCCACAGGCGTAGAGACTGTCCTTGTGGATCGGATTGGTGACCAGAGCTGACGCCTGGCCGGCGGTCACCGCTGCATGTGCCTGCTCTATGGCAGCTATAACGGCGGTGCCGTTGCGGCTGTCAGGGGTACCGGGAAGGGATGGCGAATGCAGCGGAATATCCAGGACGGGCAGGGCCTCCGGAAAGATGTTCCGTGCCCTCGAAAGGTCCTGGATTCGTTCTATCGGGATTTTGCAATTCAGCCGGTTCGCCTCTTGTTCCAGAAGCTCGGCAGATCCGAAAAAGACAAATCCCGGGCAGAGTGACTGCCGGTGATGGGCCCAGCATTTCAAGGCGATTTCAGGTCCAATGCCAGCCGGATCGCCCATGGTCAGTGCGATTGGGGCTGGCGCTGTCTGCATCGATTTATCCTTGCTGTTCCCGTGCACCGGCAGTCCGGTTTCAAGGGGAGTCACATCCTGATATCGATATTGGCTGAGCGCCGCAGGTCGCGCAGGTAACGGTCGGACTTGCGATTGATCTGCTCGCGCCTCAGGCTTTCCGCCACCTGCTGCTCCAACTCGCTGCGTTCCTCCTGCATTTCGGGCTGTTCGGTGATCGGCTCCATATCCTCGGACATCAGGTCTTCAGCGGCGGAGTTTTCGGCGCTCTCCTGCTCTTCCTCGACCTCAGGAGCTTCCGCTTCATCGTCGGCCATTGGGCGTGGATCGATGTTGCTCTGGAACTGTGCAGCAACGTCGGGTGCGGGAGGGGCCTGTCGCTGCTGCGGGCTTATGGCAGTTACGGGGTTTCCATTGGAATCAACGCGTTCACAGACAAACAGCACACTGACCGCACCGCTCATCCCCAGCGGCGGGCTGGGTTGTCCGACCGGCAGGCGGAGCAGAAGGTTCTGGAGTTGCTCGGGCATCTCAGAGGCTACGACCCGTCCCATGTCACCGGAGCCGGGCATGCCGATTTCCTCGGCAAGCTGGTTTGCCTGTTCGCATCCCTGGAGGCCCTGGACGCGCTCAGACAGGTTCTCGGCGGCCTGTTCCTCTTCGCCTTCTGGGGCCTCCACGATGATCTGGGTCAAACGCAGTCGCGCATTGCGCAGTTGTTCGACCGTCGGCCCTTGAGGCTCTGTGCGGCGCGGTTGTTCCGGCTCTCGTGGCGCGACACGTTCAACTTCTCCCTGGGCATTGATCCGCCGCCTGTCGATGACAGCAATGATGTAATAGCCATTGACGGCCTCTATGGGTCCCGCCAGATCATTGCGCCCCATGTCCTCCACTTCACGGGCAACATCCGGATCCAATTCGGTGGGCAGGACCCAGCCAAGATCGCCACCGCGGGCGGCTGTCGGGGATTGTGAAAACTGGCGGGCCAGGCTTCTGAAGTCTGCTCCGCGCCTGACTTCCCGGAATATCTGCTCGGCCAGTTCTCGAACCTCGCCCCGCTCGGAGGGGCTGTCGAACGGGAGGAAGATTTCGGCCACACGCACCTGAGACTGGTTACTGGTTTGCTGGAACTGCTCCAGAGCGAACTCGATTTCCTCCTGGGTGATTTGTACCTCAGGAACAACACGGGCCGATAGGACACGATTCCAGGCAATTGTGGTGCGCACTTGCTGACGGAGGGTGGATGGCGCAATGCCGTTCTGCTCAAGCATGCGGTCGAATTCCTCGACCGTGCTGCCATTGCGCTGCGCGATCTCCTCGACGGCCGCTTCGACTTCGGCTTCGGGGACTTCCAGAGCCAATCTTTCTGCTTCCTGCCTCTGCAGGCGCTCGTCGATCAACTGGCGCAAGACCTGCGGGGCCAGGTTCTGCCGCGTTTCCTCGTTG
The DNA here is from genome assembly GCF_000686045.1 of Fodinicurvata fenggangensis DSM 21160. Taxonomy (GTDB): domain Bacteria; phylum Pseudomonadota; class Alphaproteobacteria; order Kiloniellales; family DSM-21159; genus Fodinicurvata; species Fodinicurvata fenggangensis. Next base: position 217,100 of record NZ_JMLV01000003.1, read on the forward strand.
TTTGGAAGGCCGCTGGAAAGCAGGGACAGCTTCAGGCGCTGATCAAGGTCCAGCTGGGAAATGACCTGATCATTCACGACAGCCGCTGCGCTCAGGGTGTTCTGTGCTTCAGCCTCTTGTGTGGTGCCATGAGCCACCATCAAGAATGCACTGAGCGCGAGGGCAAAAATCTTTCTCATAAGCTATCCATCTCCAGCCATACAGGCGGCACAGTCTGCGGCAATTAAGCTATCCTGTCCAAACAGGTTCGTACGTAAGTATAAATGGCATCCGCAGCAGGAACAATCAGACGTGTCCCCTGACTTGTAGCATGAACTTTACTGATCATTGAGGGCGGTCTCCCCCACTGCTGTGATCAGTGCCAAATGCGCCAAGGTATTTGAGGCTGATGCGGATCCCAAATGTGTCTTCGGGTTCAATTTCACGATTCCGGAAGCGGCGGCGTTCAAACCCTGCAAACAGTGTAAAGCATTCGTCCTCGTAGATGAGATTGGCTCCCGTGCGCGGAAAATAGTCATTCACGAAGTCATGCTGTGTAAAAAGGCGAACGCGCCAATGGTCGGACAAGCGGCTGGTTAAAGCCAACCTGACCTGTTCACGTGGGCCATAACGGCTGCTCTCCGATGTTTCCTTGAAGTTCATGTAGCTGCCGCTAACGCGGAACTCCGGGATACCGGCCCTGAAGCGTGCTTCCTGTTGCTTGAACTCCAGTGTGTCCTGGTCCAGACGGAAGCGATAGAGCAAGTCAAGTTCACGGAAAGGCTGAATGCGGACACGCCCCACATAGTCGGAGCTGTTGGATCGCAAGCCGCTGCCTTCGGAGAAGTCCTCATTCTCCTGAAAGCGATAGCTCTGGCCGATGAACGCTTCACTGTAGAACTGGGAGTATGTGGAAAAACTGTATTTCATGCCGTAATCGATACGGCTTCCCTTGTCCACGCGGTCCAGGCCGGCAAAGCGATTGAGGGCAAATAGATTGGTGTCGTCGAATTCGACATCCAGGCTGTCTTCGTTGGGAATTCCGTCATAGTTGCCGAAGTTCGGGGCTGCTACAGCCTGGACGATAGGTTCGAAGGTCTGCTGGAAAGCCTCGGATTGTGCAACCCAGGGGTAGCGCCATTCCATGGACAACTGAGGGAAGACGCGGCCGGCAAAATCCGAGCCCTCAGTGGGTTGAGGGTCAAAGGAAGTGGAGCCGGGATAATGATCGTTCGTCCAGTAACCGTCTGTACGCAGGCTTGCCCGGATGTTGTAGACATCACCGATTGCGCCCATGAACGACTGGTTCCATGCGGTACCCAGAGATAGCCGCCGAACTTCACGCCCCCTTTCGCGCACAAGCGAGAGAAAGTTGGCATCCAGTTCATAGAATCCACTGCCCCAAACAGGCTCACTGACATGATTCCAGTCCAGCATCGGAGCCACGATGGGTTGCCGTGACGTGGACACCAGATCGGTCAGTGACTGGAAGGCAAGCGCATTGGCCGCGAAATAATCCCGACCTTCCAACCTTTCCGCGAACAGATGACTTTCATAGAGTTGTTCTTCGTCATCCAGGTTGACATTGTAGACCTTGGGATAACTTTCGTCAGTGGCGCGACGAATATCGAACCCGGCCCGCCAGGTGTCCGACAGGTCAAAACGTCCCATGGCATCGATATGGCCCCGGAACTCGTCTTCCTTCAGCTCACCCCTGGAGTCGACCAGATCGGCTTGTGTGCCGGAGACAGTTGTTTCGAGAATACCATTCTCGAATATTTTCCTGAACTCCGTTGAGAGTTGCAGCCCCTGGTTTGCCGTATACATGGGCGTGATGGTGACATCACTGGTCGGGCCGGTTACCCAATAGTAGGGAACCCTTCCATAATACCCCAAAAACTCATCACTGCCATATTCCGCTGCCAGAATTCCGCTCTTGCGGTCAACGGTCCAGTCGGCATGCGAGAAATAGGGGGTGTAGAAAGCCGGCATGCCGAAGAATTCCAGGCGCGCGTTGCGGTAGCGCATCTCCTGGTCTTCCTTGTCGTGAATCGCGCGATCGGCCTTGATTTGCCACAGCGGGGCGGCTTCGGGGTCTTCCTTGCAGGGCAGGCACGGGCTGAAGACACCTTGACGGAAGACGGTCCTGTTGTCGTTGGTGCGCACCGCATTGTCCGCGGCAATCCGGGTGTTGTCCGTCAGCAGGATGCGGACGTCCCGCACGAATGCTTCCTTCATGTCACTGGTGATCTCGACATATTCGCCGAAGATGACCTCACCGCCAGGCTCGACCAGGGCAACATTACCCGTCGCCGACGCGACATCCGTGTTGGTGTTGTAGGTAACGGTATCGGCCAACAGTACACGGTCACCCTGGGAGAGCTCGACATTTCCCGAGGCAGTCAGGATGCCCGTATCCTCGTCGTTGCTGACTGTGTCGGCGCGCAGAAGGGCGCGTTCATCCTGTTCTTCGGAATTGCTTGCGGCCGGTGTGGTTTGCGCGGCAACCGGACTGGTCGATTCGACCAGGAATGGCGTCAGCAGTGCCAGAATGGCGCCCCCGGAATAAAGAATGTTCTTAAGCGTTCCAGAGTTCATTGTGACTCTGATGTCCCCCCTGAGCTCACGGCAAGACCAACATGGCCACCTAGGCCCGCCTGGTTCCCTATCCAAGCAGACCTGTACTGTCGCTTGAAGCGCAAAGTGACGCCAGCGTCAACCAACCTTGTCCACTGGAATTGAGAAAATGCGCGATTGCATGGAATAAGGCGTCCATCAGGGGCACTGAATTCCGGCATGGTTTGTCCGGGGGCACTACCCGGTTGGGCTGCCTGAAAAGTTAGGGGTTTAGCTTGTCGGGCGCTCGTCCTATCTTCATGTCCATCCGCCAAGAAAAGCGAGGAAGAATAGATGAAGATCGGTTTTTCAGCACCCGACGTACCGGGCAAGGGGACAGTTGTCGTGACCGTCCAGGAAGACGGGCAGCTCGGCGAGATCGGTGCAGAACTGGATCGGACGTCCAATGGAAGCCTGACCCGTGCCTTGGGGGCAAGCAGACGCTTTCAGGGCAAGAAAAGCGAGTTTCTCGATGTCCTGGCCCCTCAGGGGCTTGAGCTGGATCGAATCGTTCTCGCCGGCATCGGCAAGCCATCTGAGAATGGTGTGCTGGACTGGGAAGCACTTGGCGGAAACCTGCTGGCCCATTTGAACCAGGCCGGGGTCTCCAAGGCGGTGCTGTTGCTGGAATCTCAGAATGGGGGAAAGGTTGCCCAGGAACAGCAGGCAGCCCATGCGGGATACGGTGCAAGCCTGCGCAATTATCGTTTCGACCGCTACCGCACGCGGGAAAAGGAAGACAAGAAGCCGACCCTGGAAGCACTGACCCTGGGTTTGAAGGAACACAAGGCAGCTGAAAAAAATTACCAGGATCTGGAGAAACGGGTTCCGGGTGTTTTTCTGGCGCGAGACGTCATATCCGAGCCCGCCAACATCATCTATCCGGAGAGCTTCGTCGAAAGGGCCCGCCAGCTTGAAAAACTGGGCGTCAAGATCGAAGTGCTGGGCGAGGACGAGATGCGTGAACGGGGCATGCATGCTCTGTTGGGGGTCGGAGAGGGCTCGCAAAGAGATTCGCAGCTCCTGGTCATGACCTGGCAAGGCGCCGGAACGAAGAAAGATGATTTCCCGGTTGCCTTCGTTGGCAAGGGGGTCTGTTTCGATACCGGTGGCATTTCCATCAAGCCGGCGGCTGGCATGGAGGACATGAAATGGGATATGGGCGGGGCCGGGGTGGTCCTGGGCCTGATGCATGTCCTCGCTTCCCGCAAGGCAAAGGTGAACGCGGTCGGTGTTTGCGGTCTTGTCGAGAACATGCCGGACGGGCGGGCCCAGCGGCCGGGCGATATCGTCACCTCCATGTCCGGACAGACCATCGAGATCATCAATACGGATGCCGAGGGACGTTTGGTTCTGGCAGACGCGCTCTGGTACGTACAGGAGCGCTACAAGCCCAAGACGGTCATCGACCTGGCAACCTTGACCGGGGCGATCCTGGTGGCTTTGGGCAAGTCGCAGGCCGGACTTTTTTCCAATAACGAGGATTTGGTGGCCAGCCTCGAGAAGGCCGGAGAGGCCACCTCGGAAGCTGTCTGGCACATGCCGATGAGTGAGGAGTTCGATCAACTACTCAACACTGATGCCGCCGACATGAAGAACACAGGCAACAGATGGGGCGGTTCCATTACGGCGGCCCAGTTCCTGAAGCGCTTCATTCAGGACGGTGTCTCCTGGGCTCATCTGGATATTGCCGGTGTCACCTGGTCCGAGAAGGATAAGCCGACTGTACCAAAGGGCGCGACGGCTCACGGCGTGCGTCTTCTGGATCGCTATGTGGCGGACAACCTGGAAAACTGATGGACGTGAAGGGTGGCTGAGGTTCGTTTCTATCACCTGACAGCGACGACCCTCGAGTCCGCCCTGCCCAAACTTCTGGAAAAAACGCTGGAACGAGGCAAGCGGGCGGTTGTCCTGGCGCGTTCAGAAGAGCGCGTCGAAGCGCTCTGTTCGCATCTGTGGAGCTACAATGACCGTTCGTTCCTGCCCCATGGCACGCGCCGGGACGGCTTTGCCGAGCAACAACCGATCTGGCTTAGTGAACGCGATGAGAATCCGAATGGCGCCCAATACCTCTTTCTGACGGATGGCGCGGTCAGTGAACAGATGGAAGCGTTCGAGCTTTGTGCCCTGCTTTTCGATGGCAGGGATGCAGAGGCGCTGCAGGCCGCGCGCGCAGAATGGAAACGCTGCAAGGATTTGCCATTGGAACTGACCTACTGGCAGCAGGACGAGCAGGGGCAGTGGCAAAAGAAACAAACGGGCTGATCTGGACTGCGCACGGCTGGAGCGCGCTGTTTCAACCTGCCGTTTCCAGCCTTTCCTGCGTCTTCAGCCAGTCTTCTTCCAGTTGGGAAATATCCTGCACCAGTTCCGCATGCTGCTTCTGCAAAAGGGCGGCGCGTTGCGGATCGTTCGTGTAAAGGGCTGAGTCCGCCATTTCGTCTTCCACCTTCTGCTTCTGCTCCCCTAGCTTGGCCAGTTTGCGCTCCATGGCCTTGGCAGACTTTCGGAGTTCTGCCAGTGCCGCGCGGTTCTGCGCAGCTTCACGGCGTTGTTCCTTGCGCGACTGACCAGAGGGTGTGCGCGCCTTGTCTTCTTGCGAGCGCCGACGCTCCTCGCGGCGCTGGTCCAGCAGAAGCTGCCGGTATTCCTCCATGTCGCCCTGATAGCTTTCAACGGACCCGTTCTGAACCAACCAGAGCCGTTCGGCGACCGTTTCGACCAGATAGGCATCGTGACTGACCAGGATTATCGCGCCTTCGAAGTCATTGAGCGCTTCCATCAGGGCATCGCGTGCATCGATGTCCAGGTGGTTGGTAGGCTCGTCCAGTATCAGCAGGTGTGGGTTCTCACGACTGATCAGGGCAAAGAGCAGGCGGGCCTTCTCCCCCCCACTCAACTTATTCACGGGTGTTTCCGCATGATTTCCGGAAAACCCGAAGCGCCCCAGATGGTTCCTGATGGCCTGGGGCTTGGCTTCCGGCATCAGGCGCGCAAGATTCTCGATGGGAGTCGCGCTGTAATCCAGTTCCTCACTTTGATCCTGGGCAAAATAACCCACACGCAGTTTGCCCGAGTTGTGCTTATTTCCAGCCAATGGAGAAAGCCGCCCGGCCAGCAGTCTGGCCAGGGTCGATTTGCCGTTGCCATTCGCACCAAGCAGGGCAATGCGGTCATCCAGGTCAACGCGCAGGTTCAGGTTGCGCAGTACCGGGGGGTCCGGAGGGTAGCCAACCTCGGCATTCTCGAGTGTGATGATGGGGGGTGCCAGAGGTTCAGGTTTCGGAAAGTTCAGGGAAACCTTATGGTCATCCACAACCGTTGTAACGGTCTGGAGCCGCTCCAGCATCTTGATCCGGGATTGAGCCTGCTTGGCCTTGTTGGCCTTGGCCCGGAAGCGGTCCACGAAGGCCTGGATGTGCTTGCGCTGTGCTACGACCTTCGCGTTATAGGCGGCTTCGTGTTCGAGCTTTTCCTGACGTGTACGTGCGAAGGTATCGTAGTTGCCGTTATAGAGCGTGAGCTTTCCGCCTTCCAGGTGAAGGACGTGATCGGGAATGTTGTTGAGCAGCTGACGGTCGTGACTGATCAGCAGGAGTGTGCCCGGGTAATTGGCCAGGTAGTTCTCGAGCCACAGTGTTGCTTCCAGGTCCAGATGGTTGGTCGGCTCGTCGAGCAGCAGCAGATCTGGTTCTGAAAAGAGCAGGGCAGCCAGGGCCACACGCATCCTCCAGCCGCCTGAATAACTGGAGCAGGGGCGATTCTGGGCCGCCTCGTCAAACCCGAGGCCAGCCAGGATGCGACTTGCGCGCGCCGGGGCACTGTCGGCGCGTATTGTGGTCAGGCGCTCGTGGATTTCTGCAATACGCATGGGGTCGGCCGCGCTTTCTGCTTCCTTCAGGAGGGCCGTGCGTTCCCGATCAGCTTTCAGGACCGTGTCGATCAGGCTGGTTTCGCCGCCTGGTGCCTCCTGTGCGACCTGTCCTATGCGGCGCCGCCCCGCCAGTGTGATCTCTCCCCGGTCGGGAGACAGACTTCCGTCGATCAGGCGGAACAGGGTGGTTTTGCCGGTTCCGTTACGCCCAACGATTCCAACGCGCCACTTCTCGGAAAGCGTGGCGGAGGCTTTCGCAAAGAGCGCGCGCCCTTCGACGTTGTACTCAAGATTGTTGATATGGAGCATGTTTCAGATTGTTCGCAACTTACTGTCAGGTATGGCGGTCTTTTACAAAGGTCAGGCCGGCGTGGTTGTCGTTACCGCTTTGGGCCAGTATAAGGCGCGCGACATTCACGCCAGCAGGAGATTTACACGATCATGGCCAAGGAACGCACTCTTTCAATCATCAAGCCGGATGCGACCCAGCGCAACATCACCGGGAAGATCATCGACCGTCTGGAATCGGCAGGTCTGCGCGTGGTGGCTCAAAAGCGCATCAAGTTGAGCAAGGATCAGGCCGAGGGCTTCTATGCAGTGCACAAGGAACGCCCTTTCTTCAATGACCTTGTTTCCTTCATGACCTCAGGGCCTGTCGTTGTCCAGGTTCTGGAAGGCGATGATGCCATCGCCAAGAACCGGGAAGTCATGGGGGCGACCAACCCTGCCGAGGCGGCGGAAGGAACCATTCGTGCCGACTTTGCCGAAAACATCGAAGCAAATTCGGTTCATGGTTCCGATTCCCCGGAGACGGCCAAGCAGGAGATTTCCTTCTTCTTCAAGGATGAGGAAATTGTCGGCTGAGCTGCTCAGGCAGCTGCAAAAAAAAGGCGGGACTGGGTCCCGCCTTTCTTGTCTTAGGCCAGGAATAATCCCATCAGGATCAGCACGATGGCCACGATGGCAGAGCCAACAGAGGCAAACTTGAGAAAACCTGAATAAGTCGACTTGTGGTCCTGCAACATGCGGTCTTCGTTCATCTTCTTCCCCCTGACAGAGTGGTTCGGCGCTGATGACTGTTTCTTTCCGCGCGACTATCTAGGAAAAAACACAGCACCATACAAGCTAAACCGCGTCCGGATTGAGCAGAACCTGGGTGCCGTCGCAAAGATTGGCGGCCAGACGTGCGTCGTCTGATCCGATCTGGATCTTCCCCTCGCCAATCAGCTTCAGGCAGGTCGGATAGAGCAGGTGTTCCGCCTGAAGCACACGCTCTGCCAGGCTGTTTGCATCGTCATCGGGCATGACCGGAACGGCGGCCTGACCAAGGATGGGGCCGCTGTCCACCTCGGTATGAACAAGGTGCACGGTGCAGCCATGAAGACGGACGCCTGCTTCCAGGGCTCGCTCATGCGTCTTCAAGCCTGGAAATGCGGGCAGCAGGGAGGGGTGTATGTTGATCAGCTGTGCATCCCAGCGTTCGATGAACCAGGGAGTCAGGATGCGCATGAAGCCTGCCTGGCAGATAAGATCTGGTGATGCGCTTTCGAGAACGGCGGAAATCTCCCGTTCAAAGGTTTCCCGGCTGTCGAAATCGCGATGAGGAACGACTTCGGTCCGGATGCCTGCCTTTTCGGCGCGTTCCAATGCCTGGACGTTGGGGACATTCGAGACAACCAGATCTATCGAGGCCGGGTAGTCCGGTGCACTTGCTGCGTCCAGTAAGGCCTGCAGATTGCTACCGCGTCCGGAAACCATCACGGCAGCCCGCAGCTTTTTTCGAGATGCTGAGGTCATTGTGTCAGTCCAGCCGCACCGCCGGGCCATCACCTCGCGCAGTGACGGAACCCAGCAGGGTGACCTCTTCTCCTTTCTGGCGGGCGACTTCGGCAACAACGTCAGCCAAGCCAGGGTCAGCCAAAACAACCATGCCAATGCCGCAGTTGAAGGTGCGATAGAGGTCCGCTTCCTCGACCTGGCCCTCTCGGGAAAGCCAGTCGAACTCAGGCGGGCGTTTCCAGGATGCGGTATCGATCCGGGCGGCTAGGCCGGCCGGCATGACTCTCGGCAGGTTGTCGACCAGTCCCCCGCCCGTAATGTGGGCCATTGCCTTAACGCCACCGGTTGCAAGGGTGGCCAGGCAGCTCTGGACATAGATCCGGGTGGGGGACAGCAGGGCGTCGGCCAGTGTCCTGTCTGTGTCAAAAGGTGCTGCGCTCTCGTAGTCGAGCCCCAGGTCTGAAACGATCTTGCGGACAAGCGAAAAACCGTTCGAGTGCAAGCCGCTGGACGAAAAACCCAGCAGGAGGTCACCTTCCTGAACGGTGTCGCCGGTAATCAGTGCGGAACGCTCCACGCCCCCCACGCAAAACCCGGCGAGATCATAATCGCCATCGGCATACATGCCCGGCATTTCAGCCGTCTCGCCACCAACCAGGGAGCAGCCGGCCTGATGGCACCCCTCCGCAATTCCTGCAATAATCTGCCGGCCCGTTTCAGGGTCCAGATGACCGGTTGCGTAATAGTCCAGAAAGAAAAGCGGTTCGGCACCCTGTACGACCAGGTCGTTGACGCACATGGCAACCAGGTCGATGCCGATGGTGCCATGCTTGCCCGCGGCAATGGCCACTTTCAGCTTTGTACCGACACCGTCCGTTGTGGAAACCAGCAAGGGGTCTGTGAAGCCAGCTGCCTTCAGGTCAAAGACCGCGCCAAAGCCGCCAAGGCCGCCAAGTGCACCGGGCCTGGAAGTCCTGGCCGCAAGCGGCTTGATGGAATCCACCAGCCTGTTACCCGCATCAATATCCACGCCTGCGGCCTTGTAACTACGCCCTGTCATTCCTGTCCCCGCATTTGTATCGGACGCCGTCTTGAAGTATGACTTTCATCATGTCCCGACGGCCATCAACGGACGGGGCGAGCATAAGCATTCCAAAGGGCCATGCAATGTCGTTTCGCTCTCTAACAGTCGCTCTGAGTGCCGTCCTCGTCATGGGGATTGCGCTTGCCGGTCAGCCAAAAGCCAACGATCTTTACAGGATTAGTGGCATAGACGTTGACGTCGAGGCTTCAAATGCCGTGGAGGCCCGTGAAGCGGCCATCGCGTTGGGGGAAAGCCGTGCGCTTTCGCGGCTCTGGGATCGCCTGGTTCCCAGTTCGGCGCGTAACCAGGTGCCCTCGCTTGGTGCGTCGGAAGTCTCGAGCCTTGTCGAGGACCTGAGGGTCTCCGACGAGAAGACAACCAGCAACAGTTATATTGCCAGCCTGACCGTCAGCTTTCGTCCCCAGGCAGTCCGTCAGTTGCTTCGCGAGAAGCAGGTGCCTTTTGCGGAGCAGCGAAGTGAAGCGATCATTGTTCTTCCGGTCTTTGAACGTGGGCAGGATGTAACGCTTTGGCGTGACGACAATCCCTGGCTTCAGGCTTGGGCGAACCACAGCGGTCGCGGACTCGTTCCCTTCAATACGCCGCTTGGCGATGCCTCGGCCATGTCCACGATTTCCGCCCAGGAGGCACGTTCCGGAAACCGCGAGGCCCTGGACAGGATTGCCCAGAACAACGGCACAGATAGCGTGCTTGTTGCCGTGGCACGGGAAAGCGGCTCGCTGATCCAGTTGAATGCACAGTGGTACGAGCAAGGCGAGACGCGTGACATTCCCGTAGATTCCGTTTCACGGCGCGAAGGCGAGGGACTGGAACAAGCGCTTGGTCGCGCAGCCGAACAGATTTCGTCCGCTATGAATGATATCTGGAAGGAAGAGAACATTCTCAGGTTCGATGAGCAGGAATCCCTGCTTGCTGAGGTTTCCGTGAACAGTCTTGATGATTGGGCGCGCATGCAGCGCAGCCTGGGGTCGACCTCTGCGGTGCTGCAGTATGATGTGGAGCGCATTTCCCGCAATGGGGGGGTCGTTCGCGTCGTCTTTTTCGGTGGGACGGAACAGCTTTCCCGGGCGCTGGGACGCGAGAACCTGAGGCTTGAGCCCAAGAACGCCCAACAGCTGGAAGACGAACAGACCGCGCCATCGGGGCGGGAAGCGATGCGTCGCCTGCAGCAGCCGCAATGGCGGATCGTGAACAACGAAGGTGCCTCCAGGGATAGCGCCTCCTTCGATGGAGAGTAAGGCAGAGTGTCGCATTGGACCGGCGTAAACGGCTTGTCTGGCTGCCCAACCTTATCTCGCTGGTCCGGCTATTCGCTGTACCGGTCATTGTTCTGCTCATGCTTGAAGGGGCCTATACTCCCGCTTTCTGGCTGTTCGTCGCCGCCGGGGTCTCCGACGCCCTGGACGGTTTCATAGCCAGGCGGTGGCAGCTGACAACCCGACTGGGTGCCTATCTGGATCCCCTGGCCGACAAGGTCTTGCTGGTTGCCATCTTTGTCACGCTTGGCTTCCTGGGGCAGGTTGCAATCTGGCTCGTCATCCTGGTGGTGTCGCGTGATATTCTAATCATGGGGGGCGCTTTTCTGTATCATCACCTGACGAATGATCTGAAAATGCGCCCCTTGTTTGTCAGCAAGCTCAATACTGTGGTCCAGATTCTTCTGGTAGCGCTGGTCATGGCCAAGCTGGGATTGTCACTGGAAGTAGGCAATATCGTTGAGGACGTTCTGGTTGCCATAGTTGGGCTTACAAGTTTCGTTTCTGGCGTTGCCTATATCGTGATCTGGGGGCGCAAGGTCATGGGACAGGAGGGATTGCGGTGAAGAATCAGAAGGCCTTGCTGTTCTGGGGGGGTGCCCTTCTCCTCACCCTGGTCCTGATCTATTACCTCAGTGCCATTCTGCTGCCGTTCGTGGCCGGAATGGCCATAGCCTATTTCCTGGACCCCTTTTGTGATCGCCTGGAAGAGCGGGGCTGTTCGCGCACGCTTGCGACCACCATCGTTGCCATATGCTTTTCGCTGGTCGTGCTGCTGCTGCTGGGGTTGATCGTACCAACGGCTGTCATTCAGCTGTCGGATTTCATCGCACAGGTACCTAAATATCTCTCCAGCCTTCAGGAAATGGTCAAGGTCCTAAGCGAACGCCTGGACGACTCCTTCTGGGAAGACATGATCCAGCGAGCGCGTGAATCGTCCGGTCAACTGACCGACATGCTGTGGACCACACTCAGCGGAATCTGGTCTGGTGGCATGGCCTTGATCAATCTGCTGAGCCTGCTGTTCCTGACACCCATCGTCTCGTTCTTCCTGCTGCGTGACTGGGACAAGCTCGTCCAGCGTATCGACAGCTGGTTGCCGCGCAGGCAAGCGCCGACCATACGCCAGCTTGCCGGGGAAGCGGACGATATCCTGGCAGCCTGGGTTCGCGGCGTGCTGATGGTCTGCGTTATCCTTGCGACATTCTACTCGATCGCACTGACATTGATCGGTCTGCAGAGTGGCCTCGTGGTCGGGATAATATCGGGATTCCTGTCATTCATTCCTTTCGTCGGCGCCTTGACCGGCTTTGTGCTGTCGGTGGGGGTGGCCCTCCTGCAGTTCGATTCTTTGCTGCCGGTGCTCATGGTTGCGGCTGTTTACGGCATTGGCCAGGTTGCGGAAGGGAACTTCCTGACGCCCATGCTGGTGGGGGACCGCGTCGGCCTGCACCCGGTTCTGGCAATTTTCGCCTTCCTGGCGGGTGGTGCCCTGTTCGGTTTTACCGGCGTCATGTTGGCACTGCCGGTGGCTGCGGTTCTGGGCGTACTCATACGCTATGGCCTTAAACGCTATCTCGACAGCTCGCTCTATCGAAAACTGCCGCAGGAAAGCGATCCGGAGTCCATCGAGGACAGATCATGAGGCAATTGACACTGGAGATAGAGCCACGCCCGGCACTGGGGCGCGAAGACTTCCTGGTGTCAAAGGGAAACCGGGCGGCTGTGGAATGGATTGACCGCTGGCCGGAATGGCCGGCGCCAAGCTTGGCCCTGGCAGGGCCCGCTGGCAGCGGCAAGAGCCATCTGGCCCAGGTCTGGCGTGCACGTAGCTGCGCAGTTGCATTGCAGGGCGCGGAACTCCTGCAGACCTTGCCGTCTCTGCCGGACAACAATACCCAGCATTGCCTGATTGATGAAGCCGACAGGCTGGCGGGGGATCCAGTGGGCGAGGAGAATCTCTTCCACATCTACAATCGCCTCAATCAGCAAGCTGGACACCTGTTGCTGGTGGGGCGCAGCCTGCCGATGCGATGGCCCCTGGAAATGCCCGACCTGCGCTCTCGTCTGGCAACAGCCGTTCCCGTGGAACTGGCCATGCCGGACGATGCCCTGATGCAAGCGCTTCTGGTCAAGCTCTTTTCCGACCGCCAGCTCTTGCCTGGTAAGGGGGTTATCGAGTTTCTGATTATGCGTATGGAGCGTTCCTACGCAGCCGCCAGCCGAATCGTTTCCGAAATGGACACGCGTGCGCTTGAGGAAAGACGCGAGGTTCGTCTTCCCTTGGCGCGTGCGGTATTGCATGACCTGGACCGTCAGGAACGATCCGTGGCTGAACCCCATCTGGAATTTGAGCGAACTGAGGAGACAGAAGGATGAATCTTGGTATTTCAGGACGCAGGGCACTTGTTTGCGCAGCCAGTCGAGGGCTGGGACGCGCCTGCGCTGAATCGCTGGCGGCGGAAGGTGTGTCCCTGACAATTGTCGCACGCACTTCAGAGCCCCTTGAGGCGACGGCAGCCGCGTTACGCACTAACCATGGCGTGGACGTTCAGACTGTCGCTTGCGACATCACGACCGAAGAAGGCAGGCGGAAGGCGCTCAATGCCTGCGCAAAGCCGGATATTCTGGTGAACAATGCGGGAGGGCCGCCTCCGGGAGATTTTCGTGACTGGTCCCGGGATGACTGGATTGCTGCGCTTGATGCCAACATGCTGGCGCCCATCGAGATGATCAAGGCGACCATTGATCCAATGATGGACAATGGCTTCGGGCGAATTGTCAACATTACCTCGGCCGCGGTGAAAGCCCCCATCCAGGCCCTGGGTCTGTCCAATGGCGCGCGCGCGGGGCTGACCGGTTTTGTCGCCGGGCTGGCGCGGCAGGTCGCGCATCGCAATGTCACAATCAACAACCTTCTGCCCGGGCCTTTCGAGACAGACAGACTGCGCTCGAACTTCGAGGCCGCTGCCGAGCGAAGCGGCAAGTCCGTCGAGGAGGTGCGTGAAGCGCGTATGAAATCCAACCCGACAGGACGTTTTGGCAATCCCGAGGAATTCGGTGAGGCCTGTGCGTTCTTCTGCTCGGTTCGTGCAGGCTACATCACGGGGCAGAATCTCGTTCTGGATGGTGGCGCCTATCCGGGAACGCTGTAAAGCGGCTGTTAAGAAGGACGGCGCAGACTTGTACGCCTCTGGCATTATCGTGTGGCCGCTTTCAATAGGCGGCGATTGTCCTGAACTGGATTCGTTGTGAAGCGCGTCATCCTGATCTTTCTGTTCCTGCTCTTGCTGGCTGCCGGTGCTGTCGGGTACTGGCAGTTCGGTTTGCCCGGGCAGAAGGAAAGCTCAGAACCCGAACCGGTCATGTCCCAGTATCTTCAGGTTCCCCCGCTTGTCGTACCTGTGATCGAGGAAGGAGTCGCGGTTGAGCAAATCCAGCTGCAGGTGGAACTGGAGTTGGCGGGTTCATCAAGCTTGGATGAGGCCAAGGAGAAGATGCCTCAGTTGGTTGATGCCATGCTCTCGCAACTGCATGGTCTGATGGCTTATCGCCAAATTCGCGAGGAAAGCAACGAATTGCCCTTCCTCAAGAAAAGACTGCAGGTGGCCATAGAAGACAGCTTTGATGACGGTGAACTCCGTGACGTCCTGATCAAGGAGATCTCTCGCCGACCCTTGGGAACCGGGATTGTGGACTGATTTCACGCAGGGTTGTCGTGTCCCACGGCTCTTGGCTGGAAAGACAACGTCATTAACCGGTCTTCAAGACTTTCGTGCGACACAGGAAGAATAATTCTTACTTGTGTTGAACGAAAGTTGGAACAAGCCATGACACTCTGGCCCTTCAGCAAGAAACGCGCTGCCAAGACGTCCCAAACCCAAGCACATGATCTTGCCGCAGATGAGTCTTCTGTTCAGGAGCAGAACGATGAAGCCTTCGAGACAGGTGCGGCTTCGGGAGGAATTGCCGGTCGCTTTTCCGGCCTGAAGCGGATCGGAATACGTCCCCGTCTTTATTGTGCTTTTGGTGGGGTTGTCGCACTGACCCTGTTGGCCAGTGGAGTTGCCTGGTATTCCTATACCAATGTCGAACAGGCCTATGGCCGGGCGACAGAGCGTGACGTGCCGGCCATGAATGCCTCCCTTCGGCTTCGGGGGGATGCTCTGCAGTTGGCCTCGGACGCGCCGCTGCTGGCCCGAACCTCGAATGAGACGGCCCGAGAGGAGCTGACCCAGCAGATTGAACAGCGTGTCGAAGCTATCCGTTCGCGGATGGACGAGCTCAAGGGCCATGGTGTCAATAGCGAGTCGCTCGAACAGCTGAGCCAGGAGGTGGATACCCTGGCTACTGCCATGAACAGCCTCGATGACCGAGTGAGCCAGGCCTTGTCACATGGCCAGAACATCGATGGCATGGAGGAAGAAGCTGCTGAAAAGCATGAAGTTCTCTTGCAGCAGGTGCGCGACACGCTCGATTCCGCACAATTGAGCTTCAAGATGGCTGTGCAGGAGACGACCCTGGCTGCGGGAGATACCATTCGTTCTCTCGTGCGCCGCCAGGTGGGGTTATTGCGTAATGCACTCGATGCACTGATCGATGCCAGCCATCTTACCTCGATACTGTCTCAGGTGCCCAACGTGGAAGACGAATCGAAGTTGGGCGAGATGGAGATGGAATTCATCACCCGGCTTGCAAGTTTCGATGGAAAGGTTCGCAGTCTTAACGATCAGCTTGAAAATGAGGCCCTGGCAGCAGCCGTAGATGACTACGCAGCACTTGGAAGTAGCGATGAAAGTGTATTCCAGGCGCAGAAGGAGTTGCTTGAAGCGCCAGCCTATTCGCGCTCGCGGTATACGCGCGCTCTGCAAGAGCGGCTTGATGAAGTGGTAAATCTCAACAGTTCATTTCTTGGTGAGATGGGGCCAGTCGTTTCCAAGGTTTATAGCCAAATTCTGGATGGTGCGGACGTAGCAACGAACAATAATACCAACGCACTGTCTGAACTGATACAGAACGATGTCGGGTCCCTCTTCAGCCTCATGCGGGTCGAGGCGGAAGCGAACCTCATGCTGGGGGTTCTGACCCGTGTGTCCGCAGCTGGAAATACCAGGGACGTTGACAGGCTGGAAGAGACTTTTGGAACATCCAAGGAGAGAGCCAAGGAAGCCCTGGCGGATTACGAGGATACAGAACTTCCGGAAGCCTTTGCTGCACTGGTTTCCCTCGGGGAGGGAGAGGAAAGCCTTTTTGCTGAGCGCAGGGATCAGAGCAAGGCGCGCTTTCTTGCGACCACCGCTGCCAATGAGGTCGATAGTGCTGTGGCTGGTTTGCGCGATGGTGTCAGCACCGTCATCACCGAAGTTGAGTCCGGCCTCGAGGCAGGTACAGCCTCCGTCCAGAACGCCATCGAGACGAGCAAGCTGTGGCTGGCGGGGATCGCTGTTGCCAGCGTAGTCATTTCGGTTCTGATCGCCTGGCTTTACGTGGGGCGTAATCTTGTCGATCGCATCAGCCGTCTGTCGCATTCCATGAAGGAGATATCGGAGGGTGACCTGACAGCCGATGTTCCCTCTGGAGGACGAGATGAGATTGCCGATATGGCGAACGCTCTTACCGTCTTCCGCGACAACCTGTCCGAAGCTGCCGAAGAACGGAAACGACGGGAAGAGGAGCGTACCGAGCAGACTCAACGCCGGCGTCAGGAAATGATGGAATTGGCAGGGTCATTCGAAAGCAGCGTGAAGTCGGTGGTCGATTCCGTGTCCAGTTCCGCCAAGGAGATGGAGGGCACGGCAGGCTCAATGAGCGACAATGCCAAGCAGACGGGGGACCGGGTTCAAACGGTTGCCTCCGCCTCCCAGGAAGCCTCTTCGGATGTGCAGACAGCCGCCTCCGCGGCCCAGGAACTGGCAGGCTCCATCGCAGAAATCGGACGACAGGTTGCACGCTCCAACGAGATCTCCTCCAAGGCGTCCGAGAGTGCTGAGGCCAGCAACACCCAGGTTGCCGGCCTGTCCGAAGCGGCGCAGAAGATCGGCGATGTGGTGAAGTTGATCCAGGACATTGCCGAGCAGACGAACCTGCTGGCGCTGAACGCCACCATCGAGGCGGCGCGGGCCGGCGAGGCCGGCAAGGGCTTTGCCGTGGTGGCCAGCGAGGTGAAGAACCTGGCCAACCAGACCGCCAAGGCAACCGAGGAAATTTCCCAGCAGATCTCGGGTATCCAGAACGCCACCGAGGATACGGTTTCCATGATCCAGGGGATCTCGAACGTGATTTCCGAGATGAACGAAATCTCGACGTCCATTTCTGCTGCCGTCGAAGAGCAGGGGGCGGCAACCGACGAAATTGCCAACACAATGAACCGCGTTTCCGACGGTACGCAGAAGGTCAATCAGAACATCGAGGAGGTCAGCGCGGATGCCCAGCAGACGGGGGCCGCCGCCAACCAGGTCCTGACGGCTGCTGCCGAACTTTCCAGTCAAGCTGATACTTTGCGAGGTGAAGTTGACAGTTTCGTTGAGAAAGTACGAGCAGGATAGCGTTTTACCTAATAAAATGCCAAGAAAAAGGCGCGGCATTGGCCGCGCCTTTTTACTTTGGCAAGCTTTGTTGCACGTCTATCAGGTTTCTGTCATCGTTTCAGCGCAACTTCAAAATACCGGGAAATCCGGAACCTGCTGGGGGTAACAGCAGTTTGAAATCAGGGAATTGGGGGAAAATAACATCATGACTCTCGTGCTGGCCTTCGTTTTGCTTTGTGGCCTTCTTGCCGTTGCCTACGGTGTCTGGGCGTCGCGCTCTGTGCTGACAGCCAGTCCCGGCAGTGAACGGATGCAGGAGATTGCCGCAGCTATCCAGGAGGGGGCAAGTGCCTACCTGAACCGTCAATACCGTACGATCGGGATTGTGGGACTTGTCATCTTCGTCATCATCTCTTTGATCCTTTCGATCGAGGTAGGTATCGGGTTCCTGATTGGCGCGCTGCTCTCGGCTGCTGCCGGCTATATCGGGATGCACGTCTCGGTCCGCGCCAACGTACGGACCACGGAGGCTGCGCGCCATGGCCTTGCACGGGGCCTGGAGGTCTCCTTCAAGTCGGGGGCGGTCACGGGCATGCTTGTGGCTGGCCTGGCCCTGCTGGCTGTCGCTGGCTACTACGTGGTCCTGCTGCTCATGGGCTTTGAGGGCCGCGGTATGATCGACGGTCTGGTGGCCCTGGGCTTCGGAGCGTCGCTGATATCTATCTTCGCCCGCCTGGGCGGCGGCATCTTTACCAAGGGCGCCGATGTGGGCGCCGACCTGGTTGGGAAGGTCGAAGCCGGAATTCCCGAGGATGACCCGCGCAATCCTGCCGTGATTGCCGACAACGTGGGCGACAACGTGGGCGACTGCGCCGGCATGGCGGCGGACCTGTTCGAAACCTATGCCGTGACCGTGGTGGCAACCATGGTGCTTGCCTCGATCTATTTTGGGGCCGAAACCGGCATGTTCATCTATCCCCTGGCCATTGGAGCCACATGCATCATTGGCTCGGTGATCGGGACCTTCTTCGTAAAGTTGGGCAGCAACAGCACCAACATCATGTGGGCCCTATACAAGGGCTTTCTGGCCTGTTCTGTCATATCGCTCATACTACTTCTGCCCGTTACCGCCTGGGTGATCGGGCTGGGTGAGACTTTCGAGGTTGCAGGCAAGAGCTTTACCGGCTGGAGTCTCTATCTTTGCGGCATCGTGGGCCTGGTGGTGACCGGGCTGATTATATGGGTGACCGAATATTACACGGGCACCGAGTATCGGCCTGTACGCTCCATTGCCAAGGCTTCGGAAAGCGGGCATGCGACCAATGTCATCCAGGGACTGGCCGTTTCCATGGAAGCGACCGCCATACCCGCCCTGATCATCGTGGCTGGTATCATCTGCACTTACCTGCTGGCCGGCTTGTTCGGCATTGCCATTGCCGTGACGACGATGCTGGCGCTCGCGGGCATGGTCGTGGCCCTCGATGCCTATGGTCCTGTTACGGACAACGCCGGCGGGATCGCGGAAATGGCGGACCTGGAGGAAGAGGTGCGTAACACCACGGACGCTCTGGATGCCGTGGGGAACACCACAAAGGCGGTAACCAAGGGCTATGCCATCGGCTCGGCGGGACTGGGCGCTCTTGTGCTGTTCACAGCCTATACCGAGGACCTCAGCTATTTCGCCGCCAACTCAACCGAGTATCCCTTCTTTGCGGGAGTCGAGGTGAACTTCGCCCTGTCCAATCCATGGGTAGTGATCGGCCTGTTTATGGGCGGGCTCCTGCCCTTCCTGTTTGCATCGATGGGCATGATGGCGGTTGGCCGTGCCGGGGCTGCCGTCGTGGAGGAGGTCCGCCGACAGTTCCGCGAGGTCAAGGGCATCATGGATGGCAGCGGCAAGCCTGAGTATCGCAACTGTGTGGATATGCTGACCAAGGCGGCCATCAAGGAAATGGTGGTGCCTTCGATGCTGCCGGTGCTGTCGCCTATCGTGCTTTACCTGATCATCTATGCCATTGCAGGAAAGTCGGCCGCCCTCTCATCTGTCGGTGCGATGCTTCTTGGCATAATCGTCACCGGGCTGTTCGTGGCCATTTCGATGACCGCGGGAGGCGGTGCCTGGGATAATGCCAAGAAATACATCGAAGACGGACACCATGGCGGCAAGGGATCCGAGGCACACAAGGCGGCCGTGACCGGGGATACGGTTGGCGACCCCTACAAGGACACCGCCGGTCCGGCCATCAATCCGATGATCAAGATCGCCAACGTTGTGGCCCTGCTGCTGCTGGCCGTGTTGGCAGCCTGAAGTACAGGATCAACCTGACCGGAAACAGCCGGTTGGCACAAGAAAAGGGAGCCGGGGATCAATCCCGGCTCCCTTTTTGCTTTTGCAATGGCCCTGCTGTCGATTGTGGGCGTCAGAAGACTCCGCCGCTGTCACTGCCACTGCCGCCAGGCGCGCCAGGTGTGCCGGTGGTTGGGCCGGTGTTGCCCCGGCCGCTCTGGTCGTCAACATTGAAACGTCCGATGTTGCCCAGCAGCTGCTGCAGGATGGTGATGTCCTGGCCTTCGGTGGGGGTCTCACGCTCCACCAAGTCGATTTCCTGCCCTTCGGCCAAGGTATAGAGCTGTGTGTCGGAAACGATATCGTTGGTTCCGAACTGAACTTTCAGAACCTTGCGCTCCAGCGCTTCCGGTTTGAAGAAGGCGAGCTGTTCGTTGCGTTGCCCGATATAATACCAGACGTCGTCCTGGAAGGTCGAAATCGTTGACGGCGAGCCCAACAGGTTCACGACCTGCGTGCGGCTGCTTTGCCCCGGACGGATTTCGGAAATCGTGTCTTCCTCCGGCAGGTTGCCGTGAACGTCGATGCGCGGTGAACAGGCACCAGCCATCAATACGCCTGCCACGGCCAGTGACAGGATTGTGCGTTTTCCGACTTTTGCAGTCGCGGGGAGGGGCGTCGTTCTAACCATCATGTTCATGGATCCCAATCATCCTGCCGGCATGGCCCGACATTGCCTGTGCTTGATTAACGCCGGATAAGCGGGCATTTCAAGTCTGTTCATCCTGTACCGCCAGCTGTGAGGAATATTCCTTGTTTCGTCGTTTGTTTTCCGGTGAGCCCAGAGAAAGCGTTGCCAGGTCGCTTTACGAATCCATCATGCTGCAGTCGCGTAAACCGGAATTCTACACGGATTATGCCGTTCCGGACAGTACGGAAGGACGTTTCGAGCTTTTGTTGATCCATCTGGGTCTGGTCATACGACGCCTGAAACGTGCAGAGAGCGATGAGGCGCGCGATATGTCCCAAGGCCTGTTCGATTTCTTTGTGTACGATATGGACCAGAGCCTCCGTGAAAGTGGTATCGGCGACCTGTCTGTCGGGCCGCGGCTCAAACGTGTGGGCGAGGCGTTCTATGGGCGGATCAAGGCCTACGAGGCGGCATTGGATGCGGAGAATGAAGCACAGGAGCTGAAAGATGCTTTGCTGCGTAACCTCTATGCAACCTGTGAAGTTGAGCCGAAGGAGGCAACCCTCACAGCCATGATGGATTATCTTTATCGCCTCGACGCTTTTTTTGCGGATCAGGAGACACCAAATGTACTGGCAGGTAGAATCAAGTTCCTTGATCCTGAAGTAATTAGAGACAAGGATTGACCTGTCAGGGCTGTTTGCATAGGTTCTCGACTTCCTTTGAGAAGGGCAGAACCTCACATTCTGAGGTTAGCTCCACTGTGACCCCGGTTGACCCATGAGCCAGATTCCGGAAACTGAATTCTCCAGGCCTTTCAAGCTGTCCGAATTGGGTGCCAGGGAGGTGATTCAGGAGTTATCGGCCGGGACAGAGGAACGAAGGGCCCTGGCAGAGCGTTTCGAGCTGTTGTCGCTCGATCACCTGCAAGGGACACTGAGGCTGAAGAAGGTGAAGGCCGGCCGCGGCTTGCATCTGTCCGGCACAATCAAGGCCGGTGTCGTGCAGCAATGCGTGGTGAGCCTGGAGCCGATCGAAACCGAAATCGAGGAAGAGGTCTTTCAGGATTTCGACCTGCTTTCGGAGGATGAACAGGAGGTGCCACAAGGCGGTTCGGCGGACGAACTCGCTTTTGATCCTGTGGAGGATAGAGAGCCACTGAACGGAAACATGATTGATCTTGGCGAATTTCTGGCTCAGCAAATGGCGATCAGTCTTCCACCCTATCCACGCAAGCCAGGGGTTGAGTTGGAACAGGGCCAGTGGGGAAGTGCGGAAGTTGAGGCGGAAGCCGAGGAGAAGGCTTCGCCGTTCAGTAAATTGAAGGACCTCAAGAAAAATCGCTAGAGTAAAGCCTTTGCAGGCGTTAGTTAGTGGCGCGCCTTTTGCGAAGTGCTATCTTGGAATGTAAATCGGCACGCCGCGCAACAGCGGGTGCATTTGTAAACGAGAGAGTGTCATGGCAGTACCTAAGAAGAAAATCTCCAAGTCGCGCCGGGATATGCGCCGGTCGCACCACACCCTGAATGCACCGGCTTATGTCGAGGATCAGGAAAGCGGTGAGCTGCGTCGTCCGCACCACATCGACCTGAAGACGGGCAAGTATCGCGGGCGTCAGATTCTCGAACCCAAGAGCGAATACTGACGCTTCGGCGGCGGCTTTGCTGTTGCGGTTGTTTTCAGGAATCTGCTTGTGAGTGAGCGTCTGACGCTGGCACTGGATGCGATGGGCGGCGACCATGCTCCGGCAATGGTTGTGCGTGGCGCTGATATTGCGCGCACCCGCCATCCCCAGGTCGATTTCATATTTTTTGGCCGTGAGTCGGAAATCAGCCCGCTTCTTGAGCGCATGAAGAAGCTGAAGGCGGTGTCGCGTATCGTGCATACGGACGAGGCTGTGTCGTCTGATGACAAGCCATCTGTCGCCTTGCGCAATCGCAAGTCGTCATCCATGCGCTTGGCGCTGGATTCCGTAAAGGAAGGTGCTGCAAAGGCAGCTATTTCCGCTGGCAATACAGGCGCCTTGATGGCCATGGCCAAGTTCGTTCTGAAAACCTTGCCGGGCGTGGACCGTCCTGCAATCGCGTCATTCTTTCCTACCCTGCGTGGGGAATCGGTCATGCTGGATCTGGGCGCGAACGTGCAATGCGATGCCCGCAACCTTGTCCAGTTCACTGTCATGGGCAATGCCTTTGCGCGCTCGGTTCTCGGGATTAAGGAGCCGACCTACGGGCTGCTCAATGTCGGGTCCGAGGAGTTGAAAGGGCACGAAACCCTCCACGAAGCCCGGCAGGAACTGAGCGGCCTGGAACTGCCCGGCCGCTTCCATGGATTTGTCGAGGGCGATGATATTGCCAAGGGCACCGTTGATGTGGTCGTCACCGATGGCTTCACTGGAAATGTTGCCCTGAAGACGGCTGAAGGTACGGCCAAGCTCTATACCGAATTCCTGCGCCGCACCTTCCGAAGCTCCCTGTTGGCCAGCCTTGGCTATCTCTTGGCCCGGCCGGCCATGCGCAAGTTGCTCAAGCGTGTCGACCCACGTCGCTACAATGGGGCCGTATTCCTTGGATTGAACGGGATTACGGTAAAGAGCCATGGCGGAACCGATGCTCTGGGCTTCGCGCATGCCATAGGCGTAGCTGTCGACCTTGCGCGCAACGGTGTTCTGGAAACCATGGGGCGTGACTTCAAGGCCGTCGAGAATTCCTCTTCTGGCGAACCGGCACAGGCGGCTGCAATCTGATGCAATTTCGCTCACATGCTATCGGCGGCGGATCCTATCTTCCGAGCCGGGTCGTCACCAATGCCGATCTTGAAAAGACACTGGATACCACGGACAGCTGGATCCGGGATAGAACCGGCATCGCCCAGCGACACGTTGCGGCTGATGGTGAAATGACGTCGGACCTTGCCGTGGAGGCTGCACGCAAGGCCATGGAAAACGCTGACGTTTCAGCAGCCGAGATTGACCTGATCATTTGCGCCACCTCCACGCCGGATGAGACTTTTCCGGCTACGGCGACACGGGTGCAGTATCGGCTGGGAATCCGGCAGGGGGCTGCCTTCGATGTGCAAGCTGTTTGCAGCGGCTTCGTCTATGCCCTGGCGGTTGCCGATAACTTCATACGTACTGGTATGGCCAAGAATGTCCTGGTCATAGGAGCGGAAACCTTCAGCCGTATCCTGGACTGGACCGACCGCGGCACATGCGTCTTGTTCGGCGATGGGGCGGGGGCCTTGTTGTTGCAATCCCGGCCGGCCACAGGTGAGGCAGACGAACCGGGAATTCTGTCCACACATATCTATTCGGATGGACAGCATCATGACGCCCTCTACGTGGACGGGGGGCCTTCCTCCACGGGCACCGTCGGCCATCTGCGCATGCAGGGGCGCGAAGTGTTCCGACATGCCGTTGTCCGGATGTCGGAAGCAGTTGATGCCGCACTTGAAGAAAATGGCCTAAAGGATTCAGATATCGACTGGTTGGTTCCGCATCAGGCCAACGTGCGTATCATCGAGTCCATGGCAAAGCGCCTTGGCTTGCCGACCGAGAGGGTGGTTGTCTCTGTTGACCGGCATGCGAACACCTCAGCGGCCTCCATTCCCCTGGCACTTTGTGAAGCTGTTGAAGATGGACGGATCAGCAAGGGTGACCTGATTCTGATGGATGCCATGGGGGGTGGGTTCACCTGGGGCTCCGCTTTGTTACGCTGGTAACTCTTTTTTCTCACAGACCTGCCGTTCAGGGTGATTGACCGCTATAAATGGCTGGGATAACCTTTTGAAAAGTCTGGATTGGAGGCAGTCATGGCGGAAGGTACGGTCACACGCGCCGATCTCGGTGAGGCGGTTTATCAGGAAGTCGGCCTTTCACGGAATGAGTCCATGGACCTCGTGGAGATGGTGCTTCAGGAGATGTCGGATACCCTGGTGAAGGGTGAAATGGTCAAGATCTCTTCATTCGGGACCTTTTCCGTACGTCAGAAAGGCCAGCGTGTCGGACGGAATCCGAAGACGGGAGAGGAAGTTCCGATTCTTCCACGCCGAGTCTTGACCTTTCGAGCCTCTCACGTTCTGAAAAACCGAATCAACAAAGGCGGTTGATGCGATAAGTTTCCCCGGAACATAAAGGCACTTCGCGCATGGTGACGGCCCGGCAGGACGGAAAATCAGCAGCAGCATTCCGAACGATCAGTGAGGTTTCTGAAGAACTGAACGTTCCACAGCACGTCCTGCGGTTCTGGGAAACAAAGTTTACGCAAGTTCGTCCGATGAAGCGTGGTGGCGGACGCCGCTACTATCGCCCGGAGGATATCGAGCTCCTGCGTGGCATAAGAGATCTTCTCTACCAGGAAGGATTCACGATTCGCGGTGTCCAGAAGCTTTTGCGTGAAGGCGGTGTGGCAGCCCTGGAGAATGGTGCGCCGTCCGGGGCAACTGTGGCTGGTCAGGTGGCTAGTGGAGGATTGAAGCCGGAAAAGGATCAAGCCTTGCGCGACATCCTTGGCGAGCTGCAGGATCTGTCCCGGTTGCTCAAGGAAAACTAGGTATTCCAGCCCGTTTTTCCAGGTCGCTGTGCTTGTCACAGCCTCGCTGGCTAGCTATACAGAAGGCCCTTGATGACCTTTGTCGCACTATGCCCGTGCAGGCGGTGAAGGCACGTATCGGAGCGTAGCGCAGTCTGGTAGCGCACCAGTCTGGGGGACTGGGGGTCGTGGGTTCAAATCCCGCCGCTCCGACCATTCAAAAAGCCCGGCAGGTGACACACCTGCCGGGCTTGTCTGCTTTCAGATCAGGCATTACTTGTCAGTCACTTAACAGAACCGAAGGCAAGGTAATCTCAATGGTGCAGACCACTGAACTCGAAAACGGCATCCATACGGCAGGCCAGATTACGGATAGGGATGTACCCGAACTGGCGGAAGCTGGATTCCGCACGATCATCAACAATCGACCGGATAACGAAGAGGCTGGACAGCCTGCCTACCAGGCGACGGAACAGGCTGCGCGCGAAGCCGGTCTTGAATATTATTTCATCCCGGTAACGCAGGAGACACTGACGCCGGAAAAGGTGGCCCGCTTCCGTGAAGCCATGGAGGAGGCGCCACGTCCCCTACTTGTTCACTGCCGGTCCGGTGCGCGCAGCACGCTCCTTTGGGCCCTGGCTGAGGCCCGTTACGAGAAGCGCTCGACACAGGAGCTCATCGATGTGGCTGGAAAGCAGGGCAAGGATATATCCTCGGCGGCTCCCTTGATCGACCACTATCGCGCCTGGGAAGACAGCGACGTCAAGGATACCTGATTTCAGGGCTCAAAAGGGCAAGGGCAATGCAGTGTGCACTTCTCTATATCACCTTTTCCGATGAAACGGCCGCACGTGCACTGGGCCGAAAACTGGTCGAGGCGCGTTTGGCGGCCTGTGCCAATGTTTTTGGGAGCATGACCCCCATCTTCCGTTGGGAGGGCCAGATACAGGAAGACAGTGAAGCCGTGATGATTGCCAAGACGCGGAAGGAACTTGTTACTGAAGCAACTGATTTCATAGTCCGCAATCACGATTACGAGTGCCCCTGCGTTGTGGCCTTGCCGATGGAAGGGGGAAACCAGAAATTCCTCGACTGGATTGTCGAGGAAACCAAGGCCCCCGATTGATAGTCTTGCAGAGAAACAGCTTCAGCGAAGCTCTGCCGTCAGGCGCGCATACTCGATCTTTGGACAGCGGTTCATGATGACCTGAAGTCCTCCCGAGGCCGCCTGTTCCGCCGCATCGTCGTTCCTGACGCCCAACTGCATCCAGATCGTTTTCAGGTTCTTGTCCTGCGCCAGGGGGAGGGCCTCCTTCACGACATCGCCGGCCGCTTCGGAATTGCGGAATATATCGACCATATCGAAACTTCCCGGAATTTCGGACAGGGCGGCGTAAACCCTTTCCCCCAGGATTGTCTGGCCGGCCACGGATGGATTGACCGGTATGACGCGGTATCCCTTCGATTGCAGGAAGGCCATGACGTCATGAGAGGGGCGGTCCGGTTTCGAGCTTGCTCCAACCATGGCGATCGTCTGCGTGGTCTTCAGGATATCCCGGATCATCGTTTCCTGGTTATCAGGCTCCATCTTGGTGTCTCCTCGAGTGTGGTGTGTGGCGGCAGGCTGTCGAACGGCGGAGGCGCCCTTGTGAACTTCAATTGCTTGCCCTGACCGGTCACTGGCCCTAGCTTGCGCGGGCTTCCAACAGGGTCAGAAAGCAGGTAATGGCAACACAGGCCGACAACAACCGGAACCAATCGGCAGGTTATTCCATATGGAAGGTCGTCCTGGTGGTGGTCCTTCCCTTTGCTGGTGGGTATTTCCTTTCCTATCTCTACCGCACAGTCAATGCGGTCATCTCCGGTCGCATCATCGCGGATCTGCCCCTCGATGCTTCCGATCTTGGTCTTCTGACCGCGTTCTATTTCCTGGCTTTTGCCGCTTTCCAGATGCCACTCGGACTGTTGCTGGACCGCTTCGGGCCCCGGCGGGTGCAGACCGTCCTGCTGTTGGCGGCTGCCATGGGGGCATTCATCTTCTCGATCGGGACGACCCTTTTCGAGCTCTCGGTTGGCCGCGCATTGATCGGGCTGGGCGTTTCCGGCTGCCTGATGGCATCGCTGAAAGCCATAACAATGTGGTTTCCCTCGGAACGTTGGCCACTTGTAAACGGCTGCTTTCTCGCAACAGGCGGTCTTGGGGCCGTGGCAGCCACGGGACCCGTCGAAGCCCTGCTATCGATCACGGATTGGCGTGGCCTTTTCCTGGGGCTGGCGGCGGCCACGATTGTCGTTTCGGCGCTCATATTCCTGGTGGTGCCGGAGCGCCAGGAGGTTGGGCGTTCCCGCGCATCTTTCAGGGGGCAATGGGAAGGTGTCGTTGATATCTATTCAAGCCGGGTTTTCTGGGCAGCAGCTCCGCTGTGCATTGCCGTCCAGGGTGTGGGCTTTTCCATTCACGGCCTTTGGGCCGGGCCCTGGCTGGCTGATGTAGGGGGGCTGGACAGCACAGGGGTGGCGACTGTGCTGATGGCAATGGCTCTGGCGCTGACGGCCGGGTTCGTCTTTACAGGGGTTGCGGCTGACCGGCTTCAAAGAATGGGGTTTTCGCTGGACCGGCTGACGGGTTTCGGCGCAATTCTCTTCATTGCGGTCCAGGCCTTGATCGTGTCCGGCCTTGTGACAAGCGAGATCTGGCCCTGGGTGCTGTTCGGCTTCACCTCGAACATGACGGTGCTGGTCTATCCCAGGCTTGCACAGGCCTTTTCCCTGGAGATGTCAGGTCGTGTGAACACCTCCGTCAACATGTTGGTATTCATTGCGGCCTTCGTGATGCAGTACGCAATGGGCGGCCTGATCGAACTTGCCACGCCAACCGGAGCCGATGGCTATCCTGCCTCGGCCTATCGCATTACCTTTGGGATCGCGATACTCATTGAACTGGCCAGCCTGGCCTGGTTCGTCTTGGCCGTGCGCCGACTGCCTGCTAGAAAAGCTTGAGCGCCTAAGCTTCGCAACCCGCCCTATACGCTGAAGCTTTCTCCGCAGCCGCAACGAGCCTTTTCGTTGGGGTTCGTGAAGGTAAAGCCTGATTCCAGCTTGTCCTCGACATAATCCATTTCACTGCCGATCAGGAACATGGTCGAGGTGGGATCGACAAAGATCTTCACACCCTTGTCCTCGACGACATCCTCGAACTTCTTCTGTTCGCGGGCATACTCCACGAAGTAGCTGAGACCGGAACAACCACGTGTGTTCACGCCAACACGCAGCCCCAGGACGCCTTCCTCGGGACTCTTGCTGATCAGGTTCTTTACGCGGTCAGCAGCGCGATCCGTCAGTGTGAGAAGAGGGCCCATCAGTTCTTGCTCCATCCTCCTGTCAAAGCGTCACCCATCAATATAGCGTTGCAGGGCCTTTGATAGAAGAGTCAGTGATTCAAAAGATACCCAGCGCCAGCCGAGCATCTTCGCTCATGCGATCCTTGTCCCAAGGGGGATCCCAGGTCAGGACCACGGTGACTTCGCCGGCTCCCTTGACGCTGGCAGCCTTCTGGGCGACTTCCCCGGGCATCTGCCCGGCGACGGGGCAGGCGGGGGCCGTCAGCGTCATCGTTATATTCACATCCCCATTTTCCTGAATCTTCATGTCGTAGATCAGGCCCAGGTCATAGATGTTGACCGGGATTTCGGGATCGAAGACTTCGCGGAGCGCCTCGACGATCTGGTCCTCAGTTGCCAATGGGACATCCGCGGGCTTGGGCTCGCCGGCGTAGGCCGTGGTGCCTTCCTCGGCCTCCGGAGACATGCCGCCGGCCCAGAGATAGGGGTTGTAATGCGGGGCAGCCGGCATGCCCTCCATGTCCAGGGCCGGGTCGAATACGGGGCGTTCCGGCTTGCGATCTTCATTGCTCATTCTGTCGTCACCTCCTCCTGACCGTCCAAGGCGGCTGACATCGTGTGCCAGGCCAGTGTGGCGCACTTCACCCGCACGGGAAATTCCCTTACACCGGACAGCACTTCCAGACGCTCCATGTCGTCGTCCTCGCTCTCTTCAGCCGAAGGATCCTCGGTACAGAGCTGGTGGAAGCGTTCGAAAAGCGTGCGTGCTTCGTCTTCCTTCTTGCCCTTCAGGATCTCCGTCATCAGTGAGGCGGATGCCGTCGAGATCGCACAGCCCTTGCCCATGAAGGAACAGTCCTGGATCACACCCTTTTCGTCCACCTTCAGGTAGACGAAAAGGGTGTCCCCGCACATGGGATTGAAACCGTGTGCCGTGCGATTGGCATCTTCCGGGTGGCGGAAGTTACGCGGGTTCTTTCCATGATCGAGTATGACCTCCTGATAGAGGTCGCGCAGTTCGTCCAACATTCAGCCGAAAAGCTCCTTAACCTGGTGCAGCGCATCCGTCAGCTTGTCGACCTCTGCGCGCGTGTTGTAGAGGCCAAAAGAGGCGCGCACGGTCGCAGCAACGCCGTAGCGGTCCATGATGGGCTGTGCACAGTGATGCCCGGCTCTTATGGCGACGCCCGCCCGATCGACAATGGTGCCGATGTCATGAGGGTGGGCGCCGTCCATGGTGAAGGAAACAATGGCGGCCTTGTGTTCGGCCTGGCCCAGAATGGTCAGTCCCTCGATCTCCGACAGGCGGGTTTCCGCATAACTGAGCAGGTCCTGCTCGTGGGCTGTTATGGCCTGGAAATCCAGGGCGTTCATGTAATCCACGGCGGCGCCGAGGCCGATAGCCTCGACAATGGCCGGTGTCCCCGCCTCGAAGCGGTGCGGTGCGGACTTGAAGGTGCTGCGCTCGAAGGTTACGGACGAGATCATTTCCCCACCGCCCTGATAGGGGGGCAGGCGGTTCAGAAGGTCCTTGCGCCCATAGAGCACACCAATTCCGGTGGGGCCATAGAGCTTGTGGCCCGAAAAGGTATAGAAATCGGCGCCCAGTGCCTGCACGTCCACCTTCATGTGCGGCACGGCCTGGCAGCCATCCACCAGGACTGGAATATCCTTCTCGTGCGCAGCGGCAATGATGTCAGCAATCGGGGTGATCGTGCCCAGCGCATTGGAGATATGGGTAACAGCGACAAGTTTCGTCTTGGGGCCCAGCAGTGCCAGGAAGTCCTCGTAGAGGAAGTTGCCCTGCTCATCGATTGGGACGACCTTCAACTCGATTCCCAAGCGGTCGCGCAGAAGCTGCCAAGGCACGATGTTGGAATGATGCTCCAGCCAGGAGATCACGACCTCGTCCCCGGGTTGGAGCATGCCCTGGCCCAGGCCACTTGCCACCAGGTTGATGGCTTCCGTGGCGCCGCGTGTGAACACGATCTCGTCAGATGAGGCTGCGTTGATATACTGGGCAATCCGTCCCCGCGCGCCTTCGTAGAGGTCGGTGGATTCCTGACTCAGCTTGTGAACGCCACGATGGACGTTGGAGTAGCAGCCCTCCATGACATCGGTCATGGCTTGGATCACCTGGCGCGGCTTCTGTGCGCTGGCCGCATTGTCCAGATAGACCAGCGGGCGGCCATAGACCTGGCGTTCCAGGATCGGGAAATCCTTGCGGATGCGATCCACGTCCAGAGCAGGTGGCTGATTGTGCCCTGCCGTACGGGGCTTTGGTTCAGTCATGCTTGTCATGCCTGCGGCACCTCCACCTGTTCGAGCCAGTTGCGCAAGCGTTCCTGGAGTGCCGGCTTCAGGGAGTCGTCATCCAGTTCGTCGATGGCTTCCGCGACGAAGGATTCGACCAGCAGACTGCGGGCCCGCTTCTCCGAAATGCCGCGACTGCGCATGTAGAACAGGGCATCGCTGTCGAGTTCGCCCGAAGTGGCGCCATGGGCGCACTGCACGTCATCGGCATAGATTTCCAGTTCCGGCTTGCTGTCGATTTCAGCCTTCTCGGATAACAGCAGGGTCTTGTTCAGCATCTTGCCGTCGGATTTCTGGGCGTCCCTGTCGACGATGATCTGTCCCTGGAACACACCGCGGGCCTTGTCGTCCAGGGCCCCCTTGTAGGTTTCACGACTGGTGGTGTGGGGGACGTGATGATGGATGACACTGGTGGTGTCGCCGTGCTGATTGCCGCGCAGCAGGTAGGCCCCATTCAAGGTTACTTCAGCTTCCTCGCCATTCAGGTGAACGTGGAGTTCGTGCCGCGAAAGGGCTGCGCCCGTCGTCAGGCTGAAGCTGCGGTAGCGTGCCTTGCTGTCCAGTTCGGCATGGACCGTGGTCAGGTGGCGCATCTCAGGACCGTTTTCCAGGACACGAACCTGCGTCAACTCAGCATTCTGGCCCAGGCGCACGTCCCACAAGGCATTCAGCAGGCCTGCATTCGTTCCGGGTCCGCCGTGATACTCGACCAGGCGGGCCTGGCTGTCCTGCTCCAGGATCACGAGAATACGCGGGTGATGAGCGATGGCCTGATCTTCCAGGCCGTCCAGGAAAAGCAGCTCAACCGGCTGTTCCAACTGGACGCCGGCACGCAGGTGCAGGACCATGCCTTCCTCGAAAAGCGCCGTGTTCAAGGCGCTCTGGATTTGCTCGGGATGGCGCAGTTCGTGTCCCAATTCGGTTTCCAGCCACTCGGGCCGTTCGGCCATGACGTGGGAAAGCGGGGCAAAGGTCACGCCTTCGGGCAGGTCATCGAGCCGGCTGTGTGTTTCGGACAAGCAGCCGTTAAGGAAGGCCAGGCGGTAGCGGGCCTTGTCTTCGGGCAGGAGCGACGGGACCTGATCCAGATTGACCTGGGGGGTGGTCTTGCCACGATGATGAAGGTCCAATTCGCGCAGCGAACGGGGGAGGTTGGTAAACTTCCATTCTTCCTTCCGGGTGGAGGGAAGTCCCAATTCGCGCACCTTGTCCAGCGCTTCCTGGCGCAGTCCGGTCAGCCAGGAAGGTCCGCCCGCGTTCAGCGCCGCCGTTTCGAAGTGCTGCTCGAAAAGTCCGATATTGCTTGCAGGTTCATTTGCCATGATGGTCTTCGACCTCCCTTCAGGCCGCCGACTCTATGAATTGACTGTAACCGCTGGCTTCCAGCTCCTGCGCGAGCTCGGCCCCACCTGACTTGGCAATCTGGCCATGGGCGAGCACGTGCACCTTGTCCGGCACGATGTGATCCAGAAGCCGCTGGTAGTGGGTGATGACAAGCAAGGCGCGTTCAGGACTGCGCAGGGCGTTGACGCCGTCGGCCACCGTTTTCAGCGCGTCGATATCAAGGCCACTGTCCGTCTCGTCCAGAATGGCCAGTGCAGGCTGCAGCACGGCCATCTGAAGCATCTCGTTCCGCTTCTTTTCGCCGCCGGAAAATCCGACATTGACCGAGCGCTTCAGGAATTCCTCGGACATGCCCATTTCCTTCATCTTGGCGCGCAGCTGCTTGAGGAACTGCATGGCGTCCAGTTCGTCCTCGCCGCGGGCCTTCCGGATCGAATTGAGCGCTTCCTTCATGAAGGTGGTGTTCGGGACACCCGGGATCTCGACCGGATACTGGAAGGCCAGGAAGACACCGGCGATGGCCCGATCCTCGGGCGCCATCTCCAGCAGGTTCTGGCCCTGGAACAGGATCTCGCCTTCAGTGACTTCGTAGCCCTCACGTCCGCTCAGGACATAGGACAGGGTGGACTTGCCAGAGCCATTGGGCCCCATGATGGCATGCACTTCCCCCGGGGCGATGGAAAGATCCAGGCCCTTGAGAATTTCCGTGCCATCCACGCTGGCGTGCAGGTTCTTGATTTCCAACATGACTTCAAACCATTCTATGAAAAGGGTCTTTCCGGATCAGCCAACCGAGCCTTCAAGGCTGATGCCGACCAGTTTCTGGGCTTCCACCGCGAATTCCATCGGCAGCTGCTGCAGCACGTCCCGGCAGAAGCCGTTGACCACCAGTGCGACGGCATCCTCTTCGCCAATGCCCCGCTGTCGACAGTAGAACAGCTGATCCTCGGATATGCGCGAGGTGGTCGCCTCGTGCTCCACACGGCCCGAACGGTTCTTGTTCTCGATATAGGGAACCGTATGGGCGCCGCACTTCGAACCAACAAGCAGGGAATCGCACTGGGTGTAGTTGCGTGCGTTTTCCGCCTTGCCGCCGATGCGCACTAGGCCGCGATAGGTCTGGTTCGAGTGGCCGGCGGAGATTCCCTTGGAGATGATTCGTGAACTGGTGTTGCGGCCCAGATGGATCATCTTCGTACCGGTATCCGCCTGTTGGTAATTGTTCGTGATGGCAATGGAATAGAATTCGCCAACCGAGTTGTCGCCCTTCAGGATGCAGCTGGGGTATTTCCAGGTGATGGCCGAACCGGTTTCAACCTGGGTCCAGGAGATCTTGGAATTCTTGCCTTCACAGAGGCCACGCTTGGTGACGAAGTTGTAGATGCCGCCGACACCGTTCTCGTCGCCGGGATACCAGTTCTGGACCGTCGAGTATTTGATCTCGGCATCATCCAGGGCGATCAACTCGACAATGGCGGCATGCAGCTGGTGCTCGTCCCGCATGGGCGCGGTGCAGCCTTCCAGATAGCTGACATAGGACCCCTTGTCGGCAATGATCAGGGTGCGTTCGAACTGCCCGGTGTTCTCTGCGTTGATGCGGAAATAGGTCGAGAGCTCCATGGGGCATCGCACGCCGGGAGGGATGTAAACAAAGGATCCGTCCGTGAAAACGGCCGAGTTGAGGCAGGCGTGCTTGTTGTCCGCATAGGGCACAACAGAGCCCAGGTACTTCCGAACCAATTCCGGATGTGTCTGGATGGCCTCGGAGATGGAGCAGAAGATAACGCCAACTTCCTCGAGCTTCTTCTTGAAGGTCGTGGCCACGGAAACGGAGTCGAAGACCGCGTCCACGGCAACGCCCGCCAGCATCTCTTGTTCCTTCAGTGGGATCCCCAGCTTCTCATAGGTTTCCAGAAGCTTGGGGTCGATCTCGTCAAGGGACTGCGGCTTGTCGTCGTCGGTCTTGGGCGCCGCGAAGTAGTAAGCGTCCTGATAGTCGATGGGCGGAAAATTGACCTTGGCCCAACTCGGCTCCGGCATTTCCAGCCAATGACGATAGGCCTGCAGGCGCCATTCCAGCATCCATTCAGGCTCGCCCTTCTTGGCTGAGATGAAACGGACGATGTCTTCGTTCAGCCCCTTGGGCGCCGTGTCCATCTCGATGTCGGTAACGAAGCCATGCTTGTAGCCTTCGCCCAGGTTCTTGACCTGTTCAACGGTCTCGACGCTGGCTGCCATTGTCGATCACTCCTGTCATATAACCCATAGTCAATTGACCGGTCGCATATCCGGTTTCTTGTCTTCAGTTGGCTCGGTCCATTCGAACAGACCCGATGTCATGTCCGAGAGGCGTACGCCGTTCAGTGCGGTGCGGATGGCGCCGTTGACCTTGTCCCAGTTTCCGCGCATGGGGCAGAGCGCTTCCGACTCGCAATGTCCAACCTGGCCATCCACGCAGGCGGTAAGCGCTATCGGGCCTTCCAGGGCCTCGATGATGTCGGCAACGGTGATTTCTTCTGGGGCGCGCCCGAGCTTGTAGCCGCCGGAAGCTCCCCTTTGGGAGGCGATAAGCCCGTCACGTGCCAAAGCGTTGAGGACCTTGGCAACCGTGGGAACGGGAACGCCGGTTTCCTCGGCAATGTGTGGCGCCGTACGTACAGTCTCGCGATCCCGGGCCATCTGGGCCAGGACAACGACGGCATAGTCCGTCAGGCGGTTCAGTCGAAACATGACCTCTCCAATCCGGAGTTAATCAGTCTGGTTTCTGATTTACGTATTGGAGAGGAAAAATCAAGCACAAACCGGAACAGATTGGTCCGGTTTGTGCTTGGTGATGTATTTCAGCCGTGGCTGCCGAGGATGGTTTCCGTTTCGCCGCCTTTGTGGCGATCGGGCAGAACGGCATGAAGGAAGACGCCAACAATGGCTGCCAGCGCCATTGAGGAGACTGTGAAGGTTTCGCCGAATTGCAGGGTCGCACCGCCAATTCCGATCACCAGGATAACAGAGGTGACCAGCAGGTTGCGTTTCTCGGAAAGATCCACCTTGCCCTCGATCAATGTCCTCAGGCCGGAAGAGGCGATTACACCGAAAAGGGCAATGGAAACCCCTCCCATGACGGCCGTGGGAATTGATTGAAGCAGAGCGGCCACGGTGCCGACAAAGCCCAGGACAACGGCCAGCAAAGCTGCGCCGGCAATCACGTAGACGCTGAAAACCCGGGTGATGGCCAGAACACCGACGTTTTCGCCATATGTCGTGTTGGGTGGGCCGCCCAGCAGGGCGGCCAGCATTGTGGCCAGGCCATCGCCGGCCAGGGAACGATGCAGTCCGGGTGTACGCAGGAAGTTGCGGCCCACGATGCGGCTGAGCACAACCTGGTCGCCGATGTGCTCGGCAATGGTCACGATGGCGATTGGCACCAGGACAGGCAGCACCTGCCAGGGTATCCCTTCGGCAGCCAAGAGACCCAGGAACCCTTCGAAGTCCGGAATGCGCAGGAATGAGGCTTCCTGCACAGGAGTGAAATCCACCAACCCGACGACCAGGGCGACAATATAGCCAACCGCAATGCCCAGTAGGATCGGGATAACCGAGAAAAATCCTTTCAGGACCAGGGTGAAGACGATAATCGAAGCCAGTGTGATGGCTGCGACCAACAGAGTGGTCAGGCTGTAATCGCCGCCGCCGACGGTATTGTCAGCCATTTCAATGGCGACGGATGCCAGACTCAGGCCGATGACCATGATTACCGGGCCGACAACGACAGGCGGCAAGAGGCGCATCAGCCAGCCGACACCGAATGCGCGGATCGCCAGGGACACCACCAGATAGACCAGGCCAGCACAGAAACAGCCGAACAGGGCCCCGGGAATACCGGCCATGCTGGCCCCTGTCACGATTGGGGCGATGAAGGCAAAAGATGACCCGAGATAAGCCGGTATACGCCCGCCCGTGACCACGAGATAGAGCAGCGTTCCGAGGCCGCTGCTGACCAGGGCGACAGCTGGAGGAAGCCCAGTGAGCAAGGGCACCAGGACGGTGGCGCCGAACATGGCGAAGAGATGCTGTAGGCTGAGCAGAATCCAGGCACCGGCCTGTGGACGTTGAGATACACCAAGTGACCAGCTTTCCTGATCCGACATGACTTGCCCCCTCTTGCTTATTGTCCCCTGTCAATGGTTCGGCAGAAACCTGCCGGTCGTTCTGTAGCCCCTAAAGCGTGCCGAAAAGGCGGTCCCCGGCATCACCCAGTCCGGGCAGGATATAGGCCTTCTCGTTCAACCTCTCGTCCAGAGCGGCCGTATAGATTGGTACATCCGGATGCGCGTCGGCAAAGACCTTCACGCCTTCTGGTGCGCACACAAGGGTGACCAGGCGTATGTCTTCCCGAGCCACGCCGTTGCGCAGGAGGACATCCACGGCATGTGCGGCCGAGCCGCCGGTCGCCAGCATTGGGTCGACCAGCAGAACACGTCCCGGATTCTCCGGCAGTTTCAAGAAGTACTCATGCGGCTTCTTGGTCTCGGGATCGCGGTAGAGCCCGATGTGGCCTTCACGCGCCGAGGGGATCAACTGTTGCAGGCCCTCGGCCATTCCCAGGCCCGCGCGCAGGATCGAGACGATGGACAGCGGACAGGCGAGTACCGGCGCATCCATCTCGACAAGCGGCGTCTCGATTCGTTCCTGCGTCAGCGGCAGGTCGCGTGTGACCTCATAGCCGAGAAGCAGCGAGATTTCACGCAGAAGCTGGCGGAAGAGAATCGTGGGAGTCTTCTTGTCCCGCATCAGGCTCAGCTTGTGCTGGAGCAGCGGATGGGTGACCACATGGAGCGAGGGAAAGTCGTGTTCTGTCATGGGACCTCTTTATGATCGCTTGAAGCCGGCAAGGCAATCACCGCAATGACACCGGCAAGGCTCAGCAGGCTCATGATGAAATAGGCCTGCCCCTGGAGGGTGTCATAGAGTGGTCCGGCCAGAAACAGCATGCCGCCCATGGCCAGCCCACCGGTCAACGCGGCATAGAGAGTCTGGGCCGTGGCGGCAAGAGTGCTTGGCGTATGTGCGGAAATGAAATGCATCGCACCCAGGTGCGCCGCCGCGTAGGTGAAGGCGTGCAGGCATTGCAGCAGCAAGGTTGTCTCGGCTAGAGGCAGGACGGGCGTCAGGGACCAGCGTATGCAGCCGGCCAATCCGGCCAGCAGGAGCAATCCCTTCGTGCCGAATCGTTTCAGGAAGAAGGCGCCGTAGGCGAAGAAGGCGATCTCTGCGATCACGCCAATGGCCCAGAAAAGCCCGATGGTGGTTTCATCAAACCCGGTGCTGCGCCAATAGATGCTGCCGAATCCGTAATAGAGGGCATGACTGGATTGCAGGAGTGCCGCTGCGGCCAGAAATGCCAGGAAGTCGCGATTTGCCATGAGGCTGCTCAAACCGCTCATCTCGAACTTCCTGGGCGCTGTCCCGCCGTAAGGCAGGAGGCTGGCGGTCAGCAGACAAAAGCCCAAGCCAATCATGATGAGCAGAAGTATGACATCCGATGCACTGTCGGCGATCAGCCAGCCGCCTGCGGATGAAGCCAGGATAAAGGCAAGCGAGCCCCATAACCGAATGCGGCCGTAGTCAAGGCCGTGGATGCGAACCGCCGCCATGCTCCGGCTGTCACTCAAGGGGATGAGAGGATGAAAGAGACAGATGGCCAGCACCTGGACTGGCAGCAGGGCCCAGAAGCCATGCAGGTAGTGGAACAGGCCGAATGTGCAGAGCGCACCCGCAGCAAGAAGGTGTGGCAGGAAGCGACCGTAGGCCCAGCGATCTGCAAGCAGTCCGAATGCTGGTGTCGCAAGGATTCTCAACCAGGCCGAAGCCGCAAGCAGAACTGCGATTTCGGTCGCGCCAAGCCCATGCTCTTCAAGCCAGAGCGGCCAAAAGGGCAGGTAGATACCGAGTGTAAAGAAGATGGCCGCCTGAAAAGCGGCATAGGGAAAAGCCAGCCTGAGATTTGCGTGAAGGCGCACGTGTCCGGCCCTGTTTCAAGGATAGCGGCCGCCAGTCGGTGATCGCCTTGGCTGCGTTCGAACAGCCTGGGCGATGGCGTGTCCGGCGGCTCCGGCGATCTGCTGGCTTCTATGCCTCAGCCAAATGCCTTGAAGGCAATCAGTGTAAAGGTGTCCTTGATGCCGGGCAGGGTCTGGATCGATTCGTTCACGAAATGCCCTATGTCCGCATCGTCATCCAGGTAGCATTTAACCATCAGGTCATACTGCCCGGATGTCGAGTGGACTTCCGAGACCTGCTCGATATCCTGAACAAGCTCGTCTGCGACCTTGTAAGCTTGGCCAAGTTCACACTTGATCTGGATGAATATTGTTTTCATGCAACGAAGCTAGCCGACTAAACCGGGTGCGAAAAGGGGCTTCAGCAACGGGCCCTCGGAATTCAGGCGCTGGCGGTCTGGGGGACGGGGCGCAGCAGGAATGCGGGCGTGTGTTCGCCGAAGGGAGATGTGCTCTCGTCATTCTCAAGAAGTTCCGGATCCTTCTTGCGTGACTTGCCCTTACGAGAAGAGGTCTTCTGGGCTGCCGGCTTCTTGCTGCTCTTTGCGGCCTTTTCCGTTTCCTCGTCTACAGGTTTGTCCTCCGCCTGTTGCCCGGCGTTGTCTTCCTGTGTCTTGTTGTCCTCGGACTTTCGTGGCTTTGATGAAGAAGACTTGCGCTGGCCTGTCTTGCGGCCTTTCTGAGGCGCAGGCTGTGCTTCTTCCTTGGACTCCTCCTTGACCGGCTCAGCCGAAGGCGCCTCATCTGAAAGCGAAATTCTCTGGATCTCGAAGCCGATCAGTTTCTGTACGGACTCCAGGTACTTCTTTTCGCTTGGCAGGAAAAGGGTATAGGCCTTGCCACTGCGACCGGCGCGACCCGTCCGCCCGATGCGATGCACATAGTCTTCGGCATGGGTCGGGACATCAAAATTGAAGACATGACTGACAGCCGGGATATCCAACCCTCGTGCGGCTACGTCGGAACAGACGAGGATCTTTATCTCACCGTTCTTGAACGCGTTGAGGGTTTCCATGCGTGCCGGCTGGGCCATGTCTCCGTGGAGGGCCTTGGCATTGAGGCCATGCCGCTCGAGTGAGCGCTGCAGTGTTGCGACGTCGCGCTTGCGGTTCGAGAAGATCAGGGCGCTCTGCATCTCGCCAGCTTCCTGTTTGAGGAGCTCACGCAGGGCGGCGCGCTTCTTCTTCGGCTCGGCTTCACAGGGCAACAGGCGCTGGGTCACCAAGGCCGCCGGTGAGGCCGGAGGCGCCACGCTGATTTCCTTGGGATTGTTCAGGAACTTTTCGGACAGCTTGCGGATCTCTGGCGCCATTGTGGCGGAGAAGAACAGGGTCTGGCGCAGAGGTGGCAGCAGACCAACCAGCTTCTCGACATCGGGGATGAAGCCCATGTCCAGCATGCGGTCCGCTTCATCAATGACCAGAAGCTTGGTGTCCGCCAGCAGGATCTGACCCCGGTCGAAGAGATCCAGCAAACGTCCAGGGGTGGCAATCAGTACGTCCACGCCGCGCTGGAGCAAGGCCTGCTGGTCCTTCATGGATTCCCCGCCTATCAGCAGGGCCATGGTCAGCTTGGAGTTCTTGCCATACTTCTCGAAGCTGTCGGCCACCTGGGAAGCAAGTTCTCGTGTCGGTTCCAGAATGATGGAGCGCGGCATGCGCGTCTTTGCGCGCCCGCTGCTCAGAATATCGATCATGGGCAGGGTGAAACCGGCCGTCTTGCCGGTGCCCGTCTGGGCAACGCCCATGATGTCACGTCCCATGAGGACGTAGGGAATGGCTTTTTCCTGAATGGGAGTCGGTTGATCGTAACCGGCTTCCTTTATGGCCTGAAGTGTCTCGGAACTCAGTCCAAGCTGTTCAAATGACATGTTGACTCTTAACTGTAGGGAAGTATTGCAGCACCGTACTCAATACGGTGGATGCGTCGAAAACGTTACGGTTTTCCATGGCTATGTCAAGAGAGGCTTGCTATAGCCTAGCTCTAAACAGGGAATATAGTTTCATTGTATCCGAAATACAGCAGAAAAAATTTCTTGCTGATGAGTTTCACTTTTCTTTCCGATTCATGAAGTAACAAATCCATGGTTTCTTCCGAGCTATCACTTAAAACCCTGTCCAGGTTGGATAGCTGCCTTGTGGTGGT
Organism: Fodinicurvata fenggangensis DSM 21160; assembly: GCF_000686045.1. Lineage (GTDB taxonomy): Bacteria > Pseudomonadota > Alphaproteobacteria > Kiloniellales > DSM-21159 > Fodinicurvata > Fodinicurvata fenggangensis. The sequence goes on from NZ_JMLV01000003.1 coordinate 256,942, forward strand.
AGATGTCCAGGAACGTCTGGCCCCGGCCATAGCGCACAGTTCGGCCGTACAGGAGACAATAAAGAAGTTGTTGCGCGCGGCGGGCGAACTGAGCGTGCCGTGCGTCTTTACCGAACAATACCCCAAGGGGCTCGGGCCGACACTGGAGCCGGTGCGCCAGTCTGCAACGGATGCGTCCGTGGTCAGCAAGATGACCTTCAGCGCGGCGCGTGAAACCGCATTTATGGAGCGACTTGAGGCTGTGCAACGCAGACAGTTGCTGATCTGCGGCATGGAGACGCATGTCTGCGTTCTGCAGACTGCATTGGACCTGAAAGCCCAGGGTTACGAAGTTTACTTGGCTGCCGATGCCTGTGGCTCACGCGATCCCATGCAAAAGGAACTCGGGCTGACACGAATGCGCCAGGAAGGCATACGGCTTGTAACCGCGGAAATGGTGCTGTTCGAGTGGCTCGAACGTGCCGGAACGGAAGACTTTCGCTCACTGCTCGAGATGATCAAATGACAGATAGAACGCCACTTGCCCTGTTGCCTGGCTTGCTGCTGGACGCTGATCTCTGGCGTCACCAGTGTCAGGAGCTTGGTGATATTGCCGATATATCGGTGGCGGATTTCAGTAGCCAGAACAATGTTGCCGACATGGCCAAATCGGTCCTGGAGATGATGCCGCAGCGTTTCGCGCTCGCGGGACTGTCTATGGGGGGGTACGTCGCGCAGGAAGTGATGCGTCAGGCACCTGAGCGGGTTGAACGCCTGGCCCTCATGGATACGCGGGCCTGTCCCGACGAAGCCGAGGTTGTCTCGCGTCGCAAGGGCCTGATGGAACTGGCGCGCAAAGGTCGCTTCAAGGGTGTGACACCACGACTTCTGCCCATGCTGATTCATGAAGATCGACTTGAGGACAAGGAACTCTGTGGCCGCATTCTGGCGATGGCCGAGAACATCGGGCGTGATGGATTCATTCGTCAGCAGCAGGCCATTCTGAATCGCCCAGATTTCCGCCCGGACCTGGCTCGCATTACTTGTCCGACATTGGTGCTTTGCGGGCGTGAAGACCAACTAACACCGGTCGACGCGCATCGAGAGATGGCCGCCGGAATCGCCACTTCAAGATTGGTCGTCCTGAAGCACTGCGGCCATCTGCCTCCCATGGAAAAGCCCGAGGAGACTACGGCCGAACTGCGCCGTTGGCTGACGGAAGCTGACTGACAGGCGCTGCAATAAACGCTACTGCAGCCGCATGGCCCCCGGATCCGGGCAGATGGCAAGTCTGGAGACGCGCTCGCGCGTCTCGTCGGTTGGGCAGTAAGGCAGGACAAGACCTTCACGCCGGAACCGACCGACAAGCTGTGCCGCTGGCATGCGGGCAATGCGAACCACGGCAGGCGGCACAAGGTGCGACAGCAGGTCTTCGAAGTAGTGCAGGCGCCCTGCCTGCAGGTTGGCCAGGGCGGAAAGCAGGATTCTTTCGTCGGCGCTCAGTTCCCGGCAGCTCGGGCGTCCAATTACGACGATTCCTGGAGCGGATGCAGCGATGGTCCGCATGAAACGCTCCAGGTCGCTGATGGCATCGGAAAGTCCTGCAACCTGTGCACCCTCCTCAAGCTTCAGGTGTCCTGTTCCGGAGTTCCGGCATTCTTCCACCCAGCCGCGGAGCAGCCAAATCAGGAATTGCCCTGCAAAAGGAAGGTCCAGAAGGGAAGGGGGATCTTCAGTGGATAACGTCATCACTCTGGCCTCTGTTCAGGGCGTTATCGTTGCAAGGCAGCGATATCCATTTGGTGGGTCAACGCAGCTTGAAGCTAAGTGGCACACGGAATTCCAGGCGTGCCTGGCTGAGTTCATCCGGGGGGGGTGGCAAAGGCTGGGCGCGTTCGATCATAGCCTCGACTTCACGATCCAGAAGGCTGTGGCCGGCACTTTTCTCTATTGAATACTCCAGAACCTGCCCTGCGCGATCGATTACGAAGCGCAGCACCGCTGTGCCTTCCTGGCGTCTTTGTCTCGCCGCACGCGGGTAGTCCTTGTGACGCTCAAGCCAGAGGCCCAGTTCACCGAGATAGCGCTGTAGTGCGTCGGCCGTTTCGGCATCGCCCGTGCCGGGAGTTTCTGTCTGTCCGGCGGCGTTTGTTGCAGATGCACCGGCCCCACTGTTCCCCATCGCCGCCTGTTCCTTTTCCTCGGAGCCTTCGCTGTCCCTGCGCGTCTGGGGTGTTGGTTCGGATTCCTGACGACTTGTTTCCTGCGGCTCATTCTGGGGTGGCTTGCGGGCCACTTGACGGTTTTGGGGCTTCCTTGGCGGTGCCTTATCCGGATGATGACGTGCTGTCAGCTTTTCGGGCTGCGCTTCCGTTTCCTGCTCGGAGGGGACAGCCTGAGCCGTCTGTGGTTCTGGTTCTTGTGCCTGACGGGTTTCCTGCTTTACAGCATCGGCCGTTTCACTTGCGTCTACAGCCTCAGCGACATCTCTGGTTTCTCTGACTTCTGCCTGAACTGCGGCCATAGGCTCTGTGGACGTGAGCTCCTTGGCTTCTTCCTGAGGCTGTACCTGTTGGAGGGCCTTTTCGGGAAGCGCGGAGGGCTGGATGTCCGCGGCCTTTTCCTCAACTTGGGTTTCTGCCGGAACGGCCTCGCTTGCCTCGACGGTATTCTCAGGTGTGACGGCGCTGTTTGTGGACTGGACCGCGGCTTCCTGGGCACTTTCCGCAGCGGTCTGCCCGTCCCCAGCAAGATCAAGCGAGATCCGAGTTCCACCACCAGCCAGACTGGTCTGCTTGTCCTTTTGCAGACCCGAGAGCAGGAGGAATGCCAGGTGAAGGACCAGGGCAAGGGCCAGCGCCAGGACCCAATGGCGTGGAGTTATCTGCATCAGCGCCTGCTGTTCGTCAGAAGCGTGACCTGTTCAATCCCGGCCTGCCTCAAGCGGGTCATGACCTGGACCAGCCGGGCCGAATCAAGGCCACTGTCCGCTTTCACTTCCAGGTTGGTGGCAGTTTCCTGCGCGAGGTTGGCGGAGATCTCGTCTGCCAACTGGTCGAGGGTAACTTGCGTGTCGTCAATCATCATGCGGCCGTCTTCTGCAACGGAAAGCGTGAGGGTCTGCTCCTCAGGCAAGCTATCGCTCAGGCTTTCGGGCGGTTCGACCGCCAGGGGATCGCTCGCCGAGAGCTGTCCGGCCAGCATGAAGAAGATCAGCAGCAGGAAAACGATGTTGATCAGCGGCAGGACGCCGGCCTCGCTGTCTATGTTGCGGGGCTTGGGGGAGGCAATACGCATGGTCTTTATTGTTCCGACAAGGCGATGTTGCGACCGCCTGTTGCGGAAATCTCGTCCAGGACCCGTACGGTTTTCTGCAAGGGAACATCGTTCATGGGGCGTACCAGGATGCGCCGGTCGGGGTCCTGTTGCAACTGCGCGCTCAGGGCAGAACCAAGCTCTTCCACGGACATCCGGCGTCCCGACAGGTCCACCGAGCCGTCCGCATGCACACGCAGCAGCAGAGCGCCTTCCATACCACTGCTGGGGCCGCTCCGAATTGAGGGAGTGCCCAGGGAAATGCTGCGCCAGTCCATGAAACTGGAGGCCAGCATGAAGAAGACCAGGAGGATGAAGACGATGTCGATCAGAGGGGTCAGACGGACAAGGCGAACAGCGGACCTGCTCTCGACCTTACTCCGCAGGCTGAAGCCCTGACCGGGCGACATCGTGGAGCTGTCTGGGATCATGGTTGCTTTCGGCTGAATAGAAAGGGCGCGTGAACACGCGCGTGACGCTGCTTTCAATGATGTGCGTGCAGTGATCGACCCGGCGTTCGAACCAACTGAGCGCCAGGATTGCTGGGATGGCGACGGCCAGGCCCACGGCCGTGGTCAACAGGGCCTCCCAGATGCCGCCGGAAAGCACGGAAGGGTTCACCTGGTTGCCGGCCAGTTCCAACTGCTGGAAGGCGGCAATCATGCCCAGCACCGTGCCGAAAAGGCCGAGCAGGGGGCTGAGACTGCCAATAACCTCCAGGATACGCAGGTGGGCGCGCAGGGCATTCAGTTTTTCTCCGGCGATGCGCTCCACTTCCTCTCGAACGAGCTGCTGCGAGAGGTCGGCCCGGTTCATTCCACGAATTGCGGCTTGCAGGGGCGCTGCAGCCGGATGCCTGCTGCTGTCCAGTAAACGCATGGCTGCGGCCGTGTCACCCTTCAGGTACTGGCCAAGGGCCTCTTCCAAGGGACGTGTCTGAGCAAGGCGCAGCCGATTGAACTGATAGAACTTCAGCAGGATGACACTGAGGGCAACGACCGAGAGCACGAGAAGCAGTGCGACAACAGGCCCGCCGGCACTCAGGATTTCACCAAGCTTGCTGAAGGAGGAAAGGAGGTCACTGCTTTCCTCAAGGCTTCCCTCGAGCAGGAGGCGTCCCGTTTCCGGGTCCGGCATCGGGAGCGTGTCTGTCTGAACGTAGGTATCGCCGTCCATTTGGAGAATCCTTCAAGGTCCTGGCGGAAAAGGCTACTTGAGTGCTGCTGCAGGACAGAGTCAGTAATAGAAATGAGACGCGTTTTCAACGAGAATGAATGTCATTATTTTTCTCGGTGTGGTTCGGGTTCATTCTGTTCCGAAGGGTGAGAAGATGGGAAAGGGCAAGTCGGTTCTGGTCAACAGACGCAAGCCTTGCACTGACGTCATCCCTGACGTGGCAACGCTGTTGTTGCACTCGTATCCCTGTCCTCTATATTCGCGTCATTATGAATTCTCTGGGTTTCGACAAGGCTCCGGGCGACACAAGGATCGTGGTCGCCATGTCCGGCGGTGTAGACAGTTCCGTAACCGCGGCGCTTCTGCACGAGGCCGGTTATGAGGTCATCGGCATCACGCTGCAGCTCTATGACCATGGCATGGCTGTGGAACGGAAGGGCGCCTGCTGTGCCGGACAGGACATCTATGACGCGCGGCAGGTCGCGGACAGCCTCGGGATTCCGCACTATGTGCTGGATTACGAAAGCCGCTTCCGCCAGTCGGTCATCGACGAGTTTGCCGACAGCTACCTGAACGGGGAAACACCCATTCCCTGCGTGCGCTGTAACCAGACAGTGAAATTCCGTGATCTGCTTCAGACCGCCAGCGATCTGGGTGCAGATGCCTTGGCTACAGGCCACTACGTGCAGCGCAAGGAAGGCGAGAACGGGGCCGAGATGCACCGTGCCGTCGACCGCAGTCGGGACCAGAGCTATTTCCTCTTTGCCACCACGCAGGAGCAGCTTGAATTCCTGCGTTTCCCCTTGGGCGATCTTCCGAAAAGCGAGACCCGCGCAATGGCCGAGCGTTTCTCGCTGCCGGTCGCGGAAAAGCCGGACAGCCAGGATATCTGCTTCGTACCAAATGGCTCCTATGCCCGGGTGGTTGAGAAGCTGCGCCCCGGTTCGGTGGAATCGGGAGAGATCGTGGATCTGGATGGCCGTGTCCTTGGACAGCATAACGGCATTATTCACTATACCGTTGGGCAGCGGCGTGGCCTGGGGATAGGCGGCCTTGAGGGTCCGCTTTACGTCGTGCGCCTGGAGCCCGAAACCCATCGCGTCGTCGTGGGTCCGAAGGCTGCCCTGGCGCGCGACCTGGTACATGTGCGGGAGGCCAATTGGCTTAGCTCTGTACCGGTCGGCAATGAAGGCCTGGCCGTTGAAGTCAAGTTGCGTTCGGCTCAGGAAGCCGTGACGGGGCGTGTCCGTCAGGCAGGAACGGCCGACGATACGCGTTGCGAGGTCTGGCTCGACAGCCCGCAGTACGGTATTTCGCCCGGACAGGCGGCGGTTTTCTATCAGGGGGATCGAGTGCTAGGTGGCGGCTGGATCGATGCAGCCGAACTGCGCAACCTGGAAGCTGCACGGCAGGTCGCGTGAGCCCTACAAGAAGTTTGAGCTGGAGCGGATAGGCTGCGCCGCTTGACAGTGGCGGCAGTTCAAGATGACTATTTATAAGAAACTGAAATATTTCAATTTTATTTCAGTTTTGTTGCGGCCTTCTGCTTTCTTGCCTGTTGGGAATTCCCGGCTATGCCTCTGGAACGTGAACTCAAACTGCGTCTTGCGCCTGATGCCGTGGGACGGCTGAGGCAGCATCCTGCCATTCGTGAGAAGGTCCGCGGAACAGCGCTCAGCGAGCGCCTGGCCAACAGCTACTTCGACAGTCCGGAAGGTCGGTTAAGGGAACTGTCGGCTGGTCTGCGTATTCGACGCAGTGGCACAGAACGACGGCAGACACTCAAGATCCTGAAGTCGGAATACGCGCGTCTTCTTGGCAGGAAGGGAAAGACCACGGACAAGGAGGGCGTCGGAACCCTGCACAGCTATCTGGAGTTCGAAGAACCGATAGAAGGGGACGAGCCGAATCTTGAGTGTATAGACGATCGCGGATTGAGGAAGATTTTTGCTCGTGAAGGGCTCTTCGAGCGGTTGGAGCCGATCTTCACGACCGATTTCCATCGCCATAGCCGGCTGTTGGTGGAGGGCGAAAGCGAGATCGAGCTTTCGCTGGACGAGGGCGAGATACGAGGCCCAGACCGGGTGGAACCCCTGTGCGAGGCTGAGCTTGAACTCAAGTCAGGCCGTGTGTCGGACCTTCTGATATTGGCGCTTCAACTGTCCGAGATCGTACCTCTTGCCTTGGAAACCCGTACCAAGGCTCATCGCGGATATGCCCTGGCCCATGCCGATACGCACTTGAAGCCCGATTGCGGCAGCAAACCCGCCCTGAAGAAGAAGGCCTCCGTGCGTGAGTCCTTCGAGCAGCTCGCAGGGGCGGGGATGTCCCATTTGCTGGGTAATGTGGCGGCCGTGGTGGTGGACGGCAATCCAACGGCCCTGCATCAGCTTCGTGTTTCCGTTCGACGCCTGCGTGCCCTCTTCAAGGTTCATGATTCCATACTGCCCACCGAGAGCTGTAGCTGGATTGCGAACGAATTGCGATGGTTCCAGAAAGAATTGGGGCCGGCGCGTGAGTGGGATGTCTTCATGGACGAGACACTGAGCCCGCTGCGGGCCAGGTTACCGCAGGAGGGTTCGGACGCGCTGGTCAGGCTTCGCAAGCAGGTACAGCGGCGCCGGAACAGAGCCTACAGCCGGGCCCAGGCCACTTTGCAGCAGGCGCGGTTCCTGAACATGGTCCTGCAACTCCAGCTGCTTCTGGAAAGTGGAGACTGGGGTCATCGCGAGAGCGAGATGAAGGTCGGGGCGTTCAGCAGAAAGGTATTGGACAAGCGTCTCAAGAAACTGCGTAAGCTTGCTCGAAATCATGCAGCCATGAAGGAGGCCGAACTTCACGAGATCCGCATTGCCGGTAAGAAGCTGCGCTATGCGATCGAGTTCTATCGTTCGCTGTACCCACGCAAGGAGGTCAAGGCCTATTCAGCTTGCCTTGTGGCCCTTCAGGACAGTCTTGGAACGCTTAACGATGCCGTGACGGGTCGGAGACTTCTGGATGAACTGGCGTCAGGACATGATTTCTCCTATGCCCATGGTCTCGTGCAGGGCTGGCAGGCCGGACTTATTGAACGCGACCTGGAGAATTTCCAGAGAATCTGGCAGCAGCTGGAAAAGCAACCTCCCTTCTGGAAAAAGACCGACTAGGCCTGTATGTCGCGGGGCTTGAGGAACAGTTCCAGGTGGCCTGTTCCTTCCTGTAGCATGGACCATTGCTCCGTTGGAAAGCTCAGCAGGACAAAGGCGGCAGTCGGCAGCTTGCGAACCAGTTGGGTCATGTCATTCGGGTCTCGTGCCGTACCGATGAGTCTCAGGCAGAGTTCATGAAGTCCGGGATTGTGCCCTATGAGCATCAGCCGTTGCACCTGTGCCTCGGTCGTCTTGCAGAGCTTCAGCAATTCTTTGGCGGACGCCATGTAGAGGCTTCTGGTGGCCTGGAAAGGAACGGTCTTATCACCCAGCCATTCAGGAGCGAGCAGGGACCAGGTTTCGCGCGTGCGCTGGGCGTCGGAGCAAAGAACCAGGTCGGCCGCGAGGCCGCGCGCCTGCAGGGCACGGCCCATTGTGGGGGCGTCCCGGAGGCCACGCTTGGCCAGCGGTCGTTCGATGTCCGCCAGGTCGGGATTATCCCAACATGACTTGGCGTGCCGAAGAATGAGGAGCTGTTTCAAGGTGAAATCATTCATCCGGAGCGTGGGCGAAGGTGTTCTATCTCTACGATCTGTTATCCTACTGTAGTCAAAGACTGCTATAAATCCGATATTGTGACTCTTCGAGACTGAGCTGAAAGCGAGACGGGCGTGACGGAAAGCCAGACATCCGCCAGCAAGGAACAAATCCGGGGCGCCGAGCGCGTGCAGCCCGCGCCAGGGGACTGGCCGGATGGGGAGTCTCCCGAACGTTTCATTAATCGGGAACTGTCCTGGCTGGCATTCAACGAGCGTGTCCTGGATGAAGCCTTCAACACGAAGCATCCACTTATGGAGCGTCTGCGGTTCCTGTCGATTTCATCCAGCAATCTGGATGAATTCTACATGGTGCGCGTTGCCGGCCTGAAGGGGCAGGTGGGTGCTGGGGTCAAAAGCCTGAGTCAGGAGGGCTGGACCCCTGCGCAGCAGCTTTCTGCCATCAATGCCCGTACCCAGAAGCTGATGCATCGCCAGCAGACCTGCTGGATTGAACTGAAGGATGCTCTGCGCGAGGAGCACATCCAGGTTCTGTCCCGGGAGGAGTTGACGGAACGCGACCGTAATTGGCTGGAGGATTATTTCAGCAGGCAGCTTTTTCCCGTTTTGACACCCATTGCCATCGATCCGGCTCATCCCTTCCCCTTTGTTCCGAACCTCGGCTTCGCAATGGTCCTCCGCCTCATTCGGGAAGAAGCGGCGGAACCGATGACCGGCCTGATCCTGATGCCGCCGCAGAGCGAACGCTTCGTGCGCCTGCCGGGCAAGGCATTGCGCTACGTGCGGATCGAGCAGATCGTTCGCCTCCACCTGCATCACCTCTTTCCAGGCATGGAAGTAAAGCAGGCAGGCGTCTTCCGAGTCATTCGCGACAGCGATGTGGAAATCGAGGAGGAGGCCGAGGATCTGGTTCGGGTCTTCGAGTCCGCCCTGAAACGCCGCCGCCGGGGTTCGATCATCCGCTTGACCGTGGACCAGGGCATGCCGAATGACCTGCGCGAGTTCATCGTCTCGGAACTGGAGGCCTCACCGGACGATTTGTTCCAGTTGAGCGGCTTGCTGGGATTGGCGGATACCTCCCAATTGCTGTCCGAAGAGCGTCCGGACCTGCTGTTTGCGCCCTATACAGCACGCTTTCCAGAGCGTATCCGTGACTATGATGGCGACTGTTTCAAGGCGATTCAGGCAAAGGACATCATCGTCCATCATCCTTATGAATCTTTCGATGTGGTTGTGCAGTTCATTCGTCAGGCTGCGGCCGACCCCAACGTTGTGGCGATCAAGCAGACGCTCTATCGCACCTCGGAGGACTCGCCGGTGGTCAAGGCTCTGGCGGAGGCGGCCGAAGCCGGCAAGTCCGTCACGGCCCTGGTGGAACTCAAGGCGCGCTTCGATGAGGAGCGCAATATTCGCTGGGCGCGGAACCTTGAACGCTCGGGTGTCCAGGTGATCTACGGCTTCATTACGCTGAAAACCCATGCCAAGGTTTCCCTGATCGTGCGTCGCGAAAGCGGTGGCCTGCGATCCTATGTCCACTTCGGAACCGGCAACTACCATCCGATTACGGCCAAGATCTATACCGATCTCAGTTTCTTCACGGCGGATCCGGCGCTTTGTCGCGATGCAGCGCGCCTGTTCAACTTCATGACCGGCTATGCCAATCCCGGGGAACTGGAGAAGTTGGCGGTTGCGCCAGTCAATCTGCGCGAAACCCTGGCGAGCTATATCGACCGTGAGATTGCCTTTGCGAAGAAGGGTAAACCTGCCGCGATCTGGGCAAAGATGAATTCCCTGGTGGACGGCGATATCATCGACAAGCTCTATGAAGCCTCGCAGGCGGGCGTCCAGATCGATCTTGTGGTGCGAGGGGTCTGTTGCCTGCGACCCGGCATACCGGGTTTGAGCGAAAACATTCGCGTGAAATCGATTATTGGGCGTTTCCTGGAGCACTCGCGTATCCTGTGTTTCGGCAACGGCCATGAACTGCCATCCTCTCATGCTCAGGTTTTCATATCTTCGGCTGACTGGATGCCACGGAATTTGAACCGCAGGGTGGAAACACTTGTGCCCATTGAGAATCCTACTGTACACGAACAGGTCATGGGGCAGGTGATGGTGGCGAACTTGAAGGACGAGACCCAAAGTTGGATTATGCAGCCAAATGGCGATTATCGTAGAAAGCAGGCAAGCGAGGATGATTTCAGCGCCCAGGCCTTCTTCATGACCAATCCAAGCCTGTCCGGGCGCGGCAGTGCGCTCAAGAAATCACGCAAGCCCGGCGCCAGCATGATTATCAACGAGAAATAGCGACTTCCATATGCCTGCGTATGCAGACGGCTTTGCAGAAGCTTCCATGACTGCCAATCAAGGCACGGTGTCTGTTCCAAAGTTCGACACAACCTCAGGCCGTGTAGGAGTTGTCGATATAGGGTCCAACTCCGTCCGTCTCGTCGTGTTTGACGGTCTGAAGCGTGTGCCGGTCCCCCTGTTCAATGAAAAGATTCTCTGCGGTCTGGGGCGCGGACTGGATGGCAGTGGCCAGTTGAACCCTGATGGTGTGCAGCTTGCGCTCAATACACTACGTCGATTTGTGGGACTGGCCCAGGCCATGAATCTACAGCGGCTCGATTTGCTGGCCACGGCCGCCGTGCGCGATGCCTCCAATGGCCCGACTTTTGTTCAGGAGGTCGAAAGCCTTTGCAGTTTGCCTGTGCGAGTCCTGACAGGTGCAGAAGAATCACGGCTGTCGGCAGAAGGCGTCTTGTCAGGGCAACCCAATGCCCAGGGTTTCATGGGCGATCTTGGTGGCGGCAGCCTTGAGGTGGTGGCCCTGGGCGAAGGGGCAGGAGAGGCCTGGGCGACCTTACCCTTGGGCCCTCTACGCCTGATGGATGCAGCGGGGGATGACCGGGAGAAGATCCAGGTGCTTATTGACCAGCAGCTCTCCGGCCAGGCCTGGTTGTCCGAGCTGGAGGAGCGGGATTTTTACGCCGTTGGCGGAGCGTGGCGTGCCCTGGCTCGCATTCACATGGAGCAGACACACTATCCCCTGCACATGATCCATGGCTATTCCATGGATCAGGAAGAGGCATTGGAACTGACGGGCCTGGTCAGCCATCTTGGCAAGCGCTCGCTGGCGTCCATGACGGGCGTCAACAAGCGACGTATCGAAACGCTGCCCAGTGCGGCCATGCTGATGCGGCGCATCATCGAATTGGCACGGCCCAAGCGTATTGTTTTCTCGGCTTATGGCCTGCGTGAAGGCTGGGTTCACAACCAGCTGGACTCGGAAGTGCGCGCCAGCGACCCCCTGCTGTCTGCGGCGGCGGACTGGGGCGCCAGGGAGGCCCGTTTCGGTGATTTGGGGGAGCAGATTGCGGCCTGGTGTTTGCCCCTTTTTCCCGATCGGGATGAAGAGGCAGAAAGGCTGTGTCGAGGGGCCTGCCATCTGTCTGATGTGGGATGGCGCTATCATCCCGACTACCGGGCCGAACATGTTCTCTTGCGCGTGCTACGCGCCCAGGAACTCTGCATCGAGCATTTCGAACGGGCGTTCATTGGGCGTGCGCTCTATAGCCGGTATGGCGGCAACAAGAATGCAGGTATCCTGAACTATACACGGCAGTTGCTTTCCGAGGAACGGGTGCGCATGGCCGATGCCCTGGGACGGGCGTTGCGTCTTGCCTATACCCTGTCCGGCGGAGATCCGCAGATGCTGGAGGTCACGACACTGAACCGCGAAGAGGACTGTCTTGTTCTTCAGATTCCTGCCGATGCCGCGGTTCCGCCAGGTCAGATGATCGAGAAGCGCCTGTCATCACTAGCCTCTGCTCTGAAGATCCCCAGGTCGGACATCCAACAGGTTTGAGGCGTGATCGTTCGCTGCCTGCCTTGCCGGCTGTTCTCTTTCCACGCATTTATCCCAGCACTTTGTACCGGGTCAGGATCCAGTAGAACTGGAAAGCCAGCATGACCAGCACCAGGACCAGGTGGAATCTGCGATTGTTCACGAACATTGCAATCACGGCAGCGGCGCACATCGATGCCTGTCGTATGAGATACTCGGGGCCCAGGGATTGCAGGTGCTCGGTGCCTTTCCAGAGAGTGTCGCCAACATCTATGGCAAAAAGGCTTGCCAGAAGCCCATAGAACCACTTTTGCCGTGAGTGGAAATAGGCGGCGTAACTGGAATACTCATCCATTCGATCAGGGAAAAGTATTGCGCAGGTGAAATAGAACAGCGCGGCATAGGTTATGATGAAGAGGTAATGCTGGAACGTCCATTTCTCGACATAGGCGAGGCCGAATTCAAACCACCAGAAATGGATGACCGAGGTGAAGAGAAATGCCACCCAACCCAGGTGAACGGAATAGACTCTCTTGCTGCCGGGGTGTTGGACCAGTCGCGCCAGGCCCCCGAGCAGGTGGGCAATGCTGAGCCCGATAACCACACCGAAGATTGCCCGGACGTGGAAGATCGCTTCAGAAGGAGTGGCTGACGTCTCCATACGGGACGCTCCCGGGTTGTTGCAGGTTTATCAGGTTGGCCACCTCTTGTATCGGTTGTCTTCCTTGGACATCAACCATGACTGTCGTCAAAGCCGTATCAATTGCCGGGCTGGGTGGTCCATGACCGAAGGCCCCACAAACTGGGGACAAGGCAAAATCCGGTATTCAGTTGAGCGAGAGCACCTTCACTGATCTGTCCTCTGCTGACAGGGCGATCTTGCCCTGCTTCAGCTTCAGTGCATACCGGCCGAAAATTTCCCGTCGCCAGCCTTTCAATGCAGGTACGTCTGCATCGTCATCCAATGCGATCTGCTCAAGGTCGCTGACGTTCGCCAGGAGCTTCTGTGCAATCTCGTGCTCTTCGCATTTGGCTTTCAAGAGCACCTTCATCAGTTCGATAAGGGCCGGAGAAGCTTCATCACGGTTGCTGTCATCCTGGTCCGCAGCCGTGGGCAACTGGTTCTTCGGAAGACTTGTCGTATCCTCGATGATTTTCAGGATCTCACGTCCAATGCGACCCTTGGCCATGTCCGCGGAAATGCCTCTGGCGCGTGCCAGACCATCGATCGTATTCGGTCGGTTCGAGGCCAGGTCATAGATCTGTTCATCCTTCAGGATGCGGCTGCGGGGAACATCCCTGCTCTGGGCCTCCTTCTCGCGCCAGGTTGCAAGCGCGCGCATCACCGCCAGGTAACGCCGGTCCCGTGATCGGGATTTCAGGCGCTGCCATGCCTTCTCGGGATCGTTCTGATAGGTTTCCGGGTCAGCCAGGACAGCCATCTCGTCGCCCAGCCAGCTTTCGCGTCCATTCTTCTCCAGGCGCCTGCTCAGCTTTTCATAGACTTCGCGCAGGTGCGTCACGTCGGCCAGGGCATAGGACAGCTGCTTCTCTCCAAGCGGCCGGCGGCTCCAGTCGGTAAAGCGTGCGCCCTTGTCGATGGAGTGCGAGGTCAAGGCCGCGACAAGCTTCTCGTAGCTGACCTGGTCGCCGAAGCCGCAGACCATGGCGGCCACCTGGGTATCGAATACCGGAGCCGGTACGCTGCCCATCCGCTGGTAGAAGATTTCAAGGTCCTGCCGTGCGGCATGAAAGACCTTCGTGACGTCTGGATTTCTCAGCAGGGCATAGAGCGGTTCAAGATCGAGCCCTTCCCTGAGGGGGTCTATGATGACCGCTTCATCCGCACCGCCCACCTGGATCAGGCAGAGCTTGGGCCAGTAGCTGGTATCCCGCATGAACTCAGTGTCGATGGTGATGTAGGCGCTGCTTTCCTGAGCGGTGCAGAAAGCCTCGAGGCTGGAAGTGTCCGATATGATACGCATACCCGCTGATATAGCCCGAGTGGCGTTCATGGAAAAGGCTTCAATTCCGGAGCGGCGGGGCTTCGCATCTTGACAAACTGCCTTCTTCGTTGCCTCTTGCCGCCGCCAATTCAGAGACGGAAAGAAATACCCCATGCATCCCTATCGTACGCATAGCTGTGGTCAGATTCGCGCGGCTGATGCCGGAACACAGGTTCGTCTGTCCGGTTGGGTCCACCGCAAGCGCGACCACGGCCAGTTGCTCTTTGTCGATCTTCGCGACCACTATGGTCTGAGCCAGTGCGTGATTGATGTTTCGGCCGAAATCTTCCCGCAGGTCGAGGCCGTGCGGCTGGAATCTGTGGTGACCGTCACCGGGACCGTGGTCCGTCGCTCGGAAGAGACGATCAATCCCAATCTGCCCACGGGCGAGGTCGAGGTTCGGATCGAGAGCTTCGAAGTGCAGTCCCAGTCAGAGCAGGTGCCGCTGCAAGTCAATTCCGACGAGGATGCGGGGGAGGAGTTCCGTCTGCGTTATCGCTATCTGGATCTGAGGCGGGAGAAGATGCAGCGCAAGATCGTGTTGCGCAGCAAGGTGATCGATTCCATTCGCCGCCGCATGGTCGAGCAGGACTTCCACGAGTTCCAGACCCCGATCCTGACGGCGTCCAGCCCCGAGGGTGCGCGCGATTATCTGGTGCCCAGCCGCCTGCATCCGGGCAAGTTCTATGCGTTGCCCCAGGCGCCTCAGATGTTCAAGCAGCTGCTGATGGTGGCCGGCTTCGAACGCTATTTCCAGATTGCGCCCTGTTTCCGGGACGAGGACAGTCGCGCCGACCGCTCGCCTGGTGAGTTCTACCAGCTTGACTTCGAGATGAGCTTCGTCACCCAGGACGATGTCTTTGCTGCCATCGAGCCGGTGCTGCAGGGCGTATTCGAGGAGTTTGCCAACGGGCGCAAGGTCACGCAGGCACCCTTCCCGCGCATTCCCTATTTCGAGGCAATGCGGAAGTATGGCTCCGACAAGCCGGATCTGCGCAATCCGATCGAGATGCAGAGCGTGACCGACGCCTTCCGTGACTCGGGCTTCAAGATATTTGCCGGAATGATCGAGAAGGACCCCAAGGTCGAGGTCTGGGCCATTCCCGCACCAGGGGGCGGCAGCCGGGCCTTCTGCGACCGCATGAACTCCTGGGCTCAGGGCGAAGGACAGCCTGGACTGGGCTATATCTTCTTTCGTGCTGGTGAGGGGGCCGGGCCTGTTGCCAAGAACATTGGTCCCGAGCGCACCGAGGCCATTCGTGCTCAGTTGGACCTGAAGGACGGAGACGCCGTCTTTTTCGTGGCCGGTGTGCCCAAGAAGTTCGCCGCTTTCGCCGGACAGGCGCGCACCCGCGTGGGGCAGGAGCTGGATCTGATCCAGCAGGGCGAATTCCGCTTCTGCTGGATTGTCGATTTCCCCATGTACGAACAGGACGAGGAAACCGGACAGATCGAGTTCTCCCATAACCCCTTCTCAATGCCGCAGGGCGGCCTGGAAGCGCTTGAGAATGACGATCCCTTGGATATCAAGGCCTTCCAGTACGACATTGTCTGCAACGGTGTCGAGCTGTCTTCGGGCGCCATCCGGAATCACTTGCCGGAAGTGATGATCAAGGCTTTCCAGATTGCCGGTTATGATCGGGACGAGGTCGAGGCTCGTTTCTCCGGGCTTTTCAACGCCTTGCGCTTTGGCGCACCGCCCCATGGAGGGTCGGCTCCGGGCATCGACCGTATCGTCATGTTGCTGGCGGACGAGCCCAACATCCGCGAAGTGATCGCCTTCCCGATGAACCAGCGGGCCGAGGACCTGATGATGGGTGCGCCAGCGGAGGTGCCTCAGGAACGCTTGAAGGAACTGCACCTGCGCCAGGTCTTACCGCCCAAGCCGGCTGCCTCTTGATTCCCGACGTCGACGTGGCCAAGATTCCCGGGATTTGTGGAACTCGAAGAGCTTTCCAGTCGAAGGTATGATCTGTCCTCGTCAATGACGCGAGAAGGGTGAAAATGTGCAGCAGATTGCGAAGAAGGGGGCTGAGTTTCGCTCCCGTCTTGATCGCCGCAGGCCTGTTGGCTGCGGCCTATCCTGCCTATGGCGGGGAAGCCGATGTTCTTGAGGTCCAGGTTAACGGGGCTGAAGGGCTTTACCGCTTCGAGGTGACCGTTCGCCATACCGATGAAGGCTGGGATCACTATGCGAATGCATGGGAAGTTGTCGGCCCGGACGGCGAGGTCCTCGCAACCCGCGAACTGGCCCACCCTCATGTCGAGGAACAGCCCTTCACGCGCAGCCTGCCGAACGTCGAGATCCCGGACGGCATTTCGGAAGTTTCGGTGAGGGCCCGTGACAGTGTCCATGGTTATGGCGGGGAAGAGATAACCGTGGAGTTGCCGTAAGGCAGCGTCTCGGGAGCAAGTCGATACCCCTCAGCGCCTGGAACGACAGGTTTGTGCTGCAAGATTGATCTCGCGCAAAGACAGGACCGGCATGCGCGGTGAGAATGGCGATGCGTTCGGGCAACGGACGCATGTCGCCATCACTGCGAAGCTGTCAAAGCGAGAGATCACCTGACATGGATAAAGATATCGCCGCCTGTTACATGAATGCGCGGCTGCCACGATATACGAGCTATCCAACTGCGCCCCACTTTTCCGATGTTGTCTCGCAGGAAACCTATGCGAACTGGCTCTCTTCCCTGAGCTACAGCCAGACAGCCTCGCTCTATCTGCACATTCCCTTCTGTCGCTCCATGTGCTGGTACTGCGGCTGCCATACGACAATCACGCGCCAGGATACGAAAATCATCGACTACCTGTCGGTCCTGCGCGAGGAGATCGAGTTGGTGGCGAAGCAGCTTTCGCGGCCGCTGTCTGTCAATCACCTGCACTTTGGCGGTGGCACGCCCACAATTATCTCCCCAGATGAGTTCCGTGCTCTCATGGATCTGCTGCGGCGGAGGTTTCTGTTTACGGACGATGCGGAAGTCGCGGTCGAGATCGATCCTCGCAGACTGACGGGCAAGATGATTGACACACTGGGCGCGACCGGGGTGACGCGAGCCAGCCTTGGGGTGCAAACCCTGGACCCGCTGGTCCAGAAAGCCATCAATCGCATCCAGGGTTATGAGCAGGTTGCTGCCGTGACAGATGGGTTGAGGGCAGCGGGTGTTGCGGGCGTGAACTTCGACCTGATCTATGGTCTGCCGAATCAGACGCCGGAATCCTGCATCGCAACGGTCAAGCAATGCCTGGAGCTGCTCCCGGGTCGCTTTGCGGTCTTTGGTTATGCCCATGTCCCGGACTTCAAGAAGCATCAGCGCAAGATCGACGAATCGGCACTGGCTGATGCCGAGGGGCGCCTTGCGCAAGCCGATGCCATCAAGAGGACCTTGCTTGGGGCCGGTTACGAGGAGATCGGCATCGATCACTTTGCTCTTCCGGATGATCCAATGGCCCAGGCGCAGCGGCAGGGGGCCCTTCATCGCAACTTCCAGGGCTATACGACCGATGTCAGCGATGTCCTGATCGGTTTGGGGGCCTCCGCTATCGGGCGCCTGGAGCAGGGTTATGTGCAGAACAACGTTGTGCTGGGTCGCTATGCTGCGCGTGTCAGTCAGGGACAGTTCGCCACCACGAAGGGACTTGAGCTGACGAATGAGGATCGCCTGCGGGCGGAGATCATCGAGCGCCTGATGTGCGACTTTCGGGTCGATCTCGGCACGGTCTGCAATCGTTTCGGAGAGGATCCGGCTTCGATTCTGCAGGATACGCCTCAGCTTCAGGCGCTTGCCGCCGATGGCCTGATCCAGATCGATGGAGACGTGGTTTCGCTTGCCGAGGACAACCGTTTCCTCGTGCGGAATGTTGCGTCTGCCTTCGACTCTTATCTCGAAGCATCCGGCCGCACTTTCAGTCGTGCGGTGTAAGCGGAGACGTTTCCTGGAAGGCGGTTCGTCAGAGCAGTCCCAGGCTGCGAAAGCTGCTGTGCCCTTGGCGGCCGATTATGATGTGATCATGAATCTCGATGCCCAGGTGCCCGGCGGCAGTGCGGATCTGCTTGGTCATCTCGATATCGGCCTGCGAGGGCGTGGGATCGCCACTGGGGTGGTTGTGCACCAGGATCAGGGCCGAGGCGCCCAGTTCCAGGGCGCGTTTCACTACTTCGCGCGGATAGACCGGCGTGTGGTCCACGGTGCCGCGCTGCTGACGCTCGTCGGCGATCAGCTTGTTCTTGCGATCCAGGAACAGCAGGTGGAAGTTCTCGACCTTCTCGTGAGAAAGCTGCAGGTGGCAATAGGTGAGCAGCTTGTCCCATGACGAGATCACGGTCCGTTCGTGGGCTTCTTCCCGCGCCAGGCGCTGGGCGGCTTCGGTGACCACCTTCACGGTCGCTGCTCCGGAGGTGCCCATGTGCGGCACTTTCTGCAGCTGCTCGGTTGGCGCATTGAGCACGCCGCCCAGGGATCCGAACTCCCGGATCAGTGCCTTGGCCAATGGCTTGGTGTCGCCACGTGTCTTAGCTGCGAAGAGCAGCATTTCCAGGATTTCGTAGTCGGCAAGCGCCGTGCTGCCGCGCTCGAGAAACCTCTCGCGCAGACGTTGGCGATGGCCGCTGGGGCCGTTATCCGCTGGCAGGCCACTCATAGGCGCTCAGCGGCAGCTCAGGGCACATCGACGTAGGGCGGTGCGGTCCAGCCCTTTGGTGAGTAGGTGAAGACTTCATGCCCGTCCGAGGTCACGCCCAGGGAATGCTCGAACTGGGCGGAGAGGGAACGATCGCGGGTTACGGCGGTCCAGCCGTCCTCCAGGATCTTCACGTCATAGCGCCCGGTGTTCACCATAGGCTCGATCGTGAAGAACATGCCTTCCTGCAGTTCGACTCCCGTTCCGGGCTGGCCATAGTGCAGGACACTGGGGGCCTCGTGGAAGACCGTCCCAAGGCCGTGGCCACAGAAATCCCGCACCACGGAATAGCGGTGCTCTTCCACATAACTCTGGATGGCGTGTCCGATGTCGCCCAATGTGGCACCTGGCTTCACGGCCTTGATACCGCGCATCATGGCTTCGTAGGTAACTTCGACCAGCTTGCGGGCCTTGACCGGAACCTTGTCGCCGATCAGGAACATGCGGCTGGTGTCGCCGTGCCAGCTGTCCAGGATGACGGTGACATCGATGTTCATGATGTCGCCATCGCGCAGTTTGCGCTCTTCCGACGGGATACCATGGCATACGACGTGATTGATCGAAGTGCAGACCGATTTCGGAAATCCCTTGTAATTAAGCGGGGCAGGCGTCGCACCGTGTTCCACGATGAAATCGTGGCAGAGGCGATCCAGCTCACCTGTGGTGACTCCGGGTTTTACATAGGGCGTTATGTAGTCGAGGGTTTCGGCGGCCAGTTTGCCGGCACGACGCATACCCTCGAAATCTTCGGCCGGATGAATGGTGATCCGTCGTTGCTCGCGTTGAGCAAGCATTGAGTCGTCCTGCTGCATTGCTTCCTGAATCCGGTTGGCGCCGAGTGGCTTCGGCAGTCACGGGTGATTCCGCAGTCCATCTAACTTTGCGCCTTTTGGGGCGTAGTTCAAGTTCAGCCTAGCTTCATCGAACGACGGACCGTCAGCCAAACGAAGGTGAAAGCGGCAAAGGCTGCCGTATGGTGATTTGCTTTGTCGTGATTTCACAATCATAGCAAAGGATCTCGACCCCTGCATTGATGGCGTCCCGGAAGGTGTTCGCATAGACAGGGTCAATATCAGCGGCCGGACAGAAGCTCGTACAGTCCATGCGCTGTACAACGAACAGCATCACGGCGCGGTGCCCATTCTTTACCATCTGCATAAGCTCCTGCAGGTGGCGGCTACCCCGAGCAGTCACGGAATCCGGAAACTCGGCAAGCCCAGCCGTACGCATCAAATGCACATTCTTGACCTCAAGATAGCAGTCGGGAAGGTGCTCACCTTGCAACAGGAAATCCACACGGCTCTTTTCTCCATAACGCACCTCACGGCGAATTCCGTCATAGGCTGAGAGCTCAGGAATAAGACCTTCTTCAAGGGCTTCCGTCACCAGTCGGTTGGGCAGGTTCGTATTGATCCCAACCAGGTCTCCATCGGCTTTCGAGATTTCCCAGGTATAGGGGTGTTTCCGCTTTCCGGTGTCGTTCCAGGAGAGCCAAACTGGAGATTCGGGTTTATCCAGTCCCATCATCGATCCCGGGTTCGGGCAGTGAACGACGGTTGCTTCATCCTGACCTTCCAGAACAACGTCGGCCAGGAAGCGTTTGTAGCGACGGAGCAAGTGGGCTTTATGCAAAGGTGCGGAGAACTTCATGACCAGTATTGCCTATAAGAAGTGGGGGTGAAATTTTTACCGGAGCGGTCCTCTTGAGCTTGCACTTTTAGGATGTTCAGCACAGTCTTGCACTCATGAAGAACACGCGCTTTCCATATGCTTTTCCTGCCCTGCGCGCGGCCGCCGTCTCGGCAGGGATTCTCGTTCTGCTTGGCGCCTGTGCACAACAGCAGTCCACTGGAGGAAACGAACAGGAGGCTCCGGCGGCCTCTGGGACGACAACCTCGCACCCGGACAATCGCTCTCCATTGTTGATGGGCGATGGCGTGTCCGACAGATGGCGCGAGCAAGGTGAAGATGTCTCCGAGCAGGATGCGTTGGAGAGTTGCAACGCCTATGCCAGCGCCGTTGTGGCCCGCGATCGTCGCATCGACAGCGATCGGAATGCTGGTCTTGATACAGGCGGCCCTCTGTCCGGTTCCTCAAGGCTGAGCGAAAGCATGCGGATTGAGGGCGAGAAGAACGCCTACGAGCAGCAATTCTCGAGTTGCATGGAAAGCCGGGGTTACGGGGACGCTAGTGAGTGAAGACAACAGGGTGGTTACGGCCTGCCTGATCATCATCGGCAACGAGATTCTCTCGGGTCGTACCCAGGATGCCAACCTTTCCTTTCTCGGACGCCGCTTGAACGAAGAGGGCGTGCGTTTGGCAGAAGTGCGTGTGCTGCCGGACTCCCTGGAGATTCTGCCGCCTGCCATTCGTGAGGTGAGTGGCAAGTTCGACTATGTTTTCACGACAGGCGGGATCGGCCCCACACACGACGATATAACGGTGGATTGTGTGGCGGCCGCTTTCGCGGTGCCTGTGATCGAGCATCCAGAAGCGCGCGGGATTCTTGAGGACTATTACGGGAGCAGCCTGACAGATTCACGCCTGCGCATGGCGCGGACCCCCGAAGGTGCCAGCCTGGTGCCCAATCCCGTCAGTGGCGCCCCGGGGATCCGGAAGAACAATGTCTACATCTTTGCCGGCGTTCCAAAGATCATGCAGGCCCAGTTCGATGCCATCGCGCATGAATTGAATGGCGGTGCGCCGCTGCTTTCCGAAAGCATTGCGGCATCTCTTCCAGAATCGGTTGTGGCCAGCGGGTTGGCAGAGATACAGGAACATTTCACCGAGGTTGAGATTGGCAGCTATCCCTTCCAGAAGGGGGGACGGTTTGGCACCACACTCGTTGTCCGCTCGGCCGATCCTGACGCCCTGAAGGCAGCCAGCGAAGCCATCATGGCCTTGGTGGTATCTCTGGGAGGCGAGCGCGATAGCAGCGTGGCCTGAAGCGCTTCAGCGCAGTCTGGCCCGCGGCAGGCCATCCACATAGTGCCCCTGGAAAAGCTGGATTCCGAATTTCTGTCCGAAGCGGATCACTTTCTCATCCTGGCAGCGGTGCAGGATGGTGTGATCCGGCCCATTGCGCTGGACCAGGCTTTGCAGCTCACGAGCCACGGAATTGTTGAAGCGCGACGGCCAGGAATCATCCCAGACCAGCTTTACGTAATCGACTTTCAAGTGATCGCGGTCGATACGGGAGAATCCGTCCAGGCCAATTCCATCCAGGCAGAGTCGATAGCCTTGCTGCAGAGCGAAGTCGCGTGCAAAGGCGAAGTTCTTCAGGTCGCTGAAGACGTCGTCGTATTGCAGCTCCAGCATCAACCGCCCGCGCAGGCCGATGGGCATTTCCTGGTCGAACTTCAGGAATTTCTGCGAAAGCAAGGTCGCAACATTGATGTTGATGGAGACCATTTCATCACTGGAGCGCGAAGCCTCGTGGCGCAGGACCACCAGCATGCGTAGGTCAAGGATCTGGGTGAGGTACTTGAACAGGGCACGGTTATCCAGAAGGTCTGTACCGGGCAGCAGGTTGCGTTCAACCTCTCGGATCGAGGTAAAATACTCCGTGAAGAGTCTTTGCGTCTTGAGGTCGTCTGTCAGGCGGCAAGCCGATTGCTGGCGTACAAGGTCGGTGATGTCCGCATTTTCCAGCAGGCGCTCCAGTTCCGCCAGGCCCTTGCTGTCCAGCGGACGACGGTCATCAAACCCGTTGTCGTCTGCATCCCTCTCGCCCGCATGTGCTCTCTGCTCCCGGACAGCCAGGTTACGCACGTGACTGAGAAACACGTCGTATTTGAGATCCAGGCTGAAGCGCAGCAGGATGTGTTCGCGGCGCAGGGTGTCGAGGGAAACGTCATGCTCTTCCAGCAAACTGGCCAGTTTGCCTTCGGCAGCCTCCAGCGCCTTGATCTGGCGTGAGATGCCGATAAAGACCAGGTCCTGATTGTGTAGGTGGTAAAAGTCACCTTCCAACGCGTTGAGAGAGGTTTCGAAGACCTGGGAAACAATCCGAGCCTGGTGTTGATTGAAACCCTTGTCGGCAAGCTTCGAGATGCGCAGATGGACGGCCATTCGTCCCATGCAGCGCCCCTTCAGGCGCTCGACCTGAGCCAGAAGCGCTGATGCCTTGTGACGGCGCACAGTCTCACTGCTGCCCGTCTTCGCTCCCTTCATTTGTGCTGTCGAAGACACCACGTTTCTTTCACCCGTTACCAGAAGCGGGCCGTTATCTGGCCACGCCTGTTTCCATTGCCTTTTGCCCCTTGGTCAACCGTCTCTTGTCCGGGGACAAGCTCGATTGTGCCCAACAGCCTAGCGGAGAAAAGGTGAAGAATGTCTTACGTCGCCAAATGGAGAATCAAATGGTGCGGACGGCGGGACTCGAACCCGCACGGGCTATGCCCTCAGGATTTTAAGTCCTGTGTGTCTACCTGTTCCACCACGTCCGCAGGTTTTGTCAGGTGGTTGATATACCTGTGTTTTTCCTCAGTGTCGGCATGTGTAGCAGCCGGAGTCCGCAAGTCAATACCCCTGATTCCCCCACCAGATTCCCCCGCAACTACGGAACTGAGGACCTCATGTCCTGTGTGCCTGATGGCGTTCAGGAGGCTCTGGTCGCTGACGTGAGCATAACGCTGGGTGGTCACGATGGTCGAGTGCCCCAGGAGCTGCTTGATGATCATGAGGTTCTCACCTTGCTCCACGAGCCTTGTGGCCCTGGTGTGACGCATGGCGTGGACCACAAAGCCCTCGTCGTTCTGGAGCCCCATCTCTCTTTTCGCCTTGTTCCAGAAGTGTCGGATGCGTTCGATGTGAAGGTTCCCGAAGAGCCCGGTGTCCATACGAGACTGGAGGACCTCAAGGGCCCTGTCGGTCAAAGGGATCGACCGGGGCTTGTTTGTCTTGGTCTTCCAGAGATGGACCCATACGCCCTGGATGTCCTGAGTTTCAATACCACGTATCTCGCTCTTCCGCATCCCAGTGTCCAGCGCGACCCTGCAGAAGTCAGCGACGTCGTGGGCCCCGTAGCTCTCCAGGAGGTCGAGGAGCTGGTCCTCCTCATCATGGGTCAGCCAGCGGATGCGGTGGGTCTCTTCGTCCTGCCACTCGATAGTCGGGAGCTCACTGAGGTACCTGCGCTGCTTGCACCACTTCAGGAGCTTGTTCAGGGCCGACAGGTGCCGGTTGACCGTGGCGTCTGAGCGAGAGCCGTTCTTGCCACTGCTGGCGAGCTTGGGGATCAAGTCGTCGATGTCCTCGGTCTTGATCTCGTCGATGCGCTTGTCCATCCCGATGTGCTTCAGGCACTCGCGGACCTGGGTGGGCCCAGCGATCTCTAGGGACTTGCCACCCCACATTTGATCCTGAGCCTTCTTCAGTGCCTCCAGGATGGTCTCAGGAGCCGCCGTGGGCTTCTTGGAAGGTGCATGTGCCTCCGGGATCACTTGCGAGTCCTGAGTCAACTGTGGGCCATCCAGGAGCATCTGCTTGAGTTCTGCTTCCTTGGCCTTGGCGTCGGGCAGGGATGCACAGCGAGCTCGGAGGCGTTGGCCCTCTCGTTGGACTTCGACCCGGAACTGTCCGGTGAGCTTCCCGTGTTTCTTGTCAGCGTAGATGGCCATGGTCTGGTTCTCTTTATATCAGGCAGATCAGGTGCAGAGGTGATGCCCATCCCTGGGGCACTTGGTCACCAACGGCCTTAGGGTATTGCGTAGGTACATTTTAACTTGTGTTGACACCGTAAAATATACGGTTTGATTGAATCACGTGTTGGCCAGCTTGTGAATCTTTTTATGACTGAACCGATGCGTAGATGCTCTCCCCGCCGCCGGAGTAGGCACTGAAGATGTGGTTGAAGGCGGCGTTGCACTTGGTCTCGTAGATGTCCTCGTCGTAGGCCTCTGGTAGCCCCTGGTCGAGGACGACTTCAATGGCCTGTTTGACGGCACCCCGGGCCTGCGGCTTGTTGTGCCAATCGAGGACCAGCTTTTCAGCCTTGAGTGTCTCCAGGAGGGACTTGCAGGTCTTCTTGACCTCCGCTCGTTCCTTCTCGGTCAACTCTGGTTCCGGTTTAGTGAGGATGTCGAAGAGGGCAAGTTCCTCTTCTGTGAGGCCCTCACGAATGCCCCGCTGTTCTTCTTCACTCAGGTCCTGTGTGAGGTTGATCAGCTCCTCGAAAAACTCCTCGATGTTTAGGCTGGCGGAATTATACTTCTCGATCAGCCGTTCGAAGCGCTCCAGGAAGTCTGACCGGGTTGGGTTCAGTTTCGCCATCTCAACCATCTTCTGGTTCAGGAGGGACCGAAGCTTTTCTGCCTCTGTCCGTTTGCGACCCTGGGCGAACTTTTCCTTCAGCTTTTCGAAGTCGATCTGGCTGAGGTCGAACAACTTCTCGTCCGGGGTCTCATGGATGAGATAGGGGACTGGAGCCACCGATCGGTCCAGGAGGTCCTCCACCTGCTCCATAACGTGCGAAATGTCCACCGGAGGTGCTAGTGACTTCATTTTCTGGGCGAGGACCGAGATCAGGACAGCATCAGCTGTGATCTCTGATGCCACTGGGTCTGGCAGGATGGCCTTGTAAACTCGAGATACCGACGCTGCCATACTGAAGTAGGACCTTTTGGTCTCCTCAGAGCCGAGCAGTTTCTCCACGGCATCATCCAATAAAGCGATCTTCTGGAACCCCTCAGCCTCTTTGATCTTCTCAGGCTCGATACCGTGTTTGGTGAGGAAGGTGAGCGTCTGGGCCACAAGGTGCTTCAGGTACTCGACCAGTTCGCTCTTGTCCTTGATGGGCTGACCACCGTCGTCCTCTCCAATGGTCCCGCCGTAGATGGCCAAAGCCTTCTGGAGCTTCCCGAAGACACCGACGTAATCCACGATCAGACCCGCAGCCTTGCCCGCGTCTCTGCGGTTCGCCCTGGCAATGGTCTGCATAAGGGTGTGATTCTTCATCGGCTTATCGAGGTAGATGGTCGAGCATGAGGGGACGTCGAAGCCGGTGGTCCACATGGCACACACGAAGACGAGGCGAAGCGGATCGTTTGGGTCCTTGAACTTCTCGTCCAGTTCCTCCTCGATCATACGTTTGCGATGGGGCCTGATATTGAGGCCTTTCTTCGCCAGCTCGGTTTCCTCGTTCTGCGCCTGGGAGACGACAACGGCCATGTCGGCCTCTTCCATGCGCTTGATGGTCGCCTCTAGCGCCTCACGGTCTTCATCGGATGCTGAGGTCAGTTCTCCTTTCAGCTTTGTGAGGTGAGCTTGCCAGTAGTTCTGGACTTTGTCGTACATCCGAACGGCAGTGGCCTTGTCGATGCAGATCATCATGGCCTTGCCCTGGTGCCCCCGGCCTGTGAAGTGCTGCACCAGGTCTTCAGCGATAGCCTCCAGGCGTTCGTCCCTGCTAATCAGATGGTACTCACGGGCAAACACGCGTTGGACCTTGCGTTCCTGATCAGCGTCCAGCTCGGCTTCCTCTAGAAGCTTGTCCATGTCCTTTGACAGGTCGTCGTTGGTCAACTGAAGTTCGGGTTTACGGTTTTCGTAATACAGGGGAACCGTGGCTCCATCTTCGATGGATTGGCCGAAGTCGTAGACTGAAATATAACCACCGAAGACATCCCTGGTCTTTTTCTCCTCACCATCGATTAGGGGTGTCCCCGTGAAGCCGAGAAATGCGGCATGGGGAAGTGCGGAGCGCATGTTAAAGGCCAGGGTGTCGTATTGGGTTCGGTGAGCCTCATCAGTGATAACGATGACGTCCTGGCGATCAGATAGCTTCGGGTAGGCCTCCCCCTGATTAGTCCCGAATTTGTGGATCAGGGTGAAGACATATCTGTGGTCTTCGGTAAGTAGCTGTTTCAGATTCGCCCCACTGGTCGCGTGAGCCTCATCTTCAGTCACAGCGCCTGTCGCGGCAAAAGTCTTGTAGATCTGTTCATCCAGTTCCTCTCGGTCTGTCACGATCACAAAGGTCCAGTTGCCGGGAATCGTGCGGAGAGTCTTCTGGGTGAAAAAGACCATGGAGAGGGACTTACCGGATCCCTGGGTATGCCAGAAGACCCCAAGCTGCCCTGCCTGGTCCTTCGGACGTTGCCTGACGTCACCTAGCTTCGCGATGGCCTTGTTGACCCCCAGGTACTGATGGTTCTTGGCGATCATCTTGATTCGCCCGCCCTTGGCCTCCTCGAACAAAGTGAAGTTCTCGACGATGTCCAGCAGGCGTTCAGGTGTTGCAGTACCCCGGATCACAGTTTCGAGGGACACCACCCCCGTTTCTCCCTCATCGTTGATGCGCTTCCATTCGGAGAAGTGTTCCCAGGGGGCATAAGTACTCCCCATGACTGTCTGGGAGCCATTGGACAGCACCACGAAGCCGTTGTACGCGAAGAGCTGAGGGATGGCGTTGCGGTAGTCGGTGAGGTTCCCGTCGTAGGAGGCCTTCAGCGTGTTGTGGCTGGCCTTCAGTTCCAGGAAGAGCAAGGGGATACCATTGACGAAGCCGACTAGGTCGCAGCGTCGACTGTAGAGCTCACCGCGTACCCAGAACTGGGAGGCCATGAAGAACTCGTTGTTCTCAGGGTTTCGCCAGTCGATCAGGCGTACGGTTTCTGTAGTTGTGCCCCCACGATCATCAGGGACCTCGACTTTTACGCCATCCCTCAGAAGGATGTAGATTTCCTGATTGGCGTTGACCTGGATAAGCTTCGAGCGGTCTCTTTTGAGTTCCTCCACGGCTTGCTCGATGGCATCGCTCGAAAGGGTGGGATTGAGCTTGGCCAGGGCGGTACGGAGCCTAGAAGTGAGGACGACTTCATGGTCGATTCCTCTGCCCTCGCTGGATGCGCCTCCCGACCATTCGCTGTAGAGGTTCGCCGTCTCCCAGCCCAGCTCATTGAGCAACCCCAGCGCAGCCTGCTCCAGGGCATCCTCAGAGTAGTCATAGGCGGGAGACGGTGGTGTCATGCGACGGCCTTCTCCAGGGTCTCTTCGGCCTCCCTGACGTCTATTTCACCGGAGACGAGCTTGGGCAGAAGGAGGTCTCGTTGGCTCCTGAGGTTGGTGTTCTTTCGATGCAGCAGCTGCTGTTCTTCCTTCATTGGAAAAACTGTGTCACCAAATAATTGTTGAATACACATAGGAGATTTGAGGAACGCAGCTTCTGCAATTCTTGTGCGAGAGAGTTCCGTTTGCCCTGTTGAGCCAACCCCCTGTTCTTCAAAAAAAGGCTGTAGATACAGTAATTGTTGCCCAAAATATGACGTGTTTATGTCTGCGCAAGCCCGAACAATAGTCACATGACTATCAACTGTAACATTCTCCAGATTTTCATATACTTGCGCTACTCGTCCTAACGTGCCGACACCTGTAGAATTAATCAATATGTCACCAAAGAGAACCTTCTTGTCATCTGGAACTTTTTTACGCTGCTTTCTTGCTAACTCCATGGTCAGCCGCTGATCGCGGATACACTTTTGGTTAATTACTCGGCTGTTTGCTCCATCGTCATAATTGGGAGATATGCCTCTGCTTATGAACGAAGTTACATCGCTAAGTGAGACGACTGCCCATCCTTCCGGTACAAGGCCCAACTCGGTGTTGCTGTCAACGAACCTGATGTCCTCATGACCCGGGAAACGGAAGTGGACGAACCACTCCTCGTAGAGACGCCGGGCCATCTCCTCCAAGATCTCAATGCGTCGTGTGTTGTTCTCGATCAGGTCGTCGTAGGCGGATAGGATGGAGGCGATGCGGCGTTGGGTAGCCAAAGAAGGAACTTGAAACTCAAGTGGCTTGAGGCGTGACTGAGTAAGCAGTGGTTGGGCAGCTCCTCCAGCATGGCGGTTGAGATTTGCATCAATGAGTGTGTAGTAGAGGAAACGGGTAGATACTTCCTCGGGGTTGGCTTCAACGACAATTGTGTTATCTGAAGCCCAGAACCTTCCTGAGCAACGTTCCACAGAGCCGCAATACGCGCCTACACGGCCAAGGATGATAGCGTCCTCGTACATGTAGGCTTCTGACGCTCCGATTGTCCCGTTGGACCCATAGACAGGATAGGTTCCTGACCCTCCCGGTTTGATCGACTTGCCATTTCGGAACTGAGCGAGCGTATCCAGCCTCTTTGTTTGCCAGGCCAAGGTCACCGCGCCCCCTCCAGTACTGACACCACGTTTTCAGCGATTTGGTCCTCCAGTTCCCGCGCCTCGGTGTTAAGGACTTCCAGTTCCTCGCTCAGTTCCCCCAGCCGCTCTGCGAAGTCCACATCGTCATTTTTCCGTGCTGCAGCGCCAACATAACGTCCAGGATTCAGCGACCACCCCTGAATCTCGATCTCCTCCCGAATGGCAACCTTACAAAGCCCCGGTACATCAACGTAGCCCTCAGATAGACCGTTGTCGGCCAACAAGTCGTAGCTACCCTGAAGCAGCTCAGGTTCCTCTCCCCGGTACAGGCGGACGATGTTCGCCAGGAACTCAATCTGTTCAGGCCTGAAGTCCCGATGTGCCCGGTCGAGTTGGCGATAGACGTTCCGGGCATCCAGGAAGAGGACTTTGTCAGCTCGTTCCCCTTTGGCCTTGCCCTTGTCTAGGAACCACAGGGTGCAGGGGAGAGTGACTGTGTAGAAGAAGTTCGAACTCACCGAGACGATCACATCAACTGCACCGGTCTCGATAAGTTTCTGTCGGATCGCTAGTTCGCTACCTCGTGCATCCCCAGCCGAGTTGGCCATGACGAACCCAGCGCGTCCGGTCTCATTTAGGGTAGAGTAAAACAGCTGAATCCAGAGGTAGTTCGCGCTATCGGGTTTAGGCAGCCCAAACGGGAAGCGTGGGTCTCCCTCAAGCCGTTCCTTGTCCACACCGGACATATTGAAGGGGGGATTGGCCATAACGAAGTCGAAACGGCCTCCCAGCTTGTCTACGGAGCTGTGGGGGTCTTCGTAGTAGGTGTTGGCCACCCGGATATCACCTGACAGACTGTGGACAGCCAAGTTCATCTTGTTGAGATTGACGGTGGTCTGGTCCTTCTCGGCACCAAAGATGGAGATCTCGTCCATCGCCTTCTGTTGGTGGCGTTCGACGAAGTTTGCGGAGTGAACGAACATACCTCCCGAGCCACACGCAGGGTCGTATATGCGGCCATGGTAGGGCTCGATGATTTCGACGATCAGCTTGACGATGGACTCTGGCGTATAGAAGACGCCGCCCTTCTGCCCCTCCTTCAGGGCGAAGTTGTCGAGGAAATATTCGTAGACCTTGCCGAAGGCATCTCCGGACAGGTCGATGGGGCCCAGGATCTTGAGGAGCTCAACTAGAGTCGAGTTTCCGATCTGGGTGTAGTTGCGAGGCAAGGCACCCTGAAGGTCCGTGTTCTCCTCCTCAATGGCCTTCATGGCATCATTGATAGCCTTGCCGATGTTGTCGCCCTCGGTCAGCTCCATGAGGTAAGAGAAACGGGCTTCAGGTGGAAGGAAGATGACCCCTTCAGCTTCGTAGTCAGCCTTGCTGATCTTCCGTCGACCGCCGGACCCTACTGGTCCCAGTTTGGCTTCGGCTTGAGCATACTTCTTTTCGGCGTAGCGTAAGAAGATCAGCCCCAGGACAGGGGTGGAGAACTCTGCGGGTTTCAGGCCGGTGTTTGCCCACAGCTGATCTGCCGCCGCCCACAGGCGCTTGGCTTCATCTCCTTGGACCACGATTTACTCCCCATTCATTGTTGCTCAAGATGCTAACCGATACAGAAGAGTCGCGCCATAGATGTACTGCCCAACTCCGTGCGGCATTCGCATCGACCCCGTGAATTCAGCATCGATAACGCCTGCAGTCACGTCAGTCATCTCCTTGCCCGACGCCACCCAGCGTCCCGAGCTTCCTTTTCGGAGCAGAACCAGCGCTCTCCCCGCGAAGAATTGATTCTCGTCCTGCCGTAATACTGGTCACTGGGCATGTGGAAGATCCTGACCCCCTCCCGGTTGATGTTCCCTTTGATATTGCAGTCACGGGTCAGCGGAGAAGTCTCTGATCCTGAAGTGCCACCCAAGGCTCCTAGACGCTCCCCACGACGCCAACTCCAGGGCTTTACGAAGTCACCTGCCCAGATGTTCCTTGAGGCTTCCTGGGCCTGTTTTTCGAGGCTCACGTAGTCCTCAGAATACTTCCGATAGGCGACGGCCCATCCTTGTTTGACCATCCAGGCGTTGAGGTCTTCGTTGCCCTTCCTACAGACGCTCACCATGCGGCCATAGCCATCCGTATCAAGACCCTCACAGTAGACCGGGGACTGTCCGATGCGATCCGCTAGGGCGAAGGCTGCCTTCTGTCCGCACCTCCACTCCTGACCGGATTGATCTAGGCACTTCTGAGAGCTCTCAGGAGCATCAATCCCATGTAGGCGGATTCGGTGGCCTTGGATCTCCAGCGTGTCTCCATCGACCACTGAGGCTCGCCCCGTGACATCTGAGGAGGCCAAGGGGTCCGAGGAGGGCAGGAGGGCAAAGGCGACCAAGATTGCGGATATGAAATAGGTTCGACGCATGAGGCTTCCGTACCACTGGTCACGTTGAGAAGAGTTTACCGGCAGGACGGGTCACTCCGATCTAACGAGTAGCAATCTTGCCATCCCTGCCAGTCTTGATAGTATCCATTTATGGAACCCGTTGCACTCCAAGACAACAGCATCATCCTGGCGCAGCTCCTTCAGACGCGGTTCGGTTGGTCTGCCGATGAGGTTGCCCATTGTCAGGTTGAGATCCTCGAAGGCGGAGCCTGCTGGGTGGTGCGAACCGGGCTTTTCCGGAAGCGTGATGGTAAGCGTGTCTGGATATCGCAGGCGCTACCCGAGGGGTCCTACATTTTCATAGACCCACAATCCCCCAGGTCGCTCCGCAGATACTTCAGGTCCTGGGACAAGCGCATTACCAGGCGAGATGGCACACTAGAGCCGTCGCCCATTGAGGACTGGTTAGAAGTCAACTACGAGACCAACACGCATGCTTGGATTGTCGGAATGAACGCGATGGAACTAGAAATATCGATGAAGATGTTCCGGCACCTCAAGTATATAAGGGTGCGATCTTAGGGGAAGGGCTCAATACCCTTCCTTCACGTAAACTTTGTGGCAAAACCCCACGACCCCTTCATCCCGCGTGACAAGTTCGGTGAGCTGCGGCTACTTGGGGGAGTGCTGTTCTGGATTTATTCCGCCTCGCTTCCAGCAACCGCCGAAACCTCACCTCGAAAGGTCTATAATGAACGACGAGTTCGACCCTCAGTCTCTTGTTGAACCGCTGGGTGACCAGTTCACTCGAGAAGCAAAACTTTATCGAGAGACTGCTCCAGTGCCGGATGTCAGCTCTGACTACGGGACTGTCCTCTACATGCCTGAAGCGATTGCCCTAGGTAAGCGTGCTGCGGATCACACTGTGGCCACGCTAGAGGCACGGGGACAGGAGGTTGGGTCGGATCATAGGAAAGCTATCGAAGCCTCCTGTATGCTGCTAGGTCGGCTTGCTGCTGGTGAATATGTCGGCAAGCATGTGATTGACCTTCCAACGGGAGCAGGGAAGACCACGGCCCTCGTATCCTTCGTGAAGACCCTCATTGCGTATGGTCCTCCAGACTGGTCTGTCGCTATCGCTGCCTATCGTATTGAGGAGCTTGGAGACCTCTATGATCTCCTGACTTCCGGGGATCTAGCTCTGGACAAAGCAGACGTTGCGATCTGGCACAGCGCTCCAGGAAAACGAGTTCCCCCCACGTATCCACCTGATGACCGGCACAGGTATCAAGACCACCGTGTACTCCTGATGACGCATGTCCGCTTGCAAAAGGGTGACAGCGCGGCCTTCAACATGCGGCACCTGAAGAAACCCCGGAACCTGCTCATACACGACGAGAGCTTCAGGTCTGCTGAAGCTGACCTCTACTCATATCCAGAGCTGACTGGGGCACTTGAGGCAATCTGTCGCCGTGAAGATCTGGAGCAAGACGAGAAGATGGCGATAGAGGAGATCAAGAAGCAGATTGACCAGGAGGTTGAGAGCCAGAGGAAGGGTTGGGCCGCAAAATGTTTGAGGTTTGAGGGCCTGAATCATGACCTGGTGGATAGATTGCAAGTTATCGCACGTAGGAACACCAAGATGCAGGGGGCTGAGGTCGTTAAGTTCCTCAGACAGTCCTCTCGTCCAACAAGGGTCCTGAAGCGTGGCGGTAGTGAGGCCAGTGAGCACCTAGTCCAGACCACCCCATTGGTATCAAATCAGCTCGAGCGGATCGCTATCCTGGACGCTTCTTATGGTGTTCGGACACTGGTCTCCTCAGCGGCTGAGGTGAGAGAGAAGACCAAAAGTGGCTCTGGTATTCGTCCCCTGCATCACTACTGGAAGCACGATCCATCAGCCTTTAAGCGATTCGACCACATCACAATCCACTATGCCCAGACCACTCAGTCCGGCCGTAACTTTGCCCTGGAGGACTTAGGGGATGGTGAAGACAGTGTCCTGAGCCAAGAGTTGGTTCACCTCGTGAAGGAGGTCATACCGGACGACCAGGCTGTCTTGGTGGTGACCCTCAAGGCAGATGACCAGAAGAAGGTAGACCCCTCATCGGAACTGAAGAGGGCTCTCCAGAAGGCCGGCATAGAACCCTCCAGGCTGGTGAAGACCTCAGAGGGGTCAGAGGTGCCTAAAGTTTCCTTCCTCACCTATGGGCAGGAAACGGCCACCAACGACTACACGGATTACGAGGTTGCAGTGTTTTTAGGGTGTCTGGAGTTGCCGGCACCTGAACTGGTGGGACAGTATCTGGCGGAGAGTGGGGACCTCACAACTGACGTGACACCAGACCAGATCAAGGGTCTGCAGTTAGGTGAGATCCAGCATCGCCTACTACAGGCCATGTCTCGGATTAGGATGAGAGGGGTCTTCCTTGAAGAGGATGATGCTGGGGAACTGAAGACCCAGGCAAAGGCCTCCACGGTCTATCTGGCACTGAGGCACCCTAAGGAAGACCTAGAACCCTTGGTCCAGATGCTGCCAGGGGTCAAGTGGGAGCCCTGGACCCTACAGTACTGGGGGCACAAGACCACCTCAAAGGCCGAGCAAGCCTGCGAGCAGATCTTGGCTGCCCTAGTCAAGGTTCCTTTGGATGAAGACCACATATCCACCAAGGCGTTGAAAGAGAGGTATCCAGAACTGACTGGTTGGGAGACACGTACCTTCAATCGGGGAGCTGAGGCTGCTCTAAAGCAATGCTCGTGGAGGAAGGAAGCCCGTGGGTTCTATAGGGTCACTGAGGACAGCTAGAGATAGGAGATCACCAGAAGGATGGATAAGTGCTATGCCCTTAAGGACTCTATAGGGGGTAGGAACTTATTTTTACAGAATTCCCTGCTCAACCGAACTCACAAGAGTTGATAATTTTTTATCTTCACAAGACTGAGCTGTAGACTTCCTATTATTCAACTAGAGGGTGTTTATATACTGATATTCAATTATACATAGGAAGAGGCACTTAGTTCGAACCAAAGGGGCCGATAGCCGCTGTGGTCTTATACATTCATCATTTGTGGTCTTCCCCAGATCGACATCTGTCCTGACCTTTGTGGGCTTGTGTTGGCTACAGTATTCCTAAGAGGGCCGAGCAGCCTGTTGTGGGTTTGATCGGTCTTCACTCCCAACGCTCTTGAGCTTGGTCTAGCTCGGTGAGCCAGCGAAGATACGATGCGCCTGAGCTTACAAGGGCAACAGTCAAGGGAAGAGGTGGGGGATTGGGGTCTTCTGTAGCTTGACCATGGCGATAGGGATGCACTCCATTCACCCAATTCCCGAAACTTGCAACGAACTGAGAAGCAGCTGTCCTAGCATCTTGGTTGTCCCCAAAATACCGAGCTACATACGGTCCAAGTTTTTTAGTAACTTCTTGTTGTTTCAGCTGCTGGACTTGGAACATCAACTTGAACAGAATTTCGTTCGCCTCAAAGACACTGCGCAATGCGGTCTTAGTATCAGGTTCCTCACCTGCCAAAGCCGCAAGGGCATCTTCAAAAGCTACCCGTACTGCGTTGTACCTTGGCTTACCCAATCTGGAGATTGTGGAGCTAGATATAAATTCAAATTCAGCATCCTCAAAGAAATGAACGCCCCCTCGATCATCTAGTTTATATCGAACTTTCTCTTCGTTAAAAATCCTTGATACACCATCTGTCCAAAGATTACTTGATCCAGACGTATAAAAAATATTCCATAATATTGTAATAGAATCTAATAAATCATTAATACTGCAATCAATGAAGAATTCACGCCAATCAATAAGAGATATGCTCCGTGGCAATATTATTCCTAATTCCCCCTCTAAGTAGGCAGGTATATCTATTCCCGTATAATCTCCAGTGAATTTTGGCTCATTAATAAAAAGCCTATAGATGCGGACTCTCATTCGTTGGCTGTCAGAGCTTAAACACGAAGGCTGGAGGTACACATGAGAGAAACGCTTCCCAACGGGTAGGTTTTCTTGCTGCATATGAATACTTTCTCTGTATGCGTATCAGGTAATAGATTCGACAGCTCAACCTATCATAGCTGAAGTTTATTTCGAAGCGGTGTCCCACAGAACCCTGCCTCAACGGGACAGTCATGCATGAGTCCCAAAGTGTCCCATACGAATTGTAATTGTATTTTGGGACAGTCTGTGCCACATAGTCATAGATCACATTGGCACACACTGGAGACCCATATGTCCCTTCGCATCGGATACGCCCGCACCTCCACCCTTGATCAGAAGGCAGGCTTCGAGGCTCAGCTCAAGAGCCTGGAGGCCGCTGGATGCAGCAAGATCTTCCGGGAGCAGGTGTCGTCCGTTCAAAAGCGCCCGGAGCTTGAGAGGGCCCTCGATTACCTTAGGGACGGGGACACCCTGGTGGTCACCAAACTTGATCGCCTGGCACGATCCACAGCCCACCTCCTGGCCCTCTCTGAGACCATCCAGGAGAAGGGGGCCAACCTCCAGGTGCTAGACCTCAACCTCGACACCTCGACACCTACAGGAAAGCTCCTGTTCACGATGATCGGGGCCATCGGACAGTTCGAGCGTGAGATGATGCTGGAGCGTCAGCGAGAGGGGATCGCTAAGGCCAAGGAGGAGGGGAAGTACAAGGGTCGTAAGCCAGTGGCAAAGGCCAAAGCTGATGAGGTCTTGAGCCTGAAGGCGGAAGGCATGGGACCTATGGAGATCTCGAGACGCTTGGGGATCGGTAGGTCATCGGTCTACCGCATCCTTGAGGACGCTACGCAGTAGGAGGGTGGCGGGGTGTTTGAATACCAGACATTGATAGGCTGACCGTTGTATTACAGCGATAGAAGTTGACCTACTTCGCAACCTTAGACCGGAATTGCTCTAGCGCTTGCGTGTTTAGTTCCCCAGAGGCTACGTAGAATGCTACGACTGCTGAGGATGCTCCCGGTCCCCCTTCACAGTCACCGACAACCCAATCATCAGCCAGATCGTACACTTCTTCGATTAGGTCTTCGAATGCATCACTGCCATCGAAGTCATCACCACCTGCATCACAGATAGCGTGCCAACGTTTGTTGAAGGCTTCGAAAAGGTGGCCGCCCTGGCCGGACTGAAACGTCTTGTCGACCAGTAGAAGGAGGTGCCTGCAGTCGTCTGTGCTTTGACAATAGGGGCACCGCTCATCACCACTATCCTGGGCCAGCTCGACTCCCTGGTCTTCTTCCTCTGCACCCCATCGAGTAGGTCGAAAGGTGGTCCGCCATTCCTCCTGAGCCTCATCCAGAGTGATGCCGTCCCAGCGCTCCGCTAGGTGGGCGGGAATCGACATTGAACATGCTCCGCACCTGATGGTCTGCTGGACGAAGAACCACGGGGTCCGCTCCTCTGACGACGCCTCTGGGTCCGGGGAGGGCAACGAGGTAGAGCCCGGTCTCTCGGAGAGGCATTCGGGACAGATGAAATGCCCTTCGTTGGCAGAATCCGGGCCTCTCTCGCCTGAGTGCTCAGTCATGCAACGTCTCCCATTTGTAACTGAATATCTGCATCGGAAAGCGTTCCATCAAATCCAACCCCTCCATCTTCACCGTATTTGACCAGTAGTGCTCCCTTGGTTCCGCCAGAAAAGTGCCAGTAGTCCCAGAAAAAGAGCCCTTCGTAGTGGTAACCATGTCCTTGCAGGCTTAACTGCTGTCCCGACTTTACCTGCTCCCACTGGGCTTGGCTGAGCCCGATGGAGACCTCTATGTCCAATCCCCAGTGGACCGTGATCAACGCGAAGGCTTCTGTACAAGGATCAGCGACGATTAGTGGGTAGTTGAGACGAGCGGCGTGGAGTACAGCGCAAAAGTCAATCTGCTCATCCTGCTCCGACGAGGCCGTGCTCGTAGGGGTTATCCAACCTGAACCCCACTTTGCTTTGTTGGACTGGAGGTACGCGTAGAAGAGTACCCCGCAGGCAAGTAGCTGTTTGTCCTCTGCCCTTCCGGCACCCTTTGGCATCGCCGGCAGCACTTCTCTGTCTACCCAGGCGGCGAGCTTCGGTGTAGCGCCTTCCTCCTCGTTAGACGATCTGCTGCACCACAGAAGATATTGGCTTGCCTCTGTGCCGCGACTGACAGAGATGAAGAGATCGTACTCCTCATGGGCCTCACCAAGGCCCTCAGTTCGCCGCAGCAGACTGGTGAATGGCCGGAAGGGCCGCGAGATAGGAGAGCCGAACTCATCTGGGTATTCCAGGCCTAAGGCTACGACGGTCTCTTCATGGTCTCCGGGTATTGCTATATTCACCGGGCAGTCCACGGTTTCCCATCCACCAATTCTGGTAGGGACATTAATGATCATGGGGACAGGCTTCCTCATCAGTGTAGATAGACATAGTCTGAACCCAGCAGACCAAGTGAACGGGAGGACAGCGGTGATCCTTATTCTCGGAAGGTTTGGTCACCAACGGCCATAGGATTTGGTGCTGTTAAACTTTACCTTGTGTAATATCGCAGATTATACGGTTTAATTGAATCACATACCGACCGGCCTGTGAAGGTAGTTTCTGGGTACGTACCCCAGTCACAACGTGGGTTACGATTGGCGTAATCTCATCGAAGAGCGTGTCATTATGTGCGGACGCTATACTGAAAGCCGAGCCTTGCAGGAGATCCAGGATCGCTTCGCGCCTGACGTGATTGGTTACGAGCTAGACCTAGCTCCCCGCTATAATCTGGCCCCAACACAACGAGCTCCGATCCTCCGAAAGATCGACGGCAAGCGGGAACTCACGCAGCTCGTCTGGGGCCTTGTTCCCTTCTGGGCGAAGGACAAGTCAATCGGCAGTCGGATGATCAATGCCAGAGTTGAGACGGTGACAGAGAAGCCCGCCTACCGAGCGGCCTTTAGGAAGCGCAGATGTCTGGTGATCGCGGACGGCTTTTATGAATGGAAGCGTGAGGAGGACAGGAAGTCGCCCTGGTACTTCTGTCGAAAAGACCGAGGCCTCTTCGCGTTTGCCGGTCTGTGGGAACAGTGGATGGGTGATGGAGACGCACTCGAGACCTTCACCATCCTCACGACAGACGCCAACGACCTGGTGAAGGAAGTACATCCTCGGATGCCGGTCATACTGCGGCTTGACCAGGAAGACCCATGGCTGGATTTGGAGAAGACGGACCTTGCTCCGCTGGAGGCCTCTGAAATGATGTCCTGGCCAGTCTCAAAGGCAGTCAACTCGCCAAAGAATGACGGCCCGCATCTTGTAGAAGCCGCAGTGAGCTAGGCTAAGCAAGGCCGCCAACGAAGCCGCTCAGCTCATCTAAGCGTACCATGGAGAGCCTAACCTGGCCGCGACAGCCCCGAGCTTTGCAGATCGTCTCCTGCTCCAGTTCGGCAATCGACAGAAACTCCCGCTCCGGCGACACACAGACAATCGCACGTGTGAGGTAATGCGTATGCCCACACTTCCGACAGCGGGCTTCCAGCTTCTGTTCGTCGGCCAAGTCGCCGACACGGATGTTCTCTTTCCAACCACTCACCAGAAGTCCTCCGCTGAAGGCACTCGGGTGTAGCTGATCTTGCCGCCCACGTGTCCGCCTTTGGGAGGGTTCCAGTACCCGAGGCTGACCACCGTCCCGGCATAGCGAGCGTTGAGTTCGTCGATGGCCTGGCTGATGTTCTCCCAACGTTGACGAGTTCGATCATCACGTAACAACAGGTCGAGCTGCCGTTCGCTCGCGGGGGAGAGATCGTAGAGGGTCACGCCCACGCGGAAGATCATCACTCCACGCGGAAAGGCTTTCTCCACCTGGCCCCATAGTCCCCCCAGAGCTTTGAGGATCGCCTGGTCATCACGAACGATTGGTAGTTCTGTCTTGCCAAGCCAGGTGCCGCTGCGGGTCGACAACCAGAGCCAAAGACCACCCGCATAGTAATTCTCACGGCGCAAGCGACGAGCTGCCTTGGTCAGGAGAAGTCGGGAGATTTCACGTGCCGCCGGGACTGTTCTCGAATCTGGGGGCAAGACACGCCCGTGACCAAACATACCCCGCCCGGAAGGCTGAGCCTGGATATCGTAGCCGTGCAGCGCGTACCACAGGCGCTCACCGGTCACGTTGCCCCAGAGCTTACGCATGTGCTTGGGTTGGAGGCCGTACAGTTCCTCCGTGGTGACCACGCCCGCCATCTGGAGGCGAACCCGCATGTTGTTGCCGACGCCTGGGATATCGTTGAGCGGCACTGCAAAGAGGGGGGCGGGCATGTCGTCCGGATGCCAGATAGCGAGACCGTCGCCATAACGTCCATTGCTGTGCTTGCCTTCCTTGCAGGCGATCTTCGCCAACTGCCGATTGGCCGCAAACCCTATGGAACAGGTGATCCATATCCCAATGTTCTCCCGGATCGCTGCCTTGATCCGCCGGGCCAAATCCTCTGGATCATGTCGGTCAGCCGCATCTAGGCGGCAGGTCAGCTCGTCGATGGACTTGGCGGCGTCGATGGGAATGACAGTCTCGATCTCTGACAGGAGAGCGTTGTGTGCCCGCCGATAGAGGTCAGGCTTCTGGGGTACCAGAACGAGACCGGGACAGCGTTGCCTCGCTTCACGGACAGGCATGACGTTCTTGACGCCATAGGCTTTGGCTTCACGCGAGCAGGCGATGACCGACGTCCTGTCCGTACCATCAAAGGGAACGACGCCTACGGGACGACCACGCAAACGCCGGTCACATTGCTGTTCAACCGCCGCAAAGAAGCCGTCGAAGTCGAGGTAAAGGCGTTCTATGGTCTCCGGTTTGCGCATAATGCCTCTGTCCAGAATGAGAACATATAGAGAACATTTATGCGAGGCTCTGAGTCAAGGCATTGTTGCTGAGCCGCCTGGAGCCAGTGGTTGGGGGTTGCGATGCCCGGACATTGGTGGCTCAAGTATTGGAGAGGGGCTAGGAGTCCCACCCTTCAAATTCTGGGGGTGCTGGGG
This sequence comes from Fodinicurvata fenggangensis DSM 21160, assembly GCF_000686045.1. Classification (GTDB taxonomy): domain Bacteria; phylum Pseudomonadota; class Alphaproteobacteria; order Kiloniellales; family DSM-21159; genus Fodinicurvata; species Fodinicurvata fenggangensis. Next base: position 297,110 of record NZ_JMLV01000003.1, read on the forward strand.
TCGTTCAGAATGTCGATTTCAAAAAGCCGCTAAAGGGGTCTTTGTTGTTGTTGATGTTCGACCTTCCAAGGTGGGGAGCCAAAATTCTGCGTAGCTGTTTCCCGGTACTGCTAAGGAATAATATCACAGACGTCGATAAACTCCTCAAGCGGGCCCGTTTTCCCCCCTCGTTGTAGATGGAAGAAAAATAGTTCGGGCAGTACTGGATTCTCTGTCCAAAGGTCCATGACGAACTCCTGAACGCTGCTTCGTCTGGGTAGGGGGGCGAGGTCATCAATTACACCTCTCTGCTCAGCGATTGTTGTTAATTCATCCATTGCCCATTCCGGATCAGGTTCTTCTTCTATGATGCGCTCAATCTGAGCACCGCATTCAATAATTTTCTCACGCACTTCACCCCCAGTGATAGTGTGCCTTTCGAGTAGATACGTCTCCCAACTACTGACAGGTCGGTCAACGTAGTAGGTAACGTAGGCTGATGACATACCAGTAGCGTCTTCAAATTTACTGTGAACCTTGGCACTAGAAATGAAGTCTACTTCATCAAGTAGGTCTGAGAAGACTTCACTTGGATCAGCACCATCTCCCAAATCATGACACAGAATGTCCCAACGTTCATTGAACGCTTCGAAGAGGGCCCCGCCTTGTGCAGACTGAAATGTACTGTCGACATGTAGAAGGAGGTGCTCACAGTCATCTGTGCTCATGCAGTAGGGGCAGGACGCTGTTTCAGATTCGCCATTCTGATTGTCTGCATCAAACATGAAGCTCTCCTGCTGGCCTTTATCTAGGTTGTGAAGCAATTCTACCACCGCATTCGACTGCGGCTATATATATCTGAACAGCAAGCATTCTGGGTAGTTGGCGTATAGGTAGGGTGAGCTAGGGATCTCACAGAGTGAGCTCAGGGAGTCCCTATGAGTTGTACTTGACGGAGAACCGCTAGAACTTCTCCCGCGCTAGCCTCAAGGGCTCCACAGCCTCCACAAGCTGCTCATCACTAGGCCGTGGAGAGTGACGGCATGTCTATCGCAAGAGGGCTCCCGGAGTTTCTTACGGAGACCTTTCGCCCCGACAAATCTCGGGAAGCGTGTGTGATGTTATGAGAAAAGTATTCAAGATCAGGGCTTTATTTTTTTTGTTGGTTTGATTTTAAGTCCTGTGTGTCTACCAGTTCCACCACGTCCGCAGCGACCTGTTCTCTAGCAGCCGGCTCACCGCCCTGCAACGTGCACAGATCGACCCCATTATTTTCGCCGCCGCTGGCGCAGGTAGGCAATGAGCAGGAAGCAGAGCACCAGGGTAATGGTCAGGGGCGCAACGACAACAAGCAAAGGCAAGGCCGCGAACAACAGGACCAGAAGACCTATGCCAATGCCCAGCACCAGCAGGCAGAGGAAAATGCCGAAGAGGTTGCCGAGTATGTCCTTTCCCTTCATGGCGTGTCCTCTTTCTGAGAGCCGGGGTGTGCCTGTTTTCCCAATCTGTGTTCTATCAGCCGGTATAGGGGGCCTGCGCAAACGACAATGAGGGCGATGCGGACGATATGATGCGTGGCCACCAGAGCCGCATCTGCGCCCAGTGCGATGGCGATCAGGCTCATCTCGGCCAGTCCGCCCGGGGCATAAGCAAGCACCAGGGGAGCCAGGCTGATGGGGGTCATGACAACCAGAAAGCTCGCTATAGCCAGGGTGATCATGACCAGCAAGACTGTTGCCCCTGCTGAATGGACAATGGTTTTCAGGACCATCATCGCGCTTGTTCCATAGAAGCGTGCCCCGATGGCCGCACCGATTGCCACCTGGGCGATGGAAACAAGGTCCATCGGCGGCGCCGCCTTGGTGAGTCCCAACAGATGGACAATGGAACTGAGGACCATGGGGCCGACCACTGCGGCCGCCGGTATCTTCATGGCACGTGCACCGAAGAAACCGGCGATGGCACAGGCAACCAGCAGGACGCCTGCCGTCAGGCCGACATCGCTCCATCCGGGACCGACCCCACCGGTTTGGCCGGGTTCTAGATCCGATAGCCAGTAGAAGCCGAAGGGAATGGCCACCACGATCAAGAGAATGCGCGTGGCATGCACAAGGGATATGACGCGGGGGTCGCCGCCATACTGTCCTCCCAGCAGGACCATTTCGCTCAGGCCCCCGGGGGTGGCGGAGAAATAGGCGCTGGCCTTGTCATAGCCGCAGACGTGATGGAAATAGAGATAGCCGCAGGCGGTCGACAGGACGATGTACAGACTGACCAGCGCCAGGCTGCCGCTCCAGGCGCCGAGTGCGGATAGGATTTCCGGTGTAAAGCCGCTGCCGAGCATGACGCCAAGAACCGTCATCATGGCCGTCCGCAGGCTGGAAGCCATGGCGATGGGGGCGCCCATCATGGCTGCCACGGTGGTAAAGACCATGGAGCCGATCATCCAGGGCAGGGGGAAGTTGATGCTGTAGGCCAGCCAGCCGCCGATTCCGCCTATGCCAAGGGCAAGCAGCACGCTTGACCATGTCTTCGGTGCGCTTTGGGGAACTGCTGAGGTCACCTTGTCCGGCTCCGGTGATAAGGAACAGGCGTCAGTGTGCCTGAAGAGGCGCGCCAAGCCGCTTGACCAGGCGTTTCATGAAGACCTCTCCCTTGACCAGCTGTTCCAGGGAGATGAATTCATCCGGCTTGTGGGCCTGGGCAATATGGCCGGGGCCGCAGACCACGGCAGGTATATCCCGCTCTGCAATCTGCCCGGCCTCGGTCCCGAAGGCCACCTTGGTGGTGCTGTTTGCTTCGGCCAGCGCCTTGGTGAGTGTTACGACTTCGTGGTCCTCGGGGGTATCCAGGCCGGCGAAGGTGGCGCCTTGTTCAAAAACGATCCCGGTCTCCGCGGCAATGGCCTTCATTTCCGGCTCGAGATCGCTTTCCGCGAAGCCTTTCAGGTCGTTGAAGAGCACACGCGGGTCATCTCCGGGCAAGCAGCGGAACTCGAACTCGAACGAGCAGTCCTTGGGGACGATATTGACTGCGGTCCCACCTTGTATGGTGCCCACATGGACCGTCGTGAAAGGAACGTCATAGTCGTGATCGAAGGGACCTTCCTCGGCCTTGATCCGACCGATCTCGACAAGGCGGTTGATCAGGCGGGCCGCGTACTGAACCGCGTTGACCCCCTGCGGCGCCAGCGAGGAGTGGCATTCATGCCCCCGCACGTGGCAGGTAAAGCCAAGACGGCCCTTGTGCGCGTTCACGACCTGCATGCCCGTAGGCTCGCCGATGATGGCACAGCGTGGCCGCACTTCCTTCTGTGCCAGATGGTCCAGCAGGGGGCCTACGCCCACGCAGCCAATCTCTTCATCATAGGTGAAACAAAGGTGGATCGGGATCTCGTTGACATGCTCCAGGAAATCCGGGGCATAGGCCAGGCAAAGTGCGACGAAGGACTTCATGTCGCTGGTGCCGCGCCCGAACAGCAGACCATCACGTTCGCTTACGGTCCAGGGATCCTGGCTCCAGTCCTGGCCGTCTACCGGAACCACATCGGTATGACCCGAAAGTGCGATTCCGGAACGGTCTTGAGGACCGAGCGTGGCATAAAGGTTGGCCTTGCGCTTGTCTTCGGAGTGCACGAGTTCGCTTTCAACTCCCAAATCCGCAAGGTGATTCGCAATGAAGTGAATCAGTTCCAGGTTCGAATTGCGGCTGGTCGTATCGTAAGCAATCAGCCGTTCGATCATGCTGCGGGTTTCGGGTTTTATTTCTGGCATATCTGCATGAGTCCTTGTTGTGGGGGCCCGGAGATAGGGAGTTCATGAAAGGGCCGGAGCGCGGCAGAGTCGCGCTTTGGTCATCTGGATAACTCTAGGGCCTCTGACCCGTGGAAGAAAGGTCATGCGGCTGTTATGGCCGCGCCCGTCTTTTGAGTTTCTGCCTGAATCCAGTTGAAGAAGGTGCGGACAGGCTCACGGTCGACAAGATTCGGGCGTGTTACGAAGTAGTAATTGTACGTCGTTGGAATTTCCGGGCCGAAAGGCTTGATCAAGAGCCCCTTTGCCATGTCGTCAACGGCCAGGGATGCGCGTGCCAAGGCGACGCCTTGTCCCGCAATGGAAGCAGTCAGGAGCATGCTAGAATCATTGAACCAAGGTCCTCTGCGTGTGGCGAGTTCAGGAAAACCAGCAACTTCCAGCCATCCCTGCCAATCGATCTCGATGTCTCCGCCGAAAACCTCATCGTGCAAAAGGGTATGATGCTTGAGGTCCTCTGGCCGGGACAGCGGCTTGTCTCCGGAGAGCAGGGACGGGCTGCAAACGGGAAACTTCCGTTCATGCAGGATTTTCTCGCTGTGAAGACCGGGATATTTCCCAACGCCGAATCGAAGTCCGACATCTATATCCTCGCGTTCCAGGTCGGCCAGTTCGTTCCTGGAAGAGACCAGAATGTCGATCTCGGGATGAAGAGCCTGAAAGGAGGCAAGCCGCGGCAATAGCCACTTTGCCGCAAAGGAGGGCAGGGTGCTGACCCGCAGCGTCGTGTCGTTGTCATGGCGGACAAGCTGGCGGGAGGCGTCATTAATCAGGTTCAGGGCCTGGGCAACCGTGGGCAGGTAGTTCTGTGCGGCGCTTGTCAGTGCAAGATTTCGATTCTGACGCAGAAAAAGATCCTGTTGGAAATATTCTTCCAGAGCACGAACCTGATGGCTGATGGCGGCTTGAGTCACATTCAGCTCTTCGGCTGCGAGCGTGAATGATCTGTGTCGCCCCGCAGCTTCGAAGGCGCGCAGGGCATTGAGGGGTGGAAGTTTTCTCTTCATGCTTCTGCATTAGAAAATCTAATGGATAAGATGAGATAATCCCGTTTGTGCTTCGCAAGCGCAAGGGGCAAATTATGCTTTAAGGAAAAGAGCAGGGCCCGCTCTTTCAAGGAACTGTAGACCACTGGTTCATGAAAGGAACTAATCATGTCGCAGATTTGCGAAAGGCCCGGCCTTGCCCGGAATTCCAGTGCGGCTGTGCATATTGGCACCACCCGGTTGCTGACTGAACTGGCCATTCGGATTTTCGAGACTCCCATTGTCTGGATGGAACGCTGGGAGCATCGGCAGAAGCTGCGTCAGCTGGATGATCGTATTTTGCGGGATATCGGGCTAAGTCGTGCGGATATCTATCGCGAAGCACGAAAGCCCTTCTGGCGTGCATGAGCCAATCCAGACCCCTGTCCCTGGAATTGTTGTGCTGTCAGCGGAAGCATGGCTTTCGCTGACAGCCACGTTTTCCACTGGATAACCATGTTCAGGGGATGAATTGCTCCTTCAGGATCCGTTCTTCCAGATTGTGTTCGGGGTCGAACAGAAGGTGCAGTTTGGTGTTTCGATTCTCTCGTACACGAACCATGTCCACGTTCCGGATTTCCGTAAAATCTGCCGTCGCACTCACCGGTCTTTTGGAACTTTCCAGAACCTCAATTTCCACCTCTGCCTTTTGGGGCAGCAGGGCACCACGCCATCTACGCGGACGGAACGCGCTGATCGGGGTCAATGCCAGCAAGGGTGTTCCAAGGGGCAGGATGGGACCATGCGCTGAGAGATTGTAGGCCGTGCTGCCGGCAGGAGTTGCAACAAGGGCGCCGTCGCAGACGAGCTCTTCCAGCCGAGTCACGCCGTCGATACGAATGCGTAGCTTGGCGGCCTGACGGCTTTGCCGGAACAGCGCGACTTCGTTGATGGCCAGTGCTTGGGCCGGGGTGCCGTCAGCGGTTCTGGCCTCCATCTTCAGGGGGTGAAGGGTTACCCGTTCGCTGCGTGCCAAACGCTCATACAGATTGTCTTCGCTATAGGCATTCATCAGGAATCCAACCGTGCCCCGGTTCATTCCGAAGATGGATACACCGTCCCCAAACTGTTCGTGCAGCGTTTCCAGCATGAAGCCATCGCCGCCAAGGGCGATTATGATTTCCGCATCCCTGGGAGCGACGTTGGGATAGAGTTGCTGCAAACGTTCTGCCGCCGCCTCGGCTTCCTCGGTTTCGGCATGCACGAAGGCAAGGGAAAGGTCTCTTGGGTCAGCCATGATCAAGGAAGCGCCCTGCGTGATGTTTCAGGCGGACAGTATAGCTTCAATCTTCACAGGAAACAGACCAACCTGCCTGTCAGAAACGGATAAGCACTTCTGTGAAGGATGGGTGGAAAGCTCCTTCAGCCACCGGTCACGCTCATGTGCCGGCTGGCCACCCCCTGCTGGTTGTCCCGGTCGATGATGAAATCATGGCCTTTCGGCTTGCGCGTAATGGCTTCGCGAATGGTCTGTTTGACCAAGCCATCATCATCGCTTTCGCGCAGCGGCGTGCGGAGGTCGGCGGCATCCTCTTGGCCCAGGCACATATAGAGTGTACCGGTGCAGGTCAGGCGTACCCTGTTGCAGCTTTCACAGAAATTGTGAGTCAGCGGGGTTATGAAGCCGATACGTCCGCCGGTTTCCCTGCAATAGGCATAGCGGGCCGGCCCCCCTGTCTTGTGATCGCTTTCTTCCAGCGTCCAGTTCCTGGCCAGGTCCTTGCGCAATTGCGAAAGGGGGTAATACTGGTCAAGTCGGTCCTCGCCGCCGATGTCGCCCATGGGCATGACCTCAATGAAGGTGAGATCGAAGCCTTCATCCCCGCACCAGGACACCAGGTTGTCGATCTCGTCATCGTTGACGTTCTTCAGGGCCACGGTGTTGATCTTGATGGAGATCCCGGCGCGTTTTGCTGCCTGCAGCCCCTCCATGACCTTGTCATACTTGCCCCAACGCGTGATGGCCTTGAACTTGTCCGGGTTGAGTGTATCCAGCGAAACGTTCAGGCGCTTCACGCCACAGGCCGCAAGCTGGTCTGCATAACGAGTCAGCTGGCTGGCGTTGGTCGTCAGGGTCAGTTCTTCGAGCTGCCCGCTGTCGAGATGACGCGAGAGGCGTTCTATCAGCCACATGATGTTGCGACGGACCAGGGGCTCACCGCCTGTGAGGCGGAGCTTCCTGACGCCAAGCTCCACGAAACTGCTGCAAAGCCGGTCTAGTTCCTCGAGGCTGAGCACTTCCGATTTCGGCAGGAAGGTCATGTCCTCGGACATGCAGTAGACACAGCGGAAGTCACAGCGGTCGGTCACCGAGACACGCAGATAGGTGATTGCGCGTTCGAAGGGATCGACCAGAGGGGCTTCCCCGTTGTCGGGAACTGTCTGTGGGACGGGCTGGGTATCTGACATCTTGATCCGCCTTGTGGCTGTTTGTGCCCTCAGCTTGTCAGTGGGGGCTGAACATTTCCTAACTGCAAGCTAACATAATTTTTGCATCTTGCAGTGATGAGTCCAAGCTTTCTGGAAGAGAAGACGAACCAGGAATGGTCTTTATGCCAAAAGGCCGTAAAAGGAGTGCCAAGCCGTGCGCATGATTTCGCCTGGGCGACTGGTTGCCCTGCTAGTGATTCTGGGTTGTGGTGGCCTGCTGGCGTACCTCAATTGGCCGGACAGCTTTTCCTCCAGATCGGGAGCGGAGTCCGAGGCAGGACTTTCCGATGACCCGGTCGAGCGCTGCATTGCCGAGGAACGAGCCCAGATTGACCGGATGGTCGAGGAAACGCCCGACCTTGAAAGCCGCAGGCAATTGTTTGTCCAGCGAGCCGAGGCACGATGCGAGGCGATAGTCGGATCAGGCAACTCTGCACCCCCCGCCGGGGATTCAGGACAAGACCTGAATTGACAGCTGACCCTGGTGGTTACACCACGGGACGGCGCACCAGGCGCAGGGGGCCGCCATCGGATTGCGCGCGCTGGTCCAGCTCATGGAAGGATTCCATGACAACTTGCAAGGGGGAGGCCGTCGCATTGACGACACTGTCCGGTCCCAGGGCAATGGCCACGTGTCCTGGCCAATAGAGCAGGTCTCCGCGTTGGAAAGACTCGCTGGGTGCGAGGCGGTCCCCCAGGTGTGGGTCCTCCTCCTGCTGGTCGCTGTCCCGGGGTATATTCACGCCGGCAGCGGCCAGGGCGAGTTGCACGAGGGCGGAGCAGTCCAGGCCGAGGCTGGAGCGACCGCCCCAGAGATAGGGTGTTCCCAGGAAGCTCAGGGCCGTTGCTGTCCAGTCCGGTGAGCAGCTGTCGATGGTTTCTGCATGGCGCGCATAAACCCAGCCTTCGGTTTCAAGTAGCAGGAAGCGTCCGTCACTTTCCCGGATGTGAAGTGGCGTTTGCAGGGACAGATAGTCGTTTACGGGACTTTTGATGTCCGGTGCAGTGAACAGTGGGGTCCTCAGCACCGATACGCGATGGGTCGCGGCCGTGTCCAATACAGGTCCCAGATTGTTCTCACGCAGATAGCCAACGTAATTGTCCGTCTGGCATTGAACCCACGCCCATCCCTCCTTGCGCTCAAATACGAGAACCTGCTCCGACTGCATCAGTTGACTGTCCAGGGGGGCAGTGTCGTCCGGTCGACGTCTCAGGTCTGCCAGCGCTGCCCGGATGGTTGCCTGTTGACCATCGACATAGGACTCGGCCTGGACCTGCCCCTTCAGGCGTGCATCGGCCAGGTCCGGACGGAAGGCTGAAAGCCTTGGATTGAGCTCTTCTGACGCACTCATGACGACTCGCCCGACTCGGATCCTGTGCGATTGGCTTCACGGTTCTTGCGGCGTTCTTCCTGCAGGCGCAGGTCTTCCTCCGTGGTGTGCATGGCGGGGCGGGGACCGGCCGCCATGGGCGTATTGGGATCCTCGAAGGTCGCCGCAACCCGACAATCCTCGCACATGCGCACCCGGTCGATCTGTTCCTCCTGCATATACATGGAGTGCAGTCCGCTTAACTTTTCGACGATGCGTTCAATGGATTGCTTGACGCCGAATGGGGTACCGCATCGGATGCAGTGGAAGGGTTCCGCCTCGTTCAGTGTCCTTGGCTTCTTTGCCTCGTCGGTGAAATCCACCTGTGGAATCAAAGTGATCACGTTTTCGGGGCAGGTCGACTGACAGAGCCCACACTGCACGCAGGCCTCTTCCTGGAAGCCGATCCAGGGCCGGTCGGGATCGTCGAGCAGTGCACCGACCGGACAAGCGGGTATGCAGGCCTGGCAAAGTGTGCAGCCTTCGGTGTCGATCTCTATGCGACCAAAGGGTGCGCCGTCCGGAAGGGCAATCCGATCGACCGGGGTGGGCGCATTGTCGTGAAGGTGCCCCAGCGCCAGATAACTGCGACTGCGCTTGTTGCCGAGCGGAAGGAAACTGCTGGCCGCTGCAGCAGCCCCCTGGGGCAGGGCTTCTAGCTGCTGTTCCACAGCATCCGGATCGAGTGCGTCGATCAGGCTGAAATGCCCGCGGCCATAGCCAAGCCCGTCCGAGATGCTTTCGACCAGTTCAATGGTCTCTTCCAGGACAGGCAGGTCGTCCCGTTTGGACGGGGGAACCAGGATGGCCGTTGCAGCGGTCCCATAGGCCAAGGCGCAGAGATAGATGTCGAAACCACCTTGGGTGACTTCGTTCATCTCCACGGGCAGGACATTTGCAGGCAATCCATTGCCCAGACGCGCCATGTAGGACAGGAGCTCCCGACCGTGCTGTCCATCGTGAAACAACAGGACCGGGCTCTCCCCGCCACTGGCCCGATAGCTGGAGAGCAGGACGCGGATTCGTTCTACCAGACTCGCAGTATCGGGCAGGCGGTAGTCCATGGCCCCGGTTGGACAGCTGGCAGCACAGAGCCCGCAGCCGCCGCAAACATGGGGGTCCACTTCAACGATGTCGCCAAGTGATTGGATCGCCGACAGTGGGCAGGAGTCGATACAGCGATTGCACCCTTGCTGGCGGCTTCTGGAATGCGCACAGATGCTCTCATCATATTTCACATACTTGGGTTTTTCGAACTCTCCCACGAGGCCGCTTGCATCCAGAAGCGCCTTCTGGACCGCCACTACATCGCCCGGATCAGGACGGAGATAACCGTCGTGACGCTCATGCGCCGGCAGGAAAGGGGAGCCTCCGGATAGATCCAGCAAGAGGTCACAGGACAGGCTGGTGGGACCTTTCCAGTCCTCGAACGCGAAAGCACTGCGCGAGGATGGAGAGGGCGCTGCATAGCTTTCAATCTCGGCTTCGAAAGCACCCAGGTATCCGCTGAGTCTGTTGATCCTGCCGGCGAAAATGGGGAACGCCATGGGTTCTGGCGGAAGGCTGCCCTCGTCCTCGGAGATCAGGACCGTGACCTTCAGGCGGTCGCTGAGTTGGCGGGCGGCCTGCAATGCAAGATCGGAGGGTCCGTAAATCAGGCAGTTTCCTTCCGATGTGAGCGTCACGCTACCGAAAGGCTCGGTCTCCACGGCCGCGGCAGCCAGAAGGGCGGCCATTTTGGGGGCCACCTGGGCAACATCGCGCGACCAGCCGGCGGTCTCACGAATGTTCGTGAAGCTGACCCTGTCGTTTGCCTGGAAGTCGTCGGCGATTTCCGAGAACAGGGGGGCTTCCTGGGTGCAGGCAACAAGCAGCTCTTCACCGCTTTCCAGGGCCGCCTGGTAGTTCTCGATCTGACTGCGGCAGAGCTGGGTATTCAGGAACAGCTCTCCCTCGCCACCAGCCTTCTGACAGACCTTTTCCAGCCCCAGGCTTGAGAGGGGCATGGTCTTTTCACAGTCACAGACCAGGACGCGGCGGTTGCGCATCTTCATGACGCTATCTCTCCCGTAGCCCGATGCCATGTGGGCCGTTTATGGATTGTTGGCCTTTGTGCGATGCTAGATCAAAGCCAAGGGGAAATAAAAGGTTCCTCTGGCCGCATGCGGGTGATTGCCGACCAGCCCTGACGCGTCCCATAGTGTTGGAGAGATACGTACGGTTGGGCAATTGCTTTTCAGGGAACAGTCAAAGGACACTTTGATGGGAAATCAGCAGGCAGGACAGGCCGAGATGCTGCGCAAGGCCAGGATTTTGGATGAAGAAACCCTGGGCGAGTTCCTGGTTCGTCCCGATGTGGACGATGAAAGACTGGTCAGCCGGGTTCAGGGTATCGACCAGAACGGCTTGCCAGTGGAAACGGATGTGGTCAGCGAGCGGCCCCTGACACTGTACCTGAATCGCCAGGAGATCGTGACCATGATGACCATTGGCGATCATCCAGAATACCTGGCCGTGGGCTATCTGCTCAATCAGAACATGCTGCACCTGGATGACCGCATCATGGCGATCGACCATGATCCCGAGCTCGACGTTGTGGTGGTGAGAACGGAACGCGAAACGGATTACGAGGACAAACTCAAGAAGAAGGTGCGCACATCCGGCTGTGCCCAAGGGACGGTTTTCGGGGATCTCCTGGAAAAACTGGACGAGATAACACTGAGCACGGACCATGAATTGAGAACATCATGGCTTCCCGAGCTGACTCGCAAGATCAACGGAATACCAAGCCTTTACCTGAAAGCAGGCGCCATTCATGGCTGTGTCCTCTGCAGTCAGGACAGGCCATTGGTCTACATGGAAGACGTCGGCCGCCACAATGCCGTGGACAAGATCGCCGGCTACATGTTCCTGAACGCTATCTCCAGCGCGGACAAGATCTTCTATACCACCGGCCGCCTGACCTCGGAGATGGTGATCAAGACGGTGCAGATGGGCATACCCATCCTGGTTTCCCGCTCGGGCTTCACCGCCTGGGGGGTGGAACTGGCACAGCAGGCGGGCCTGACCCTGATCGGGCGCTGCCGTGGCAGCCGCTTCATGGCGCTAGCCGGCCAGGAACGCATCCTGTTCGATGCCAAGGAAAGCTATGAAGAAGACAGTCGACACCGCCGCAAGGCCGCCAGGGATGATGTGGAATGACCCAGACCGTTTGCGGAATCCTGCTTGCCGGCGGGCAGTCCCGGCGCATGGGGGGCGGTGACAAGTGCCTGCGTGAACTTGCCGGAAAGACGATCCTGCAGCATGTAATCGAACGGGCAGCCCCCCAGGTTCAGGCTCTTGCCATCAATGCGAATGGTGATCCCCAGCGTTTCGAGGCCTACGACTTGCCTGTCGTGGCTGACAGCATCGAAGGCTATGCCGGTCCTCTGGCGGGCGTGCTTGCCGGTATGGAGTGGGTGGCGGCACACAAACCATCCTGTGAATTGATGGCCACCTTCGCCACCGATGCCCCCTTTGCGCCGCGGGATCTTGTCCCCAGGTTGCTGGATGGCCTGGCGGCCGAGAATGCGGATATTGCCGTAGCTTCGTCAGCCGGAAGGTCGCATCCCGTCTTTGCGCTCTGGCCGGTTCACCTGCGCAAGGCCCTGCGGGAGGCCATGATAGGTGAAGAGGTGCGCAAGGTGGATGTCTTTACCGCTCGTTACAGGGTTGCCACGGTTGAATGGAATGCGCGCGGAATGGATCCCTTTTACAATGTGAATCGGCCGGACGACTATGAACATGCGCGACAGTTTCTGCAGGCATGAGACGGGGTTTTGCGGCTGGGCCATTCGGGGCTATCGTGACGTGATGTGACAGCTGGAAAATGGGAAGAGACGAGGTGACGTCCACGGATGCAAGGATGCCCCTGGGGGTCGTATTGGAAAAGCGTGAAAGCCAGAACAGGTGGGTGAGCCACGTCTGGCGGGCCGTCGAGGTCTTGCCTGGTGCGCCCGCCCGTGATCCGGAGGGGTCTTGGCCCTCGCTTGGCCTGTTCGAGATGGGTGAACGCTTCCATGCCGGCACATTGCAGCTCGAGTTGACCCGGAAACTGACGGATGGCTATCGCTCCAACATTTCCCAGCGGGAACCGCGAGTCTATGTTGTCCTGAGGCAACGTAGTGACAAAGACGGCCGGGCGCCGCTGTACCCCTTCCTCGTAACCGTTTGTCCCTTGGAGGCCGAATTCTACGCGGTTGGTGGAGAGGAGACCGTGGAGGATGTGCCCATGCCGGAGGAGGTCGTGGCTTTCGTGAGCGATTACGTGCGCCGCTATCATGAGGAGCTTCCTTTCCACAAGCGCAAGCGCGGTTCGAAGAAGCGGGACGAGCAGGGGACTTTCGAGGTTCGTGGATCCTCAGGAGGAGAAACGGAATGAATGATCGGCAAGGCTCCTTCTTCAGGCGATGGTCCACGCGCAAGCAAAGCCGTGTGCGTGATGAAGTTGAGGGCGGCAGCGACGCTCCAGAGCTTGTTGAAGAACAGACAGCACCGTCGGATGATCGGCAGGCGCAACAAGAGATGCTGCCGCCGGACGATTTGCCGGACCCTGAAACCCTTGGGCGCGATGCGGATTGGTCGGTTTTCATGAAAAGCAATGTGCCGGCGGAGCTTCGACGTAGGGCCATGCAGCAGCTTTGGCGGGTCGATCCTGTCTATGCAAACCTGGACGGGCTTGTCGATTATGCGGATGACTACAACGACCCTGTCATGCTGTCCAGGAAGGTCAAAACCCTCTTCCAGGTTGGTCGTGGCATGGTGATGCCGGATGATGAATCCCAGGATGTGCCCGAGGGCGGTGCAGAAGTGGGCGAGGGCACTCAAATGGCAGGAGGTGCACACGAAGCAGTACCTGAAGACCCCTCAAGCGAACCAGATGGAGACTCGAATGCTGTTTCGGTGAAGCAATCAGGAACCGCTGAAGAGGGCGAAGTTGCTGCTGGGCCCCGAACACCGACCTTTCGCAGCCGCAACATCACTCCTGACGAGAGAGCCGGGAAAGCGCGAAGCCGAGAGCCAAAAGGTTCTGCGATGAAACGTCGTTGGGACCTGGGTTGAATTCAACGTACGCGCGAGCCATGAAGTAACTCCATGTCGCATTGCAGCATGTTGATTTATTGACAAGCGATTGGAAGCCCGGCTCTAATTAGGTTAGATTAGAATATTTAAAAATTAACGGGTCACATAACCACTCCAAACAAGTAACCACTCCAAACAAGGACCCGTCAGGAGAGAGAGATTGACGACCGATGCCGAGGTCGAAGAAGAAGACCGCCTACGGGCAGACTGGTACGGCTTGCTGGCGCGTCTTCTGGGCGCCGAACCGGATGATGCCTTCCTGAGTTCGCTCGCTGAACTGGAGGGCGATGACAGCGAGATGGGGCAGGCCGTCACGACGCTTGCCAAAACGTCTGCCCGTCTCAATTCCGAGGATTTGAAGCACGAGTACTTTGCCCTTTTCATCGGGGCGGGTGAATCGGAGCTTCTACCCTATGCATCCTATTACAAGACGGGCTTCCTTAACGATCGACCCTTGTCGCGTCTGCGCGGCGACATGCTGTCGCTTGGCCTGGCGCGGAATGAGGGAGTCAGTGAGCCGGAAGATCACATCGCTTCGCTTTGTGAAATGATGGCAGCTCTGATCGCCGGGGATTTCGGGGATCCGCTTTCCCTGGAGGAACAGAATGTGTTCTTCGAGAAGCATCTGAATGGTTGGGCCCAGCGTTTTTTCGAGGATCTGGAAGCCGCGCCTTCAGCGCATTTCTACATGCCGGTCGGCACGATCGGTAAGATTTTCTTTTCCATAGAGGCGCAAGCCTTCGAGATGGCTGCCTGACCCTGCGACGGTTGGGAGTCGGTGCAAGGAGAGCTCAGATGAAAGATGATGAACTGAAATCCAAGAGCCGCCGCAATTTCTTTAGCGCTGGACTTGGCACCGGTGTTTTGGGCGCGGCTGGGGCCGTGGCCCTGAACCTGGGAGGCAACGAAGCGGAGGCAGCTGAAAGCGGCAAGAAATCCGCTGGATATCATGAAAGCGAGCATGTGCGAACCTATTACGATCGTGCGCGCTTCTGAACAAGAAAACAGCTCTTAAAAGCAGGCAGATACTGGGGAGAGGACGATGCTTACCAGGAAATCCACGGGAACGGTAACAGGCTCCCACATGATGAAGGCGCTTTCCGGTGTGACTGGAAAGGCCGTCGATCGGCGCACTTTCCTGCGCCGTTCCGGCATGGCTGCCGGTGGTTTGGCTGCGGTTTCGACGCTGCCGCTGGGACGGGTTCGCAAGGCCAATGCCCAGGAAAGCGGTTCGGGCGAAAGCAACGTCCAGCAAATCAAGTCTGTCTGCACGCATTGCTCGGTCGGGTGCACGGTAATTGCCGAGGTCGAGAATGGGGTCTGGACGGGTCAGGAGCCAGGCTGGGACAGCCCCTTTAACCTTGGGGCACACTGTGCCAAGGGGGCGGCTGTGCGCGAGCACGCTCATGGCGAGCGCAGGCTCAAGTACCCGGTCAAGCTGGTTGATGGCAACTGGGAGCGCATGTCCTGGGAAGACGCCATCAACGAGATCGGCGACAAGATGCTGGAGATCTACGACTCTTCGGGGCCGGACTCCGTCTACTGGTTAGGCTCGGCAAAGCACAACAACGAGCAATCCTATCTGATCCGCAAGCTGGCGGCCTTCTGGGGGACGAACAACGTCGACCACCAGGCACGCATTTGCCACTCCACTACCGTCGCCGCTGTGGCCAATACCTGGGGCTATGGCGCGATGACGAATTCCTACAACGATATTCACAATTCCAGTGCGATCTTCCTGATTGGCGGAAATCCGGCTGAAGCTCATCCGGTTTCACTGCAGCATCTGATGAAGGCGAAGGAAGAGAACAACGCCCCATTGATTGTCTGTGACCCGCGTTTCACGCGCACGGCGGCGCATGCCGATGAATATGTTCGGATGCGCCCTGGCACGGACGTCGCCCTGATCTGGGGTATTCTCTGGCACATTTTCGAGAATGGCTGGGAGGACAAGGAATACATCCGCCAGCGCGTCTGGGGCATGGAGCAGATTAGGGAAGAGGTGGCCAATTGGACGCCGGACGAGGTGGAACGCGTAACAGGTGTGCCGGAATCGCAAGTGGCTCGTGTTGCGCGGACCCTGTCGAACAATCGCCCCTTCACGATCATCTGGTGCATGGGAGGAACCCAGCACACCATCGGCAACGCCAACTGCCGGGCCTACTGCAATCTGGGACTCGCGCTCGGGGTCATTGGCGTGCCGGGCGGCGGCACCAACATCTTCCGGGGGCATGACAACGTGCAAGGCGCGACAGACCTGGGAGTTACCCAGGATACCCTGCCGGGCTACTATGGCCTGTCCGAAGGTGCCTGGCACCACTGGGCGCGTGTCTGGGAGGTCGACTACGAATCCCTGTTGGAGCGTTTCCCTGACAAGGAGATGATGGAGAGGGCCGGTACCCCGGTTTCGCGCTGGTTCGACCTCGCGCTTGAGGCCAAGGAAGATATCGATCAGCCGGACAACCTGCGCGCCATGGTCTTCTGGGGGCACGCACCCAACTCGCAAACCCGCTTGCCCGACATGCGCAAGGCCATGTCAAAGCTGGACATGCTGGTGGTGGTCGATCCCTTCCCCACCTTCACAGCCGTCATGCATGACCGCACGGATGGGGTCTATCTCTTGCCGGCAACGACCCAGTTCGAAACAGTCGGATCGGTAACGGCCTCGAACCGCTCGCTGCAATGGCGCGAGAAGGTGTTCGACCCACTGTTCGAGTCGAAGGTCGATCACGAAATCATGTATCTCTTCGCCGAGAAGTTCGGCTTTGCCGACGAAATGTTCAAGAATATCGAGGTCAACGGCAAGGAGCCCCTTGTTGAGGACCTGACTCGTGAGTTCAACCGCGGGACCTGGACCATCGGCTATACGGGCCAGTCTCCCGAGCGCCTGAAGAAGCACATGGCCAACCAGCAAACCTTCGACAAGACATCGTTGCGTGCGCGTGGCGGGCCCTGCGATGGGGATTATTACGGCTTGCCCTGGCCGTGCTGGGGAACAGCCGAATACAATCATCCTGGAACCCATGTGCTTTACAACAACACCATTCCGGTCAAAGAGGGAGGCGGTGCCTTCCGCGCACGTTTCGGCGTGGAACGCGATGGCGACAATCTGCTGGCAGAGGGATCCTATCCTGTTGGATCCGAGATCGAGGACGGCTATCCCGAAGTGACCATGGCAATGATGAAATCCATGGGATGGGATTCGGACCTGACCGACGAGGAGCGTCAGATCATCGAGGAGGTCGGCGGAGACGATGTCGACTCCGTGAACTGGAAAACCGATCTGTCTGGTGGCATCCAGCGTGTGGCCATCGAGCATGGTATTCAGCCCATGGGTAACGCCAAGGCACGGGCTGTGGTCTGGACCTTCCCGGATCCGGTGCCGTTGCATCGCGAGCCGCTCTACACGCCGCGTCGCGACCTTGTGGCGGACTATCCCACCCACGAAGACCGCCAGATGCATCGTCTGCCAACCCTCTACAAGACGATCCAGGATCAGGACTTTTCGGAGGACTTCCCGACCATCCTGACCTCCGGACGGCTTGTTGAATATGAGGGTGGCGGTGATGAAACGCGGTCCAACCCCTGGCTGGCAGAGTTGCAGCAGGACATGTTCGTCGAGATTAATACCGTTGATGCCAACAATATAGGTATTCGCGATGGCGACATGGTCTGGGTATACGGCCCGGAAAACGAGGCCCGCGTACGCGTGAAGGCCATGATCACCGAGCGTGTTGGCCGCGGTGTGGCCTTCATGCCGTTCCACTTCGGTGGCCATTGGATGGGCGAAGATCTGCGGGACAAGTATCCTGATGGTGCAGACCCCTATGTCCTGGGTGAAGCGTCCAACACGGTCCAGACCTATGGCTACGATGTGGTCACGGGTATGCAGGAAACGAAAACAACGCTTTGCCGCATTGAACCGGCGTAAGGCCCTGGGGGAGAGGAGATCAGATAATGGCACGTATGAAGTTTCTCTGCGATGCAGAACGATGCATTGAGTGCAACGCTTGCGTAACGGCTTGCAAGAACGAGAATGAAGTTCCCTGGGGCGTCAACCGGCGCCGTGTCGTCACCATCCAGGACGGAGAACCGGGCGAGCGGTCCATTTCCGTCGCCTGCATGCACTGTTCCGATGCGCCCTGCATGGCCGTTTGTCCCGTGGACTGCTTCTATCAAACGGATGAAGGCGTGGTCCTGCACTCAAAGGATCTCTGCATCGGCTGTGGCTACTGCTTCTATGCCTGCCCCTTTGGCGCGCCGCAGTTCCCGCAGGCCGGTAACTTTGGCAGCCGCGGCAAGATGGACAAATGCACTTTCTGTGCCGGCGGGCCCGAAGAGGATGGGTCTCAGGCCGAGTTTTCGCAATACGGCCGCAACCGCCTCGCCGAAGGCAAGCTGCCGCTGTGCGCAGAGATGTGCTCCACCCGCGCCCTGCTGGCCGGGGATGGCGACGAAGTTTCGGATATCTATCGCGAGCGTATCGTCGCGCGTGGCTTCGGGGCCGGTGCCTGGGGCTGGGGAACAGCCTACGACATGAAAGCTGGCGGCTGATTTGTCTGTTTCGGATTTTGGGATGAGATTGACAGTTGTGTGCACTGCTCTGGTATCGCTGGCGGCGCTTGCCGCCTGCGACCCGGACGAACAGGATCGTGTCCTTTACCATGAGCCTGGAACCTATCAGGGCAAGGCCGATACACCTCTTTCACAGGAACAGGTTCGCGACTTGAGAGGGCGTGCCACTCTGCAGGGACGTATGTAGTAGAGATGTCTGTGTTTTAATGGCGTCATGGTGAAGGAAAAGGGACTGACCATGAGTATTGCGAGATTGGCCCTGACTGTTCCTGCTCTCGCCGTGATGCTGCTTCTGGCAGTCGCCATGCAGGGCGGGACCCTGTCGGAAGCCTGGGCCCAATCGGCCGAGCAACCGCCAGCCTCGTCCGAAGGGCCGGTCGGTGGCGCCGTTCCGGGCAACAGTCTGGGCACCACGAGCGATGCTGATCAGTGGCGCGCAATCCGTGGTGGCCTGCAGGGGTCAGTTTCCATTCCTGACACGAAGAGCGGTGTGCTGATCCAATCGGGAGGAGAAGGCTGGCGGTCGATCCGCAACGGACCCCTCATGACCTATGGCTCCTGGGTTCTGTTGGGAACCATCATACTGTTGGCGCTCTTCTACCTGATTCGCGGGCGTATCCGGCTTGAGAAGGGCCCATCAGGTATCCTGATCGAACGCTTCGGGGGGCTGGAGCGTTCCGTGCATTGGATGACAGCTGTTTCGTTCATTCTGCTGGCCCTGACGGGAATCAACATCCTCTGGGGACGCCATGTCCTGCTTCCAGTTGTCGGCCCGGAAGTTTTCTCTGCCCTGACCCTTGGGGGCAAATATGCACACAACTTCCTGGCTTTCCCCTTCATGCTCGGTGTTCTGCTGATGTTCGTGCTATGGGTTGGGCAGAACATTCCAAACCGTCATGATCTGGTCTGGTTTGCAAAGGGTGGGGGCATGTTCTCGAAGCACTCTCATCCCCCCGCACGCAAGTTCAACGGCGGTCAGAAGATCATCTTCTGGGCGGTCGTCCTTGGAGGGCTGTCGCTGTCGCTTTCCGGAATTTCACTGATGTTTCCGTTCGAATTCGCCCTGTGGCAAAAGACCTTTGCCTTCCTGAATATTTTTGGCACTGATTTGCCGGATTCCGTTTCTCCCATCATGGAGATGCAGTTCAGTTCTCTGTGGCATTCCATACTCGCCATAGTCATGTTTGCCGTCATACTGGCGCATATCTACATCGGTACGCTGGGAATGGAGGGTGCCTTCGATGCCATGGGCAGCGGTTATGTGGACGAGAACTGGGCGCGTGAACATCACAATGTCTGGGTCGAGGAATTGCAGCAGAAGCCTGACCGTTCGTCAGGAAACAGCAGCCGTGCGCAGCCGGCCGAATGAGATGAGGCCACCGTCACGGATGCGAACAGGGGTGGAAGAATCATGAAGGCTTTCGTTGCCGGCACATTGGCTGCAATCGTTATATCAGTGGGAGCGGCACTCGTTCTGGATGTGATGGTGCAGTCTTCAAGTGGTGAGGCCTTTTCCACCGACAACGTGCGTTTGGGAGACCGCGACTAGTTCCTTGGGCCATCGTGCGTCCTGTCCCAGTGGGTACACAGGAATTCAGTGAAGGTTTGCAGTCCGGGGGATGCAGAGCTTTCGTCCCAGGCGGCACAAATCGGTATGCGGCGCGTGATATCATCCAAGGGCTTTATGACCAGGCCGCGCCTCTGAAGATTGCGTACACAACTCGAATAGACGCTCACCCCTGTACCAGCCGCGACCAGTCCGAATATTCCTTCACTGCTGGAAGCTTCCTGCAGGATGCGCGGGAAGAAGCCGGATTCATGGCATAATACGAAGAGACGTTCGCGGTGGGCTGCCCAATAATCGCTGTTGCCCAGAACGAAAGGTTCGTTGGCCAGATCGGAGAGCCTCAGGCTCGCAACGTTGGCAAGCGGGTGCGAGGCGGGGAGCAAGGCGACGTAACTGTCGTAATCGAAAGTATAGTTGTGTATCCGGTCGTTCTCGAACGATCCAATCAGGAAGCCCATGTCGATCCGATGCTCCATCAGGGCTGTTCGCTGCCTGGTCGTTGGCATGAAGGAAAGGTCCAGCCGTATGCTGGGGTGGGCTTCCCGGAAGGCCCGTATCAGTTCAGGCAGACGGCCATTGATCGCGAAATCCATATAGGCAATTCGCAGCTCGCCGTAGATACCCTGTGCTGTATAGCGCGCCAGATTGACTGCGTGCTCCAGGTGGCCGACGCCCAGCTGGGCTTCCAGCAGGAAGGCGCGGCCAGCTTCGGTCAACTCGGCTGAGCGAGTGGTCCTGTTGATCAGTTTCGTCCCGACAGATTCCTCAAGTTCCCGCAGTGTGCGGCTGAGCGCGGGCTGTGAGATATGGAGGCGCTCGGCGGCTCGATTGAAGTGCAGCTCTTCGGCCAGGAGGACGAAAGCACGGATGTGACGCAGAGCTACAGACATATTAATAATCTATACGATATGAATAAAACGGTAATTGATATTTTACTCATTACTATTGATGCATCAAGTTCCTCAATCAGGCGCCTGTGATAAACGGCAGACCTTAATGCGGGAGGCACCTGATGGCTGAAACACTGGATGAGATGTTGACCCGTGCCTTTGACGAGGCACGTGCGCTTTACAAGGAGCGTGGGTTTCAGCGTCGCGTGGGATTCGGTAGAAAGCCGGCACTGATCAATGTTGATCTCGCCAATGCCTGGACGCGTCCAGGGAACGCCTTTACCTGTGAAAACATTGATGACCAGATCATACCTGGCGTGCAGCAGCTGCTGGCAGCCTGCCGCCGCAATGGGCATCCAGTCGTACATGTGACGACCTGCTACCAGGTCACGGACCGAGAGAATCCACATACCGACATGGGCTTGTGGCACAACAAGATTCCTGTTGAAGCCGTTCCTGAAAATCGCCCGGACCTCTGGGCTATTGATTCGCGGATTGAGCCTGTCGAAGGTGAACAGCTTCTGGTGAAGAAGCGTGCCAGTGCATTCCACGGCACCTATCTGGCCGGGTTCCTTCGTTCTGCTGGTGTGGACACCATTGTGGTGACCGGCGTCACGGCATCGGCCTGTGTGCGCCAGACAATCTGTGACGGGATCGCGGATGGTTTTCGAACCATTGCCGTAAAGGAATGCATTGGAGACCGTATTCCAGGTGCCGTTTCATGGAACCTTTTCGATATAGACGCAAAGTTCGGCGACGTCGAATCGCTCGAGCGCTGTGTCAGCTATCTGGATGAAGTTGGCAGCAATCCAGCTGCGGCATGATCCGGACACAAGGAGCTGTTGGGTGGGCTCGCCTGCCAGTTCCTTATTATTGCTCCATAAGGACAGCGGGAATTGTTCCCGCTGACAGAAAAGTGAAAACAGAAGGAGATCGGGAGATGACAAGCAATCTCAAGAACGGCCTGTTCGCGCTTGCGGCGGGAACGGCCCTGAGCCTGAGCATCGTAGGTGCAACACCCGAGGCGCTGGCTCAGGACAAAGTCGAACTGAAAATGCACAGCCAGATCGTCGAATCGCGTCCGGAAGCGGAGTATCTCCAGGAGTTTGCCGATCGCGTGAACGAACGGGCAGAAGGCGAGCTTGAAATCCGCGTGTTCCATGCGGGCTCCCTGGGTGTGAAGGATACCGACCTGCTTCGCCTCATGCAGAGCGGCTCCGTGGATATGGCCATGATGTATGGCGAGTATTACAAACGCGATGCACCTGAATTGGCTGCAGTCTATGTTCAGGGCGCAATCGTGGAGCCAGAAGAACACCTGGAGCTGCTACCAACCATCCGGGAAATCTACGAAGAAGCCTATGCGGACTGGAACATCACCACGGTCGGCGGAGTTGTAAGCCCGGTCTTTGATGTCGGACTGCATTGCAACGATCCCGTAAACACCCTGGAAGGGCTTCAGGACAAGAAGCTGCGCGTGTGGGCCGGCCATCTGGTGGACACCTTTGACAAGCTTGATATCGCATCGCAGGTCATTCCACAGAATGACATGTATGTGGCCCTGCAGACCGGTGTTGTCGATTGTGCCTACTACCTCTCGACCGTCGCCGAGACTGTTTCGCTTCAGGAGGTTACGGATTATGAAGCCTACCTGCATCCTTGGGCCGCTGTCCCTTGGATGTTTGGTGTGAACGAAGAGGCCTGGGACAGCCTTTCGCCTGAACTTCAGGAAATCGTTCGAGAGGAAGGCGAGCGGATGTGGGAGAAGACCCGCGAGCTAGCCGTCGATGAAGAGCGCGAAAGCGAAGCACGCGCCCATCGTGAAGAGCTGGGCATCACCATGCTTGAGCCCTTTTCCGATGAAGACGTGACCCGTTTTGTCGAAGCCGCCAATGAAGCCTGGGCCGAAATGGCACAGGACGCAGGCGACAAAGGCATGGAGTACTACGAGCGTATGCAGGAAGCGATTTCCGAGCTGGATCGCTGATCTGCGCAGCTGACCTTGCCCTCTTTCCTGTAACTTTGACAGGAAAGGGGGCAGTCTTGCCAATACGGAAATGACCATCACCGAACGGGGTGGCACTTAATCATGCAGATACTCGTTAACGCGGTGCACAGGCTGGTTCAGCTCATGAACATTCTGGGCGCAGCGGCGGCTGTCGTAATGACAACCATGGTCTTCGCCGGTGCCGTCATGCGCTATTTCTTTGGGGCACCACTCAGGTTTTCCGACGAAATGGTCGGACTTCTCTTTGTTTCGATGGCATTCCTGGCCATTCCGCTGGGCGTCTTCCGCAACCAGCACATCACGATCGATATCCTCAGCCGCAAGATTCCCCGTCCCTGGGCGTATTTGGCCAATGCCATCGCCCTGGTGATCCTGATGCTCTTCTCGTTCGCCTTTGTCTGGTCCTCCTACCAGTTCATGGACTTCTCGCGCGAGATCTCGTCACGTTCGGATATCGGAAGCCTGTTGCTCTGGCCCTGGATGGCGATCATGCCCACCTGCATGGGCGTTGCCTTCCTGGTAGCCCTTATGCAGTTCCTTGATGCCTTCCGGGTCATGGCCGGGCGGGAAAGCTATTTTCCCTCCGAAGGCTATTCCACCGAGGAGCAGCCGGAAGGGGGGCATCCATGACCTGGACGATTCTTGGTGGTGCTCTGCTGTTAACCCTTCTGACCGGTGCCGTTCTGGGCGCCTCCCTGGGGCTGGCGGGGTTCGTCCTGTTGGAATTCCAGGCCGGGGGCGCCACGGATCTGGCAATCACATCGGTGTGGAATGTCTTTACCGACTTCACACTGAGTGCGGTTCCCATTTTCATCATCCTGGGGGATATCCTGCTGGCCAGTGGTGTCAGCACGCGAATCTACAATGGCCTGACGCCCCTGTTTCATAGAATCCCGGGGCGTCTGCTGCACACCAACATCGCGGTGACCACGATCTTCGGGGCCGTCAGCGGTTCCAGTACGTCGACGGCAGCGGCGATCGGTTCCGTCGGTTATCCAGAGCTTGCGCGCCGTGGCTATCACAAGCCGACCATCGTCGCATCCCTGGCCGCAGGCGGCACCCTTGGGCTGTTGATACCGCCAAGCCTGTCGCTTCTGATCTATGGTGCCACGCAGAATGTCTCGATCGGCAAACTCTTTCTTGCCGGTATCCTGCCAGGCATTATCATTGCCATGGCCTTTGGCATCTATCTGATGCTGGCCAGTCTGATAAAGCCCGGGCTGACCCCCAATGACGAGGAGAAGCCAGGGTCTCGGGAAATCCTGCAGGGCCTGGCCCAGATCTGGCCGCTTCCGATCCTGATTTTCTTTGTTCTGGGTACCATCTACCTGGGGTTGGCCACGGTTACGGAAGCCGCCGCCATGGGGGTTGTCGCAGCCATCCTGCTCGGGTTCTTCTGGGGGGATCTGACTCCCAGGAAACTATGGGGATCCTTTCTCAGCTCGACCGTGATTTTTGGCGCCATTGCCATGATCCTTCTGGGGACGATCATCCTGGCCCAAGCCATCAGCATTCTGGGACTGCCGCGCGATCTGGTGGACTACATCGCGACGCTTGGCCTTTCCAAGTACGAGGTGCTGTTGCTTGTGGTGCTGGTCTACCTGCTGCTGGGCTGTTTCTTCGATGGAATCTCCCTGCTGCTGATGACCCTGCCAATTTCCTTCCCCCTGATGATGGCGCTCGGTTTCGATCCGATCTGGTTCGGGGTCATCGTTACCATCCTTATGGAAGTTGGCATGATCACGCCGCCGGTGGGTTTGAACCTTTTCGTTCTGGTGACCATGACCAACCGGGAGGTCGACCTTGGTCAAGCAGCCTGGGCCACCGTTCCCTTCTGGCTGATCATGGTTCTTTCAATCGGCTTTTTCACACTATTCCCGGAAATCATCCTGTTCCTGCCAAGCTTCTACTGACGGGTGACGGGTAAAACTGGAGGTATTGATGTCTGAATCCCTGCACGACCGTATTGTCGTGATTGACGGCCTGATTGTTGCCAAATGGCATCGCCCTGTCTTCGAGGCCATGCACAAGGGCGGCCTGACGGCAGTCAACTGCACCTGCTCCGTCTGGGAGGATTTCCCGACGACCATGAAGGCTGTTGCCGACATGAAGCGGCAGATCCGTGAGAACAGCGACATTCTCATGCAGGTCTATTCGACCAAGGATATCCGTCGCGCCAAGGAGGCCGGCAAGGTCGGGATTATCCTGGGCTGGCAGAACAGCACGGGGTTCGGTGACTACCTGCCTTTGGTGCAGGTCTACAAGGAGTTGGGCCTCGGCATCGTCCAGATGACCTACAATACGGCCACGACCGTGGGCTCAGGCTGTTACGAAAGCCGGGACACGGGATTGACGGACTTCGGGCGTGAATTGATCGACGAAATGAATCGCGTCGGTATCCTGATCGATCTCAGCCATGTGGGCGAGCTGACCTCCAGCGAGATCATCGCCTATTCGAAGCAGCCCGTGGCCTATTCGCACTGCCTGCCGGCCTCCCTGAAGGCACACCCTCGCAACAAGAGCGATGAGCAGCTGCGTTTCATTGCCCAGCACAACGGTTTTGCCGGGGTGACGATGTTCCCGCCCTTCCTGGCCAAGGGGACCGAGGCCACCGTCGATGATTATGTCGAGGCCGTTGAATATGTGATGAATCTTGTGGGCGAAGATCGCACGGGCATCGGAACCGATTTCACCCAGGACCATTCCGACAGCTTCTTTACCTACATCACCCAGGACAAGGGCTATGCGCGCCAACTCACCGAGTTCGGTGAGATCATCAACCCCGAAGGATTCCGGCGCATTGAGGATTTTCCGAACCTGACGGCCGCCATGGAACGCCGGGGCTGGCCAGAGGGGCGTATCGAGAAGGTGATGGGGGCCAACTGGACGAAACTATTGGAAGAAGTCTGGGGCGAATAGAGCTTCCAGGTTACCAGTAAAACGAAAAACGGCGGGGCCATTGCGGTCCCGCCGTTTTTCGTTCGTCCGTATGGAGATCGCTACTCTGCGGCCATGACCTCGTTGGTTTCCAGCCGGGCAGCACAGAACTTGAATTCCGGAATCTTGCCATAGGGGTCGAGTTGCGGATTGGTCAGCACGTTGGCTGCTGCCTCGTTGAAGCAGAAGGGTATGAAAAGCATGCCCTCGGGAACCTCGCGGTCCTTGCGAACCTTGATCTCGATGGTGCCGCGACGTGTGGTTACCTTGACCATGTCTCCCGGGTTGATTCCCCGTCGGCCCATTTCCCTGGGGTTCATGGAGACAATTGCTTCGGGTTCCAGGTCGTCCAGCACGCCGGCCCTTCGAGTCATGGCGCCCGTATGCCAATGTTCCAGCAGACGCCCTGTTGTCAGAACCAGCGGATAGTCGTCATCAGGCAACTCATCGGGCGGGACAAGATCGGTCGGGACGATGCGGGCCCGCCCATCGGCTGTCGGGAACCGCTCTGCGAAAATGATCTCGTTTCCGGGCTTGTCCGGAGCGTCCGCAGGGTAGGTAACGGAGTCCTCGCGCTCCAGCCGCTCCCAGGAGATGTTGGCGAGCGAAGGCATGACCTGTGCCATCTCCGCGAAGACATCGCTGGGGTGGCTGTAGTTCCAGTCCTCACCCATGCGCCGCGCAATCTCCTGGATCAGTTCCCAGTCCTGGCGGACCTGTCCTGGAGGCGTCACGGCGATTCGACCGATCTGCACCTGGCGATTGGTGTTGGTGTAGGTGCCTGTCTTCTCGGCATGGGCCGTCGCGGGCAGTATGACATCGGCATGCCATGCCGATTCTGTCAGGAAGATGTCCTGGACCACAAGATGCTCGAGTTTCGCAAGGGCCATGCGGGCATGGGTCTGATCAGGGTCCGACATGGCCGGGTTCTCGCCCATGATGTACATGCCCTTGATCTCGTCGGCATTGATGGCATGCATGATCTCCACCACCGTCAGACCCTTGTTCGGATCCAGGTCCTTTCCCCAGAATTCCTCGTATTCCTTGCGGATGGCGGCATCCTCGACCGATCGGTAGTCGGGATAGACCATAGGAATGAGGCCGGCATCGGACGCCCCTTGCACGTTATTCTGTCCGCGCAGCGGATGCAGTCCTGTGCCCGGTCGGCCGATCTGTCCGGTGATCAGGGCCAGTGTAATCAGGCAGCGCGCATTGTCGGTTCCGTGGACATGCTGGCTGATGCCCATGCCCCAGAAGATGATCGACTTTTCCGAACGTGCATAGATGCGGGCCACTTCCCGGATGGTCTTGGCTGGAATGCCGCAAACCTCGGCCATTTCCTCCGGAGAGAAGTTGCGGATGCGCTCCTTCAGTTCCTCGTATCCGCTGGTGCGCGCCTGGATATATTGCTCGTCGACCAGATTCTCTTCGACGATCGTATGGATCATGGCATTCAGTAGGGCGACATCTTGGCCCGGCTTGAACTGCAGCATGTGACTGGCGTAGCGGGAAAGCCCCTGATGCCTTGGATCCATCACGATCAGCTTGGCGCCGTTCTTGGCTGCCGTTTTCAGGTAGGTTGCGGCCACCGGATGATTCTGGGCCGGTCTGGCGCCGGTCACGATGATGCAGTCGCTTTCCAGGGCAGAGGTAAAGGGGGCCGTGACAGCGCCTGATCCCATGCCTTCCATCAGCGCTGCGACTGAGGAGGCGTGGCACAAACGGGTGCAGTGGTCGACATTGTTGGTACCAAAGGCCGTGCGCACCAGCTTCTGGAAAAGATAGGCCTCTTCATTGCTGCCCTTGGCAGAACCGAAGCCGGAAAGCGCACCACCGCCATCCCGCTCGCGAATGGTCTTCAGGCCACCGGCGGCCTTTTCCAGGGCTTCCTCCCAGGTGGCTTCGCGGAAATGAGTCCAGGGGTTGGCTGGATCGACCTGATCGTCCCAGCGTTTGGGGGCATCCTCGCGGCGGACCATCGGCACGGTCAGGCGTTGCGGATGGTTTATATAGTCGTAGCCGAAGCGTCCCTTCACACAGAGACGGTTCTCATTCGCTGGACCGTCACGACCATCGATCTGGACGATCTCGTTGTCCTTCACATAGACCTTGGTCTGGCAGCCCACGCCGCAATAGGGGCAAACGGAATCCACCGTCTTGTCTTCATAAACCGTTCGCTGTCCGGCCTTGTCCAGCAGGCTGGACTCCATCAAAGCGCCGGTCGGGCAGGCCTGCACACATTCACCACAGGCGACGCAGGTGCTTTCCCCCATGGGGTCGTCGAAATCGAACACCACTTTTGCATTGTGGCCGCGGTAGGCCATGCCGATCACGTCGTTGACCTGGACTTCGCGGCAAGCGCGCACGCAGAGTCCACAGTTGATGCAGGAATCCAGGTGCACGGCCATGGCCGGATGGCTGACATCCGGCAGGGGGCGGTCAGCGGTCGGAAAACGGCTGTCCTCGATGCCGATGCTTTCGGCCCAGTTCCAGAACTTGGAATCCGGATCGTGCGAAGTCTCCCGTTCCGGCTGGTCCGCGATCAGCAACTCGAAGACCATCTTGCGTGACTTGCGCGCGCGCTCCGAGGCGGTGCTGACTTTCATGCCGTCAGTCGGCTGGCGAATGCAGGATGCAGCCAGGACGCGCTCTCCCTCTACTTCCACCATGCAGGCCCGGCAATTTCCATCTTCTCGATAACCCGGTTCCGGGGAATAGCAAAGATGCGGGATTTCCGTTCCCATCCGATCGGCTACCTGCCAGATGGTTTCGCCGGGCTCGGCCAGAACTTCCTGGTCATCCAGAGTGAATTTGATCATTTCGCTCATGACCGGCTCTCCTCGGGAAAGTATTTAAGGGCACAGAGCAGCGGATTGGGGGCCGCCTGGCCGAGGCCGCAGATGGAGGAATCCATCATGACGGAGGAAAGCTCTTCCAGGAGGTCCGTATCCCACTGTTTCGCATCCAGAAGTTGGACAGCCTTCTCCGTGCCATTGCGGCAGGGTGTACACTGGCCACAGGATTCATCCTCGAAAAATCGCATCAGGTTGCGCACCACCTCCTTTATGTCGTCCTGATCGGAAAGCACGACAATGGCGGCGGAACCGATGAAGCAGCCATGGGGCTGTAGCGTGTCGAAATCGAGCGGGATGTCGTCCATGGACGCAGGCAGGATTCCGCCCGAGGCTCCGCCCGGCAGATAGCCCTTGAAACTGTATCCCTCGGCCATGCCGCCACAGTATTCCTCGATCAGTTCACGGATCGTGATACCGGCTGGGGCCAGCTTCACGCCTGGTTCATGCACGCGGCCCGACACCGAGAAGGAGCGCAGACCCTTGCGGTCATGCCGGCCTTGTGAGGTGAACCATTCGGCGCCTTTCTCAAGGATATCGCGCACCCAGTAGACGGTTTCCACGTTATGGGTGAGGGTGGGCAATCCAAACAGGCCGACTTCCGTGGGGAAGGGGGGTTTGTGCCGTGGGTAGCCGCGCTTGCCTTCGATGGATTCCAGCATGGCGGATTCCTCGCCACAGATATAGGCACCGGCTCCGCGGCGAATTTCCATGCGGCAGTGGTCAGCCAGACCGGCCAACTCGACCTTGGGCAATTCTCGTTTCAGGATTTCAATGACGGCCGGGTACTCGTCGCGGATATAGATGTAGCTGGTCTCGCACGCGCCGACCCAGGCGCCGATCAGCATGCCTTCGATGAAACGGTGAGGGTCGCTTTCCAGGAAATAGCGGTCCTTGAAGGTGCCCGGCTCACCCTCGTCTCCATTGATGGCCATCAGGCGTGGATGGACCTGGGACTGCATGATCTGCCATTTAAGGCCGGCCCGGAAGCCGGCGCCGCCAAGACCGCGCAGGTCCGCTTCCTTCATGGTAGCGATGATGTCCTCGCGCGTCAGTTCGCCATCCAGGATGCGTTGCAGGAGGCGGTAGCCGCCCTCCGCGCGATAGCTGTCGAAGTCCTTGTAGTCGGGAATCTCCGGATGCATTTGCCGGTCCGAAATGGCCGTCGAGATGCTCTCCCTGCTTGCGTGGTCAACATGATGGTGGCCGACTTCCGCTACGGGAGCCGTGTCGCAGCGGCCCATGCAGGGTGCGCGCAGGATGCGGACTTCACTGTTGGCGTCTGCTTCCAGTTCCTCGATCAGACGTTGCGCGCCCATCATCTCGCAGGTCAGGGACTCGCAGACGCGCACTGTTATTGGGGCTGGAGGCGTTTCCCCGTCTTCAATGATGTCGAAGTGCGCGTAGAAGGATGCGGTTTCATAGACTGCAGCCAAGGGCAGCTTCATTTCCTCGGCAAGTGCCGCCAGATGCGCAGCTGAGAGACAGCCGTAACTGTCCTGAACCAGATGAAGATGCTCGATCAGCAGGTCAGGCTGCCGCGAGCGCTCTCCAAGCAGTGCGCGGACTTGGTCGAGTGCCTCGGATTCGGCCTGGCGCCCCTTTGGGGTCAGGGGAGCCTTGCGGCGTCCTGAGCCAGGATGGATCTGCCTCTCAGCCTGCGAGGTGGGTGCTGTTTGCCCTTGGGACATCAATCAATCCGTACTGTTCTTGCTGTGATTGGGGGAGTCCTCATCCTGTGCCAGCTGCAACTCTATGATTGCCGAGTTGATGAGGACCTTTCCGGCGTTTTCGAAGTTGACGGTGATTCGATCTCCGATGACGGACTGCACCTGCCCAAGTCCCCAATCCTTGCGCGTTGGATGGTAGACGTAGGTCCCCGGAACAATATCACCCAGAAAGGCGGACATCCTGCCGCTGTACCTCCGAAAACATTGAGACAACTCTACAAAGTGGCCATGGCGGGCCCAAGGCCAGGAACGACACCGAAGGCGAACGAAGCGACACTTGAACAGGACGGAAGGGCGCAGCACACTTCCATCCCCATGAAAGAGAAGGGCAATACATGATGTCATCTGCCGATTTCCGTCTTGCGGAACTGCTATCCTCGCGGCTTTGCCATGATCTGGTGGGACCAATCAGTGCCATCGGCAACGGCACGGAACTGCTTCAGGAAATGAGTCCGATGGATGCTGAGGCCGTGGACCTGATCGCATCCAGCGCTGGGCAGGCTTCTAGCAAGCTCGCCTTTTTCCGTCTTGCCTATGGTGCCGCAGGCGAGCGCATCAGCACACTGGAGGATATCCGGCCTGTGATTGACAACTGGTTGAAGGAAGAGAGGCTGGCTTTGCAATGGCCGGAAACCGGGGGTGATCACCTGGCTGGTCATAAAGGTAAGATCCTCATGAATGTCCTGGGTCTGGCGCGCGAATGCCTGCCGCGGGGCGGGGAGTTGCAGTTGTCGGTCCTTCCTGAGGAGGCCAGTCTGGTTCTGGACTTGCAGGGCCATGGTGCGAGCGTGGAGTTAAGAGACGACACCGCTCAGGGCCTGGACAAATCCATCTCG
Source organism: Fodinicurvata fenggangensis DSM 21160 (assembly GCF_000686045.1). GTDB lineage: Bacteria > Pseudomonadota > Alphaproteobacteria > Kiloniellales > DSM-21159 > Fodinicurvata > Fodinicurvata fenggangensis. Next base: position 328,242 of record NZ_JMLV01000003.1, read on the forward strand.
CCTGATGGCCTGACGCCTCGGAATGTTCATGCCTATTTCACCCGTCAATTGGTGGAGCTCCAGGATGGCAGCCTGGGACTGGATGCAAATGCCAAACAGAGTGCGCTTGAAATCCGTGTCACCCTGCCTGGCTGAAAGCCAGAGCAACCACTGAGGCATTGGGGCCTCAGTTGCGCCTCGCACATTCACAGTCCATCCGTGCCTTTCTAGCTGCGTATAGGAGTGATTTGCATTTACGAATGCACTTGAGACTGCTACTCATTTGAGTCTGCAAATCAGTAAGCAAGGGAGTTTTCCAGTATGCAGCCAATATTTCACCGTGTGATGTCCACTTCGACAGCCCTGGGCCTCTTGGCTGGACTCGGGATTGCCGGCGGAATGGGCTTGCCGCTCGGCATTGCATCGGCCGAAGCGCAGGATGAACTGAACGTCTATTCGGCGCGCCACTATGAAGCCGACGATGCCCTTTTCTCCGGCTTTACCAAAGAGACCGGGATCGAGGTGAACATCATCGAGGGCAGTGACGAGGAACTGGTCACGCGCATCGTGAACGAGGGAGCCAACAGTCCGGCAGACGTCCTGATCACGGTGGACGCTGGTCGCCTTTGGCGTGCCGACCAGGAAGGTGTGTTTCAGCCTGTCGAATCCGAGGTCCTGGAAGAGCGTATTCCCGCCAACTTGCGGCATCCGGACGGGCACTGGTTCGGCTTCTCCACGCGCATTCGCACTCTCTACTACAATCCGGAGATCGTGGACGAGCCACCACAGACCTATGAGGACCTGGCGGCCCCGCGCTTCGAAGGACTGGTCTGCATCCGTTCCAGCTCCAATATCTACAACCTCTCGCTGATGGCCTCCCTGATCGAGCATCACGGCGCCGAGAAAGCGGAGGAATGGGCAAATGGGGTCGTCAGCAACTTCGCGCGGGATCCGCAAGGCGGCGATACCGACCAGATTCGCGGTGTGGCCTCCGGAGAATGTGGTGTCGCCCTGGCCAATCACTACTACTACATGCGACTGGTTCGCTCCGATGACGATGCGGACCAGGAGGTGGTCGAGAACACCGAGCTGGTTTGGGCCAACCAGGAAGGTCGCGGGGCCCATCAGAACGTTTCCGGGGCCGGTGTCCTGCAGAACGCGCCGCACAAGGATGCGGCCGTGAAGTTCCTGGAATACCTGGCAACGGATGAGGCTCAGGCCTATTTCGCGAATGGCAACAATGAGTATCCGGCCGTGGAGTCTGCGCTGGACAATCCGGTGCTGGAGGAGTTTGGACGTCCGAAACTGGATGATGTGAATGTTTCCGTCTACGGCGAGAACCAGCCGGAAGCACAGATGATCTTCGATCGGGCTGGCTGGAAGTAAGCTGAAATAGCGAAAACGAAATCGCGTTTCAGGGCCCTGTCCGCCTTTGCGGGCAGGGCCCTCGCTTGTCTGCGGAGTCTACTGAAAGGCTCTTTACCGGCCGGGGCGGGAGCGGGCAATGGCGCGGGAGAGAATGATGACCGGCAGCAGGCCGACCGAAACGATCATCAGGGCAGGCGTAGCCGCATGATCCAGGCGCTCGTCCGAGGCGAAGTTGTGCGCCGTGATCGCCAGAGTGTCGAAGTTGAAGGGGCGCATGATCAGCGTGGCGGGCAGTTCCTTCATGACATCGACGAAAACCAGCAATCCGGCAGTCAGCAAGCTGCCCCACATCAGCGGGGCATGGACCTTGGCAAGGGTTTCGAAGGGGCCGTGGCCAAGACTGCGCGCGGCATCCTCCATGCTGGGGCGGACCTTGGTGAAGCCGGCTTCAACGGCCTGTAGCGAAACGGCGAGGAATCGCACCAGATAAGCAAAGACAATCGCGGCAATCCCACCGGTCAAGAGCAGGCCGGTCGATAGTCCGAACAGGTTTTCGAACAGGCCGGAGATCGTGTTGTCCAGCCAGGTGAAGGGCAGCAGGATTCCCACCCCTATGACCGAGCCAGGTATGGCATAGCCGAGTCCAGCTACGCGGTTGGCTGTAATGCTGACGACCGTGGGGCGTATTCGCAGGCTATAGGCCATGATCAGGGCCAGGATCACCGCAAGCACCGCCGTGATGGCCCCGAGAACGAAGGTGTTATAGGCCTGAGGAAGGTACTTCGAGATTTCGAGTCCGTTGTCCAGAGCCATGTTGAGCAGCAGGCCGGCAGGTAGCAGGAAGCCGAAGACGACAGGCAGTGCGCAGGCGAATGTGGACAGCCAGGCTTTCCCGCCCCTCAATTCGTATTCCGGCAGGTGCTGGTAACGATTGGTCGTGTGATGGAAGCGCCTCTGGCCACGGCTGAGGCGTTCGAGCAGCAGGCAGGCAAAGACGAAGCCCAGCAGTATGGCTGCCAGCTGTGCGGCGGCCACCTGGTCATACATGGAGAACCAGGCCCGGTAGATTCCTGTGGTGAAGGTCGGGACTCCGAAGTACTGGACCGTGCCAAAATCAGCCAGGGTTTCCATGAGCGCCAGGGTCGTACCGGCCACGATGGACGGGCGGGCCAGGGGGACAGCAACACGCAGGAAGGCGTTCCAGGGGCCGCACCCCAGGGTTCGGCTTACTTCGAGCGCGCAAGCGGATTGCTGCAGGAAAGCCGCTCGGGTCAGGAGGTAGACATAAGGGTAGAGCACCAGAAACAGCATGGTCGCAGCGCCGCCGACCGAGTGGATGTCCGGAAACCAGTAGTCCCTGGGTGTCTGCCAGCCGAAGAAGTCCCGAAGCGCTGTCTGCAGGGGTCCGCTGTACTGCAGGAAATCCGTATAGGCATAGGCCATGACATAGGCTGGCACGGCCAAGGGCAGGATAAGCGCCCATTCAAGGAGGTTGCGGCCGGGAAAGCGGCACATGGTAACCAGCCAGGCCGTGGAGACGCCAATGGAGATGACCCCGGCGCCGACAATGACCGCCAGCCAGATGGTGTTGGCGATATAGTCCGGCAGGACCGTTTCCACCAGGTGGGACCAGATTTCAGACTGCGGAAGCAGGAGGTTGTAGACGACGGTGGCTGCGGGAATGCAGAACAGGAGCGCGATAATGGCCGAAATCACGCTGAGCAGTCGTATTCTTCCGCGCCGCCGGGCGCGAGGCGGCGCGTCACGCAACGGGCCGGAAATTTCGATCAGGTCGCTGCTCTGGGTCATCTCAGGGGCAATATGGGAAAACGCATTACTCTTGCAGGCTTAGCAGGCTTGCGCTGCTTGTGAAAGTGCGATGCGTTATCACGGCATAGGATTCCAGCGCCCGGTGACGATCTGTCGCGAGCCTGCCTTTTGCTTAAAAAAGCGAAATTCCTGGTTGGCTGCTAACAGCCTTTTAACCCTTTTCCTGCGAGTATCACGGTCGTTACGGATGAACGCCGCTCGGTGAGCAGGCGTTCGACAGACAATGCAGGTAAGAATATGGATGAACTTCTCCAAGAATTCCTGACGGAAACGAATGAGGGATTGGGATATCTGGATGTCGAGCTAGTAAAGCTTGAGCAGAACCCCAACGACCCGGATATTCTCTCGAACATTTTCCGGCTGATGCACACGATCAAGGGAACCTGTGGTTTCCTGGGATTGCCGCGCTTGGAGGCGGTGGCCCATGCGGGCGAGAATGTGCTTGGCAAGGTGCGCGACGGGGATGTCGAGGTTACGCCTGGCCTGGTTTCGATCGTTCTGGAATGTCTTGACCGCATTCGCCTGATCCTTGGGGCCCTGGAGGAAACCGAGGCGGAGCCTGTCGGTGACGACAGTGAACTGATTGCACGTCTGGAAACCGTCGCCGAAGGTTGGGATGCCGAACAGCTGACCCAGCCGGTTGCTTCGGATGCGCTGGAAACAGGCAGTGATGCCCCGAGCGAAGAGGCGGCATCGGTGCCGACGGCGGAGGATTCGGCAGCAGACGAAACGGTGTCGGAGGTTGATCCCGAACAGGCCGATGAAGATGTTCCGGTCGAGCTGGCGGAAATCGAGGCAACCGAGGAAAACATTGTCGAAATGGTGCAGCCTGGCGAAGAGGTTGTGGCGGTTGTATCGAACGATGGTGCCGGCGGTGGTCAGCCGCCCGCGCCTGAAATGGAGGCCGGAGACCAGGGGCAACCTCGGGAATCGTCCGTTGCCAATCAGTCGATCCGCGTGAACGTGGAGCTGTTGGAGAACCTGATGACGATGGTCTCCGAGCTGGTCCTGAACCGGAACCAGCTTCTTCAGATTCTGCGTACGCACAAGGACAGCGACTTTGCCGCTCCTTTGCAGCGGCTCAACCATGTGGTCTCCGAGCTGCAGGAAGGGGTCATGAAGACCCGTATGCAGCCAATCGGCAATGCCTGGGCCAAGCTTCCACGCATCGTGCGCGACCTGTCGCAGGACATGCACAAGAAGATCGACCTTCAGATGAAGGGCGCGGACACGGAATTGGATCGGCAGGTCCTGGAACTGATCAAGGATCCGCTGACCCACATGGTGCGCAACTCCGCCGACCACGGGCTGGAGACCACCGAAGGACGGCGTGCCGCCGGCAAGCCCGAGACCGGCACAATCGTCCTGAACGCCTATCACGAAGGCGGCCACATCATCATCCAGATCACCGACGATGGGCGCGGGCTGAATACTGACAAGATCAAGGAGAAGGCGCTGGCCAACGGCCTGACCACCGAGGCCGAGTTGGCGAACATGAATGAACAGCAGATCATGCAGTTCATCTTCAAGCCCGGCTTCTCCACGGCACAGGAGGTCACCTCCGTCTCGGGCCGTGGTGTCGGTATGGATGTCGTGCGCTCCAACATCGAGAAGATCGGCGGCAACGTCGAACTGACCTCGAAGTACGGCAAGGGCACAAGCTTTACCATCAAGATCCCGCTGACGCTGGCGATCGTCTCGGCGTTGATCGTGGAGAGTGCCTCCGAGCGCTTTGCGATCCCGCAGCTTGCCGTGATCGAGCTGGTGCGCGCCTCGGCCAATTCCGACCACAGCATCGAGCGGATCAACGATACGCCGGTCCTGCGCCTGCGCAATCGCCTGCTCCCACTGGTCAATCTCAGCGAATTGCTGAAGCTGGAGCGTGAAGACGACGAGAGCGAGAAGGATCAGTTCATCGTTGTTGCCAAGGTCGGCACATACAGTTTCGGCATCATTGTCGACCGGGTGTTCGACACCGAAGAAATTGTGGTGAAGCCGGTGGCGCCCATCCTGCGGGATATCACCCTGTTCTCGGGCAACACCATCCTGGGGGATGGATCGGTCGTCATGATCCTGGATCCCAATGGCATTGCCGGGGAGACAGGGGAGTTGACGGTCACGGAAGGTATGGAAGGCATGGCAGAGCAGAAGGCCGCCAAGTCGGACGATACCGTGGCTATGCTGCTTTTCAAGGCGGGAAGCGAAGCCCCGAAAGCCGTGCCGCTTGGCTTGGTGGCACGCCTGGAAGAGATCGATCGCGAGACCATCGAGACTTCTGGCGGGCAGCCGGTTGTTCAGTATCGCGGCCAGTTGATGCCTTTGATCACCATGGATTCCCATCAGGCTCTCGAGGGAACCGGCCGTCAGCAGGTGCTGGTCTTCACCGACCGCAATCGCAGCATGGGCTTGGTGGTCGACAGTATCCTGGATATCGTCGAAGAGCCGTTGAATATCGAGCTTGGCGGCGAGCATCAGGGTTACATCGGATCTGCCACGATCGCCGGGAAGGCCACGGACATCATCGACACCGGCTACTTCCTGACCCAGGCCTATTCCGATTGGTTCCAGGCGGATGGGAAGCTGGAGGGGGATTCGGCTTCGAACCGCATTCTGCTGGTAGACGACAGTCCCTTCTTCCGAAACCTGCTGGCGCCACTGCTTTCCTCAGCCGGCTATAACGTGACTTCGGTCGAAGGCGCCGATGCCGCGCTTGAGCTGTGTGAAGCAGGGGAGGACTTCGACGTGATCCTCTCGGACATCGAGATGCCGGGCATGAGCGGTTTCGAGTTTGCCGCGGCCGTGCGTGCCAACCGCTGGTCGGAAACGCCGCTGGTGGCGCTTTCCGGCCATGCCAGTCCCAATGACTTTGCGCGCGGGCGCGCGGCGGGCTTCAGTGACTATGTGACGAAGTTCGATCGGGCCGGCCTGCTGGCATCCCTGAACGAAACCCTGTCGAATATGCGAGGTGCGGCATGAATGATCTGGAGCGCATGAAGTCTGGCCTGATGGAGGCCGAGGGTGCGAAGGAATTCGTGACCTTCTACATCGGGGACCAGCTGTTCGGGATCCATGTCCTGCAGGTCCAGGACATCCTGAGCAATGTCCGGACCACGCGCATCCCCTTGGCCCCGCCCGAAATCACGGGATCCCTTAACCTGCGCGGTCGCATTGTCACAGCCATCAATGTCCGCCTGCGCATAGGCCTGCCCCCGCTTGAAGGCGCGCAATCCGGCATGTCCATCGTGGTCGACCACCACGGTGAACTCTACAGCCTGATGGTGGATTCAGTGGGTGAGGTCATGCCACTGCAGTCAGAGGATTTCGAGCGCAGCCCGCCCACGATCTCTCCGCGCCTCAAGGAGTATTCCGAAGGCATCTATCGCTTGAAGGACAGACTGCTGGTGGTGCTCAACATCGAGCGCCTGCTGGACTTCGGCCGCGCCTCCGCCGCCTAGCTCTCAAGCGAAACAGGTCTTCAGTTACGGGGATAGGGATGAAAAGCTGTCTTATCGTGGACGACTCCAAGACGGTGCGCATGGTCGCCAAGCGCATCCTGGAGGAGTTGAGTTTTTCCACACGCGAAGCCTGTGATGGCCAGGAGGCTCTGCAACTCTGTGAAAGCGAGATGCCGGATGCCATACTGCTGGATTGGAACATGCCGGTTAAGAACGGTATCGACTTCCTACGCGAACTGCGCGGCAAGGTGGGAGTGAACCAGCCAGTCGTCATTTTCTGCACCACCGAGAACGGCCTTTCACATATTCACGAGGCCATCGCGGCCGGTGCCGATGAGTACATCATGAAGCCCTTCGACAGCGGCATCGTGGAGTCCAAGTTTTCCCAGGTCGGGCTTATCTGAATGGATGGCCGGTCCTTCTCCGTAACCTGCCTGTCGCCTGGGAGTGACAGATGAGCAACCCAGACAGCCGCGCCTCCCGCTACCGCGTCATGGTGGTCGATGATTCGGCCGTGATTCGGGGCTTGCTCACGCGCACGCTCGAGGAAGATCCGGACATAAAGGTCTCGGCCTCTGTCTCGAACGGCCAGATGGCGCTGAACTCGCTGGCGCGGGAGAGCGCGGACGTGGTCGTCCTGGACATCGAGATGCCGGTTATGGATGGCCTGACCGCATTGCCCAAGATCCTGGAGGCTTCGCCGAGGACAAAGGTCATCATGGCCTCGACCCTGACCCGCAAGAACGCGGATGTCAGCCTGAAGGCCATGCGTGCCGGTGCAGCGGATTACATCGCCAAGCCAACCACGAGTCTGGGGCATCAGTCAGCCAACGACTTCCGTCGGGAGCTGCGCAACAAGGTCAAGGCATTGGCCGAAGCAGGGCGACAGGAAGCACCCCGTGCGGCGCGGACAGAGACAGAAGCCCGAAGCAAAACGGTACAGCCCAAGGCAGCACCAGCAGCGCGCAGGCCTGTAGGTACACTGCGTCCGCTTGGCGGCATGCCGCCAAGGGTTCTGGCGATCGGCAGTTCCACAGGCGGCCCGCAGGCCCTGTTCAAGGTGCTGGGAGATATGCGGGGCATGCTGAAGAGCCTGCCAGTCCTGATCACGCAACATATGCCGGCGACCTTCACCACGCTGCTTGCCGAACATCTGGCCCGTGTATCCGGGATGCCCTGCCAGGAGGGTGTTAACAAGGCACCGGTCCAGCCCGGACATGTCTATGTCGCGCCCGGTGGGTATCACATGGAGGTCGTGCGCAACGGTGCCGAGACTCCCGTCATTCGCTTGACGCAGGAACCGCCGGAGAATTTCTGCCGGCCGTCCGTCAATCCCATGCTGCGCAGTGCCAGTGAGGTCTACGGTGCACGCACCCTTGCCCTGATCCTGACCGGTATGGGGTCGGACGGCTTGGCAGGTGCGGAGAAGGTGGTGGCCGCCGGTGGTACGGTGATCGCCCAGGACGAAGAGAGTTCGGTGGTCTGGGGAATGCCCGGAGCCGTGACCGGCAAGGGTTTCTGTTCCGCCGTTCTTCCGCTTATGCAGATCGCGCCCTACCTGCGCGACAATATCCTGAGGACAGCGGCATGAAGCCCGAAGATTTCGAATACCTCGCCCGGTTCCTGAAGGAGTCCTCCGGTCTGATCCTGGGCAAGGAGAAGAGCTACCTGCTTGAGAGCCGTTTGACTCCTTTGGTGCGCAAATGGGGACTTTCGGGTCTGGATGGCCTGATTGCCGAGGTGCGCAAGAGTGGCAACAAGGAGTTGCGTCGAGAGGTGGTCGAGGCAATGACCACCAACGAATCCTTTTTCTTCCGGGACAACCGTCCCTTCGACCAGTTTCGCGATCTGGTGCTGCCGCACTTGATGAAGGCGCGCGCCTCCTCACGCCGCATCCGGATTCTCTGCGCCGCCTGTTCCTCTGGGCAGGAGCCCTATTCGTTGGCCATGCTGCTCGAGGAAAGCAATCTGGACCTGAAGGACTGGAAGATCGAGATCATCGGAACCGACATTTCGACCGAAATGCTGGAGAAAGCCAAAAAGGGACTCTACAGCCAGTTTGAAGTCCAGCGCGGCCTGCCCGTGAAGATGCTGGTGAAGTATTTCGAGCAGGTTGGGGATCGCTGGCAGATTGCAAAGGTCCTGCGCGATCGTGTGCAGTTCCGCTATTCGAACCTGCTGGAAAGCACGTCTGAACTGGGACAGTTCGATGTGATCTTCCTGCGCAATGTCCTGATCTATTTCGACCAGCCGACCAAGAGCCAAGTGCTCACGCGCATGTCGAAGCAGTTGGCCCCGGACGGTTTCCTCTATCTGGGCGGCGCCGAAACGGTGCTGGGTGTCTCGGATCGCCTGCAGCTGATGCCCGGGCAACGCGGGATCTACTGTCTGAAGGACACGGCGAAAGCAGCGACGGGCTGACTGAAGGACACGGCGAAAGCAGCGACGGGCTGACAGTCTTTTGCCAGGATCGCCTGGCCAGCCCGTTCAGGCGCTGGCCAGCTGGCGCGTGTCCGCCGTTGCCTCTGCAGGGTCGCGTAGCACGTACCCACGGCCCCAGACCGTTTCAATGTAGTTTTCGCCGTTGGTGGCATTGGTCAGCTTTTTGCGAAGCTTGCAAACGAAGACGTCAATGATCTTCAACTCAGGCTCGTCGATGCCGCCGTAGAGATGGTTCAGGAACATCTCCTTGGTCAGCGTCGTGCCCTTGCGCAGCGAGAGCAGCTCCAGGATGCCATATTCCTTGCCAGTCAGGTGAAGGGGCTGGCCGTCCACCTCGACGGTGCGGCTGTCCAGGTTCACACTGAGGCGTCCCGTGCTTATGACGGAATCGGAATGCCCCTTGGAGCGCCGGACGATGGCCTGGATCCGGGCGATCAGTTCGGTCTTGTGGAAGGGCTTGGTGATGTAGTCGTCGGCACCGAAGCCGAGGCCCTTGATCTTGTCGTCCAGGCTGTCGAGGCCGGACAGGATGAGGATGGGTGTGTTTACCTTCGAGGAGCGCAAGCGCCTCAGCACCTCGTAGCCATCCATGTCAGGCAGCATGAGATCCAGAATAATGATATCGTAGTCGTAGAGCTTGCCGATCTCGAGACCGTCTTCTCCAAGCTCTGTCGCATCGCAGACATACCCATCAGAGCGCAACATCATCTCGATGCTGCGTGAAAGGTTGTTGTCGTCCTCTACCAAAAGAACCCGCATTTCTGGCTCCCCCATATCGCTTTTGCGTCGGTATCTTAACCATTGTGACTAAATTGGGTTAACACTTTCTTACCTGAAATTGTATCTTTTGATCATTAGAGACTTATCGGCGTCTCTTCCGGGGTATGGCAGCCACGCAATCGCGACATGCTTTACCGAAACTTAAGCTTCCCCCTGCAGTATGGATGTCAGGCGCAGTTGCGTTCCCAATTCCATGACCCACTGCAAAGTTCTTTCGATGCATGATTCCGTTGAGTCTTTCCTTTCCGAATTGAACCAGATACCTGAGCGCCGTTCTTACGGTCGGGTCTCGGGTGTCCAGGGCATGACGCTGGAGGTCTCGGGCCTTGAACGCGAGCTGTCCATCGGTTCGCGCTGCGACGTGATCGGACGCGGCAACAGCCGGGTGACCTGCGAGGTTGTGGGTTTCCGCGAATCGCGCGCCCTGCTGCTGCCCTTCGGGTCGCTGGAGGGGATCGGCATGGGCTGCAAGGCAGAGCTGGCAGCTGCCGAACCCATGGTCTGGCCCAGTTCGGCCTGGCTTGGCCGCGTGGTTAATGCATTGGGTGAACCGATCGACGGCAAGGGACCGATTGCCTCGGGGCAGGCGCCCTATAGCCTGCGCAGCGCACCGCCTCCGGCGCATGCCCGCCGGCGTGTGGGCCACAAGCTGGATCTCGGGGTGCGCGCACTCAACACCTTCCTGACCTGTTGCCAGGGACAGCGCATGGGCATCTTTGCCGGCTCCGGTGTGGGCAAGTCGGTCCTGCTGTCCATGCTGGCACGCTATACGGCCTCCGATGTGAACGTGATCGGCCTGATCGGCGAGCGTGGCCGCGAAGTTCAGGAATGGCTTGAAGACGACCTGGGGCCCGAAGGCCTGGCGCGTTCGGTGGTGGTGGTTGCCACCTCGGACGAGGCGCCACTGATGCGCCGCCAGGCGGCCTATCTGACCCTGGCGCTGTCCGAATTCTACCGCGATCAGGGCCAGGAGGTTCTCTGCCTGATGGATTCCGTGACGCGCTTCGCCATGGCCATGCGCGAGATTGGCTTGTCCGCCGGTGAACCGCCGGCCAGCAAGGGCTATACGCCCAGCGTCTTTGCCGAACTGCCGCGCCTGCTGGAACGGGCCGGGCCCGGTGGCGGAAGCCAGGGATCCATCACGGGCCTCTTTACCGTTCTGGTCGAGGGCGATGATCACAACGAGCCGGTGGCCGATGCTGTGCGCGGCATCCTGGATGGGCATATCGTCCTTGAGCGGGCCATTGCGGAGCGCGGGCGCTATCCGGCCATCAATATCCTGCGCAGCATTTCGCGGACCATGCCGGCCTGCAACACAGCGGACGAGGAAACATTGATCAATCGGGCGCGCCGCCTTATGGCGACCTACGAGGACATGGCCGAACTGATACGGCTGGGGGCCTATCGCCGGGGCAGTGACCCCGGCATTGACGAGGCCATCTATTACTATGACCGGATCGAGGAATTCCTGAAGCAAAACAAGAACGAACGGGCTGATCTTGAAGCCGGCTATGCAGATCTTGCCCAGCGGCTGGATGAAACCTGGCCGCTGTCTGCGGCCACGGATCAGGAGGAGCGGGTGTGAACGGTCTTGAGAACCTGGTGCGGCTGAAGCGCTGGAAACTGGACGAGCAGCGTCGCGCCCTGGCCGATCTGGAAGCTCTGGAGGAACGCCTGCGGGCCGATCTGGAGCGCCTGGAGGAGGAGATCGCTCAGGAAAAGGCCGCCGCCAATGGCGACGAGGAAGGCAATCGCGTCTTCCCCTTCTATGCGGCCAATGCCCTGAAGCGGCGCGAGCGCCTGTGGGATTCCCTGAACAAGGTCAGCGGCGAAACGCTGCAGGCGCGCGATGCCGTGGCCGAGGCCTTCGAGGAGGTCAAACGTTACGAGCAGACCCTGGAAAACGTGGCGCAGCGGCGCCAGGAATCACGCCGCAAGCGTGAGCAGAAGGAAATGGATGAAATCGGCCTGAGACTGCATCGCCAGCGGGGCAAGTAGGATCCTGCCGCCCATGAGCAGGTAATTCAGGCGGACAGGCCTTCGCCGGGCCCGTCGGCAGGAGGCGGCAGCGGGGCCCAGTCCCCGTCGGACTGGAAGCTGAGGCGACTTTCCAAACCACTGGACGCACCGGCGGCCCAAAGAACTTCTGCCAGGCTGTCCTGCAGGCTCTGGGGCAGCGGCTGCCGACTGCGCAGTACCAACTCGAAATTTCCGTGCGCCAGCAGGCCATCGAGTTGCAATGGACCCAATTTCGTGAAATCCAGATCCACGACGAAGCGGGTGGGGGCATCCTCCGCTTCGTCATCGGCTTGCCGGCCCTGATCCTGACGCAGATGCAGGCGCAGGAAATCCAGTCGCTGCTCGTGCTGTAGCGGTATCATGTAGAAGCGCCAGCCTTCGCTGTCCGTCCGGCCCGATAGCTGGCGCAGCCATTCCAGGTCCTGGCCCAGTCGTTCGCGCTGGTCAGGAGTTGCCTGCTGCGCATCCGGCAGTTGGCGCAACAGGGTGGACAGCCATGCGCTTGTCCGTTGCGGGTTGGAAAGTGCGGCCAGGAAACCGGCCAGACCGCCGGCCAGGCTGGGCCCGGGTGTCGGCAAGGCTACATCGTTGCGTGGGTGTGACCCCAGGCCGGGAAGCAGTTGTGCCAGGCCCGGCCAGTTGCCGAAGGTGATCGAGGGCAGGCCGCTGGCCACGGCAGGGTTGCCCTGACCTGTCAGGGCCAAGAGAAGCTGGGTCCCTGCCGGTAGGCGGGGCAGATCGTCCAGGCGCAACAGGCCGGCCTCGCTGCGCACCAGCGTCTGTCCGTTCGGCAGTTGTTCGGTCACCTGCCCGGTCAGAAGGCGCGCGGCGGAAGTAAACTCCCGGGGCAGGTTGCGCGCCATCTCCTCGGCGCCCTGGTCGGGCTGCAGGCGCAGGACACGGACCAGAAGCGCCGTGCCGGCAGGCGGCAAACTGCGCGCTGCTGCTGTGTCCTGGTTCAGGGCAACCACCTGGCCCGCAACAAGATGACCAATGTTCAGGCTGTCAGGCTGATTGGAGGCTGAATTTGGCAGGCTGGGGGAGGGGGGCGATTGTCCGGCGGATTGTCCCGTGGGCGAGCCCGCTGTTTGTGCTGCCTGGCTGGTTCCCGCCTGACTGGCTCCCGTACCGGCCTGCCGGTCGGCAAAGACCAGGACGGACAATTCCGTGCCGATGTGCCGGATCTGCAGGGTCACGCGGCTTCCGGGCGGCGGTACATGAGCGGCACGCAGGCTGAGTGTACCCTGTTCCGTGCGCACCTTCACTTCGCCGGGATTGTCAGAGGGCAGCACCACGCCTTTTAGGCTGTGCCCGACGGCAAGCTGCAGCATGCGCGGCGGTGGATTGGTGACCTGGGCCGGTGCGCCACCGGCGCCAAGGATGGCCGCGGGGCCCCCCGTTATGCGCCCGGTGCCGCCCAGGTCGCTCATGGTGCTAGTTGCTCAGTTTCCGCGCCAGGTCCATGACGTCCTGGGCGGCAGGGCTGTCGGGGTGGCGCTGCAGCAGGGGCATCTGGGCGCGGATGGACTCCCGGACCTTGGGGTCCCGGCGGATGATCCCGGCCAGCGGCGGCGTGATCTTCAGGAAGTTCTCGCAGGCCTTGCGCAGGGTGTTGTAGGTCCGTTCTCCGTCGCTGGTGGAATCGGCCATGTTGACCATAACCGAGATCTCGGTGGCTGCATTCTGCAGCTTGCTGAGCTTGATGAAGGCATAGGCGTCGGTCAGCGATGTGGGTTCGTCGGTGGTGACCACCAGGCAGCGCGCGGCCCGGCTTGCCAGGTAACGCACGGTCCGCTCCACACCGGCCCCCAGGTCCAGGATGACGCGGTCATACTGTGCTGCATGCTCACCCAGCCGGGAACAGAGCAACATCAGCTTGTCGGTGCTCAGCGTAGCCAGGTTGCCCGAACCGGACCGCCCGGCGATGACGTCGAAACCACCGGCCTCGTAATGGCTGACGGCCACATCCATGGCATAGCGCCCGGCCAGGAAGCCGCCCAGATCCTTTTCGGGTGACAGGCCGAGCTGAACGTCCACGTTGGCCAGGCCAAGGTCGCCGTCGAACAGCAGGGTCTTCTGCTGTTGGCGCGCGAAGGCATGCGACAGGGTCGAGGCAAACCAGGTCTTGCCCACACCGCCCTTGCCGGACGCAATGGCGATCATGTTCTTTCCGCTCTGCCGGGGTGCGGTCGCGGGATCGGTAACAACCTGCATCATGGTGCTGTTCCTGTCGAAAGATCTTGCAGATCGGCGTCCATTTCGGGCAGCAGGAGCCGAGCCAGGGAAAGGGGTGTAAGTGCACTCAGGCCGGTGCCGATGGAGGGGCTGATCCCGGCGCCCATCAGCGAGAGTTGTGCCGCGGCACAGGCGGCCAGAAGCCCACCGTAGCGGCGGGCCGTATCCAGGCGCGAGGCGATCAGGTAGCGCGCGCCGATGGCGGCGAAAGCCTGGGCGACCTCGGCATTCTCGAGCGCGTCGCCTCCGGCCGGCAGCACCAGGACCACCTCGGCACCGGCTGCCTCGCGCAGTTCCATCAGTTCATTGCATTCCATGTCGTCGAAGGGATTGACCCCGATACTGTCGATCAGGATGCCGTGCTCGGCCGGGCAGTCGGTCACGGCCTGCAAAAGGCTGTCGGGATCGCTGGCCTGGCGCAGCGGTGTCTTCAGCGCCTTGGCATAGGTTTCCACCTGTTCGCGTGCGCCGGCGCTTTCGTGGTCCAGGGTGATGATCGTGCTCTTGCGGCCGTTCAGCAGGCGCCGCGCACAGAGCTTGGCTGTGGTCGAGGTCTTGCCCGCGCCCGGCGGTCCCACCAGCATGTAGGTGCGCCCGCGGTTGCCGGACTCGCCCGGGAGCGTGGCAAAGCGCAGTGTCTCCTCGAAGGCGCCCGCCAGTGCCAGGTCCGGAGACAGGCCGGCCACGTCGCCAGCAGCGGCCAGGAAATGCTCCTGCAGGTCGTCTGGCAGGCGGTGGTAGGCAAAGGCTTCCTGGAAGTTTTGGGCCGTGCGCGCCGCAGCGCCCAGGCTGCTGGACAGGCGGTCATCGGGGTCGCTGTCCACAGCCGCCGTCACGCGCACCCGGCCATCCTTCAGCTCTTCGGTGGACAGGATCGCGGCGTCGGGGCCCAGCAGGTTGCGGACCTCTTCCATGGCTTCCGGCAGGCTGCCCGCTGTGAAGTTGCGCATTCGCATGATGTGGGCTTTCCCGCGTTGCGTCCGTTACAGCTGACCCAGGGTGCGGATCTTGGCCTTGGGGTGAATTTCGTTCTGCGACAGCACCGAGGTGGCCGGCCGCACGCGCTCGACGATCGAGCGCACATAGGGCCGCACTCTGGGCGAAGTCAACAGCGCCGGGGTCTCGCCCTGCATGGCGAAGCGCTCGAAGGTCTTGCGCATGTCGGCGATGAACTCCTGCAGTTGCGAGGGCGGCATGGAGAGCTGGCTTTCATCGTTGTCACCGGTCAGGGATTCGGCAAAGGCCTGTTCCCAATCGGGCGACAGGGTCACCAGCGGAATCACACCGTCGGGATTGGCGTTGTCGCTCGAGATCTGGCGGGCCAGACGGGCGCGCACATGTTCGGTAATGGCTGTGACCGCCCGGGTGTAGCCGGTGGCCTCGGAGATGCCCTCGAGGATGGCCGGCAGGTCGCGGATGGAGATGCGCTCGGCCAGCAGGTTCTGCAGCACGCGTTGGATGCCGCCCACCGAGATCTGCGCCGGCACCAGGTCCGAGACCAGTTTCTGATCGGGCAGGTCCAGGTTGTCCAGCAGCTTCTGGGTTTCGGCATGCGACAGCAGGTCCGAGGTGTTGTCCTTTATGATCTCGGTCATGTGCGTGGTGATTACCGTCTGGGGATCGACCACGGTATAGCCGCGGAACAGGGCCTCCTCACGCTGGCCCGGATCCACCCACATGGCCGGCAGCCCGAAGGTCGGCTCACGCGTTTCCTCGCCAGCCAAGGGGATGGATTCACCCTTGGGATCCATGATCAGCAGCATGTTGGGGCGCAGGTCGCCGCGGCCCACCTCGACCTCCTTCAGCTTGATCGTATAGGTGTTGGCGGGCAGCTGCAGGTTATCCTGGATGCGGACCGATGGCAGGATGAAACCCAGTTCCTGCGCCAGCTGCCGGCGCAGGGCCTTGATCTGTTCCGTCAGCTTGGAACCGCCCTCGTTGGACAACAGCGGCAGCAGGCCGTAGCCCAGTTCCAGGCGGATCTGGTCCATGGCCAAGCTGTTGCTGATGGGCTCCTCGGCCACCGGGACGTTGTCCGCGGCCTGGCTTTCCTCATCCACGGCCTGCTGGGCGATACGCTCCTGCTTGCGTGTGGTCATCCAGGCGGCCGTACCGGTCAGCGCGGACAGCAGCACGAAGGGCAGGAAGGGAATGCCGGGCAGCAGGGCCAGCGCCAGTGTCAGGAAAGAGGACAGCCCCAGGGCCTTGGGATATCCACTTAACTGGCCGAAGATCGCCTTGTCGGCACTTTCGGTCGAGGCGACCTTGGAAATCAGCAGACCGGCGGCTGTCGAGACGATCAGGGCCGGGATCTGTGTAACCAGGCCATCGCCCACGGTCAGTACGGTATAGCTTTCCGCTGCTTCCCCGAAGCTCAGATCCATCTGCGCCACGCCGATGATGATGCCGCCGATCACGTTGATGAAGGTGATCAGCAGGCCAGCAATGGCATCGCCGCGCACGAACTTTGCGGCACCGTCCATGGCGCCGAAGAAGTTGCTTTCGTTCTCCAGTTCCTTGCGGCGGTCGCGGGCCTGATTCTCGTCGATCAGGCCCGAGGAAAGGTCGGCGTCGATGGCCATCTGCTTGCCGGGCATGGCGTCCAGCGAGAAGCGGGCTGAAACCTCGGCAATACGGCCCGAACCCTTGGTGATCACCACGAAGTTCACGATGATCAGGATGGCAAAGACGATGATGCCGATTACGAAGTTGCCGCTCATCACGAAGTTGCCGAAGGCCTGGATGACCTGTCCGGCGGCGTCGGTGCCCTCGTGTCCGTGCGCCAGGATCAGGCGCGTGGATGCCAGGTTCAGCGACAGGCGCAGCATGGTGGCGATCAGCAGGACCGTTGGGAAGGACGAGAATTCCAGGGCCTTGCCGATGAACAGCGCGGTCATCAGGATCAGGACCGAATAGGTCATCGAGATCGCAAGAGAGATGTCCAGCATCCAGCTGGGCAGGGGCAGGATCAGCACCACCAGGATGCAGACCACTCCCATCGCCAGGGCAATCTCGCCACGGCGGACCGTGTCGTTGATGCGTTGCCACAGGCCGGCGGCATTGAAGCCGCCCGGCGGCTGTCCGCCTGTGCTCTTGGTCTCCGTGTTATCCGACACCTTGCGTGATCCCGTCCTGCCCGTTGCCCGTTATTGCGTTACTGTTCTGTGCCGTTTCAGAAAGAGGTTCGTGCTTCTGCGTCACGGGGCAGGGGAACCTGGATGCCATCCTCGTTGTACTGCTTCAGTTTGTTGCGCAGGGTCCGGATCGAAATGCCGAGAATGTTGGCGGCATGGGTCCGGTTGCCCAGGCAATGCTGCAGCGTGTCGATGATCAGGTCGCGTTCCACCTCGGCTACGGTCATGCCGACCAGTGTGGATGCGTCCTCCTGGCTGCCATTGTTGGCATTTGCCGCGGAAGCTGCGTTCTGGTGAGCAGAGTCGGCCTGTGGAGCAGGCGCTGTCGGCTGGCTGTCCCGCAGCTGGGTCGGTCCGCCGGTCAAGAGGATTGCATCCGGCGTGATAACGCCGTCGCTGGCCAGCAGGACCGCGCGATGCATGGTGTTTTCCAGTTCACGAACGTTGCCGCGCCAGCCGTGGTTCTTCAGCATGGCCACAGCCTCCTCGTTCATGGTGGGAAGGTCGACACCGTTGGCCTGGGCGTATTTCTGAACGAAGTGTTCGGACAGCGGCGCAATATCCTCCTGCCGGTCGCGCAGGGGGGGCAGTTCCAGGTTCACCACGTTCAGGCGGTAATAGAGGTCTTCGCGGAAATCACCCTTGCGCACGGCCTCTTCCATGTCGCGGTTCGAAGTCGCAAGCAGGCGTATATTCACCTTTACCGGCTGGGAGCTGCCCACACGGTCGATCTCGCGTTCCTGGATCGCGCGCAGCAGCTTGGCTTGCAGGCGCGGGTGCATCTCGGTCACCTCGTCCAGCAGAAGCGTGCCGTTGTTGGCCTCCTCGAACTTGCCAATGCGCCGGGCCACTGCGCCGGTGAAGGCGCCTTTCTCGTGTCCGAACAGCTCGCTTTCCAGCAGGTTCTCGGGGATGGCCGCGCAGTTGACGGAGACAAAGCTGTTGGCGGCACGCTTGGACTTGGAGTGGATGTAGCGCGCCATGACCTCCTTGCCGGTGCCGGATTCTCCGGTGATCAGCACGCTGGCCTCGGATCCGGCCACCTGGTCGGCCAGCTTCAGCGCCTTGGCCATGACGGGATCGCGGTAGATGAAACTGGTGGTCTCCTCGGTGACGGCGGCCAGAACGGCGGCAATCATTTCCGGGTCCGGCGGCAGCGGGACGAATTCCTTGGCGCCGGCCTTGATGGCGGCGGCGGCCTGCTGGGCCGAGGCCTTGATGCCGCAGGCCACGACGGTCACAGAGATGCGCTCCTGCTCCAGGGCGGCGACCAGGCGGCTGATGTCATGGGTGATGTCGACCATCACCAGATCGGCGCCCTTGCCGGCGCGCAGGCTGTCCAGCGCGCTTTCCACCGAATCCACCTGCGTCACCTTGGCTCCGCGGTCCAGGGCGATCTTCCCGGCCGTGGCGATATGCCCATTCATGGCACCGATGATTAACAGCCGCATTGTCTTGTCTCCGTTCTCTTTCAGTATCCGCCGGGCTCAGTCGAAGTAGCTGACGCGCTCGGAGGGGGGCAGGATGGAATTGAGAGCAACTTCCAGGCGCCGTGGGTTTTCCTGGCGTCCGATGGAAACCGTGCCCAGGGCATAGATCTGGTTGACCTGCGCCTCCACGTCGGCATTGCGTTCCAGCTTGCTGGCCAGTGGCGTGAAGACCATGTTGGCCAGCACGGCGCCGTAGAAGGTGGTCAGCAAGGCCACGGCCATGGCTGGTCCGATGGTGCTGGGATCCTCCAGCCGGCCCAGCATCTGGACCAGGCCGATCAGAGTGCCGATCAGGCCCATGGCCGGTGCGACTTCGCCGGCACGGCGCAGGATGCCTGCGGACTTCATGTGGCGGTTCATGGTGGCGTGCACCTCGCGCTCCAGGATGCGGGCAACATCGTCGGGGGGAATGCCGTCCACCACCAGGGAAACCGCTTTCTGCAGGAAGGGCTGGTTGCGCAGGTTCTGCAGGTGCTTCTGCAGTTCCAGGACGCTGCCCTGCTTGCGGGCCACGTCGGCCAGGCCCAGGATCTGGGTGGCCGCGTCCGAGGGTTGCTGCTGGCGGTAGATGATAGCGCGCATCATGATGCTCTGGGCGCGGATCACCTCGCGCACCGTATAGGATATGCTGGTCACCATGAAGGTGCCGCCCAGCACGATCAGCATGGCGGGGATGTCCACGAACGAGCCCAGCGAGCCGCCCAGGATCATCGCCGAGGTGATCAGGATGAAGCCGCCGGCCACACCCAGGATCGTGGCAAAATCCAGGGTCATGCCGCCCTCAATTGCTTTGGGCGGGGCTGCCGCGCCTTGTCCTGCCGCACTTGCGTTGGCCATTCATCCTGCTCCCGGACTGCGTTCTGCCTGAAGGCTCAGGACGAACGGTCAGACTTGATGATCTCTGTCATGGTTACGCCCAGGCGGTCTTCCATGACCACGACTTCGCCGCGAGCCACCAGGCGGTTGTTGACGTAGATCTCGATGGCTTCGCCCACCTTGCGGTCCAGCTCCACGACGGCGCCGCGGCCCAGTTTCAGCAACTGGCTGACCTGCATATTGGCCTTGCCGAGTACGGCCGAGACCTGGACCGGGATGTCATATACGGCCTCCAGATCCTGGGCACTGGCGGGAGCCTGGCGATGATCTTCCATCATCTGGTGCTCTTCGCCGGTATTCACCGCCTGCTCGTTGTCCATGTCCTCGAGATCGAAGTTCTCTTTCTGGGCCATCGTTCAGTTCCTTTCCTCTGCGAAGTCCTGCTCCGCATCCTGGGGGTGGCTGTCATCCTGGCTGTCGTCCGCGGGGGCCAGGGTCTCCCCGGTTGATGGAATATCCGCCTCTGCCGGTTGCGACCCGCTCTCGGGAGCGCCTTCCGCCGGCTGCGCCTCATTCTGTGCTGTATCGGTGACGTCTTCCTGTTCGCCGGTCGGGACGGGGCCAGCGTCGGTTTCGGGGGCAGCCTCGGTTTCCGGGGCCGGGGCGGCTTCCGCCTGCGGCACCAGGGTGTGCTCGATCAGCTTGCCGATCTCCTGCCAGGCGCGTTCGCTGTCGCGCTCGACACCGCCGTCGGCCCACTCGATCCGGATGTCGCCGGGGCGGACCTCCTGGTCGGCCAGCAGGACAGTCTTGCCCTCATAGCCGCTCTCGTCCTTGATCTGCTCCATCTGGCCGCGCAGGGCGTCAAGCTGGCTGTCATGCACCCGGATCACGACCCGTGGTTCCTCCATCAGGCGCGTCAGGCTGTCTTCCAGAAGACCGCGCACCTCCTGGTCGCCGTGGCGTTCCACCAGGCGCGGAAAGAGTTTCTGGATCACCAGGATGCCGGAACGCACGGCATCGGTGCGGGCGCGCTCCAACGACTGCTCGATCCGGGGCTCCAGGGCGCCAAGCTGACGGCTCAACTGCTCCAGTGTTTCCGTCAGGCGCTGTTCCTCTTCCCGGGCCTGTTCGGCCAAAGCCTGTTCCCGCCCGGCTTCCAGTCCGGCCTGATAGGCGTCCCGCCGGGCATCGGCCAGTTCCTCCTCGCTGTGCTGCGGCGGGGGCGGGACTTCTTCCTGTTCGACGACGTCCTCGACGGCCGGCGTCTCGGGCTGGGCCGGGGCGTCGAAGCTGTTATCGAACAGGAATTTGCGTACCGCTGTCATGGCTGTAATCCCCGGCCGGTTCTCAATAGACCAACTCGTCTTCGCCTTTGCTGTCGGCAATGACGATTTCACCCTTGGCGGCCAGGTCCTTGGCCGCCTGCACGATGTAAAGCTGGGCCTCGTCCACCTCGCGCAGGCGAACCGGCCCCATGGCCTGCATGTCCTCGCGCATGATCTTGGCCGCGCGTTCGGACATGTTTTCGAAGAACAGGTTGCGCACGCTTTCCGAGCCACCCTTCAGCGCGGTCGCCAGGCGGTCCTTCTCGATGCTGCGCAGCAAGGTCTGGATACCGCCGGAGTCCAGCTTGACCAGGTCCTCGAAGGTGAACATGAGCGAGCGGATCTTCTCGGCGGCTTCGCGGTTGCGCTCCTCCAGGGACGAGAGGAAACGGGTTTCCATGTTGCGGTCCAGGCAGTTGAAGATCTCTGCCATCATCTCGTGCGAATCACGTCGGCTGGCGCGCGCCAGGTTGGTCATGAACTCGTTGCGCAGCGTCTTTTCCACGTCCTCCAGAACTTCCTTCTGCACCGCTTCCATGCGCAGCATCCGCATGACGACTTCCATCGAGAAGGGTTCGGGCAGGTTGGCGAGCACGCGCGCGGCCTGTTCGGGCTTCACCTTGGACATCACCACGGCGACGGTCTGCGGGTATTCGTTCTTCAGGTAATTGGCCAGGACCTGCTCGTTCACGTTGCCCAGCTTGTCCCACATGGTGCGGCCGGCGGGACCACGGATATCCTCCATGATCGCGTCGACCTTTTCCTTGTCCATCACCTTGGACAACAGGCGCTCGGTACTCTCGAAGTTGCCCACCAGGGTGCTGGAGCCCGAAAGCTGTCCGGTGAATTCGTTGAAGACCTTCTCGACCACGGGGGCGCTGACCGTGCCCAGATTGGCCATGGTCTGCGAGACCTCGCGGATCTCGTCGTCCTCCATCAGCGAGAAGACCTTGGTTGCATGCTCCTCGCCCAGGGCGATCAGCAGCAGGGCAGCCTTCTCGGAACCGCTGAGTGTCGAAAAATCCTCGCGTATGCGCCTGGCCATATCTCCGTCCTCGTACCTTCTGCCCCGTTTCCCGGCGTTGCGTGCCCTAGCGTTCCTGGTAGACCCAGTTGCGGATGATCCCCAGGGTCTCCTGCGGATGCTTGTCCACCAGGTCGCTGACCTTGCGGATGGTCGAGGCTTTGATCTGGCCCTCCACCTGGCTCATGTTCATCATCATCTCGTCTTCTTCCTCGGACGACTGCTGGCTCGGCACCGGCAGGTTGCTGTCCGGGGGAGCGGCCAGCAGGTTCGGGTCCTGCATGCCGCCCGGTCCGGTCAGGGCGGCGTGCTGCTGTCCGCCAGCCAGGGCCGGTGTACCTTGCATGCCGCCGCCACTGCCGCCTTCGGGGGCGAGCAGGCGCATCACCAGTGGGCGCACGATCAGCAACAGGACCAGCACCGCGATTACGCCCAGCACCAGGACCTCAGCGATCTTCATCAGCTGGCCGCGTTCCATGCCCAGCAGGCTGTCGCTTTCCACACCGCCGGCCGGCATGACATCGGCAAAGGGCATGCTGGCGATCTCGAAGCTGTCGCCGCGTTCCGGGTCGAAGCCCACGGCCGAACGGGCAAGCGCCGCGAGTCGGTCCAGTTCTTCCTGGCTGCGCGCTTCGCTGACCGTTTCGCCGTCGGCATTGGTGGTCTGTACATCGTTGACCAGTACCGCGAGGGACAGGCGCTCCACATCGCCGCCTTCCTGCACGTGGGTGCGCGTCGTGCGGCTGATCTCGTAGTTGGTGGTTTCCTCGGTCCGGTTGGACATGCTGCTGGAGCCGGCCTGTTCCTGACCCCCCAGGTCCGCGTCCGGCAGATTGTTGCCGACGGTCACGGCATCCTCGCCGCCCTCGTTGTCCTGCATCTGCTCCTCGACCGTCTGGGTCGAGCGCACGACCTGCCCGTCCGGATCGTAAATTTCCGAGTTCTCGGTGATGCGGTCGTAGTTCATGTCGGCCGCCACTTCGACCCGCACGTTGCCAATGCCCACCGAGCGTTCCAGGAGCTGTTGCACCGATTGCGCCAGGCGGTTTTCCATGGACAGGCGGCGTTCCTCGGCCGAGTTGGCCAGGGCGCCCGCGCCGTCATCGTCGGTGGTGCTGGCCAGAAGGTTGCCCTTGCTGTCGATCACGGAAACGCTGCCCGCATCCATGCGCGGGATGGCCGATGCGACCAGCTGCTGGATCGAGCGGACCTGCTCCTTGCCCAGCCAGCCATTGCCCTCCAGCGCCAGGACGATGGAGGCCTTGGCCTCGTTGCGATCGCGGCTGAACAGCTCTCGCTGGGGCAGGACCAGGTGGACGCGCGCGCTGTCCACCTTGCCGATGGTCTGGATGGTCCGCGCCAGCTCGCCTTCCAGGGCGCGCACATGATTGATGTTCTGCACGAAGTTGCTGGTGCCCAGGCTTTCGCCCTCGTCGAAGATCTCATAGCCCATGGAACCGCCGTTGGGCAGGCCCTGCTCGGCCATGGCCAGGCGCATGCGGGCCACGTCGCTGGCGGGCACGCTGACGCTGCTGCCGTCGGCGCTCAGCTGATAGGGCACGCCCTGGGCGTCCAGCTCGCTGACGATCTGGCTGCTGTCCTGGGACTGCAGGTCGTTGTACAGCAGTTCCATGTCCGGCTGGGACATGCGCCCGATCAGGTAGACGAAGAATGCCAGCAGGGCCGCGGCAACGCCGCCCAGTACGGCCAGGCGGGCCGGCCCCAGTCGTTTCAAGGTGTCGAGAAAGGTGTTCACGCGCAGTTATCCCCTCTGCCATGGCACGGGTCTGCGCCCACCGGGCCGACCCTGTCACAAGGGCACGCTAGGCGGTTTGGGTAAACAGCAGGTTAACGCCAGGAAATTTTTGCCCACCGGGATGCTTCAGACGGCGTCTGTGCCTTTCACGCCAAGCCAAGACAATTCCACGAAAAAGGGCGGCCGCATCTGGCGACCGCCCCTGGTTCTTGTGGATCGTCCCGAAGCGGAACAATCAGGCTGGGTAGGGGACGGGGTCCTGTCCTACGCTCTCTTCTTCCTGTCGGCGATAGTCCTGGAGGCGTGTAATGCGCAGGCCGTACAGGCCATGTTCATCAATCAGTTTTTGCCAGGACATGAACTCCTCAAGGGTCAGCGTGTACATTTCGCAGGCTTCCTCAAGGGTGATCAGGCCGGCCCGCACGCCGGCCACCACCTCGGCCTTGCGCCGGATGACCCAGCGCTTGGTGTTCCGGGGAGGGAGGTCCTCGATGGTAAGCGGCTGGCCCAAGGGCCCGATGACGCTGGACGGCCTACCTGGTCGTTCTGACTGCATCCGGTTGTCCTCTTCTTCTTAATCCAGACGAGAAACGCAGCCTAGCTTCGGGGGTCTTTAAAATTTCCTAATGCGCCATTGGATTCTTTGAAGAATGACCGGTCTGGGTTGACGGGGATCATCCTTGCCCGGAGGGGGCACTGGGAATGTCGTGCACCTTCTTGATCAGGGACATGCCGATTTCCGCATCGCCGATCTTCAGGATGGCCTTGCCGTCCTGGGTCTCGATGCCGTCCACCCGGCCGATGGTCGAGGTGGTGGAGGGCACGGGCTGCTCGTCGCCGTCCTGGGCCATGATGGCATAGGAATAGGTGCCGGGCGGCAGCTGGTTGCCCCCGTTGTCCAGGCCATCCCAGACGAATTCGTGGCGTCCGGCCGAGGTATCCCCCTCGATGGTGCGCACGATGCGGCCGCTGGCGTCCTGGATTCGGATGTCCGCGCTTTCGGCCGACTTGCTCAGGTTATAGGCGCCGAGCGCCATGCCGTTATCAAGCTGCAGCTTGTCACCGTCGGCCTCCACATGCTTGCCGATCATGTTCACGGCCGCGCCCATCTGGTTATAGCCCTGCAGGTCGATCAGCTTTTCCAGGCTCTTGTTGGACGAGATCTGCTGTTCCACCCCGGCGAAGCCCACCAGTTGCTGGGTGAACTCCTCGGTTTTCATGGGCTCCAGGGGATCCTGGTTCTGCATCTGGGTGGTCAGCATCATCAGGAAGTTGTCGAAGGTCTCGTCCAGGTCCTCGCCGCCGAAGCGCGAGCCACTGGTCTCGTTGCCGCTGCCTTGACT
The DNA here is from genome assembly GCF_000686045.1 of Fodinicurvata fenggangensis DSM 21160. Classification (GTDB taxonomy): domain Bacteria; phylum Pseudomonadota; class Alphaproteobacteria; order Kiloniellales; family DSM-21159; genus Fodinicurvata; species Fodinicurvata fenggangensis. The sequence goes on from NZ_JMLV01000003.1 coordinate 353,241, forward strand.
GCCTTGCGCGGCCTGGCTGTTCATCAGGCTTGCGATATCCATGGTCTTCAGTTCCTTCAGACGCTCAGGTTGATCAGGCCGGCCTCCAGGCCGGGCCGGGATTCGTCATCGGCCGTGCCGGCCGAAATTTCTTCGCCGGGGGCGGACCCATTGGCCCCGTTGCTGGTGGCCCCGCCGCCCTGGCCCTGGTCAAAGGCCTGTTGCTGGCCGGCCGTGTCGCGGGCGTTGAAGTTCAGGCTTCCGCTGTCGGTCTTGACCCCGGCATCGCCCAGCGCGCGCTCGAGGGCACGGGCGTCACGCTGCAGCAGGTCCAGGGTTTCCGGCCGCTCGGCCGTAATCGAGGCACGCAGCAGGCCGTCCTGGCCAAAGTCCAGCTTCACGTCCACGCGGCCCAGCTCGGCCGGGTGAAGCTGGACCGAGATGCGGTCGTTGCCACCGGCCACGGCCTTGTGGATCTTCATGGCGATCTGGTCGGCCGCAGGGCCGCCCTGGGATTTCGCCGCCTGCTGTGCCTGTGCCGCAGCTTGTTGGGCCTGGGCCGAGGCGCGCAGCTGGTTCTCGAAGGACAGGGCGTTCAGACTGTCGGGCCCTCGGCTGCTGCTTGAAGCTGTCAGGGACTCCTCGCGCCCCTGCAGGCTGGCCAGCGCCTCGGCCAGGCGGTTGACGCCGCCGGTCTGTTCCGACAGGCGGGCCAGGTTGCGCTCCAGGGCCTGTGTGGCGGCCTCGTTCTGCAGGGCCTTGCCGGCCTGCCGCAGGCTTTCATAAAGTTCGGCGGCCTGTCTGTCCGACAGGCTCTGGTTCGCCTGTTGCCGCTGGGCAAGTTGTTCCTGCTGCTCGGCAGAAGCCGTCACGGCAGCCTGCCGGCTGGCCTGTTCGCCATCGCGTGCGGCGGCCTGGCCCCTGTCAGCTTTGACGGCCTCCTGGCTGTTGCCCTGGGTCTGCTGGGGGGTGGCGTCGTTCTGGGTGGCGCCGCCGTTCTGGGGGGCGGGCAGGGTGGAGTCATCGGCTGAACCGGCCGCCTGACCGCTGTGAAGCTGCCCCTGAAGGTCACCCTCCTGCGCGCCCTTGCCGTTGGAAGCCGCCTTCAAGCCTTGCAATAGGCTGTCCAGCTGCCGTCCCAGGTCGGCCAGCGCGTCATTCGCGGAGGGTGCGGCCTGTCCAACAGCGGTCTTTCCTGTGGTGGTGACCTGCGCTTCCGCAGCTGCCAGCAGGCTGGCCAAATCCAAGCTATCACCATTCTCGCCCAGAGAGTCTTGCAGGTCCGAAAGCTGAGCCTGCAGATCGCTCAGGAGTTCGTGACGCTTGCTGTCCTGTCCGGCCGCTTCCTTCAACTGCGCCACCGCGGCCTCCAGGCTGTCCAGCAGGTCCGACAGCGATGGGGCTGCTTCCTGGTCCTGTGCGCCCGCCGGGGACGCGCCCGTGCCTTCGAGCTGCTGCAACAAGCTGTCGAGCCTGTCCTGCAGCTTGGAGAGCGCATCAGCGCCCGTCTCGCTGTTGCCCGGGAATGGCTGCGCAGCCTGCGCCGGAGTCTCTTTCTGATTCAGGCGGGCCAGGGCCTTCTCGACGGCGGCCACTGCCTGTTCCTTGCCCTGGGTCTCGCCAAGCTGTGCCAGGGCATTCAGCAGGCCGCCGGGCGCATCTCCAGCGCTTTCCAATGCCCCACTTTCCAACGCGCCACTTTCCAGCCCACCTCTTTCCAGTCCTTGGGCCAACTCCACCAGGGCGCTGGCCAGGTCTTCGAGCGCGTCCTCAGACAGGACGCCATCCTTACCGATGATCGCTGTTTGCCCCTTGCCGGAACCGCCCTGACCGGACAGACCCGAAAGCGCCGAACGCAGGGCGTTCTGTAAGGCTTCCCCCTGCAGGGCCGTGCCGTTGCCGCCGCCCTCTGCGCCGTCACCCTTCAGGCTGGCCAACAGGGCCTGCGCCCCGCTCTTGCCGGCGTTGCCTTCGGAATTGCCTTGCATCAGGGCCAGAAACCCGCTCGGGCCGCCGCTCTTCTGCTCTGTCTTGCCGCCCACCTGGCCCAAAAGACCCTGGAGCGCCGAGGATGCTTCACTGATCACGTTCGTACCGCCTTCATGCTGTCATCACGACGTGTATTTCTGTCGAGGAGCAGAATGCAAGCGGCGGGCCAGTTTTAGTGGTTTGGGTATAAGGTTATGTAATTCAAGGAAAATATGTTGTGTAGGAGCGTGTGGGAGGCGGCATTGTTATCTTGTGGCTCAGCACCCCGGCAGGATTTACCGCTGACACTGTCCAGGTCTTGCCGCCAGCCACCCCTTGGGCGTCACTTTAGTCTGTTCTGATTTTTCATAGGATGCTTGAGGCGGGTCGGGGGCCGGCCTGAAATCTGTAACGGTGACAGAAGAGCAGGCGTGGTCTCGCAGGATCCACAGCGTTAAAACCCTTCAAGCGACCAGGGAGACCTCGCGGGTAGCATGGCCTGGGTCGACATCGGGGCCGCCGTTGACAGCGGGGGCACTGGCCCCTCCGGCCTCACTGCCGAGATCCAGGCCGCCGGCCTGATCAAAACCCACATCCTCGGGTATCGTCATTTCTGGTAAAGCATCCTTCTGCTCTTCCAGGGCTTTACGATAGGCTTCGACCTGTTTTTCACTCGGGTACTGCTGTTCAATCTCGCCCGAAGCCGGATCGACAATCTGGAACAACACGACCTTTGCCTTCATGTCGTATTGAAGCACGGGGTTGATTTGAAGCGGCGCTTCCTTGTGTTCCTTTGCTGGAACAGGCTCTTGCTTAAAGACTTGAGCCATGGAGCGCGGATTCGACGCTTGACCCAGCACGGGTGCAGTCTCTCCGTTTGAAACGCTCATGGTTGCCATCATCGCTGTTCAGCGCCTTTGTCGCAAACACTAAGAACAGAATCTTAATTTATGTATTTTAAAGCACAATGATTGTGTAAATCAAGTAACTTTTGCAACCTGCTCTAATTTGTACATATGCCACCCTTGAAGAAGAGGCTTTTCAGTTCTGTTGCATGGCATCAAACAAACAAGATCTGGGAAGGCATAGGCTGTTAGGAAGTTGTTAAGACCTGATGCTGATAATCGCCACTGTCGCCTGAAGGCGGCTTTCATTCACTCCAATATCAGGAGCTTTAAAAATGGCGAACTCTATCAACACCAATGTCGGCGCCATGGTGGCGCTGAACAATCTCAACAAAGTCTCCTCCGAGATGGAGACCATTCAGAACCGCATCAGTACGGGCCTGCGTGTCTCGCGTGCCCAGGACGATGGTGCTGTCTTCGCGGTAGCCCAGGGACTGAGGTCGGACATTGGCTCTCTTTCTTCTGTCAACGAACAGCTTGGTGGTGCCAAGGGCCTTGTTGATACCAGTCTCACTTCCTTGACCAATGTTTCGGACACCATGGGTGAGATGAAGAACATTCTGGTCAAGCTTGCCGACGAGAATGTTACAGGCGATACGCGCACCCAGTACGAAGAGCAGTACAAGAGTCTGGCTGCCAACGTGAACGGCTTCATCGAAGATTCTCGCTATAACGGGAAATCTCTCATTGATGATGGGAGCGCGGCCGTTCATGGCAGCGTTTCCGTGATCCGGAATGAGCAAGGTGAAAACTATACAGTGGGCAGCTTTGACGCTGATAACAGTGTTTTTGCACTGATTAGCGGCGGTAATCTTGGAACGGATGCGGCGAGTGCGGCTGCTCTTCTGAATGGTGGCTTTGCTTCGGCTGAGTCGCGTGTGGGA
>NZ_JMLV01000004.1 GCF_000686045.1 Fodinicurvata fenggangensis DSM 21160
CCTGGCCAGGCGGCCGGTGGAGAAGGTCTTTGGGACGCTCAAACGCTCCTATCGCCTGAACCGCCTGCCGCACTTCTCGCTGGCGCGCAACACGGCCTGCCTTACGCTGGCCTGCTTTGCCTACAACCTCAGACGCCTGGACAGGTTGCTTGCAGGCTGAGTCTGTCCGGAATTTGTCCGAACCTGCCCGTAAAAACCCCAAACAAGGGCAAATCACCCAAAAGCTCTCCATGAATCTGCCTGATCGAAGGTATTGAGCAGCGTTCATGCCTCAGCTCAGTGCCAAGCACCTACCGCGCAAAGGTCTCCTGGATGAGGTCTATGCTATTTGACTCCCCACCTCTTTTCGTTGCAGCCGCGCCTGGCCTTGCCTAAGCTGCGCGACGTCAGGGGAAGGGTTTGTTCGACAGGAGTTTGCCGGTTAGCCATGCAGTTTCAGCTACAAAACCTTGCCCTGCGTCATGATCCCTTTCCCATCGGTGTGGCGCGCCCGCTGTTTCCGGATGACGCCTATGCCCGGCTGCTGGAGGCCTATCCGAACAAGGAGCATTTCCACTACCTGGGCAAGGTCGGGCACAAGTATGTGCTGTCCGAGAAGTTCAACGCCCGGGCCTATCGGGACTTCATCCACAACACGCCTGTCTGGCGCGATCTGCACGGCTGGATCAAGAGCGATGCCTTCATCTATGGCGTGATGGACAGCCTGCGCGAACAGAACATCGACCTGGGCTTCGATGCGCCGCTGTCGGCGGCCAAGCGCCTGCGCAAGTATGCCAAGAACGTGGCCAAGGGCCGCTATTGGGAGCTGGCGCCCAAGCTGCGCGCGCGCTTCGAGTTCTCGATGTTGCCGGCCGATGGCGGCAGCGTCATTCCCCACACCGACGAGCCGGGCAAGATCGTGACCATCGTGATCTCCATGGCCCGAGAAGGCGAATGGGACCCGGCCTGGGGCGGGGCGACGGAGGTGAACCGGCCCAAGGACGCCACGCGCCTGTTCAACCGCATGAATTACAAGGCGGATTTCGAGGAGATGGAGCTGCTGGACAGCTTTGCCTATGAGCCGAACCAGGCGGTGGTCTTCGTGAAGACCTTCAATTCCTGGCACTCGGTCCGGCCCATGAACGGCCCGGCCGACGCGCTGCGCCGCACGCTGACCATCAACATCGAGGCGCGGGGATGAGTCTGATCCGCCATCTCCGGGACCATTGGCATCTGCAGCGGCGCGACCGCAAGCTTGCCGCAGCGCTGCGGCAGGCGGATATCCTGGTCTGCTTCCACGCCAAGAGCGGCAGCACCTGGTTGCGCGCCATGATCAGCCATGTCTATCACCGGCTCTATGGCACACCGGCTGACCTGCTGATCCATTACGGCAACCTTCAGCGCCATGCGCCAACCGTGCCCTTCGTCTATTTCGGCGACGGCCTGGAGGTGCGTCGCCACGGGTCGGGTCAGCTGCTGGCCCGTGCCCGGCCGAAACAGCGCGTGATCTTCCTGTTGCGCGACCCGCGCGACGTTTCCGTTTCCTTTTATCATCACCTGCGCGAGCGGGCGACGCCGCGCGAACTGCTGCGCAAGCAGGTGCCAGAACGGGTGCGCCAGCTGTCGCTCTACGACTTCCTGCTGGATCCGGAGTTCGGCCTCCAGCGGGTGATCCACCGCTACAATCTCTGGGCCGCAGAGGCCGGACAGTTCGAGCAGGCCAGCTTCATCACCTACGAGGCGCTATGGGAGGCTCCTGTGGAGGAACTGGGCCGAACCATGGCCGTGCTCGGTGAGGAGCCTCCACCCGAGATTCTGCAGGTCGCCGTGGACTTCGCCTCCTTCCCCTCGCTCAAGGAGAAAGAGCGCAGCGGCTTCTTCCAGGGCGAGCGCCTGAAACCCACCCAGATCGGCGAGACACAGGCCTTCAAGGTGCGCGAGGGCGGCACGCAGGGCTATCGCCGACACTTCACATCGGCGCAACTGGCAACGATCGATGAAATGGTCGCCCGGCAGCTGGACCCCCGGCTTGGCTATGGCGAGGCAAGAACGGCGGCGGGGGCACGGGCATGAAGACCCCTGCCGTTCCCTTTTCGCACCTGGCGCAGCTGGATCTGGGACTTACCTCACAGGATCTGCGTGAGCTTTTCCTGCCGTTCGCCCGGCCGGTGCCTTGCGATGCTTCGGAATGGAAGCGCGACCTGTTCCGCCGCAAACGCCGCATTCTCAAGCGTCTGCTGCGGCAGCACCTGACGGGCGGCCGCAGCCAGGGGCGCACCTCCGATGCGGTGCTTGAGGAATACAGCAAGGCCTGGAGTGGCCTGGATTACGCCGTCTATGACCCTGAGGGCGGAGGCACAAAACCCATTCCGTGGCACCTGGGCAAGGAGTGTTTCCTGGCCAGCGACGTGGGGGCCACGCGCGTGCGGCAGCAGTTGCTGGTCCGGGTGATCGAGCGACTGCGCCCACGGCGCGTGCTGGAGGTAGGCTGCGGCAACGGCATCAACCTGTTGTTGGCGGCCGGGCGCTTTCCCGAGGTCTCATTTACCGGCCTGGAGTTGACCGAGGTCGGCGTGGCTGCCGCGCAGGGCTTCCAGCAGCAGCACGATGAATTGCCTTCTGCGCTGCAGGCCTTCGCGCCGGAGCCCCTGGAGGACAAACAGGCTTTTCGACGCATTGAGTTCGTCCAGGGGAACGCGGCTGCCATGCCGTTCGAAACAGGGCAATTCGACCTGGTCTATTCCATGCTGGCCCTGGAGCAGATGGAGGCCATCCGCCTGCAGGCCCTGGGCGAGATTGCGCGCGTTGCCAACGGCGCCTATTTCGGCGTGGAGCCGTTCCGCGAAGCCAATGCCAGTGGCTGGCGGCGCCTCTATGTCCGGCAGCGCGGTTATTTCCGGGGCAGCTTCGCCGACCTGGCGGCATCGGGGCTGAAATCTCGATGGGCAACCACGGAGTTCCCCCAAGAGGTTTTCCTGGGCGCCTGCGCGGTGTTGGCCGACGCGGCGCCGCCTCGTGCCGCTTGACCCCCTTGGTCGAGCGGTGCTTAAAGAACGGAACCAACAGGCATGACACCTGCAGGAGACAAGGGATGGCACAGTCTGTTCTCAAGAATCTGGACTCGGCAGATATTCGCCAGGAACCCTTTCCCTACCTGATCGCGGAAAATGCCCTGGATCCGGACTATTACGCCGAGCTCGAGGCGGCCTATCCGGCGCTGGAGCGCGTGGCCGGCCCCGGGCCGCTGGCCAACAACAAGCTCTATTCCCGCTCGGCGCCCGACGTGCTGGACGACGGGGAGATGCCCGATATCTGGCGTGACTTCTTCGCTTATCATTCTTCGCAGGCCTTCCTGGAGGAATGCCTGGCGTTCTGGGCCGAGCCCATCGCCCGCGAATATCCGGACATCGCTCAGAGATTCGGCAAGCCGCTGTCGCAGCTGACCGGCGGCGTACGCCAGGGCGGGCGCGAGAAGACGCCCGAGAACCTGCAAGCCGATGTCATGATGGACTGTCAGTTCTGCATGAACAGCCCGGTCACCGAGGTCTCTTCCGTACGCGTGCCGCATGTGGACAATCCCGCCAAGCTGTTTGCCGGGATCCTCTATTTTCGCCGTGTCGACGACGAGTCGGAGGGCGGGAACCTGAATCTCTATCGCCTGACCGATGATCGCTATTACCATGATCGCAAGCTGAACGTTCCGGAAGAGTTCATCGAGGCGGTCGACCAGGTGCCCTATCGCGCCAACACGATCATCCTCTGGCTGAACACCCCGCGCAGCCTGCACGGCGTGACCCCGCGCTCGGTCACCGAGGTGCCGCGCCGCTTCGTCAACTTCATTGGCGAGAGCTATGTCACAAGGCCGGCGGGTTTCTTTCCGGTCAAGCGCAGCCTGAGCGGCCGTATCGGCGATGCGGCGCGGCGCCTGGTGAAGGTATGACGGGGCAATCTTGTACTTGAGAGAGGTAGACTGTGGCAAGAAGGCAAGAGTGCCTTACCACTTATGGCAAGGTGTTCGAAACGCAAAGACAAGAGCGTGAAAACACTTTAAAATTCAAGAAGTTTCAACTGCAATGCACTGGGGGTCGGCATTGCATAGAAGGGGCAGGGCGATAGGCCCTGTGGGCAGGCCATGTATATGCCCCGAGAGACGAGCGAGCCGGTCGTCTGGCTGGTGCTGGGCGACAAGCTGGGCGACAACGCGCAGGTCGAGGCGCTGGCCGAAGCCTTGGGCTGGCCCGTGGTCCGTCGGCACCTGAATTTCCGCACGCCCTATGTCCATGGAAAGCCGGAGTTCCGTCCCGATCTCTATCACATCGATCCCGAGACCTCGGACCGGCTCGAGCCGCCCTGGCCCGACCTGATCCTGACCATCGGGCGCCGGCCTTCCATGGCCGCGCTGTGGGTGAAGCAGCAGTCGGGCGGCCGCACCAAGGTGGCCCTGATCGGACGGCCCAAGAAGCATTTCGACGCCTTCGACCTGGTGGTCGGCACGCCGCAGTATCACCTGCCCCAGCGGGCCAACGTCATCAATCTGGACCTGCCGCTGATGCGCGTGGATCTGAACCGCCTGGCCGAACAGCGGGCGCAGTGGCAGGACGCATTGGAAACCTTGCCGCGACCGTTGACCGCCGTGTTGATCGGCGGGCCCACAAAGCCCTTCGCCCTGGACACCGAGGCCATGGCCCGCCTGGTTGCCCGGATCGAGGCCTTGCAGCAGGACGAGGGCGGCACGCTCTATTTCACCACCAGCCGCCGCACTCCGCCCGAGGTGGCCGATGCGCTGTTGGCCGCATTGCCGCCCGGCGCGCGCTTCTTCCGCTGGGAACCGGACGCGCCCGGCAATCCCACCACCAGCAACAACCCCTATCTGGGCCTGCTGGCCCATGCGGACCGCTTCGTGGTGACGGGCGACAGCATTTCCATGATGGTGGAGGTGGCCAGCCTGGGCCGGCCGCTGGCGATCTTCCCCCTGCCGCTGCGCCGCCAGCGCCTGTCGCGCCTGCGCTACGGCCTGCGCCGGCTGTTCCAGGCTGCGCCCCGCGACCTGCCCAAGCTGCACGCCAGCTTGTACCGCCAGGACCTGGCCGTGCCCCTGGGGCGTTCGTTCCGGCAGCCGGCGCGCATACCCCAGAACGAGCGGGACCGCGTGGTGCGGCACCTGGAGGCCCTGATGGAAACGCAGGGCATCACGCCGGAAACACAGGGCGAGGACGCGATTCGCCGCCAACGCCGTCGCGGCTATGTCCGGGCAGGCCTGGGTCTGGTGATCTATGCCGCACTGGCGGTTTTTGCGGCGGTTTATTGAGGACCTTCCTCATCCTGGCTTACCGTGCCTCAGACCGCGGTTCGACGCACCACAGCTTCGCCAACAGAATGCGAAAGGCTTGATTGTGATGGCATACCCTCTATGAGAGGATATCCACCCGACGTGCACAGTTCTGACCATCAGCCGCTTAAGCGCCAATCAAGCCTCTTCCACTTACCAGTGAAACGCCCATGACCGATACGACTCCTGCCTCTCTCGAAGACATCGCCGCCCGAATCCCCTCTATGGGCGGACATGCCATAGGCGACCGGCTCAGGCGTGCGGCAGCCGAGGTCGAGGAGGGGCACAGTATCGTCGAGGTCGGAAGCTGGCTCGGTTCGGGGACCGCCTATCTCGCCTTGGGCGTGCGCGATTCCGGCAGGGATATTCCCTTGCACAGCTTCGACGAATGGCGTTGCCGCGCGACGCACTTGGACAAGGCCAGGGCCTGGGGCGTGGAGTTCAGGGAGAACCAGGATACCCTGCCCTGGGTGAGAGAAGCGCTGGCGCCCTTTGGTGTACCCATCCAGTTTCACCAGGGCGATATCGAGAAGGTGCGCTGGACCGAGGGGGACATCGGCCTGTTCGTCCTCGACGCCGCCAAGGAGGGCGAACCCTTTCTCTATACCATGCAGACCTTCGGGCCGCACATGGTGCCCGGCAAGACGGTCCTCTACATGATGGACTTCCACTACTACCAAAGTAAGCCGGACGGCAAGTTCACGGACCAGCGGGACTTCTTCGCAGAGAATACGGACTATTTCGAGCCCATCGAGTATCAGGTCGACAATACGAGCTGTGCCGTCTTCCGCTATGTGAAGCCGATGGATTACAATGCGGCGGCTGCAGCTTTCAGGGCCCAGGGGCGCACCTCCTTCGAACGCGTTGCCCGGCAGCGGGCACGGCAAGAGAGCCTCATGAAGAAGATCAAGCACCTGTTCCGGCGTTAGCCCTTTCAAACACTGGCAAGGGTATTGCGTTCATGGACAGCTCGCTTCTCGCGGTTCTGCGCTATCTCGGGCGAAATCAGCGTCCTCGTTACGAGCGGCCTCCCCTGCAAGGGGTAGCGTTGCTGTGGGAGGTGGCCAAGGACCTGGTTGCTGTTGCCTGTACGCCCATGCCGTTCATCAAAGGCTATGAAACAGGCGCCATCCTGCTGACCAGCAACTCGCACAAGACCCGTGAAGTCCGAACCTTCATCACGGGGATCCTCGAGTCAGCGCGCTTTGACACGATTTCCTATGGCAAGCGCATTCCCCTTTTTTCCTTCCTTCTTGGGCATCGTTTCCTCAAGCGGCGCCTGGGGAAAGTCCTGCGGCGCTACAGTTGGATCCGCAGGCGCTACTCTGCGCGGATCGGCCGGGATTTCCTGAAATTCTTCCTGTACGAGGCCGTCGCGGAGCGCCGCTTTGCGGAGCGTCCGCCTGCGGCCTTGGCCATCGTGTCCGATCTGGGCGCTCGGCGCATCGCCTTTGCCCGGGCCGCCCGGAAATTCGGGGCGCTGGTGATCTATTACCAGTACTGGCAACATCACAGCTTTCGTCCCCCTTTCCGGGTGGATTATGCTATCTGCATCAACAACCTCCTGGCGGACAGACTGAAGGCCAGTTATGGCTCCATAGTCATGAACCGTCGTGTCTATGGCGGGAAGGCCGAAGACCTCAGCTTCAGGACAGTGCCGGATAGCCCTGTCATCGGAATCACCACCAATGTCTATCCCGATAGCGAGGAGCTCAATCGCTTGCTGGCCGGCGTACAGAGGACGTTGCGCCCCGCGCGGGTGCTCTACAAGCCGCATCCCAGGACTACGGACAGCGATATCCAGGACATCGACTGCGAGATCTTCGACAGGACGGCCGGCATAGAAGAGTTCGCGCGTGCGATCGACCTTTGCATCAGCGGCAATACGACCGCGATCCTGAAGGTCCTGCTGGAAGGAACGCCCTGCCTGTATCTGTACGGGTTGGATGCCTACAGGTACGACCGTTATGGTTATGTCGGGGAACATGCCGTTATCGGTGGCGAGAGCCTGGAGCAGTTCAAGCTGGAGGACATCAACGCCTTCTACAGCGCGCCCGACAGCCTGGAACGGGTGCGGGCCTATATGGAACGCAACATGATCATCGACAAAACCAAGGATGAGACGCCGCGTTTTATCGATGACATGCAAAGGCGCTTGGGCGAGCGTTGAAGTCCGTCGCGGCTTTGGTTAGACCTTTTCCCGTGTTCTGGGGGTGAATGACGTGCATACCGACCTAACACTTCTCGACTGCACCCTGCGCGACGGGGGTTATTACAACGACTGGGACTTCGACGCCGCACTGGTGCGCGATTACCTGTCGGCCATGGCGCGCTGTGGCGTGGACGTGGTCGAGATCGGCTTCCGTTTCACGCCCAAGTCCCGCTTTTTGGGGCCCTTCGCCTATACCACCGACGCCTTCCTGGACAGCCTGGACCTGCCCGGCAATCTGACCTACGGCGTCATGATCAATGCCGGCGACTACCTGAAGGAGGAACCGGGGCCGGAGCAGTTGATCCGACGTCATTTCGCGCCCGCCGCGGACTCGCCTGTCGATCTGGTGCGCATCGCCGCCCACGTGGGCCAGGTCGAGTCCTGCGGTCCGCTGGTGGCCGAGCTGTCGCGCCTGGGCTATCGCATCGGGCTCAACATCATGCAGGCCAACAGCTGCACGCCCGAGCGGCTGGGCGAGCTGGCCCGTGCAGCCGTGGGTTTCGGCGGCGTCGAGGCGCTCTATTTCGCCGATTCCCTGGGCAACATGGACGCTGCGGCGGTGCAGGGGACTGTGGCCGCGCTGCGTCGCGCCTGGAACGGACCCCTGGGCTTCCACGGCCATGACAACATGGGCTATGGCGTGTCCAATAGCCTGGCGGCGCTGGACGCCGGGGCCAGCTGGATCGACGCCACGGTGCGCGGCATGGGCCGCGGTGCGGGCAACACCCAGATGGAATACCTGGCTGCCGAGCTGCAACAGCGCGGCCTTAAGGAGGTTCGCCCGGCGCCGCTCTACGATTTCGCCAACAACGGCATCGCCGGGCTGCACGCGCACTACGGCTGGGGCAAGAACCTGTTCTATTACCTGGCCGGGCTGCACGAGGTGCACCCGACCTATGTGCAGGACATGCTGACGGACGAGCGTTTCGACGCCAACGACATCATCGCGCTGATCGAGGTGCTGGGCCGCTCCGGGGGGCGGGCCTATAGCCCCTCGGGCGTGGACAACGCCCTGCTGGGCCAGTTCGCCCAGGCCGACGGCAGCTGGTCGGCCGATGGCGCCTTTGCCGGCCAGCAGGTCCTGCTGATCGCGGCCGGCCCCTCGGCCGAGCGGCACTGGCCGGCCCTGGCGCGCTTCATTGCGCGTGAGCGTCCTCATGTGATCGCACTCAACCCCCTGCCCTTCGTGCCGGCCGACCTGGCCGACAGCGTTGCCTGTTGCCATCCCGGCCGGATGCTGCAGTTGCTGGGCTCTGCCGACGGCTGGCGCGAGAAACCGCTGTTGACCCCGAAGGACAGCCTGCCCGGCGATTTGCGCCGCCAGCTCGAAGGGCGCGAGGTGTTGGACTACGGCATGGCCGTGCAGCGGCACGAGTTGCAGGTGACGCCTAACGGCTGTGTCGTGCCGGCGCCCCTGGTGGCCGCCTATGCCATGGCTGCGGCCGCCGCCGGCGGGGCGCGCGAGATCCTGGTGGCCGGCTTCGACGGCTATGACGGCGCCAGCGACAAGTTTCGCGCCATGAACGGCTTCCTGGAGGATTTCCAGGCGCAAAACCCCGACCTGCCCGTCACCTCGCTGACGCCCACGCGCTATAACCTGACCGCCACCTCCGTTTATGCTATGTGAGGCATTGAGAGATTTAACTGTAGATTAGACCTCATCCTGAGGCGCCAGCGCAGAGCCTCGAAGCCTCATCCTGAGGTGCGGAGCGAAGCGGAGCCTCGAAGGATGCCGGCACAGACGGTTGTGCCGGGGATATATACGAATGGTGCCGCCTGCACTGGCCGCCGATCCTTCGAGACGCCGCCTGTCGGCGGCTCCTCAGGATGAGGTCTGGTCAGGGCGCTACGTATAAAGCCACCACCAGATCAGGACCAACCGGAAGGAACCCGCCCGTGCCAAAAGCCGCCCCCGAGACCAAGGCAGCCATCGTCATCCCGGCCCGTTACACCTCCTCGCGCTATCCCGGCAAGCCGCTGGTGGAGATCGAGGGGCGACCGATGATCCTGCATGTCTGGGAACGCTGCTGTGCGGCCACCAGTCCGGAGCAGGTCTTCATCGCCACCGACGACGATCGCATCGCCGAGGCCGGGCGCGCCGGCGGGGCGCAGGTTGTGATGACGCCGGACGACTGCCTGACCGGCACCGACCGGGTGTACCAGGCGGCGCAGCAGATCGAGGCCGAGACCTTCATCAACGTCCAGGGGGACGAGCCGCTGATCCGGCCCGAGGATATTCGCGCCGTGCTGGCGCGGGCCGAGGCCGAGCCCGAGCGCATCTTCAACGCCATGTGCGCCATCGCCGACGAGCGCGAGTACCGCAGCCCCACCGTGCCCAAGCTGGTGACGCGCCTGGACGGGCGCTTGCTCTACATGTCGCGGGGGGAGATTCCGGCGCGCAAGGACAATGTGTTCGACTGGTCGCACAAGCAGGTCTGCATCTATGCCTTCCCGCGCGCCGCCCTGGCGGCCTTTGCCGCACGCGGCGGCAAGACACCGCACGAGCAGGTGGAGGACATCGAGATCCTGCGTTTCCTGGAGATGGGCTATGAGGTGCAGATGATCGAGGTCTCCACAAGCTCCGTCGCCGTGGACACGCCCGAGGACTTGGTGCGGGTGCGCGAGATCTTTCGCGATCGGGCTGCTGCCAAGTGATCCAGGCGAGACGTTGATGCAGCCCGCGCGCTACCGCGTTGCGGTTTTCGACTGCGACGGCGTGATCCTGGCCTCCAACCGCCTGAAGTCCGCGGCCTTCGCCCAGGCGCTGGAGGGCGAGGACCCGGCCCTGGTGGCCGACTTCGTCGCCTGGCACCAGGCCAACGGCGGCATTGCGCGTCAGGTGAAGTTCGACCACTTCTTTCGCAACATGAAGGCCATGAGCACACCGGAGGAGCCGGCAAAGCAGGCCGTGGGCCGCTATGGCGAAATAGTGCGCCAGGGCCTTAGGGATTGCGCCCTGATTCCTGGCGTGGAAGAGCTGCTGGCCGCTCTCCAGGCGCGGGGCATCGCCTGTTACGTCAACTCCGGCGGCAGCGAGGCGGAACTGCACGAGATCTTCGTGGAACGCGGCCTGGCGCAGTGGTTCCGGGGCATCTACGGCTCACCCGGCGACAAGTTCCGGAACATGCGGCGCGCCGGGCTGGACCACCTGAGACCCGGAGAGGGACTGTTGCTGGGGGATTCCCGGGTGGATCGGGAAGTCGCACGCCACTATGGCTTGGACTTTATTTATGTTGCTTGGGAGTCGGAATGGCGGCCACAACCCGACGACCTTCTGGCCGAAGATACCTTGACCGTACAGGACCTACGCCTGCTGGCGCGGATGGTCTGAGGGCGGGCTCACAGCTCTTTTGAGTAGCCCAACTCTTGAAAATCCCGGGCATAGACCCTCTCCACGATATGTCGACATTCCGCATCGTAGTACGCCTGCAGTTTCTCGGACGCGTTGGTCTGCTGGCCCTTCCGCTCGATGGTCAAGTCTACAGTGGGAGAGATGCGCCGCACGATGGCTGCCAGGTCATCGTCCAGGGTTTCGACCTTTCCCAGGTAATCGATCCGGTCGGCGATACCCAGGATGCGCGTCTGGCGCATCCAGTGGGGATTGTCCCGCTCTCCTCCCTCGGCCAGGTAGCGGCAGAAGCCACGGAACGAAAGCTGGCCATCGTCGTATCCTTCGATCTGGGCACTGTGTTTCTTGTGCTCCGGCATACGATCTTCAGCGATCTTGTTGAGGTAGGCGGAGAGCACGCGGGAATAGGGATTTCGAACGACCGTGAATGTGAACAACCTGCGGGGAAGGGATAGGGCCTGTTTCAGGGTAAGATCGCTGTAGTGCAGGTACTGCTTCTTTATGTCGCCGACACGCTGTGCGGTAATACGCGACTCTGGAAAGTTCTGATGCAGGGTCCGCATGATGGTGCTGTTCGCGGCCTTGGGAATACGGATATAGCTATAGCCCCATTCGACCGAGAGTGCTGTACGCAGATCGATGGGTTTTATGGGCTCTTGCCACAATCGCGGTCGCAGAAGGTAATAGGGCCGATATCTGTATAACCTTGATTTCATGCTGTGGTCTGTGAATCCTGAGCATTCTGAATGGAAACGGCTATCGAAACCCAGCAGGGAAGGTATGGGCAGTGGCTTCTGATTTTACCGTCCTTCTCAGTCAGCCTCTGATGCGGGGTGTAGCATCGGCTTGACCCTATCTGCTGCTTGCGCTTTACATGCAAATGCCTGTTCGGGCAAGTACCGGGCGAGCAAGGCTGGTTGCGTTCATCTCATTCGGCGGATTGTATGACACCTGATAAGCGGGCACGAGTAGAGCCGGAGGGCTTTCGTGTAACCGAAGGCTTCACTTTGGACAACAAATCCATCCTGGTCACGGGCGGAACCGGCTCGTTCGGACAGGCCTTCGTCAATCGTGTGCTGGAGCATTACAGCCCCCGGCGCCTGATCATCTTCTCCCGCGACGAGCTGAAGCAGTACGAGATGGCACAGCGCTTTCCGCTGGAGCGACACTCGTGCCTGCGCTATTTCATCGGCGACGTGCGCGACCGCGACCGCCTGGAAATGGCCATGCGCGACGTGGACTACGTGATCCATGCCGCCGCCATGAAGCATGTACCGGCGGCGGAGTACAACCCCTTTGAATGCGTGCTGACCAACATCCATGGCGCCGAGAACATCGTCCAGGCGGCCCTGCGCTGTGGCGTCGACCGGGTGGTGGCGCTGTCCACCGACAAGGCGGCCAACCCCATCAACCTTTATGGCGCGACCAAGCTGGCCAGCGATAAGATCTTCGTCGCCGCCAACAACCTCAGCGGCGGCCGGGCGCGGTTCTGCGCCGTGCGCTATGGCAACGTCATGGGCTCGCGTGGCAGTGTCATTCCCTTCTTCCGCAAGCTGCTGGCCGACGGTGCCACGCAGTTGCCCATCACCGACGAACGCATGACCCGCTTCTGGATCGCGATCGAAGAAGGGGTGGATTTCGTCCTCTCCTCGCTCGGCATGATGCAGGGCGGCGAGATCTTCGTGCCCAAGATCCCCAGCACGCGCATCGTCGACCTGGCCCGCGTTCTGGCGCCGGACCTGCCGCACGAAATCGTGGGCATCCGCCCGGGCGAGAAGCTGCACGAGGTCATGATCACCGAGGACGATTCGCGCCAGACGCTGGAGCTGGAGGACCGCTACTTGATCCAGCCGACGCACAGCTTCTGGAAGCCCGAGGCTTATGATGCGCTCAACCCTCAACCGGTTGAGGATGGCTTCCGTTATTCCAGCGACCGCAATCCGCAATGGCTGGAGGGCGAAGCGATCGAGCGCATGATCGAGGCCGCACGGGTATGAGCCAGGCGGACCGCCCCTTTCTGCCCTATGGCCGGCATTCCATCGACGAGGAAGATGTCGCCGCGGTGGCGCAGGTGCTACGCAGCGGCTCGCTGACCGGCGGGCCTGTAGTTGGGCAGTTCGAGGCGGCCCTGGCCGAGACCGTAGGCGCCCCCCATGCCGTGGCCTGTGCCAACGGAACGGCGGCGCTGCACATGGCCGCCCTGGCCATCGGCCTGGGCCCCGGCACGGCCGCCGTGGTGCCCGCGGTGACTTTCCTGGCCACGGCCAATGCCGTGCGCTACACAGGTGCCGAGGTGGTCTTTGCCGATGTGGATCCGGACAGCGGCCTGATGGAGGCCGAGCACCTGCGCGCCGCCCTGGCCCGGCACGCAGGGCCGCCGGTGAAGGCGGCCTTCCCCGTGCACCTGAACGGCCATTGCGCCGAGCTGGAGGCCCTGTCCGCCGAGGCGGAGCGGCAGGGCCTGACCCTGGTGGAGGATGCCTGCCATGCCCTGGGCGGAAGTTGGGTGGCAGAGGATGGAGAGGCTGTGCCCCTTGGCTCCGCCCGATACGGAGCGCTTTGCACCTTTTCCTTCCATCCCGTGAAGGCCATCGCCATGGGCGAGGGCGGGACCGTCACCACGCGCGATCCACAGCTGGCCGAACGCCTGCGCCGCCTGCGCAACCATGGCATGACGCGCGATCCGGCCGACTTCACGGAGCATGACCAGGCCTTCGACGCCACGGGGGCGGCCAATCCCTGGTACTACGAGATGCCGGAGATCGCCTATAACTACCGCGCCAGCGAGATCAACTGTGCCCTGGGGCTCAGCCAGCTGAGCAGGCTGCCCCGTTTCCTCGATCGCCGACGCGCCCTGGCCAAGGCCTATGACGAGGCACTGGCCGCGCTGTCTCCAGTGATTCGCCCCGTGGCGCGCACACCGCGCTGCCGCAGCGGCTGGCACCTCTATGCCGTGCGGATTGACTATGGCGCCCTGGACCTGTCGCGTGCCGAGGTGATGCAGCGCCTGAAGGCTGCCGGCATCGGCACGCAGGTGCATTACCTGCCCGTCAATCGACAGCCCTATTACCGGGCACGCTATGGCAGGGTCGGGCTGCCCGGCGCCGATGCCTATTACGAGGCCTGCTTGTCCTTGCCACTGTTTCCGGAGATGGAGCAGGCGGATGTAGAGTGTGTGGTTGCGGAACTCAAGACGATTGCGGAGGCTTAGGAATGGTTCGGTTCGGAACGCGTGCCGTTGGAGACGGGGAGCCCTGTTTCATTACCTTCGAGGCGGGCCCGACTCATGATGGCCTCGAGTCGGCAAAGCGGCTATCGCGCCTGGCAGCGGAGGCAAGGGCGGATGCCATCAAGTTCCAGATCCTGGATCCGGATCGTCTGGTGGCCGATCGCACAATGCCATTCGACTACGAAGTGCTCGTGGACCGGCAAAGCGGCCGGACCGAGAAAGTCAGCGAACCGCTCTATGATATTCTCTGCCGGCGCGCCCTGTCTCATCCGGAATGGCGGGAGCTCAAGACCTTTTGCGACGAGCTGGGCCTGGCATTCTTTGCCACCATCGGCTTCGAGGACGAGATCGAGCTGTTGGAATCGCTGGCTTGTGATTCTATCAAGATCGCCTCGGCGGATGTGAATCACCTGCCATTGCTGCGCCGAGCTGCGCGAACCGGAATGTGTCTGCAGCTCGATACCGGAAACTCGACTCTAGGTGAGATCGAGACGGCGGTGGATGCCATACGCTCGGAAGGAAACGACAACATCATCATTCATCAATGTCCCAGCGGTTACCCGGCGCATCTGGATAGCGTCAATCTGCGCATCATCATGACGCTGAAGCAGATGTTTCCCGATTTCCCGGCGGCTTTCTCCGACCACAGTCCCGGGCGCGACATGGATATTGCCGCCATCGCCCTGGGGGCGAATCTGGTGGAGAAGACCATTACAGAAGACAAGACCACGCGCAGCGTCGAGCATGTCATGTCGTTGGAACCGGACGAGATGCATGCCTTCGTAAAGGCCGTGCGCGACGTGGAAACCGCTTTGGGTCAGCCGCGCCGCATTCTTCATCCGGATGAGGAAGCAAAGCGGAACAGGATCAGGCGCAGCACCTTCCTGTTGGAAGATGTCCAGGCCGGACAGCACTTGCATGAGGCGAAAGTGGAATTCTGCCGCCCCGGCGATGGCCTGGGCCCCGATGACTACGAGCGCTTTTCGGATGCTGCCTTTACCCGGGATCTAATGGCGGGCACCAAGTTGTCCGCCTCGGACCTGAAGCAGGGTTAGCATGCGGGCCGTTGCCATCATTCCGGCACGGGGCGGATCGAAGCGCCTGCCGCGCAAGAACATCCTGCCGCTCGGCGGCCGGCCCATGATAGCTCATCCCATCCGCCTGGCACGCGAATCCGGGCTGTTTGAGCGTGTAGTGGTCTCGACGGAAGATACCGAGATTGCGGAAATCGCAAGAATAGCTGGTGCGGAAGTCTTCGAACGGGACACCGAGCTTGCAACTGACAAGGCCACTGTTGTCCAGGTGTGCCTGGATGCGCTGCGGCGCCTGGAACAGGAAGGCACCGAACTCGATGCTTTCTGCTGTCTCTATGCCACGGCGGCCTTCCTGACGATGCAGGATGTGCAGGACTCACGTGTAAGACTGTTTGGGCCTCCCGAGGCTGACTATGTCATGGGGGTCAGTGAATATCCCATTCATCCCTTTAAGGCGCTGCGTTCGGAAGACGGATATCTAAAGGCCGTTTGGCCGGAATCCGCACAACTGAAGTCTCAGGAATATCCAGCTATGTGCGCCAGTAATGGCACCCTCTATTGGGCGCGTTCTGGGGCTTTCATTCAGGAGCAGAGCTTTTACGGCCAACGCCTAGTGGGATACGAATTGCCCCCTAACCGGGCCATCGATATCGATACGCGGGAAGATTACGATTGGGCGTGCAGGCTTGCCGCTGCCTCGAAATTGGGTCAGGGAAACGAATGACCCAAGCCGCCCTTTTCCGCACCGATGCCAGTCGTGACATAGGGGGCGGGCATTTGCGGCGCTGTTTGACCATTGCGGACGAGCTTGCGAAGCGTGGATGGCGGTGCATTTTTGCATCCTGTGCAGAGTCCGGCACCGTTGTCCCAGCTCTCAGCTCGTCTGGCTATGAGTGGGTCCTGGTTCCCGAAAACGGCATGCCATCGGGAGATCAGCTGACCGACCTTGATCCTCTCGACTTGGTCATCTTCGACCACTATGGCCTGGCCGTAGACGAGGAGACCATGTTTCGCAGCCAAGGCGTGCGCGTTCTGGTCCTGGACGATCTGGCGGACCGCCCCCATGACTGTGATCTTCTGGTGGATCCGACCCTGGGACGCTCCGAAGAGGATTACAGGGGTCTGCTGCCCGCGGATGCGCGCATCATGGCGGGGCCGGACAACGCCCCCCTGCGCCCGCGCTTCCGGGAACTGCGCGCGGAAACACTGGAGCGGCGACGGCAGATGGACAGGCCGCACAGGCTGCTGATCAGCCTGGGTTCCTTCGACGTGCGTGGCCTGTTGCCTACCCTTACCGAAGCGGTTCAGCGGGTTGATCTGGACCTGGTCGTCGATGTCGTGGTCGGGTCGGGTGGAAGCGACCTGCCGCCCCTGTCGGAGAGCTTTACTCTTCACGGCTATGTAGAAGACATGGCGGGCCTGATGGCCCAGGCGGACTTGGCTATAGGCGCCGGTGGCACCAGCAGTTGGGAGCGCTGCTGCCTCGGCCTGCCGACACTGATCGTAAACATTGCCGACAATCAGGATATGATCACGGCACAGCTGGTAACCGTAGGCGCCGCCATCGATCTGGGCCACTGGCAGGATCTGGCAATTGACAAGGTGACATGTGCATTGGAAGAGGCCTGCACGCAACCGGAGAAGCTACAGTCGATCTCTGAGAAGGCAGCCGCCATCTGTGATGACTGGGGCACCTTGAGGATCCTGCCTCGACTCTATGAGGCGAATACGAATGAGGGCAACTCCGTCACACTTCGTCTTGTCGAGGAAGCGGATTGTGCGATGCTATTCCATTGGCAGCAGCTGCCCGGGATTCGGGACTTCTCGAGAACGCCAGCCCCGCCCACTTGGCCGGAACATGAGGAATGGTTCGAAAAGAAGCTTGGGAATGACAGGGATTGCTTCTGGATCATCCAGATCGAGGGTCGGGACTGCGGAGTGCTCAGGCTTGACAGTACCGAGCTGGACGATGTTCGCGAGGTTTCTATTTTTGTGCTTCCGGAGTATCACGGCAAGGGTGTGGCGCGTGGTTCTCTGGAGCTTGCAAGCCGAATTGCTCCTGCAAGGCGCTTGGAGGCTACGGTTCTTGACGGAAACTTGCCATCGCGAAAACTGTTCGAGGCTCACGGATTCATGCGAGAATGCCGGAACAAGTATATCAAGGACCTGCCGACCGTAGTGAGACAGTAATTGTGAACGAGATATCAAAACAGCTGACGGATCCAGCTTTACCCCCTTACATCATTGCCGAGATGTCTGGCAACCATAACGGCAGCCTGGAGCGGGCGCTGGCGATTCTGGAGGCTTCGGCCAAGGCCGGCGCCGATGCGGTGAAGCTGCAAACCTATACCGCCGACACCATGACGCTGGATTGCGACGGCCCGGATTTTCAGATCACCGAGGGCTTGTGGAAAGGGCGTAACCTCTACGAGCTGTATCAGGAAGCGCATACCCCCTGGGACTGGCACGAAACCCTCTTTGCCCGGGGGCGCGAGCTGGGTGTAACGGTCTTCAGCACGCCGTTCGACAAAACGGCCGTGGATTTCCTGGAAGAGCTCGGCGCGCCGGCCTACAAGATCGCGTCGTTCGAGGCGGTGGACCTGCGCCTGATCGAATATGCGGCCTCAAAGGGCAAGCCCATGATCATCTCCACCGGTATGGCCGACCTGGAGGAAATGGAGGAAGCCGTGGCCGCAGCCCGTAAGGGCGGCTGCCGGGACTTGGTGGTTTTGCATTGCGTCAGCAGCTATCCTGCGCGGCCCGAGGAAAGCAATCTGCGCACCATCCCGGACATGGCCGGGCGCTTCAATGCGCCCATCGGCCTGTCGGACCATACCTTGGGCACGGCCACCTCCGTGGCTGCGGTGGCGCTGGGCGCGCGTGTGATTGAGAAGCACGTCACCCTGCGCCGCGAAGACGGCGGACCCGATGCCGTCTTTTCCTTGGAGCCGGAGGAACTAGAGCGCCTGGTGGACGACAGTCGCACCGCCTGGAGCGCCTTGGGCGAGGTGTCCTATGAGGTGACGGGGGACGAGCGGAAGAGCCGGATCTTCCGACGTTCCCTCTATGCCGTCCAGGATATTGCGGAGGGCGATGTTTTTACCGAGACGAACGTGCGGGCGATCCGGCCTGGGTTTGGGTTGAAGCCGAAGCATCTAACGGAAATCATTAGCAATTTATCGCCTAGATCTTATAAAAAAGGCGATGCGATTACATATTTTTTTAATACTTATAGAGATAATAAAGGCAATGAATAGTAAATCTAAAAAACCTGTTCTTTATATAATTATAGAAGTTAAAGCAAGAGAAATAGAAGGGAGAACTCTATTAGGGCTCGAGGCGGCGCGAAGAGGGTTTCGTGTAATAATAGGAGATTATGTTCATATACTTTCTGGTATTAGAAAAGGGATTCTTCCGAAGGGGATATATTTTGATAAATGTATAAGCCAGGACAAAAGTAGTAAATTAGAAGAAGTATATGAAAAAGGCTTCTCAATAATAAGCCAGGATGAAGAGGGAGGCCTATTAGACGATACGTATGACAAATTCTTATCCTTCAGAAGTTCTGAATATAATATGTCTATGACAAGTGCAATTATGTGTTGGGGGAATTATGATTATAAATATTGGGTAAAAAGATATTCAGATAGATTTAACGATATATATATGACCGGATCTCCCAGGGTTGATTTTTGGAAAAATGTTTTTTCCGATTACCATAGCAAGGAAATATCAGATATTATTAATAAATATGGAAACTATATATTAATATCCTCTAATTTTACTTTATCCAATGGATACATGACTACAGATGAATTGATAAAGCAAGGAAAAGAAAATGGTAGTATTAATTCATTACACGATGAAGAAAACACAGTAAAAAAAATAAATGATACGAGGAAAATGTTTTTGGAATTTGTAAAATTAATTGATTATTTATCTGAAAATAGAAAGGATATAAATTTTGTAATAAGGCCTCATCCATCGGAAAGGATATCTATTTGGACTGACGAAATAAAACAAAAGTCAAATGTGCATGTAGTATTTAAAGGTAGCATTACTCCATGGATAAGGGCAGCTAAAGCCTTAATACACAATGGCTGCACAACTGGCGTTGAAGCTTACGCTATTGGGGTTCCTCCCATTGCATACGTTCCCTTTGAAAGTGTCGTAAACAGGAAAGTACCTAATGCACTAAGCACAGTAACACACAATAAATATGATGTATTAAAAATAATTGATTCTATTTATAATAATAATTATTCATTTAAATCGGAGTTAAAAGAAGAACTAATAAATAATAGATATTATAACTTACTTAATAATTGCGCCATAAATAATATATGCAATATATTACATAAATATAAATCTGAAGACCAGCCTAATATAAATATTAGCTATTTAAAGAAAGTAAAAAATAACTTCAAAGAAAAATTAAAGAAGAAGCGCAATGTAGATAATAAGAGGAATCGTAAATTTCCTTACCTATATAAAAATGAACTAAATGATATAAAAAACAGATTTCCTGATTACAAATATATCAATATACGCCATTTGTACAAATCTTTACATGTGATTGAGGAGTAACATCAAAATTAGATGCATATTTTTCAATAATTACATGTTTTAATTGTCTTTTCCTTAGTTAACTTTCCTCTTTCCAGTTTGTGCACCGCATCCGCCACCTCCATCCAGCTGGGCCGGTGCGAGATGGCGATGATGGTGATCTCCTGGCTTAATTCCCTCATCGTCCGACAGATACTTTCTTCAGTCGCGCTGTCCAGCGCGCTCGTCACCTCGTCCAGGATCAACAGCTTGGGCCGGTGCACCAGCGCACGGGCGATGGAGATGCGCTGGCGCTGC
Organism: Fodinicurvata fenggangensis DSM 21160; assembly: GCF_000686045.1. Taxonomy (GTDB): domain Bacteria; phylum Pseudomonadota; class Alphaproteobacteria; order Kiloniellales; family DSM-21159; genus Fodinicurvata; species Fodinicurvata fenggangensis. The sequence goes on from NZ_JMLV01000004.1 coordinate 19,996, forward strand.
CCGCCGGAGAAGCGGGCGCCGCGTTCGCCCACCTGGGTGTGAATGCCCTCGGGCAGGCTGGACACGAAGTCCCAGGCGCCAGCGGCCTTCAGGGCCTCGATGGCCATCTCTTCCGTCAAGTGCGGGTTCAACAGGGTGATGTTGGCCAGGACCGTCTCGGTGAACAGCATCAGGTCCTGGGGCACATAGCCGATCATCCGGCGCCAGGCGACCAGGTCGAGTTCGTTGAGCGGCGTGCCGTCCACCAGGATGCGCCCGCTGGTCGGCTGCCGGAAACCCAGCAGCAGGTCGGTCACCGTGGACTTGCCGGCGCCCGAGGGGCCGGTCAGCACGGAGAGCTGCCTCGCCGGGAACTCCAGGGACAGGTCGTGCAGCACCGGCCCGTCCTGGTCGGCATAGGCGAAGGAGACGTTCTGGAAGCGTGCTCCCTGGTCCAGGCTCGGCTGTTTGCTGCCACCGCGGTCCTCGGCCTGGGCCGCGGCTTCGTCCACCATGTCATAGAGGATGTCGTAGGAGCCCTCCATCACCGCAGCCTGCTGGTACTGCTGCTGCAGCTTGTTGATGGTCTTCACCGTACGCTGCAGGATCACGCCCATGACCAGCAGCTGGGCGATGGGCATCTGGAAGATCTCGATCAGGATATAGAAGCCGCCTGCCAGGAAGAGGACCAACAGGGGCTCCTGGGCATTGGTCAGCTTCTCCTTGCTGATCACCTTCTGCCGCATGGTCTTGCGCATGCGCTTGATGTTGTTGGTGATGAGCGCGACATAGTCGGCCTGTCGCTCCATGGCCTTCAGCGACTTGATGCCCAGGAAGGCGTCGGACAGCAGGGACGACAGCTCGTTGGTCTGGCCGGCGTCCTTCTTGCCGGCCTTGCGGGCCTGTTTCACGAAGCGGCTGAGCGAGACCGTGATCAACAGGCCGATGGCCATTGCGACCAGGGAGAGTTCCCAGGAGACGAAGAAGCCGACGACGATATAGACCGCGGCCTCCAGCCCGTTGGACAGCATGGTGGCCGACAGCTTGAAGCCCTGGCCGGCGCGCACCGCCATCTGGTTCACCGTCTGTGCCATGGCGCCTAGGGATTGCTGCGCCAGATAGGCCCAGCGCGCATTCAACAGATGGGTCAACAGGCGCCGGCGCATATAGGTGGAGATGTCGGCCACGGTATAGCCGACATAGCGCATGGCCAGCAGGTTGATGGCCGACTTGGCCCCAATGCCGCCCACGACGATCAGCAGCAGGACCTCAAGGCTGGGCTCGACGCCCAGCGCGCGCACGCCGTCCAGGATATAGCGGGCGGCGGCCGAAGGCTCCTGGTCCGCGCTGTCGCTGACCACGGCGATCAGGGGCACCAGCCCGGCGATGCCGATGCCCTGTACGATGTTGCCCAGCAACAGGCAGGCCAGCACCTTCCACTTGCCGGGGCCCTCGGCGGCGAAGAACATGCGAAGAACCTTGTTCATGGAGCGCTGGGTATAGGAAAGCGCGCGCGGAGGCAATGGCGTTTGATGGAGGTGGGTCACACTTGGTCCAGAGGTGCAGAGCGCGATAGTGGCGGGCGTCGATGAGCCTGTCCTGAGCTTGTCGAAGAGATCATGTCGCAAGTTCGGGCAGCACCCTCGAAATTTCTTCCAGGATCAGCTGATTCCCATTCAATAACAGACTTGAGCCGCTGGCAGTTGCAGCCTAGGTTCACTGCGGTTTCTACACTGGGGCGAGTTTCATTTTTCATGGGGACATCCCTCAAGAACGACGTACCGACGGGCAATGCCCCCCGTAACGCCATCGCGTTGTGTTGCGCCAACCTGAAGCCTGGTGGCGTTCAACGCATGACGCTTCTGATTGCGGAGTGTCTGCTGCAACGCGGCTGGCCAGTGGACCTGCTGCTGGCTGAGAACGAAGGGCAACTGACTCCACCCGATCATAATGGGCTGAAGGTTATAGCCCTATCTTCGAGCAATGCTCTGGCAGCCCGCTGCTCTGTGGTAGCGGCCGATCCCGGGGGCTTGCCAGTCAACCTGCGTCCCCTGGTCCTGCCTGTGAACGGATTCCCCACACTGCGCATCCTGCCGGCCATGGCAGACTATCTGCGCGAGGAGCAGCCGCGCGCCGTGTTCGCGCCCATGCCGGACTTCATTTTTTCGACCACGCTGGCGCGGCGCCTCGCAAAGAGCCACACACGCATCGTCGCCTCTTTCCGCTCGCACCTGACAGGCGGCCTGTCTGCCAAGAACAAGGCGCGCGGGCGCACCTTCCTGCCGGCCCTGCGCCGCGCCCTGGACCAGGTGTCCGGGGTTCATGCCGTCTCCCACGCCGTGGCCGACGACTTGGCCCAGACCTGTGGGCTGGACCGCCAGGCCATTCAGGTTTTCCACAGCCCGACACTGAGCGGCGACGTGGAGGCGCTGTCGGCCGCGCCGGTGGACCACCCCTGGCTGGTTCCGGATCGCGCCGTGCCGGTGGTGGTTGCCGTGGGCCGTATCTCTCCTCAGAAGGATTACGAGACGCTGTTCCGCGCCCTGGCCCTCGCGCGCCAGACCCGGCCCCTGCGCCTGTTGGTGGTGGGCGACGACAGCCCCCTGGCCAACGCCAACGGCCGCAGCAAGAAGATCACTCGGGCGGTCAGCCTGCTGCAGGAGCTGGAGCTGGAAGAGGCCATCGATTTTGTCGGCTATCAGGAGAACCCCCTGGCCTGGATCGCAAAATCGGATGTCTTCGCCCTGTCATCGCGCTTCGAAGGCCTGCCCAACGTGGTGATCGAGGCTCTGGCCTGCGGCCGCACGGTGGTGGCCACAGATGCGCCGGGCGGAACGGCGGAAATCCTGGAAGGCGGCCGCTATGGTCACCTGGCTCCGGTGGGCGATGCCTGGGCCCTGGCCCAGGCCCTGCTGCGCGCCGTAGAGGCCCCGGCCGATCCGGAGGTGCAGAAGGCGCGCGCGGCCGACTTCGGCTGGGAAGCCTCGCTGGCGGCCTATGAGCGCCTGCTGACGGGGGAGGCTGAGGGCGAAGCCGGTGCCAGCGCGCTTCGAGGGCCTCCTGCGGAGGCCACCTCAGCGTGAGGATGGTTTATAACAAGTTGAAATCACTATATTGCCTCACCCTGAGGGCCGCCGAAGGCGGTGTCTCTAAGGACCCCCCTAAAGCTCCGGGAACAGGCCGGGCATCCAGCGGCCGGCCAGCCGGGCCGGGAAGGCCAGGTGGAGCGGAGCCCGGGAGGAGGCCGACTGGACGGCCCCGGACTGGAGCAGCGCGGCGGTGACGCGGCGGGCGGTGCGCTCGCTGGTGTCCAGGACCTCCGTCACCTGGCCGCGCGGCAGTTCCCCCTGGTACAGCAGGGCGCGCAGCACGGCATCGGAGCGCGGCGGCAGGCGGTTGCCGCGGATCTCTTCCTCCGCCCAGATCAGGATGCGGTCGCGCAGCCGCTCGGGCTGCATCAACTCCTCCATGAAGGTGACCTGGTCGATGCAGGTGTTGAGGAAAAAGGTGGTGAAGTCGGCCAGCGCGGTCTCACTCAGGTTGCCGCGGCCATCCCGCTCGCCGCGGCGCGGTGCGTCACAGGCGGCCAAATGAGCCTTGTAGGCGGCTTCGTTGCGCGCCAGGCCGCGTGACACCGACCAGAGGCTTCCCGTATCAAGGGACTGGCGCAGCATGGCATGGGACATCAGGCGCGCGACACGGCCGTTGCCGTCCAGGAAGGGGTGAACCCACAGCAGGCGGTGATGCGCCCAGGCCGCCGACAGGATCGCGTTCAGGCGGCCAGCCCGATCATAGGCCTGATGCAGGCGCTCCAGGAAACGGGGGACGGCCCCCGGACTGATGGCCACATGGCGGCCGATCTCCACATAATGCTGGCGCAAGGCGCCGGGGACGACAGGTACGGTCTCTCCACCGTCCGGCAGTGTCACGTACAGCAGGTCCTGGGGCAGCAGACTGCAGAATCGTCGATGGATCTCGCAAATTGTCTGTGGCGCCGTCGGCGCGGCGGGCAAGCCGCCTGCGTCGATCCATTCCTGAACGGCAATGTGGGCGCGCGCCTCGAGCTGCAGGTCGCGCTTCCCGGGATCATTGCTGTAATCATTTTTCAGGGCACGCTCGATATCGATGGGGTGCGTGTTGTGCCCCTCAATCAGGTTGCTGTAATAGCAATTCATGGAGCGGATCAGGCCCGCCAACGCCACGGCGATCGATCCGGGCAGGCGGCTGTGCAATGCGGCTGCGCGGGCTGCCAGCTCCAGGGCCAGGTCGTTCAGTTCGGCCCGCTGGGGTGCGCCTTCGCTGACCAGAAGCGGCTCGAACAGGGTTACCGGCTCACCATCATCCTGTGGTTTCATGGGGTTCCGGGATGTCACAAGATCCTCCTTTATGGCCGGTTACCTGGCCGAAGTTTTTCTCAGTATAATTAATTCATATCATGGAGTTACTTTTAAGGTAAGGACCAATGTGACCGCAACAATGACCGCTTTTTTGGCCGGTTCTCCCATGGCCGGGCCCGTGCCGCCAGTGTTCTCCCCGATTTTTCCGCCTGTGGCGAGGTGGTTCGAGGGCGTCCTGCGGACGCCACCTCACCATGACGCCAGGGGGAGCGGGCCATAAAGTAACGGCGTCATCCTGAGGATGCGCTCAGCGCACTCGAAGGAGCGGGTCACGGGGCCAGGCTGCGCCGCTGGCGTTCTCCGCTTCAAGGGCTGGGGGGCGCGTGCCCGTTCAGGTCGTAGGGCTTCACGTCTTCTCCCAGGCGTTCAATGCCTCTCGCAATGCCGTCTTCAATGGATTGGCGCTTGCCGTCTTCAATTTGGTTCAAGCTCTTCGTTATCGCCGCCTGCCATGCGGGTCCGCGATTGTGTGCCTCCATATAGGCTTCTGCCAGGTCATCTTCCCGGTGCTGTTGCAGCAGGGCCTGCATGATGACCTCCGACTGGTGCAGGTCCTTGTGACTTTTCATGGTGCTGTCGCCTTGTGCTCGACGGCGGCTGGCGACGATCAGCTTGTGGATCGCATAACGCTCCGGCGCCGGAACCGTTATGGGCACACCGGCTCGATGCAGGAGGACCGCTCTTACGGGATTGTAGATCAGATAATCGAGGAATCGCAGTGGTTCCGCGGATGACCCGCCGAGCGAGGGCATGCGGGTCGGGTGCCCCTGGTTTTCATCGGATCCGCGGTTCGGGGTCAGGAACTCGACCTGGTGGCCGTGTGCATTCACGTATTTCGTGCTCATGCGGCCATCGGATTGATGCGGAATTTCCCGAAAGCTCTCGTCAATGGATTTCAGACAGTCCAGCACCCTTGTCATGCTGTCCTGGACCGCAACGGATATCGAGTGGAACTTCGCAAAATCGCTGTCCGAAGTGACCATTGCAGTCTTGGGCAGCCTGACCCCCAGAAGTGCCGAATAAGCCTGAAAAGCCAAGGTTCCGACCAGGACACCCCTTAAACGGAAGAAGCCGGCGTTCTCGAGTGCTTCGATGATATTTCCCGTCAGTCGTTCGGGTTGTGGCAGGTAGGCCTCTCGCACAAGCGTGGAAACGAGTTTCCTGCGCTCGCGCATATCGGCCTTCAACTGGTCGAAAAACCTGACCCTGTCTTCGATCTCCTGATCATCACCGGGGCCGACATATCTGCGTGTCTGGCCCCCTTCGCCATCCGGAACATCAAAATACCAGTACCGCTTCCCCTTGACCTGTACAGGGACAAAACGCCCTGTCGTATCGAACTCACTGACAAAGGAGGCATCCAGGGCCCTCTGCGCAAGTTCGCTGTAGATCGTTTGGTGGACATGCGAAATCTGTTTTAACATCGCAGGAAGACCGTTCAAATGCGAAGCAAGGTTGCACTGCCAGGGTGTTATATCATATTCGCGAAAATAGTATAACCCGTTTGGTAGCAACACAGCAGCGGCCGGTACTGGCCCGACCGTCTGTGCCAGGGCGCCCTTTGACGAGCTCAGGACAGGCTTTCGAGGCTCTGCGGTCCTGAGGGGGCCGCCGAAGGTGGCGTCTCGAAGGGGGTCATTTCATTTCACCATGACGCTAGGTTTTGGGCCAAAACGCCTACCCTGAGTCTTTACGAGGGGGCCCTCGGCACCAACGACGCCTACAGCGTCCAAACCTTGCTTAACGGCGATTCCCCCAGCGGCTCGGCGGACAGCTCTATGGTCTCCTCCGCCACGGTGGGGTAGAGCTCCTGCACCAGGGGATCGTGGCCGGGGATGACCAGGTCGGGGCGGTCGTGGATCTCGCCCTTGGCGTCGCGCACCTGGGCCAGTTCGCGCATGCGCTCGTAGGCTGCCAGTGTGGCGGGGATGTTCACCACCACCGGGAAGGGGTTGCGCCAGACCATCTGGTCGAAGAAGTGCGCCACGTCCGAGGCCAGGATCAGCTTGCCGCGCGCCGTCTCGACGCTGACCGCCTGCATGCCGGCGGTGTGGCCGCCGGCCAGGTGGGCGCCGATGCCGGGCGCGATCTCGCCGTCGCCGTGCAGGAAGCGCACCCGCTCGGCGAAATTGTAGGTGACCAGGTGGCAGACGTCCTCTGGCTCGAAGGGGGCGCGGCAGACGGGGTGGCGCATGTCCGGCCCGGTGGCAAAGGCGACCTCGCTGCGCTGGACGTGGAAGCGCGCGTTGGGGAAGCGGTCCAGGTTGCCGGCATGGTCGTAGTGCAGGTGGGTAACCACCACTTCGTCCACACGCTCGGCCGAGAGGCCCAGACGCTCAAGCGCCGCCGCCGGACAGCCCAGGAAGTTGCGCCCGCGCTTGTCCGCCGCCGCCTGGTTGAAGCCGGTGTCCACCATGACGATGCGGCCGCGGCCGACGATCACCCAGACGAAATAGTCGATGACCCGCCCGCCCTCATGCGGGTCGATCACCTCGGGGTGCGGCTCCAGCACGAAGTGGTGCGGATCGCGCCGCAGGGTGGCATAGCGGATGGCGAAGACGCGGTAGGTCTCGGCGTTGATGTCGGGTTTGTTATCGGGGGTGGTCATGGGTGTTTACTCGCTATGGTCTGGGTCTGTGCCGGTGCTTCGAGGCATTGACTGGCGTCAATGCACCTCAGCAGCATGAGGGATCTTTCTAGCGGGCCGCTTCCCCCCTATCCTCACCCTGAGGCGCGGAGCGAAGCGGAGCCTCGAAGGGGCCTGGCAGTGGCGGTGGTTCTGGCCTGTCCATCCTCATTGTCAAAGCCACCTTCCTACACCGCCCGGCCGGTCATGTCCCGCAGGGCCTGGAGCAGGTGGGGGCGGAAGGCCTGGGGGTGCTCCTGCATGGGGAAGTGGCCCAGGTCGGGCATTTCGCGCATGATCGCCTGGTCGATCAGGGCGGCGAGCGCACGGGTGCTCTCGGGTGGGCTGGAGTAGTCGTACTCTCCGGTCAGCAGGGTGACCGGCACGCCGTTGCCGTCCAGGCGTGCGGCCACGGCCTGTCCGTCGTATTCCTCGCTGTAGAAGGTCAGGTCGCCGTCATAGATGCCCGGGCGCGCCTGGGCATAGCATCCGCAGGCCTCGTCGCGGTAACGCTGGGGACTGGCCGGTGCCAGCAGGGCGCGGACGTAGGAGGGATTGTGCCGCGCGCTGTCCACCGCGGCATGGCAGAGATAGGGCGAGCGGCGGCCCGGCGCCTGCAAGGGTGCCTCCAGCGCGATGGCGCCGGACAGCAGCTCGGGGTGTTCGGCCGCCAGCACCAGCGCCATGGAGGCGCCCATGGAGCAGCCGATGACGATGGGTTTCTGCTGCTTGTAGGTTGGGGCCACTACCTGGCTCAGGAAGGCGGCCGAGACGCCGCGGTAGAAATCCTGGGTCAGCACGCCGGGCGGCCCGGCCTGCGCCGGCGGCGAGCCGCCGTGGGCCGGCAGGTCGAAGGCATGGAGGGCAAAGGCCTCGCCCAGGGCCGTATCGCCCAGCTGGTGCAGGTACTGCCGTGCGTCGGCCCCGGCGGTGTGCAGGAAGACCAGCGGCGGTCCTTCTGGCGTGCCGGCCTGCAGCGCATGGATCGGCAGCTTTTGGTCATCGTGGTCGACCTGGTGATAGTGCCCGCGGATGCGCGTGAGGTCGCGGTCAAAATCGGGTTCCGGGCTGTCCCAGGGCGCGTCGGGGCGTGTCAGCTCGAAGAGCCGCTCCAGCGCCGCCAGGGTCTGGGCCTGGACCAGCGGATCGCCCTGGATGGCAAAGGCGGGGTTCTGGCGCAGGACGGCGCCGAAGGACTGCCAGCCCGGTGGCTGCCGCCGACCGTCCAGAAGCGCGGTCCAGGTTTCGGACTCGGCGGTGATGGTGATCTCGGGCACGGCGCCATAGGCCGGCGGCGCGCCCAGGGGCAGGGTCCGGGCGGTCTCGCCGCTTCGGCAGACCAGGCGTGTGGCCAGGCCCCTGGCGGCAAAGGCCAGGTCCGGGTCCCTTGCCGCGCGTTCGTGCCAGGCGGCGATCAGGGCGTCAGCGGTCATGAGCTGCTCCTGCCGCCGGTATCACAAGGAAATGGCCGATTGCACGACATCAGGACAACAGCTCTTCCCAATCCTGGCGGCCGTCCAGGACACGAAGTACCAAGACATCGTCCTGTCGCACTTGATAGACAATCAAATGGGCTTGGTGGGCGTGGATGCGGATAGTGGGCCGGAATTCATAGCGTTCCCTGGCGATCATGGGCTGCTCCGAGAGCAGACGCAGGGTCGCCATGAGGTCGCTGTGATAGCGCTCGGCCTGGTGAACCCCGAATTCCCGGACGCCGTAAAGATATATACCGATAATATCTTCATCGGCTTTCCGGCTCGTTCGAAGCTGCATGTCAGTGATCGGTTCCAGCTTGGCGCCGGGCTTGGGCCAGAAGGTCGTCCAGGCTGTTGGAACTGACGCCGCTGTTCACGCCCTCGTCGATCAGCTGTTGCAGCTCGGCCAAACGGGCTTGCCGATCCTGGTCGCGCCGGATCAGGTCGCGGACGTAGTCGCTGGCATTGCCGTAGCGGCCGCTCTTCGACTGGGACTCCACCCAGGCCTTCATCTGTTCGGGCAGGGAAATATTCATTGTCGCCATTGCCGATCCTCCATAACGGAGAGAATGGCATCCTTTGGCAAAGATTGGCAAGATCTGGATGCCGATACCCCTGTCCCGGTGCTTCGATGCGCTGCGTTGTGGCAGCGCATCTCGGTATGAAGTGTTGCAAAGCCTCCCTCATCCCTCCTTCGGCTCCGACAGGCGGGCGATTTCGGTGTGGTCGGCGTCGGCGGGCAGCTGGGCGCGGGCCTGGTTCCAGAGCTTCACGCTGGTCTCCAGCGTGGGGGTGTCCAGGCCCAGTTCGGCGGCCAGGTCGGACGCGGTGCCCAGGTCCTTGGCCATGAGGGAGAGCGCGAAACCCGAGCCGTAGTCGTGGTTCAGGATATACTGGGCCAGCTTGTTCTCGGTCGAATTGTTGCGCCCGGTCGAGGCATTCAGGATGTCGGTCATGCGCTGCCCCTCGATGCCGAAGCGCTTGGCGATGTTCACCGCCTCGCAGGCGGCGGCCAGGCCGGCGGCGGAGACGAAGTTGTTGAGCGCCTTGGCGGCGTGGCCGGCGCCCAGGGGGCCGGCCTCCAGCAGGCTGCCCATGGCCTCCAGCACCGGACGGACGCGGGCCACCTGGGCCGGATCGCCGCCGGCCATGATGGCCAGCTTGCCCGTGCGCGCCCGCGGCACGCCGCCGGAGACCGGGGCGTCCACCAGGGCGATGCCGTGCTCGGCCAGCTTGTCGCCCAGGGCCACGGTGCGCAGCGGCGCCGAGGAGGACATGTCGACCACCACGGCGCCGGGCTCCAGACCCGAGATCAGGCCGGGGCTGTCGGCGTTGCCCAGCACGGCGGCCTCGACCACCGGTGAGTCGGGCAGCATGGTGATTACCAGCTGGCACCCGCCGGGCAGCTCGGCCAGGCTGTCGACGGCCGTGCCGCCGGTGGCCTGGGCCACCTGTAGCCGGCGATCACTGTCGATGTCGAACAGACGCAAGGCATGACCCGCCCGGGCCAGGCATTCGCACATGGGCGCACCCATGTTGCCCAATCCTACAAAGCCTATGGGGCCGGAAATGGGGCCAGTGGACTCGCTCATTCCTTGCCCTCTTCCTTATCGACCTGGTCGAGGACCTCGCGGGCGTTGCGGAAGGCGTCAATGGCCGCCGGGACACCGCAGTAGATGGCGGTGTGCAGCAGGATCTCGCGAATCTCCTCGCGCGACAGGCCGTTGTTGAGGGCACCGCGCACGTGCAGCTTCAGCTCGTGCGGGCGGTTCAGCGCGGTGATCATGGACAGGTTGATGATGGAGCGGGTGCGCCGGTCCAGTGTCTCGCGGCCCCAGATGGCGCCCCAGCAGGTGCTGGTGACGAACTCCTGCAGGTCGCGGTTGAAGTCGTCGGCGTTGGCGATGGACTTGTCGACGTACTCCGCGCCCAGCACCTCGCGGCGGATTTTCAGGCCCTTGTCGTAGAGATCCCCGTAATCCATGACTGTTGCTACTCCTCTTTCTGTTGATCCGGCATCTCGCCGGAAGACGACGCAGGGAACTGCGCCAGGATGACGTCTGTGGCGCGCCGCACGTGATCCTCGGCGGCTTCGCGTGCGGCGGTGGCATCGCCGGCCTTGATGGCGTCGATGATGCGATCGATCTCTCTCAGGGTTTCGGGATAGCGCCCGGCGACCGAGAGGGAGAGGCGGCGCAGCTGGCTGACCCGGTTGTTCAACTGGACCAGGAACTGGCCCACCACCCGGTTGTCGGCGCCCTCGATCAGGGTCTCATAGAAGCGGTTCTTGACCTCCACCCGCTCGCCGGCGCGGCTCTCGTCGGCCAGATCGTGCAACTCGGCGGTGATGTCATAGAGGCGCTGGCGCTGCGCGGGGCTGGCGTTGCGGGCGAAGTCCTCTGCGGCCAGGCCTTCGAGCACACCGCGCACGCGATAGATCTCCTCGGCTTGGCGTTGGTCGATGCTTGCCACCACGGGGCCGCGGTGCGGGATGTTGACCACCAGATCCTCGGCGGCAAGCTGCTGCATGGCCTCGCGCAGCAGGCCGCGGCTGACCCCGAAGGCCTCGCACAGCCGGCTCTCGGGCAGACGCTCGCCCGGGGCGAAGCGGCCCTCCAGGATCGCCAGGCGCAGCTGTTCCACCAGCTTGCCACGCAGAGACAGCGGCGCGCGTTCGATCTTCAGGTCATCGAGTGACATTCCGTTATCCCGTAAAAGCTGTATGAATTACCTTGGGGTATCATCGCCTTAAGCCAATCAAATTCCAAAAACCAGCGCAAACGTCTCTGATATCGATATATTATTGTTAGCAATTCAATGACCTGGAACGCTCGGGGACAAAGGGAAGGGGGCCGCTCAGCCCCCTTCTTCCTTGAATATCTCCTGGGCCGAACGGAAGGAGTCCACGCCCGCAGGCACGCCACAGTAAATGGCAACCTGCAGGAAGATCTCGCGGATTTCCGCCTTGGTCACGCCGTTCCGCAGAGCGCCGCGGATGTGCATCTTCAATTCATGCGGCCGGTTGAGCGCAGACAGCATGGCCAGATTCAACATGCTGCGTGTCTTGTGCGGCAGTTCCTCGCGCCCCCAGACGGCGCCCCAGCAGTATTCGGTAACAAGTTCCTGCATGGGCTTGTTGAACTCGTCGGCCGAAGAAATCGACCTTTCGACGAATTCCTTTCCCAGGACCGACTTGCGGATTTCGAGACCGCGATCAAAAGTATCCTTGTCCATTTCTGACCTCTTCTTTCATCGGGAGTACAGCCACGGGATTGTGACCAGCCACTTCCGGCGGGGAAATGCGGCCGGGCAGCTGCTGCCCGGCCGCAAGACAGGTTCAATCAGTCGGCCACTTTGCCTCGGAGATGGCCAGGTCTTCCGGGAAGACCGTGACGGGCACGCCGTCCTGCCACTGGATGATGGTCAGGCTGGCCCCCTCACGGCGACCCTGCTCGTCGAAGCTGCGCGTGCCGCCGGGATAGTACTCGGCGGGGCCGCCCTCCAGGTTGCGCAGGGCTTCGCCAACGGCTTCGCGATCGCGGGCGCAGGCGTCCTCGAGCGCGTCCTTGAACAGCCACATGTCGCCATAAGTGGAAATCGCATTCTGGGTCATCCAGGGCTCGCCATACTCCTCGCGGAGCCGTTCGATCAGCTCTTCCTGTCCCTTGACGCCCCAGTTGGCGACGGCCGACAACACACCTTCCAGAAGTTCAGGCTCCATGGTGTTCAGCACCTCAGGCTCGGCGATGGCGATGCCGAAGGAGATGGTCGGCACGTCGACCCGGAATTCCTGCATTTTCTCGAGGATGAGGTTGGCATCCGAGATGACCGTGGGCAGGAAGAACAGCAGGTCGGGCTCGCTGGTACGGATGCGCTGCACCAGCGAGGTGGCGTCAGTGAGCGGCGGCGTGAAGATCTCTTCGGAGACCAGTTCCAGGCCCACATCCTCCAGCAGGCCGTCCTTCATGCGATCGACGGATGAGATGGAGGCGGCCGTGTCGTCAGTGATGATGGCCACGGTCTCGGGCCGTTCGCCGGTCTGGTCCTCGGCCAGGTCCATGATGATGGGCAGGGCGATCTCGGCCTGGGCACCGGCCGACGCGGCGGTCTGGAATACGTTATCGAACCCGCGTTCGGTGATCAGGTCGGAGTAGGACAGCGTCAGGACCGGCAGGTTGGCCCGCTCGGTCACTTCCGTCACAGCGAGTGTGAAGGAACTGAGGTAGGAGCCGGTTGCGCCCACCAGGTCCGGATAGTCGGCCACCATGCGCTTTGCGGCGTTGGTTGCTTTCTCGACAGTATCACCGGAATCGATTTCCACGAGTTCCAGCGGGGCGCCATCGAGACAGGAAATCCCGCCGGCCGCGTTGACGTCCTCGATCCCCATCTCGGCCCCCATCAGCATGACTTCGCCGGGGCGGGCATAGTTCCCGGACAAGGGTGCAATCAGGCCGATCTGTACCGGCTCGGGATCGCCGTTGTCCTGGGCGGTGGCCGCGAACGGCACCGCGGCGGCAGCAACGGCCAGCGCCGTTCCTCCCACCAGTAATGTCTTGAACGATTTCATGATATTTCCTCCCTATCTTTGTTTTCTGGGCACTCACATGCCCAGGTACGCCTGCCGAATACGATCATCGGCTTGCAGCGTCTCGCTCGTGCCTTCCAGCACGACACGACCCGTTTCCAGGACATAGCCCCGGTCGGCGGATTGCAGGGCTTCGGCCACGCGTTGCTCCACCAGCAGGATCGTCAGGTGGGTGTCACGGCGGATTTCCATCAGCTTGTCGAAGACGAAGTCAGCGATGGTCGGCGCTAGGCCCATTGAGGGTTCGTCGAGCATCAGCAGCTTAGGCGAGGAGGCCAGGCCGCGGCCGATGGCCAGCATCTGCTGCTCGCCGCCCGAGAGGGTGCCGGCATACTGCTGCGTGCGCTCCTTCAGGATGGGCAGCCAGGTGTAGATGCGCTCAAGGTTGTCTTTCCAGTTGCGTTGGCCGGCGTCGGTGATGGCGCCCATCTCCAGATTCTCCAGCACCGTCAGGGAGGGAAACAGCTGGCGGCCTTCGGGCACGTGGGCGATCCCCAGGTGTGCCCGGGCGGCCGGCGCCACCTTCAGAAGGTCCTGTCCCTCGAAAGTGATGGAGCCCTTGCTGGCTGCGACGATGCCCGAGATGGTCTTGAACAGGGTGCTCTTGCCGGCCCCGTTGGGTCCGACAATGGAGATGAACTGGCCGGCCTCCACCTGGATCGAGATGTCGTGGAGGACATCGATTTCCGAATAACCGGCGCTCAGGTTGCGGATCTCAAGCATGAGCACTCCACTTCTTGCCAAGATAAGCCTCGATCACCTTTTCGTTGTGGATCACCTCCTGGGGTGGTCCCTCAACGATGAGTTCCCCGTGGTCCAGCACCAGGAAACGGTCGACCAGCTGCACCATGGCCTGCATGGTGTGTTCGATGATGATGATGGTCTTGCCGGTTTCGGCCAGCTTGCGGATCACGTTGACGACATCCTGCGACTCCTCCGAACCCAGGCCGGCGAGCGTTTCGTCAAGCAACAGGATCTCCGGCTGGCCCGCCAGCGCGCGCGCCAGCTCCATCAGGCGCAGGTCCTTGGTGGTGATGCTGCCGGCGATGTGCTGGCTGATGTCCTGCAGGTTGACCAGCTCGAGGGCTTCACGGGTGATCTGCTCGGCCTCATCCTCGCTGGCGGCGTGCACGTAGGCGCCCACCTTGACGTTGTCGTGCACGCTCATGCGCTTGAACGGGCGCATGATCTGAAAGGTGCGCCCGACGCCGGCGCGGCAGAGCTCGTACGGCTTTCGGCGGACCAGGTCCTCGCCGTTGACGAGCACATGGCCTCCATCCGGCATCTGGAAGCCGTTCAACAGGTTGAACAATGTGGTCTTGCCGGCGCCGTTGGGGCCGATGATGCCGAGGATCATGCCCTTGTTGACCTGGAAACTGACGTTCTGCACGGCCTTCAGCCCGCCGAAGCTCTTGGAGATGTCCTGCACCTTCAGCACGATTTCCTCGGAGAGTTCGCGCGCAGGCCGTTCGACGGGCGTGACTGGAGCCGAAGGTTCCGCCGCCGCGCTCTCCTGGACTGCGGTGGGCAATGCGTCCTTGCCCTTCCGCTTCTGCAGATGATCCCGGATCTTCCAGTAGATGCCCTCGGGCGCCAGGATGATCAGCCCGATGATTGCCAGTCCGTAGACCACACCCTGGATGCCGGGAAGGAACGAGCCGAGCTCGGCATGCAGCGTCTCGGCCACGGGGATCAGGAAGGCGGCGCCGATGATCGGCCCCCAGACCGAGGCCACGCCGCCGAACATGGCCACCGTCAGAGCCTGGGCCGAAACCAGCATCCCGAAGACGCTGAGCGGGGTGATGACGAGAATGAGGACGGCATAGAAAGAGCCCACCGCACCGGCGATCGCCCCGCTGACCGCGATGGAGCGCAGCTTCCAGGCCAGTGTGTTGATGCCTGCGGCCTCGGCGGCGGATTCGTTTTGCTTGATGGCGATGAGCGACATGCCGAAGCGCGTGCGCTCTACATGGCGGGTCACCAGGACGACGATCCCCAGCAGGATCATGGCCAGGACAGTGTAGACCCGCCCTTCAGAGAACTGCATGTAGTAGGCAGCCCCCTCCTCGACCCGCGGAACGCTGATCTCCGGATAGCCCAGCCATTGGAAGATGTAGAGTAGGGTCAGGGGGTAGGCCAGCATGGACAGGGCGAAATAGTGGCCGCGCAGCCGGAAGGTCGGCAGGCCGATCAGCACCCCGGCCAGGGCGCCGATCCCCGCGGCAACCGGCAGCATGATCCAGGGCGATATGCCGAGATGCACCTGGGCCAGCACCGTGGCGAAGGCCCCCAGGCCGAAGAAGGAGGCATGGCCGAAGGAGACGAGCCCCGTATAGCCGCTCAGCATGTTCCAGCTGAGCCCGAAGGTGGCCCAGACCAGCACCAGCGTCATGATGAGCTGGTAGTAGGAGTTGGTGACGAACATCGCCAGGGCCAGGTAACCCACGGCAAAGAACAGGAACGGACGGAGGGAACGAAGGGTTTCCAGCATCAGGTACGCTCCACGCTGCGGCCGAAGAAGCCCTGGGGCCTGAGGATCACGATCAGCAGGAAGATCACGAAGATGGTCGCGTTCTGCAGCTGTGTGGGCAGGATGATGGTCGAGAACTGCTGTATCAGTCCGATGGTCATGCCGCCCCAGAAGGCGCCGATCACGCTGCCGATTCCGCCCAGGACGACGCCGGCGTACATGAGCACTACGTACTCGAGTCCGACGAAGGGATGGAAGGGGTAGTTGGTGGTCAGCAGCCCGCCGGCCATGGCGGTGATCATGGTGCCGAGCGCGAAGGCGGTCCGATAGGAGCGGTCCACGTCATTACCCACGTAGATCGAGGCCTGGGGATTGTCGGCGGCGGCCCTGAGGGATTTGCCGAGGCGCGACGTCTTGAGCACGTACCAGAGGCCGACTACAACAGCGGCGGAGATGACCGCCGATACGATCCGTGCCTTGTTCAGGAACAGCAGGACGCCATCTCCCCACAACGGCCCCAGGACCCAGGCTGAACTCGACAGCGGGGTGTCGACCGAAACCAGTTCCGGTCCGAACAGGATCATGGCGCCGTTGTGCATGACGAGGGCGATGCCGAGGGTCAGGACAAGCTGCGCGTAATGTCCCTCAGCCTCCATGCCTGTCGTGCGGATGCCGGTCACCTGGCTGATCAGGAAGCGATGGATGGCCCACCCGAACAGGTACAGCAGAGGGGCCATTGCGACCACGGCGATATAGGGACTGACCGTGTTTCCCACCAGGGCCTGGATGCCGAAGACGATCAGGAAGAAGTACACGGCGTACATGCCCAGCATCATGAAATCGCCTTGGGCGAAGTTGATGACACGCATGATGCCGAAGATCAGCGAGAGGCCGGCGCACATCAGTCCGTAGATGGCGCCAACGAAGAGACCGGCCGCCAGGGCCTGCAGCACGGTCTCGATCAGGATCTGGGTCTCAGTCATCTGTCTTGTTGTCTCCCTGTACTGACCCGCATTGGCTTATGATGGCGGAGGAGTCCGCCTGGCCGCCCAGCTGCCTGACCCGGGTCAGGATGTCGCTTGCGGCCGCCTGTCCCAGAACCGTCCCGGCGGCCTTCAGGAAGCGCTGTTCGATCAACTCGGCGTCGGCGAAGGCGACGTCGTCCATCTCGTGCGCGAAGCGGTGTCCGTCCCCGGACACCAGGGTCACGCGCGCGGCCTGCCGGGCCGGGAAGGCCCGGGTGAAGGCCTCATCCTCGCGGAAGCTGAGGCCGTCGATCAGGCGTGCGATCCCGGGATCGTCCAGCCGGGCGTAGTTCTCTTCCTCGATGGCGCCGCAGGCCAGCGTGGCCGCCACGCCATAGGCGATGCTCATCTTGGCCTGCAGCGGGCGGCTGAACGGCCCCTGGGCGGTACAGCCCGGATAGTTCAGTGCGGCCTCGTAGGTATCCACCTCGACCGCGGCGATGTCCTCCGGCGACAATCCGGATTTCCGCAGCGCGGCCAGAGCCGCCTGGCAGGCCGACTGGGCAAAGTTGCAGGCGGGTACCTGCTTGTTGAAGACCGTGAGGATTTCCGCCGGCCCTTCGGGGAACAGCTGTACGCGTTCAGGAGCCTGCGTACGTCCATAGGCGGCGAAGAAGCCGGCGGGTCCCTCCAGGATGCTGGGCGAGCCCCAGGCGCCGGCCTGGGCCAGGCGCAGCGCACGCAGGGCATTACGTGCCACGAAGCCCGGATGAAAATACATCTCGTCGGCGCCGTGGCGCGGCCATTCGTTGAGACCGCCGCAGGTGTTGGCCGCCAGGGCCAGGGCGCTGCAGGTCGTCGCTTCGTCCAGGTCGAGGGCGACGGCCCCCGCCAGCGCCGCCGCGAAGGGGCCGACGAGGCCCGTGGGGCGATAGAGGCGCGCCAGTTCGGGCGTCATCACGGCGCGGCCGAGTCGGCCGCCGACCTCGTAGCCCAGGATGGCGGCGCGCAGCAGACGCTCTCCGTCGATGCGCCGGGTCTCGGCCAGGCCGAGCAGTGTGGGCCAGACCACCACGCCCAGATGGGCGATGGCGGCGGCGTGCATGTCCTCGCGCACCAGCCCGTGGCCGGCCACGCCGTTGGCGAAGGCGGCGTCCTCCAGGGATGTATGTTTGGCGGAGCCGATGATGGTGGCCCCGTCCTCGATCTCCGGGGCCAGCGCGGCGGCCTGCCGGCTCCAGGGCAGAGGGCTGGCCTCCAGCGCGCAGGCCAGGAAGTCGACGAGGCACAGCCGCGCCTTCTCGTCCACGGCGCCTTCGAAGCGGCTGGCCTCGGCGGCAAAAGCTGCGGAAACGAGATCCTGCAGCATCGCGGGACTGGCGTCTGCGGCAGCGAGCGTCGTCATCGCCTCAGCCCCGGATCTCGACATCGGCCCATTCCTCCATCAGGCGGGCGATGCAGGTGAAGTCGGAGTCGGCGCCGTATTTCGCCTGGGTGATCGCCAGCATCTCGCGCACGAAGGCGCCGCCCAGCATGGGCACGCCCAGCGTCTCGGATTCGTCGATGCACATGCGCACGTCCTTGTAGGATAACCCGGTGGCAAAGCCGAAATCGAAGGTGCCCGGCAGGATGGCCTTGGGAAACTTGTCCTGGGTCGCGCTGTTGCGGCCCGAGGAGACGTTGATGGTGTCGATCATCACCTTGGGGTCGATGCCCGCCTTGACCCCCATGGCCAGCGCCTCGGAACTGAGCACTAGAGCGCCGGCGGCCAGCATGTTGTTGGCCAGCTTCAGGACCTGGGCCAGACCGGGTTTGTCTCCCACATGAAAGATCTTGCCGAAATTCTGCACGAGGGGTTCGACCCGCTCGAAGGTTGCCTGGGGGCAGGAGACCATGACTGCCAGCGTGCCGTTGGTGGCGCCCGCCACGCCGCCGCTGACCGGTGAGTCGACCCACTGCTTGCCGGCAGTTGCCAAGCCCTCCGCCACCCGTGTCGCCGTGCTCGGTCCGGTGGTGGAGACGTCGATCAGGATCTGCGCCCGTTCTCCTTTGACAATACCGTCCTTGCCCAAGGCGGTTTCCTCGACGATTGGCGGGGTGGGCAGGCTGGTCAGGACGATGTCACTGCGCTCCGCTACCTCACGGGGCGAGCCGGCGGATTCCGCCCCTTCGCCGACCAGACGGTCGATGGCCTGCTGGGAGACGTCGTGGACGACCACCTGGTAACCGGCCTTCAGAAGTCGTGTGGACATGGGGCCGCCCATACGGCCAAGTCCGATGAAACCGATGGCGTTCTGACTCATATGCTCCCCCAGATATCAGGAAAGGGTCGACATGCCCGCAATGGTGCCCCTCAGGGCCCGCTAGCGGTCAGGGCCCCGTGATGGTCATTCCGGCGTCCACCTTCAGGGTGATTCCCGTCACGCTGACGCTGTCGTCCGAAGCCAGATAGATGGCTGCCTTGCCAACCTCCTCTGCGGTGGTCAGGCGCTTCAGCGGCGATTTCTGCTTGCGGCTTTCCCAGCCAGCTTCGTCGATCACCGAACTGGCGCCGGGAGTCACCACGGAGCCGGGCGCAACGGCGTTCACGCGGATGCCGAAGGGCCCCAACTCGCCGGCCTGCTGGCGCGTCAGGGCGTCCATGCCGCCCTTGATCGAGGTATAGACCGAGGCATTGGGAATCATCATGGAAACGGCGATGGACGACAGGTTGATGATGCTGCCACCGCCACTGGCCTTCAGGTGCGGCGTGGCCGCCTGGAACGACCAGAAGACGCCCTTCAGGCCGATGTCGATCATGCTATCGATGATTTCGGGATCGAATGTCTCAAGCGGCGAATAGTGAAAGCGGACCGCATTGTTCACCAGGATATCAAGGCCGCCGGCCTCGTTGGCGAAGCGATCAATCGCGGCAAAAACCTGCTCGCGCGAGGACACGTCGCAGCGTGCGGTGACGACGTCGAGGTCCCCGGCGGCCTGTTGGGCCTCTGCCAGAAGATCCTCGTTGATGTCGAGAATGCAAACCTTGGCGCCCTCACTCGCAAAGGCAAAGGCGATGGCGCGGCCGAGCCCGCCGGCCGCACCCGTAACGACGGCCCGTTTTCCGGATAAACGTCCCATTTGTCCTCCCTGTCTTGCCTGGCGGCAAGCTTCGTTACCTTGTTAGCAGGTATTATTGTTAGACAATATCACACGCAAACAGTCTTTCAATAGACAAAATGGTTGCTTGTTCCGAGCCGGAAAACATCGGTGTCATAGAGAAAGAGAGGAGGGAGGAGCGCGCTAGCCGCGCAGGCGATGCAGGCGCTTTTCAAACTCCGCCGCGTTGATCTCGCCGCGATCGAGGCGGGCGCGCAGGAGCGTTTCGGCTTGAGCATGCGTGGCTGGCCGGCCGCCGAGGATGAAGCCGAAGGCGCGCAGGATCAGCACTGCACCCAGCAGCTGAACGCCGATGTAGAGCAGCGTTATCACCAGTGCCATGATCCAGTCATCTCTGCTGTCTGACCCTTTGAAAGGGACGAATAGGCGAATCTGCCACAGAGCAGGCGCTGCACACTAGTCCGGCGAAAGAGGACGCGGGGCGCGATTCAGCTACCTACAGCACCCCGGTGACCAGGGCGAGGCCGCCGCCCAGAGCTATGGCCAGGCCAACCAGCGCGATGGCGCCGTCCTGCAGGATGACGGAGAGGCCGAAGGCGCCGATGGCGAGCCAGACGATGACGGCGGCGAAGGGCACGACCTCCAGCGGTGGAACGGTGAGCGCCACCAGGATGCAACAAAGCGCCGCCACTTTCAGGCCCGGCCCGCTGATCAGGTGGGTCAGGCGGGGCCGGGCGATGGCGTCGACCCGGCGGGCCATGGGGCGCAGGCGTTCCAGGAAAGCGGACAACTTCTCCTGCTCCACCGAACGGCGCAGGATGAAATTCGGCAACCAGAGGTGCTTCTGATTCACCAGCAGTTGCCCGGCAACGGCGATGGTGCAGAAGGCAAACAGCGTCGGCACGCCGGGGATGCCGCCCAGGGGCGACATGGCGATCAGCGCGATCAGCAGCAGCAAGGGCCCGAAGGAGCGGTAGCCCACCGCGTCCATAAGCTCGTCCACGGAGACCTGCTGCGCAGAGCCGCTACCGGCTGTCTCCATGCGTTCGAGCATCTCCTGCAGGCTGCTAGGCTGGCTGTTCGCGGGCATGACAGAGTCCAGGACGGGGTGGAACACCTCCGCGGAACCTATCGGGGCCGCTTTTGCCGGGCAAGAGGGACGGCGGTTCCGGCACTTGTGCAGATGTCGTGGCGCTCCAGATTCAGGAGTCTGGCGCATTCATGCAGGAAAGGACCTGTCATGCCCGTACGTCTACCCATCATGGCCGCCGTTGTGGCCTTCGCCCTCACTGCCTTCACGGCCCTGTCCGCCCTGGCCCATCACGGCTGGAGCTGGGCGGAGGAGGAGAATTCCGAGCTCACCGGCGTGGTCGAAAGCACCAGCCTGGGCAACCCCCACGGCACCGTTACCCTGATGGTCGACGGCGCGGCCTGGGAGATCGAGGTCGGCCAGCCTTGGCGCAACGAACGCGCGGGTTTGAGCGAAGAGAACCTGTCCAAGGGCACCGAGATCACCGTCCAGGGCCACCGCTCCAGGGCTGCCAACGAGCGGCGGCTCAAGGCCGAACGCGTGATCATCGATGGCAAGCTGCACGATCTCTATCCCGGCCGCGACTGACGGCGGGCCGTCCTTGCGCCGGGGCCCGTCGTGCTGACCACGTTGCTCGAACTGCTGCGCGACAGCGGCCCCGCCGTCTTCCTGCGCGGCGGGCGGTGGAGCTATGGGCTGGTCAACGGCGCCCACATTCTGGGCTTGGCCCTGCTGGTGGGCGCGATCCTGCCACTGGACCTGCGCCTGGCCGGACTGTGGCGCAGCGAACCGGCGGAGCGCCTGACGCGCGTGCTGTTGCCGGTGGCGATGACCGGCCTGGCTATGGCCGTAGCGACGGGCCTGCTGCTGTTTTCGGTGCGCCCCTTCGAATACCTGACCAACCCCTTCTTTCCGGCCAAACTGGCCCTGGTGGCGCTGGCCGTCGCCAACGCCCTCTGGCTGCGCCTTTCGCCCGCCTGGCGAGCCCTGCACGAAAACGGCCGCGTGCCCTGTCGCCTGGCCGCGGCCGGCGTGGTCTAGCTCCTCCTCTGGATCGCCGCCCTGTTCTGCGGCCGCCTGATCGCGTTCGTATAATATGCAATTGAAATTTTATGTATTTTTGGGAATAGCACCTTATAGTTGCTCCAGAATTCTTATGGAAAGTTATCATAAAGTGATAATATAAAGTGACGATAGAGCATGATTCCACACTGGATACACTTCTGGAGCTTGATGGAACGGTTTTTGTTTTAGACCCGGAGGGTATCTATAAGGTTCGCTTCAGAGTGACCCGTATTCGACCGGGTCCGGAGAAGCCGCATGGTCTGGATTATTCCCTCACGCTTCACGGTAAGAATGGGGAAAGGATTGCCGGCTTCGACAACGCCCACCCTGTCGAACGGCAAAAGCGAGGAGAGCCAATGGATCACCGCCATCGGTTCAGGACCGTCAGACCGTATGAGTACCAGGATGCGGCCACGCTTCTGGAGGATTTCTGGGTGCTGGTAGACTCCGTGCTCAAGGAGGAAGGAGTGTTGTCATGACGACGTTAAGGATCGGTATCGCCAGCTATGAGGAAATGAAGGCGCGGAGTTTGGCGATTGCGCGCGGCGAGGTGAAGCCCGGGCCCGAGGAACCGAAGGTGTGGTTCACCTCCACGGAGTCCTTCGCGAAGCTGCTGTCGTCGGGCAACAGGGACCTGCTGAAGATCATTGCCGAGACGTCTCCTGGCTCGCTCGAAGAGCTATCGGTGCTAACGGGGCGGGCCAAATCCAACCTGTCCCGAACACTCAAGACACTGGAGGGCTATGGCCTGATCCGGATAGAGCGTGGTCCAAGAGGGCGTGTCATGCCGCGCGTTACGGCGGACAGGCTGGAGTTGGACCTGCCATTGGTCGAGAAGGAGGCGGGGTGATGCCTGCTGCGGAGGCATTCCAGCGCTTTTCCACACTGAGCTGTCCGCTGTGTGGGCATGCGTCGCGCGATGAGATGCCGACCGACGCCTGTCAGTACTTCTATGACTGCAAGGGTTGCGGCGCCGTGCTGAAGCCCCTGCCGGGGGACTGCTGCGTCTACTGCTCCTACGGCGATGTGAAATGCCCGCCAGTGCAGCTTGGCGACGGCTGCTGTCAGGACTCCTGAGATCACTTTGACATCAGGCGGACAGGTGGGCCAACTTGCTCACTGGGCAGGAAATGCGCAAGGTTGTAGACTCTTCCGGACAGCAAGGAGGAGACGATGACGTTCAGCAATCCAGAGGGTATGGCGGCGCCGCTTGCGCATTATTCCCACGTGGCCGAGGTGCCGGCCGGCGCGCGCTGGCTGGTGATTTCCGGCCAGGTGGGCGTGCGACCCGACGGCAGCATTGCCGAGGGCATCACGGAGCAGAGCGAGTGGACCTGGAGCAACCTTGTAACCTGTCTGCAGGCGGCCGGCATGGGTGTAACGGACATCGTCAAGATCGGTCATTTCCTGGTCCATCCGGCGGATTTTCCCGCCTATGCCGAGGTGCGCAGCGGCTATCTGGGCGACCACAAGCCGGCCTCGACCCTGCTCTATGTGCAGGGCCTGGTGAAACCGGAGCTGAGGGTCGAGGTGGAGGTCACCGCGGCCCGGGCGGACTGAACGGCAGAGGCAGGGGAGACGCGGCATGAGCAAGGCGGAGATCCAGACTCAACCCATCCATCTGGGCCGCGGCGGGACGGCCTCGCTGGAGCCGGCCTTTACCGGCGAAATGCAGTGGTACGCGGACTACATCGAGCGACATGCAGCCGATGGCGCTGAGGGGCGCCTGGTGGCATTGCACAGTTTCACCGAGCCTTGGAGCAGTTGGGAAGTGCATCCCAACGGCAGCGAGGTGGTGCTCTGCATCAGCGGCACGATGACCCTGCATCAGGAAGCCCCCGACGGCAGTCTTTCCAGCGTGACGCTGAACGCCGGCGACTACGCCATCAACGCGCCCGGCGTCTGGCACACCGCCGATGTGGAGGCGGAGGCCACGGCGCTATTCATCACACCTGGCCTGGGCACGGAGCACCGGCCGCGGAGGTAGGGTCGGCATGACCCTCTCCATTCGCCTGAAGCGCGCCCAGGACGATCCGGCCGACAATGACGGCACGCGGGTGCTGGTGGATCGCGTCTGGCCGCGCGGCATCTCGAAGGACAGGCTGAAGCTGGATCGCTGGCTGAAGGAGGTGGCGCCCAGCAAGGAACTGCGCCAGTGGTTCGGGCACGATCCCGAGAAGTGGGCGGAGATGCAGCGCCGCTATCGCGCCGAACTGGAAGGCGGCGAACAGCGCCAGGCCTTCGAGGAACTGAAGGAGCTGGCCCGCCAGGGGCGCGTCACGCTGGTCTTCGCCGCCCGTGAGCGCGCGCACAACCAGGCGGTCATCCTGAAGCAGCTGCTGGAAGAAGAGCGTGCTTAGAGTGGGGTCGAATGACTCAACGAATCGCAGAAAAGTTCCCGGTTGTTCATGATTGTCCTCAGGGCTGGGCACGGATGAAGTAGTCGTAGCCCTTGATGCCGGGCTTGAGACGTCCGCTCTCGTCCCAGTCGTCCCAGTCAGCGAAGCGGAGCGGCTGGGCGGTTTCCAGGCGGCGCAGCCGTGCGGCCCAGGCTTGGCGTGTGTCCTCCAGATGGGCCCGGAAGCCGGCCGCGTCCTGATAGGCATAGCCGTTGCCATGAATGCCGTGGGCGCGGAAGGCGGGTAGAACCGTGAATCCCATGTAATGCAGCGAGTAATGCAGCGGCCAGAGCAGCAGCTCGATGTCGCCGCCGCGCCCGTTGTGGGCAAAGGTCTCGGCCGGCCCACCGGTGGTCACCGAGACCAGGGAGCGCCGACCACGGAAATAGCCGCGATTGTAGCGCATGGACGAGGTGTAGAGGCCGCCGTTGACGAAGACGCGGTCCATCCAGCCCTTCAGGATCGCCGGCTGGGCATGCCACCAGAGAGGAAACTGGAAAACCACCAGATTGGCGCGCTCCAGGCGGTCGATCTCGCGCTGGACCTCAGGGGGCAGGCTTTCCTGTTCGTAGGCTCGGCGCTGTTCGGCCAGCGGTTCGAAGACCTGGCGGTCGGTGCGCTCGGGATAGTGGGCCGGTCTCTCGGCGGGGTCGAACCCTTCGCCGTAGAGGTCCGAGACCTCCACCGCATAGCCCTGCTCCTTCAGGGTCGTGACGGCGGTGTCCTTCAGCGTGCCGTTGAAGGATTGCGGTTCCGGGTGGGCGAAGACCACCAGAGCGTGGGAATGGCGCGCGCGGGGGTGTGGTTTGCTTGTATCCCGAGGCATGGGGGAAACTCCTCTGCAGGTCGTTGACTTTCCTGCGGACCATGTAATCCTGTTCGCTCCAGAAAGGGAATTCCAAGAATTTGCGAAATAGCTTTGCATGAATGAACAGAAGGGACGCTGGGATGATTTGCGTGTGGTCCGCGCCATTGCCGAAACGGGCTCGCTGTCTGGCGCCGGACGGCAACTGGGTTTGAGCCACGCCACGGTTTTCCGCCGGTTGGGCGAGACAGAGACACGCCTGGGCGTGCGGCTGTTCGAGCGGGCGCGTGGCGGCTACAGTCCGACGCCGGCGGGCGAAGACCTGGCGGCCACGGCCGGACGGGTCGAGGCCGAGGTGCTGGAGGTGGAGCGGCGCCTGGCCGGCCAGGACCTGCGGCCGGCCGGCAGCCTGCGGGTCACCACCACCGATACGCTGCTGTCGGGCCTGCTGTCGCCCCTCTTCACGGAATTTCGGCAGGCCTTTCCCGAGATCGCGCTGGAGGTGGCGCTGTCCAACAACCTGTTCAATCTCTCCCGCCGCGAGGCCGACATAGCCATTCGCCCCGCCCAGGATCCGCCGGACACGCTGGTGGGCCGGCGCATCGGAGTGATCGCCCAGGCGGTCTACGGCCACACAGAGCTGCTGGAAGGACATTCAGAGACGTACGACCTGATGTCCTTCAGCTGGATCGGCCCGGACGAGGTCATGGGCTACCGTCCCCTGGAGCGCTGGATGGAGCGGCAGGGGCTTCAGCCGTGTTGCCACTATCGCCTGGACAGCCTGCTGGCCATGACGGCGGCGGCACGGGACGGTGCCGGGCTGGCAGTGCTGCCCTCCTATCTGGGCGACAGCGCGCCGGAACTGCGGTGCCTCGGCGCGCCGATTCCGGAACTGGCCACGGATCTCTGGCTGCTGACCCATCCCGACCTGCGCCGCGTGGCGCGCATTCGCGCCTTCCTGGATTTTATCGCGGAGGCTGTGCAGCGAGAGGCGCCGCGCCTGAATCCCTGAAGGGCTGCGCCTCAGTCAGAATGCTTCTGGTCGCTGCGCAGCATGGCCTGCAACAGGACATTGCAGCCGGCCGTCAGGTCTTCGGGCGTGGCGTTCTCGATTTCGTTGTGGCTTATGCCGTCCTCACAGGGCACGAAGATCATGCCCGTGGGGGCCACGCCGGCCATGTTGATGGCGTCGTGTCCGGCGCCGCTGACGATGTCGCGGTGGGCGTAGCCGAGCGCCGAGGCGCCGTCGCGCACGGCCGAGACGCAGTCGGGGTCGAAGGGCGTGGCCGGGAAGTGCCAGATGGCCTCCAGTTGGGCCTCGAGCCCGCGGCGCTTGGCGATCTCCTCCACGCCGGTGCGCAGGGCCTCGTCCATGCTGCTCAGGCGCGCATCCACGGGATGGCGCATGTCGATGGTCAACCAGACCTTGCCCGGGATGACATTCCGCGAGTTCGGGCTGACCTGCAGCATGCCGCAGGTGGCGCAAGCATCGGGCTGGAAATCGAAGCCGATCTGGTTGACGAGTTGCACCGCTTCGGCCGCACCCACCAGGGCATCCTTGCGCCGGGCCATGGGGGTGGGGCCGGCATGCGCCTCCTGCCCCGTGAAGGTCAGTTCGTACCAGCGCTGTCCCTGGCCGCCGGTGACCACGCCGATGGGCTTGCCCTCGGCCTCCAGAACCGGGCCCTGCTCGATATGCGCCTCGAAACAGGCGGCGTAGGGGCGCCCGCCCAACGGCGCCTCGCCGGCATAGCCGATGCGTTTCAGTTCCTCGGCCACGGACTTGCCCTCCAGATCGGTGCGGGCCAGGCACCACTTGGGATCGAGTGCGCCGGTATAGGCGCCGGAGCCCAGCATGGCCGGGGCGAAGCGCGAGCCTTCCTCGTTGGTCCAGGCGACGATCTCGACGGGATGCTCGGTCTCGTAGCCGGCGTCGTTCAGGCTGCGGATCACTTCGAGGCCCGCCAGCACGCCGTAGGCGCCGTCGAACTTGCCGCCGGTGGGCTGGCTGTCCAGGTGGCTGCCGGTCAGGATGGCGGGCAGGTCGTTGTTGCGCCCCGGGCGCCGGGCGAAGATGTTGCCGATGGCGTCGACCTCCACCGTGCAGCCGGCGTCCTTGCACCACTTGACGAAAAGGTCGCGGCTCTCGCGGTCCAGGTCGGTCAGCGCCAGGCGGCAGACGCCGCCCTTTTCGGTGGCGCCGATCTTGGCCATCTCCATCAAGCTGTCCCACAGCCGGTCGCCGTTGATGCGCAGGTTTTCCATCTTGTTTTTCTCCCTCCTGTCGTTCGCGCGCCTAGAGCTCTTCCAGACCACACCACTCGGCGATGTAGAGCGCAATGGCGGTGGTGATCTGCTGCATGGATCTCAGGCTGACGCGTTCGTCAAATGCGTGGATGTTCTCGGAGGTCGGTCCATAGACCAGGCAGGGCGTATCCCCGTAGAGCATGAAGACGCGGGCATCCAGGTAGCCGGCCGTGATGAAGCTCTCCAGCTCCCGGCCGAAGCTGCGGGCGTGGGCCTTGCCCAGGGTCTGTTCGGCCTCGCTGCCTTCCTCAAGGACGTAGCCTTCGGCAAAGAAGCCGTTGTAGTCGATCTCGGGTGGGTTGTTGGCCAGGAAGGGATCCTTGCGGGCGGTTTCCTGCAGGCACGCCTCGATCTCGGCGGCGGCCTCCTGTGGAGACACGCCAGGATAGATGGCGATGCGGCAGTCGAAGGAACACCAGGAAGGCACCGAAGAGGCCCAATCGCCACCGGCGATCTTGCCGACATTGAAGTTGATGGGGTGGTCCTCGTCCGTGAAGCGCGGATGGCGGCGTTCGGGTGCGTTCCAGCTTTCCTCCAGCTCGCGCAGGCCGGCGATCAGCTTGTAGGCGGCCTCAATGGCATTGGCGCCCTTGCCGGCCTCGCGCACATGGACGGGCACGCCGCGTACGGTCACCTGGAACCAGATGACGCCGGTGTTGGCACGCACCAGCTTCTCGTCTTCGGGCTCGGGGATGATGGCGGCGTCGGCTTGGTAGCCGCGGGTCAGGCAGGCCAGCGCGCCGTTGCCGGTGCATTCCTCCTCGACCACGGACTGAAGGTGCACCCGTCCCGCCGGCTGGTAACCCAGGCGGCGCAGGGCGTCGAGGGCGTGGATGTTGGCGGCCAGGCCGGCCTTCATGTCACCGCTACCCCGGCCATAGAGCCAGTCGCCCTCAATATGCGGTTCGAAGGGGTGCCGGCTCCAGAGGTCGTAAGGGCCTTCGGGCACAACGTCCATGTGGCCGTTGAGGATCAGCGAGCGCCCGGTCTCGTTGCGCGGGCGGTGGGTGCCGACCACGTTGATGGCGTTGCTGTAGTCGATTTTGACCGGCGAGAAGCCGGGGTGGTGGCGGATGTCCTCCACATCGACGGTCCAGCGGTCCATGGCATAGCCGCGGTCTTTCAGCGCCGAGAAGTAGAAGTCCTGGGCGGTGTGCTCCTGCCCACGCAGGGAGGGGTGACGGACCAGGTCCTGCAGGAAGGTTACCTGCTCGTCAAAGCCATCCTCCACCGACTTGCGTATCTTTTCGGCCAGTTCGGCGGAGAGAGAGCCCTGGGCATCCGACATCTATAAAACCTCTTTCTGAAGTTGCTGATCGGCGACCGCCTTGCGCGCCACCTCGGGAATCGACCAGTTGCGCCCTGGCACGGCGGCCAGGAGTTCGCGGGTGTAGGGATGTTGCGGGTTGCTGAAGACCTCGCGGGTGTCACCATACTCCACGATCTCCCCCAATTGCATCACCGCGATGCGCTCGCAGATCTGGGCGGCCACGCGCAGGTCGTGGGTGATGAAGAGCACCGAGATATTGAGGCGCTGCTTGATGTCATCCAGCAGGTCCAGCACCTGGGCCTGGACGGAGACATCCAGGGCCGAAACCGGCTCGTCGGCGACCAGCAGCTCGGGATCCAGCGCCAGCGCCCGGGCGATGCCGATACGCTGGCGCTGCCCCCCCGAGAATTCGTGCGGATAGCGGTCGGCAACAGCCGAATCCAGCCCCACCAGTTCCAGCAGTTCCTCGGCGCGCCTGTGGGCCTCGGCCTGACTGGTGCCATGGGCCATGGGACCTTCCGCAATGATTCGCCCGACCTTCCGGCGCGGATTGAGCGAGGCATAGGGATCCTGGAAGATCATCTGGATGTGCTTGCGATAGGGCTGAAGTCCGCGGCCCTTCAGGCTGGCCAGGTCGATCTCGTCGCGGAAGCGGATCTCGCCGCCATTGCTTTCCAGCAGACGCACGATGCAGCGGCCAACGGTGGACTTGCCCGACCCGCTTTCGCCCACCAGGCCCATGGTCTCACCCTTTCGGATGTCGAAGCTGACCGACTTGGCGGCCTGGACCGTGCGGCCCTTGGTGAAGAGCCCGCGTGCGGTGACGTAGGTTTTATCAAGGCTGCGGACCGACAGCAGAGTCTCGGCAGAGAGCTTGCCCCGTGCTTCCGGCGGCTCGAAGCGGGGCACGGAGCCCACAAGCCGCTGCGTATAGGGATGCTGCGGGTTGTTGAGGATCTCCTGGGCCGGGCCGCTTTCCACCACTTCGCCCAGCTGCATCACGGCCACCTGGTCGGCAACCTCGGCCACCACGCCGAAGTCGTGGGTGATGAACATAACGCCCATGTCACGGTCGTCCTGCAGCTTCCTGATGAGGCGCAGGATCTGCGCCTGGGTGGTGACGTCCAGGGCGGTTGTCGGCTCGTCGGCAATGAGGACTCCGGGTTCCAGGGCCAGGGCCATGGCAATCATTACGCGCTGGCGCTGACCACCCGACAGGCGGAAGGGATAGGAATCACCCAGGCTTTCGGGGTCAGGCAGGCCGACACTGCGCAGCAGCTCCACCACCTGTTCCTTTCGTTCCTTTCGCCCCGCCTTGCCGTGCGCGTCGAAGACCTCGTTGATCTGGTCGCCGATCTTCATGACCGGATTGAGAGCGGTCATGGGTTCCTGGAAGATCATGCCAACACGGCTGCCGCGCAGGTCGCGCAGCGTGGCTTCGGGAAGCTGCAGCAGGTCGCGGCCCTCGAACACGATGCGGCCGGCCACCGGCTCTACATAGGGACGGGGCAGCAGGCCCATGATGGCATTGGCGGTCACCGACTTGCCGGATCCGGATTCGCCGACAATGCAGAGGATTTCGCCGCGATTGACCTGAAAGGAGATATTTTCCACCGCATTGTCGCGGTCAGCCCCTTCCGGTAGACGGACGGTCAGGTCCTCGATGGAAAGCAGCGTCTTGTCCGATGTCTGGTTGTTCATGTCCTGCTCCATCGCCCTAGCGTGATTTCCGCGCAAGCCGCGGATTCATGGCATCGTTGAGCCCCTCGCCCACCAGATTGAGGGCCAGCACCGTCAGCAGGATCATGACGCCAGGGAAGAAACTCATCCACCAGGCCTGGCGCAGCACCGTGCGTGCCGCACCGATCATGTATCCCCAAGACATGACGTCCGGATCGCCCAGGCCCAAGAAGGATAGGGCGGATTCCAGCAGGATCGCCGTCGCCACCATCAGTGAGGTCATGACGATCACGGGCGAAAGGGTGTTGGGCAGGATCTGGGTCAGGATGATGCGCGCGTTAGATTGGCCCAGCACCATCGAGGCCTGCACGAACTCGCGTGAACGCAGGCTGAGGAATTCGCCCCGCACCAGGCGTGCCACCGGCGGCCAGGAGACGATGCCGATGGCCAGGATTACCGACTCCACCGAGGGCTGCATGATGGCCACAAGCACGATGGCGAGCGCGAAGTTCGGCACGGTCTGGAACAGCTCGGTAAAGCGCATTACGCCGTCATCCACCAGCCCGCCGTAGTAGCCGGCAAAGGCCCCCAGGGTGACGCCGATCAACAGAGCGACCACGGTGGAGGTGAGTCCCACCAACAGCGAGACCCGGGCCCCATGCACCAGACCGGCCCCGATGTCGCGGCCCAGAGTGTCGGTGCCGAACCAGTAGCCGTCCAATTCCATGGGCGGGATAAAGGGCCGCTGGACCAGTTTCCAGGGACTGTCGGGATAGAGCAGCGGGGCGAAGATCGCCATCAGGATGACGGCGACGATGATGAGAAGCCCGACGACCGCCCCCTTGTTGCGGCAGAAGCGCTTCCAGAATTCCAGGTTCTTCTGCATCACGACACCTCGATGCGCGGATCGACGAAGGTGTAGACCAGATCGGTCACGAGATTGAACAGCACCACCACAGCCGAGGAGACCAGGAAGACACCCAGCAACAGGTTGTAGTCACGCTGCAGTAGGGCATCGAACATCAGCCGGCCGATGCCGGGCCAGGCAAAAACGGTTTCCGTGAGCACGGCACCGCCCACCATCTGTCCGGCCTGGATGCCGGCCAGTGTGATGACGGGCAGCAGGGCATTGCGCAGGACATGCATGCGGGTGATGCGGCCAGGGGCCAGCCCCTTGGCCCGGGCGGTCTTGACGTAATCCATCTCCATGACCTCCAGCATGGAAGCCCGGGTCATGCGGGTGTAGACCGCCATGTAGAAGAGGCCGAGGGTGAGCGCGGGTAGAATCAGGTGACGCAACACGTCCAGGACAAACTCCAGGCCGGTATAACCCGCCCCCACGGAGAACATGCCAAATCCGGGCAGCCAGCCCAGGTAGACCGAGAACAGCAGAATGGACATCAATGCCACCCAGAACAGTGGCGTGGCGTAACAGACCAGGGCCAGCACGGTGATCAGGCTGTCCGTCCAACGCCCGACGCGAGCCGCCGCAAGAGCGCCCAGCAGCACACCGAACGTCAACGCGAAGCAGAAGGCCGTTCCAGTCAGCAAAAGGGTGGCCGGCAGCCGCTCGAAGATCAGGGTCGCCACGGCCTCGTCCTGTCGGTAGGACCAGCCGAGGTCCAGGGTCAGTACGCCCTTCAGGTAGATGAAGAGCTGTTCGTGGAGCGGCTGGTTCAGTCCGAACTTTTCCTGAAGTTGCTGGATGAACTCCTGGTCGGCTGCGCCCGCCTCTCCGGCCATGACCTGGGCCGGATCCCCGGGGGCCAGGCGGATTAGCAGGAAGTTCAGGATGACGATGGCGAGCAGGACGAAGACGCCCTTGACCAGCCGCCGCGCGATAAAGGAAAGCTTGCCCATGGGTCACATCTGCCGTGCGAACTCCCCCTCCAGCGGTCTGGAGGGGGAGTCGGTGGTAGGTAAGGATCAGCGGTCGAGCCAGGCGTCACCGAAGCCGTCGTTGACGCCGATCGCCGTGGTCACGAGATTCTTGACGTCACAGCGATAGATCGTCGGAAACTCCAGCTCCAGCAGCCAGGCAACAGGCACGTCCTCGACCAGGATCTGCTGCATCTCCTTGTAGATCTCGGCCCGCTTCTCGTCCGGGAAGGCCACCGCGCCCTGCTCGGCCAGTTCGTCCACGCGCTCGTTCTCGTAGCCCGCGACGTTGTTCCAGGGCGAGCCCTTCTCGATGTTGCTGGAGATGTAGTTGCGGGTCACGCCCAGAGCCGGATCACCGTACTGGTAGAGGTAGGTGAAGGCCATGTCGAAGTCCCACTCGTTGAGACGCTGGTTCCAGCCGCCGACGTCCGTGGCCTCCATGTCCACGTTAATGCCGACTTCCTCCAGGTTCTGCTGCACGGCTTCGGCCCAGCGCTGCCAGGTCTCACCGTAGGGCAGGGGAAGCAGGCTGATTTCCTCGCCGTCATAGCCGGCCTCGTCCAGCAGTTCCTCGGCCTTGTCCGGGTTGTAGGAATAGTCCGTCACGTCGTCGGTGTAGAAGCGGGTCACCGAGTTGACCGGACCGGTGGCAACACGACCCTGGTTGTTCCAGACCACTTCCTGGGCGAATTCATTGTCGATGGCGTACATGATCGCCTGGCGCACGCGCTTGTCGGCCAGCGGACCTTCGCGGTTGTTGAGCCACATCCAGGCCAGTGGTGCAAAGTATTCCCAGCCCTTGGTGGTCATGCAGGTGTTGTCCATCTCGGCCAGGCGCGGCACATCGAAGTTCTCGATCGAGCCACCCGGCAGGACATCCACCTCGCCGTTCTCGTAGGCCACCGCGCGGGAGGCCGCATCCGGGATTACGTGCCAGTAGATCTCATCCAGGTAGGGCTGCCCCTCCACATGATAATCTTCGTTGGCAACCAGGTGGATGTAGGAGCCGCGGTCCCATTCCTCGAACTTGAAGGGGCCTGTGCCGATGGGATCGTTGTCGTCGGCCGTCTCCTGATAATTGGTGCCCTGGTAGATGTGCGCCGGCCACATGGGGACCGTCCCGACCTCGAAGAGGCCCAGGAAGGGACCGAAGGGCTGTTTCAGGGTGAAGCGCACGGTGTAGTCGTCGAGCGCTTCCATCTTTTCCACGTGATCCAGGTTGACGCGCAGGCGCGGGTTGGTCTCGCGCAGCATCTCATCCATAGAGAAGATCACGTCCTCGGCGGTGAAATCCTCGCCGTCATGCCACTTCACGCCTTCCTTCAGGTGGAAGGTGTAGACCGTGCCGTCTTCGTTGACTTCCCACTCTGTTGCCAGGTTGGGCACGGGATCCAGGTTGGTATCGTACTTGAGCAGGCTTTCGAAGATGTTGCCCGCGACCATCTGGGTCGGGGCGTTCTGCACCATGCCCAGGTTGAGGCTGGGTGGCTCGGGCTGGATCACGACATTCGCCGTGCCCCCCTGCTTGGGCTCCTCGGCCAACGCCGGCCCGGCGACGAACGCCAGTGTCGCAACGCTGGCGAAGGCCGCGGCTTTCAGGCTCCTGTTAAAGGCCATGGTCTTCTCCTTCTTGACTGTGAAACCTATAGTCACTGTTCACTTCTTTCTTCTGTCTGCGGGTGGATCCCGCTGTTCTGCGGCCTGTGGCCGCTGGCCCAACCCTGACGGGAAGGGTGTTCTGTCTCAATTCGCATAGCCGGGACAGTGTGTGTCGGCAAGTCTGAGCAAGGCGGCCCATTCACTGTCCTCGACACTCCCCTCGACCTCCAGCTTGTCATAGAAACGCTCATACTGGCGTGCCGTTTTCTCGCGTATCTCCGGCGGTGGCAGCACCAGTTCCGCACCACTGGCCTGTGCTGCCAGCTGGGCGCGGCAGGAGCGCTCCAGATTGTACATGAGCTTGAAGGCTTCGCTGACACTGCGTCCGCAGGTCAGCATGCCGTGGTTGCGCAGGACCATGACGTACTTCTCGCCAAGATCGGCCACAAGGCGCTGGCGTTCGTCGTGATCCAGGGCAATGCCCTCGTAGTCGTGATAGGCTAGGCGGTCATGGAACTGCAGGGCCCATTGATTGAGCGGCAGCAGTCCGTCGCTCTGGCAGGCCACGGCAACGCCGGATGTGGTGTGGGTATGAAGCACACAGACGATATCGGGGCGGGCCGCATGGACGGCGGAATGAATGGTGAAGCCGGCGGGATTGATCCCAAGACCCAGGGGGTCGTCCACGACCTCGCCGTCCAGGTCGACGGTCACCAGGCTGGAGGCCGTGACCTCGTCGAAACGTTGGCCATAGGCATTGAGCAGGAAACGGTCGTGCCGTCCCGGCAGACGTGCCGAGATGTGTGTGTAGATGATATCGTCCATGCCGAAGTGGGCAAGCAGGCGATAGGCGGCCGCAAGGTCGCGGCGCAGACGCCAGAGCGCCTCATCCGATTTGTCCCCTACCTGGCCGGCCTGTCCCGAGACAAGCTGCATGACTGCTCTCCCTCGTGTGTCTGCGAAAGGCCGCGTTGTTCGCGGTCCTTGTTCCCGTACAGCTCACATCTTCAGTTCATTGCGGCAGACGGTAGCATGGTCATTTTCGGGGTCAAAGGAAAACCTGTCGACAATCGACAATACGTGGCCCTAGAGTTGAACGCGCAAGGAGGGAACAGCATGGTACTTCCCCGGCACGGACAGGGCCAGACTTTCCGGGAGATCGCGCGCAGCGACCTTGTGGGTCAGGTGGCCGGCCAGCTCTATTCTGCGATCACGGAAGGGCGCCTGAAGCCCGGGGCCCGGGTGGTCGAGGCAGCTATCGCCCGTGAGATGGGGGTCAGCCGTGCGCCGGTGCGTGAAGCGGCCCGTTTGCTGGAACAGCGCGGCCTGCTGGTCGCAAGCCCCGGCAAGGGCTTTACGGTTCGCTGTCCGACCGTCGGCGAACTGGATGACATCTACGGCCTGCGCATCAACCTGGAAACCTATGCGGCCGGCCTGGTGATCGAGCGGGCCAGCGATGCGGAGCTGGATCAGCTGGCGGTCCAACTGGAGCGCCTCCGGACCACAGCTGCTGAAGGCGACGTGGCCCGAACGGTTGAGGAGGACCTGCAGTTCCATCTGATGATCTGCGAACTCTCGGGCAATCGCCGCCTGTTGCGCGTCTTCACCGACCTGGCGGACGAGATCCGTCTGATTATCGCGCTCATCGAGCAGATATTCGACGATCCACAGCGACTTGCCGATGCACACATACCCTTGCTGGAAGCACTGGTTGCCAGGGACAAGGCACGCATCGCCCGTGAAATGGACTGGCATATCGGGGTGGCCTGGAACCAACTGCGGGCACACTATGACGATGAGGAGCAGGCCTGACCCCTGACAGGGGGTGGCGCCCACCCAAATTGCCCCGCGGGACGAACAACCTGCTGACTAGGGGGTTGATGTTAACTAACTGCGAATTAAATATTTTCCTGCAAGGCACCGATAGGTGAGCGAGCGCTCATAAGAGGAAGCCTGCTTCATTGAAACTGCATTGAAGGAGGTAGGAAAATGAGTGTACGTGATCTGATTCCCTGGAACCGGACAGCGGACAGGCCGCTGCCAGCTGAACGCGGTGGCGACCCTTTCCTGGGTCTGCAGCGCGAGATCAACCGGCTGTTCGACGATACCTTCAATGGCTTTGCCGCGCCCGGCCTCTTTCGCGGAGGTGAGAGCTGGCCGCGTGTCGAGTTAAAGGAAACGGAAAAGGAGTTGCAGGTCTCCGCCGAACTCCCCGGCCTCGAGGAAAAGGACGTGGAGCTATCGCTGGAGCGCGACAGCCTCGTGATTCGTGGCGAAAAGCAGCACGAGGAGCAGGATGAAGAACGCCGCTTCAGCGAGTTCCATTACGGCCGTTTCGAACGCCACATTCCGCTCGACTGGGAGGTTGATCCGGAGAAAGTGAAGGCGAAGTTCAGGAACGGCATTCTGGAGGTCAGGGTTCCGAAGTCCGAGACGGCGCAGACCAAGAGCCGTCGCATCCCGATCGGCAAGGCTTGAGACCTGTGGCTTCCCCAGCCGGTTATGGCCCCGCAGGGCGGCGTCCTTGCGGGGCAGTTCATTCCAGGGTGGTATAAAGTCGCAGTCTTTGCGCGTGTGCCGCTGATTCCTGGAAATGGGGATTGTGAAGCTGTATAGAGACAATATGAAAATAAACCCGCCTGGAAAGACCTTGGTTCTTGCCAGCTGTCCCTTTAGCAAACCCGTTGAATATTCTATCAGGTATTCCTTCCGGAGTCTTCAATGCGCCTGACTATGCACACGGATTATGCCTTGCGGCTATTGATACTGCTTGCGAGCAAGCAGGGCGAACCGGCCACCATCCAGGAGGCATCCGAACGCTATGATATTTCCAGGAACCACATGATGAAGGTGGCGCATCGCTTGGGACAGGCCGGTTTCATCCAGACCCTGCGTGGGCGCCGAGGCGGCCTGCTGCTTGCCCATGCGCCTGAGGATATCAACCTGGGCTCCGTGGTGCGCTTTACGGAGGAAGATCTGAACCTGGTCGAATGTTTCGATCCGGACAACACGTCCTGTGCAATCCTGCCGGCCTGTCGCCTGCGCAGCGTCTTGCAGCAGGCCTTGGCGGCATTCCTGGCCGAATTGGACCGCTACAGCCTGGCTGACATCACGGCCCAACCGACTCGATTGAAAGAGCTTCTGGGTCTGGCAGAAGTTACGTCCGGTTCGGCGGCCTGAAAGTTGCCTGCTGCCGTTGTGCGGAGTGCCGGGGCTCAGGCCGCGCTTTCCGTCAAGTCGTGAAGGTGAACGTCCCGGCCGGAGTGTTTTTCCAGGATCCGGATGGCACGCGCTTCGTCGTCACTGTCCCAAGTGCGGACCCATAGCAGCAGGCCGCCATGATCCAACTGAGTCTGCAGATGGTCAGCATGGTGCCGGCCGATGCGGCGTGCCAGGATTGAGCCGAGAAGGCCGCCCGTTCCGCCGGCCAATGCAGCGGCCGAGATGGCTGCGGCCAGGGTGCCACCCGAGGCGACCACGGCGCCGGCGGCGGCGACCGCACCCACATAGAGCAAGGTTCCCACAACACCGCCCTCGGCCTCGCCAATGGACTCGGTGGGCACATAGAAGGTGCGTGGAACGGCCGGATTGTCCTCAAGTTCACTGACCTTGCGATATCTGTGGCCAAGTTCGCGCTCCACCGTTTTCTCGGCAGCCAGCAGGGAAAGATCGGCTCGGTCGAAGCCGGATGAAAGGAGCTCGTCTATGGCGTCCTGCAAGGCGGCCTCCGCTGTGAAGACACCTACCGCTTCGCGAATTGTTGTTGTCTGTTGCATGATCTGAGCTCCGCTGTTCCCGGACCTTTCAGTGGGCACCCGGGTCCCGTGCCTGTCCTTAACCTGGATCAAGTGGCAGGCGGGAAATGCATACTGCGTGTCTTGAAGCTTCTGACTTTGAAACCACCTGTCTGCGGTGAGGGAGCGTTCCAGACGCCCGGAAGTTTTTCCCTTCAGGCCGAAAGGAGGAGACGACATGGCGACCCCCTTGACCCGTGAGGCCGTGCACAGCGTTCTGGGCCCCGTCGGCAACACGCTGAGTGCCGAATTGGTGGCAACTGGCGCCAGTGCCGAGGAACTGCAGGAAGCCCATGCCTGGCTGAACAGCGACGAGGCGCTGATCAACGAGGGGCGTTCTTTCCCCACGGGCCGTGTCGCCGAACTTCTGGAAATACTCAAGGGTTATGAAGAGAGCGAGGAGCTGGAGCCGTAATATGGGCAGGATCAGGCCCAACGGGCTGTCTGAGGCTAGTCCTGGCTAAGTGAAGGTTCATCCTCCAGGTCAACGCGATTCCGGCCGGCCGCCTTGGCCCGGTAGAGCAGCCTGTCCGCCCGGT
The DNA here is from genome assembly GCF_000686045.1 of Fodinicurvata fenggangensis DSM 21160. GTDB lineage: Bacteria > Pseudomonadota > Alphaproteobacteria > Kiloniellales > DSM-21159 > Fodinicurvata > Fodinicurvata fenggangensis. The sequence continues at coordinate 57,961 of NZ_JMLV01000004.1, forward strand.
TTAGGGCCTGGTCGATCGCCTCGTTCTGCTGGATTGAGACCCCGCCGATGCTCAGGGTCACGCTGAAGGAAGAGTCGTTGTAGACGACCGCTTCCGTTTCGGTGGCCTGGCGAAGGCGTTCGGCCACTTCTTGTCCTTCCTGCATGCCGGTTGCCGGAAGCAGGACGGCAAACTCCTCGCCGCCTATACGGCCGAGAATGTCACTTTCCCGAAGGAGCGCGGTCCAGGAGCGGGCAAGATGCTTCAACACTTCATCCCCGGCGGCGTGCCCGAAAGTGTCGTTTATGTGCTTGAAGTGGTCGATGTCCAGGATCAGGAGAATTCCCGGGGGCGTGCCCTCGCGCCCGGCCCTGTAGATTTCCCGTTTGGCCAGCTCGAAGAAGTGACGTCGATTCCATAACTCGGTGAGAGCGTCCACACGGGCCAGGCGTTCGGTTTCCTCATGCTGTTCCGCAAAGTCCATCTCCAGCTTGGCGACTTGCTTCAGGCGCTTGACCCTGGCGGCGCTGATGGTTGCATAGAGTATGACGCCAGCCAACAAGTATACGTTTATTATGAGTTTGAATTGAAGGGGAATGTCATGTGGCAGCAGGGCGATATTTGGGAACACCAGGACAGAAATCGCAGTGGCGAATATAAACTTATATCCAGTGGTGAGCTGTATGGCAGCAATAAGTATTATGAAGATGCTTGACAATAGTCTGTCGGTATCACCTATAGATACATGTATAAGAGTAATGCCAATTAATGCAGATGTAACACATAAAAAACTTGTTATATTAAGTATATTATAATTGTAATATTTTTTTGATATAAAAATAGATAAAGAAAAAATTAGTGTTAGTGCTAAGTATATTGCAATAACATATAAATTGATGCGATCATATATATACGTAATAAGATTTAAAAATATTAAATAAAGAAGTATTGCAGATGAAGATATTACATATAGATAGTGCCTTAAGGAAATAGATTGTATCTCCTTGTACCGTATTTCTGAAACTTCTTCTGACTTATGGTCCGGTTTCCCCATGATGGCATGGTATTATATTTTGAAAGCTGGCAGAAGTGCCAATTTCAGACAAAATTGAGGCGGCCAAGAGTCTGTGCCCCTCTTTGTAAGGGTAAGCCCTGAAATTTACCTGCGGGGCAGGGACGAAAACCGCAGCGCGCTCATAATGAACATGCCCAGAAGGGTCAGGAACTTCACCATTTCCAGCAGCGCATAGAACATGTGGTGGCGGGAAGCAGGCGGCATCTCGCCTGTGATGATCACGCGGATGCGTTCATTCAACTCCGGCAGCAGCCAGAAGGTCTGGAGTGCCAGCAGGAAGGCGAGCAGGCCCAGCAGCAGGCTCCAGCCGCGCGGAAAGCCCGAAATCAGGGCTGCAAGGATGGACAAGAGGACCAGGACCCATTCCACGCAATTGAACAGGGCGAATGTCACCCGTCCGACGTCCAGGGCCACCGGAAGCTCCAGAGAGGGCGCCTGGAACTTCACAGGCGTTGCCAGGAAGGACACGCCGACCAGCAGGCCAAGCCAGAAGACCGGCAGGGCCAGCCGGAGAAGCAGGCTCATAGAAGACGACATGTCTGCTAGCCCCCACGCACCCATGCCAGGACAATGGCCATGCCGGTTCCGGCCAGGGCCAGGGAGACGGGAATGATGGCCACCTGCACCAGGGCGCCGCGGCCGCTGACTGCCCCGGTGAAGGTGTCCATACGGCCCTTCAGGTAAGCCAGGAAACTCTTGTGGACAGGCTCACGATCTCGCTGCAGGCCCAGCAGGATGGCGGACAGCCCGAAGTACATGCCGAAAAAGGCTGTAGAGATGGTCACCATCCAGGCGCTTTGCAGGTCACCGGCGAAGGCCGACCAGAAGGCGGCCACCAACCACAGCCAGGCGAGGAGGACCACCCAGAAGAAACCCGGGTGAAGTTCGCGTGGTGCTTGCTGCCTGTTTAAGGTGGGCTGGTTACTGTCAGGGAGGTTATCGTTCATGGGAAACGCTCCTCTTTCGGGATCAATCTCCTTCTCCGGGTTCAGGACTGAAGTGTTCCGGGTATTTGTCGGGCACACCGTCCCATTCCGCGGCATCGGATGGCGGTTCCTTCTTCATGAAGGTATTGGGCCACTTCTCGGCGTATTCCGCGTTGAACTTGACCCAGCCTTCCATTCCGGGATCGCTGTCGGGGTGGATGGCCTCGGGCGGGCATTCGGGTTCGCAGACCCCGCAATCGATGCACTGGTCCGGGGCAATGACCAGCATGTTCTCCCCCTCGTAGAAGCAATCCACGGGGCACACCTCGACACAGTCCATGTACTTGCAGCGGATGCAGGCGTCGGTCACCACATAGGTCATGATCTGGCCTCCTGCGCGGTCGCCGCGCGCAACCAGTAGGGTGCCGTCAGGCCGGCCTTCTGGAAAACGGCATGTTTCCGCTGCTCCGCAATCCGTTCGGCCCGCGCTACGAAGGCATAAGCCGATTGCCGGTCGCAAATACTGAAGGCGCTTTGCCGGAAGAGGTCCAGCCAACGATCGAAGTGTGCCGGCCGGAGTTCCTGCAAGCTTCTGTGAGTGGGGGCCGGATCATCCAGTTCACGCTCTGTTCCCAGCATTTCCGCGGACCAGAAACGGCGCATCCGGGCCATGTGAGAGTCCCAGTCCTGGCCGATGGCTTCGAGAAAGACGGGCGCCAGGACCGGGTCTTTCCGGATCCGGGCATGGAAGTCACGGACCAACCGATCGATCACGACAGAAGTGATCGGCGGATTGACCGGGGGAAAGCCTGCGCTTTCCTCTGCATGGGTCTGCATGGTGCGTCTCCCATAAAAAATGTATTACCAATGCATCTTAATATCGAGGCTATTGCGACAGCCCGGGAAAAGCAATAGTGTAAATACATCTTTTATGAGGACGGCCCATGCAACTCTCTCTCTATAGCGACTATGCCCTGCGCCTTCTGATGCGGCTGGCCGTTGAGCCGGAAAGGCTGGTGACCATTCAGGAGGTCTCCAATTCCTATGGAATTTCGCGCAATCACTTGATGAAGATTGCCTATGCCCTGGGCCAGCATGGCTTCATCACAACGCTGCGCGGGCGCAGGGGCGGCCTGAAGCTGGCGCATCCCCCCGAGGAGATCGGTCTGGGGGACGTGGTTCGCGCGACCGAGGACAGCCTGTCTCTGGTCGAGTGCTTCAACGCAGAGACCAACAGCTGTGTCCTGGCGCCCTGCTGTCATTTGAAAGGTATCCTTGGCGAAGCACTGGAGGCTTTCCTGGCCGTGCTGGATCGCTACAGCCTTGCCGATCTGGTGCGACAGCCGGACCTGCTGCGTGCCTGCATGATTCCCCCCTTGGCTCTCAAAGAGGAGGCCCTTCATGGCCAACACGACCCACGCCAGCTCTGATGAGCGCCCTGCAGGACGGTCGTTCGCCCTGTTCGCCTATGGATTTCGACCTTTCTTTCTGGCTGCGGGCGTCTATGCCGTTGTGGCGTTGCTCGTCTGGTTGCATGCCTTGGCGGGGGGGAGTTGGCCGGCCGGCTTCATGTCGGCCATGGACTGGCACGCCCACGAGATGGTTTTCGGCTTTGCGGCCGCGGCCATGGCGGGTTTCATCCTGACGGCTGTGCCGAACTGGACGGGCGAAGGTGGATTCCGGGGTTGGCGCCTGATCGCATTGACGCTGGTCTGGCTGGCCGGACGCCTGGCGTTGAATCCCTATATGCCCCTGCCGTTGATCTGGGGAGCCGTTCTCGACCTGGCCTTCTTCCCCCTGCTGGTGCTGACGGTGCTGCCTGGACTGCTGCGCCTCAAAACCCGGCGCAACATGATCTTCCCCGTCCTATTGCTGGTTTTCTGGACGGGCAACCTGCTGTTCCATCTGGACCAGCTGGGCCTGCTGCAGGCCAGTGCTAGGACAGGCCTGTTCCTGGCCATCAACGGACTGCTTGTGATCCTGGCCCTGCTGGGCGGACGGGTTATCCCCGCCTTTACGCGCAATTACCTGAAATCGCGCGGATTGTCCCTGGAGTTGGCAAGTCCGCGCTGGTTGGAGGTTTCCGCCATAGGGGCGCTTCTGGCCATGTTGTTGCTGGAAGTCTGGCAGGTGGAAAGCCTTGCAGCCGGTTATGCGGCCCTGCTGGCCGGACTCCTGAACGCTGCGCGGTTGCTCTGCTGGCAAGGCTGGCGCAGTTGGCGTGCGCCCATCGTATGGATTCTGCACGCTGGATTCCTCTGGTTGCCGGTGGGCCTGCTGCTGAAGGGTCTGTGGCTGGTCTGGGGGGTGCCCTTCGCCTCTTCCTGGTTGCATGCCATCACGATCGGCGCCTTTGCGACCATGATCCTGGCGGTGATGACACGGGCGACTCTGGGTCATACCGGCTGGACCATCGTGGCCGGACCGCTGAGTGTGCTGTGCTACGGGCTGATCCTGCTGGCGGTGGTGCTTCGGGTTCTGCTGCCGGTGTTGCCGCCGGAGGTCTACCAGGCCGGGGTGATCCTTTCGGGTGGGGCCTGGGTCGGCGCTTTCAGCCTGTTCCTGCTGGCCTATGGGCCGATGCTTCTGCGCCCACGTGTGGACGGGCGGCCAGGCTGAGCGGCGCTCGTTCTCAGCTGTTGCCAGACAAGTCCTGCAGGCGGGGACAGTCCAGCAAGTCAACCCGGTAGGTCTCGCAAATCTCGATGACCTGCTCCTGGCGCAGGCGCGAGAAGCTGCGACTGACCGTTTCGAGGGTGAGGCCCAGGTAATCGGCGATGTCGCCGCGCGTCATGGGCAGGATGATGCAGTCTTCGTCATCTCCCTGCTGCAGTTGGCGCTGACGCACCTCCAGCAGGAAGGAGGCGACGCGTTCCAGTGCCGATTTCCGGCCCAACAGCAGCATCTGTTCCTGTGCGGCATCCAGTTCGCTGCAGGCCATCTCGTAAAGTTTTCGCTGCAGGCGTGGGTTGTCTTTGGACAGGGTCTCCAGGTCCTCCAGAGCGAAGTTGCAACAATCCGTGTCCGTAATGGCTTCTGCGCTGAAGACAAAGCGGTTGCGGCGTGTCAGTCCGATGAAATCCCCGGGAAAGAGGAAGCCCATGACCTGGCGTCGGCCATCATGAAGCAGGCGGCTGAGCCTGACGGTGCCACTGGTGATGTTGCAGGCGAAGGTCATGGGGTCGCCTTCGCGAATCAGTGTGGCGCCAGCGGGTGTGCGATGCCGCCGCGTGATGCGGTCCAGGCGCGACAATTCGCTATCGGCGAGTGCGTCACAGAGAGATAGAGAGCGGACATCGCAGCTATGGCAGTTATGAGCCGAACAGTTTGATCCCGCGGCTTGTGGAAAGGGCGCCGGGCTGTTCGTCCGTGCTCTCGAGGCGGCTTTCATCCGGGCCCGGTACAGGTCTGGTGCCGGCATGACGACCCCTCCATGCAAAAACTGCAGGCTGTCCGGAAGCGTAGTGGAGAGGGCAAGTCCTGTCCATTGAAAGATGGATGCGGTATGCATCTATAGTGCAAATGATTTTCAAGCGCATATTCTTCTGATCCAGATCAATGCGTCCAACCGCTGCGGTTTTATGATGTTTTGAAAATGCATCAAAACTGCTGCAAGCAGAGGCCGCAGATGACGACAACCACAGAAGAGGACAGGACGCCGCCTGGACAGACAACGGCCCTGGTCATGAGCACCACGGCCTTCACGGTCTGCTTTGCCGTCTGGACCATCTTCTCCATCATCGGAATCCAGATCCGCGAGGATCTGGGCCTGAACAGCACCGAGTTCGGCCTGTTGATCGGCACACCGATCCTGACAGGTTCGCTCTCGCGCCTCTTCCTGGGCATCTGGGCCGAGCAGTACGGGGGACGGCGCGTGCTGGCCCTCGTCATGCTTGCGGCGGCCTTTGCCACTTGGGCGCTGACTTGGGCGGACAGCTATATAACCTATCTGATTGCGGCCCTTGGCGTGGGCTTGGCCGGCGGCAGTTTTGCCGTGGGCATCACCTATGTGTCCAAGTGGTATCCACGCGAACGACAGGGCACCGTGCTGGGGATCTTCGGCATGGGCAATGTCGGCACGGCGGTGACCAAGTTCCTGGCCCCCTTCATCATGGTGTCCTTCGGCTGGATGATGGTGGCGCAGATCTGGGCGCTCGCTTTGGCCGCCATGGCCGTCATCTTCTTCCTGACCACGCGCGACGAGCCGCAGTTGGCCGCCAGGCGGGCCAGCAATCAGAAGCCCGATTCCTTCCTGGTCCAGTTGGAACCACTGAAGAACCTGCAGGTCTGGCGATTCTCGCTCTACTACTTCTTCGTCTTCGGGGCTTTCGTGGCGCTGGCGCTTTGGCTGCCCAGCTATTACGTGAATGTCTACCAGCTGGATGTGGTCACGGCCGGCCTGCTGGGAGCCGCCTATTCCGTTCCGGGCAGCCTGTTTCGCGTCCTGGGCGGCGTTCTTTCAGACCGTTGGGGCGCGCGTCGCGTCATGTACCTGACCTTCCTGGTCTCGCTGGCGTGCACCTTCATCCTGTCCTATCCGGCCACGGACTATGTGGTTCAGGGGATCGAAGGCCCGATCGAGTTCACGCTGGCCATCGGTTTCATCCCCTTCACGATCCTGACCTTCATCCTGGGCTTCTTCATGTCGCTGGGGAAGGCGGCCGTCTACAAGCACATTCCCGTCTATTACCCGGATCGTGTGGGCGCTGTCGGCGGCGTTGTGGGCATGATCGGCGGCATCGGCGGGTTCGTCCTGCCGCTGGCTTTCGGAGCGATGAACGATCTGATCGGCGTCTGGACCAGTTGCTTCATGCTGCTGTTCGTCCTCATTGCGGTGGCGCTGACCTGGATGCACTTCGCCATCCGGCGCATGGAGATGCGGGAATCTCCCGAACTGGCTGGACCGAAATACCTTCCTGAACTTTCGGGGAATCCGCCGCCGGCCGATCGTCCTGCGGCCAATGGACCGGCCGCTTCCAACACGCCGACGCGCTGGTCCGGCACCACGGGAGGCCGCTCATGAGCGAGGCAACAACCAAGACCAGCAAGACCTGGCTGGAGCGCTGGGAGCCCAACGACGAGACCTTCTGGCAGGAAGAGGGCCGCAGGTTTGCCTGGCGCACTCTGACCCTGACGACGGCCAGCCTGGTGATGGCCTTCATCGTCTGGTTCGTCATCTCGGCTCTGGTGGTGCGCCTGCCCAACGCCGGGTTCGATTTCACAAGCGGTCAGCTGTTCTGGCTGGCCTCCATGCCGGGGCTGGCCGGCGGGACGCTGCGCGTGGTGCACACCTTTCTGACGCCGCTCTATGGAACGCGTCATGTGGTCACCTTCTCGACCCTTTCGCTGCTGATCCCGCTGGTGGGATGGTTCTTCGCGGTCCAGAATCCCGAGACACCCTTCTGGATTCTGATGGTCCTGGCCTTCCTGGCCGGGCTGGGCGGTGGCAACTTCTCGTCCTTCATGCCGTCGACCAGCCTGTTCTTCCCGAAGCGCCTGCAAGGCACGGCCCTGGCCATCCAGGCAGGGGTCGGCAACTTTGGGGTCAGCGTGGTGCAGTTCCTGACGCCCTGGGTCATCGGTTTCGCGCTGTTCGGCAGCATCTTCGCCGCACCGCAGACCGGACCGGATGGTGAGAAGATCTGGCTGCACAATGCGCTGCTGATCTACATCCCCTTCGTTGTGGTGCTCTCGGCGCTGTGCTGGATCTACCTGCGCAGCGTCCCGGTGCGGGCCAACCTTCGTGAGCAGTTCGATATCTTCGAGCTGAAGCACGGCTTGATCATGACGATCCTCTACATCATGACCTTCGGGTCCTTCGCCGGGCTGGCGGCCACCTTCCCCCTTCTGATCCGCGAGAGCTACGGGGGCTTTACCGATTCGCCCGATCCGCTGCTCTATGCCTTTATCGGGCCGCTGCTGGGCTCGGTCATGCGGGTGGTCGCCGGGCCCATTTCGGATCGCTTCGGCGGGGCCAAGGTCACGCAGGTGGCCGGCATCGGCATGCTGGCCTGTGCCATCGGAGCCAGTTTCTTTCTGACCCCGGAGTCCATGGAGACCTTTCCCCTGTTCCTGGGCTTCATGCTGGGGATCTTCTTCTTCTCCGGCATCGGCAATGCCTCGACCTTCAAGCAGATGCCCATGCTGTTCCCGGCCCGCCAGGCGGCCGGCGTGATCGGCTGGACCAGTGCCATGGCGGCTTATGGACCTTTTGCTCTCGGCATGTTCTTCGGGGTTTCGCTGTCCCTCTTCGGGCGCACCACCGAGGTCTTCTACCTGCTGGCCACCTATTACGCCGCCTGCATCCTGATCAACTGGTGGTACTACGCCCGCCGCAACGCCCCCAATCCCTGTTAGGCCGTGCTCCAAGGAGAGATCCATGAGCCATTTTCTCGACAAGCTGACCTACTTTCGGCGCCCCCGGACGGAATTTTCCGACGGGCATGGCGTGACGACCCACGAGAACCGCGACTGGGAGGAGGCCTATCGCAAGCGCTGGCAGCACGACAAGGTCGTGCGCTCGACCCACGGCGTGAACTGCACCGGCTCGTGCAGCTGGAAGATCTACGTGAAGGGCGGGCTGGTCACCTGGGAAACCCAGCAGACGGACTATCCGCGTACGCGTCCCGACCTGCCCAACCATGAGCCGCGTGGCTGTTCGCGCGGCGCCAGCTATTCCTGGTATCTCTACTCTGCCGCCCGCGTGAAGTACCCACTGGTGCGCAAGCGCCTGATTCGCCACTGGCAGGAGGCGCGTGAGACCATGGAGCCGGTGGCCGCCTGGGCGTCCATTGCCGGCGATCCCGAGAAGATGCGCGAGATCCGCAAGGTGCGTGGCCGCGGCGGGTTCGTGCGCGCCGACTGGGAGACGGTGAACGAGATCATCGCCGCCGCCAACATCCACACGGCCAAGACCCATGGGCCCGACCGCATTGCCGGCTTCTCGCCGATCCCGGCCATGTCCATGGTCAGCTATGCCGCCGGCACGCGCTACCTGTCGCTGATGGGGGGCACCTGCCTGAGTTTCTATGACTGGTACTGCGACCTGCCGCCCTCCTCACCGCAGACCTGGGGCGAGCAGACCGACGTGCCGGAGAGTGCCGACTGGTACAACTCCACATTCCTGGTTATCTGGGGGTCCAACGTACCGCAGACCCGCACGCCGGATGCGCACTTTTATACCGAGGTGCGCTATCGCGGCACCAAGAGTGCGGTGATCTCGCCCGACTACAGCGAGGCCTCTAAGTTCGCCGATCTCTGGCTGTCGCCGAAGCAGGGCACCGATGCCGCGCTCGCCATGGCCATGGGGCATGTGATCCTGCGCGAGTTCCATCTGGACCGCGAGGTGTCCTATTTCCGCGAGTACTGCCGCAAGTATTCGGACATGCCCTTCCTGGTGCGCCTGAACGAGCAAGGCGGCCGCCTGGTCCCTGATCGTTTCCTGCGCGCAAGCGACCTGGCGGACCAGGGCGGCGAGCCCAACAATGCGGAATGGAAGCCGCTGGCCTTCGACGGAAAGACCGGCAAGCTGGTGGTGCCACGTGGCTCCATCGGGTTCCGCTGGGGAGAGAAGGGCAAGTGGAACCTGGAGGAACGTACCTCGGCCGAGGAGGACACGGAGTTGACCCTCTCGCTCGCCGACAGCCGGGACGAGGTGAAGCCGGTGGCCTTTCCCTATTTCGGTGGGGGAGAGAACCCGCACTTTGAGGGCAACCCTCTCAATGGTAATCCGGGTGCGGATGTGCTGGAACGCAACCTGCCGGTGCGCCGCATCGACACGCCGGACGGCCCGGTCTGGGTGGCTAGTGTCTTCGACCTGCTCTGCGGCAACTACGGCCTGGATCGTGGGCTGGGCGGCGAGAGTGTCGCCACGTCCTATGACGACAACGTTCCCTATACCCCGGCCTGGCAGGAGCAGATCACCGGCGTTCCGCGTCAGTCGGTCATCGCGCTCGCCCGCGAGTTTGCCCGCAATGCCGAGGAGACCCACGGCAAGTCCATGGTGATCCTGGGGGCCGGGCTGAACCACTGGTATCACACGGACATGATCTATCGCGGCATCATCAACCTGCTGGTGATGTGTGGCTGTGTCGGACAGAGCGGTGGCGGCTGGTCACACTATGTGGGACAGGAGAAGCTGCGCCCGCAGACCGGCTGGCTGCCGCTGGCCTTCGCGCTCGACTGGGGCCGCCCGCCGCGCCAGATGAACAGCACAAGCTACTGGTATGCCCACACCGACCAGTGGCGCTACGAGAAACTGGCGGTGGACGAAGTGCTCTCGCCGCTGGCCGAACGTTCGAAGTTCTCCGGCAGCCTGATCGACTTCAACGTGCGGGCCGAACGCATGGGGTGGCTGCCTTCCTCGCCGCAGTTGGAGGAGAATCCCCTCGAACTGACGCGCAAGGCGAAGGAGGCCGGAAAGGCACCGGCGGACTATGTGGCTGGCCGCTTGAAGGACGGCACGCTGCGCATGAGTTGCGAGGATCCGGACGATCCTCGCAACCATCCCCGCAACCTCTTCGTCTGGCGCTCCAACCTGCTGGGGGCCAGTGGCAAGGGGCACGAGTACTTCCTGAAGCACTTGGTGGGTGCCGACCACGGCGTCCAGGGCAAGGAACTGGGGGCCGAAGGCGAGCTCAAGCCCGAGGAGGTGGCCTGGCACGACGCAGCCCCGGAAGGCAAGCTGGACCTGCTGGTCACCATCGACTTCCGCATGTCCACCAGCTGCATGTACTCGGACATCGTCCTGCCCACTGCGACCTGGTACGAGAAGAACGATCTCAACACCTCGGACATGCACCCCTTCATCCACCCGCTATCGGCGGCCGTGGACCCGGTCTGGCAGACCCGGACCGACTGGAACATCTTCAAGGGCCTGGCCCGAAAGGTGTCCGAACTCAGTCCCGGTCACCTGGGTGAGGAAGAAGACCTGGTGCTGACCCCACTGATGCACGATTCCCCGGGCGAGTTGGCCCAGGCGTTGGACGTGAAGGACTGGAAGAAGGGCGAGATCGAGGCCGTTCCGGGCAAGACCATGCCCGCCATGACCACGGTAACCCGCGATTATCCCAACCTCTACCACCGCTTCACCTCGCTGGGCCCGCTGATGGAGCAGCTGGGCAACGGCGGCAAGGGCATGGCCTGGAAGACCGAGGAGGAAGTGGAGTTCCTCAAGCAGCTGAACGGCACGGTGCGTGATCCCGAGACCGGAGAGGAAAGGGCCCGTATCGACAGCGACATCGATGCCTGCGAGGTCATCCTGTCACTGGCGCCCGAGACAAACGGCCATGTTGCGGTCAAGGCCTGGGAGTCGCTGAGCGGCGCCACGGGCCGGGATCATGGGCATCTGGCCCTGCCGCGCGAGGACGACAAGATTCGCTATCGCGATGTGCAGGCCCAGCCGCGCAAGATCATCTCGTCACCCATCTGGTCGGGGCTGGAATCCGAGAAGGTCAGCTACAACGCCTGCTACACCAACGTGCACGAGCAGATTCCCTGGCGGACCCTGACCGGGCGCCAGCAGCTCTACCAGGATCATCCCTGGATGCGGGCCTTCGGCGAGGCGCTGGCCGTCTATCGGCCGCCCATCGACACGCGTACGCTCAAGGGCTCGCACGGCGTGCGCGAGAACGGAAACAAGGAAGTGGTGCTGAACTTCATCACACCGCATCAGAAGTGGGGCATTCACAGCACCTATACCGACAACCTGCTTATGCTGACGCTGTCGCGCGGCGGACCGATCGTCTGGATCAGCGAGGTCGATGCCGCCAAGGCGGACATCGAGGACAACGACTGGATCGAGTTGTTCAATGCCAATGGCGCCCTGACTGCCCGGGCGGTGGTCAGCCAGCGGGTCAAGGAAGGCATGTGCCTGATGTACCACGCACAGGAGAAGATAGTGAACGTCCCCGGCTCGGAGATCACGGGGTTGCGCGGCGGCATCCACAACTCGGTCACCCGCATCGTCACCAAGCCGACGCACATGATCGGCGGCTATGCGCAGCTAAGCTATGGCTTCAACTACTACGGCACGATCGGATCCAACCGCGACGAATTCATCGTCTGCCGCAAGATGAAGACCGTCGACTGGATGGAGGCCGAGGGCCTGCCCGGTCGCACCACCGCCACGCCGGCAGCGGAATAGGGAGAGCACGCCATGAAAGTTCGCGCACAGGTCTCCATGGTCCTGAACCTCGACAAGTGCATCGGCTGTCACACCTGCTCGGTCACCTGCAAGAACGTCTGGACCAATCGCGAGGGCATGGAATACGTCTGGTTCAACAACGTAGAGACCAAGCCCGGCGTCGGCTATCCCAAGGACTGGGAAAACCAGGATCGCTGGAAGGGCGGCTGGCACCGCAAGAAGAACGGCAAGCTGGAGCCGCGCATCGGCGGACGTTTCCGGGTCCTGGCCAAGATCTTCGCCAATCCCGACCTGCCGGAGATCGACGACTACTACGAGCCCTTCACCTTCACCTATGAACACCTGCAGACGGCGCCGGAAAGCCCCACCATGCCCACGGCGCGGCCGGTCTCGCTGATCAGCGGCGAGATCATGGAGAAGATCAACTGGGGCCCGAACTGGGAAGAGATCCTGGGTGGCGAGTTCTCGAAACGTTCCCAGGACTACAACTTCCGGGACATCGAGAAGGAGATCTACGGGCAGTTCGAACAGACCTTTATGTTCTACCTGCCGCGGCTGTGCGAGCACTGCCTGAACCCCACCTGCGTCGCATCCTGTCCCTCGGGATCGATCTACAAGCGCGAGGAGGACGGCATCGTCCTGGTGGACCAGGAGAAGTGCCGCGGCTGGCGCATGTGCGTGAGCGGCTGTCCCTACAAGAAGATCTATTACAACTGGCAGTCCGGAAAGGCCGAGAAGTGCACCTTCTGCTATCCGCGCATCGAGGCCGGACAGCCCACGGTCTGCTCCGAAACTTGCGTCGGACGAATCCGCTACCTGGGGGTCATCCTCTATGACGCCGATCGCATCGAGGAGGCGGCCAGCACGCCGGACGAAAAGGACCTCTACGAGGCGCAGCTGGATATCTTCCTGGACCCCCATGATCCCGAGGTGATCCGCGAGGCCCGTGAACAGGGCATTCCCGAGGCCTGGCTGGAGGCGGCCCAGAACTCCCCGGTCTACAAGATGGCCATCGAGTGGAAGGTCGCTTTCCCGCTGCACCCCGAATACCGCACGCTGCCCATGGTCTGGTACGTGCCGCCGTTGTCGCCGATCCAGGGGGCGGCCGAGGAAGGCCACATCGGTTTCGATGGCGAGATTCCCGACGCCCGGAACCTGCGCATTCCCATGCAGTACCTGGCGAACCTGCTGACCGCCGGCGACGAGGAACCGGTGCTGAGCGCCATAAGGCGCATGTTCGCCATGCGCATCTTCATGCGGGACAAGCATGTTCACGGGCGGTTGAACAACCACATCGCGGGCGAGGTCGACCTACTGCCCGAGCAGATCGAGGAGATGTACAAGGTCATGGCGCTGGCGGCCTATGAGGACCGCTATGTCATTCCGACTTCGCATCGTGAGGAGGCCGAGGACACCTATGGTCTGCAGGGCGGCTGCGGCTTCTCGTTCGGCAACGGCTGTTCCGAGGGTGACAGCAGCGAGGTGCGGCTGTTCGGCAAGCCAAACTCGATCCGGGGCGCCCTGAAGAAAGCGAGCATGTCATGAAAACCTTCCGCATCCTGGGCCTGCTGCTGACTTATCCCGAGCGGGAGATGATCGCGGCGCTGGACGAAATGGAAACGGTCCTGAAGGACGAGAGTCTGCTGAGCCGCAGGGAGCTGGACCTCCTGCAGCCGCTGTTCACGCGCCTGCGCTCACAGGACCTGCTGGACCTGCAGGCAGACTACGTCCACCTGTTCGATCGCTCGCGCCAGCTGTCCCTGCACCTTTACGAACATCTGCATGGCGATAGCCGCAGCCGGGGCGAGGCCATGACCACGCTGTCCACCGTCTACAAGCTGAACGGCTTCGAGCTGGCGGTGAACGAATTGCCGGACTACCTGCCGCTGGTCTGCGAGTTCGCTTCGCTGATCGAGGAGAAGGCGGCCCGCGCCCTGCTGGCCGACGCCGTCGACACCCTGGCGGCAATGGAGCGCTGTGCCCGACAGCGTGAGACGGACTATGCCGCGCTCTTTACGGCGCTCATCGCGCTGTCCGCTCGCAAGCCGGACGAGGAGGAGATCGCCGCCGTGCTGGCCGGCATGGCCAGCGAACCGGAGGATCTCGACGAGTTGGACCGTGACTGGGAGGAGGAGCCCGTGACCTTCGGTCCGGGCGCGCCTTCCTGCGCGGGCCTGCAGAACCATGGCCCATCGGCCATGCCGGGACAGGAGCCCTGAAGCCATGAGCGAATACCTGAACGACGCCGCTTTCGGCCTGTATCCTTATATCGCGCTGGCGGTCTTCCTGATCGGCAGCCTGATCCGCTATGACCGCGACCCCTATACCTGGCGGTCGGGGTCCAGCCAGCTGCTGCGCAAGCGCCAGTTCGCCTGGGGCAGCTATCTCTTTCACATCGGGATCCTGGGCCTGTTCCTCGGCCACCTGGTCGGACTGCTGACCCCCATCGTCATCTTCGACGCGATCGGCATATCGCACGCCGCCAAGCAGATGCTGGCCATCGTCGTGGGCGGCATCTTCGGCATCATGTGCTTTGCGGGCCTGACCCTGTTGATCCACAGGCGGTTGACCGATCCGCGCATTCGCGGGACCAGCACAAAGATGGATTTCTTCATCCTCTTCCTGCTTTACGCCCAGCTGATCCTGGGCCTGATTTCGATCCCGATCTCGCTGGGTCATCCCGAAGGCGACCAGATGATGGCCTTCATGGCCTGGGCGCAGATGATCGTGACCTTCCAGGGCGGGGCCGCAGACCTGGTTGCCAGTGCCCATTGGGTCTTCAAGCTGCACATCTTCCTGGGCCTGACGGTCTTCCTGGTCTTCCCCTTCAGCCGCCTGGTCCATATCTGGAGCGCGCCGTTTGGATATCTGACACGCAACTATCAGGTCGTGCGCAGCCGCAAGACGGGAGGTGCAGGATGATCCGGGTCAATGGCAGCGAGATCAGCGAGGAGACCATCGGCCGCGAAATGCAGTACCATCCGGCCGACAGCCGCGAGGAGGCCTGGGAGAATGCCGCCATGGCCCTGGTGGTGCGCGAACTGCTGATACAGCAGGCCGATCAGCAGGCGGTCGTGGCGCCGGCTCCAACGGGCGAGGAGGACGAGTCCACGGAGGAGGAGCGGCAGATCGACGCCCTGCTGAAGCAGGAGCTGCAGGTTCCCGAGCCGGACCGCGAAGCCTGCCGGCGGTTCTATGACAACAACAAGAGCCGCTTTCGTAAGCCGGACCGTTTCCAGGTGGCGCATATCCTGCTGCCGGCTTCGCCCGAGGAGGAGATCGCGCGGGAGTCGGTCCGCGTTCAGGCGCAGGAACTGCTGGACATCCTGCTGGCAACACCGGAGCGCTTCGGGCCGCTGGCCCGGGAGCATTCCGCCTGTCCCTCGAAAGAGGAAGACGGCGATCTGGGCTGGGTCATGAAGGGCCAGACCGTTCCGGAGTTCGAAACCTTCCTGTACGAAGCAGTGCCCGGGCAGCTGATCCCGATCCCCGTGCCAACCCCTTATGGCTATCACGTGGTCGACGTGAAAGCCCGGGAAGGTGGCGAGGAGATCGATTTCGAGGAGGCTAAGGAGACGATTGCCGCCTATCTGCAGGAACAGGCCTGGCGGCGTGCCGTACGGCAGTACATCTCGATCCTGGCGGGCCAGGCGGATATCGAGGGCCTGGAGATCGAGGCGGCCGGATCGCCCCTGGTGCAGTAGGGAGGCTTTCGGGAATGATGGGCGCCGGCTGGGGGAAGGGGACGGGGAGCAACCCTGCCGCTCCCGGCGCGCTTTTGCTGGCGCCGGTGGACACGCGCCTCTTCGAGCGGCCCCTGGATCATCTGGCCGCCGAGAACGCCCGTCTGCTGCGGGTCTGTGCCCAGTTGGAGATCATTGCGCTGAATGCGGCCCGACTGGCCCAGCACAGCATTCCCATCCTGGTGCCCTATTTGCGCTGGGACTATTCCTCGCATCTGGACTGGATGGAACGGAGGTTCTTCCCGTTGCTGGAGGCGGCCTGCTTCGTCGGGGACGCCGTCAGCGGCCCGATAGCTCAACTGGTCCTGGAGCACGGCCTGGACCGCAGCATGGCCGCGCGCCTGGCGGGCTTGCTGACGGAATATGGGCAGACTCCGAGTGAAGGCCTCGAACAGAGGGTAAAACTGACCAGCGAAAGCTTTGCGGAAACCCAGAAGCGTCACGTGGCCTGGCTGGAGATGACGGTCTTCCCCCTGGCCCAGGAGCGCTTGACGGAAGAGCACATGAAGGAACTGACCCGCGGTCTGCAGGTGCATTACCGGCGATAGATGGATCGGTAAACCAACAGGTTCCGCAGGTCTGTCGCGTGCAGAAATTCCGGATCTCCGGTTATTCCACCTGGCGCATGAAGCCGGTTTTCCGGTCAATCTCCAGCTTCTGGACGAGCGAACCGTCTTGTGTGACGATTTCCGCCGTGATTCGGTTGTCGTCGGCTTCTTCGATCTCGCCAATCTTGATGTTGGGATTGCCCTGCCAGGCAAGGCGGTGTTCCATCATCAGGCGTACGTCGTCGGTTGAGAGCGGATCGCCCGGCGGCTGCATCATGCCCGGCCCTCCGCCTATTCCAGGGCCCATCCCATAGCCCGGTCCTGGTCCATAGCCCGGACCGTATCCAGGCCCAGAGCCGTATCCGGGACCCGGGCCGTATCCGGGACCCGGGCCGTATCCGGGACCCGGGCCGTATCCGGGACCCGGGCCATAGCCCTGCCCGGAACCATAACCAGATCCATAACCGCGGCCATAACCATTGTGGCCTGGTCCCATGTCATAGCCGGGGCGCATCATGCCGTAGCCCTGTCCGGACCCCATCATCGGGTGCCCGGACCAGCCTTGTGCGCCATGATTTGGGCCCCAGTAATGCATACCGTAGGCGCCTTGGGGGGAGGCACCGGATCCCTGTGCCATGGCCATTCCGGTCCCTGTCAACAGGACGACCGAGGCCAGCATCGCCCTCATGACTGTTGTTCTATTCCTCATTGCCATTACTCCCCATGTGGTGGTTGTGATGAAAAAATGCATTTGAAGCGCATATAACGTAGAGGTGACTCGGCTCAGTCTGAATGTTCTGTATGCAGCCGCATTGATCCAGGTTAGGACAGCCAGCTGTTGCGACGGCCATCTGCATGTTCCCATATGAAGAGAACAGAAATGCCGCAGGAGAGAAGGGCCAGGTCATGAAAGTCGAGAAACTGGAATTCACGGGTCATACTGGTGAAAAGCTGGCGGCACGCCTGGACCGTCCGGACGGAGAAGTCCGGGCGGTTGCGCTTTTCGCTCACTGCTTCACCTGCACGAAGGACCTGGCGGCCGCTAGGCGCATCGCGGCGCGCTTGTCAGCCCTGGGTTTCGCGGTGCTGAGGTTCGACTTCACCGGACTGGGTCACTCCGAGGGCGAGTTCGCGAACACAAATTTCTCGTCCAACGTCGAGGACCTTGTGCTGGCGGCGCGCGAGCTGGAGGAAATCGACCTGGCGCCCGATCTGTTGATCGGGCATTCCCTGGGCGGTGCCGCGGTCCTGAAGGCCGCCGCCGAGATCGCATCCGCCCGGGCCGTGGTCACGATTGCGGCGCCGGCCTCGCCGGCGCATGTCCTGAGCCACATCGGTGCGGACCTGGATACGATCCGGGAAAAGGGCGAGGCAGAAGTCGAACTTGGCGGCAGGCCCTTCGTCCTGACGAAACAGTTCATCGAGGACATCGAGGAAAGCGGCCTTGCCCAGTCCATCGCGGAGCTGGACCGTGCCCTGCTGGTCCTGCACGGGCCAAGGGACAGGATTGTCGGTATCGAGAATGCCAGCAAGATCTTCCTGGCCGCGAAGCACCCCAAGTCCTTCATCACCCTGGATGATGCCGATCACCTGATCAGCAAGGCAGAGGATGCGGAGTATGTGGCCGAGGTGATCGGTGCCTGGTCACAACGTTACCTGAAGCTGCCGACCCTGAAGCCTACAGCAGACGCGCCGGAAGGCGTGGTGCGTGTCAGCGAGGCCGATCCCAAGGGATTCCGGCAGGACATCGTGGTGGACGGCCGCTACCAGCTGGCGGCCGACGAACCCGCCGATTTCGGAGGCACAGAGGCCGGTCCCAGCCCCTATCAGTTCCTCTCCACAGGCCTGGGCGCCTGCACGGCCATGACCATCCGCATGTATGCCCGCCGCAAGGAGTGGCCGCTATCACATGTGAGCGTGGATATCAGCCACGACAAGCGGCACGCCGAGGATTGCGCGGAGTGCGAGACGCAGGACGGGAAGGTCGATGTCTTCCGCCGGTCTGTCCGGCTTGAGGGCGACCTTTCCGACGAACAGCGACAGCGCCTGCTGGAGATTGCGGACAAGTGCCCGGTTCACAAGACGCTGCATTCCTCGTCCGTGATCGAGACCGAGCTTGCGGACGAGGAATGAGACTCCTGTTTCAGGAGAGGACGGTTATGCCACCCACTCGCTGACGGGGGCATTGGCCTCGTGCAGTGGCTGTGTGATGACGTCCACCAGGGTCGGTCCTTCGGCCTCGAAGGCGGCTTTCAGGGCGCCGTGCAGATCTCCGGGCTGTTTCACAGACCAACTCTTCAGCCCGAAAGCCTCGGCCACCTTGGCATGGTCGGTGCGATCGAAATCCACCGAGAAGTAGCGTTCGCCGAAGCCGCTCTTCTGTCCGGCCTTGATCCAGCCATAGACGGCGTTGGAGGCCACCACCACGGTGATCGGCGCCTTCATGCGCACCAGGGTTTCCAGTTCGCCGGCGTTGAATCCGAAGCTGCCGTCGCCAACGAAGGCGACCACACGGGCGTTCGGCCGCGCATAGCAGGCGCCCAGAGCACCTGGCATGGCATAGCCCAGCGCCCCGTGGGCGCGGTTCGACACGAAGCGGCGGCCGGCCTCTTCCAGCCGGTAGTAGGCTGAGATGTAGGGACAGGGCGTGCCGGGGTCGGCCACGATGACCGAATCCTTCGGCAGCAGTTCCTGCATCTCGCGCACGATTCGCTCGGGCCGGATCAGGTCGTCGTCCAGGGCAGCCAGGCGATCGAAGTCGGCATAGCGGGCTTTCCAGAGTTCGGCCGCTCGGCGCTCGGCGACCTGGCGCTGTGTCGAGCGGTCGCCGGCTTCGGCCTGGACGCGGTCCAGCAGTTCCTTGAGCGCAGGGCGGGCATCGCCGATGACGGCGACATCGGTGCGATAGTTGGCCCCGATGACACCCGGATCGGCATCCAGGTGCACGATCTTGCAGCTGCCGGCCTGGGGATGGCGCCAGCGTTCGGTGGTGACCGAACCGGCACGGCAGCCCACCAGGAAGATCAGGTCGGCCGCATCGATCACCTCGCGCGCGGCAATGGTGCCGCCGTTGCTGCCGACGACGCCCAGGGCCAGGGGGTGCTGCTCCGAAATCACGCCCTTGCCGCTGATGGAGCTGGCCACGGGCGCGCCCAGGGCTTCGGCCAGGGCGGTGAGTTCGCCGCTGGCGCCGGCATTGAGCGGACCGCCGCCACAGATGATGATCGGGTTCCTGGCCTTGACCAGCAGGTCGGCGGCGGCATCCAGGCTGTGGCTGTCCGGCGTCTGGGGGGCGGCCGGGTAATGGCCGAAGGTCTCATCGGCCCAGACGGAGTCCTGGTTGACCGGTTGCCTCTGCACATCGAAGGGCAGGCCGATATGCGCGGCACCGGGCTTGCCTGTGGTCATCTGCCGGAAGGCCTGGCGCAGGGTATTGGGAATCTGTTCGCCCTGGTCGATCACGCTGTTCCACTTGGTCACCGGTCGGAACAGGCTTTCCTGGTCCAGTTCGGTGAGCGTGTACTTGCCACGCCCGCCCACGCCGATGTCGGTCGTGACCCCAAGCACGGGAATCGAGGATTCGTCCGCCTCGACCAGGCCCGGCAGAATGTAGGTGGCGCCACCGCCGCTGGGGCCTTCGCAGACGCCGACCCGTCCCGACAGGCGTGCATAGACATCGGCCATGTAGGAGGCCGAACGCTCGTCGCGTGTCAGGATGTGCGTCATCCCGTGGTCCAGGCGGTACAGGGCATCGTAGAGCGGCAGGCTGGTGTCGCCGCACAGCCCGAAGATGTGCTTCACGCCATGTTGCTGGAGTACACGCACGAAGGCTTCCGCCCCCGTCATCCGGTTGGTCTTGTCGTCCGTGGTCAAGGGTCCACTCTCTTCTTGTTATGGGTCTTCCACTCAGCCGTGGTTCGCAGGGCCGTTCATGGCCTGTGTCACGTAGATGTAGGCGTAGCCGCGTTTCAGCATCTCGACGATCTGGTCCATGCGCCGTGTGATGTGCTGGCGCATGACCGCCTCGGCGGCCTCGGCCTCACCGTCCAGCAGGTGCTGTACCACCTGGCGGTGCTCGCCCTGGGTGACATCACGCCGCGTGTCGGTCATGTCCACCCAGCGCACGAAGTAGATGCGCGTGTTGATGCTCTTCAGGGTCTCCAGCATCTGCCGATTGCGGCTGAGGTCCGCCATCCACTCGTGGAACTTCATGTCCAGCGCCACCATGCGGTCCAAGTCGGTGGGATCCGACAGCTCCGCCGTCTCGTGCAGGAAGTCCAGGACCTCCTCGAGTTCCGCCCGGCTCGCCCGCTCGGCCACCCGGCGCACGATGCCTACCTCAAGCTCCTCGCGCAGCTCGTAGAGATCGAAGATCTCCTTGGCGTCCAGTTCACGGCAGGAGAAGCCCCGGTTCACCGAAAAGGTCAGCAGATCTTCCGCCGTCAGGCGGTTCAGCGCCTCGCGCAGCGGCGTGCGGCTGACATTCAACTCCTTGGCCAACTGAAGCTCGTTGATCCGCTCCCCAGGCCGAAGCGCAAAGGTCATCGCACGCTGGCGAATCTCGGTATAGGCCCGCTCGACCGACGCGCCGCGTGTCGAGCGGGCCTCGCTATCCTTCGACATGATCCTCAGTACGCAATAGTGTATGCAATATGGTGATAATCCTGCAACCGCACCCCGGTCTTGTCAACTTCCTTCCACCTTCTTCAAACCCCGTATTTTCAAGAGTCGCCCCGTTGATACAGGTGCTTGACCTAAGGGGGCGCGCGCCCAGAATGGCATGCCATTTGAGGCTGAAGGGAAATCCGTGATCCGGCTGGTCAGATAGATTATGCCTGTTCGGCATGCTGACCTGAAGATCAAAAAACGACCCCGGAGACACTCAGTCTTGGAAGCCAACTTGATGGATTTCACCTACCTGATCGCCGCATTGGCCGCTGCCGGCGTGGCGGCGGGTATGCTGGCCGGGCTGCTGGGTGTTGGCGGCGGAATCGTCATCGTGCCCGTCCTGTTCAGCAGTCTGTTGCTGGT
Source organism: Fodinicurvata fenggangensis DSM 21160 (assembly GCF_000686045.1). GTDB lineage: Bacteria > Pseudomonadota > Alphaproteobacteria > Kiloniellales > DSM-21159 > Fodinicurvata > Fodinicurvata fenggangensis. The sequence continues at coordinate 79,407 of NZ_JMLV01000004.1, forward strand.
CGGGGTGGATCCCGCTATCTGCATGCATATTGCCGTGGGTACATCCCTGATGACCATTGTCGCGACCTCGCTGTCCTCGGCCCGGGCGCATCATCGAAAGGGCGCCATCGACTGGACGCTGGCGAAGCGCTGGGCCCTGGCCATCGCCCTGGGTGCGGTGGCCGGCGGCCTGATTGCGCGTTTCCTGGACAGCCAGGAGCTGTCCCTGTTCTTCGCGATCGTGGCCATGACGGTTGCCATCTACCTGACGGTGCGCAAGGAAGGCACGCAGCTCTTTTCCGGCCTGCCCAGGGGGGTAAAGGCGCAACCGATTCCGCTGCTGATCGGTTTTGTTTCCTCGCTGATCGGCATCGGCGGTGGAACCTTCACGGTGCCGGTGCTGAGTTCCTGCGGCTACCCGGTGCGCAATGCCGTGGCCACCTCGTCCTTCTTCGGCCTGCTGATCAGCCTGCCGGGCGCGCTGACCTTCATGGCCTCCGGCTGGGGCGATCCGCGGCTTCCGCCTTTCTCACTGGGTTACGTCAGCCTGATGGGTTTTGTCATCATTGCGCCGCTGACAACCCTGGCCGCTCCCTGGGGTGCGCGGTTGGCACATGCCGTCTCGCCCAATATCCTGCGCCGCCTGTTTGCTGTTTTCCTGGCGCTCACGGCCATCAAGATGGGCTATAGCGCCTTGGCCTGAGTAGCGTCACTGCATCCCTTGTCCCGTTAATCGGAAAGGACGCCTGCCTCATGACCCAGCTGCCCGCCCGCGACCAGATCTTCCTGGATCACGTTGCCCATTTCGTGCCCTCTCTGGAGGATGCCGGCGCCGCCATGGAGGCGGCCGGTTTCCTGTTGACGCCCTTCACGCGACAGCAGAATCGCACACCCGATGGCATGGTGCCCTCAGGCATGGCCAACCGCTGCATCATGCTGGACGAGGGCTATATCGAACTGCTGACAGCGGTGAGCGAAACCGACTTGTCGCGGCAGTTCGAACAGGCCGTGGAGCGCTATGTGGGCCTGCATCTGATTGCGCTGGCCTGCGGTTCCGCCGAGGCGGCGCATGCCCACCTGGAACGCGAGGGCTTTGCGCCGAATGCGCCGATCAACCTGACTCGCCCGGTCGAAGGGGCAGAGGGCGAGGAGATGGAGGCCCGTTTCACGGTCCTGCGTGTGAAACCAGGCACCATGCCCGAGGGGCGGATCCAGGTCCTCGAGCATCATACCGAGGAGGCCGTCTGGCAGCCGCGCTTCAAGGCGCATGACAATGCCGTGCGTTCGCTCAAGGCCGTGTTGTTGGTGGTCGATGACCCCCAGGAAGCCGCCGTTCGCTTCGGCCGCTTCTGTGGCCGACCCTCCGAAGCCTGCGGTGAGGGGAAGTTCCTTTTGGAGCTGGATCGGGGAAGCTGTGTCTTTCTCAGCGCTGCTGCGGCCGAAGAGCAGTTGCCCTGGCTCAGTCAGGGTCTCCAGACGCCCTGGATGGCCGTTCAGGCACTTGGCTCCAGTGATCTTTCCAGAACGGTCGAGCGCTTTTCGGCCGCCGGCTTTACCGCCGTTGCCGGATCAGCCGAGAGCGGCGAGGTCACTTTCCGCTTGCCAGCGGCCCTGGGCGGCTACCTGACGGTGGTCGCCCAAGGGTCTCAGCCTTCCTGGGCGGCTTGACGGCGTCGGCTGGCAAGCCAGAGCCAGGCGGTCAGCGCAGCAAAGATTGCAAGGCCGGCAATCGACGCCCAGAGGCTGGGGTGCAGCAGTCCCCCTGCGGCGGGCAGCAGAAGCAGTCGTTCGAGCAGGTGCAGCCGGCGGAACAGGAAGCCTTCCAGCATCACGTTGAGGGCGATCACTCCGAACAGGGCCATGGCGGAAACCACCAGGGCATCCAGGACGTTGGCATCTATGCCAAGGATTTCGGGATGGACCGCGAAGAGGAAGGGCAGCACGAATCCGGGCAAGCCCAGCCGCACGGCCATGAAGCTGGTTCGGAAGAAGCTGCCGTCCGCGATCTTCGAGGTCACCAGGCAGCAGATGGCCACCGGGGGTGTGATCGCCGAGATGTTGGCGAAGAAGAAGACGAAGAAGTGGGCTGCCAGCAGCGGCACGCCGAGTTCGACCAGGGCCGGCGCGCCCATCAGGGCGACCAGGATATAGGAGGCCGAGGTCGGCAGGCCGAGCCCGAAGGCGATGCAGGCCAGGGCCGCTACGATCAGTAACAGGGCCAGGTCTCCGCCCGCCAGCTCCAGCATCCAGAAGGACAGCTTCTGGGCGAAACCGGTGACGGTGAGGACCTCCACCAGCACGCCGATCACCGCGACGACGATGCCGATCTGGGCGCCCCGCAGGGCCGCATCATAGGCGGTGCGCGCGCCGAGCTTGATGATGTTGACGATGATGTTGGCCAGGCCACGCCAGTGGAAGGCGAGTTCGCGCAGAACATAGAGCCCCAGCAGGATGCCGGCTGCGTGCAGGGAGACGCGCCCCGGCAGGTTGGTGATCAGCAGCATCGTGATCAGGTAGGCGATGGCGATGAAGAAGTGGGCATTCCACAGGCAGGTGCGCCACATGGAATGCTCCACCTCCAGTTCCTTCTGCATGGTCTCGTCGGCCGAGGCATCCAGGTCGAACTTCACGGCACGCAGGTGCACCGCGAACATCAGGTAGAGGTAGTAGATCAGTGCCGGGAAGGCGGCGGCGATGATGATTTCGCCATAGGGGATGCCGGTCAGTCCGACGATCAGGAAGGCGGCCAGGCCCATCATCGGCGGCGTGATCTGTCCGCCGGTGGAGGAGACCGCCTCTACGGCGCCCGCGAACTCCGGCTTGAAGCCGACTCGCTTCATCAGCGGTATGGTCAGCGCACCGGTGGAAGCGGCGTTGGCCACGCTGGAGCCCGAGACCATGCCCATCATGCCCGAGGAGATGATGGCAATCTGCGCCGGTCCAGCGCGGGTCTTTCCGCCGATACGGAAGGCCACCTGCATGATGAAGTCGATGCAGCCGGTCATCTTCATGGCAGCGGCCAGCACCATGAAGGGGAAGATCGTTCCGGCCGAAAGCTCGGCCAGGCTGCCCAGCAGGCCGCTGAAGTAGGGAATCGAGGTATAGCCGATCAGGCGCTTGAGCGTGATGCCGCCATGATAGAGCAGGCCCTGGGGCAGGAGATCTCCGAAATAGCCGTAGAGCAGGCCCACGACGGCGATCGCGCTGACCACCCAGCCCCACTCGCGCAGCGAGGCATAGAGACATATGCCCAGGAAAACCCAGGCGACAAGCATGTCGGTGCTGTTGGGCAGAAAGGAGCGCTGGCTGGTCAGCGCATGATGTTCGGTGAAGATGTAGAAGATCGCCGCCGCTGCCACGATGGTGAGCAGCAGGTGGACAATCTTCGAAACCGCGCTTTTCGTATGCGCGGCGGCAAAGAGGAAGATCAGGGCCGCAGCCCCACCCACATGCGCGATCTTGAACTGGCCGGACGGCAGTGTGTAGGTGAGCACCTGCACCACATGCGTCAGCACGAAGACAATCGCGGCCAGGCCGAAGAGCAGCGTGATACGCGGGTCGCCGGCATCCTCATCCGTGAAGATGCCGGCGAGACGCTGAAAGGGTCCTTTCATGTAGGGTCCTGCGGTCCTGTTTCCTTGAGCGAGAGCGTTATTATTCCGCTTCGGTCATGGAGTCGGACCAGAGGTCGTTCTCCTTGTAGTACTTGGCAGCCCCCTTGTGGATGGGGAAGCCGTCCACGAGGTACTGGGCGCCGAATTCCAGGTTGATGTCCTTGAACTGGACACCCAGGTCCTGGACCGCATCAGTGTTCTCGAAGATGGCCTGCATGATTTCGTAACCCACCTCCTCGGAGACATCCGGAGAAGCGGCAAGCACGCCGGAGAAGGAAGCCCCCTGGATATCCTCGTCGATACCTTCGGCGGAGCCGGCCGGGATCGTGCCGAACATGATGCCCGGGTTCAGTTCCTTCGCCTTTTCCATGACCTCGTCCGGAATCGGCAGGATGCGGACCTCTGTGGTCGAGGCCAACTCGGAAAGGATCGGTGACGGACGACCGTTGGTCAGCAGCGAGGGGATGCAGTCCACGGAATCGCCGCGCAGGGCATCGTAGCTTTCACGCCAGGAGCCGTAGGTCCACTCGATATCGTCCAGGATGCCGGCGGCCTCGAAGAGGACACCCCACATGGTGGCCGTGGAGCTGCCGGCCGGAGAGGGCATGCAGCGGCGTCCGCGCAGGTCCTCGAGGGTCTGGATGTCGCTGTCGGCCCGTACCATGGGCGTGCAGTTGAACAGAGTGTAAGCGAACATCTGGTGGACCGTGATGGGCTCCGGATAGGGGTCGTTCCCTTCGAAGGCCGGCTGCCAGTCGGTGGAGGTCGTCTGGCCCATCTGGATAACGCCCTCATGGAACAGCTGCATGTTCTCCGTGCCGCCACTGGTGGACATGGAGGCGTTCTCGATGTCGGTGTTGCGGTTTACCGTGTTGGCCAGGCCTTCGATGATGACATAGCCGGTCGAGCCCTGGGAGGACGACCCCCACTGCAGGCTCTGCTGGGCGAACACGCTGGTGGTGTGCAGGCCGAGGCTGCCGGCGGCAGCGCCAGCAGCGCCGAGGCGCAGCGCATCGCGGCGGGAAAGCTCGGAAAGATTAAATCGGTTGGATTGGCGTGACATATCTAGTCTCCCTATTATTGTGGATATACTTGTCTGTATACAGGAAATTATGCAGCATGAAGAGCCGGACGCAAGCCAAAATGCCGAAGAGCATACCCCCGAATCTTCCCTCGAAGCCAGTCTGGAAAAGGTCGCCTAAAGCCAAGGGCTGTTCCAGACTGAATGCCAATTCAACAATAACGAGACGAGAGAGTACAGAGCAATGACACGGCCAGGAGACTTCACGACGCGTCCGGAACTGCGCGGCACCTTCGGTGTTGCCGGCTCCACGCACTGGACAGCCACAGCCGTGGCCATGGGAATTCTGGAACGTGGCGGCAATGCCTTCGATGCGGCAGCGGCCGGGGGATTTGTGCTGCAGGTGGTGGAACCGCACCTGAATGGCCCTGGCGGCGAGGTGCCGATCCTGACTTATTCCGCCAGCCGGGATAAAATCGAAGTCGTCTGCGGCCAGGGAACGGCGCCGGCGGCGGCTTCGGCGAAGGGCTTTCGCGACATGGGCCTGGATCTGGTGCCCGGCACCGGCCTGTTGCCGGCCTGCGTGCCCGGGGCCTTCGGAGCCTGGCTGCGGATGTTGGCCGATCATGGGACTCTGCCGCTGCGCGAGGTCCTGGAGCCGGCCATTTTCTATGCCGAACACGGCTTTCCGCTGGTGTCCAAGATCGTCAATGCACTGCGCGCCGTGGAGCCGCTGTTCCGCAATGACTGGCCGAGTTCGGCGGAGGTTTACCTCTCGTCCAGCGGCCATCCGAAGGAAGGCGACCTGTTTCGCAACCCGGGCCTGGCGGCCACCTACCGTCGGATCGTGGAGGAGGCGGAAGCGGGCGGCGGCAGTCGCGATGCACAGCTGGAGGCCGCGCGCCGCTGCTGGTACGAGGGCTTCGTGGCCGAGGCCATCGACAGCTTCTATCGCACCCAGGAGCTGAAGGATTCCACCGGCGAGCGCCACTCTGGACTGCTGACCGGCCAGGACATGGCCAGCTGGCAGGCCACGGTGGAGGCGCCGGCGACCTATGACTACCACGGCCTGACGGTGGCCAAGTGCGGCCCCTGGAGCCAGGGGCCCTTCATGCTGCAGCAGCTGGCCCTGCTGCGCGATCTGCCGCTGGGCGAGATGCCACCGGATGGACCGGACTTCATTCACAATGTGGTCGAGGCGGCCAAGCTGGCCTTTGCCGATCGCGAGGCCTGGTACGGCGATTCGGCCGAGGTGCCGCTGGATACCCTGTTGTCGGATACCTACAACGACGAGAGGCGCAAGCTGATGGGCGACAGGGCCTCCGAGGAGTTACGTCCCGGTGCGCCGGACGGGCGCCAGCCGATCCTGCCCGACTACGAGCTGGCCAGCGAGAACAGCATCGACGTGAACGCCATGCTGGGTGTGGGCGAGCCCACGGTCTCGAAGGCCGGCGAGGAGGAAACCGACAGCAATGGCGCCCTGCGCGGCGATACCTGCCACATCGACGTCATCGATCGCTGGGGCAACATGGTGGCGGCCACGCCCAGCGGCGGCTGGTTCCAGTCAAGTCCTGTCGTGCCGGAGCTGGGTTTCTCGATTTCCACCCGCGCACAGATGTTCTGGCTGCAGGACGGGCTGCCCAGCACGCTGATGGGCGGCAAACGTCCGCGCACCACCTTGACCCCCTCCATGGCGCTCAAGCATGGCAAGCCCTATCTGGCCTGGGGGACGCCGGGTGGTGATCAGCAGGACCAGTGGTCGCTCAGCTTCCTGCTGCGCCATCTGCATCATGGCTACAACCTGCAGGAAGCCATCGATGCGCCCTCCTTCCACAGCGAGCATCCGCCCAGTTCCTTCTGGCCGCGCCTGGCCAAGCCGAACGTTCTGCTGGTCGAAGGGCGCATGCCGAAGGCCACCGTGGAGGAGCTGAAGCGGCGTGGGCACGATGTAAGCGTGGGCGAGGACTGGTCCGAGGGGCGGCTTTCGGCCTGCTCCCAGGAAACGCGCAATGGCATGCGCTATCTGCGCGCCGGGGCCAATCCCCGCGGCATGCAGGGTTATGCTGCCGGTCGTTGAGGCCCCTGCAAAACAGACGAATTACGCAAAGGAGCAGACAATGGATTTGGGACTGAAGGACAAGCGCGCCCTGGTGTTCGCCTCGACCAAGGGGCTGGGCCGCGCCATTGCCACCGCCTTGGCGGCGGAGGGGGCGCAGGTCGTCGTCTCCGGGCGTTCCGACACGGAAAAGGTGGCCCGCGAGATTGCCGCCGAGACCGGCGCAGAGGTCACGGGGTTCGCCTGTGACCTGCACGAACGCAGCCAGGTGGATGCCCTGATCGACCAGGCCGAGCAGGTCATGGGCGGGATTGATGTGCTGGTGCTCAATGGCGGCGGCCCGCCGCCAAAGCCGGCGCTCGGCGTCGAGGATTCGGAATGGACGCTGTGGTTCGAGCGCATGGTGGGCAACCTGATCCATGCCGCCACGCGCTGCCTGCCGGCGATGCAGGAGCGCGGCTGGGGACGGCTGTTGACCGTGGCCTCCTCGGCGGCCGTGCAGCCGGTGCCCAACATGGCACTTTCCAACAGCCTGCGTGCCTCGCTGCTGGCCTGGAACAAGACGCTCTCGTCCGAAGTCGCGGCCGATGGCGTGACCTGTAACGTAATCCTGCCCGGGCGCATTGATACCGACCGGGTGGCGCAGCTGGATGCCGCTCGATCCGAACGGGAGAAGCGCCCCCTGGAAGAGGTGCAGAAGTCCATCCTGACCGAAATTCCGGCGCGCCGCTATGGCCAGCCCAAGGAGTTCGGCGAGGTCGCGGCCTTCCTCTGTTCCGAACGTGCAAGCTTTGTCACCGGCACCACTCAGCGCGTCGATGGCGGCCAGATCCGGGCCATCTGAGCCTGGGCCTGTCATCCTGCCACATCCACAAGATCAGAACGAAACGGATTCCATGAAGACAGTTGGACAGCTTGCCGTCGACTCCCTGGCCGCCCAGGGGGTCGATCGCCTTTTCTGTGTACCGGGGGAAAGTTACCTGGGCCTGATGGAGGCCCTGCACGGGCACAAGCAGATCGATACGGTGGTCTGCCGCCACGAGTCCGGGGCCGGCTTCATGGCGCTGGCCGATGCGCGTCTGACCGGGCGGCCCGGCGTGGCCTGCGTCAGCCGTGGTCCCGGGGCCTGCAATGCGGCCATTGCCGTGCATACCGCCCAGCAGGACGGCGTGCCCTTCATCCTGTTCGTGGGGCAAGTGGCCAAGGATGACGTGCGCCGCGATTCCTTCCAGGAAATCGACTACGGCCAGATGTTCGGGCGCATCGCCAAGTGGACGGCCGAAGTGACCGATCCGAAGCGCATGGCCGAGACCCTGCTGCGCGCTTTCCAGGTTGCCACGACCGGCCTGCCGGGCCCGGTGGTGATCGCCGTTCCGGAGGACGTGCTGACGGCACAGGTGGAGGCCGACACGGTTCAGCCGCAGGCCCTTGTACAGGCCGCGCCGGATGCCGCCGCACTGGCGCAGTTGCGGGACTGGCTGGCCGAGGCGGAACGGCCGTTGCTGCTGGCCGGCAGCGGCCTGGAGAACGAGGCCGGACGCAGGGCCTTGAAGGACCTGGCGGAGGCCTGGAACCTGCCGGTCCTGGTCTCCTTCCGGCGTCAGGACCTGTTTCCCAACGATCATCCGCTCTATGCCGGGGACATGGGCCTGTCCAATCCACCCAGCCAGCTGGAGCTGCTGCGGCAGTCGGATCTGCTGGTCACGCTGGGCGCACGCTTGTCCGACATCACCAGCCAGGGCTTCTCCTTCCCGCAGATGGTACGTCCGGAAATGCGGCTGGTGCACGTGCACGCCGACCCGGATGTGATCGGGGTTCACTTCGGCGCCGACCTGGCGCTGGCCTGCGATCCCGTAGGTTGTGCCGAGGCATTGGGACAGCCGGATTCGGCCCCGCCGGCGCGCCAGGACTGGCTGTCCGCCCTGGCTAGCGAACGGGCGAAGATCCAGGCTGTCACGGACAAGGAGCAGCCGGACGGCATCGCCTTTGCCCGGGTGGTGGAGAGCGTGGGCGCGCATCTGGCCGAGGACGCCATCGTGACGGTGGACGCCGGCAGCTTCGGGGCGCCGATCTATCGCGCCATTCCCTTCAAGCCGCCGCAGCGCCTGCTGGCCCCGATCTCGGGCGCCATGGGCTTTGGCGTGCCGGCCGCCGTGGCGGCGGGTCTGCGCGCGCCGGAGCGCCCCGTCGTCTGCTTCGTCGGGGACGGCGGGTTCCTGATGACCGGCAGCGAGCTGGCCGTGGCGCTGGAACGCAAGCTGCCGCTGAAGGTGATCCTGGCGGAGAACAAGGTCTATGGCTCGATCCTGCTGCACCAGGAGCGGGACTATCCCGGCCACTGGACCGGCACCACCTTCACCAACCCGGACCTGGAGGCCATTGGTGGTGCCTATGGCTGTGAGGTCACGCGCCTGGAGAACCTATCCGATCTGGATCGCCTACCTGAGCTGATCGCCCGGCCCGGGCCCCAGTTCATCGTGGTGACCAGCAGTGTGGAAGCCCTGTTGGCGCCGGTGAGGACAGGCGGAAAGCACGAGGGGTAGCCCCTTCCGCCAGCCAATGGCTCAAAGCGCTTGGCAAGGTTTGCGTCTGCCGGGCAGACTGCAGGCTGGTGCGTCGTCCCGAGCCAGGGCGGCCGCGATTGGGTGCAGAGTGAACGGAACCGGATGACATGGAGAACAGCAATCAGGTCTCCCGTAGCGAGGCGGCCTACCAGAAGCTGAAGGATGCTATCAAGAAAGGCGGCATGGCGCCCGGCACCCGGGTGCGGGAGGTCGAGATCGCCGAGCGTTTCGGGATCAGCCGGACGCCGGCCCGTGAGGCGATTCGCCGTCTCGAGTCCGAAGGCCTTATCTCCATCGAGCCGCACAATGGAGCTGTCGTTTCCAAGCTGGATCATCAGCAGACCATGGAGCTATACGACATGCGCGAGGTCCTGGAGGGCACGGCCGCCAGCTTTGCGGCGCGTCACGCCTCCACGGCCGAGTTGGAGGAACTGGAGGACCTCATCGCTTCGGAAACCGAGGTGGCGGAAGACCCCGACCAGCTGGCCAATCTCAACCGCCTGATCCATTCCGCGATCTACCGCGCCGCACACAACCGTTTCCTGGAGAAATCCCTTCTGGGTCTGCGCGATTCCATGGCCTTGCTGGGTGGCACGACCCTGAAGGTCGAAGGGCGTTTCGAAGCCGCGCACGCGGAGCATCTCGCCATACTTCAAGCCATTCAGAACCGTGACGAGACCAGGGCCGACCAGGCCGCCCGCGCCCATATCCGCAATGCCCAGCGCATGCGCCTCAAGCTGATGCGCCAGGACCTGGTGCTGGGCGAAGAGGAATAGGGCCTCACCCAGCGCTTCTTCGCGACCTCAACAGTTCTCATGCTTTCCGCTGTGGCGGTGCAGTCTCGGGGCGCAGTCTCGGGCACTGCAGGGCCGGGTTTGACTCTCAATGAATGCATTCGTATACACTAGAATTCATTAGTAATCGCTTCCGCCATCCACCAGTCAGAGGTAACCAGATGTCCGAGGTCGAATCTCTTTCCCGGCAGGACTGGGATGTCGTTGTCGTGGGCGGTGGCAATGCTGCGCTCTGTGCCGCCATCGAAGCGGCCGAGGCCGGGTGTCGTGTGCTGATCCTGGAAGGGGCTCCCGAGCCCTATCGTGGAGGCAATTCTCGGCACACCCGCAACTTTCGCTGCATGCACAAGGGGCCTCTGTCCGTGCTGACGGACAGCTATGGCGAAGATGAGTATTTCGATGACCTGATGCTGGTCACCAAGGGCGAGACGGATGAGGATCTGGCGCGCCTGGCGATCCGGTCCTCGGAGGACTGCCTGCCCTGGATGGAGGCGCATGGGGTACGTTTCCAGCCCTCCTTGTCCGGTACATTGTCCCTCAGCCGCACGAACGCCTTTTTCCTGGGCGGCGGCAAGGCGTTGGTTAATGCCTACTACAACACAGCCGAGGATCTTGGGGTGTCTGTGGCCTATGAAGCCCAGGTGAAGCACGTCGAGGTGCGTGACGGCCGCTTCGAGGCCGTGCAGGCGGAGATCGCCGGCGCGCCCTGCCGCATCCGCGGGCGAGCCGTCATTCTGGCCTCTGGCGGGTTTCAGGCGGATATCGACTGGCTGGCCCGAGCCTGGGGCCCGTCGGCGCGGAACTTCCTGATTCGGGGGACACCCTATAACAGGGGTGTCGTTCTCAACGACATGCTTGAGCAAGGCGCGGAAAGCGTGGGCGATCCCACCCAGTGCCATGCCGTGGCCATCGACGGCCGTGCGCCCAAGTTCGACGGTGGCATCGTCACGCGCCTGGACTGCGTGCCTTTCTCCATCGTGGTGAACCGCGAGGGCGAGCGCTTCTATGACGAGGGCGAGGACGTCTGGCCCAAGCGCTATGCCATCTGGGGACGCCTGGTGGCGGCGCAGCCCGACCAGGTTGCCTATTCCATTATCGATTCCAGGTCCATCGACCTCTTCATGCCCTCGGTCTTCAAGCCCGACCAGGCCGATAGCATCGAGGAGCTGGCCGAGAAGCTGGAACTGCCGCCGGACAAGCTGAAAGAGACCGTGGTGCACTTCAATGCGGCCTGCAGGGAAGGGGATTTCTACCCGACCGAGCTGGACGGGCTTGCCACACAGGGGATTTCACCGGCCAAGACCAACTGGGCGCGGCCGATCAGTGAGCCGCCCTTCTATGGCTATGCCCTGCGGCCCGGCGTGACCTTTACCTACCTGGGGCTGAAGGTGGACAGGACGGCCCGGGTCTCGGATGCCCAGGGGCGGTACGACAACATCTGGGCTGCCGGCGAGATCATGGCAGGCTCGATCCTGGGGCAGGGGTACCTGGCCGGCTTCGGCATGACCATCGGAACCGTCTTCGGGCGCATCGCGGGGCAGGAGGCCGCAGCTCATGTCAATTAATATCGTACAGGGGGTGGAGACCGACCAGGAAACGGAGGCGATCCAGGAAGCCCGGCGTCAGGTCGAGATCTGCAACGCCTGTCGCTATTGCGAGGGCTATTGCTCGGTCTTTCCCGCCATTACACGTAAGCGCCTCTTTGCCGAGGGGGACCTGACGCAGCTGGCGAATCTCTGCCACAACTGCCGTGGCTGCTATTACGCCTGCCAGTACACCGAGCCGCACGAGTTCGCGCTCAACATACCCAAGATTCTGGCCGAGGTGCGCAGCGAAAGCTGGGAGACCTTTGCCTGGCCTGGTGGACTGGCGCGCCGCTTCCAGGAAAGTGGCGTGACCATGGCCTTGCTGCTGACCGCAGGGCTCGCTCTTTTCTTTGCTCTGATTCAGTTCCTGCAACCCGAGAGTGGCCGAGGTTTCTATGCCTATCTTTCCCACGGCCTGATGGTCGCGCTTTTCGCGCCGGCATTCCTGCTGCCGCTTGCAACGATTGCGATCAGCCTGAGGCGTTACTGGCGTTCAGTGGGCGGCGCAAGGGTGCGCTTATCGCAGCTGAAGACCGCGTTCCTGGATGCAGCGCAGCTGCGGAATCTTTCCGGCGGCCAGGGGCAGGGCTGTAACTTCGAGCAGGGTACGCGCTACACGGATCGACGGCGTTGGTTGCATCAGGCTGTCCTCTACGGGTTTCTGCTGTGTTTTGCATCCACCTCCTCAGCCACCCTGATGCACTATGTGATGGGCTGGGAGGCGCCCTACGGCTTCTTCACGCCACCCAAGCTGCTGGGCGTGCCCGGCGGTATCCTGTTGATGATCGGCACGGCCGGGCTTGCCTGGCTAAAGCTGCGTGCAGCGCCGGAGCTGGGGGCCGTGCGCGTTTGGGGGGGCGAGATGGCCTTCGTCCTACTGCTGTTCCTGGTGGCAGCCACCGGGCTGGCGCTCTATGCGGCGAGTGGAACGGCGGCCGTTTCCCCCCTGCTGGCAATCCACCTGGGAGCGGTGCTGACCTTCTTCCTGCTGATGCCCTACTCGAAGATGGTGCATGGCTTCTACAGGTTGGCGGCGCTGGTGCGCGATGCACAGCAGAAAGAAAGTACCCAATAAAGGAAGAGCCGCCCGGTTTTGCCCCTGGGATCATGGTAGGGTGTTGCGCTCAGTAGAATAGTGTTCTATTCCTGAGACTCTATCATATCTTATCGAACAAGGAGCAGGTGGAATGGCACAGGCGCGTATCGGCTTTATCGGCCTCGGAGTGATGGGGGAGCCGATTTGCCGAAACATCATGGTCGGATCAGGTCAGCCCTTTACCGTCTTTGATCTGGCAGATGCGCCGCTGCAACGTATGGCCGGCCATGGGGCGAAGGTTGCTGCCAGCGTCCGTGAGGTCGTTGAAAACAGCGACATCGTTTTCCTGTCCCTTCCGGGCGGCCCGGAGGTGGAGCAGATCGTCCTGGGCGAGGACGGCGTGCTGGAAAACGGGCGCGAGGGCCAGCGTGTCATCGACCTTTCCACGACACCGGTGGACCTTACGCGGGACCTGGCAAACAAGCTGGCGGAAAAGGGTCTGCGCTTTGCCGATGCGCCGGTGGCCCGGACGCGGCAGGCGGCCGAGGACGGTACGCTGAGCATCATGGTGGGAAGCGACCAGGCCCTGTTCGAGGAGATCCGCCCCTATCTGGCGCATACTGCCTCGGAAGTTACGCATTGCGGCGCCGTGGGCTGCGGACAGGTGGTCAAGATACTGAACAACATGGTGCTCTTCGAGACCGTGGTGGCACTGGCCGAGGCCCTCAATATCGGCGAGGCGGCAGGGGTGGAACGCACGACCCTGTTCGAAACGCTCTCGAAGGGTTCGGCAGACAGCTTTGCCCTGCGCAATCACGGCATGAAAGCCATGCTGCCGGACAACTTCCCGCAAGGCGCCTTTCCGACCGATTACGCTATCAAGGACTGCAGCTATGCCCTGTCGCTTGCTGCGCATGTGGACATGAAAGCACCCGGTGCCAGTCATGCGCTGTCCATGCTGAGAACCGCCAGCGAGGCGGGATTTGGCAAGGAGTACTTCCCGGTTCTCACTCGCGTGACTGGAAAGGCTTGAGGCACGAACCGACTGGTGCACCCAAGCGGCTATCCGAAAAACGGGTTGCATTCCCGTTCAGAATGCGGTCTATTTAACAGAATAAAGTTCTGACTAACGGAACACACGGGGGAGGACATGCCCGAGAACCCACAAGCGCTGTGCAAGCAGGCGCTTGTCTCGATACCCGAGCGGTTGGGGAAGGACGCGCACCTGCAATGGCAGGGACGGCGCCTGACCTGCTGTTTCCTGGTGGGAGTCGACGAGACACCGTTCTATTTCGACGTTGAGCAGGGGCGCATTGTCGCCGTGACTCAAGGGCCGATCCTTATGCGGTCCTGGGACTTTGCCCTGAAAGCGCCGGCCGACGCCTGGCTCGGCTATTGGGCGGCTGTCCCGAAACCCTGGTATCACGACCTCCTGGCGCTCTCGAAGGCCGGCAAGCTGACCATCGAGGGCAACCTCCACCCCCTCATGTCCAATCTGCAGTACATCAAGGACCTGCTCGCCCTGCCGCGCGGATCCGTGCCGGGGGGTGAGTCATGACGCCTTATATTGAACCCGTTGTCGGGCGTTACCTGAACCTGGACATCGATGGCCGCCAGCAGCGGCTCTATTACGAGGAGGCGGGCGAGGGGATACCCCTGCTATGCCTGCATACGGCCGGTGCAGATGGCCGGCAGTTTCGCGCGCTGGTGAACGACGAGGAGGTGACCCGGAACTTCCGTGTCATCGCCTTCGACCTGCCCTGGCACGGCAAGTCAAGTCCACCAGCAGGATATCACAAAGAGGAATACCGCCTGACGCGGGAGTTCTACGTCAAGACGATCCTGGCTGTCAGCGAGGCTTTAGGGCTGGATCGCCCCGTTGCCATGGGCTGTTCCATCGGCGGGCGCATCGTCCTGAACCTGGCAGCGGACCATCCTGAGCACTTCCGGGCCCTGATCGGCCTGCAGTCTGCGGATCACCAGACACCCTGGTACGATACCGACTGGTTGCACCGCAGCGATGTGCACGGTGGCGAGGTCTGTGCCGCCCTGGTTTCCGGCTTGATCGCGCCCGGCGGCTCCGAGGCCGACCGCCACGAGACGCTCTGGCATTACCTGTCCAGCGGTCCCGGCATATTCAAGGGCGACCTGTACTTCTACCGGGTCGACGGCGATCTGCGTGAGGTGACGCCGCGCATCGATACGGCGCGCTGTCCGCTGTACCTGCTTACCGGCGAGTACGATTTCTCCTGTACGCCAGAGGATACGAGGCGTACAGCCGAGCGGATTCCCGGCGCCCGCGTGACCATCATGGAGAAGCTGGGTCACTTCCCGATGAGCGAAAACCCAGAACAGTTCCGGCAGTACCTTATGCCCGTACTGCAGGAAATTCGTGCCGGTGCAGTTAATCAGACTGATGCCGGTTCGTGAGTGTGAGAAGACCCGATAATCAATTCCTGGGAGGAAACTGAAAATGAAGTTCAAGAGTACATTGGCACTGGCCGTGGGTGCGGCCATTGCGTTCTCCGCACCACCGACCGTGGCGCAGGAGAACAAGACCCTCAAGGTAGGTGCTTTGGTGACCCTGTCCGGTGCTGGCGCCAGCTGGGGCCGCGGCATGCTGGAGGCGACGGAGCTTGCCGCAAGCAAGTACAACGAGGCCGGCGGCATCGAGGTTGGTGGCGAAACCTATGACATAGAGGTCATCGCCTACGACGACAGCTACAAGGCCAACGAGGCCGTGTCGGCTGCCAACCGACTCGTCTACGACGACGAGGTGAAGTACATCATCGGCACGGTTGGCTCCGCACCGATCCTGGCGATTCAGCCGATCACCGAGAAGGAGGGTGTCATTACCATGACGCTCGGCTTCACCAGTGAAGCGCTGTCTCCGGAGAAGCCCTATACCTTCCGTCCGAACCTGACGACGGCCGAGGTCGCTCAGCCGCAGATCGACTGGGTCGTGGAAAGCCAGGGGATCGAGACGGTCGGCGCGCTGTTCCCGAACGACGAAACCGGTGAGCAGATTGCCAAGGACGTTTCCGCCTCTTATGAGCGCGCCGGGGCCGAGATGTCTGCCATCGAGTTCTTCGAGCGTGACCAGGTGGATTTCGTGCCTTTGCTGACCCGGATCATGTCCGAGGGCGTGGACGCCATTGAACTGGACGGCAACTCGCCGGAGACGGCCGGCCAGATCGTTCAGCAGGCCCGTGACATCGGCTTCGAGGGTGCCATCATCCGCACGGGCGGGCCGGCCACGGCCGAGATTGTCAACGTGGCCGGTGCCGAGGCTGCGGAAGGCATGTTCGTCCATGCGGGACTGGATCCAAGCAAGGACTCCGTGAATGCCTACATCACGGAGTACGAGGAAACCTTCGAGCACTCCATGAACGGCTTCAGTCCCTTCTTCTACGATGGTGCGAACATGCTGTTCCAGGCCATGCAGGAGGCCGGTACCGTCGAGGACACCGACGCCGTCCGCAAGGCACTGGAAAGCATCGAATCCTACGAGGGTGTGCTGGGTGAACTGTCCTGGACGGGCGAGGATCGCTACGGCATCGCCCATCAGATCGACGCCCCTTTCTATGTCGCGCAGGTGCGTGACGGGAAGGAAGAGATCGTTGCGACCTGTGACATCGAGGGCTGCGAGTAAGTCCCGGTCTTGGTGAAACCGGCCACCGGGTGACGTCCACCCGGTGGCCCTTTGCAAGGGCGTGCCACCGTGAGTTTCCTGATTATCCAATCCCTGGTGAACGGGGTCATCCTGGGGTTGCTCTACCTCCTGATGGCGATCGGATTCACCCTGGTTTTCGGCATCATGCGCGTGGTGAACTTCGCGCATGGCGAGTTCTACATGCTGGGGGCTTTTGCGGCCTATTTCGCCTTCGCGGTGGCCGGCCTGCCCTATCCCGTCGCCGTGGCGGGTGCCTTCGGCGGCGCAATCGTGCTGGGGGCAATCATCGAGCGCGTGGTCTTCAGGCCATTCCGGGGAGATGAACTGTCGGGCATGATCGCCTCGATCGGCCTGGCATTGATCCTGCAGAACCTGGCGCTGATCGCCTTCGGCCCGGATCCTCTGTCCATGCCCAGCCTGGTGTCCGGCGCCTACAACTGGGGCGGCATCATCCTGCCCAAGTCCCGGGTAGTGGTGATTCTCGGCTCCATGGTGATTCTGGCCATCTTCTATTACTTTCTCATGCACACCCGGACCGGACGTGCGCTGAGGGCTCTGGTCCAGGACCGCGAAATCGCGGCTGCCTATGGCGTACGCGTGGAGTTGATGTATCCGCTCGGCCTCGCCCTTGGCGCCGCGCTGGCAGCCATGGCCGGCGCCTTCATGGCGCCGCTGTTCGGGGTTTCTCCCTTCGTTGGCGGTACGCCGCTGCTCAAAGCCTTTATCGTCGTGATCCTGGGCGGATTGGGCAGCATCCCGGGCGCCGTGATTGCCAGCATGCTGCTGGGATTGATCGAAAGCACCACCAGCACCTTCTTTGGTGCCTCGACGGCGGATATCGTGGTCTTCGCACTCGTCATCGCCGTGCTCCTGGTGCGCCCATCGGGCCTGCTTGGTCACAAGGAGGCCTGACCCATGGAAAAAAGCACAGCACAGACAGGCGTGACGCAGGCATCCTTCTGGACAGTGGGGCGGGGCGCGTTTGCGCTGGCCCTGCTGGCCGCTGCCCTGTTCCCTGTGATCAGCGGCAGCACCTTTCATTTCCACATCGCCATCATGATCTGCCTGGCCATCATCGCGACGATGGGCCTGGGCGTCATCGCACGTGTCGGGCAGCTGTCGCTCTGTCACGGGGCCTTCGTCGGTGTCGGCGCTTACACCTCCATGCTGATGGTGATGCGCCTCGAACTGCCTTTCATGGCGGGCGTTGTCGCGGCGGTGGTCGTTACCTCACTGGTGGCTGCCCTGATCGGAGGGCCACTGCTGCGTCTGCGCGGGGTCTACTTCGTGCTGATCACCTTCGCACTGAACGAGCTGTTCCGCCTGGTTATGCTGGAGTTTCCGGGCCTGTCGGGTGGCTCCAGCGGGATCGCCAACATTCCTGCAGCCAGTTTTGGCAGCCTGGTGCTGGACGAAAAGGCCACCTTCTATCCCCTGGCCCTGATCTCGGCTGTCCTGGTGGTGGCCCTGGTGGCGCTGGTGGATCGCAGCATGATCGGGCGGCGTTTTTCGGCCGTGGAGGAAAACATTACCCTGGCTGAATCGACCGGGATCGCCACGGCCCGGACTCAGAACCTGGCCTTCATTATCGGCAGTGGCATTGCCGGTTTCGCCGGGGCCCTGATGGCGCATTACATTGGGTTCCTCTCTCCGGAAACCTTCCACTTCGAGCTTTCGGTCTCCTACATCATCATGCTGGTGGTTGGTGGACGTCTGGCACTCTGGGGCCCGGTTGTCGGGGCGCTGATCCTGACACCGCTACCGGAATTCCTGCGTGGTGCCATGGAATTCCAGCACGTTTTCTATGGCGTGGCCCTGATCGTTATCCTGAGTTTCCTGCCCAATGGGCTGGTGTCGCTTCCCGATAGGCTTGCAAGGTTGGGAGGTCGGAAATGACAACACCTATCCTTTCCGTCCAGGGCCTGACCAAGCGTTTCGGCGGTCTGGTGGCATTGTCGGATGTTACCTTCGAAGTGCCGCCCGGCCATATCACCGGACTGATTGGCCCGAACGGGGCCGGCAAGAGCACGGCCTTCAACCTTATCAGTGGAACACTTCCAGCCACCTCGGGGCAGGTCGCTTTCCAGGGTGAGACCATAACCGGAATGTCGCCGCACAGGGTTGTCGAGAAGGGCCTGGTACGCACCTTCCAGGCGGCCACGATCTTTCCGCGTTCGAGTGTTCTCGACAATGTCATCCGGGGCGCATTGGTCCGTCATACCGTTGGCTTCTGGCCTCAGCTCTTCATGACTGCCGCTGCGCGCAAGGAACTTGCACATGCCAGGATGGAAGCCGAAGCGATCCTGGAAAGCATGGGCCTGACCCAGCTGAGGGATGCCAAGGCTGGGACCCTGGCCTACGGCCACCAGAAACGCCTGGGTGTGGCGATCGGTCTGGCGACGCAACCGCGGCTGCTGCTGTTGGATGAGCCGGCCGCCGGGCTCAATCCCGAGGAGGTCGACACCTTCAGTCGAATTCTGGGGCAGGTCCACAAGAGCTATGACCTGACCTTGTTGGTGGTGGAGCATCACATGCGATTGATCATGGAGATCTGCGACAAGGTCGTGGTGCTGGACCATGGCACGAAGTTGACCGAGGGCACACCGGCCGAAGTTCAGAACAATCCGAAAGTCATCGAGGCCTATCTTGGGAAAGAAGATGCTGGGACAGCTTGAGGTTAGCAACCTGATCGTACGTTACGGTCCCGTCGAGGCCGTACGTGACTTGTCCTTTTCCGCCGACGCGGGCCAGATCGTGGCCCTTATTGGCGCCAACGGGGCTGGAAAGAGCACAACACTGAAAGCCATCATGGGACTCTGTGAGCGCCTGCAGGGCAGTGTGCGCGTGGACGGAGAGGACGTGCGTTCCCGGCCCGGGGCGGCTCTTGCGCATGGTGTCGCCTTGTCCCCGGAAGGCCGGCGTATGTTCGCGCGCATGACCGTGCAGGACAATCTGTTGATGGGAGCCTATTCCGGCCAGGGTCAGCGCCCGCAGAAGGAGGTTCTGGAGCAGGTCTACCAGTACTTTCCGCGCCTGAAGGAACGCCGCAAGCAGATGGCGGGTTCGCTCTCCGGAGGCGAGCAGCAGATGGCGGCCATCGGTCGCGCTCTGATGGCCCAGCCGCGCATCCTGATGCTGGACGAACCCTCTCTTGGCATCGCGCCCATCATTGTTGCCGACATCGCGCGGATTATTCACGAGATCAACAAGGACACAGGCGTGACCGTGATTCTGGTCGAGCAGAATGCGCAGATGGCACTGCAGCTTGCCTCTCGCGGTTACGTGTTGGAAAGCGGCCAGATCGAGCTTTCGGGCACAGGGGAAGAGCTGCTGGCCAACCCGGACGTCCGCAAAGCTTATCTTGGAACTTGATGGATAACGACAGAATGACTGTGAAAACAGCGCAACCAGATGCGGTGCGTATCGAACTGGGCCGCGGCGAGATCTATCCCCTGTTGTTGGCCGGCCGCTTCGTGGCAGGCGAAGCCACGCACATGGAAGTGATCAATCCTGCCAATGGCCGTGGTATTGGGCGGGTGGCAACAGCCTCTCAAGGCCAGATCGACAAAGCCATAGTTAACGGCCGCAAAGCGGCGCTGGCACCGAATGGCTGGGCAACGCGCCTGCCCCATGAACGGGCGGCAGTCCTTTATGCCATCGCTGATGACATTACCAGGAATGTGGACCGCATTGCCGAACTGCAGATGTACGAGAACGGCAAGACACGAAAGGAATCGCGCGGTCAGGCGCTGAGTGCGGCCGGGACTTTCCGTTACTACGCCGGGGTTTGCGAAAGCCTGGGTGAGGAGATGCCGCCGGCGCGCGGAGACTATTTCAACATCACGGTGCACGAGCCTTTGGGCGTGGTGGCCGCACTGACCCCCTGGAACTCGCCGCTGACCATGGCGGCACAGAAGATCGCGCCAGCACTGGCTGCCGGCAATGCCGTAGTTTTGAAGCCTGCCGAGTCCACTTCACTCGTCACTTTGGCATTGGCCGATTGCTGCGTGGCAGCCGGCCTACCCGAAGGCTTGCTGAGCGTTCTGTTGGGCGGCCGCGAGGTCGGCGAGGGTCTGGTCAGCCACCCGCGGGTGGACTGCATTTCCTTCACAGGCGGGACCGAAACAGGCCAGGCCATTGCGCGCAACGTGGCCGATCGGCTGATACCGTTGATTCTGGAATTGGGGGGAAAGTCCCCGCACATCGTCTTTGCCGATGCGGACCTGCCGGCGGCAGCAAAGGCCGTGGCCTCGGGCATCTTCGGCGGAACGGGCCAGTCTTGTGTGGCCGGTTCACGCCTTTTCGTCGAGGCATCTGCGGAGGATGAATTTCGCGAACTGCTGATCGCCGAGGCAGAGAAGATGGTGGTTGCGCCGCCGGACACACCAGAAGCGGTTATTGGCCCCTTGGCTTCCTTCGCCCAACGCGACCGGGTGGAGTCCTATGTGGAGCTGGGCCTGGAAGAAGGCGCAAGGGTGAGTTTCGGAGGCAAGCGCCCGGAGGGGCCGAAGTACGCCGAGGGAGCCTACTACCTGCCCACCATCTTGGAGGGCCTGAACAACAGGGCGCGCGTTGCCCAGGAGGAAATCTTCGGTCCGGTTCTCTGCATGATCCCTTTTACTGACGAGCAGGACCTGGTTGCCCAGGCCAATGACAGCGCCTATGGACTGGCCAGTGGCATCTGGACCGGTGACTACAAGCGCGCCTGGCGGGTGGCCCGTGGCCTCGAGGCCGGAACCGTGTGGATCAACACCTACAAGCAGCTGAGCATCGCCGCGCCCTTCGGCGGCTTCAAGCTGAGCGGTCTGGGTCGCGAGAAGGGCATCCAGGGCGTGCGCAGCTATCAGCAGAGCAAGTCCATCTACTGGGGTCTGTGAGAGGAAGGAATCTGCCTGGCTTTCGGTTCAGGCCGCGACCTGGGGGTAGCGGCCTCCGAGGGATTCGGTGATCTCCTGCACCGCCTCCATCAGAAGGGGACGCATCCGGGCGACATTCTCCTCGGTGAAGCGCTCGCGAGGGCCCGACATGGACAGGGAGCCGACAAGACCGCCGTCGGCCCCGAAGACCGGTGCTGCGATGCCGGCGCAACTGGCGTCGCGCTCGCCCAGGGAAAGGGCATGGTGTTGGGCGCGGATGCGCTCGGACTCTTCATCCGTCTGCCCCTCGAAAGCCAGGATGACCTTGCCCGCTGCGCCGCGGTCGAGGGGCAGAATGTCGCCCACATGCACACGATCGAGGGTCGAGTGATTGGAATTCTGCCGGAAGAGGCACAGCCGGTTATGGGCGTCGTGGCGGATATGGAAAGAGGGGCTCTCGGTCCCGTTTTCCACCAGACGCTGGAAGATCGGCAGTACGTGTTCGCGCAGGGGATTGCGCCGCTCGTAGGCCATGCCCATGCGGTAGACCGTGGGGCCAAGGGCATAGCGCGTCTCCAGGATGCGTACGACATAGCCGTAGGCATGCAGCGTTTCAATCAGGCGCAGAATTGTGCTTTTGTAGAGACCGGTTTTACGGGAAAGGTCCGAGAGGGTCAAAGGCTCGGGTTCGCTCTCCAGCGCGGACAGGATCGACAGGGCGCGATCAACGGCGGCCACACCCTTTTGAGGGGCTTCGCGCTCTTCACTCTCTGTGCTGCTGTCCTTCCGTGCTGATGTCTTGTTCATAAGTTATTCCCGTAATGCCACAAGGGATTCGAAAAAAGACAAGCGCAACGTCCCGCTTCCCTCCTGGATTGGCGCGACAGGCCTGTTGCATGGAAGGGCGCCAAAGAGAGCGATCCTTGCTGTTACGCTAGCAGAAACAGAATGTGCGTTCTAGCAAATAGAATGCACTACACAGTCCTTCTCCTATACCTGGACTGGTATTGCTTGATGGGATGACGGCACCTTATTCCTGATCACCTGATTGTAGAATCTCTTGTCGATCATGGGAATGACATGGAGCAGGCTTATAGTTTCGGTGACTCTGCGCCTTTCAGGGCCCGGTCGGTGTATCTGCATGGCAGGAATGAAGAATCCGCCCGACCGGGAGCCTCCATCAGTCTATAGGGTGTATGCCCTGTGAATGGGGGGATCCGTCCCGCCGTGCCCCGCGGCGTGAACGGGAGAGGACTGCTGGAACGTATCCGGATCGTCTGTGTGCTCTGTGCTGCAGCCATGCTCAGCCAGTTCTATCGGGCTGCCAATTCCGTCCTGGCCGGTCCGGTGATGGGTGATCTGGGCCTGGAGCCGGCGGCCTATGGCACGATGACGGCTGTCTTCTTCCTGGCCTTCATGGTCATGCAGGTGCCGGCCGGCGTGCTGTTCGACCGCTATGGTCCGCGGCTGACGGTAAGCGGTCTGCTGCTCTTCGCGGTGGTCGGAGCCCTGGTCTTCGCCCTGGGCGACAGCCTGCTGGTGCTGATGCTGGCCAGGATCCTGCTGGGCGTCGGTTTTGCCTCGGTCATCATGGGGGCCTTCATCGTCATTTCGGCCTGGTTTCCGCCACGCCATTTTGCCGTCGTCTCCTCGATCATTGTGTCGACCAGCCACCTGGGCAACCTGCTGGGAACGGCGCCGCTGGCCTATTCCACCGAGGCCATCGGCTGGCGGGCCAGCATCGCCGTTCTGGCTGTCGTGACGCTGTTGGTGGCCGTGCTGTTCTATCTGCTGGTCCGCGACGGCCCTCAGTCGCACCGTGGCCAGGCGCGCCCGGCCCCCTCGTGGCGCGATCTGGGACAGGGTCTGATGGAGGTCCTGCGCATGCGGGACATCCAGCGGGCCTTCACCCTGGCGCTGGTGGGCTATCCCAGCATGATCACCATCCTGGGGCTGTGGGGCGGGCCCTACCTGTCGGATGTTCATGGCCTGGACTCCGTGGGCGTGGGACAGGTCCTTTCCGCCATGCCGGCCTTCGCCCTGGTGGGGGCACTCTGTTTCGGGCCGCTGGACCAGCTGTTCAATTCGCGCAAGATGGCGGCCCTGTCGGGCATCCTGCCCATGGGCCTGTTCCTGCTGGTCCTGGGGGTCTACCCGGAACCGCCCTTGATGCTGGTCGTTGTCCTTCTGGCGGCGATCGCCTTCTTTTCGGCGTCCAGTATGCTGATCATCGCCCACGGCCGCGGCCTGCTGCCCGATCATCTGGCCGGCCGCGGCATCACCAGCATCAACGCGGGCGTCATGGGGGGCACGGCCCTGTTCCAGCTGGTGACCTCGTTCCTGCTGTCCTTTTTCGTCGGTGCGGACGGGACCATCAGCGAAAGCGGCTTTCGCCTGATGTTCATCGGTATGGGCGGGCTGGTGCTGTTGGCCATCCTGGTTTACCTGCCCAGCCGGGACGTCCGGCCCCGTTCGGCGAGGTCCTGAGTCCGGCGCCTGGGGCCGGGAAGGTAGGCGAGGGTGTGGCCGGCTGCTGGCCGCGACCAACTGTCCCTGGTATTTACAGCCCTTCAATGGGCAAATAGAGGTGGGTGCCATCGCACCACACAGCTGACAGGAAAGGAACTGGGCCTTGTACAAGACAATCCTCATCCCCGTCGACCTGACGCACCAGGAACGGGTCCCGGCCATGATGCAGGCGGCGCGGAAGATGGGGGATGAGTCCGCCTCCATCACCCTGGTGAATGTCATCGAGGACGTGCCCGGCTATCTGGAAGGACAGTTGCCGCAGGGCGTCCTGGACCGACTGGTGACCCAGGCAGAGGGTGAACTGAAAGTCATAGCCGGCGAAAGCGGACCGGATGTGGAGCTTGCCGTTCGTTGCGGACAGCCGGCCAGCGAGATCCTGGCGCTTGCCGGCGAAAAGAAGGCCGACCTGATCGTCATTGCCTCCCACCGTCCCGGTTTCGGCGATTTCCTGATCGGATCGACGGCGGCCCGTGTGGTGCGCCATGCGGATTGCTCTGTCCATGTCATGAGATAAACTCGTTCGCCACCGGGGCAAACTCGGGACGCGCAGGCGGGTCTGCGGCCTGCCTTGTGTCAGGGCAATCCAGGGGCGGGCCGGGTCCGTGCCTGTCCAGCCATTGGGGGATGGCCAGCGATGATGCACATCAGGCACTTTGCCCTGTTTATTGTCTCTGCCGGCGCGATCCTGGCCCTGATCGTCTTTGCGGCCTTCTGGGGCAGCCTGGCCGAGCGCATCTTCTCCGATCTTCAGGCCTGGTTCTCGGCCACCACCGGCTGGCTGCTGATCCTGATCATGAATGCGGCGCTGCTGTTTGCCGTCTACCTGCTGTTCAGCCCCCTGGCCCGCATCCGCCTGGGCGGCCCCGATGCGACGCCCGAGTTCAGCCGGCTGGACTGGTTCGGCATGCTGTTCGCGGCCGGCATGGGGATCGGCCTGCTGTTTTACAGTGTTTCCGAGCCCCTGCAGCACTTTACCGCCTTCCAGGCCTACTTCGGGGACCCTGCGCGGACCGCGCAGCGCTCCATGGAAGTGACCTTCCTGCACTGGGGTCTGCATCCCTGGGCCATCTATGCCCTGGTTGGCCTGACCCTGGCCTTCTTCCATTTCAACGCGGGCCATGACCTGAGTTTCGAAGCGCCGCTGCGCGAGCTCTTTTCCCCTTTTCGGGCCAAGGTGCTCGGCTGGGTCGCCAACCTGGCCGCCGTGATCGGCACGGTCTTCGGCGTCTGCACCTCCCTGGGCCTGGGCACCAGCCAGGCCTCCGCCGGCCTGGCGCGCCTGACGGGGCTGGAGACCAGCCTGGGGCTGCAACTCTTCCTGATCGCCCTGGTCTGTGCCGTCGCGCTGGTTTCGGTGATGACCGGCCTGGACAAGGGCGTGCGCCGGTTGAGCCGGATCAACCTGGTGCTGGCGGGCATCCTGATGCTGCTCGTCCTCGCGATGGGCGAGACCGTCTTTGTCCTTAAGGCCATCGGCGAGCATATGGGCGGCTATCTCAACGATCTTCTGATGCTGTCCACCTGGAACGAAACCTATACTGGAACGAACTGGCAATCGTCCTGGACGGTCTTCTATTGGAGCTGGTGGATCTCCTGGTCGCCCTTCGTGGGCATGTTCATCGCGCGGGTGTCCAAGGGACGAACCATCCGGGAATACCTGCTGGGCGTCCTGCTGGTGCCGACCTTCTTCAATTTCGTCTGGATGACTGTGTTCGGCGCCAATGCCCTGCACCTGGAGCTCTTCCAGGACACGGGCTTTGCCGCGGTGGTCACCGCGGCGCCGACCGAGAGCCTCTACAGCTTCCTGGATTACCTGCCCTTCAGTGCGGCCCTGATCGGCCTGGCCGTTCTGGTGGTCCTGGTCTTCTTCGTGACCTCGGCGGATTCCGGCTCGCTGGTGGTGGCAACCCTGACCTCGGGTGGAAAAGACCCCAGCTGGCAGCAGCGCTTCTTCTGGATGGTGACGATCGCCGTGATCACCTCCGTCCTGCTGCGCGCCGGTGGCCTGGAAGCCCTGCAGTCGGCCACCATTGCCAGCGGTCTGCCCTTCGGCCTGTTGCTGCTGACCTTCATCCCGGCGTTGGTCATCGCGCTCAAGCGCCCCTTCATGAAGCCGGAGCCGACACCGGAGCCGGCCAAGCCGGCCGAATAGGCGGATGTGAAGGCCGACGGTTATTCGCCTTCGTGCGGTGTCAGTACGATGCGCCCGACCACTTTGCCGCTGCGCAGGTCGTCCAGGGCGGCCTGGGCCTCGTGCAGGGGGCGACATGCCACGGGCAATTCCGGCAGGCCCGTTTTCCGGACCAGTTCCACGAGCGCCTGCAGCTCGGAGAGGTTGCCGTTGTAGCTGCCGCAGATGCTGAGCGCACGCATGGGCAGGTAGGGAATGGACAGGTTGATATCCCCGCCCATCAGGCCGACCACAACGACCTGACCGCCCTTGTCCAGCAGGTCGAGGGCCAGGGTCAGGGAGGCCGTGCTGCCCACCAAGTCTAGCACCGACAGCAGCTGCCCGTCCACGGCCTTGCGGATGGCTTGTGCTGCGTTCTCGTCATTGGGATCGAGGGCGGCGCTGGCGCCGGCGTCCAGCGCCGCCTGCCGCCGCCGGGCATCTGGCTCGACCACGATGGCGTCGGCGGCTCCCATCCGCTGCATCAGGGCCAGCGCCATGAGGCCCAGGCCGCCGGCGCCCATGATGACCGTGGGCACCGTCTCGAGCCGCGCGCCGAACTTCCTCAGCGCCGAGTAGGTGGTCAAGCCGGAACAGGTCAGCGGGGCGGCCCGGGCCGGATTCAGGCCCGTGATATCGACAAGATAGCGCGCCGAGGGCACCAGGATGTGGTCGGCATAGCCGCCGTCTCGATTGACGCCGATGAAGTCCGGTTTCAGGCAGAGATTTTCCTGACCGGCCCGGCAGACAGGACAGTGGCCGCACCCGATCCAGGGGTAGGCCAGGACCGAATCGCCAGGGGCCACGCCCCTGGCTTCGGGGCCCAGGGCGATCACATCACCGGCTGTTTCATGACCCAGGGTCAGGGGGAAGCGGATGCGTTCGCGGAAGGACAGGCTGCGTCCCTGGCCCAGGTCATAGCCGCCTTCCACGATGTGCAGATCGGAGTGACAGACCCCGGCACCGGTAACCCTCAGCAGGACTTCCTCACCCTTTGGTTCCGGCAGGGCGCGGGTGCGGGCTTCGAGTGACTGGCCGAAGTCGGTAAGTTGGCGGCAGTGCATGTGGCTGGTTGTCATGAATCTTCCCTGAAGGCCGTTGTTACTCAGTTTGCCGGCAGGAGGCCGCATAACTCAAGGCGCGGAAGCGCCCGGCCATGCGGAAACCGCTCGTATGAGGCAGCGATCAGGTCGGATAAGGCAGCTATCGATTGCTCCGCATTTGTGGAGGGTCTGCCAAAAAGTTGCGCTTTTTCCGGACTCCAGTTTTGACTGTGCCGCAGGAGAGGCTATGATCGGCGCCCTGCTTTAGGCAGAAACTCACAGGGAGGTAAAGACAATGAAACACCTGATGCTATCCGTTGCCGCTGGCGCAATGACGCTCGGCCTGGCCAGCACGGGCACGATCGATTCGGCCAGTGCCCAGGACAAGACCGAGGTGCGCTGGGCGACCTCGTCCACCGGCTCGTCCGGCTACCGGGCCCTGACAAGCCTGGCCAACATGCTGAACAACCAGATGGACACGCTCGATATCACCGTCATGCCGACGCCGGGTGCGGCGGCTTCGGTGCGTGGCTTCGCCGGCGGGCAGTTCGACGGCTACTACGGTGCCGACGTGGCTTTCCACGAGATCGCCAACAACGGCGGTCGCTACGAGGGCTTCGCCGACCAGGAGCACGAGCAGCAAATGACCCAGTCCTTCTGGGCCTATACCCTGGAGGTCGGGCTCGGTGTTCTGGCCGAGGACACCGACGAGCTCCAGTCCTGGCAGGACTTGAACGGCAAGCCGGTCTTCACCAGCCCCGCGCCCTGGGACACCCGCGCAGCGCTTGAACGCGCCATGCGGGCCGCCGGCGTCGAGCACGAGTACGTCGAGCTGGATACCGGCCTGGCCGCCCAGTCGCTGGAGGATGGCACGATCGAAGCCATGATCATCTATACCGCCGGCGAAACCAGCCCCTCGCCCTGGATTCAGGAAGCCATGATGTCAGCCGACATGGACGCCCTGAATCCCAGCAGCGAGGAACTGGACATGCTGGACGAGGCGGGGATCGGGACCGTGGAAGTCCCTCCCGGGGTCTTCGATGACCAGATCGGCGACCCGGCCATTCTGGTGCCCTTCTTCTATGGCTTCCACGTAGGCACCAATTTCTCCGAGGACGAGGTCTACGAGATGCTGGTGACCATCGAGGAGAATGCCGAGGAACTGGCCGAATCCGATCCCAGCTTCTCGCAGGTCCGCGACGATATGGTCGAGATGCAGCTGCGCGGCATCCGCTCGGCGGGCGAGACCATTCCGATTCATCCGGGCCTGGCCAAGTTCCTGCGTGAGAACGATGCCTGGAATGCGGACTGGGATGGCCGTATCGCCAGCATGGACTGACGTGACAGGCGATTTTCGCGCCTGAGTCCCGACGCCGTCGCGGTACGCCGCGGCGGCGTCGCTCTTCGCAAGCCCCCGGTCAATCTGCGAGCATATAAATGGCTGAGATTCTTCCTGCGGAAGACGCCGAGCGGACCCCGCAAACCCCGCTCGAAGCGCGTCTGCGTCTGGCCGCGGATATCCTGTTCTATGCCTTCAGCGTAGGCTTCTTCGCCTATCTCTTCCGCTATTACATGGCAGGCATCGGCGGGCCGACCCTGCTGGCCGTCTCGGCCGTGCCCATTGCGGTCTGTATCGTCTATCTGAACGACCTGAGAAAAGGGGGGCTCTATCCCGCGCTGGGACCGGTCATCCCCTGGTTCTTTGCGCTCGCCTACATCCTCTTCAGCCTCTATTCGGTCTATTATCTCGTTACCGAATTCGACAACATTCGCATCTATCGAATCGGGATCTGGAACAACCATGACCTGGCCGTCGGTGGCGGCATGGCGCTGCTGATCCTGGAATACGCGCGCCGGCGCTATTTCGCGCTGTTCGTCATCAACATCCTCCTGCTGCTTTATACCGTTTTCGGCTACCTGGTGCCGGGGACCTTCCATCATCCGGGCATGTCGGTGCGCCGCGTCATAGGCGCCGTCAGCGTCGAGATGTCCACCGGCATCTTCGAACGCTTGGCCCAGCTTGGCCTGACGCTCATCGGCTCGTTCATCCTGGTCCTGGCCGTACTGCGCGCCTTTGGCTGCATCGACTCCATCCTGCGCGCCTCGGAACGGATCGCCGTGCGGTCGCCCCGCCTGTTGCCCCAGGCGGCAATGATTGGCTCATTCGGCGTGGCGGCAGTGTCAGGTTCGGGCGCGGCCAATGCCGCGACCACCGGCACGGCCACGATCCCGGCGCTCATCAAGGCCGGATTCCCGCGCACCACGGCGGCCGCGGTCGAGACCGCCTCGTCCCTGGGCGGCCAGTTGATGCCGCCGCTGATGGGCATCGCCGCCTTCCTGATGGCGGAGTACCTGCGCGAGAGCTATTTCGAGGTGGTGGCCCGCGGCTTCGTGCCGGCCATCGTCTATTTCATCGGGGTGGCCTTTGCGGTCTACCTGTTGGGCATGCGCTACCAGCACCGCGCGGTGGTGCCCGATGTCGGGCCCATGAGCTTCATGGACAAGGCAAACATCGCCAGCTACTTCCTGGCCGTGGCGGGCCTGATCTACCTGATGGGAATCGAACGCAACGCGGCCATGAGTTCGGCCCAGAATGTCTTCCTGGGGCTGTTCGTGGCGCTGACCACAGCCTTCGTCATCCGGTTGTTCCGACGGCGCGATTTCTCGGTCAAGACGGTCAGCCACCCCTTCCTGAAGCTGGTCGAGGCCTTTTCGAACATCACGGCAGACCTGACGATCCTGCTCGCCACGCTGGGCATTCTGACAGCCAGTTTCACCATCACCGGCGTGCCGACCAAGGTGGGCGTGATCCTGATGGAGGGGGCCGGCGTCAACCTGGCCGTCATGGGCCTGGTGGCCTTTGCCTTCGGCTATGTGGTGGGCATGGGCCTGCCGGTGGCGCCGACCTATATCATCACCGCCGTGGTCATCGCCCCCTTCATGATCCAGGCGGGCATGGACCCCTGGGTGGTGCATTTCTTCGCCTTCTTCGTGGCCGTGTTCGGCGAGCTCTCGCCACCCACCTCGGTGGTGGCGGCCGTGACCTCGCGCATTGCCGAAGCGCCCTTTGTCCGAACGATGATGTATGCGCTGCTGCTCTGTATGCCCTTGATGGTGATGATGGCCGCGCTCTTCACCAAGCCGGACCTGGTGGCCGTGCCCGGACTGGCGCAGATTCCCGCCTTCCTCCTGGTGGTGACGGCGACCCTGGCGCTCAGCCTGGCCTTCCAGGGGCGCTACTCCCAGAACGACATGATCAACTGGGCTGTGCGCCTGGTGCTGATCGTGATCGCGCTGGTCACCATCCTCTCGCCCGACCGCACGATCGCGACCATTTCGGCCGTGTTGTCGGCGATCGCCACGGTGCTGGCCTTCCTGGCCATGAACCGCCTGGCCAAAGGCCCCGGCATCGTGCCGCAAGAAAAACGTGACGTTTAGGCGGCAAGGCTGAGGCTGGCAGATGGCACGCCGCTTCATCTGAAACGGCCTTCGAGTGGCGATGGACAATCTCGAGGGAGGGGTGGACCTCTTGTTCCTCAATCGCACCTCTTCGCGAAGGTCTTTCGGCCATCCGCCCAGGAACCAAGCCTGCCTTCGTAAGGGCTGGTGGGGGTGCGAGGCCGATCCTATATCGCGATGATGAATAAGCTGCAGGCCCTTTGGGCGGGCGACGTTCCCCTTGGCGATGCGTTCTGGACATGGGCAGTGTTCGGCGGCCTTCTGGTCAACATCTCGAGCAGCGCCCTGCTCCTCATCCTGATCACGCTCGACCGACCTTGGCTGGCGTTGATGGCGGGCTATGGGTTTTCCGTGCCCTACAATCTTGCGGTGATGGTCGGTGTCTGGAGGTCGGCGGACCGGTATGACGGGCCGACCCTGCATGCGAACCTCGCACGGGGGGCGACCGTGATCTTGATGACCTTATTGACCGTGACCTGAAGCCGGCCGTCCTGCGTTGCACCGCCGCTATCGTAGAAGCGCGACTGAAGCGTCACCCGGATCTGCCTTCTTCATCTGTCCTCTTTAATGGAGGACTGTTATCGTAAGCCGTCGTAATTACCCGCTCGAGAGATCCCGTGCCTGCTCGCGCAGGGCGAATTTCTGGATCTTTCCTGTCGATGTCCTCGGGATCGGCATGAAGACGAAGCGGCCGGGCACCTTGTAGCGGGCCAGGCGGGCGCGGCACCAGTCGCGGAGCGTTTCGGCATCCGCCTGTTCGCCTTCGGCCAGTTCAATGAAGGCGCAGGGTGTTTCGCCCCATTTGTCGTGCGGCATGGCCACGACGGCGGCGACCTCGACGGCGTGGTGCCGGTAGAGCACCTCCTCGATCTCGATGGAGGAGATGTTTTCGCCGCCTGAGATGATGATGTCCTTCGAACGATCCTTGAGCTGGATGTAGCCATCCGGGTGCATGACCCCAAGATCGCCGGAATGGAACCAGCCGCCCGCGAAGGCCTTCTGCGTGGCCTCGGGATTGCGGAAATAGCCCTTCATCACGACATTGCCGCGAAACATGACCTCGCCCATGGTCTCCCCATCGCGCGGCACCGGCTGCAGGGTTTCGGGGTCGAGGGTATCCAGCTGCTCCAGGGGCAGGTAGCGGACACCCTGGCGGGCCTTGAACCGCGCCTGCTCGGACGCCGGCAGATCCGACCAGTCTTCGTGCCAGTCGTTCACGACGGCGGGACCATAGGTTTCCGTCAGGCCATAGAGGTGCATAACTTCAAAGCCGGCCGCCTTCATGTCCGTGAGCAGCTTTTCAGGCGGCGGTGCGGCCGCGGTCAGGAACTGCACGCTGTGATCAAGCTCGCGCTTGGTGGCCTCCGGTGCCGAGACCAGCAGCGACATGACGACAGGCGCCCCGCAGAGATGGGTGACGCCGTGGTCAGCCAGGGCGTTCCAGATCGGCTCGGCCTGCACCTGCCGCAGGCAGACATGCGTGCCGCTGATCGTCGACAGCGTCCAGGGAAAGCACCAGCCGTTGCAGTGGAACATCGGCAGCGTCCAGAGATAGACGGCGTGTTTGCCCATCTCTGCCGTCAGTGCATTGCCCTGGGCCAGAAGGTAGGCGCCGCGGTGATGCGAGACCACGCCCTTGGGGTCGCCCGTGGTGCCGGAGGTGTAGTTGATCGAGATCGCGTCCCACTCATCCTCGGGCATGAGCCAGGCATAGTCGGGATCGCCACCGGCCAGGAAGGCGTCGTAGTCGGGGGCGTCGACAGGGGATTCGGGACCCTCGAACTCGGGGCCAGAAAACTCGGGATCGTCGTACTGGATCACGAGCGGTGCAGCTTCCGCGCGGGCCAGCGCCTCCTGCATCAGCGGCATGAACTCGCGATCCACGATGACGAGCTTCGAGAGGGCGTGATCGAGCTGAAAGGCGATGGTGGCGGCATCGAGACGGGTATTGATCGAGTGCAGGACTGCGCCGCACATCGGAACGCCATAGTGGCATTCGAGCATGGCCGGGGTGTTTGCCAGCAGGACGGACACCGTGTCGCCGCGTCCGATCCCCTTCTGCGCCAGTGCCGAGGCGAGTTGGCGCGAACGGCTGTAGAAAGCTGCATAACTGCGGCGGAGGGGGCCGTGGATGATCGCCGTATGATCCGGAAAGATGTCGGCGGCGCGCGCCAGGAATGTCAGCGGCGTCAGGGGTTGATGGTTCGCGGGGTTGCGATCCAGCCCTATGTTGTAGGGGTTCGGCTGCATCGGATCATGCATCCTGCCACTTGGCCGGGCGCTTTTCGATGAAGGCATCGATGCCTTCCTCTGCGTCGCGGGCCAGCATGTTCTCGACCATCACCTTCGAGGCGTAGTCGTAGGCCTCGGCCAGGGGCATTTCGCGCTGGGCGTAGAAAGCGCGCTTGCCGGTGGCGAGTGTCATGCTGGACTTGGCTGCAATCTTGCGTGCCATGTCGAGCGTGGCCTCGCCCAGGGCATCGGGAGGAACCGACCTGTTGACCAGCCCGATGTCCGCCGCACGTGCCGCCGAAACCATGTCCCCGGTCAACAGCATCTCCATCGCATGCTTGTTTCCCACATTGCGCGAGAGGGCGACCATGGGCGTGGAGCAGAACAGGCCGATATGGACACCGGGCGTACTGAACTGGGCCGTTTCCGCCGCCACGGCCAGGTCGCAACTGGCCACAAGCTGGCAGCCGGCCGCGGTCGCGACCCCTGCGACCTCGGCAATGACCGGTTTCGGGCAGGCCACGATGCCCTGCATCACGCCGGAGCACTGTTCCATGATCCGTGCGAAATAGGCCCGCCCGCCATCGGCACCGCTGCGGCCCGCCGTCATCTCCTTCAGGTCGTGACCGGCGCAGAAGGCCCGGCCGTTCGCGGCGAGGATGATGACCCGGACAGAGGCATCGGTGCCGGCCTCGGCAATGGCCGTACCCAGTTCCGTCAGCATCGCCTCGGACAGCGCGTTGCGCCGTTCCGGGTCGTTCAGGGTAAGACGCAGGATGCCATCCGCATCCAGGTCGCGGGACAGGATTTCGCTTTGGGTCAAGGCTCGGCTCCTTCGTCGGAACTAAACTGTGTCGGGACTAAAGGATGTTGATCTCGACGCTGTCCGCCAGGCTGTTCACGATGAAGCAGTAGCGATGCGCGCGGTCCTGCATCTCGTCCAGTTTCGCCGACTCTATCGTGAAGCCGCTGTCAAAGTGAACAGCCGGATGAAGGTCGATGCGAACGACCGACATCTGTCCCCTGGTGTTCTTGCCCAGATGGGCGACGGCCTGGTCGTGGTAGCTGGCGACCGGCCAGCCGGCCTTGGCGGCGAGCGCCAGGAAGGTCATCATGTGGCAGCTTGCCAGTGCCGAGGCCAGAGCCTGTTCGGGGTTGGTGTTGCCGGGGTCACCGCCCCAATCAGGGGCGGCATCCACTTGAAGGCCATAGCTGCTTTTGAACTGCACGCTGTGCGCGTTGGTGTATTTTCCCGGCCGCAGCTCTGGCTCCGTACGCTGCCAGTGCAGCTGGATGGAAAGATCGGACATTGTTGAGTCCTCTGCATCGGCCATGGTGGTCAGCTGGTGGCGAGCTTCTTCTTTGGGTCGTAGAAAGGACGTTCGACAATGGTCGCGTTGGTCGGACCGGACCGTGTTACCACCTCGACCTCCGTCCCGATGTTGGCGAAGTCCACCGAAATCATGGCAAGCGCGATGTTCTGTTCAAGCCGCGGGGAGTAGACGGCGGAGGTGACCTTGCCGATATTCCGGCCATCCTTGTTGATGGCCCAGAAGGTGGTGTTCGGGCCTTTCAGCGGCGCGCTGTCGATGACCAGGCCGACCTGCTTGCGGCTCACGCCCTGTTCATGAATGCGGCGCAGCGCGGCCTTGCCGATGAAATCAGCCTCCATGTCCAGATCGACCAGCCGGTCCAGCCCCAGCTCGTAGGGGTTGGTGTGGATGTCCGCGTCGGCATGGTAGGACAGCATCGCGCCTTCGATCCGCCGGATGGAAGAGGTGTGGCCGGGCTTCAGGCCGTACGGCCCGCCTGCCTCCATGATGCGTTCCCACAGCCTGTCGCCGAACGCACTGTCGCGCAGGTAGATCTCATAGCCCAGTTCGCTCGACCAGCCGGTGCGCGAAACGATCAGGGGAATGCCGTCCAGCTCGACCTCGCGCAGCCAGTAATAGCGCAGGTCCATGATGCTGTCGCCGAACAGCGTCCGCATGATCTCGCCCGACTTCGGACCCTGCAGCTGCAGGGGCGAGACGTCCGGTTCGACAATGGTGACATCCATCCCGGAATGCACGGCAACGCCCTGTGCCCAGAACAGGATGTCGCTGTCCGCCAGGGAGATCCAGAAGTGGTTCTCTGCCAGGCGCAGCAGGATCGGATCGTTCAGGATGCCGCCCTCGGCATTGGTGAGCAGGACATACTTGCACTGCCCGACCGCCATCTTCGACAGATTGCGCGGGACCAGCATCTGGACGAACCTGGCTGCATCGGGGCCGGTGATCTCGACCTGGCGCTCGACCGCCACGTCACAGAGGATCGCGTCGTTCACGAGGTTCCAGAAGTTCTGTTCCGGGCTGCCGAAGTCCCGTGGAATATACATATGATTGTAAACGGAAAATCCCTGGACGCCCCAGCGAACGGTGGCGTCGAAGTACGGGGATTTCCGGATCTGCGTGCCAAAGCCGAAGTCGTCTGTATTCATCTTGCCGCCTCTTGCCTGTTTCCCAGCCTGAGCGAACCGGGATTAAGTGTACCTGCCGCTGGTGTACGCTCGTGGGCCACGAAACTGTGGTCCAAAAAAATCTGGCTTCCAGACTCAACAGGCTGTTTTTGGGCGGTTTTCAGGCTGTCTGGTCCGCAGACGCTACAGGTCCGCTGCGGCGGTCAGTTTTTCGAGGTTTGGACGGCTTGCCTTCACGTTCCGTGTCGCGATGTAGGTCATGTATCGATCGACCCCCAGCTCGGGGTCCTGCATCGCCTGCATCAGGGACTGGAATGAGGACAGGTTCGGGCTGATCGTCATGAGGACATAATCCATGCCGCCGCCCGTGGAGACGCAGTCCGTGATCTCGTCGCGCTCATGGACGAAGGCTTCGAAACGATCGAAGTCTGTCTTTCCGTGGTATCGCAACGAGACAGTGACCACGACCTGCGTGAAATCACAGATCTGTTCAAGCGCGATGTCACCACGGTACCCTCGAATCAGGCCCGCCTCCTTGAGGCGGCGTAGGCGCGTCCAGCAGGGAGTCGGCGAGAGGTTGGCGATCTCGGCCAGCCTGGCCTTGCTCAGTTGCCCATGCTCTTGCACCGCGCCGAGGATGCGAATGTCCGTCGCGTCAAGACCAAGCTTCTTCATGCGTCTGAATATCCTTGCTGAATCCCACTTGTTTGCCGGTCACCGGTTTTACGCCAACCTCTCTCGCAACGCTTTATACTGGCTGAATGTCGGAAGGCGGGCAACGAAACCAAACCGGACGCCATATGCCCTACATAGGGAAATGATAGCCGGAGTCTTGAAACATTCGTTTGTTGGGGTGCTGCTCTGAAGCTGGCCTTGTCACTCGACTATCCTGCGAGTTGCCCCCTTATCCATTGTCGGAACGTCCTAAAACTCGGCCGGTTCTTGCTGTCTACCCAGCACAGGTAATAGTGGCGCGTATTCTGTGCTGGCCACCGGTCGTCGCTCAATAATTGCACCAAGCGTCCGCTGGTCAAATAAGGTGCAGCATAAACTTGCGGAAGCCATGCCACGCCGTGTCCGTCGAGTGCCGCGGCAAGAGTCAGCGCGCTAGGCAGCCGGGTAATCCGTTTATGAGCTCGATGGGCCAAGCCGTGATCCTCAAACCACTTGGACATTTCGATATCCCGGTCCTCATCCAGAATCCATGGCAGCTTGGTCAGCTCCTGAGGTGTTTGAACGGAAACAGATTCCAGAAGCGAAGGCGCCGCCA
The DNA here is from genome assembly GCF_000686045.1 of Fodinicurvata fenggangensis DSM 21160. Lineage (GTDB taxonomy): Bacteria > Pseudomonadota > Alphaproteobacteria > Kiloniellales > DSM-21159 > Fodinicurvata > Fodinicurvata fenggangensis. The sequence continues at coordinate 115,747 of NZ_JMLV01000004.1, forward strand.
CGACCACATCCATACTTTCAAGAAGCCTTTCGCAGTTCACCTCCGGCCAGCTCCCGTCACCATGCCGGACAGCGGCATCGAAATCACTTTGAGCAAGATCGTGCACTGTCGCATCGGCATTGATGCGCAGATCGATTTCCGGGTGACGCTGCAGAAATTCACCAAGGCGTGGCAGCAGCCAGTACTGGGCGAAATGCGGCGTCACGGTGATGTTGAGGATATTATCGTCACGCCGAAACTGCTCGATATCACCGGCAATTGCCCTGAAATTCCGAAGCAGATTGTCGGCCAACTCTGTGGCTTCCGGCAACATGACCAGGCGATTGCCGGAACGGGTAAACAATTTGCGCTGCAAGCGGTCTTCCAAGCCCCGTAGATGCTGACTTACTGCGCCATGCGTCACCTTGAGTGTATCCGCGGCAGTACCGACAGAGCCGGTCTCATGGACCGCCGCGAATGCACGAAGGGAATTCAGCGGCAGCCAGGCGATATCGTTTCGTTTTGTCATAATAGAAAAACTAACAGTGACACAGTTTTTCTGACAAGCCTAAAGCCTCATGAAACGCTAAATTGCATGAGAAATGTAATGGAGGTAAAACCAGATGGAATGTAGTTTTTCTAACAATATTTCTGAGGCAGTCTCCACCTGTCAGGGTCCTGCCCCCGGCATTGATCAGGAGGCGGTTCACCGAATCCGCAACCAGGGACGGATCGAGCGGGCGAAAACCGTTCGTCAGGGCTTTGCAAGACTCAAGCGCATTGCCGCGGCAACTCACTTCGGCGGGAGCATCTGATGAACCGTCCAACCAATGACGTGCAGGCATTCGAGGCCCACGCATCCGACGCCGATCTCGACGATCTTCGCGCGCGGCTGGCCGCGGTGCGGCTGCCGGAGGCCGAGACGGTCTATCGCGCCGCGCCCGACCCGCACCGATGGAACCAGGGCGTTCCGCTTGCCGACCTCGTCGACATCGTGGATTACTGGCGCACCGAGTATGACTGGCGGTCGTTCGAGGCGCGCCTTAACCGGATCGGCCAGTTCCGCACGACTATCGGTGATCTGGGACTCCATTTCCTGCACCGCCGATCCGCCCGTGCAGACGCCACGCCTTTGATCCTGACACACGGCTGGCCAGGCAGCGTTTCTGAATTCACCCATGTCATAGATGAACTGGCCGATCCGACAGATCCGGATGCGCCGGCCTTCCACGTGGTGGCTCCGTCGCTGCCAGGCTTCGGATACAGCGACAAGCCGGCCACCACCGGGTGGGGGATCGAGAAGATCGCGGCCGCATGGGTGGAACTGATGGGAAGGCTCGGTTACAGCAAGTTCACAGCCCACGGCGGTGACTGGGGAGGTGTAATCACCACGATCCTCGGCGGCAGGTTTCCGGATCACGTTCTCGGCATCCACACAGTGCTCGCGCAGGCGCCACCAGGGTTGACCACGGATGGGCTGACGGCGACCGAGCGCAAATGGACTGAGGAAACCCACAATTTCTGGCGCAACCGTTCTGCTTACGCCAAGCAGCAGGCGACCCGACCGCAGACCATCGGCTATGCGCTCGTCGACTCGCCAGTCGGCCTTCTTGCCTGGATTCTCGACAAGTTTGCTGAGTGGACAGATACCCAAGATAGCCCGTTCGAGACGATCTCCAGAGATCGCATTCTTGACGACGTCACCTTGTACTGGCTGACGCGAACCGGCGCATCGGCGGCCCGCATCTACTACGAAAGTCACGGAGGCGTAAACGCGTTTGACCCTGAACTTCGGGTCGACGTTCCCTCGGCAATCAGCATATATACCCGCGACATCGAGAAGTGTCCCCGTCCCTGGGCACAAGAGCGATACCGACAGATCGTCCTATGGAGAGCGCCGGAGACCGGGGGACATTTCCCGTCGCTGGAGGTCCCCGAGTATTTCGTCAAGGATCTGCAGCATGGCCTCACGGCAGTACTGGCCGCAAGCGGTCGTTGGTCATGACGTTGTCGACGCTGGCGTGAAGGCGTGAGGTCGGGTGCTGATCGTCGCAGGGCGGCTTCCCCATTATCTGCCGGGTTATGTCGAAAGGGATCGCGATAGCTATCGGCGGGTCTTGGAGAGGCGCAGAAGCAACTGGGCTACGGCCCGACACCTCATTTGTCGCACGGGCCGTGATAGCTTCGGATGAAGACGAGCGGATCAGCAAAAGCGCAATCTCTAATCTTCCTGAAGCCCGGCAGAAACGGGGAGGTTTTCGCAGTGGGTCTTCCGTGGCCCGCGCTCTGCACCTCTTGATGTGCATACTAATCGTGATGGCACGCCGACTGTTTGCCGAGCTTGATGTTTCCTTCCAGGCTGCGTCTTCCGCACTCAAGGTGCTTGAAGGCGCGCGGCGAAATCTTGAGGCTGGAACGTTATGATCAATCGGATCTGATGAATGCCCGGCCCCGTTCATGGGGAAGAGCCCGTGCTGACCTTAAGCAATCCTTTTGCTGAAAGGGTATTTGCCATGTCTCTGGTACAATCTGTTACCTCTGTCTCCGGAACAGATACGTCGGAGGTGTGAGGGATATCGGGGAAGGATGTAAAAAGTGAGGCCGCGTCATGAGATACCTGTTGGCAAGCATAACCGCAGCGACGTTCCTGACATTCGCCAGCGCGGCGGGGGCGGAGGCGGAGGATACGCAACAGCTGACAGGAGATAATCTATTATTGGATTTCAACGAGGACGCCCTGGCGCGTGAAACCTCGATCAATTACGTACTTGGCATTCTCGATACCCTGATCTTGATCCAGCATATTTGCCCGCCGGAAGAAACCATGACCATGGGAGAGGCGGCAGAGACCGTGATCAATACAATTGGGTCGGATCGACAATTGCGGCAGTCGGAGATACCTGCCGCTGCCATTGCCGCCGCCAGGAGGACCTTTCCCTGCGATGGGTGACGAGCCATCCTATAGGCTAGGCTGTCTCGCTTTGCCTTGTCCCTGATGGCGGGTTTCTTTTGATGCTTCTTCTTGATTTTGCAGGGCTCTGCACTGCCCTATCTGTTTGAGCAGCGCAGGGCCGATGGTGAGTTGACCGTCAAAAAGCTGTCCGCCTGGGCGATAGAGGCTCAGTTGTGGCCAGCCAGGCACTGAAGGTCGCCTTGTAGATCTGGCGCAAAAGAAGTCTCAGCCCTCCATATGCGCGAGCGGCGTCAGCCCGGCGGACAGGGCGATCTCGGCCACCTTGCCCGATCGGGCGCCGGAGCCGCAGTGCGGAACGATACGCTTGCCGTCCCGCCTGGGCAGGACCTCTGGGCGGAAGAACGTCATGGGCATCAATGACGCGCCGTCAATATGCTCCAGGATGTATTCGGGCGGCGTGCGCACATCGATCAATAGAATTTCCTGTGCATCGAGCACCGCCTTCACTTCTTACGGAGTCCAGATTTCAAGCTTTGCCATGATCAGAACCTGTTCGCAGGTATCTTGAAGTAACTGTTTCCATCAGCCTCCGGTTCCGGCAGCCGCCCGCCGCGCAGGTTGACCTGAAGCGCGTGCAGCATTCTGCCGGGAAGGTTGAGTGTAGAGTCGCGCTCCTCGCGCAGCTTAATGTACTCCTCCTTTGCAACGCCGCCGCCCAGATGCTTGTTCGAAGCCTTCTGCTCGGCGACCGTGCTTTCCCAAGCGGGGCCGTCGCGGCCTTCCGCACCGTAGTCGTGGCCGATAAAGATTCGATAAAAGTCTGGCAGCGCCAGGATCGCCATCAACGAGTCGTAGAGCTCTGTCGCCGATCCGCCGGGAAAGTCGGCACGCGCCGTCCCACTGTCGGGCTGCATGAATGTGTCATGGGCAAAAACCGCGTCTCCGACGACATAGGTAATCGAGCCGAGGGTATGACCGGGCGACAACATCACGTGCGCGTTGAGCTCACCAATCCTGAATGTGTCGCCGTCGCCGAAGAGCCGGTCGAAATCGGCGTCCGGGTGGTATGCATCCGGCGTGTTGTAGTATTCGCTCCAGAGTTCCGAGATCTCCCGAACCTTCTCGCCGATGGCGTTCGGCGTGCCGGTCCTCTGCTTGAGATACGCCGCTGCCATCAGATGGTCGGCATGAGGGTGCGTGTCGAGGATCCACTCGAGGGTCAGACCCTCGCGGTCAATCCAGTCGAGCACCCAGTCGGCGGCCTCAGTCGAGGTGCGGGCGCGGGCAGGATTGAAGTCGAGGACCACGTCGATCAGCGCGCATTTCTTCGTCGCCGGGTCGATGCAGATGTACAGGCAACTCCCCGAAGCCTCATCGTAGAAACCGACGATGTCAGGGCTTCCCGGCCCACGGGAGGCGCTTTTTGAATGTGGGGTGGTTATGCTGTCTTTCTCCTTTCGCGTCATTTCGCGGCTTTGGCGGGATCGTCAGACTTGGCGAGCGCCGTCCAGGCGTCGTACTGGGACAGGAAGACGCGTCCGTTGAGCTGGTCGAGGAAATGTGTGGTCTTCAGGCGGTCCATTACCGGACCCTTCACTTCCGAAAGGTGCAGTCCGATCCCAAGGTCCGTAAGCCTGTGATTGATCGCCTCGAGGCTTTCGAGGGCCGAATAATCGATCTCGTTCACCGCAGAGCACATGAGAACCACGTGGCGCAGGGCGTCGCCGTCGACCACGCGGTCCTGGATCAGATCCTCGAGAAACCGGGCATTCACGAAATAGAGGCTCTCGTCCACACGCAGGGTGAGGACCTGCGGATCGGTCTCGACCTCGTGCCTGTTGATATTGCGGAAGTGGTTCGTGCCGGGAACGAGCCCGACCTCGGCGACATGGGGCTTTGACGTCTTGTAGAGGTGCAGTGCGATGGAGAGGGCCACGCCGGTGGCGACGCCGATCTCGACGCCCAGCGTCAGTGTCAGCAGGATCGTTGCGGCGACAGCGGCAAAATCGGCGCGCGAGTAGGACCAGGTTCTCTTCAGAATCGAGAAGTCGACGAGGCTCAGCACGGCGACGACGATGGTTGCGGCCAGCGTCGCGTTGGGCAGGTAGTAGACCAGCGGTGTCAGGGCAAGCGCGGCAATTGCGAGGCCGATCGCCGTGAAGGCGCCGGCGGCCGGTGTCTCGGCACCTGCGTCGAAGTTCACGACCGACCGCGCGAAGCCGCCGGTAACCGGATAGCCGCCGGTAAAGGCCGCGCCGAGGTTGGCGGCTCCGAGGCCGATGAGTTCCTGGTTGGGGTCTATGCGCTGGCGTTTCTTCGCGGCGAGCGTTTGGGCGACGGAAATCGATTCCACGAATCCGATGATGGAGATCAAGATCGCCGGGATTGCCAGCTGGCGGATCAGGTCAAGTGCACCTCCCGGCATGGTCAGCGGTGGCAACGCCTGCGGCACCTCGCCGACGATGGAGACGCCGCGCTCGTCGAGACCCAACGCCCAGACCGTGAGCGTCGTGACGACGACTGCGGCTACGGGCCCGGCCTTGGTGACGCTATCAGCCAGAAGCGGACCTGCGCCCATCTTGCGCAAGAGCGGCTTCAGTCCCTTGCGCACCCAGAAGAGAAACGCTGTTGCAGCCACGCCGATCGTGAGGGTGATCGGGTTCAATTCGCCGAGCCGCGTGAGGAGCGCGCCGGCTATCTCGATCAGCGTATGGCCGCCCGCCTCGATTCCGAGGATGTGCTTGAGCTGGCTCGTCGCGATCAGGATGCCGGAGGCGGTAATGAATCCCGCAATCACCGGGTGGCTGAGGAAATTCGCCAGAAAGCCCAGGCGGAAGATGCCGAGCAGCACGAGGAACCCGCCTGAGAGCGCAGCAAGCGTCAGCGCGGCGACGGCATAGCCCGCCGTGCCCTGTTCGGCCACCTGTCCAACGGCGGAGGCGGTCAGGAGCGACACGACCGCGACCGGCCCCACGGCGAGCGCGCGGGAGGTGCCGAACAACGCGTAGAGGAGGATCGGTGCGATCGAGGCGTAGATTCCTGCCTCCGGCGGCAGGCCCGCGAGAAGCGCATAGGCCAGCGACTGGGGGATCAGCATGATCGTCACGATCACCGCCGCCACGAGATCGTTCGTCAGCGCGGAGCGGTCGTAATGCCGGCCCCACTTCAGGATCGGCAGATAACGGGGAAGGTTCGGCGACATCGTGTGCATTCTCTTGGGTTCAGGGGGACGGGGTGCAGCAAATGCGCTCCGTTCATTGTCGCGCGCTCGGCGGGCGGAGGTGCCGGCGCGCGTGTCCGCTACTCGGCGGCGCTCTCGAGTTTTTCTGGCTTCGCCATCCACTCGCGGCCCCGAAGCATCGCCCGCCAGTAGATCGGCGGCAGCATCTTCTCCTTCAGGAACCACGCGGCGCGACTCGGTTTCGTTCCGTCGATCAGAAAGGAGGGGAAGCTCGGCTTCACCACCCCGCCATAGCCGAACTCGGCCAGGACGATCTTGCCGCGCTCGACCGTCAGCGGGCACGAGCCGTAGCCGTCATACTGCGCCACGGCGGAGCGTCCGGAGATGTCGGCGACGATGTTCTCGGCCACCGTGGGCGCCTGCTTGCGCGCTGCCGCCGCCGTCTTTGCGTTGGGCGCGTTCATCACGTCGCCGAGCGCCCAGATATTGTCGAAGCTCTTGTGACGCAGCGTCGCCTGGTCCACGTCGATCCAGCCCGCCTGATCGGCCAGCGGCGAGACACGGATGAAGTCCGGCGCGGTCTGCGGCGGGCAGACATGCATCATGTCGTACGCCATCTCGACGCGCCGCGGCTCCTTCTCAGGCTCCTTGATCTCGAAGGTGGCTTTCTTCGCGGGGCCGTCGACCGCCACGAGATTGTGGAAGAAGTCGAGCGTGGCATCGTACTTCTTCACGTATTCCATCAGAGCAGGCACGTAGTCCTTCACTCCGAAGAGCACGCCGCCAGCGTTGCAGAAATGAATGTCGATGTCCTTCAGCCGCCCGGAACGGTACCAGTGGTCGGCCGAGAGATACATCGCCTTTTGCGGCGCGCCGGCGCACTTGATGGGCATCGGCGGCTGGGTGAAGAGCGCGGTCCCGCCACGCATCTCCTGCACCAGTTGCCATGTGTAGGGCGCAAGGTCGTAGCGATAGTTCGTGGTGACCCCGTTCTGACCGAGTGTCTCGACAAGGCCCTCGACCTTGCCCCAGTCGAGTTTGAGGCCAGGACAGATGACAAGCCGGTCGTATTTCACGACACGGCATCCTTCGAGGATCACGGCGTTGTTCTGCGGCTCGAAGGCTGCGACTGCGGCCTTGATCCAAGCGACCCCCTTGGGGATCAGGCTGCCCATCGTCTTGGCGGTTTCCTGCGGCTCGAAGATGCCGCCGCCCACCATGGTCCAGCCGGGCTGATAGTAGTGAATGTCTGCGGGGTCGATAATCGCGATCTCAAGACCCGGCTTGCGCGCCTTGAGGCTTGCCGCGACCGCGATGCCCCCGGCGCCCGCGCCGACGATCACCACCTTGTAGTGAGCGTCGCCGGTATCGGTCGGCGTCTTGCCGCCGTTGGCGACGCGGCGCGCGACGCCCGACATGTCGTAACCTGCGGTCTTGGTCTTGCCGAGGATCTCGGGCAAAGGACGGCGCTTTGCTTCGGACAGCGCCCAGAGCGTCGCCGAGCGTGTCCCGGAGCGGCAATAGGCCAGAACGGGACCAGGCAAGGTGCGCATCGCCTCGGCGAAGTCGTCCGCGTTCTCGTCGCGCACGAGGCCCGAGTCCACGGGCAGGTAACGAGCCTCCATGCCGTTCTCGCGTGCCGCGCGCTCGATCTCTTCGAACGAGGGTTGGTCCCCCCCCTCTCCATCGGGACGGTTGCAGATCACTGCGCGGTAGCCCTCCGCAGCGAGCTTCGGCAGGTCGTCAACGGCGATTTGCGGCGAGACGGCGAGGCTGTCGTCAATCTTCCGGATGTTCATGTTTCCTCCCAGGGGTTTTCGCGGCTGGCGCTACGTTGTGCTGATTGCGTTCCGTCAGCGGATCGCGCGTGAAGGTCAAAGACAGTTGATCGGCACTTTGAGGAAGTGTTTGCCGCTCTCATCGGCGGGGGGCAGTTCGCCAGCCCGCATGTTGACCTGGAGCGAGGGAATGATGAGCCTCGGCATGGCGAGCTGCGCGTCGCGCTCGGTGCGGAACTTGATGAACTCGTCCCGCGTCTTGCCGCCGCCCACATGGATGTTGTGGGCCTTTTCCTCGGCCACCGTCGTCTCCCACCGGATTTCGCGCCCGTTCGGGCCGTAGTCGTGGCACATGAAGAGCCGCGTCTCGTCGGGTAGCCTCAGCACCTTCTGGATAGACTCGTAGAGTGTGCCGGCGTCGCCGCCCGGAAAATCTGCCCGCGCCGATCCGCCGTCCGGCATGAAGAGCGTGTCGCCCACGAAGGCCGCGTCGCCCATCACATGGGTCATGCAGGCCGGCGTGTGACCGGGCGTCGCCATGGCGAAAGCCTGCATCTTGCCTACCATGTAGGTCTCGCCATCCTCGAACAGAGCGTCGAACTGCGATCCGTCGCGCTGAAATTCCGTGCCTTCGTTGAAGATCTTGCCGAAAGTGTCCTGCACGACCATGATCCTTGCGCCGATGCCGATCTTGCCGCCCAGCTTCTGCTGGATGTAGGGCGCAGCACTCAGATGGTCGGCATGGACGTGGGTCTCGATAATCCACTCCACCGTCAGGCCCATCTCCTCCACGCTGCGGATCAGCTTGTTGGCGTGGTCGTAGGTGATCCGTCCAGCCGCGTAGTCGATGTCCATGACACTGTCGATGATCGCGCAGGCGTTCGATGCGGGATCCTTCACGATGTAGCTGATGGTGTTGGTCGCGTCGTCGAAGAAGGCATGAACTTCGGGTTTGACGTCCAGATTGGTCGGATAGTGGGTCATGAAGTTCTCCGTTTGCTGACTGTCAGGCCGTCGCGCACCTGGCGCCGCTGCCTTGGGATTGTAGAAATTTTGCCTGGAAGATGCCCCCGCCAAGGGAGATCCAGGGTGTGAACACGGTCTTCATCGGTTCAGGCCCGGCAGGTCTTGATGCCCAGCACCGCGTAGACCGGGCAGACCCGTGTCGTTGCGACGACCAGGATGACGATTCCCACGACAGCTGCGCCATACTTCAAAAGCGCACCTTCGAAGAGCGGCAGTCCACTCAGAAAGGCGAGATAGAGAAGCGCGAGGCCAAGGACGGCCCGAAAGATACGATCGATAGTTCCTACATTGATGCGCACGGCAGGTACTCCAGGATGAAAGCTGTCTGCTTGATATAACTTTATCGCGCCGACTTCAGTGACATTGTCACTTTGCGTCTGAAAACCGGCGGGTGGAACTGCGCGCAGGGAATTTCATTCAATCGCTTTCGGCGATCCGCGCCAGACTTTCCCGGGAGAGCAGCCGGATCCGGCCGCGGGCCTGGCTGACAAGCCCCCGCTTTTGGAAGTCCTGCAGCACGCGAGAAATAACCTCGCGCGCCGTGCCCAGCTCTCGGGCGAGGTCGTCATGTGTCGCCGAAACTACTTCGGCATTGCCGGCAAGTGCGAGAAGCCTCGCCGCAAGTCGTACATCGATCCGACCGAACGCCACCTCGTCGACGACGTGGAGCAGATCGAGCAGACGGCGGGAATAGGCCGCGAACACGAATCTTCGAAAACTCGGCTCTTCCGCCGCAAGGAGATCGAAAGTGTCTTTCGAGAGCACAACGGCAACCAGCGCCGTTTCGGCAATGCCCTCGGCGTTGTAGGCCTCCTCTGCCAGCATGCAGGCCGTCGTCAGCACACAGCTTTCGCCCGCCTCCACCCGGTAGAGAACGATCTCCCGCCCCGATTCTGCCGTTTGCGAGACCCGGAGCGTTCCTTCGACCAGAAACAGCAGGTTGTCCGGACGATTGTCGGGGTTGAAGACGATCGCGCCACTTGCGTACCGTACGACCTGTGCGCTGGCGAGGAGCCGGTTCCGCACCGCGCGGGGAAGGTCACGAGTGCCCTGGAACCGCTCGGTCCAGTCTCCGATGGTCATGGCTTGCTCCGCATTGGCGCCAAGGCCTGTTTCTCGGCGGTTGCGATGCGCACCAGGAGTTGATCGCGATTGGCGGAGATATCAGCCACCGTGAGATCGTCGAGAACGGCCATGAAGGCGCGCGTCGCCTCGTGCAGACCCCGGGAAAGCCGGCAGACCCCGATGAGGGGACAGGTGTTCGACGCCGGGTTGAAGCATTCAACCACATCGAGCGGCCCCTCGGTCAGCCGAATGACGTCGCCCACGACGATCTCCTCGGCTGGACGGGCGAGCTGGAACCCGCCGCCACGCCCGCGTTGGGTGTTGACGAAGCCCGCGCATCCCAGTTCGTGCACAATTTTCACGATATGCGGCCGTGCCAGCCCGTGCACCCGCACAACGTCGTCAACGCGGATGAGATCGGGTGCCCTGAGTGCGGCAAGTTGAAGCGATCGAAGCGCATAGTTGGAATATGCCGTGAGCTTCATCTGTATCTCCCAGCGAAACTTCTACTCAGAATATAATTTTTTTGCAAGCTAGGTGACAATGTCACTTAACTGCACGGCAATGGGCGGTAGACTGTTATCACTCAATCGAAAGGAACCATCATGCCTCTGCTTCTCGGAGATACTGTCCCGGACTTTACTGCCGACACGACGCTCGGCCCGATCTCATTCCACGACTGGATTGGCGACGACTGGGCCTTCTTCTTCAGCCATCCGGCCGACTTCACTCCGGTCTGCACCACGGAAATGGGCCGAACCTCTCAGCTTAGCGCCGAATTTGACAAGCGCGGCGTGAAACCGATCGGGCTCAGCACCGACACCGTCGACGAACATCTGGAGTGGATCGACGATGTGAACGACACCCAGAACACCACGTTACGGTTTCCAATCGTCGCGGACCCGGACCTGAAAATCGCGCGCCTCTATGACATGATTCATCCCGCCCAGTCCGAAACGGCCGCGGTGCGCTCGGTCTTCATCATCGACAATGCCAAGAAGCTTCGTCTGACGATGACCTACCCGATGAGCGTCGGGCGCAACTTCGATGAAATCCTCCGGGTTATCGACGCGCTCAAGACCGGCGACACAAGGGGTGTGGCGCTGCCAGCCGACTGGCGTCCGGGCGACCGCGCGATCATCCCCCCGAGCCTCAGCGACGCCGACGCAAAGGTTCAGTTCCCGCAGGGGTTCGAGACGCTTCGTCCCTACCTTCGGATGGTCGATATCGACCCAGCTTGAACGCAGGTACCCGACCTGTTCGATCTGTCTTCAGCCGAGATACTGGCGCGCCTGCAGTTTGCCTTCACGATCGGGCTGGCGAGTTGGCTCATAATCCTCAACGCGCTTTGGCTGAAGACAGGCGACAACACCTATCTCGCGCTATTCGAGCATTGGAAGAAGATCTTCGCCGTCGCATTTGGCATGGAGGGTCCTCTCCGGCATCGTGATGTCTTACTTGTCCGAGAACACCAACTGGTCGGTGTTCTCAGGACAAGGCGGCCCAGTCGTGGGGCCGCTCAAAAACGGCTTTGGGATCATGCCTTCTTCGGCGGCTCGCGAGTGGCCGCGCTCTGTCAGGGCATCGCACTCGGCGCGCTGGTGCGGGGATCTTTGCAGGCCCGGATATCGTCGTTCGCATAACCCGCGATCCGCTTGCTTCCGGCGACTTCATCAAGCCAGCTCGCGCGAGGACATAAGTTATCCCGCATGCGCGTGTCATTCTCCGCACGTTCGCTCCAGAAGATATCCAGTAGCTCAGGTGGGCGGCATTGACACCGTTGCGCATGGTTGCAATCAATGCCAGCCTTCGCGCCTGCTGTCCATCGACGAGGACGAGCGAACGGCGGATCTCGCCTTTTCCGAGAAGATCCCGGAGATCCCGGGGCACCGGGATTCGGAAGTGCCAGCGGGCGCCGCGGCGCACCAGGTTCACGGAAGAGCCCATGATCTGTACCACCCTGTTGTACCAGCCAACTGTACCAGTCAAGGGGTGGGACAAATTCTGGCCCTGTAACTCATTGATTTTATTGTTGGTCTCCAGGGAAATGGCGGAGAGGGAGGGATTCGAACCCTCGGTAGGGGGGTACCCTACAACGGTTTTCGAGACCGTTCAACATAGTTGAGAATAAAGGATTTTCCGTTTATACTGTGCACGAATTACGCTATATTTACCCATCAAACCGTTACAAGAGGTGGGGCATATGCATTTGCAGCGTACGTCGGTCGGAAACTATTCTGTTATTGTGGACATTCCCAAAAACTATCCGAAGCCGGTGAAGGCACGCTCAATATCCCAGACTTTCAGGAAAAAGAAGGATGCCATGCAATGGGGGAGGGATACTGAGGCGGCTATCAGGAAAGGGGAATGGGAAGATCCTCGGATTGAGAAGGAACCCGAACCGGTTCCAGAGGAGAAATGGTTTCCAACGCTTTGGCAAGTATTAAACGGTTATCATAAAATTGAAACAAACTATAAGAAGGGTTGGAGGCAAGAAAGAACCCTAATAAAAAGATTTATGAACAATTATGAATGGCTTGTTTCAAAGAAAATTAATCATATAACATCTGGACATATAGCTGAATACATAGTGGAGCGCCAGCGAGCAGGGTGCAAGCCCTCGACTATTAGGAATGAAGTGAATACGTTGTCTGCTGTCTATGGGAATATTCAGAATAAACCAGAGTTCGCCGAAGTTGAGAATCCTGTGAAAAAACTGCGCGCTGAAAAGCGCCACCGTGGTGGTATTCCACGTCCGTCCTCTCCGCGTGAACGTCGGTTTCGGAACGGCGAGGAACGAGCTATACGGCGTGAGCTAGCTGTGGGTCTGGACGGTCAGGAGATGCTGGCCTTACTGGAATTGGCACTGTCAACGGGCGCCCGGATGGGAGAATTGTTATCCTTCCGCAGAAGCTGGCGCATTGAGCCTGATGTGATTCGTGTGCCCGACACGAAAAATGGTTCCGAACGGAATGTGGTGCTGTCGTCAGTGGCTCAGTCGGCGCTTGATGCACTCGATGAATTACCCCGCCGTCGCCGGGGTAGTGGCCTTGATGAGTATTTTAGTCTGAGTGTGCACAATGCGGAATATCGTTGGAGTGAGGCGCGGAAGCGCGCAGCAAAGGATTTGTCTGGGATAAAAGATTTGCGATTTCATGATATGCGCCACGAGGCTTTGACGCGTATGTCATTGGCTGGCTGGGGGTTGAGGGTGCTGATGCGACAGTCTGGTCATAGCAGCGTCGCTCAGCTGATGCGGTATGTGAATCCCAATGACGATGACGTGAGAAAGCTGATGAGAAAGCATGAAGTGGCTCATGCTGGTGAGTTTATTGAGGGTGCTACCTAGACTTATCTCGCACTGATGATGTGGCCTGAGTCGGGGTCTGGGAACATATTTCTAGCCTTGCTTTTCAAATTCCTATCATTGCTCAAAAGAGTTTGTCTTGGCATGGTTGCACGTCATGGAGGCAAATAAGAGGGTAATGTAAATGGATCTTACTGATGGTGTTCGTGATCTTGCGAAACGGGCTAACGTGGGCAAGCAAACAGCCCAAACGGAAGAGGCCACAAAAAATGCGACAGTTCTGCCATTCTTAAGGATGCTTGGATTTGATGTCTTTGATATTAGGCAGGTAATACCGGAATACACTGCAGATGTTGGAGTGAAAAAAGGGGAAAAGGTGGATTATGCCTTAAAAATTAATGACGAAATAAAAATGCTTGTTGAGGCAAAGCCAATTAATACAGAACTATCTGAAGCTCAATATACTCAATTATATAGATATTTTTCAGTAGAGGATGTTAGAATTAGCCTGCTTACAAATGGAAGGCAGTATTGGTTTTTTTCAGATATAGATGAACCAAACAAAATGGATAGACTTCCATTTTTTATGTTTGATCTAGAAAGTTTTGATGATGCCGATATTAAAGAATTGGCTAAGTTCCATAGGGAAAAATTCAATTTAGAAGCAATACTTTCAACTGCCGCAAACATGAAATACACACATGCGGCGGCCCGTTATCTCAATAGCCAAATGCGGGATCCGGAAGATGAATTTGTTAAATTAATAGGCCGCCAATTTTATGATGGAAATATGACCAGAACGGCTATTGAACAACTTAGAAATCCAGTTATTTCGGCATTTGAGCAGATTATTCGTGACCGCATTCAGGATCGACTTCAAGTTGCTTTTCAATCTGAAGGGGACGCCCATGCCGGTGGTTCTGAAGGTGATGAAGTTGAAGGTGATGATTTAGAAGAATCTGAAATAGAAACTACTGAGGAAGAATGGCAAGGGTTTTATATTGTTCGGGCCATTGCATCAAATGTACTTGAGGAAGTAGATCGTGTAACAATACGTGACCAAAAGAGTTATTGTTCTATTATTCTTGATGATAACAACAGGCAGCCAATATGTAGATTATGGTTTAATTCACAGAAGGTGAAGCATATTGGATTGTTTGATGAAGGTAAGAATGAAGACAAGAATAAAATTAAAAAAGTCACAGATATCTATAAGTATAAAGAAAAAATACAAGAAACAATTAAAAGATATATTTAGTCTATGGGAACGCCTCACCTCCTATAAGGAGGTGAGGTAGGGAAAATTATATTGATGCATAATTTTTCCGATATATTACTCTAAAATTCGCGTGACCAGATAATTATACAGTCCCAAATTATATCGATCTCGACTTCTCCGGCCCAGTCCACCTCTTTAGCCAAGTCCCCAGCGAACCTCTCGCGCGCTGTTCCTTTCTCCCAAGCTGCCAACGATTTCTGCCGAATCTCAGCGCCCTCCGTCGTCTCGGTTATGTCCGTGAACGTGCCTTCCACGCCCACCGCAGCGATCCGGAGATCAGGTTCCGGTAGCATGTCTAATGGTCTCCTGAGTTGTGTTAAGTCCGACCAGGTATTAGCAACCTTGGGTTCAATGCGCCAGGAAAAAAGTTATTAACCTATTGATTTTGAACAATTCCTTGTCAACATTCATGAGTCCTTGGCCGCCCAAGGATTTTGCAAGGATTTCCAGCAAGGATCTTGAGGAAAGCTTTTTCCTCACCCCCCAGGTGGGGGATGATCTCTTGTGTCAAATCCAGAACGTGAAGGCCCGAGGCTCGGCGGTCTCCCGCCATGTCGAGAGACGATGCATCACTTCCGGGTTCCCGGTGCGCCACTGGAGCCGCCGGAGGCGGCGAGAGTAGCGGACCCCGGAATGATGCTCCGCATCCGCCGCATCATGCGGCGGCCTGCTTCTCCATGTCCTGCTGGATCTTCTTCCCAATCTCGCCTGAGTATATGCCATCGAAAATGGATTCCAAACATAGCGACCCATCTTGGGGCAGTATGAACGGCCGGGGCTGCCAGCCTTCGAGGAGGGCATGCGCCCAGGATTCGAAGAGCCTGGCCTTCCGCTCCTCTGGGTTGCGGTGATACGGGTCGTGCCAGTCGTACCCAGTGCTCGTGTGTTGCTCCAGCACACGATGTGCCTGGCTGGATAGGTGTGGGCTGATGATGTGAAAACACTCATGGAGCGCCGTTGTGATCAGCCCGACAGTGGTGACATCTAGAGCCAATGTGATGCTCTCAGGGGCAGTATCGTGCGCAACTCCGCACGTCCGCGCCCAAGGCCGCCCGTGGCGATCCTGGCGGATGTTGTGTGACATCCGCATCGCGGCCTCCTCTTCACCTATCATCCGCCACAGCCCCGGCCCAGCGTGCACATGCTCTAGCCAAGGACATATTGTGCGAATGATCGAGATGGCTACAGGAAGGGTCTCCAGAGTGCCTTCCGGGATATACGCGGATGTGATGCGGTAGTCCAAAAGCGTGGGCGGCCGCCACGCCGCCCCCGGCGGTAGCTCGATGGTGCTGCCGTCGAGGGCGTATATGGTGCGGTGCTGGCCCATGTTATCACCATGGAGCCCGTGGGCGCGGGGTGTCCTGCCCAGGGTCGGCCTTGGCCTTGGGTGCGCGGTGAGGCCGTTCTGCATCCCCGATATTCGCAGCTACTATGATCTGGAGGGAATAGTGTGCCCCGCGGATTCCGTATCGGCCGTGCACGCAGATCGCGCGCTCGATGTCCTCTTCGTCGTATCCGGCGGCAAGACATGCCTTGGCCGCACCATAATCGCCAGCAGCCTGGTCGTTCGCGAGCACATGCGGGCGGATCGCCGCATACGCGTGGAGAGCGGGCATCGAACTCTCCGCGCCCTGTAGTATCCTGGTTGTTAACTCACTGCCTTGTTGCTCACCGCCCACGCGCAGAATGCCTGTCAGGGCCGCTCTCACGGCCTGTCTGGTGTGGCCGGTATATAGTGCATCCATCGATCCGAAGACCCCGGCCCGCGTCTCGTTCATGATGTCATCGCCGTGCTCCTGAGTGTATGATTGGATGATCTCACGGGCACGCGTGATCTCGTCCTGCAGCTCCTCTTCGTTGGTCTCGGGTTCGTCTGGCGTGGTGGTGTCATTATGGTCATGTGTCATCATAAGTCTCCGTAGGTTTGGGATTTCGGTGGTGAGGGCGGCTGGGGTAATCCCAACCTGGTGGAGTCCAGGGTGTCATCTGGACTGTCAGAATCCGGTTCAGGCTCGGGCTCAGGTTCGGCAGGTGGAAGGTCTAGCTCTCCGGTGCCGGGACCCGGAGCAATATGCACATGTCGAGGATGGGTAGCGGCCACGGCACCCAAGCACTCCCAATGATCCAACAGCTCTTTGCGTTGCATGTCAGAACCGGCCTGTTCGGCTTTCCGGGCCTTTGTGAGCATCCTTCGCAAGCCATCTCCGCTGGTCCTATTGGCCAACGCAATGATCAGTTGCGAGTGTCCGCCTTTCACTGCTGCTGGAGGAGGAGCGCCAAGACCCCCGCCAGCCTTCCACTCGATGTATGCCAGGGCTGCTCTCCAGCGGCTGCCGGTAGGCATCATGAAGCCTTTTGTGAGCTGGGGGTTGTCAGTCAGGCGGTATTCCCGCAAGCGCTTACCGAGTGTGACAATGGCGTGCGGCTCGGTCGCCTGCCCGTCTTCGGCCCAATCCTCCGGCGGCACCCGGTCATCATCAGGGTCGGCGTGGTCGCGCGCGAGGATGGGGTGTAGGTCTCTGAGCGCATGCCACAGCGCCATTCCCCACACGGTAGCCAGCACCATGTCTCCGAGGATGTTGTCTATCATGTGGGTGATTTCGCCCCCGGAGGGCGGCTTCTTCTGGTATTGCTTCATCCCGAACTCGTCGCGCAGTCGTTTGCGGCCCGCGACGAGGCCTTGGTAATCCCTATCTTTCCGTGCTTTCCGGCGCATGCCCTTCTCGATCATGACACCCCTCAAGGCGGCCACCTCGGCCAGGGTTGGTAACCTACCCAGGCGCTGGGCGAGGTAGCGCACGAGCTCGTGGTGGCTCGGGAAATCGTCGGGCAAAAAGTCGAATTCATCTTCCATGGGCGCTATCTCCTGAATGCGGGAGCTGGCTGGTGCTGTTGCTCGGCGGCAATCTCTCGCGCGCGTGCGATCGTGCGCTCGATGTACTGTTCGGCGCGGCCGTTCTTCTTGGTGTCCAAGGATGGTCGCGCGGCCTGGATGGCATCTGCAATCTCGCGGTCTGAGAAGCCGCGCCGGATGAGTGCCAGGGAGCCTGAGAAGTCAAGTGCACTCTGGTCATCGGTCTTCGCGGCCGCCCGTGACCGTGCGGCCTGGAAGACGGCGATGGGGTCTTGTGTCTGCCGTCCTGGTGTCCGCCGTGCCCTCGGTCCCGGAACGGGGAATGTTGTGGCCTCCTTGGCCTGCTGGGCGGCTTCCTTCATTTTGGCCTTGATCTCGGAGACCAGTTGGGGGCCTTGGGGAGTAACGCCTTCATGCACGCTCTCAACGCGCGCGTAAGGGGGCAGGCCGTGGGGCTGGACCCTGCTGGGCTTTCTGTTCGTGAAGCCCGCTAAACGGCCAAAGCGGCGGCTGGTGGCCGCGCCGGGGTCGCCCGAATACTTTTCGGCCAGCGCTTTGTTGACTTCCTTGATTTCCTGACGGGTCAGTTCACCTCCGACGCGAACCCATCCTTGATAGTTGCCGGGCGAGGACTCGATAAGGCAGGTGACCGGCAGGCCGTCTTTGAACATGCGGTTTGCCGTAGTGAGGTCGATATCATCGATGAACGCTAACCCCTGGGAAGCCTCTTGCTCGGCGGTGGGCCTGACGTAAATGTCGAAGCCGTCGCGGTTGAGCCGCCTCAGCCATGATTTGGCCTTCTCCAGGTCTGCCCGGGAGCCGGTGCGGAGAGGGCTGGGGTTGCGCTGGTATCCTTTCGGAGGAATAGCCTGCCATTCATATTGAGTGGCATTCAGTGCATCGAGCTGGCGGGCCATGTTCCGGTCTGTGGCGTCAGTCTTGCCTCTGGGCGCAGCCGGTACACCGGCTGCGGCGGCCAAGTTCCATCTCGGGGAGCCGGGTGCGGGTTCCCGGGCTTCCATGCGCTTCTTCTCATCTTCAACGATGGATTGAAGTTCGGGGTTGGTGACTGGCAGGCCATTCCTGGTTGCCTCCCGTGCTGCCCGCTCTTTAAATAGGTCACTGCCGGTAAATTTGATAGCCTTCCACTCTTTCGCTTGCGCTTCCGCAATCATTAGCTTTACGGCGGCGTTTGTGGGCTTATTGGTTGTTATGTGGCGGCCGTGGTCGGCAATCCGTGCACCGTCGTTCAACGCAATGATGCGGCGATCTTGGTCTACGAAGCGGAGTTGTTCGCGAAGTGATTCGGGTAATTTCTGATTGTACAGAGCGCCCCAAAGCTCGGCCTTATACAGCTGCTTCCCGTTGTCAGCGGGTTCTACAGAACCCCCTTCGTCAAGAGAATCGTGGTCGCCGTCATCAGGGCCGTGGCGGCGGTCAGGACTGCGCATGATGTGAGGGTGAACCGCACGACCCGGGAGAGCCGGTTTGCGTTGGCGGCGACCTGACCCTGTATTTCCTGGACGGTTTCCAAGGTTCTTTGAGCCTCCTGGCTTGACCTGTGCAGTGTCTGGTTGGCCTTGCCCGTTCTCTGGATCATGGCTGTCATCGTTGCCGCGATCGGCTCCAACGTGCGGGCCAGCTCCTCGGCGTGGTCTGCTGAGGTTAGGTGTTTCAGGTCCTGCTTCAGGAGCTCCAAGTTCTCCATGTCCTCTTTCAGGAGTTGCATCCGCACTTTGTGATGTGCAGCTACGGAGGAGTTCAAAGTCTCTGTTCGGGTCATATGATAGCCCCTTCGTCTGAAGATTTTTGAGCGTGTACCCGCGTCCGAGCTTCTTGCTCGTTACAGCTTTTCCATCCATCTCATAGCTGAATCCGTTCAGCTTGCCGGTGCTGGCAAGATTGGGCAGCACGGTGATTCCACAGGATTCCAGACCTTGGACGAATTGAGGTGCGGTAACGGACCCGGTCTCATCGGCAAGGGCTGCATCTATGGCGTCAGAGATAATCTGGCGAATGGGTGCTTCCCCTCGCTCTGCCTGGGATATCTCTGCCATCGACGGCGCGCGGCGGTGGTCGGCAGCGCGTTCGGGGGTGAGGAGGTGCGAGGATGGTACGCGTTTGAGGTCGAACCGTTCTTCAATCTCTCGCAGTATAGCTTCGGTGCGCTCGTAGTCGTTCTTGTCGGATACGGTGGTGCCGTCCAGCGCAACACGGCTGGCGACGATGTGGATGTGATCGTTGTGGGATATGATCGTGTATCCATCGTGGCCCATCTGCTCGGCCCACATCCGCCCGACTTCGGACCACTCTTCATCCGTCAAATCGCGATCGTCAGGGCTTTTCCGGATACTGCAGTGGGTCACATGGCGGCCTAGTCCGGGCCGGAGTTCGCGCAGGTTGCCGAACTCGCGGGCGATCTCGCCGGGTGTCTGGCCGGAAAATGTGCCGCCGAGGATTCGTGGTTCCCTTTCGCGAGCTTTCCCGTTCATATCCCGGTCTCCGAGGGTATAGTTGAGTACTCCACGGCTGCCCCGGCCTTTCGTGACATTCCCGATCATCGAGCGGACTCCTGGTCGGCCCCGATGAGATGATTCCTCAAGTCGCGCACGTGGGCGTTTATTTCATCGATGCGCCGCAGAAGGGTCTTCCCGGTCTCACTGTCGGCAGGCACTTCTCCTCGGTTAACCGCACGCGTGATCTGGTTGAGGTTCCCTAGACATCTCGCCAGGTCGGACCAGGCCGCTTGGTTGATGGCGGGAATCTGGCGGGGAAGGCGGGGGCGGCGGCCCAGGGCCTGGGCGCGGATGAACTCGGATACGTGCATGGCTCCAGCACGCGCGAAGATGTGGGCGTGTTCATCGTCTGTCAGCCGAATGCCGATTCTTTTTTTCCGTGGCATGATGTGTCTCCCTTGGTCCCGATGCGAGCGAAGCGAGTGAGGGCAAGCGTCGTTGTCGAACAACGACATTGCTTGCTCCTGACCTACCCTGGCCCTCCTATCAGGTTAGGGTGAACAAATGCGGAACGCAATGATCTCGTGAAGAAAAAATCCTGGTAACACCGATCTGGGACTTATGAATCACATTTCGCTAGTTGTGAATCACGATCCGTGAACGCGAATTACTTAAATATGTTGACAAAACCTACGTGGTATCTGCCATCCAGGACAGCCGGGTACCGCGTAGCCGGTGCATTTTTCCGGTCTCTCTCAGCTTGTTTACGATGCACCGCGCCCGTTCGGATTCCTGAAGTGATGTATGCTCCGCCTGCGAAGGGGGTGCGGGTGTGAGCAGGGCCTGCAGGCCAGCGGCAGCGATTGCTTCGTCTATCGCATCGGCCTGCTGCTGCAGCCGCGCGGGCACGCGCGGGGGGACTTCCGCGTCTCCTGCGGTCTCCAGTAAAGCCGTAATTGGGGTCTGAGGTGATCCGGAATCCGGAGGATCGTGGCCGTCAGGAGGGTGCTCATGGTCACCCGGCGGGGCGTCAGCCCCGCAACTTGAAGAACTGATAACATTTGAAAGTGGATTTGTTTTCAGGGTGTTATGACCCTGTCCACTAACCTCACGGATAGTCCAGACCTCCTCCCGCACGACCAGGGTGACGGGACGGGTGTGTTTGACCTTTATCTCACCATCAACCGTGACGAACTCATAGGGGGTGGCCTGGGGGTGGACATAGTGGGTAGTGGTGTAGACGGTGTCACCCCACGTTGACCTTCTCTCACCGCGCCGAGGAAGCAAGCGGGGATGTTCAGACAAACCCCCGAGCAGCACCAGAACGGTTCCCCACTGTCTCTTCTTCCAGGCATGCAGGATAGAGCGGATGCGCGGTATCTCGCTATCGATGTCCCGGGTGCTCTCTTCATCTTCGACTTGCCGCGCGAGACGTTGCACCGTCTGCCACAACGCCAAGGTTCCTGGTCGCAATCCGACCAGGGAAATTCTGCGGGCGCCAATGTGAGAGGCCCATGCAGCGGCTCTTTCATGACCAGGATCATCCTCGCTCTCCGGCGCTGAATTGCTTCTCAGCGACTTGAGAACGTACTTCATGATATACGTGGTCGGGGAGCTCAGGGATGGGTCTACGACTCGGACTACAGCGGCAGGCCCTGCGCTGAAATCGCGCGGTTTTTCGTTCTTATTTTCATCGACTGCGCTACGCGCGGCTTTCTCTTTTTCTATCGTCGTGGGGAAATGACGATCGATGGCGTTGAGAAATTCGTCGTGCATCTCTTCGCGTATCCAAATACATGCGTGCAGGTGGGGAGTGCCGTCGCGCTGCGGTTCAATTACCCTGGCTCCGAACGGCGAGTTTCCGGCCTGCCGCATCCAGGCCATTATCCAATGCCATCTGCGGTTGATTTCCTTCGCAGCCATGGATGGTGAGATGCTTGGGTCGCCCCGCTTCCCGGATTCGGCGTGTAAGTGGAATTTTGATGGTAGTGTGAGTGTGACGAACAACGGCAGTAGGCCGCGTCGTTCGCCCTGCTCCTGCATGCCATTAATTACTGCATACCACCGCGCTTCGCGTCCTCGTGCAGCTGATGCGGCCACTTCGGCTAGGGACACGGCGGTCTCTTCTCCGCCGACGTTCCGGTAGATTTCGTGAGTCTCCAGAAAAGCTTGGCCTTTTTCCTGAACCTCCCGCCAGCGCCGCAATTGCCAGTTGTCCGCATATGCGGGCAGGCGCTTCCTGGGAGGGCCACCGACCAAACCCAGGATGCCAGCAGCCCATGCGGCCGATTTGCCAATCTTGCGCCGCAACCGGCGGCGGCAGGATTTTGCATCCCGCTCCCGCTTATGGATACCGCCGCCCTGCGCGGCCTTTTTCCGGGCACCTTTTAGGCGGCGGCGAATCTTCTTCACGGCGGCCTTCTGCTTCCTGGCGGAGAATGCGTGGTTTGGAACATTCGCTTCTTGGATAAAAACCAATCCCATTCCCAGTATCCTCCTGGTGCTCGTTATGTCCTGATGCGCCCTTCGAAGACCTTCGTTCACTTTCTGCCGCCGAGCAAAATCTTGCCGCCGCCGTGCAAGCCAAGCAACGTGAACCGCCTCGCGTCCCTCAGTGATGCGGGTTGCTTCTTCAAGGAGTTCTTCGTCTGTCGATGCGAGTAGCCGGATGGTGTCTCGGGGTACATGCTCCAGGCCTTGGCATGCATTGGAGATGGACCGCGCGAGCGGCTTGAGATCTGCCAGACGATAATGGTCCGCCTCGATAGCCTGAAATCTATCTAGCGCCTCCTGGCCGCTTTTTTCCTCCATCCACTGACGCTCATTATAGGTATACGGGAGAGGGGCATCATTCGGCGGTCGCATCCAGCGTGTCCATGTCGCCATATGTCCATAGTCGCGGCGGTAGATCGCTCTGTTTTCCAGTTCTTCCGCGAAGGCGGCCTTTGGGTCTGGCTCTGGCGGAATCAGTGCGAGGTGTAGGTCGTCCGGCTCCTCGTCCCCGGTGCCGCCATGTCGGCGGAGAAGCGTTCTTTGCCAGGCGCGCGGCAGGCACTGGAACAAGCGCAAGCCCTTCTCTTCATGCTCACGCTGCTCCTGCAGCCAAGCCATCGGGTTGGCTTTGTCAACAATGTCAACATAGTTTTGAGGGGGATCTGTGATCGGAGCGGATTGCTTATCAGCAAACCTGCTCAATTACCGCCGTGAACGGCGGGAACCTGAAGGTTGACAATAGTGAATGCGCGTATCATGATTAACTCATATCTGGTTAATTTTAAAGGCCGCTAGGGTTCCCGCCCGTTGATGCGGCCTTTACTTCATGATGTCCCGGGACAAACCAGGAACGCAATAGGTTTGTTGCAAGACACACCTCCATCCCCTTCGTGGTGGGATGGAGGAAAAGGTTATCTTCTTCTTTTTATTTGGAGCCTGCCATCGCCCACCTGGTGCAGAGTTTCCTATGGGAAGCCTATGGTTGCGCTTCTAATTGTGTGGGATAAACTAAAATTATAATTTGTGTAGCAAGTAGGGATTCAAGTTTTCTTGATGACAGGATGTTGAAATCACCTGATCCAAAGGGATAAGCCTTAAATGCGAAAAGCCATATTAAATTCTTTGGTGCTTATCACCTCTCCCTTGGCAATTTTAGTGATAGTGTCAGCTTGGGTAGCGTGGCCAGTTTCAGGGATAGTGCTTGTATTTGATGGTGCTTGGTACTTAATTTTATTAGGTATATTAACAACTATATTGTTGCCATATATTTACATTTTCCTAAAAATAAAATATATTTCCATATTATATAAACCATATCGATTTATAATCGAAAATACAAATAATGAAGGTTTATTATATAAAATAAGCATATCTCTCATAATGGTTATAGCTATTGTATTTCATATAGCATTAATATTATTAATAATATTATCTGTATATAATTATATTCCATACTATTCTGGAATTAGCGTAGAGGGAAAAAATTATATTATCTTTGAGTACTTTTGGTATCCTGAATATAGTTGGAGTGTCTTATTATGGTGCCATGGTATTATATCAGGAGCATTTAGTTATATACTAAGCAAAGAATCAAGTGATAATCATTTTGCGACGTTCTTTGTTATTTTTATTTCTTTAATTTCTCTGATTATATGTATAAATTTTTCCCTTCAAGATATAATTGGGTGGGAATTTTAGCGTAGACAATTCAAACCTCTGACTAACCCCCATAGTTTTCTATTAAGATATGGGGTGGTAGGGGCTTTGAGGAGCCTCCGAACGAGCAGCATTTGGCTCTCGAAGCCACCACCTGTCCAAAATTGTTGTGCTCGTGAGCCCCGCTCAAGCGGGGGTCTTCGCAGCTCATATGTGGCTGCGCTAACGGTAGCAGGGCCGCAGCAACAACGCTGTGATCAGTCACGAGCCAAACCCCGGGGACCCGCTCCTTTCTGAGCCAGCTCACCAAAAAACAAAAGGTGAGTGATTGACTTCCGCGCGCCCTCCAGAATTAGTTGTTTGAAATTTAGCATTTAATAGTGTGGCCATTCCGAGAACTGGAAGGAATCTTATGATTTAATTTCTCGGATAATAGAAGATATCAAATTCATTCTCAAAATATTCCTTTATACAAAAGAATGTATCGATTCCGTGGATGTGCTCGTAGTTAAAAGCCGTACCATGCAGATCTGTTAGATCAAAATGCATTCTACCAAATCTATATTCACGACGAAACCTCTCTTTAGTTATCCACCACTTCGGTTCAGCGATATCATGTGCAAATGCATTGCGGATCTGGTAAATTAGAGAAACACATTGATCATTTTCGCTATCAATTGTTTCTGGAAGTGGAATATTTAGTTCTTCGCGCACTCTATTCAATGTAATTGCCGCTGCCCCAAAAGTTATAGTTAAGTTATTTTTTAAGGTTTTTAATGGGCCATCTTGATTCTTATTAATTGCATTATCCACCTCATCAATATTTATTTTTCCTTTGATTCTGCAATTCAAGAGACTGCGGGAAAACTCCAATTGCTCAAAAGCTATTGGTAGGTATTGCATGTCCCCTCCCTTGCTAATTTTTGTACTCTTGCTAGATCAAAGCATAATAAGATTAACTTTGTCCACAGAGTTACTGTTTTGCCCCTTCAAGACTGCCCGCTCCTCCTCCTTCTTCCTCAAGATTGGCGCCTCCGCATGGCGGGAAATGGATATTATGACAATCCTAGGAAACCTTCACCTTCCCTACGATCATGCGCGGGCGTTCCGCCTTGGCCTACGGCAAATCCGGTTATCTCCACGGTAGCCACTCTCAAAATTTGTTGCCTCATTGTTGCCTCGGGAAAGTCGCGCAAGCAGGGGGCTTCACGCCGCACATACGGACGCGTTAACGATACCAGGACCTCTGCTGTCCTAATTTTCTCTTATTTTTCAGAGCCTTGGGAGTAAATGGCGGAGGGAGGGGGATTCGAACTCCCGATAGGGCTATTAACCCTATAACGGTTTAACGACCCCTTATAAGGGTGTTCACATTTTACAACATTAATGTTCAGCTTCTCTCTGGTGGTCTTTCTCAACCCGATAAGGTTGGATTACATGGACGAAGAAGAGGACCTGCAAGAGACCGCACCGGAAAAGATCCCAGTATCTGTGAACGGCTTCCAGGACACCACGGACGCTCAGGATTTTGCGTATTATATTGCGTACACGGTGCGGGCGATCAGTCGTTACATTGACCTCAGCCGTCTCGATGGAATTACGGTCGCCTTTGATTATGACAAAGCACTTGCTGCGTTGGATCGAGGCTATGAAGCGATGCACCCCCTGACACCAACCACGGATGACCGGGTGCTGGGTGTTGGCATGGCCCCGGCAGTCATTCGAGATGGCGTGATTAAATGCCACCTTGTTTTTAATGCCCCCATGGTGCTGCCAATTCAGGATGAAGCTCAGGAGGGTTTCAAGAACGCGCTCTATCTGATCGCCCATGAATGTGCACATGTCGAGGAACTACTACATCGCGACGAGCGTTTTCCTGGCACAATTCTCCAGCCCGTTATCACAGACTACGAAGAAGCGGTCCTGTCCAGCATCACGGATGCATTGTGGTCTGAGTATGCCGCCTGCCGATTGAGTGCCATCTTTGGAGATGAAGAGGCCTCCGCCTATGAGGAATGCTTTGTCGGAGCTTTGGATGTGGCCCGCACCCAAGCTAATGAGAGGATACGAGACTATCGCGTGCACGGTGAGATCAATCGCCTCCTGGAAGAAGCTGGGCGGCCACTTTGCGAGCCACTGCGATTTGCTGCCTATCTGTCAGGACATCTGGATGGCCGCGACGAAGATTGGAGTGCAGTACCCACAGCCCGAGAATGTGTTGCCAAAAGCGAGTATGCGCCGTTCATAGAGCGGATGGTAGAGGCCCTCCGTGAACTCTGGAATACGGCTGATTCTTGGGAATCGCTTACTGTCTTCGATCCGTTGAAGGACATCGCCCGTGACGCTCTGGAAATGGGCGGGATTATTCTGATCCATCAGGATGATGGAACTTTATATGTAGACGTACCGTATTCAGAAGAAACAATGCCGATTTAGGATGAATTCCAACACAGTCTTGGTGTGGGGTATGAACTGAACTTCGAGGCTGGCTGAGACGGGACGCCGAAAAATTTTCTCGGTCTCAGAGTGTCAACATAGTTTACGCTATGTTTACGCCGCCAGGCCGTAAATCAGGCGTAAACAGCGGACATAGCGAGAACAACCGAATTGCCCAGCGTGACAATCTGCTCTTTCTAATGTCTCGATTTTCGTAGTATCTTCAGTAGGTTAATGGCGGAGAGGGAGGGATTCGAACCCTCGGTAGGGGGGTACCCTACAACGGTTTTCGAGACCGCCCCGTTCGACCGCTCCGGCACCTCTCCGCGGCTCTGGTCGCCGGGCTGTCTGGCAGCCTTTTCGCGACCGGGTCGAGCAGGCGCGGAACCTAGCGCAAGCGCCGGGCTCCTGCAACCCGCTCTGGTGTCCTGAAATGCAGGCGGACGAGGCGGGTGCGGGCGTTGGTGGCGTGGCGCTGGACAGCGCGCGCCTGTTCTGCGATCCTCTGTCGCTGTCATGGTTTTCCGGTGGGGCGGGGCTGGCTCCGTCAGGCCGGGAATGAAAAGGGAACCCGGTGAAAGACCGGGGCTGCCCCCGCAACTGTGAGCGGTGCGTTGACCGTCGCTGGAGTCACTGGCTGTTATTGATGGCCGGGAAGGCAAGACGGTCGGACCGACGAGCCGCAAGTCAGGAGACCTGCCATGGCACAGAAGAATTCATCCGACCGGAACGGGGTGTGTCCGGACACGAAGGAGATTTGATTGCCGCCGCACGGCGTTCACTTCCTGGCCCTACTCCCTATTTCAGGTCGCTGTTATTACAAGAAGACCGGAGTCCAAGAGCTATGCGCATTCTCATACTGACAGTCTTCCTGGCTCTCGCCGGAAGTGTTTCCGCCGCCTTTGCCCACCACGACGGTGAGCGTTCCGCGGCCGCCAACATGGTGGTCAGCCATGCCTGGACCGTGGAGAACGCGGCCAACGCCCACGCCAATGCCGTCTACCTGACCCTGGAGAACACCGGTGAGGCAGGCGATCGCCTGGTCGACGCCGAGGTGGACTTTGCCAATGGGTCCAGCTTCCGTGCGCCGGTCATGGACGAAGACGGCAACTACAGCATGAGCCCGGTCGCGGCCATCGGCGTGCCGGCCGGCGAGTCCGTCACCCTGCAGCCCGGCGGCGTGCAGATCGTCCTGGAGGACCTGCAAGGCGAATACCGCGCCGGCGATCACTTCCACATGACGCTGACCTTCGAGAAGGCCGGCAGTGTCGAGGTGGAAGTTCTGGTCGAGGACCTGGACGAAGCCGAGTCCGATACGCCCAGCAGCTGAGGCCCG
This sequence comes from Fodinicurvata fenggangensis DSM 21160, assembly GCF_000686045.1. Taxonomy (GTDB): domain Bacteria; phylum Pseudomonadota; class Alphaproteobacteria; order Kiloniellales; family DSM-21159; genus Fodinicurvata; species Fodinicurvata fenggangensis. Next base: position 143,507 of record NZ_JMLV01000004.1, read on the forward strand.
TTACAGACGAATGGCGAATCAGGCCCCGTTCCCGCTTGCCGGGGGCGGGGCTGTTTCATTTGCGCGGGCAGAATCATGGACCTGATGCCGGGGCTGTGATAGCTCCTTTTGCTTGCCAGGCCGCCCAGCCGGGACAAGGCGGCCCATGAAACAAGAGGGGAAGATCCAGGGAATGAAGAAACTGCCGAAGATCATCGGGCATCGCGGGGCGGCCGGCCTGGCGCCCGAGAACACGCTGGCCGGCTTTCGCAAGACGGTGGAAACCGGCGTGCGCATGATCGAGCTGGACGCCAAGCTGACCTCGGACAGCCACGTGATCGTCTTCCATGACGAGACCCTGGAGCGCACGACGGACGGCCAGGGGGCCGTGGCCGAAACCTCCTATGAGGCCATCGCGAAGCTGGATGCCGGGCGCTGGTTCGCCCCGGAGTACGAGGGCACGCGCGTGCCCCTGCTGTCGGACACGCTGGACTATTTCCGCGAGAACGACATCGCCGTCAATGTGGAGATCAAGCCCTGTCCCGGCCGCGAACGGGAAACGGCGCTGAAGACGCTCGAGGTCCTGGCGGCGCACTGGTCGGAAGACGCACCGCTGGTGGTGATCTCCAGCTTCCAGCGCCTCTGCCTGGACCTGGCCCAGGAGCAGGCGCCGCACTGGCCGCGGGCGCTTCTGACGCATCATTTCGAGGATGGCTGGAAAGAGGCCGTGAAGGAACTGAAGGCCTATAGCGTTCACGGCAACTTCGCTGCCTTCGGCAAGACCCGGGCCATGGATGTGCAGCTACTGGGGGCGCAGGCGGCGGCCTATACCGTCAACGATATCGAAACCACCAAGATCCTCTTCTCGGCCGGCGTCGATTCCATCATCACCGATCGCCCGGACATGCTGGCCGCCTGGTTGTAGCCAGCTCAGGCGGCGTTCTGCCCGTAATAGAGGCTCTTGCCGCTGTCGCGGTCGAAGAGGTGCAGTCTGCGTGGCCGGAATGCCAGGTGCACCACCTCGCCATTTTTGACCTGGGGCACGCCGGACAGGCGGGCGATGATCAGCGTATCCAGGTGCGGAACCTGTCCATGCAGCAGGGTATCGGCTCCCAGCACCTCCACGAGGTCCACGGTCAGGGGCAGGCTGGCCTCGTCCGGGCTTTCCTGGGTCAGGTGCAGGTCCTCGGGGCGCAGGCCGACGGTCACCGGCTGATCGGCCTGGATGGCGTCGGTCACCTGGGGCAGCGGGATGGAGAAATCCTGGCCGATGACCACCGATTGACGGTCCGCCGCGATCCGCCCCTCGACAAAGTTCATCGAGGGTGAGCCGATGAAGCCGGCCACGAAGATGGAAGCCGGCCTTTCGTAGATCTCCAGCGGGGTGCCGATCTGTTCCGCCACGCCGGCATTCATCACCACCAGGCGGTCGGCCATGGTCATGGCTTCGACCTGGTCGTGGGTGACATAGAGCGACGTGGTGCCCAGGCGACGCTGGAGCTGGCGGATCTCCACACGCATCTGCACGCGCAGCTTGGCGTCCAGGTTCGACAGCGGCTCGTCGAAGAGGAAGATGGACGGCTCGCGCACGATGGCCCGGCCCATGGCCACGCGCTGGCGCTGTCCGCCCGAGAGCTGGTTGGGCCGGCGGTCCAGGTATTCGCCAAGTTGCAGCAGGTCGGCGGCGTCGTTGACGCGCTGTTCGATTTCCTGCTTCGGGAACTTCCGGATCTTCAGGCCATAGGCCATGTTCTGGCGCACGGACATGTGCGGATAGAGCGCATAGTTCTGGAAGACGATGGCGATGTCCCGGTCCTTGGGCTCGACACGGTTGACCATCCTCTCGTCGATGTGAATCTCGCCGCCGGAGACCTCCTCCAGGCCGGCCACCATGCGCAGCAGGGTGGATTTGCCACAGCCCGAGGGTCCCACGACCACGACGAACTCGCCGTCCTGCACCTTCAGGTCCACGCCGTGGATGACGCGGACCTCACCGAATTCCTTGATGACATTGTCCAGCCGCAGCTCGGCCATAACACTTGTTCCTATTTCTCGGTTTCCACCAGGCCCTTGACGAAGAGCCGCTGCATGAGAAGGACCACGATCACCGGCGGGATCATGCCCAGCATGGCCGTGGTCATGATGGCGTTCCACACCGGGACCGTATCGGAGACGTTCAGCATGCGCTGGATGCCCATGACGATGGTGTAGTAGCGCTCGTCCGTGGTGACCAGCAGGGGCCAGAGGTACTGGTTCCAGCCATAGATGAAGAGGATGACGAAGAGCGCCGCGATGTTGGTCCGCGACAGCGGCAGCACCACGTCCCAGAAAAAGCGCATGGGACTGGCGCCGTCCATGCGTGCGGCTTCCAGCAGCTCGTCGGGAATCGTCAGGAAGAACTGCCGGAAGAGGAAGGTCGCCGTGGCCGAGGCGATCAGCGGCAGGGTCAGGCCCACGTAGCTGTTCAGCAGGTTCAGGCTGGAGGCCACGCCATAGGTCGGCAGGATGCGCACCTCGACCGGCAGCATCAGCGTGATGAAGATCAGCCAGAAGAAGAACATCCGGAAAGGAAAGCGGAAATAGACGATGGCATAGGCCGACAGCAGCGAGATGGCGATCTTGCCGATGGTGATGCCCAGGGCCATCACCATGGAGTTGAACATCATCAGCGCGACAGGCGGTGCGCCGGCCGTGCTGAGCCCTTCGCCCAGGACCAGCTTCATGTTCTCGAAGAACTGGTCCCCCGGAAGCAGCGGAAAGGGCGGGCGCTGAAGCGCCGGGCCGGTGTGGGTCGTGGCGATCACCATGATGTAGATGGGGAAAACCACAGCGGCGATCCCCAACAGAAGGATCAGGTGCGAGGAGAACTTTACCCAGCGATTGTTCTCGACCATCAGTACTGCACCTTCTTCTCGATGTAGCGGAACTGGAAGACGGTCAGGGAGATCACGATGGCCATCAGGATGACCGACTGGGCCGCGGACCCGCCCAGGTCGAGTCCGACGAAGCCGTCGCGATAGACCTTGTAGACCAGGATCGAGGTGGCGCGCGAGGGACCACCGGCGGTGACGGCATGAACGATGCCGAAGGTCTCGAAGAAGGCATAGACCACGTTGACCACCATCAGGAAGAAGGTGGTGGGCGAAAGCAGCGGAAAGATGATGGTCCAGAAACGCTTGAAGGGTCCTGCACCGTCGATGGCGGCGGCTTCGGTCAGCGACTTAGGGATGGCCTGAAGCCCCGCCAGGAAGAACAGGAAATTGTAGCTGATCTGTTTCCAGGTGGCGGCCACGATGATCAGCATCATGGCATCGGTGCCATCCAGGCGGTGGTCCCAGTCATAGCCGACGGTCTTCAGGAACCCGGAAATGATCCCCAGCGTGGGATCGAACATGAAGGCCCAGAGCGCACCGGCCAGCGCCGGAGCCACGGCATAGGGCCAGACCAGCAATGTCTTGTAGACGCTGGAGCCGCGAATGACACGGTCGGCCATGGTGGCAAAGCAAAGGCCCAGCGCCATGGCGGAAAAGGTGACGGCGGCGCTGAAGACGATGGTGATCCGGAAAGAGTGAAGGTAATTGCCATCGCGAAAGAGGGCGATGAAGTTCTCGAACCAGACAAACTCATAGCTCAGCCCGAAGGCATCCTCGATCAGGAGCGACTGATAGAGCGCCTGGGCCGCCGGCCAGATGAAGAAGACCAGAGTGACTGCAATCTGCGGCAGGACCAGCAGATAGGGCAGATAGGATCGGCGGAAGTGAACGCGTTTCAGCATGCGGTGGCCGGATGTCTGGCAAAACGACTAGGGGGAAAAGACAATCCGGCCGGAAGAGTCCTTGATACTCTTCCGGCCGAAGTTGTCAGCGCGTGACGAACGCTCAGTTGTTCTGGCGGTGGAATTTCTCCATTTCGCCATTGGCGCGTTCTGCGGCATCGTCGAGGGCATCAGAGGCGGATTTTTCGCCAGCGAAAGCCGCTTCAAACTCCTCGTTGATGATGTCGCGGATCTGCACGAAGTTGCCGATGCGCAGGCCCTTGGAGTTTTCCGTGGGCTCGTTCAGGTTCATCTGCTCCACGGAGATGTCTGCGCCCGGGTTCTCCTCGTAATAACCCTGCTCCTGGGTCAGCTCGTACGCGGCCTGGGTAATCGGCAGGTAGCCCGATTCCTGGTGCCATTCGGCCTGCACTTCCGGGGAGGAGAGATATTCGAAGAATGCGGCAACGGCCTCGTATTCCTCGTCGGAATGGCCTTCCAGGACCCAGAGGGAAGCGCCGCCGATGATGGAGTTCTGCGGGGCACCTTCGGCTTCCGGCCAGTAGGGCAGCATGGAAATGCCGAACTCGAAGTCTTCGACATTGGCGTTCAATGCGGCCCGTGAGGCGGAGGATCCCATGTACATCGCGCATTCGCCGGCGATGAACTTGGGCCGGCTGTTGCTGTAGCGTCCACCGTAGCTGAAGATGCCATTCTCCTGCCACTCGGCCAGCTTGCCGATGTGCTTCTTGTGCAGGTCGCTGTTGAAGCGTGCCTCAATGTCCGTACCGGCAAAGCCGTTCTCTCCGGTGACGAAGGGCACGTTATGAAGAGCGCTGAAGTTCTCCAACTGCACCCAGGACAGCCAGCCGGATGTGAAGCCGCATTCATAACCGGCATCCAGCAGGGCCTGGGAGTATTCCTCGACCTCGGGCCAGGTGCGCGGCGGCTGTTCGGGGTCCAGGCCCGCTTCCTCGAAGGCGTTCTTGTTGTAGAACACGACCGGCGTCGAGCTGTTGAAGGGCATGGAGAGCATGTCGCCTTCGGTGGTCGTGTAGTAGCCGGTCACGGCCGGCAGGTAGGCCTCTGGATCGAATTCGATCTCGGAGTTCTCCATGACCTCGTAGACCGGGCGGATGGCGCCTTCGGCGGACATCATGGTCGCGGTGCCGACTTCGTAGATCTGCACGATATGCGGCTGTTCGCCGGCACGGAAGGCGGCGATGGCACCGGTCATGGTGTCATTGTACTCGCCCTTGTAGACCGGGTTGACGGCATAGTCGTCCTGGCTGGCGTTGAAGCCGTCCGTGATGTTTTCCAGAAGTTCTCCCAGGCTGCCGCCCATGGCATGCCACCATTGGACCTCGGTCTGGGCCAGGGCCGGCGAGGCCAGAAGAAGGGTGGTTGCGGCCGTGGCGGCCGCCAGGGTGGTCTTTCGGGTTCTCATGCGTTTCTCCTTGCTGTTCGGATTGTGGTTCCCGGTTCTTAGTAGGACCAGGTTATAGTCTGACGACACAACTATGAAGGTTTTGTTACAACAAGTTTAAGCACACTCCAGCAGACGAGAGAAGAGCGAGTTTATCCACAGGACAGGCGATCGAAGACAGGCCGAAAACAGAAAACGCCGGCTTTGACAGCCGGCGTTCCCGATCGTCCCATGGACTGCCCTTGAAGGGCAGCCGGATGGTAGAGTGGAGCTACTTGCGCCCCGCCTTGCGGTCGGCCTGATCCTGGCGCTCTTTCTGGGCGATCTTGCCGGCCAGACCCGTGGTCTTCTCGGCGATGCGAGCCGCCTTGCCGCGCAGGTTGCGCAGGTAGTAGAGCTTGGCGCGGCGCACGTCGCCACGGCGCAGCACCTCGATGCTGTCGATTCGCGGGCTGTAGAGCGGGAAGACACGCTCGACGCCTTCGCCGTAGGATATCTTGCGCACCGTGAAGGAGGAATTCACGCCGCGGTTCTTGCGGGCGATACAGACCCCGTCGAAGGCCTGGACACGCTCGCGAGAGCCTTCGACAACCTTCACGTTGACGCGCAGAGTGTCACCGGGCGCAAAGCGCGGGACCTTGGCATTGGCGTTCAGTGTGGCGATCTGCTCCTGCTCGAGCTGTTCGATCGTATTCATGGCCTTCGTCCTATCCTTCCTCGTTTCCGCCCGTTCGGCGGCGTTCAAGGTAGCGGTGCCAGAGGTCCGGCCGCCGCTGTTGGGTTATTTCCTCTGCGCGGGCCCGCCGCCATTGGCGAACCCTCTCGTGATGGCCGGAAAGCAGAACCTCCGGCACGCTGCGCCCCTGCCATTCCGCGGGTCGCGTATAGTGGGGATACTCAAGCAGATCCCCTTCGAATGACTCATCTCCACCGCTGTCCTGGTTGCCCATGACCCCGGGCAAAAGCCGAACCACGGCATCCAGTATCACCTGTGCGGCCACTTCGCCTCCGGAAAGGACGTAGTCGCCGATGCTGACTTCACGTGTGCCGCTGGCCTGAAGCACACGTTCATCAATCCCCTCGTAACGCCCGCAGAGCAGGCGCAGACCGGGTTCTCCCGCAAACTCGCGTGCCATGGCCTGGTCGAAGGTCCGCCCGCGAGGGCTGAGATAGACCAAGGGACCGGGCCGTTCGGCGCTGGCCTCGATGGCTGCACCGACCACGTCCGGCCGCATCACCATGCCGGCACCGCCGCCGAAGGGGGTATCATCCACGGAGCGGTGTTTATCGCGCGCAAAGCCCCGGATGTCCAGAGCTTCCAGCCGCCAGAGATCCCTTTCCAGGGCCTTTCCTGCCAGGCTGGTCCCCAGCAGGCCGGGAAAGGCTTGCGGAAAGAGGGTCAGGACGGTTGCCGTCCAGGGCTGTGGTTCTGTCCCCGAGCTCGTCACAACTGTCCATCCCTTGAAGCCGCGCTTTATGACCTGTCACGGAGAGCTTGTCCAGCCCCGCTCAGGCTTCCGGCGCGTTTTTTTCCTCGTCTTCCGGGCCGGACCCTGCCTCGGTCTCGGGCGGCGGGTCCACCAGGATGCGTCCCCGGTCCAGGTCGACATCAGGGACGACATCGCGTGAAAAGGGCAGCATGCGTTCGCCGCCATCCTCGTCCCGCAGTTCCAGCAGGTCGCCGGCCCCGAAATTATACACCGCCGAGACGTATCCCAGGGAGTTATCCTCCCTGTCCCGTGCCTCGAGCCCGATCAGGTCCGCGAAGTAGAACTCCTCGGCATCCTCGGGCGGCGGCAGGGCGTCCCGCGTCACATAGAGGCGCGTGCCCTTCAGGGCCTCGGCGGCGTTGCGGTCCTTCACGCCTTCGATTTCGGCGATCAGCATGCCTTTCTTTTGGCCCTTCAGGTTCAGGCGGTAGCTGTTGCCTTCCTCGTCCTGCAGGGGGCCGTAGGCCGCCACGGACTCCGGTTCCTCGGTGAAGGTCTTGACCGTGACCTGGCCGCGCACGCCGTGAACGCCCGCGATGGCGGCCAGACAGACAAGCTTTTCCGGAGTCATGGAGTCTCCGCCCTCTGCAGTCCAACCACCAGGTTACGCCTTGGCTTCCTCGCTGCTTTCCTCGGCGGGAGCTTCCTCGGCAGGGGCTTCCTCGGCAGGGGCTTCCTCGGCGGGGGCCTCTTCGGCAGCAGCTTCTGCGCTGGCCGCAGCGGCCTCTTCCTCGGCCTGCTTGCGGCGCTCTTCGTCTTCGCGCATGCGCTCCTGCGCCTTGGCGCCCGGCTGGCTCTTCTTGGTCTGCTCGCGCCGCGGCTTCGCCTTGATCAGGTCGCGCTCGGCCAGGAAGCGGGCCACCCGCTCGGTGGGCTGGGCCCCGTGGGACAGCCAGTACTGGATGCGTTCGGTGTTCAGGCGAATGCGCTCCTCATGCTCACGCGGCAGCATGGGGTTGTAGGTGCCCAGCTTCTCCTTGAAGCGACCGTCGCGCGGCATGCGCGTGTCGGCCACGACGATGGAGTAGAAGGGGCGCTTCTTGGCGCCGCCGCGGGCGAGGCGAATCTTCAGGGACATCGGGTTTCCTTTCTTTCCTTAATAAGCACGTGTTCGAAGTCTTGTGGCCGGACCTGGCCAGATGGCTGGCCGGCTGTAGTGATCCTATTTCTTGCCGCCGAAGGGGTTGCTCATGTCGCCGAGGCCGGGGGGCAGGCCGCCGCCGCCACCGCCACTGCCCATGCCGCCGGGACCGCCCATGCCCCCCGGGCCGCCCATGCCGCCACCGGGGGGCATGCCCGGCATGCCGCCGCGCATCATGCCCTTCTTGCCCAGCTTGCGGGCGCGTTTCATCATCTTCTGGGCGTCGGCAAACTGTTTCAGCAGCTTGTTGACCTCCTGCACCGAGGTGCCGGAGCCGGACGCGATCCGCTTGCGGCGCGAGGCCTTGATGATCTCGGGGTGGGCTCGTTCCTTCTTGGTCATGGACGAGATGATGGCCAGCTGGCGATTGACCATGCCGTCGTCCACGTTGGCGTTCTTGAGCTGCTCCTGCATCTTGCCCATGCCGGGCATGAGGTTCATCAGCTGCTGCATGCCGCCCATCTTGGTGAGCTGCTTCAGCTGCTTGGCCATGTCGTCCAGGTCGAACTTGCCCTTCTCGAGCTTCTTGGCCATCTTCTCGGCCTCGTCCTGCTCGAAGCTCTCGGCCGCTTTCTCGACCAGCGAGACGATGTCGCCCATGCCCAGGATACGTCCGGCGACACGATCGGCATGGAAGTTCTCGAGGGCGTCCAGCTTTTCGCCCACGCCCAGCAGCTTGATGGGGCGGCCGGTGACCGCGCGCATGGACAGGGCCGCGCCGCCGCGCGCATCGCCATCCACACGGGTCAGCACGATGCCGGAGATGCCGACGCGCTCGTTGAAGGTGCTGGCGACATTGACGGCATCCTGGCCGGTCATGGCATCGGCGACCAGCAGGGTTTCCTTGGGCTTGACGGCGTCGCGCACCTCGGCGACCTCGTTCATCAAGGCCTCGTCGATGGACAGGCGGCCGGCGGTATCCAGCATGACCACGTCATAGCCTTCCAGCGCGCCGGTGTTCATGGCGCGCTTGGCGATGGCCAGCGGTGGTTCGCCGCTGACGATGGGCAGTGTGGCGACGCCCGCCTGCTCGCCGAGAACCGCCAGCTGGTGCTGGGCCGCGGGACGGCTGGTGTCCAGCGAGGCCATCAGGACCTTCTTGCGGTCCTTTTCGGTCAGGCGCTTGGCCAGCTTGGCGCAGGAGGTGGTCTTGCCCGAGCCCTGAAGGCCCACGAACATGACGGGGACCGGTGGCTGGGCCGCCAGGTCGATGGCGCCGGTCTCGGGGTCCGAGCCGCCCAGGGTCTCCACGAGGTGGTCGTGGACGACCTTGACCACCATCTGTCCCGGGGTCACCGAGCGCAGGACCTCCTGGCCAATGGCCTTTTCCTTGACGCCGGCAATGAAGTCCTTGACGACGGGCAGGGCAACGTCGGCCTCGAGCAGGGCGACGCGAACCTCGCGCAGCGCTTCGGAGACATCTTCCTCGCTCAGCGCGCCGCGTTTCGTCAGGCGCTCAAAGACGCCAGAGAGACGTTCCTGCAGTGATTCGAACATGCGTTCCTTCCCGTCGGATTGACTGGCCGGACCTCCGAACAGCAGGTTTCGCACCGCTGCGCGAAAACTCGCGGACCGGTGGAGCTCCTCGGAGCCGACAGGCAACCTGTGGCGATAATACGGGGAACCTAGAAAACCACGGGCCCTGCGTCAAACGGATTCCGCATCATCAGGCGGTGCGCTGGTCTGGACGGCCTTCCCTGCGCCGGAATTTTCCGGCATTATTGAATTCCGTATGCGAAAATACCGCAGGCAGGCAGCCTGATTATGGGGGTGACATGGAACCGTTGGCCCAGCAACCGGCCCTGATCGACCAGGTCTACGAGAAACTGCTGGCCGCGATCACGGCCGGCGAAATCCAGCCCGGCGAACGCCTGGCCCAGGAAAAGCTGGCAGCGCGCCTGGGTGTCTCGCGCCAGCCGGTCAGCCATGCGCTCGCCATGCTGAAGAAACAGGGGCTGCTCACCGAGCTGGGGCGCAAGGGCCTGCAGGTGGCACCGCTGGATGCCGAACGTGTGCGCGCCTTCTATCAGCTGCGCGTAGCGCTGGACGGCCTGGCGGCCCAACTGGCCGCACGCCGGGCGGCTAAGCTGAGCGATCACGAGCGCGACCGGCTGCAGGCCGTCCTCTCCGAAGGGCGTGCGGCCCTGATGGCGAACGCGGTGGCGGACCTGGTGGCGGCGGACGCTGCCTTTCACCGCCAGCTCTATCAGCTGTCCGGCAATTCGGTGGTGGTGGAAACGGCTGCGCAGTCCTGGCCGCATCTGCGCCGGGCCCTGTCGGTAGCGCTGGGACGTGCCCCGGCCAGCCCGCGGGTCTGGGAGGAGCATGCCGAGATCGCCGACGCCGTCCTGTCCGGCAATGCCGCGCAGGCCAAGTCCCTGGCCGAGGTTCATGCGGCGCGCGCCGGCAACGAGATATGGCAGCGCCTGCAGGACGCCGGTGCGGTCAGCGGGACCTCCCCACAGGTGAGCGGCGAGCGTTGAGCCGCCACCAGTTCCTTCCAGATCCGGGATTCAATGAATGACCAACCCTGTCCTTCTCGTAACCGGCGGCAGCCGCGGCATCGGTGCGGCCGTCGTGCGGCGGGCGGCCGCCCAGGGCTATGACCTTTGCATCAACTACAGCCGGGATTCCAGAGCGGCCGAGGAACTGGTCGGTGAAGTCGAGGCCCTGGGCCGCCGGGCCATAGCGGTGCAGGCCGATGTCAGCGATGCGCAGGCGGTGGCGCAACTGTTCGACCGCTGCACGGAAAGACTGGGGAGGCTTTCGGCCCTGGTGAATTGCGCTGGAGTGACGGGCCGCATCTCGTCCCTGGCCGAGGCGGCGCCGGACACCATTCGCCAGACCATCGACATCAACCTGACGGGAACGCTCTATTGCTGTCGCGAGGCGGTGCGTCGCATGAGCCGGAACCGCGGCGTGATCGTCAACATTTCCTCGCCATCGGCCTATAACGGCGCGCCGCATGAGTTCGTCTGGTATGCGGCCTCGAAGGGCGGCGTGGACAGCCTGACGATCGGCCTGGCGCGCGAATGTGCCGATGAGGGCATCCGCGTGAATGCCGTGGCGCCGGGCCTGACCGAGACCGACCTGCACGCCTCGGGCGGTGCACCGGACCGGGCGCAACGCCTGGCGCCGCAGATACCGCTGAAACGGGCCGCCACACCGGATGAGATCGCCGATCCCGTTGTCTACCTGCTGGGGCCAGGCGCCGGCTATGTAACCGGCGCGGTGCTGCGCGTGATCGGCGGGCGCTGAGCCGGCCTCAGAATTCCTGTTCCAGGCGGTCCGCCAGGCTGCCGACCCCGTGGCGCACAGGGTCCACGGCTGGCAGGCTGAAACGGTCCTCCAGGCGCTCCAGGTAGGCATCGGCCTCGTCCTCGGGCAGCTTCGCCGTGTTGACCGCGATGCCGGTGAAGCGCGCATCGGGATTGGTCAGGTGCGCGGCCTCCAGATTGCGGTCCATGCAGACCTTCAGGTCGGGCAGGGGATAGTCCGGCAGGCCCCGCATGTGCCTGCGGGTCGGTTCGTGACAGAGCACCAGGGCATCGGCCTGGGCACCGTGCAGCAGACCCATGGACACCCCGGCGAAGGAGGCATGGAACAGCGACCCCTGGCCCTCGATCAGGTCCCAGTGGTCGGGTTCGTTATCCGGCGAGAGCCATTCCACCGCGCCCGAAATGAAATCCGCCACCACGGCATCGATGGAGATTCCGGTGCCCTTGATCAGGATTCCGGTCTGGCCGGTGGCCCGGAAGTCGGCTTTCAGGCCGCGGCGCTGCAGTTCGTGCTCGAGCGCCAGGGTGGTGTACATCTTGCCCACGGAGCAGTCGCTGCCCACGGCCAGCAGCCGCTTGCCCGAGCGCGGCTTGCCGTTGGCGACCTCGACCTCCTGGGTGGGATGGCGCACATCCCAGAGCTGGCGTCCGTGCTTTTCCGCCAGCTCCGCCAGGACGGGTACATCCACCAGCCGGTTGTGCAGCCCGGCAGCCAGGTCGTAGCCCATCTCCAGGGCCTGCCCCAGGACCTCCAGCCAGACCTGGGAGAAGCGCCCGCCGCGGTTGGCCACGCCGATCACCAGGGTCTTGGCCCCCGCTTCACGGCCCTGTTCCAGGCTCAGGTCCGCCAGGCCCACGTCCGCCTGGCAGCCCTCGAGCCGCAGCTGGCCGACGCAGCCGTCCTTGCGCCAGTGCGCGATGCCGTCGGCGGTCTTGGCCGCCAACTGGTCGGGGGCGTCACCGAGAAAGAGAAGGTAGGGGGAACGGATCGTGCTGGACATACGCATATCTTCCTTTAAACGCGGAAACTCCCGGGGCCGGGACACCGGCCTCTCTCGTCATTCATGGCGATCTTTTCGCATGGAATGCGGGCAAAGAAAATGCCGTTTGGACGCAACGAGGGGGAAGTGGGCTCTTGCAGGCGCGCATAGACACAGAGGTGAACTGGTCGCGCAGGGTCTGGCGCATTTCGGGCCCGGTCATCCTGTCCAACCTTTCGATCCCGCTGCTGGGGGCGGTGGACACGGCGGTCATGGGGCACATGCCGGGGCCGTCCTATGTGGGGGCGGTGGCGGTTGGCGCCCTGATCTTCAATGTCTTCTACTGGATCTTCGGGTTCCTGCGCATGGGAACCACGGGCTTTGCCGCGCAGGCCCATGGGGCGGAGGATGCGGTGGAACGGGCCGCCGTGATCTGGCGGGCCGCGCTGGTGGGCGGCGTCCTTGGACTGGGCCTGATCGTCCTGCAGTGGCCATTGGGACTTCTCGCCTTTGCCGTGATCGACCCCAGTGCCGAGGTGACGGCCCTGGGCGAGCGCTACTATGACCTGCGCATCTGGGGGGCGCCGGCCACCCTGATCACCTATGCCATCAGCGGCTGGCTGCTGGGCATCGACCGGGCCGGCCATGTGCTGGCGGTGCAGTTGACACTCAACGGGCTCAACATCGCCCTCAACCTCTTCTTCGTGCTGGGCCTGGGCATGACTGTGGAGGGCGTGGCGCTGGGCACCGTGATTGCGGAGTACACGGCCGTGACGCTCGGGCTGGTGCTGGTCTGGCGGCGCCTGCGCCCAGAGCAGGTCCTGGTTTCCCGCCACAGGCTGTTCGCCCGCGCCCGCCTGCTGGCGCTGTTCCGGGTCAACCGCGACATCATGATCCGCACGGCCTGCCTGCAGACGGCCTTCGTTCTGTTCACCGCGATCGGTGCACGAATGGGGGATGTGACGCTGGCGGCCAATGCCATCCTGATCAACCTGCTGCAGTTCACCTCCTACGGCCTGGACGGCTTCGCACATGCCGCCGAAGCGCTGGCCGGCCAGGCCTTTGGTGCGCGTCGGCGGTCTTCGTTCCGGCGGGCCGCCTGGGTCAGCAGCCTCTGGGCCGCCGGGGCCGCGGTGGCGGTTTCCCTGCTGTTCTGGCTGGCCGGCGAGGCCATCCTGTCGCTCTACACGAACCAGGACCCGGTCCTGCGTCAGGCCGGGACCTACATGCCCTGGATGGTGGCCATGCCGCTGGTGGCCGTGGCCTCCTACCAACTGGATGGCGTCTTCATCGGCGCCACGCGCACGGTGGCCATGCGCAACGCCATGATCGCATCGCTGCTGGTCTACCTGGCGGTCCTGGCCGTGGCGGTCCCGCTGTGGGGGAACCACGGTCTCTGGTTCTCGATGGTCAGCCTGATGCTGGCCCGTGCCGCCACCCTGGCGGTCCGCTGGCCGGCCCTGGAACGCACGGTAGAGGGCTAGGCCCTTTTCAGTACTGATGTAACCTGCCGACACAACTTTTGGCTCCCGCCGCAAGAAGCGGATGGCGGGGATGCTGCCGATCGAGAGAGATTTGACTCTCACATGCAAGATCACATTCGTGAGAGGAGCAAATCATGATCTTATTGAACAAGACCGCACTCGTAACGGGAGCCAGTTCCGGTATCGGCCGTGCCACGGCAAAACTCTTTGCCCAAGAGGGGGCGACGGTGGTTGTCACGGCACGCCGCCAGGCCGAGCTCGACAGCTTGGTGGCCGAGATAGAAACGGACGGCGGGCAGGCCTGCGCCCTTGCCGGGGATGTCCGGGAGGAGTTGCATGCTCGTGCCCTGGTGGATGTGGCCAGGGAGCGTTTCGGGGGGCTGGACATCGCCTTCAACAACGCCGGCGTCGTCGGCGATATGCTGGAAACCACGGAGCTGTCCCTGTCCTCCTGGCAGGAGATGCTGGACACCAACCTGACCAGTGCGTTTCTGGGTGCGAAGTACCAGGTGCCGGCGATGCTGGAACGCGGCGGCGGCTCGCTTATCTTCACCTCGACCTTCGTCGGCTACAGCGTCGGCATGCCGGGCATGACGGCCTATGCCGCCAGCAAGTCGGGTCTGATCGGGCTGGTGCGTGGCCTGGCGGTCGAGCACGGGGCAAGGGGCATCCGGGTGAATACCCTGCTGCCCGGCGGCACCGACACTCCGGCCAGCATCACCAATGCCCCGGACGCCACACCGGAGCTGCTCACCTTCGTGGAAGGCCTGCATGCTCTCAAGCGAATGGCCACGCCCGAGGAGATTGCCCGTTCGGCCCTTTACCTGGCCTCAGATGCCTCCAGCTTCACCACCGGCACGGCCCTGCTCGCGGATGGCGGTGTCTCGATATCGCGCACTTGAAGCGTTTTGACGGGTGTGGGCCTTTTCCTTCTCTTGGGAAGAAAGGGCTTGCACCCAACGCTATGCAGGAGCGTTCGTGGTGGAAGTCAATCTGCCAGCACCAGCATGTCGTGTGCTTCCCAGGAGCACCAGACACGGTCGCCGGGCCGCAGGGCGGGATCGTTGCGGCGGGCCTCGTTCTGGACGTTGGCGTTGATGGTGAAGGCGCCGTCCAGGGTGACGAAGACATAGCTCATGTCACCGTAGTAGGCGACATTCTTGACGGTGCCCTGGCGCCGCACGCGGCTTTCGCCCTCGGGGGCCTCTGCCGTGACGCGCACCTTTTCCGGACGCACGGCCAGGTCCACCTCTTCGCGCCCTTCGAAGATCGAGCTGTCCTGGGTGGGTGCTGTCATGGGGCCCAAGCCCGCGACGCGCACATCCAACCGGTCCTCATGCCGAGATTCCAGCCGTCCGCTAAAGAGGTTCATCTTGCCGATGAAGTCGGCGACGAAGCGCCGGGTCGGGTATTCGTAAAGGGTCAGCGGGGCGGCCACCTGCTGCACCTGCCCGTCGTTCATCACGGCCACGCGGTCGGCCATGGAGAGGGCCTCGTCCTGGTCATGGGTGACGATGATGAAGGTGATGCCCAGGGCATGGCGCAGGCGCACAAGTTCCATCTGCATGGCCTCGCGCAGCTTGGCGTCCAGGGCCGAGAGCGGCTCGTCCAGCAGCAGAACACGCGGACGCTTGATCAGGGCGCGCGCCAGTGCGACGCGCTGGCGCTGGCCGCCGGAGAGCTGGTCAGGTTGCTTGTCGGCCTGGTTGTCCAGCTTGACGAGTTGCAGGGCCTCTTCCACCCGATCGCGTGCTTCGCTGCGCCCCACGCCGGCGACCTTCAGGCCATAGGCCACATTCTCGCGCACGCTCATGTGCGGGAAGACGGCATAGGACTGGAAGACCATGTTCACCGGTCGCCTGTTGGGCGGCTGCAGGCTCATGTCCTTGCCATCCAGGTGAATGGTCCCGGCGTTCGGCATCTCAAAACCGGCCAGCATGCGCAGCAGGGTGGTCTTGCCGCAGCCGGAGGGGCCCAGAAGGGCAAAGAACTCGTTCTCGGCGATGTCCAGGTTCACATCCTCGACGGCGGTGAAGTCGCCGAAGACCTTGGTGACCCCGCGCAGGGACAGGATGGTCCGCTGGTCGGCGTTGTGCTCGGAGGCAGCGTACATGATCGGGACCTACTCCGTTTGTCGTGAGCGCAGGGGGTGCATCAGGCTGCGCCCCTGCAGCCACATGGCCAGGGTCGCTGTGACGATGGTGATCAGGATCAGGATGGTCGAGGCGGCATTGACCTCGGGGGTCACGCTGAAGCGGACCATGGAGAAGATCTTCACCGGCAGGGTGATGGTGTTGGGGCCGGCGGTGAAGAAGGTGATGACAAAGTCGTCCAGGGACAGCGTGAAGGCGATCAGCGCGCCTGCGATCACGGCCGGCTTGAGGTGCGGCAGCAGTATGTAGCGCATGTTCTGCCACTGCGTGGCACCCAGGTCGGTGGAGGCCTCTTCCAGCGCGCGATCGAAATTCGACAGGCGGGCCCGCACCACGATCGCCACGAAGGGAAAGGAAAAGGCGATATGTGCAATGGTAATCTTGACCAGGTTGACCGGCCAGGGCAGGTCCGTCGGCCAGCCGATGCGGGCGAAGAAGGCCATCATGGCCACGCCCATGCAGATCTCGGGAATCACGATCGGCAGGGCCGTCAGGCCCTCGAAAGCGGCGCGGCCCCGGAAGCGGAAGCGCCAGAGCGCAATCGCCACCAGCGTTCCAAGCAGGGTCGCGACGACGGTGTTCATCAGCGCGATGGTCAGGGAATTGATGAAGGCCTCCATCAATTCGGTGTTGTTGAAGGCCGCGACATAGTAGTCGGTGGTGAAGCCCTGCCAGACGATGTTGCGCTTGCTGTCATTGAAGCTGAAGGCGACCAGGACAACCATGGGCGCATAGAGGAAGAAGAAGACGAGGAAGAGCGGCAGGCGCATCCACCAGCGCCGGCTGTAATCCAGGGGGCCGGGGGGCAGCTTGCGGTGCTGCCGTGGCGGCCTGCGTGCTTCGTTTTCCGAATGGGGCGCCAGCAGGGAAGAGTTGGATCTGCTCATACGCCCCCCCTTGCTTCCGCATTGCGCCCGGCCAGGACGGCGCGCAGGGCCAGGGCGCCGAAGGTGGCATACATCAGCAGCAGCGAAAGTGCCGCGCCGAAGGGCCAGTCGTTGGCCGCCTTGAACTGGCGCTCGATGACGTTGCCGATCATCTGGCTGTCGGTGCCGCCGAGTATGGCCGGGATGAAGAAGTAGCCCAGAGCCGGGATGAAGACGATGATGATGCCCGACAGCGCACCCTGCCAGGTGAGCGGCAGGATGACCGAGCGGAAGGTGCGCAGGTGTCCGGCGCCCAGGTCCAGGCTGGCCTCGATATAGGAGCGGTCCATGCGCTCGATGTTGGCGTAGAGCGGCAGCACCATGAAGGGCAGGAAGGCATAGACCAGACCGGCCGACACCGCGAAGTTGTTGTAGAGCAGGGGCAAGGGCGTGAAGTACTCGCCCAGCAGGTTCTGGTCGCCCAGCCCAGCCAGGGCAAGCAGGTCGTTGGCGCGCGTCCAGAGCCATTCATAGGCCATGTTGACGAAGCCGCGCCCACGGAAGACGGCGATCAGGGAATAGGTGCGGATCAGCACATTGATCCAGAAGGGCAGGATCACGATCAGCAGCAGCAGCGCTTTCCAGCGCGCCGGCGCGAAGGCGATGGCGAAGGCCACCGGGTAGCCGAGCAGCAGGCAGACAAGCGTGGCGCCGCCGGCGATCAGGATCGATTTCCAGATGATGCCCAGGTAAAGCGGATCGAGGGCGCGGATATAGTTGTCCAGCGTCCCGGTGATCTCGATGCCGATGATGCCGCTCTTCTCGCCGAAGCTGAGGACAAAGACAACACTGAGCGGGGCAAGGAAAAAGGCGGCAAGCCAGAAGCCCGGCGGCAGGAGGAACAGCCAGAATAGGAGCGGATGCTTGCGCCAGCTTTCCATGTGGTTCGCCCGGGGCCCCCTCGGCAGCGGATCAATGGACAGAGGAACGACGGGCGGGCCGCGTCATGCCACGCGGCCCGTCCATGGTCGGATTCAGGAGGAGAGGATGCGTGTCCAGGATTCCTCGAGCATGCGGGTGACCTCTTCCCCGCGGTAAAGCGCGGATTCGCATTCCTCCAGCACCTCTTCCGGCGGGAAGATGGCGGGATTGTCCTTGTAGTCCTCCGGCATCAATTCGCGGGCCGCCTCGTTGGGCGTGGCATAGCGGATGAAGTCGGCGATCTCGGCCCCGACCTCGGCGTCCAGCAGATAGTTGATGAATTCGTGTGCGTTGTTCGGGTGTGGTGCGTCCTTGGGAATGCACAGGCAGTCCTCCCACAACAGCCCGCCTTCCTTGGGTACGATGTAGGAGAGGTCGTCATCCTCGCGCATGACCTGGACGATATCGCCCGACCATTCGACGGCCAGGTCGACCTCGCCGGACAACAGCAGGTCCTGTCCGGTGTCGGGGGCGATGACCTTCACGTTGGGTTTCTGGGCCATCAGCATCTCCTCGACGGCCTTGATCTCCTCCGGATCGTCGGTGTTGTAGGAGTAGCCGCGGTACATGGCGGCCTGGCCCATCATGGAAACCGCTTCGCTGATCCAGGCGATGCGCCCGGCAAACTCGTCAGAATCGAATACCACCTTCCAGCTGTCGGGGGTGCCGACCCGCGACTTGCGGAAGCCGATGCCCATGGTGCCCCACATGTAGGGCATGGAGTGCTCGCGGCCCGGATCGAACTCCACATTGTTCTTGAAGGGAGCCGCGATGTTCTTCTCGTAGTTGGGGATCTTCGCGTGATCCAGCGGCATCAGCATGTCCGCCAGGATCATGCGCTCGACGTAGGTGTCGGAGGGAACGATGACATCGAAGCCGGGATTTCCCTCGCGCAGGCGGGCAAAGAGCTCGTCGTTGTCGGCGAAGAGGCTCATGGAGACGTTGATGCCCGTCTCTTCCCGGAAATCCTCCAGCGTGGTTTCGCCGATGTAGGTGTCCCAGTTATAGAAGTTCAGTTCCTTTTCTTCCTCCTGGGCCCAGGCCAGACGCCCGCCGGCCCCGAAGGTCACGCCCACAGCGGCAGCACCGGCCATGAAGCGGCGGCGGCTGATTTCGTCTCTCAGGATCTGTCCGGGGGATTTCTTCTTCTGCATGGTCCTCGGTCTCCTTCGTTCACGTGTGCCTCTTCGCCACCGCAGTGACGCCTGTCTTGTCTTTTGCAGTATTTGAACGATTGCTGCGTCATATCGCAAGAGTGGTCTTGCAAAAGTTGCAACCTCACCGCGACTATTCCGCCTGTAGCCGGGTTTTATAACGTTTGAGCGGCTATTCCGCGTCCAGGATCAGGATGCGCCGTTCCATGGCGTGGTGGGTCATTTCGCGCGAGTCCCCCGGCAGCAGTGTCACCGCCGTGGCCTTCAGGCCGCTGTCCCGAAGGGCCTGTACCACGGCTTCCGTTCGGCGGAGCGCCAGGGCCTTGTTGTAATCGGTGTCCCCGAAGATTTCCGGCTGGGCGATGACGCAGAGATCATCGGTGTGGCTGGGATTCTTCAGGAAGGTTTCAAGGCGCTTGCGCTCCCGCTCCGACAGTTCGGCGGAATCAGGAGAGAAGGTGACGACCATGGGCGCTTCCTGGGGCTGGGCCAGCGCTTGAAGGCAGTCTTCCTTGGCCGATGCCAAGAATGGCAGGCCGAGGCAAAGCAAACCTGCCGCCAGTGCAAAGGATCCCGAGATAGCCAAGTGGCGCATGCGATCAGCCTGTCCTAATATCCAAAAAAACGAACCTGTTACCTGTCCTGTGGCGGAAAAGCCGCAGAGAGGATTGCTGTGCGAGGCTCTCCATGCAAGGCCGGGAATGCGGCATCGTTAAGGCGTGAAGGTGAAGAATCCGGAACCGGCGCCAAGGTCGGCACTCCCGATTCAGGATTTGTCGAGCGCAACGAGCATCTTCCCGGTGTTGTCTCCCCGGAAGAGTCCGATAAAGGCCTCGGGTGCGTTTTCCAGGCCTTCGACGACGGTTTCGCGCCAGGTGATCTGTCCGCCAGCGATCCACTGCGACATTTCCCGCGTGAATTCGGGCAGCAGGTCGAAGTGATCCCGTACGATCATGCCCTGTAGCTTGATGCGCTTGCCCACGGCCTGGAAGAGGTTGTGGACGGCGGGCAGCTCGGAACCGGCATTGTACTGTCCGATCATGCCGCATAGCACGAACCGCGCACCTTCATTGGCGAGGGCCAGGGCCGCGTCCAGGTGGTCACCGCCGACATTGTCGAAGTAGATATCGATGCCGTCGGGACAGGCCTCGGCCAGCGCAGCCTGCAGGTTCTCCACGGTCTTGTAGTTGATGACGGCATCGACGCCGGCCTCCTGAAGCAGCCAGTCGATCTTGTCCTGGCTGCCGGCCGAGCCAACCACGCGGCAGCCGCGCAGCTTGGCGACCTGGCAGACGACCGCGCCCACGGCCCCGGCTGCGGCGGAGACGAAGATCGTTTCCCGTGCCTTGGGCTCCGCGATCCGGGTCAGGCCGGCATAGGCGGTGAGCCCCGGCATGCCCAGGACACCCAGGTAGGCCTGGGCAGGGACCTTGTCGGCATCGATTTTTCTTGTGCCTGCGGCATCCACGACGGCCTGGTCGCGCCAGCCGGCAAAGTGCGAGACCAGGTCTCCCGACTGGAAGCGTTCATCCCGGCTTTCGGTGACGCGTCCGATGGCGCCGCCCTCGAGCGCTTCGCCGAGCTGGAAGGGCGGAATGTAGCTCTTGCGGTCGTTCATGCGTCCGCGCATGTAGGGGTCGACCGACATCCAGAGATTCCGCACGAGGATCTGACCCTCCTGCGGCGCCGCGAGCGGGCGCTCCACCAGTTCGAAGTTCTCCCTGGAGGGCAGGCCCTCGGGACGGCTTTTCAGATGGATTTCACGGGCGGTGACGGTCATGGGACTCTCCAGGGGTAAGCGGCGCAAAATGGGAGGGGCTGGCTGCGGGCGGCCTTTCGGAACAGCCCGTCCGGCAAAGCGGTCGCTGTGCGATGCTCCGCCCCGATCTTCGGCGCAAAAGGTTTGGTGATAGCGGGCGTGAAGTCAACCTGGCTACAGGGCCAGGGCGGCTGCCGGCTGAGCCTCAGTCCCTGCGTAGATGCGCTGGGGCTGCATGGCGGCAAGCGCCTCTTCCAGGATTTCCGGTCCGGCCTGCTCAAGGCGTCGTGAATCGCTCAGCACCTGCCGCCAGCGGCGCGCACCGGGCTGCCCGTTGAACAGACCCAGGACGTGACGGGTTATGGCACGCGGCGGAACGCCCCTTTCCTGTTGCAGCTGCAGGTAGGACAGCAACCTGCGTGCGGTTGCCTCGCGTGAGCCGACAGGCGGTGTTTTGCCGAAGAAGCGTCGGTCGACCTCCGCCAGCACCCAGGGGTCCTTGTAGGCCGCACGTCCCAGCATGACGCCGTCCACACGCGCCAGCTGGTCTTCGGCCTGGTCCAGGCTCTCCACACCGCCGTTCAGGATGATGGCCAGGCCGGGGAAATCGGCCTTCAGGCGATAGACTGTTTCGTAGCTGAGCGGCGGAATCTCGCGATTCTCCTTGGGGCTCAGCCCCTTCAGCCAGGCCTTGCGGGCGTGGATGATGAAGGTCTCGCAGCCGCCGTCGGCCACCCGGGCCACGAAGTCGCGGAGTTCCTCGTAGCTGTCTCGGTGGTCGACGCCGATGCGTGTCTTGACCGTGACCGGACGCGCGGTCGCGTTCTTCATCGCCCTTACGCAGGTCGCCACCAGCTCGGGCTCGGCCATCAGGCAGGCGCCGAAGCGGCCGTTCTGGACGCGGTCGCTGGGACAGCCGACGTTGAGGTTGATCTCGTCGTAGCCATAGCTCTCGCCCGCCGCCGCCGATTCCGCCAGGGCGGCCGGATCGGACCCGCCCAGCTGCAGCGCCACGGGATGTTCCGCCGCATCGAAGGCCAGGTGCCGCTCAGCGTCGCCATAGAGAATGGCGCCGGTAGTCACCATCTCGGTATAGAGCAGCGCATGGCGCGTCATGAGGCGATGGAAAGCCCGGCAGTGCCGGTCCGTCCAGTCCATCATCGGGGCCACGCTGAACCTGTGATTCAGGTTTTCCGCCATTCTTCGAACTCATCCAATTCCCGGGCACAGGCGTGCTGCAGACTCATGTGCCCTTGATCGCTTGCCATGCAACGCTGGTCTCTTCCCGCAAAGTGGCAGGGGGTGTGACAGATGGCAACACTCTGTCGGCATTGCAATCAATGACAGGCACGGACCCTATCAGTGGACAGCCCGGCCAATGCGCGTGTCCATTTCGGCTTGCTCTTCAGTTCAGGCCGGGTGGTTTGGCGAGCGTCGTGAAGGTTGCCGTGACCAACAGGATGGTGACGACGGCCGCGATCTCCAATCGAATGGACGTCCTCAGCCTTTGCGGCGCTGTGACGTCTCCGGAGAAAAGCGCCGGGGTCAACCGTAACCTGTTGAGGGCAGCAAGCCCCAGGAGAGATGCAAACAACAAGAGCTTCCCGAGAAAGAGCTGTCCGTAATTTGACGTGATGAAATCCGCAGGGCTTTCGAAGAGCAGCCAGAGGAGGCTCACGCCTGCCAGGATAAGCAACGCAACGATGTAGACGGCCAAGTCTCCAAAACGCTTGGCGGCGGTGCCAAAACGTTCGCCGTCACGGCGCCTGCACAGCACGAGCAAGGGCAGCAGAGCACCCAGCCAGTACGTCACCGCAGCGATATGCAGGATAATGAGAAGCTGCGGCCAGGGGCTCAGGCCCAGGGCGGCGGGGTGGCCGCCTGGGGAGAAGGAGAGAATGACCAGTGCACTGCCCAACGCCGCCGTCACAAGGCCGAAGCCACGTGCCCTGATCAGCATCCCCACCAGCAACAGCAGACCGATGATTCGCAACATCAGCGCTGTGTCACGGTTCTCGAAAACGATGGAGAGCAAGAACGGGTCGGCGGCGCTGGAGAAGCTGCCGCCCAGGGCTGCCGCGGTCCAGAGAAAACCTGCAAGGCTGGCCAGGACTCCGATGACGGCAAGACAAGCCGTCGTAAGCGCGATGGGCGTCTTGTCCTCTCCGGCCAGCTGCCGGCCGAAAAGGAGGATGAAAAGGGTGCCTCCCGACGCCGACAAGGCGGTAAAATAGGTTACCGTCTTAAGGGCGATCGTCCCGGCCTGCCAGACGTTGAGCGTGGCGAGGGCCTCCATCAATGCACTCAGTCGGTGGCCACTGTGAACGAGAAGGTACCCTGCATGGCATGACCGTCGTCCGGCGAGAGCGCGCTCCACGAGACGGTATAGTTGCCCTCACTCAGGCTGGGCAGGGGCACCGAATGATCTTCTGCCGCGTTCGAACTGCGTTCGAATTCGACCGGTATCTCCTCGCCATCCTGATGCACCTCGACATTCGTGAGGACGACCGGACCGTTGAAGGTGACCTGCAGAGTCTCGGGTGCGGACTGGACGGTGGCCTCGTTGGCCGGAGTCGAGTTCTTGACGGGAGAGTGCGCCAGAGCGGAGACTGCAGACAGCATCGCCAAGAACGTGATGGAGAGCATTTTAAAATGAAGCTTGCGCACCTGTGTTCTCCTGATTCTTATTCTCTCGTCGTTGCTCAATATCAGAATCCTAACACAAGTCATACAGGAGAGGGGCGGGGCAACATCTGTCCCGGATGCGACTCCCCTAGAGGTGCTCCGCCAGGAAGCGGTCTACTTTTCGGCGCGCGCGTCGGGAGGAGATTTGCTGTGAGGAAACGGTCTGGGGCGTGAGTTCGTCGTTGCCCTTCAAGTGAAATCTGCGTTTGGCCGCGATCGACATGTCGTCTGCACCATAGGCCGCGACAACCATCAGTTCCAGTTCGCTGATCGTTTCCTTGAGGTCCTGTTCGGACAGCCCGGCCTTTCGGGCGGCCCGCTCGATCAGGTTCGAGAAACAGCCGGCGTCCATGAAGGCACCCGGGGCCAAAGGGCCCTGGTGCGTGGTATCCTGCGGGTTCGTTGCGTCTTCGGCCTGCAGGTCATCGATGTCGGTGACGGCCGCCGTCCATTCCTTTTCCTCGTTCTTCAGGGTCACGATGAGGCTTTGGATATAGACCGATTCCGCGCTCATGTTGCTGATCAGGCAATGGGCCTTCACGTCTTGACTGCCGCCCCGATTGATCAGCAGCTTGGGTCTGCGCTGGCGCCGATAGGAGATCAGCAGCAGATGCAGGTAGATCATCCAGACCAGGATCATCGTAATATTTGCCAGGACGTTGAGAACGTCACTGTATTCCTTGAGCCAATCGACCATGGACCCTGTCCTGTTCCGGGTTCGGCCAGACAGCATAACGCCAGCATCAGGAAGTTGCGAGTGACGAGGGGCGAGAGGCGAGAGCGTCTGAGGACGGTTCTCGATGACTGGGTGACGGTGGAGACCGATGTCTATGCCGTCTATCCTTCGCGCCGCCATGTGGTGGCCAAGCTGCGCGCCTTCCTGGATTTCCTGGTAGCCGAATTCAGCTCGGTTTCTCAGCCGCAGCCTTGAGGCTGTCAGGAAACCGCGGAGTGGCTGTCTTCCAGCCCCTGGGCCACCTGGCGCAGGAACGTCCCCAGGTGTCGCCCCGGATTATCCAGGATCTCTCCACAGCGCACTTCCATGTGTGAGGGAAGCTCCGCCGGCTGTCCCTGAACACGGGCCAGGAGAGACTCCCAATACAGGTCCAGTTCCTCAGCCGTACAGACGCCGCGGAAGTCCATCATGAGTTCGGCGTAGGCCAGCAACTCCGACTTCTCCGTCTCCTGCCAGGTCGTGATCGACCAGGGTTTCCGCGAGGCAGGCCAGGTCTGCTCCGGCATGAAGCAGGCACAGGGAGCCGGTCCTCCTTGGTGCTCACGGTCTTGCGGTCCACCCGGAACTCGGGCCACTCAAACCAGGCAATGCGGTCAATGGCCGTGTCTGGAAGGGAATGAAACAGAAGGCCCGGGGCCCACTCACCGGCGGCCGGTTGCAGGACCGGGTGGGGACCGTCGATGGCGTTCACGACGCGATGGTCCGGAAGCCAGGCCGTCTGCCTGGGCACCTGCTCCAGCGACAAACCGCCGGTCACGACATCGAAGACCTCGTTGTCCTGCAGGGTTCCGAAGGAGAACAACGGGTGGGTCCGGAGTACGGCCATGTCCATCTGTGTCATCGTTCACACCCTCCCACCGGAAGATGGTTCACTCTTGTCACCGAAGAGATGGCGACATATCCGATCGACGCGTTGCTGAGGCTCAGCGCAACTCCCGGAGTTTACTCATTTATTCGGATGTGAGGCAATATTCCGGCACTCTTCCTGCCGAACCTTAAGCTCGGCATCGAGCCAAGATTGATGGAAGGGGTGCATCAAGAAGATCCGGCCTTTGCAGCTTTCGCAGGAAAACTGCATTCTCATTCACACACTCTTCAGCTCCTGGGCGGACAGACGACCCCGCCCATGGCTGTCAACAAACACCTGAGCGAAAGGGGAACCATGATCGATCTCTATACCTGGACCACGCCGAATGGGCGCAAGGTGTCCATCCTTCTGGAAGAACTCGGTGTCGACTACGAGGTTCATCCGATTGACATCGGCGCGGGCGAGCAGATGGCGCCCGAATTCCTGAAGATCAGCCCGAACAACAAGATTCCCGCCATCGTGGACCGCGACAGCGGCCTGACCTTGATGGAGTCGGGCGCGATCCTGTGGCATCTCGCTGACAAGCATGGAAAATTCCTGCCCGAGACGCCCGAGGACCGGATGAAGGTCATGGAATGGCTCATGTGGCAGATGGGCGGGTTGGGCCCCATGTGCGGGCAGGCGCACCATTTCCTGCATTTCAATCCCGGAAAGTCGGCTTATGCCGAGGAGCGCTTCTCGGCCGAGGTGCATCGCCTCTATGGGGTTCTCGACCGGCAGCTCGACGGCCGGGACCATATCGTCGGCGACTATTCCATCGCTGACATGGCCTGCTGGCCCTGGGTGTCGCGCTATGAATGGCAGGGTGTCGACCTGGCGGATTATCCCAACGTGCGCGCCTGGTATCAGCGCCTGCTCGAGCGTGATGCGGTAAAGAGAGGCTATCACGTGCCGAAGGTCATGAACGAGATTCCGCCGGGCTGAACGCGTACGGCCCCGCCGGTCCTTTTCTCCACGGACGTACAGACCTGGCTCCGGCAAATAAATTGCACGAAGCTGTGTCACATCGCACCAGGCTGCCTCGTCTTTCCTTCAGATACCCTGAAACCAGACGAGGAGAACGATCTTGGAACCGCGATTGAATTACCCCGCTGCTGCCCCAGACGCCTTCAAGGCGATGCGGAAGCTGCAGGACTATGTCGCCGACTGTGGGCTGGAACACAGCCTGATCGAGCTGGTGAGGATCCGGGCCTCGCAGATCAACGGCTGCGCCTTCTGCATCCACATGCACACCCGGGACGCCCGGGCGGCCGGGGAAAGCGAGACCCGGCTCTACCTGCTGTCGGCCTGGTGGGAGTCGCCGCTCTTCACCCCGCGTGAGCGGGCGGCCCTGGCCTGGACCGAGGCCCTGACCCGCGTGGCCGAAACCCAGGCGCCGGACAGCGACTATGAGGAACTCGGCCGGCATTTCAACGAGGCGGAGCAGGTAAAGCTGAGCCTGCTGATCGGGGTCATCAACATCTGGAATCGCCTCGCCATCGGCTTTCGCAGCCTGCATCCTGTCGAGGAGACTGTGTGAGGGAAGAAGCGGAAAACGGATATGCCGGCTGACAGCCTGCAGATCTTCGAGCAACAGCGACGGCGTCTCACCGGCCTGGCCTATCGCATGCTGGGTGCGGTGAGCGACGCCGAGGACGTGGTGCAGGACGCCTGGCTGCGCTGGCAGCGCGTCGAGCCGACGGAGATTGCCAACCCGCAGGCTTGGCTCTCGACGGTGGTCACGCGGCTGTGCCTCGACCGCCTGAAGGAAGCCAGGCGCCGGCGGGAGACTTATGTCGGGGCCTGGCTGCCAGAGCCGCTGCTGGAAGATCCCGAACTTGCGATGACGCCGGAGGCGGAGGTGGGCCGGGACGTCTCCTTCGCCCTGATGCTGGCGCTCGAGCGCCTTTCTCCGTTGGAGCGGGCGGCCTTCATCCTGCATGACGTCTTCGAACTCGATTTTGCCGAAGTGGCTGCTGCGTTGGAGCGCAGCGAAGCCGCCTGTCGCCAGCTGGCCAGTCGGGCGCGGGGTCGCCTGCGCGCCGAGCGGCCGCGTTTTACGCCCAGTTCGGAGGAGAGGGCCTTCCTGGTGCAGGCCTTCCTGGAGGCCTCGCGCAGCGGGGATACGCAGCGGCTGCAGGGCCTGCTCTCGGAGGGTGCTGTGCTTCACAGCGACGGTGGCGGGCGCAAGCCGGCGGCTCTGAATCCCATCCTCGGGCGCGAGAAGATCTGCCGTTTCTTTGCCGGTCTGGATCGCAAGGGCAAGACCGGTCCGCCGCGCTGGACCCGGCGCACGACGATCAACGGTCTGCCGGGCTGCGTCTCGGTAGAGGCCGACGGAACCCTGCAGACCAGCGCCTTCGAGATCGCGAACGGGCGGATCGTCGCGATTTACACCGTGCGCAATCCCGACAAGCTGACGCATCTGTTGCCGCTGCTGGAGGCGGAGGGCCTTGGCTGAAGTTCCTCTATAAAACGAGGTCAGCCTCAGGCTAGAAGACAGGTCTGTCTGAAGGAGGCGCTTGCGGCATGGCCGCCTGGGAGGGGTTGATAAAGGAATGAAGCAAAGCTTTAATCCCGGGCGTGGATGTAGTTCACAGGCAAATGAAATGATCGATTTCCATGCACCCGCGATCTGACTGTGCAAGGGGTTTGACTAGGGTGCCAAGCAAACTGCGAAGAGGAAGCGAATGCCCGTCGAACTCCAGACGCTGCTGATCTTCGTTCCGATCGCGCTTTCGCTCAATTTCACGCCGGGCGCGGACATGCTGTTCTGCCTCGGACAGGGTGTTCGCTCGGGGCCGAGGGCCGGAGTTGCCGCCTCCCTGGGAATCGCGACGGGCTCCTTCCTTCATTCCGTCGCCGCAGGCCTGGGGCTCGCCTCTCTCATTGCCGCGCATCCATTGGCTTTCGAGGTGATCCGTTGGAGCGGTGTTGCCTATCTTCTCTGGCTGGCGATCGGGGTCCTGCGGCAGCCCATGGGAGAGCTGCAGCCTGCCGGGGTGTCGAGAGCCAGTGTCTATAACGCTTGGGCAAATGGGACCCTGGTCTGCCTGCTCAATCCCAAGGTGGCCCTGTTCATCCTGGCCCTGGTGCCCCAGTTCGTGGATCCGTCCCAGGGCTCCGTGTTTCTCCAGTTCCTGATTTTCGGGGCTATCCTCAATATCGGTGGCACGCTGGTAAACGGATTGGTGGGCGGATTCTCCGGCGGGATCGGTCGCCTGCTCGCACAGAACAGGCTTGTGGCGCGTGTACTTCAGTATGTGACCAGTTTCGTGTTCTGCATTCTTGCGGCGAAGCTGGCGTTTGACCGGTGAGCCCGCCTCCGAATTTCAAGACAGTCTTTTCAAGTTCACATGCCTCCTTCAGGTCCAGGCATGCTAGCGTCTGGTCAAGCAGCTGTTGAAGGGGGAGTGAAGTTTGAATGAACGAACAGCAGTCAAGGAAGTACGAGCGATTTCAGATGCTTCATCGGGCCAAGGGCGCCTTCGTTATGCCCAATCCCTGGGATGCGGGGACGGCCCGGATTTTGAGCACGTTGGGCTTTTCGGCGCTGGCCACCACGAGTGCGGGCTATGCCTTCTCGGTTGGGCGTCGGGATTCCCATGCAACGCTGGGGCGCACCGAGGTGCTGGAGAATGCGCGGGCCATTGTGGAGGCGACCGACCTTCCAGTGTCCGCCGACCTGGAGGACGGCTTCGGACGCCAGCCGGCGGACTGCGCCGAGACAATCCGAAAGGCAATCTCCAGTGGACTGGTCGGCGGTTCGATCGAGGATGCGACCGGGCATCCTGCCGAGCCGATCTTCGAGTTCGGAGCGTCCGTCGAAAGGATCAGGGCGGCGGTTGAGGCCGCGAAGGACCAGTCGTTCCTGCTGACGGCGCGGGCGGAGAACCACCTATGGGGACGCCAGGACCTGAGGGATACCATCAAGCGCCTGCAGGCCTATTCGGAGGCCGGAGCGGATGTTCTCTATGCGCCCGGGCTGCCGGACCTCGAAGCCATCCGTACGGTCTGCAAGGAAGTCGACAAGCCGGTCAACGTGGTGATGGGATTGCAGGGAGCGACCTATACGGTAGAGGAGCTGTCGGAAGCGGGGGTGAAGCGCATCAGCGTGGGCGGCTCGTTTGCCCGTGCGGCACTGGGGGCGATGGTGCAGGCAGCGCGTGAGGTGCTGGAGCAGGGGACCTTTACCTATTCCGAGACCGCCCTTCCGGGCCGTGCCGTGGCCCAGATGATGTCCGATCGTCCCCTGCCCACGCGTGAGTGACAGTGGACTTATCCGCCTGGATGGTCGAGCGCCGGGACGGGCTGCGGCCCAGAGCGCGTCACCTCCCGGCCGAGATAGCACTTATCCTTCCACGGCAATTGGATGCAGCGCCTCGCCCGCAGCAGTGCGCACGGCCCTGCGCAGGTCGGCCAGGGCCGTGCCAACGCTGCGGCTCTGCTGCCAGTAGAGAGGTACGTCCAGCGGCAGGTCTACGCGGAGCGGGACCAGGCGGCCGCTCTTCAGGTGCTCGGCCACCATTCGTTCCAGGTTGAGGCCCCAGCCGAGACCGGCAAGCGCGGCGTCGACGAAGGCCTGGGTGGCGGGCAACCAGTGGGTCGGTGGCGCGAGATCCCGCCCGAAAGCCTGTTCCAGCCAGAGCTGCTGCAGACGATCTTTTCGGTTGAAAGTGAGGCAGGGCGCCTGGGTGGCCGCCGTCTCTGTCACCCCGTCGGGAAACCAGCGTGCCATGAAGTCCGGACTGGCGGTGGCGATGTAGCGCAGGGCGCCCAGGGGCGTGCTGTCGCAGCCCTGGACCGCCCGGCCATAGCCGGTGACGGCCCCCAGGACCTCGCCCCGGCGGAGCCAGTCGGCGCTGTGCTCCTGATCGTCCAGGACCAGGTCGAACAGGCGATCCGGCATGGCCGCGAGCGCCGGGATGAACCAGGTGGCCAGGCTGTCCGCGTTGACGGCAAGGCGTAACGGCAACCGCGAGGCGTCCAGGCCGGCCTGTGGCAGGCCGTGGCGCAACTCGTCCTCCAGCAAGGCCACCCGCTCCACATGCTGGCAGAGATGCAGGCCGCTCTCGGTGGCCCGGCAGGGCTGGCCGCGCACCACCAGGACCGTGCCCATCCGTTCCTCCAGCAGCTTCACACGCTGCGAGACGGCCGAGGGCGTCAGGCCCAGCTGCTGCGCAGCGCGATCGAAGCCCCCGGTGCGCACGACGGCGGCCAGTGCAGAGAGAAGTGCGTAATCGAGCATGAATTAATTTCTCTTAAGTAGTCTTAGAGAAATTAATTACCCTAATTCAGCGGAGAATGCTATCCGAAGCAACCATTCCAACATCAAGAGGTGCTGCCGTGACATCCGCCTTGCTTCCGGGCTTCCTGCTGGGTTTCAGCCTGATCCTTGCCATCGGCTCGCAGAATGCCTTCGTGCTGCGCCAGGGCTTGCGCGGCGAGCACCTGCTGGCGGTCTGCCTGGTCTGTGCGTTCTCGGACGCGGTGCTTATTTCGGTCGGCGTTGCCGGGTTTGGAGAAATCACCCGGCACTTGCCCGGGCTCGAGCCACTGCTGCGCTATGCCGGGGCCGCCTTCCTGCTGGTCTATGGTGCGCGCTCTTTCCGGGCTGCCTGGCGGGGGAAGGAGGCGCTGGATCCAGCACGGTCCGCGCCGCCTGGGCTGACAGCGACGCTCGGGGTCTGCCTGGCGCTGACCTGGCTGAACCCGCATGTCTACCTGGACACCGTGGTCCTGCTGGGCTCGGTCTCGACACAGTATCCGGGTGAGCAGGGGCTGTTCGCCCTGGGGGCCATCACGGCCAGCTTCGTGTTCTTCTTCATGCTGGGCTACGGCGCGCGGCTGTTGCGCCCCCTCTTCGCCCGGCCTGCCGCCTGGCAGTGGCTGGAGGCGGTGGTGGGCGTGATCATGTGGGCCATCGCCCTGCAGCTGGTGCTCGGCTAACCGGCCGCCTCGTCGGGGCAGTCTTCGCCGGGCACGATCACCATCCAGCTGACGCCGAAGCGGTCGCTGACCATGCCGAAGCAGGGTGAGAAGAAGGTCTTGTCCAGGGGCATCTGCACCGTTCCGCCATCGGCGAGCGTGTCGAAGAGGCGCCGGGCTTCGGTCTCGTTGGCGGCATCGAGGGAGAGCGAGAAGCCGCCGAACTGGGGCGGGGTGTCGCCGCAGGGGGCATCGGAGGCCATGACCGTGGTCTCGCCGATGCGGAAGGCCGTGTGCATGACCTGGTTCTCCTTGCCTTCGGGAACCATGCCGGGCGGCAGGGGCTCTGGCGAGTCGCTGAAGCGCATAATGGCCTGCACTTCGGCGCCCAGGGTGTCGCGGTAGAAGGTCACGGCCTCCTCGCAGGTGCCGTCGAAGAAGAGATAGGTCTGTACCAGCATCAGGGTTCTCCTTTTCATTGCCGGCAAGACCTCGGCTCACGAGAGAGCGCGCAGGTCCTCCAGCAGACTGTCGAGGCCGAGCTCGTTCACGAGCTTGCGGTTTTCCTCCTGGGTGGCCCGCCACAGCGGCATGGCCTCCGCCAGGAGTTCCCGGCCCTGGTCCGTCAAAAGGAGGCGCCGGCCACGGCGGTCCTCGGGGTCCACCTTCACCTGCACCAGGCCGCGCTTTTCCAGCGGCTTGAGGTTGGCGGTCAGGGTCGTGCGGTCCATGGCGAGCAGGCTGGCGACGTCCTTCATGGCGGGGGGCTGCGGGCGATTGAGCGACATCATCAGCGAGAACTGTCCGTTGGTAATGCCCAGTGGCCGCAGGGCTTCGTCGTAGCGTCGGGCCACGGCCCGGGCGGCACGCTGGACATGCAAGCAGAGGCAGGAATCGCGAACTTCAAGCGTGGTCTCATAGGGGACGGTGTTGTTTACGGATGTCGGAGTACTGTTTGACATGATTTATATATGTTGATATCAACTTAATAGTCAAGTTCGACTTTGCCAAGGACCTGCATAACGGGTCTGCCAATCAGGAGAAAGAGTATGCTGCAGAACGCTGTCGTATCCCGGGAAGATTGGCTGGAGGCCCGGAAGGCCCTGCTGGCGCGTGAAAAGGAGCTGACACGCCAGCGCGATGCCCTGAGCGCCGCGCGCCGCGAACTGCCCTGGGTGAAGGTGGAAAAGACCTATGTCTTCGAGACACTGGAGGGTCCGAAGTCGCTCGGCGAGCTGTTCGAAGGCCGCAGCCAGATGATCGTCCATCACTTCATGTTCGGGCCGGGCTGGAAAGAGGGCTGCATCGGCTGTTCCTTTGCCGCCGATCACGCCGAGGGCGCGCTGGTTCATCTGGAAAACCATGATGTCAGCTATCTGCGGGTCTCCCGCGCGCCGCTGGCTGAACTGGAAGCCTATCGCCAGCGCATGGGCTGGTGCGCGCGCTGGGTGTCCTCCCATGACAGCGATTTCAACTACGACTTCCAGGTTTCCTTCACCCCGGAACAGCTCGCACGCGGCGAGATCGACTACAACTACGCGAAGAGCGGCATCCAGAGCGAGGACCTGGGCGGGCTCAGCGTCTTCTACCGCAATGCGGAGGGCGAGGTCTTCCATACTTATTCCGCTTTCGGTCGCGGCGACGAACTGCTGGACACCACCTACATGTTCCTGGACCTGACGCCCGAGGGACGCAACGAGACCGGTCCGCACTACAACCTGATGGATTGGGTGAAGCGTCACGACGACTACGGGACGCCGGCGGCCCGCGCCCTGGCCGGGGAATGAGCGGCCATGCTCTGCTGTGCGTTGGGAGCGGTTCTGCTATCGGCCTTGCTGACCTGGCGGAAGGGATTGGCCATGCTGTCCGCTGTGGCCGGGGGATGGCTGGCAAGCGGCGTCCTGGCGGCCAGCGCGCTGCTGCTCGTTGCAGGGGTGTTCCTGCATTTCGTTCCGCAGAGCGTGGCGGGGCCGGCGGGTGAGTCGGCACTTTGCCTGTTCGAATAAGTCTGGAGCTTCGGGAGAGAAGGAAACCCCATGGAATCTGAGAAAATCGTATCCCGCGGCGACTGGCTGGCTGCGCGCAAGGCCCACCTGGAGCGCGAGAAGGAACTGACCCGCCTGCAGGAGCAGGTGATGGCGGAACGCCGGCAACTGCCCTGGGTACGCATCGAGAAGGCGTATCGCTTCGAGAGCGCGCAGGGGCCGAAGTCCCTGGTCGATCTCTTCGATGGGCGTGAGCAGCTGATCGTCTATCACTTCATGTTTGCACCGGGCTGGCAGGAGGGCTGCGACGGCTGTTCCTTCCTGGCCGACCACTTCGACGGTCCGAACCGGCACCTGAAGCACCACGACGTCTCGCTGGTCTCGGTTTCGCGCGCGCCGCTGGCGGAGTTCCTGCCCTTCAAGCGCCGCATGGACTGGCACTTCGAGTGGGTCTCCTCGCACGGCAGCGACTTCAACTACGACTTCGGGGCCTCCTTCACGCCGGAGCAGGTGGCGCAGGGCAAGCCCCTCTACAACTTCGGCACCACGCCCTACCTGGCCGAGGACCTGCATGGGGTGAGCGTCTTCGTGCGCGAGGGTGACGCGGTTTATCACAGCTATTCGACCTACGCGCGGGGCGGCGATGTCCTGCTGGGCGCCCATCACTTCCTGGACATGACGCCCAAGGGCCGCAACGAGCAGAGCACCATGGACTGGGTGCGTCTGCATGATCGCTACGAGGAAACGCCTGAAGAGAAGGAAAAGAGCCATGACTGTTGCCACAGTTGAAAGCAGTGCCGAGCAGGAGATTCGTGATGTCCTGGACAGCTTCCTGAAGACCGTCTCGTCCAAGGACGTGGAGGCCATCATGGATTTCTATGCGTCCGAGGTGGTGGCCTTTGACGCCATCGCCGCCTTGCAGTTCAAAGGGGCAAAGGCCTATGGCGACCATTGGCGCCAGTGCCTGTCCATGTGCGATGAGCTCTCCCTGGAAGCCAGCGACATCCATATCGCCACAGCCGGGGACCTGGCGACCAGCCATTACCTGCACCGCTG
The DNA here is from genome assembly GCF_000686045.1 of Fodinicurvata fenggangensis DSM 21160. GTDB lineage: Bacteria > Pseudomonadota > Alphaproteobacteria > Kiloniellales > DSM-21159 > Fodinicurvata > Fodinicurvata fenggangensis. The sequence goes on from NZ_JMLV01000004.1 coordinate 177,189, forward strand.
CGCCGGCGTCGACGACAAGGGCGAGGAGCAGGCCTGCTGGATGCGGGCCACGGTGATCTGGCGCAGGCAGGACGGCGGCTGGAAGATCATCCATGACCACTATTCGGCTCCATTCGATCCGGAAAGCGGTCAGGCGCTGATGGGGTTGTCACCGTAAAGCGGCCACCATTTCAGCCCAGCTTGCGGTGCCTCGTCGCATTGATCCGGACGGCCTGCGGTCCCAGACTGTAAGTCATGACGGATCATGACAGAAAGCGCCCGCGCTCCCACCGCAGGGTTCTCCTTCTGACCCTGGTGCCTCTGCTGGTCATGGGCGGGCTGGTCGCCTATTCGCCCACACTCTATCAGATGTTCTGCGACCTGACCGGCTTCGGCGGCACGGTTCAGGCGGCCTCCGAGGAAGAAGGCAAAAGCCCGGGTGAAACCCAGAAGGCGAGTGCCGCAGAGGGTGGCCAGGTGGACGGAGCGGTCGAGGGTGAACGGCCGACGGTCAGGATCACCTTCGATGCCAACGTCGATTCCGCGCTACCCTGGACTTTCCGGCCCGAGCAGCGCGACGTGGAGGTGCCAGTGGGCGAGACGGCCAAGGTCTATTACTACGCCGAGAACAACACAGACGAGACGGTGGTGGCGCGCGCGACCTTCAACGTGACGCCTTACAAGGCCGCTCCCTATTTCTTCAAGATCGAGTGCTTCTGCTTTACAGAGGAGAAGCTGGGTCCGGGCGAGAGTGCGCGCATGCCGCTGCAACTCTATATCGACGAGGAAATGCTGGCCGATACGAACACGGAAATGGTGCGCGATATGACCCTGTCCTACACCTTCTATCGGCAGGAGGATCTCTCGCGCGAAGAGGCGAAAGCCGCGCGCGACCTGAAGGCCGGCTCGCAGCGCGTGGAAGATAGATTGGATCAGGCCGAAGAGGTGGAATACCGCAATGACGCACCACGACAGTAGGCGGACGTTGTCCGCCCGGAAGCGGCAGGGGGCGCTCGTGAGCCTGCTGTCCGCGATGAGCCTGGCAGGCTTGCTTGCTGGCGCGGCCCCGTCGGTGCTGGCGCACAGCTACAAGCTCGGCGAGCTCTCCATCGGGCATATCTGGGCGCCGCCGCCGGCCGAGGATGCGGAGGGCCTGCCGGTCTACGGGCCCTTCCTGAACAATGGGGAAGAGAGCATGACCCTGCAGGGCGCATCTTCACCTCTGGCCGAACGGGTCACCTTCCGCAGCGACGAGGAGGATGCAGAGGAACTGACGGGGGGACTCGAGATCGCCCCCGGCAAGCCCTATGCCATGGCCCCTTGGCGTCCGCACCTCTGGGTGGTCGGCCTCAAGGAGTCCCTGGAGGAAGGAGACTCCCTGGAGCTGACCCTGGATTTCGGCGAGGCCGGCCAGAAGACGATCGAAGTCGAGATCGAGGAAGGCGGCAGCCACTGACTGCCCTGTCCGCTCAGGCCAGGGCGGACAGCTCCTCCAGAGCCGCATCCACAGCCCTGCGCCATTGATCGGGTGTCACCTCCCGTATGCCATCCGGCGCCACGGCTGCACTCGAGATCACCACATCGGGATTGAGTCCCCGCAGCAGTTTCAGGCTGTCCACCAGGTCGGAGTGATTGCTGCCGGGAATCAGGTAGGTCTCCCACCCCCGTTCGCTGGCGAAGATGGTGTCGCCTGTGAAGAGGTAGGTCTTGCCGTGAGGAGAGGCATAGCGGAAGGAGGTGCTGCCCGGCGAGTGTCCTGGCGTCGGGATTACCTCGATGCCGTCCAGCCAGGTCTCGCGTGTCTCGAAGACGAAGTCCAGCGGGCTGACGGCCCGGACCTCCTCGGCTTCCCGGGCATGAATGCCCAGCCTGGCGCCGAAGTGTGCACGCAGGTCGGCCAATGCCGGGGTGATCTCGTCGCGGTGGCTGAGAAGCTGGCAGGCGACGCCGCCCAGGGACTCGATCTGGTCGGCATCCTCCAGAAGGTAGCTGGAGTTGTAGAGGAGAACGTTGCCCTCCGGCCGGGTGAGTAGATAGGCGTGAGTGGTGACCTGTGGCGCCTCCGCGAAGGGATGCTCCGTCAGGCTCTGCCAGAGGTCCGGGTAGATTTGCTGCATGTGAGGCTTCCTTTTCCATAGGCTTTGCATTCCAGGAAGCCATTGGTATAAAACCTCAAGTTTACTTGAGGTCAAGAGGGTTTCATGAAGACAGAATCACAATTTTGCGGACCGGCCGATCTGTCTGTGGGTCAGGTGGCCGCGCGCAGCGGTGTGGCGGTTTCGACGCTGCATTTCTATGAGACAAAGGGCCTGATCGCCAGCCGGCGCAGCCCGGGCAACCAGCGTCGCTATAGCCGCGATGTCCTGCGCCGCATCGCGATCATAAAGGTGGCGCAGCGCATCGGGATTCCGTTGAGCGAGATCCGGGCCGCCCTGGACCGGCTGCCCAACGGCTGCGTCCCCACGGCAAAGGACTGGGCAGAGCTCTCCGCGGCCTGGAAGGACGACCTGGACCGGCGGATCGAGACGCTCACCCGTCTGCGCGATCACCTGAGTGACTGTATCGGCTGTGGCTGCCTGTCCATCGATGCCTGCCGCCTGCGCAATCCGGGCGATGAGCAGGGGTCCCAGGGTCCGGGACCGCGCTTTCTGGAAGCGAACTGACTGCCCTGAGATTATCAGGACAGCCAGCGCTTCCTTCCGCCTGCGTGCTTCAGACGCGGACGATCTCGCCCTTCAGGGAATAGGCGATGGCGAGGACGTCCCGGCGGGTTTCCTCGTCCACGCCATGGGCATCCAGTGATTTCAGGATGTCGTCGAGCACGGCCATGTACTCGCTCTCGCTGATATTCATCCCGCGGTGGATCTCCAGCATGCTGCGGCCCTCGTACTTTTCCGGCCCGCCGCTGCCTTCGCCCAGGAAGTTGCGGAGGTGTTCCTTGGCTTGCGCCATGCGCTCCGGATCCTCCTTCAGTTCCTGGTATCGCGGATTGATCTCGGGATTGGCCAGATGTGCGTCGACGATTCGGTCGACCAGTGCCGATACACCGCGCTCGGATCCAAGCCGCTCGTAAAGGGTCGTGCTCATGGTTTGCCTCCTGTTGTCCTGTTTCTCCTGTGGTGCCGAAGCCTGGGCGCCCTCGCGAGCACGCCTCAAGAGGCTTCGGCGGCGGCCATCTGTCGGACGGCCTGGGAGGTCAGCGGATTGCCGCCGATGGCCCACTGGCCGCTCTTCACCTCGAGTACTCTCACCCAGGTGACGTCACGCATGGCCGGCCCTTCGACCGCAACCATGGCGTCGGTAATGCGCCTGATCATGTCCTGTTTCTGACTTTCGTCGAAAACACCCTCGATGACTTGAATATCGACCAGCGGCATTGTCCTTCTCCCTGTCTCAGACCCGATGATTCGGGACATGCAGCAGGCTATTGGACAGTCCCGCTGGCGGACATGTACACTGCCTCAGGTCGCTGGCTGGACTGTACCGGTACAGCGAACCTGCCAGTGTCGATTGATGGAACTCTCGGTCGTGGTTCAGCGAGTGTCAGGAACGAGATGGGTGCACCATGATCCCGATCCAGCTTGACCGTGAGGGACCTTCCCCCCTGACCGACCAGATCGTCGAGGCGCTTCGTGAGCGCATTGACAGGGGCGTGTTGCGGCCAGGGGCAAAGTTGCCCTCGATCCGGGCCCTTGCCGCCGATAACGATATCAGCCGCTTCACCGTGGTCGAGGCCTATGACCGGTTGGTTGCCATGGGGTACCTGCAGTCCCGGCGCGGAGCAGGCTTCTTCATCTCGAAGAACATGCCGCGTTCAGCCCCGGGACAGGGAAAACGGGAAGAGGAAGCCGACTCCCATCACAACGAGGAGGTTGTCTGGCTGATCCGCAGGTTGCTGGAGGCAGGCAAGGGCCTGACTCTCGCGGGCGGTCCCTGGCTGCCCGCCGACTGGCTGGACGAGGCGAACCTGCGGCGTGTCATGCGTGGGCTGGCCAACAACGAAGGGGACCACCTGATCGAATACGGCGAGCCGTTGGGCTATCGTCCGCTGCGCCAGCATATTGCGGAGACGCTGCTGCCGGAGATCGATATCCGGGCGGAGGAGAACCAGGTGCTGCTGACCTGCGGCGCGAGCCAGGCACTGGACCTGGTGAGCCGCTGTCTGCTGAAGCCCGGCGATAGCGTTCTGGTAGACGATCCCGGCTACTACAATCTTTTCGGAAACCTGCGCCAGCAGGGTCTCCGTCTGATCGGAGTGCCGCGCCAGGAAGACGGCCCCGATATCGAGGCCCTGGACCGCCTGGCGGCGCAATACCGGCCACGCCTCTACTTCACGCAATCGGTGCTGCAGAATCCCACCAGCACGACCTTCACGCCCGCCAAGGCCTTCCGCCTTCTGCAGCTTGCGGAGCGACATGATTTCCGCGTGGTCGAGGATGATATCTTCTCGGATCTGTATCCCGAACCCGCCCCGCGCCTGGCAGCTCTGGACCGGTTGGAGCGCGTGATCTACCTGCGCAGCTTCTCCAAGACTCTGTCCGGCAGCCTGCGTGTCGGCTTCATCGCCTGCGAGCGGGGTCTGGCGGAGCAGTTGACGGACAGCAAGATGGTTACCTGTATCACCACCTCTCTTTTCGCCGAGAAGCTGGTTTATCGCCTGCTGACCGAGGGTTATTACCGCAAGTTCCTGGCGCGTCTGCTGGATCGCCTGGCCGAAGCACGCCAGCGCGTCAGCACGACCTTCGAGCAAACCGGCATCGAGACTTACCACGGCGGCGACAGGGGGCTCTTTCTCTGGGCGCGCTTTCCCGAGGTTGCGGATTCCCTGCCGCTTGCCGAAGCCGCCCAGAAGGAGGGCCTCATGCTCGCCCCCGGTGCGGTGTTCCGCCCGAACCTGCAGGCGAGCCCCTGGATGCGCTTCAACGTTGCCGTTTGCGAAGACCCGAAGGTTCTGGAGCGACTGCAGCGGCAGAGCGCGGCGTTTCGAGACAGGAAGCTGGAGCCGGAAGCGGTACGATAGCCGAAGTCGTAGGCAGCAGCAGCGGTTGAGGAAGGGGCTGAGTGATGATTGATGTCACCGTGGTGCTGGTCAATGACGGCTATGCCTCCACCGCGATCGCTCCACTGGAGGTCTTCTCCTCGGCCGGCGTTCTGCTGAACGCCTTCGCCGGGGAAGCCCCGCAGCCGCAGTTCCAGGTGCAGGTGGCCTCGGTGGATGGACGGCCGGTGCAGAGTGCCCACCAGCTGGCGGTGTCGCCCCAGACGTCGATCGCCGAGATCGAGAAGACGGACCTCATCGTCGTCTCGGCGATCGGGCTCGATGTGGACGGCGCCATTGCCGCGCATCGCCCGCTGCTCGATTGGCTGTGCCAGTGGAACGCGCGCGGCGCCGGCGTGGCCGCCGCTTGCGCCGGTGTTTCTTTCTTGGCGGAGGCCGGCCTGCTCGACGGACGGCGGGGCACCACGCACTGGGCGCTCGCGCAGGAATTCGCGCAGCGCTATCCGAAGGTGGACTGGCGTCCGGAGGCCTTCATTACCGAGGACGAAGGCGTCTATTGCGGCGGTGGCATTTACGGCGTGATCGACCTCAGCCTCTATCTGGTGGAGAAATTCTGCGGCCATGACATCGCCCTGGATTGCGCCCGCTCAATGCTGGTGGAGATGCCCCGCGTCAACCAGGCTGGCTTTGCCGTACTGCCGCTGAGCAGCCGGCACGACGACCCGGCGATCCGCAAGGCGGAGGAATGGCTGCATACGCATTTCCGTGAGGAGGTGCGGCTGGAGGCGCTGGCAGCTCAGTTGGGCATGAGCCCGCGCAACTTCGAGCGCCGCTTCAAGGCGGCCACCGGCATGAAGGCGCGCAGTTATCTTCAGGCGCTGAGGATTGCGACGGCCCGGCGGTTGCTGGAGGAGGGCGCGCGCTCGGTGCAACAGGTCGGAAGTACGGTCGGCTACGATGATGCGACCCATTTCCGGGCGCTCTTCAAGCGGCATACCGGTTTGACGCCGGCCGCCTATCGGGCGCGCTTCGGTCGTACGGGAGAGTCCCTGCCTGCCGAGCGAGGCTGAAGCGGCCCGGCAGGCAGGACGGCGGCCTCATTCAGCTGCGGTCGGATCGAGCATTCCGCGTACCGGTGAGATGCGATCAGCCGGAACGCCGGCCTTTTCCGCATGCGCGCGGACCTGGTCCTCATTTTGTGCCCGAAAGATGCAGTAGAACTTGTCGTCGGTTACATAGCTGTGGACCCACTGTATCCCCGGTCCCACTTCGCGCAGGGCGGCGCAGGAGGCTTCTGCGCCGTCTTTCAATTTCTCCGCCGAAGCGCGGCCGATACCGGGTATATCCCTCTCGATGACGTATTCAGGCATGTAAATTCCCTCCTGTTCATGAAGTGGACAGCCCTCTGGGGACTGGTCCTCAAAGCATGTGCAGAAAGTCCATAACCTGCCAGCCGGTGCAGCGGACAGTCATGGTCGGTGAATCCGACATGGCTGCTCTATGGAAAACCGGAAACCGCCAATTCGTGGGGGGAGGGCTGCTACCGCCCCATCCCCTTCAGGCGCGCCGGTTCCACGATCTCGATCCAGTAGCCATCCGGGTCCTTGATGAAGGCGACGTTCTTCATCTTGCCGTCCTCGGGGCGCTTAACGTAGTCGACGCCGTTGCTGTCGAACCAGGAGATGGCGCGGTCCAGGTCTGGGACCGAGATGCAGATGTGGCCGAAGCCCTGGGGCTGGTCATTGCCGTTGTGGTAGGTCGCATCGGGGTCCTTCTCGGTGCCCCAATTGTGCGTCAGTTCCAGGATGCCGCGCTGTGAGAAGGTCCAGGCCGTCCGCTCGCCTGTGTCCTCCGGAGGCGCGTCCCCGTCCTGCAGGCAGGTCAGGAAGTAGAGCGAGAACTCCATCTCCGGGAAGTCCAGCCGGCGCAGCACCTTCATGCCAAGAACGCCACTGTAGAAGGCCAGCGAAATCTCGGGGTCGCGGACCCGCAGCATGGAGTGATTGAGGGTGAAGCCCTCGGTTTCCTCGGGACGTTCCTTGACGCTGCCGGGATGGGATTCGCCGCTGAAGGCCATTGTGCGATGTCTCCTGTTTTCTGTCTGGACGAAAGCCCCTGACATTGGGTTGCACCGGAGAGTTTCAACGGCAAGAATCGAATTCAACAGCCTATATGTGTTTGATGGCATGGGGCGAGAGGATGCGCGCCGAAATTAACCCGCTGTACAACTGGATGCATGCCGAGATCGGGGCCTGTCTGAAGCGCGAGGAGCAGGTGGACAAGGAGGCCTTGATCGCGCGGGCCATGACCGATGGGGTCAGTCATGCCGAAGCGGAGGATGTCTATGAGGAGGCTATGGAAGACTGGATCGAGGTCTACAGCCTGGTGGGCAGGATCAATTCCGGAGAGCTGGACGAGCCTTGAAGCGGCCGCCGGTGCTGCCTTGTCATTGCCCCTTCCGCTGGGTCGCACTACCTTGCCGGCCACGAATCCTGGCGCACAGATTTCTTGGAGCACTACGTGGCTGAGCAACATCCGCGCGCCTGGCAGCGCATGCTGTCGGGCCGCAGGCTGGACCTGCTAAATCCCTCGCCCCTGGACGTCGAGGTCGAGGACATCGCCCATGGCCTGTCCCGCGTGGCGCGCTGGAACGGCCAGACGCGCGGGGACTGGGCCTTCAGCGTGGCGCAGCACTGCTTGCTGGTGGAGGAGCTCTGCGGGGTCATGAAGCCGGACCTGCCGGCGCGCTGGCGCCTGGCTGCCCTGCTGCACGATGCCCAGGAATACGTGGTGGGCGACCTGATATCGCCCTTCAAGGCAGCGGTGGGCTGGAGCTACAAGGCCCTGGAGAAGCGCCTGTCCAGCGCGGTTTTCCTGCGCTTTGGCCTGCCAGGCGAGTTGCCGAAGACGGTGGAGGCGCAAATCAAGCGCGGCGACCAGGCCGCGGCCTATGTGGAGGCGATTCAGCTGGCCGGGTTCGAGGAAAAGGAAGCCCGGCGTCTGTTCCGGCCGCCGCGCGGCCATGACTTGTCCCCCGAACGCCTGCCGCTTGTACCCCAGGATCCCGAATCCGCAAAGTCCGCCTATCTGGAACGCTTTGCCACCCTGCAGTCGGAGATGCAGGGAAAGGGGTAAATATCTACACGCCGGCCGCTGCGTTGCGCGCCCTGCGCTCGCCACGCCGTCCGGCAGCTTTGGCCTGTCCAGCGCGGGCGGTTTCGTGCAACAGGGCCACGAGCCGTCGATTAGGGGGCAGCGGCTGGGCAGGCTGTCCTGCGGCGGCCACTTCCTGAAGTCCATGGCGCGCAATCAGGTTGCGGGCCGCCGTTGCGGGATCATCCAACCGCAGGGACCAGGACAGCAGTAGGTCCTCGGCCGGTCCGGGGAAGGTCTCACCCATTTCCAGGGCCTGGCCGATCAGGCCGCCGGGGTCGTCCGCAGAGTGGTGTGACGAGAGATACTGCACCATTGGACGCTCCCCGTTGCCTTGACGCTAGTTAACCTGCAGGAGATTGATACGCATGGGCTGTGCGAAAAGATACTTGCCGTCCTGGCTTTCGGCATAGCCCTCGAAAGCGGCCTTCAATTCCGGTTCCACCTGCTCGACCCGCTCCGCCCGCTCGGCATCGGCGGCAACGATACGGTCCCGGAAGGCCTGGAAATCGGGATAGAGGATCGGGGCTTCGTAAACGATCTCGCTCAACTCCTGGCAGTGCTTGCCGCCGGTGAAGGTGCGCAGGGCGTCATAGGCCTGAGCCCGCACCACGGTTTCGTCCTCAACGGGCAGCATGGCCTGGAAATGCGGGCCCTGGGCCAGGGGTTCGGCAACATAGATCAGGCCTTTCGGCTTGACCACGCGGGCCGCCTCTTCCAGGCCATCAGCCATCAGTTCGGCCGGAATATGATGCAGAGAGTTGAAGAAGATTGCGGCATCGAAGCTGTCGTCCTGGAAGGGCAGGGCCTCCGCGCCCGAGACCTCGTAGCCTTCGTCGGCAACCGCTGCTTCACTGCGTGCCGCGGTGACTTCACCTTCCGATGGGTCCACCCCCATGGCGGTGGCGCCGCGCTTGGCCAGGGCACGAACCATGGCGCCACTGCCACAGCCGATGTCCAGAACCTTGCGCCCCTCGAGCGGCAGGTTTTCAACAAGGACGTCAATATTCGTCCGGCGAGGAAAGATCTGTGATGTCTGTTCGGTCATAGGGCAAAGCTAAAACAAATGAGCCCGTTAGGCCAGAACCCCGCTACGCCTATTCGATCTGCGTGCTGGTCATGAGCTTTGCAAGGCGCTAGAGCTTTGCCGGGATTGTGCGAAAGCGTGCCATATGAGGAGGGCAGTGTGCCATGACGGAAACGGATCTGACGGCCTGGATCGGACGGCAGGAGAAGCGTGAGGACCGGATCGACGCCAATCGGGCCAACGGCCTCAGGGCGACGCTTGAAAGCCCGGACGCAGGCTTTCGTGAAGGTGATGCATTGCCTCCGCTCTGGCATTGGGCCTATTTCTGGGACATTGCCGGCCAATCGGAACTGGGCCCGGACGGCCATCCGGCGCGCGGCGGCTTCCTGCCGCCGGTCGACCTGCCGCGACGGATGTGGGCGGGGGGACGCCTGAAGTGGCCCGGTGACCTGGTGATCGGCGCACTGGCCCGACGCGAATCGACCATCACCTCGGTACAGGAGAAGGAGGGGCGCTCGGGGCGCCTGGTCTTCGTCACCGTGCGCCACGTGATTTCCGGGGAGGCAGGGCCGGCCATCGAGGAAGAGCATGATATCGTCTATCGCCAGGCGCCCGGACCCCAGGACACGCCGCCCAAACCGCTGGCGCCACCAGAGAGTCCCGTGCGCTGGCAGCGCCGTGTGGAAGCCGAGGCCACACGCCTGTTCCGCTATTCCGCCCTGACCTTCAACGGCCACCGCATTCACTACGATCACCCCTATGTCACCCAGGAGGAAGGCTATCCTGGGCTGGTGGTGCATGGGCCGATGATGGCGACCCTGATGGTGGAACTGCTGCGGCATTCGGCGCCGGAGCGGCGTGTTGTCAGTTTGGACTTCTGCGCGCGCAGCCCGGTCTTCGCACCCGCCAGCCTGGGGGTCTTTGCCGCCGATTCCGAGGTGGCCGATGCCACCCCGCAGCGCCTTGAGACCTGGGTGACCGGAGGCGATGGCGCGCTGGCCATGTCGGGTCTGGCCGAACTGGCCTGAATCCGGCGCTGTGGGAGTGCCGTTTGCCGTGCCGAGCGGGGCGCATGCAGGCGCCGCGCAAGAGCCCTGCGGGGATTGGGGTTGAGCCAGTCTGGTCGGGCGGTATAGCTTGGGGCATCAAACACGCGAGGATGACCTGCGAAAGCGGCATCCTCTACTCTCACGGAACAGGAGACCCGTCATGTCGACTCGACCCAATTCGCCTGCGGCGAAGGACATTGCCTATAACCTGCATCCCTACACGAACGCGCGTCGGCACGAGGAATCCGGGCCGCTGATCGTGGATCACGGGAAGGGCGTTCATGTCTATGACGACCAGGGCAAGGAGTACATCGAGGGCATGGGTGGTCTCTGGTGCGTCGCGCTGGGCTTCGGCGAGGAGCGCCTGGTGAAGGCGGCGACCGAGCAGATGCAGCGTCTGCCCTACTACCACAGCTTCGCCCAGAAATCCCACGAGCCCTCCATCGAGCTGTCCGAGCGCCTGCTGGACATGGCGCCGGGCGAGCTGGGCAAGGTCTTCTATGCCAACTCCGGCTCGGAAGCGAACGACACGGTCGTGAAGCTGGTCTGGTACTACAACAACGCCCTGGGGCGGCCGAACAAGAAGAAGATCATCTCGCGCATCAAGGGCTATCACGGCGTCACGGTGGCCTCGGCCAGCCTGACCGGCCTGCCGGCCAACCACCGGGATTTCGACCTGCCCATCGACGGCATCATGCACACGGCCTGCCCGCACCACTACCACAACGCCTTTCCGGGCGAGAGCGAGGAGGAGTTCGCCAGCCGCATGGCCGGACAGCTCGAGGAGATGATCCTGCGCGAAGGCCCGGATACCGTGGCGGCCTTCATCGGCGAGCCCGTCATGGGGGCTGGCGGCGTGATCGTGCCGCCCAAGACCTATTGGGACAAGATCCAGCGCGTCTGCCGCAAGTACGACGTCCTGGTCATCGCGGACGAGGTCATCTGCGGCTTCGGGCGGACCGGTGAAATGTTCGGCAGCGATGTCTTCGACATCAAGCCTGACCTCTTGGTGGTCTCGAAGCAGATCACCTCGGCCTACATGCCGCTGTCTGCGGTGCTGATGACAGATCAGATCTATCAGGCCGTGGCCGACAACACGGCCAAGATCAGCACCTTTGGCCACGGCTACACGGCCAGCGCGCACCCGGTGGCAACCGCAGTGGCGCTGGAGAACCTGAAGATCCTGGAAGAGCGCAAGATCGTCGATCACGTGAAGAAGGTCGCACCACGCCTGCAGGATGGCCTGCGCCGCTTTGCCGATCACCCGCTGGTGGGCGAGGTGCGTGGCATCGGCCTGATGGCGGCGGTCGAACTGGTGGCGGACAAGGAACAGCGCAGCCTGTTCGATCCCGTGGGCCGTGTCGGCTTCCACCTTTACGACGTCGCCCAGAAGAATGGCCTGATCCTGCGCAACGTCGGCGATTCCCTGGCGTTCTGCCCGCCGCTGATCATCTCGGAAGACGAGATCGACACGCTGCTGGATCGCTTCGGCCAGGCGCTCGACGAGACCTACAGCTGGAGCACCCGCACGGGTGTTGCGGCCGAATAGCAGTCCTGCGTAGACGCAGCCTTTTCTCCTCTTGGCGTGGCAGGCGCCAGGACCTAAGTTCCGGTCATGGATTACGAAGGTTTCTTTGGCCGGGAACTTGAGCGCCTGCGCGCCGAGGGACGGTATCGCGTCTTTGCCGATCTGGAGCGCCAGGCCGGGGCTTTCCCGCGGGCGTTGCGCCATGACGATGCGGCTTCGACGCGCGAGGTCACCGTGTGGTGTTCCAACGACTATCTGGGCATGGGCCAGCATCCCAAGGTGCTGGCCGCCATGCAGGAGGTTCTGACCCGCAACGGTGCCGGGGCGGGGGGAACACGCAACATCTCGGGCACCAGCCACGAGCATGTCCTGCTGGAAGCCGAACTGGCCGACCTGCACGGCAAGGAAGCGGCGCTGACGTTCACCTCAGGCTACGTGGCCAACTGGACGGCATTGGGCACCCTGGCGTCCCGGCTGCCGAACTGCGTGGTCCTCTCGGACGAGATGAATCATGCCTCGATGATCGAGGGCATCCGGCACAGCCGTGCTGACAAGCGTATCTTCTCTCATAACGATCCGGAGGACCTGGAGCGCAAGCTGCGGGAACTGCCACAGGACTGCGCCAGGATCGTCGCCTTCGAATCGGTCTATTCCATGGACGGTGATATTTCGCCCATTGCGGATATCCTGGAGGTTGCAGAGCGATATAGTGCCTTCACCTATCTGGACGAGGTGCATGCCGTGGGCATGTACGGGCCCCGTGGCGGCGGTGTGGCCGAGCGCGAAGGACTGATGGCGCGCATCGATCTGATCCAGGGAACCCTGGGCAAGGCCTTCGGCCTGATGGGCGGCTATATTGCCGGTTCGGCACAGATGGTGGACTTCGTGCGCTCCCATGGCAGTGGGTTCATCTTCACCACGGCCATGCCCCCCTCCATGGCAGCCGGAGCACGGGCCAGTGTGCGACACCTGAAGGAAAGCGATGCCGAACGTGCCGGCCAGCGTGCGGCGGTGGTGCGTGTCAGCGAACGCCTCAAGGCGGCTGGCCTGCCGGTCATGCCCAGCGACAGCCATATCGTGCCGCTGATGGTCGGCGATGCGGTGCTCTGCAAGGCGGCCAGCGACGCCCTGCTGCAGGATCACGGCATCTATGTGCAGCCCATCAACTATCCTACGGTGCCGCAGGGGACGGAACGCCTGCGCCTGACACCCACACCGCTGCACAGTACGGACGATATCGAGCAACTGGTGGAGGCGTTGAGCGATGTCTGGGCGCGATTGGAGATCCGTTAGGCGGCGTGAAGAGGCCGGCCGCCGGTGATTTATGGTTTGTGGACGAGCGAGGCTCTGGATAGGTTTCTTCTCGCCTGCCGTGTGACCAAAGCGTCCCCCTGCAATTCATGTAGTCCATAGGTGTTGTGAGATGGTGCAGACAGAAACCGCCAGCGCTCCCTCGAAAGAAAGCACGAGCCCGGAGGTGCGGGTTGCGATCGCCAGTCTGGGCGCAATCGGCCTGAAGCTTGCACAGGAACTGGATGCGGGGATTCCTGGATACCGCCTTGTGGCCGTGTCCGCGCGCACACCTGACGCAGCGGCCGAGCGCATGAACAGCTTCAAGACCAGCGTGCCCGTCCTTCCAATCGAGGAACTGGAGCCACATGCAGACCTGGTCATCGAATGTGCGCCCTCCGCCCTTTTCCCGGAGATTGCCACCCCATTCCTGAAAGCAGGCAAGAGTGTCATCGCGCTGTCGGCCGGCGCACTTCTTGACAATGAGCAGCTGCGAGATATCGCGGCCGCGCACGGGGGCAGAATCATCGTCCCTTCGGGTGCGCTGCTGGGACTGGATGCGGTCGCGGCTGCGGCAGAAGGCAACATCGAGTCCGTGCGGATGATTACCCGCAAGCCGGTTCGCGGCTTGCTGGGTGCGCCATATCTTAAGAGGAACGGCATAGACCTGACCGGCATCACCGAACCCATGAAGGTCTTCGAGGGCAGCGCACGTGAGGCTGCCGCAGGCTTTCCTGCCAACCTGAATGTCGCGGTTGCCTTGTCGCTGGCTGGCGTCGGTCCTGACAGAACGACGCTCGAGATCTGGGCGGATCCTGATCTCACCCGCAACACTCACAGCATTCAGGTGATATCGGACAGCGCAAATCTGGAGATGAAGATCGAGAACATCCCGTCCGAGAATCCGAAGACAGGCCGCATCACGGCGCAATCGGTGCTGGCGGTCCTGCGGAAGATGAACGCCAGTTTGAGTGTCGGCACCTGATCCGATGACACACGAGCTTATGGATAACTACAAGGCCTACGCATCGCTTACGGACAATCGGGACTCGGAAAGTTTGGGTAACCTTAACGGCACGAACTAATGCAAGTATATTAAGAACGATTATCATTATCATTCAGCTGGACAAGACGACATAGCTGATCTATATTCTGTTTCCCATCGTGTCTTCACTGTGAAGGTCAGACCATGTATCGCGACAACAGCTTGATGCCCAATGAAGCGATCCGCCTGCTGGCGCTGGGTTTGCTGGCCGAGCGGCCCCGCCATTACGCCGACTTGGCGGGCGAGGTGCGGCACTTCACCGAGCGCATGGTCGGGCCGTCCCTGGACCTCTTGGCGCAGCCGCTCGAATTGCTGAAGCTGGAAGGTCTGGCTGAATCGGTCGAGGGTGAGGGCATGAACGACAATGCCCTGCTGCAGCTCACGGACAGTGGCCACGAGGAGATGCGCAAGCTGTTGAGCGCCAACATGCGCGCCCAGGTGAATGACCTGAACAAACTCATCGTGGCCATCAAGGTGCGCTTCCTGCACCTCTTGCCTCTTGAGGAACAGAAGAGTCAATTGGACCTGCTGATCGAGATCTTCGACCGCGAAAGCGTTCGACTGAACGACCTGCGCAGCTATCAAGATGCCGAGGCCTCGGCCCTGTCCGATTGGCTGGACCTGGAAATCGCGCAATCACGCAGCCGGCTCACCTGGTTTGAGGACATGCGTGAACGGCTGGAGAGCCGCAGCGAAAGCTGAGGATGCTCTCTCTCGAAAGAGCCTTCGACTTTCCGGCCCGACAGGACGATGATCGAGGTATGGTGTTTCCTTTGGAGTGAAGGGTCATGTCCCTTGAACGTATGGTGTTGCTGATTGTCGGCCTTGTTATCGTGATCAGCGTTCTTCTGGCGGTTTACGTAAACCTCAACTGGCTCTGGCTGACAGGCTTGATGGGGGCCCATTTGATCCAGGCCTCCTTTACCGGTCTCTGTCCCGTGGTGGCCCTGTTGAAGCGCATGAAGCTTCCGCAGCGACCGGGCTTCGGCTGAACCGCTAAGGCTATGCCCATCGGGGACGAATGGGTTGTGAGCGACAGGGGCGGCGGTCTATAAGCAGACCCGACCCATTCCCTGCCTGCCCTGCCGGAGCTCTCCTTGCTGTTTCTTCGCGACCCATTCCTGGCGCTGATGACAGGCGTCCTGGTTCTGGCCAGCGTGCTGCCGGCCGAGGGACGAGTGGCCGAACTCTTCACGCTGCTGAGTTCCCTGGCGGTGGCCCTGCTGTTCTTCCTGCATGGCGCCGTGCTGTCGCGCGCCGCCCTGCTGGACGGGCTGACGCAATGGCGCCTGCATCTCTTCATCCTGGCGACGACCTTCCTGGTCTTCCCGCTGCTGGTCCTGCCGCTCAGCCTCTTGCCAAGTGCCCTTCTGCCCCGGGACCTTCTGACGGGGTTTCTCTATATGGGCGCCCTACCGTCGGCGATTTCCTCCTCGATCGCCTTGACCGCGGTTGCACGGGGAAACGTTCCGGCCGCGATCTGCAGCACGGCCGGCTCGAACGTCTTCGGCCTGATGCTGACCCCTTTCCTGGCGGCGCTGCTGCTCAGCACCACGGCCGTGGGCGGCATCGACCTTGTGGACTCCCTGAAGGATATCTTCATCGGCCTCTTGCTGCCCTTCCTGATCGGTCAGTTGCTTCATCCCTGGATCGGAGGCGCGCTGAACAGGCGGAAAGCGCTGTTGAGCCGCTATGACAAGCTGGTGATCCTGATCATCATCTACACAGCTTTCTCGCAATCGGTGACCCAGGGTCTCTGGAGCAAGCTGCCTCTGCACAGTCTCGGCCTGGCGCTGCTGCTCTGCCTGCTGTTGCTGGCCGTGGCTATTGCCTTCACGCTTTACGGATCCCGCTTGCTGGGGCTGGAACGGGCCGAGGAGGTGACGGCCGTTTTCTGCGGGTCAAAGAAAAGCCTGGCCACGGGCCTGCCGCTGGCACAGGTGATGTTTGCCGGTTCGCCTGCTTTGGGCATGATCGTCCTGCCAGTGATGATCTACAACCAGTTGCAGATCATGCTGGGCGCCGTCCTGGCGCAACGCTATGCCGCCCAAAGCGAAACGGAGTCTCTCCCGGCCGAAGGCGTGGGAGAAAGTCAGTAAAGATGCTGGCCGCCGGTGACGAAGATCTCGCTGCCGGTGACATAGCCGAAATCGCTGCTACAGAGCTGGAAAACCGCGCCGGCGACTTCCTCGGGCGTGCCCATGCGCTGCATGGGAATGCGTGGAATCAGCGCCTCGTACTCCGGACCGACCATGGAGGTTTCGATTTCGCCCGGCGCCACGGCATTCACCCGCACGCCCAGTTCCGCAAACTCAACCGCCATCTCGCGTGTGAGCGCCGACAGGGCTGCCTTCGACGTGGAATAGGCCGAACCGGCAAAGGGGTGGATGGCATGCCCGGCGATGGAGGTGATGTTGACGATCGCGCCCTGTCCCTTGCGCAGGGGAACGGCGAAGCCACGTGCCAGGGCCAGGGGCGCGAAGAAGTTCAGTTCGAAGACCTCGCGCCAGCCGGCAATGTCGCCGTTGAGGCAGCCCAAGCGTTCCTTGAAGGGCGTCTTGGGTGAGATGGCGGCGTTGTTGACCATGGCATTGAGGGGGCTGTCGCCCAGGATCTCGTTGCCTTGCGCGATGAACTCCTGGACGCCTTCGGGATCACTGATGTCTGCCGTAACGTGGTGGGTCCAGTTGGGATCATAGCGGCATTCCGGCGGAATGCCTTCCCGCGAACAGGTGATGACCCGCCAGCCTTCCTTCGAGAAACGCTGGACGGTGGCGTGACCGATCCCGCGGCTGGCGCCAGTCAGCAGAATGGTCTTGCGCTGTCCTGCCTCCTGGCTGTCCGTGTCCGAGTCCGTATCGGGGGCTTCTCCCGTCTCGGGCGGGGTTTGCGATGACATGGGCGGTTTGTCCTTCTTGTCTTCCAACACGGGCTTGTCTTCCAACCGGGGCCTGTCCTTCCAGCCCGGACAGGCCTTCAGGCTGCTGTTCCGCCGGCGGGCTCAGTGCGCCATGAAGACAGGAAGCGCTGCGCTGTTCAAGACCGTTTGCGTGGCACCGCCCAGCAGGAATTCGCGCAGGCGGCTGTGACTGTAGGCGCCCATGACCAGCATGTCGCCCTGGGCCTCGCTGGTCTCGGCCAGCAGGCTCTCTCCGGCCGAGGACAGGATCTCGGTGCGTCGGGCTTCGGCGGTGATGCCGTGGCGCTGTAGATAGAAGACCAGGTCCTGGGGATCGGTCTTGTCGTCATCCTTGCGTGCCAGGCTGACCACCGTGACCTTTTCGGCCCGCTTCAGGAAAGCCAGTGCATTGCGCGCGGCCTTGGCGGATTGGCCGCCTCCGTCCCAGGCCACCACAATGTTGTGTCCGAAGGACTCTCCGGTTCCTGGGGGGACAAGCAGGATCGGCCTCCCCGCATTGAAGAGCACCGCTTCCAGGGCAGGGGTGTAGGCAGATTCCCGATCTTCCGGCGGACGGCCCATCAGGACCATGTCGAACAGTAGTGACCGTTGCGCCAGGACGTCGTCCTCGCTGCCTTCCAGATTGCGCCAACCTACATTGAAGCCGCGTGCGCCAGCCAGTTCATCGGCTGATTTCGCTTCTACGCCGACAGCCTTGCACTGGGCCTCGAAGTAGCCACGTGCGGCCTCACGGTATTCGCTGTTCCGGGCGCGGATGTCGTTCATCATCTGATCGACCATGGCGCCTGACATGCCTTCGCCGAGCAAGGGGATGCTGGAATAGGGATCGGCCTCGATATGAAGGACCTCGACGTAGGCATCGTGCTGTTTTCCCAGCCGAAGAGCGGCTTTCAGCACATCGGTGGTGTTCTCGCTGCCGTCGGCGACGGCCAGTATGGCTGCTATGGACATGGTCTCCCTCCCCCTATCGGTTTCCATTCTTCCAGCATAACATATAGAACGCAGGCTGCCGCCCGCGAAAGGAATTCCACAGTCCTGCTGCGTTACTTGGGCGCAGTCCTGCCATCTTCATCCCCATAGACTTGCGTCTCCTCGGACAGGATGTGCGGGTCCTGGTGAATAATCACTTCCGCGCCGGGATAAAGTGTCTGCAATTCGGCTTCAATCGTATCTGCGATGGCATGGGCACGATAGAGCGACATGGAGCCGTCGATCTCCAGGTGCAGCTGGATGAAATCCTGTTGCCCCGAGCTGCGCGTCTTCAGGTCGTGGACACCCAGGACATTGCTGTGAGCCCTTACAGTGTCGAGGATACGCTGGCGATCGACATCGGGCAGTTCATGGTCCATCAGGATGTCCAGGGACTGGCGCGCAATTTTCCAGGCACTGCGCAACAGGATGGCGGCAATCCCCAGGGCGATGATGGGGTCCGCCAGGGTCCAGCCCAGGTAGATGGAAAGCACCAGGGCCAGGATGACGGCGGCATTCATCAACAGGTCGCTGAGATAGTGCAGGGCGTCCGCCCCGATGGCGATGGATTTCGTGTGATGCACCACATATCGCTGGAAGCTGGTCAGGCCCAGGGTTGCGACAATCGAGACCAGCATCACCCCGATACCCCAGGTGCCATGTTCGGGCTGTTGCGGTGTGATCAGGCGGCTGATGGATTCCGCGATGAGAAACAAGCCCGATCCAGCCACCAGGCCCGCCTGAGCCAGGGCCGAAAGGGATTCGATCTTGCCGTGGCCAAAACGATGGTTGCTGTCCGCCGGGGTGAGAGAGTGCCGTACTGCGAACAGCGTCATGATCGAGGCTGCCGCATCCAGCAGGGAATCGATCAGGCTGGACAGGAGGGCGACAGAATCCGTGATCTGCCAGGCCACGACTTTCAGGAGGATCAGCCCGCTGGCCGTCGCGACGGAGGCATAGGTGGCGCCCCGCATCAGGGAAGCTTTGCGTTGCTGGGCTGACATGTTCCGTGGTCTTTCGTAATTCGGTTCGTCGCTCAGGGATAGAGGCGTTCGCCGGTCCAGCCGTCGCCGCTGCGATGACAGGCGATACGGTTGTGCAGGCGGAATGCGCCTTCCTCCCAGAACTCGATCCGTTCGGGAATGACCCGGAAGCCGGACCAATGAGGGGGACGGGGAACCTTGCCCACGGCATACTTTGCCGCCAGGGCTGCGACCCGCTTTTCCAAGGCATAGCGGCTTTCCAGCGGACGCGACTGCTCCGAGGCCCAGGCGCCGATCTGGCTCTGGCGCGGGCGGCTGGCGAAATAGGCATCGGCTTCTTGGCTGGAGACTTGCTCGACATTGCCTTCGATGCGGACCTGTCGGCGCAGGGATTTCCAGTGAAACAGCAGGGCGGCCTTGGGGTTCTGCAGAAGTTGCTCGCCCTTGCGGCTTTCATAGTTGGTGTAGAAGACGAAGCCCTTGCTGTCGAAGTCCTTGAGCAGGACCATGCGTGCCGAAGGCATCCCATTCGCATCGACGCTTGAGACGCTCATGGCGTTGGGGTCGTTGGGTTCCTGCGCGCGGGCTTCCTCGAGCCACTGGCCGAAGAAGGCGAAGGGGTTTTGATCGGCCTGGTCCAGCGATAGCACCGTCATTTCTTTCCATTTCGCGTTTGTGTAGGCCCTCTGTTCAAGGCCGCCTGGTCATCCTGGTGCCTGAAAAGGCTCACAGGACGCCACAGGATGGAAGAATTACAGTACCGGAAAGATAGAACAAGGCCATCTTCATGCCCTAATCATGCAACAAGGTGGCGCGAGTTCAGTCAGGTAGACCACCTGGAACAGAGGGAATAGAGATGTACAAGAAACTTTTATGCGCATTCGCGATGACCGCTGCCCTGGTGGTGGCCGGTTGCCAGCAAGGCGAGGGACCGGGAACCAAGCAGACGGTTGGTGGCCTGGGCGGCGCGGCGCTGGGCGGCTTGGCCGGTTCACAGATTGCCAAGGGCAGTTCGTCGAGCACACGCGCCTTCGCGACCGGCCTGGGCGCCGTTGTCGGCCTGATTGCCGGCAGTGAGATCGGCAAGTCCCTGGACGAGGCCGATCGTCGACGCGCTGCCGAAGCCCAGCAGAGGGCGGCAACGGGACCGATGGGCGAGCAGATCACCTGGAACAATCCCAACAGCGGCAATTATGGCAGCTACACGCCCGTTCGTGACGGGCGCACGGATGATGGCCGCTATTGTCGGGAATTCCGCGAAACCGTGACAGTTGATGGCCAGACCGAGACGGCCACGGGCATTGCCTGTCGTCAATCGGACGGTACCTGGCGTATCCAGCAGTAGCAAAACGCGACGACGCTGCCTATATCCTGATAGGAAACCGTCACATGGTCCCCGGGGTGAAACGCCCCAGGGCTCATGTGTGCGGTTTGGGGGTAGTCATATCAGACAGACAGTCAGCGGTAGTCCATGAAAGATTTGTATAGCGTTCTGGGGCTCAAGCGCGGCGCCAGCAGCGATGAAATAAAAAGCGCCTACAGGAAGCTGGCCAAGAAGCTGCATCCCGACCTGAACCCTGGCGACAGCAAGGTCGAACAGCAGTTCAAGGAAGTCAGCCAAGCCTATGCCATCCTATCGGATCCCGAGAAGCGCAAGCGCTATGACGCCGGCGAGATCGATGCCAGCGGGAACGAGACCGCGCGCGGTGGCTTCTATCGGAGTTCCTCCAGCGAGGGCGGGGGCAAGTATAGCCATTTCGACTTCGGGGACGAGGCCGACCTGGGCGACATTTTCTCGGATCTTTTCGGGCGCGGCTTCTCGCGCAAGGACAAGCGCTCGACCTTCCGGCAACGTGGTACCGACATCTCCTATCGCCTGCAGGTCGGGTTTCTGGAAGCGGCCAATGGCGCACGCAAGCGCGTACAGCTGGGCGAAGGACGTACACTTGATGTGAACATCCCGCCCGGAACCGAAGATGGCCAGACCCTGCGCCTGAAGGGCCAGGGGCTCGGCGGTATGGGAGGCGCGCCGGCCGGCGATGCCTATATCGAGATCCAGGTGCAGCCGCACCCCCATTTCGAGCGCAAGGGCAATGACGTTTACCTGGAGTTGCCTGTGAGCCTGTCCGAGGCGGTGCTGGGCGCCAGCATTCAAGTGCCCACCGTGGAGGGCAAGGTGACCATGAAGATTCCACCGGGTTCCAACAGTGGGTCAACCCTGCGCCTGAAGGGCAAGGGCATCCTTGCCCGTCGTGGCGGGCAACGTGGCGACCAGTATGTGAAGTTGAAGGTCATGCTGCCCGAAAAACCGGATTCCGAACTGAAGGAGTTCATATCCAAGTGGGCGAAGAAACATGCCTATGACCCGCGGGCAAAGGCGGGAATGGTATAGCCGGGCCAATGCGCAAGGAGGTGTGAAATGCCTGTGACCTTGCAGGAAATCGTCGAGCAGACTCGTGCCGCCGGCCTGGAGGCCAGTGAGAGCGAAGTGCGCAGCTATGTGGCGGAAAGCTGGGTGCTGGCCGAAGTCCGGGAGGACACCTATTACTTCGATGAAGCCGATGCCGCGCGCGTCAAGCTGATCCTGGAACTGAAACGGGACATGGCCGTCAATGATGAGGCCGTGCCCGTCATCCTGAACCTTCTGGACCAGCTCTATGGCATGCGCGAGGTCCTGGAAGACATTGCCCTGGCCGTGGATCGCCTGCCGCCTTCGCTGCGACGCGAATTGGAGGATTGCCTGGCCCGCGTGCCCGGAAAGTCCTGAAGCGCTGCCCGCTCACGGCGTTTCGCGGGATTTCTGCTGACGCCCAACAGCCGTGCTGGATTGGCACAGGATGGAGACCGTCCGGCTGGTCGTCTTTTGTCGCACTCACTCCAGCACGACCTGCACGCTGGCGCTGCGGCCGGCCGCGTCGATCACCGTGAGCGTGGAGGAGCCGCGCCCGTCCGGGGTCCAGGAGGCCACGCGGCGGCGATAGCTCTTGGGCAGCGGTTTGCCATTGGCCAACCATCGGAAGGGGGCCCGGCCGCCGTTGATCTTGAGCGCTAGCGGTGTAGTGGCCATTCCTTGCGCAAGGCCGAGATCGATATGTGTGCCTTCCGGCGGAAAAACGATTTCCGGTGCCGGTTCCGTCGGAGCTCCGGTGGCCGCCGGGCCTTCGGAGGAGCCGAAACGGCGTTGCGAGAACGGCAACTCGGAAGCGGCAAGGCGCACAGCGCCTGCCGGAGCGCGCGGAAGTGGCGTCAAGCCGATACCGGCACGGGAGAAGGCCTTGAACAGGATGGGAGCGGCGGCGCGGTAACCCGTCAGGCCCGGCACGGATCCACCATCGGGTCGGCCTATCCACACGCCGAGCACATGGCGGCCATCATAGCCGACGGCCCAAGCGTCTCGGTATCCGTAGGAGGTGCCGGTCTTGTAGGCAATGCCGAGATGCGGCGCCCCCTCGGGCGGGATGACGCCCGACAGCATGTCGGCAATCTGCCAGGTGGCCTGGGGGGTGAGTACAGCTGCCGGATGCGAGGCGGCCTCGGACTCCTTGAGATAGCGCAGCGGCTCGACCTTGCCGCGGTTGGCGAGGCCGGCATAGAGCTGCACCAGTCCTTCCAACGTCAGCCCCGCTCCGCCGAGGCCTATGGCCAGCCCCGGCGCCTCCCCCGGCGGCAAGGTCGGACGAACGCCGGCACGCTTCATCCGTGCCACGAGCCGCGCCGGTCCGACAGCGTCGAGCAGACGGATCGCCGGTACGTTGAGAGACATCTGCAGCGCTTCGCGCACCGTCACGTCACCTTGATAGTCCATGTCGAAATTCTTCGGCCGGTAGCCGGCGAAATTTCCGGGACGATCCTCGATCATCGTCTCCTGCATCACCAGCCCCTCCTCGAAGGCGAGGCCATAGATGAAGGGCTTCAGCGTGGAGCCGGGCGAGCGGTCCGCGAGACTCATGTCGATCCAGCCGGCGCGGGCGCTATTGAAATAATCGGCCGACCCGACCCGTGCCAGCACCGCACCGCTGCGTGCGTCGGCCAGGAGCATGGCGACGGAGACGCGGGGCCCCCGGCGGCGCGCCGCTTCGCGCGCCACCCGCTCCAGGCCGGCCTGGACGCCGCGATCGATCAGCAGGCTGTGGCGGCGCCTTTCGGGTGCGGCCTGTCGTACCGAATCGGCCAGATGGGCGGCGTAGGCCGGCATCTGCCGGCGCCTGCTTTGGACCGCGATGCGCGCGGCGCGGGCCACTTCACTTCTGGCGATCACGCCGGTCCCGGCCATGCGGGCGAGCACCCGGTCACGGGCCGCCCTTGCCGTTTCCGGATGCCTGTCGGGCCGTCGCGCCTCCGGCGATTGCGGCAGGGCGACGAGCAGCGCGGCTTCGGCAAGGCTCAGCCTTCGGGGCTCCTTGCCGAACCATGCGAGACTTGCCGCGCGCACGCCTTCCAGATTGCCGCCATAGGGCGCCAGCGTTAGATAGCGATTCAGGATCTCGCGCTTGGAAAGCCGCCGCTCGATCTGCAAGGCGCGGGCGATCTGACGGAACTTGGCAGCGAAGCTGCGCTGCTCCCGCGGCTCGATCAACCGGGCAAGCTGCATGGTCAAGGTCGAGCCGCCCGAAACGATACGGCCGTTTGTGGCAAGCTGCCAGGCGGCGCGCAGGAGGGCCAGAGGATCGACCCCTGCATGCGACCAGAAACGCCGGTCCTCATAGGCGATCAGCATCTCGAGGAACTGGGGGTCGAGCGTGTCGATGTCGGCCTTGAGCCGCCAGCGTCCGTCGGGTGCAGCAAAGGCGCGCAAGAGCGCACCTTGGCGATCCACCACCTCCGGCGAAAGCGCGATGGGATCACCGAGCGGTGGCGGGTAGGCCTTGTCGAGCCGGTCGAGCGCGACCATGCCGATGACGGCGAGCCCCAAGACTGCAGTGAAGCCGATGACAGCCCATCGCGCCCACCGGGAAAGCCATGCACGCCGCCCGGTCATGGTCAGTTGCTCGATATCTCTATCGCGCCGGTTGCCGTGCGCGCGGAAAGCTGCGGCCGGTACATGTCCTCCACGCTCGCCGCAGGATGCGTGTAAACACCCGGTGTAACGGCACGCACTACGTAGGCAAGCCTGTAGCTGCGGTCGTCGCCGCTGCGCTCGAACGCGGCGATGAAGCGGTCGTCGCGGAACTCTGTGTGCACGGCGTCGGTTTCGTCCAGCCATGGGAAATTGTCGAGCGCGGCACTGTCGACGAGGCGCGGATTGTCGATCTCGAAGCCGGCCGGCAGCAGGTCGGAGACGAGCACGCGCGAGGGCCAGGAATTGGCCTCGGTGATCTCCAGCACCACCACATAGCGCTCGTTCTGAAGCGCTTCCGAGACATTCGCTTGCGTGCCATCGAGGCGATAGTAGGTGCGCTCGATGGTGAACCCCTCACCGCCGGCCGGCAAAGGCTGACGGGGTGCGGCCACGGTGGTCAGTTCCACATCCTGTGGCTCCGTGCCGTCATTGGTGATGGCGAAGGGATCTGCGGCGATCTCCGCACCGGAAAGGCGCCGTGCGAATGCGCCTTCATGGGCAGCGCCATCCACCGTTAGCGCGATGTCGCCGCTCGCTTCGCTCAAGGCCCGGGAGGCCAGGAGCATCCAGGCCTCGTCCTGCGTGCTCATCTGCTGGATGC
Organism: Fodinicurvata fenggangensis DSM 21160; assembly: GCF_000686045.1. Classification (GTDB taxonomy): domain Bacteria; phylum Pseudomonadota; class Alphaproteobacteria; order Kiloniellales; family DSM-21159; genus Fodinicurvata; species Fodinicurvata fenggangensis. The sequence goes on from NZ_JMLV01000004.1 coordinate 201,791, forward strand.
CGCTGCTCAGATCGGAGACGAAGGTCACCATCTCTGGCACCATCTGCGGCTTTGGCCGGCTTTCGGCCGCGAGCGCCAGCAATGCCGCAGCATCACGCAAGCGCGAGCCGTAGTCGGAACGCGCCATATCGTTGTTTGCAGATTGCACCTGGCGGAAGGCGGAGCGGAACGTCGCCTCGGCGCGCGATGGATCGCCGTAGAGCGCCAGCGCTGCGGCGAGCTGGGCACGCGCGAGCGGACTTGCGAAGGCGTCGAGACGTGCGTCGGCGTAGTAGCGCAGGTCGCCGACCGAGGCCTTGCCGTTGCGCGCCAGTACATAGAGCGCATAGGCGATCTTGTCGCCGTTGGACTCGACGTCCGTGTCGTAGGCGAGCTCGTTCGTGAGGTTCTGCAGCGCCTGCGTCATGGCGCGTTCGGGCACGGCAAAGCCCTGTTCGCGGGCCCGCGTCAGGAACTCGGTGACGTAGGAATCGAGCCAGAGATCGCCCCTGCCCGGTCCCCACAGGCCGAAGCCGCCTGACGAAGACTGGTAGGACAGCACCTGCGCGATGGCCTTTTCAATGCGCTCCCTAGCGTTCGGGGCTTCCTCGAGGCCGGTTGTCTTCGACAGCTCGTTCACATAGAGAAGCGGCAGGGCGCGGCTGGTGATCTGTTCGGTGCAGCCATAGGGATAGCGATCGAGCGACATGAGCAGCGCTGGTATGTCGAAAGCTTCGTCCGGCGAGACATTGACCGTGACGGAGGCGTCCTCGGTGTAGCTATCGGCAAGCAGGCCGCCGTCGATCCTGAGGCGGCCGCCATCGGCGGGGAGCGTGACCGTCCGTCGCTTGGTTACCGGCATGACGCCGGGACGGACCGGCAGGTTGACCGATTTCTCCACCGACTGTCCCGACTCGTGGACGAGCGAAACGGTGAGCTGGGCCGTGCCTGCTTCCTGCGCGACAAGCGGCAGGGTAAGGCTTGTCTTGCCGCCGGCCGCGAGGTCGAGGCTTGCCGGTGCGGCGCTTGCGTCGACCGTGGCCGCGCCCTCGGCGGAGACCGTGAGCGCGTAGTCGCCGGCAGGCCCGTCGGTATTGGCGATCTCAATCAGCATCTGCGACTCGTCGCCGGGGGCCAGGAAACCGGGCTGACTCGTCGTCACCACCACGGGATCGCGGACGATCACGTCCTTCGAGGCTGCTCCCACGGCGTCCTTCGACCAGGCGACGGCCATGACGCGCACGGTCCCGTTGAACTGCGGCATGTCGAAGCCGATCTCGGCCTTGCCCTCCTCGTCGAGGCGGACAATGCCGGAGAAGAAGGACACCAGCTTCTCGTTCGGTGGACTGCCGCGCGCGGTCATGCCACCGGCATCGCCGCCGGTGCGCAGCCGGCCGGTCGCCCCCAGGGAGCCGTCGATCAGCCGGCCGAAGATGTCGCGGATCTCGAGGCCCATCATGCGCTGGCCGAAATACCAGTTGGTCGGGTCAGGGGGCTCGTAGCGGGTCAGATTGAGAATACCGACGTCGACCGCAGCGAGGGTGACATAGGCTTCCTCGCCGGCGGCGCGCTCGCCGAGGGAAACGGGAACCGTCAATCGTTCGTTCGGCCGCATTTTCTCCGGAGTGTCGAGATCGACGTCAAGGGTCCGCTCACCCGCATCCACCTCCAGCCACTGCACGCCAATGGCACGCATGGGCAATCGGTTCTCCGTTGTTTCCCCCGGCCGGAAGAGCGTCGCCGTCACATAGGTTCCGGTGCCCAGGTTCTCGGTTACCGGAATATCGACCGTGGTGCCCTCCACCGGGACGCTGACCCTCATGCTGTGCTGCAGGCTTTCGGTGCCGAGCGTGATCAGGGCCTCGCCGGCAAAGCGCGGGGAAATCTTCAGCTGCGCCGTGTCGCCGGGTTCGTAGTTTTCGCGGTCGAGCGCGATCTCCATGCCGTCCGGAGTCTCGGTCGAGCTTGCCTCGACATACCAGCCGGCCTCGAATTCCACGCTGGAAATGGGGCCGCCGGGCTCGGGGTCCTGCACCTCCAGACGGTAGCGGCCCCAATCGACCGGAACACTGATCTGCGGCTCGGAGTCAGCTGCGGCGCTGACCGTGCCTTCGCGCACCAGACGGGTGGTGGTGATCGGCTCGTAGTTCCATGAACTGCCGTTTCGGTACCACTGGTAATGCCGTTCAACCTTGAAGAGCGACCATTCCAGACCCGGCATGCCGATACGCTCACCGGATGGATCGGCGGCGATGACGCGGAAATTCGCCGTGCCGCCTTCTTCCACCTGTCCGCCGGAGAACTCGGGCCTCACGCCGATAACAGGGGTTTCTGGCTCAACGCCGATGTCGAGCGAACGCTCGACGGCGCGGCCGCCGGCTTCGCGCATCTGCAGATGCAGCTCGGCCGTCAGAAGGCGGGTGGTGGAGGGCACGCTGTCGATGGAAACGTCGAAGACGGCCTTGCCCTCCGCGTCGGTCTCGGGCAGGCCGGCGAGAGGCGCACGCAGGGCCTCCACACCCTCTTCGTCCGCAAGACCGAAAACATAGCCGGGGAAGCGCATCCACTCCCGCGTCGGCTTGACCGTCATTTCGCCTTCGAGGGAGAGGCCGGCCGCCGGCGCGCCGTAGAGATAACGGCCTTCCAGGGCGATCTCTGTCGAGCTGCCGACGGCAAGGGTATCGTCGGCGCTCGTCAGGTCGAACTCCGTGCGGTCCGGCACGAAGTCCTCCACCAGAAACATCTTTTCGGCGATCGGGGACTGCCCGGGATCGGTATGCACGCGCAGGTTCCAGGTGCCGCGCATGGCGTTGTCCGGCAGTGCCAGATCGACGGTGTGGCCGCCGAGGGCGGTCCCCTGAGAGACAATGCGGCGGTCTTCCACCCCGTCCGGGCGCTCGAAGATGAAGGTGAGCGGCAGATCGTCGGCGGCTTCGACCGCGCCGTCGCGAGCCAGTGCTGCCGCATGCACGATCTCGCCGGCACGGTAGATGCCGCGTTCGGTCCAGGCATAGACGTCGAGCGGGCCGGGCGCCGGACGGCCGGTCACGCCCCGGTCCGACAGGTCGAAGCCGGCGCGCGTCATGTCGAGAAATACGAAATCCTCTTCACCTTCGGCCAGCAGCACGGCAGGTGCAAGACCGGCATCGCCGCGCGTAAGCCCCGGCGCGAAGCGGGCGTGGCCGTCAGCGTCCGTCGTCGCTTCCCCCAGCACCTCGTTGTTGCGGGCAAGCAGCGTGAGCTTGAGTCCCTCCGTCGGCTTGGCCGTGGCGAGAGAACGGGCGAAAACCGAAAGCCCGTCCGCGCCGGCAAAAGTCGACAGCCCGATGTCGGAGATCAAAAACCACTGGGTGGCCCTGTCTTCCCAAACCTTGCTGGTGGCGCCTTCGGGAAGGGCAGTCAGCATGTAGACGCCGGGCTCTCGCTCCGGCAGGGCTTCATCGATGGGAATGCTGGTGGTGACGTTTTCATTCAGTTCGGACTCGATGTCGACAGCGCCCTGCCAAACCGGCTCGCCCATGTCGCGGGCGACATCCTCGATCTCGTAGCTGTTGAGCTGCTGCAGGAACTTTGACTCGGAAAGCAGCCGCGCCAGGGCGCGGTCGCCCACGCGATAGAGGGAAAGCTCTGCGCTGTCGGCATTGACCGAGACGAGAGGGATGCCCCGCCGGGCAGCCGACGGCAGCACGAAATTGTCGCCGGTAAAGCGCAGCGCCGGGGCGCGGTCGCGAATATAGATCTCGAGGGGCACGGGCTCGGCAAGCACCTCGCCGATTGCCGAGGGCAGGCCCTGGCGGATGGTGATGCGGTACTGCTCGCCATGCTCCAGCCCGCTCACGCAAAGCTGCTTGTCGTCCTGGTCGATGGCCGGTGCGCGGGCCCGGTCAACCGTCACGTATTGCGCGTAGTCGACGTCGCTTCTCACCAGGGTCTCGGAGAACTGCACGCACACGCGTGGCGTGGCGCTGTCGGACTCCACGGAATGGTCAACGACGCGGAAGCCCTTGCGGCGCTTGAGACTGGCGTAGAGCGCCTGCACCTGGGGCGAGGACTGCAGGGCAAGGCTGGCCTCGTAGGCGCTGAGGGCGGGACGGAAGAGGCTGCGCTTTTCCAGTGCGGCGGCCAGGGCGGCGAGCGCATCGGCCCGGTCGCTGGCACTGCGCGACAGGCGATAGGCGGTCACGGCCGCACCGGTGGCGGCGCGCTGCAGGGTGTTGGCTCTTTCGTTGTCCGTGGACTCGAGCGCCATGGCCGCGCGGGCCAGGCCGCTCCAGACTGTCGCATTCTCCGGCTCGACCGCTATCGCGGCGGTGTAGTCGCGCATGGCGCCTTGCGGATCGCCCCGGTCGAGCGCCCGGGCAGCGGCGCTGGTGAGCGCCACGAAGCCGTCCTTGCCCGCACTGGCCTTGCGCAGCAAGCTGTCGCGGTACTGCTCGGCTTCACGCAGCACGTGAGCGGGCACGAAACGCAGTGCGGGCGGGGCCCCGATGTCCGGTTCGGCGCCGGCCGTCACCACCTTGCCGGCAACCGCGCCCTCGAAGGGTTTCAAGCTGCCGAAATCAGATTTCAGGAAGCACCAGCGGGGGCCTGTGTTGTAGGTGAAGGCTTGGCACTGCGGGTCGTTGAGACAGACTTGCTTGCATTCATCCAGCGAGACGTCCTGCTCCGTCCGCAGGTCGAAGCCGAAATAGTCGCTGTTCTCTGTCGTGACGATGCGGCTGGTGTCCTGCGCCGACGCAGTGGCGGCCAGGGCAACAAGTGCAATAAGGATAAAGGAAACCCTGCCCAACGTGCCCATCGCATTCCTCCCAGCGCCACTGGCGTCCCTGCCTGTGGCATTCACCCAATTTCATGAAGCCCTGTCAACTGTACCCTCGCTGCGATGCCTGACAGTAATAGGCAGTGTATCCGCCGTGGGCGGTACGGAGTCTGTCCGGTTTTGGTCGATGGCCTGCAGCGGAATGGGGATGGCTTTGACTCGGACGGAGGCGCCGTCTCTCCGAAAGGTGCGTCCAAGGTCTTCCTGCAAGCCGATCTGTACCAGCGCGCAGGACTTCCGAAGATCTAATATTCTGTCTTGTCGTCGCGACTCCCCGGCTGAAGCCCCTCGGGCAGGTTATAGTGCCCTTCGATAAAGGAGAGATCGAGAAAGCTCGAGGGATCAGTGTCGGGGTCCAGCAATCCGGCTGAACGGTACCATTCCACCTGCTGGTAGATGGAGCCTACGTCCAGGCGTCCTTCCGGGTCGACGTAACTGGCACCGGCGCGCAGGGCCTGGGGGGAAGCGTCGATGTAATGCTGGAGCAACTCTGCCAACCTTTCCGAGTTTTCACTGGCGGGCCTATCCTGCCCCCTGCGGTGATGAAAGGCTTCGGCGTAATCCCTGGCCGCCCGAAGGTAGGCTTTCAGGAAGCGGCGCACGGTTTCGGGCTCTTCCTCTGCCAGGTGACGTGATGTGAAAATGCCCCCAAGTTGATAGGGTGTCTCTTCGCTGACCCAACCGATGATACGGCCCGCTTCCTCAGCCTCGAGACGCCTGGCATGCGGCGCCGGCAGGATGGTCGCATCGGCGTCATTGCTGCGAATGGCCTCGATCATCTGGGTGACCCGTTCGCGGGGGATCAGCTCGATCTCAGAAATATCGAAGCCCTTTTCCTGGGCCAGGAGGCCAGCCATCAGATGAAAGCTGGAGCCGATCTGTGTAATGGCCAGACTATGCCCGGGCAGGTCTTCGGGGTGGCGCAGGCCCTTCTTCCAGGCGCTCTTGGACGCGACATAGGCAAGGAACCTGTAACCGGGCTCCTCCCGGCTCTGGGCCGCAATTACCCGCAGGGTATCCTTGGCCGCCAGGTTATAGAAACCGGCGGTGAAGGCGGTCGCGCCGACATCGGCCTGCCGATTGGCCACGGAGATGGCAATGGGCTGGGCGGCATCGAAGAACTGGAAGGTGACCTCCAGGTTCTCGTCCGCGTAATAGCCGAGTTCCTTGGCGAGGAAGAGCGGGGCGCTGGAGGGAAATGCGATGGCCGCGATGCTCAGTTCGTCGGTCTGGGCCTGAGGTTGCAGGGGGACAAGACACAGACAGAGCCACAGCATCAGGGCGCAGGGCCATTTCATTCGGAGGAACTCCCGATATCTTCAGTTCGCTTGCCGGATCCCGGGTTGGGTGGCGTTGCGGACCGTTTTTCCTGTAAGCCGGATTCTTCTTTCTTTTCAGGATCATGCCCGCTCGATAGAAGGCTGTCCAGAGTTTGCGACAAGGGGCCGGCAAGTTCTGTCTGCAGCCCGGCAAGTGCATCCTGTACCAGGGCCGGCCAGTCCTCACGATTGCGCGGGGTCAGGTCCAGGTGATCGGCCAGCTCGCCCAGCGTCACGGTTGAAAGGTCGCGCCCCAGGGCCTGGGTCCCGTCCGAGGTGGCCACCACCAGGCCGGCGTCGCGCAGGCGTTCGACAACCTCTCCAGCTTCCGTCGGTGTGGCCGGCAAGCCGGCCGCCAGCATCCTCTGTTTCAGTGGTCGGCCACGTCGATGGGCGTTGCGCAGGCGCTCCAGCAGGGCCAGGGCAAGCACCACGCGATTGATGGGGGCTTCCTCGAGATGCCCGTGCCGGATAACCGCGCGCCACTCCGGAAGGGCGGCGGCCAATTGGGCTCCCAGCAGGATGACCACCCAGGCCAGGAACATCCAGATGAGAAAAATGGGCAATACCGAGAGTGCACCATAGACGGCCTGGTAGGAGGGCACCTGGCCCACATAGAGGCCAAGACCGTATTTCAGGATCTCCAGCAGTATGGCCGCCAGCAGTCCGCCGGCAAAGCCCGCCGTCGGGCTGACCGGCCGGTTCGGTACCAGGATGTAGAAACTGGCGCAGCCAAGCATGGCCAGCAGGATGGCGAAAACGCGCGAAAGCACCATCGAGGTCGCTTCCAGCGCACCGGAGCTGTGTACCGTGGCAAAGGCATAGCTGGTGATCGACAGCGAGGCGCCCAGCAGGATGGGCCCCAGCGTCAAGAGCGCCCAATAAACGAGAAAGCGAAGAACCAGGGGACGTTCCTGACGGACCCGCCAGATGGTGTTGATCGCACTGTTGATGTTGGAGAGCAGCAGCAGGGCCGTAACCCCCAAACCGATGACCCCGGGGGCTGTCAACTTTGACGCATTCCTGAGAAAGGAATCGAGATGCTCGTTGGCGCGTGCGGCCTGGTCCGGGGGAATGGCCTGGAACAGCATTTCGCGCAGGCTGTCACGGGCTTCGTCAAAGGCCGGGAAGGCTGCCAGCAACCCCAGGGCTATCGCCAGCAGCGGAACAAGCGCCAGCAGGGAAGAGTAGCTGAGACCGGCGGCCATCTGCAGGCAGCGATCCTGCCCGAAGCGGAGAAAGAGATAGCGGACGAAGAAATAGATCTGGCGCAAGGAGATCAGCCTGATCCGCGTCCAGAGGTGCATCAGGCGCGAGGGCCGATGCGGCCTGTCCGTCACGCTGTCCTGTGGGCTTTTGCGCGTGGTTTCCAAATCGTCGTTTCCCGTCATGGATCAAGAGACTAGCACGAATATCTCATGCGACCATCCGGCATGGCGTGCGCAATGGTAAAGGCCGTGTGCAAACTGCGTCTCGCGACTGTGGACGCCTTTGACGTGCCGGACCATTGGTGTAGGATGCGCGCTAGAATCCCGAGATTACAGTCGCGGCCGCCAATCACGCCGGGGTCGTCGACGGCAGAGCGAGATCAAGCATGAACAACACGACGACGCTGATGTCCGGCAAACGCGGCCTGATCATGGGTGTGGCCAATGATCGCTCGATTGCCTGGGGGATTGCCCAGGCACTGGCGGCCCAGGGTGCGGAACTGGCCTTCACCTATCAGGGAGACGCGCTGGAGAAGCGCGTGCGCCCCCTGGCCGAATCCCTGGGCAGTTCGCTGGTGATGTCCTGTGATGTCAGCGACGATGCTTCCATCGACGCCACCTTCGAGGAGCTGGGCGAGAGCTGGGACAGCCTGGACTTTGTCGTCCATGCCATCGCCTGGGCCAATCGCGACGAGTTGAAGGGGCTGTATCTCAACACCACGCGTGACAACTTTGTGCGCTGCATGGATATCTCCTGCTATTCCTTCACGGCCGTGGCGCAGCGGGCCGTGCCCATGATGCGCGAGGGCGGCAGCCTTCTGACCCTCAGCTACTATGGCGCCGAGCGTGTCATGCCGCACTACAACGTCATGGGTGTCGCCAAGGCGGGACTGGAAGCCTCGGTGCGCTACATGTCCGCGGACCTGGGTGGGGACAACATTCGCGTGAATGCGATCTCGGCCGGTCCGATCCGCACGCTGGCCGCCTCGGGGATCGGGGATTTCCGCTATATCCTGAAGTGGAACGAGTACAACTCGCCCCTGCGTCGGAACGTGACCCTGGACCAGGTCGGCAGTTCCGCACTCTACCTGCTTTCCGACCTGGCCTCGGGTGTGACCGGGGAGGTGCATCACGTGGATTCCGGCTATCATACCGTCGGCATGATGGCCGTCGATGCGGCACCGCAGCTGCGTGAGCTGCTTGAAGGCTTCAAGAACGAGCCATGATGACTCCGCGCCGCGCGCCGGGAAGGTAGATGCCATGCCAGGGAACAGCTTTGGCCAAGCCTTTCGTTTCACGACCTGGGGGGAAAGCCACGGACCGGCCATCGGCTGCGTGATCGATGGCGTGCCGCCGCGCATCCCTCTTTCGGAAGCGGATATACAGCCATTCCTGGACCGGCGCCGTCCCGGACAGTCCCGCTACACCACCCAGCGCCAGGAGAGTGACGAAGTCCGGATCGTCTCCGGTGTCTTCGAGGGCGAGACCACGGGCACGCCGCTTGCGCTGGTGATCGAGAACCAGGACCAGCGTTCCAAGGACTACGGCGATATCAAGGACAAGTTCCGTCCGGGGCATGCCGACTATACCTATTGGCAGAAGTACGGCATTCGCGACTACCGCGGCGGCGGACGCTCCAGCGCGCGCGAGACGGCCATGCGGGTGGCCGCCGGTGCCGTGGCCAGGCGCGTCCTGGCCCATCTTCTGGGCGAGGAGCAAGTCGCCATTCGCGGCGCCCTGGTGCAGATGGGCGCGGACAGCGTCGACCGCCTGCGCTGGGACTGGGCCGAGGTGGATCGCAATGCCTTCTTCGGACCCGACGCTGCCATGGCCGAGATCTGGGCGGCGCGCCTGGACGAAGCGCGCAAGAACGGATCGTCCCTGGGGGCTGTGGTCGAGGTGGTGGCCCAGGGCCTGCCGGCCGGCCTGGGCGAGCCGGTCTATGACAAGCTGGATGCCGACCTGGCCAAGGCCATGATGTCGATCAACGCCGTCAAGGGCGTGGAGATCGGCGAAGGCTTCGCGGCCGCGGCCCTGAACGGCGAAGAGAATGCCGACGAACTGCGCATGGAGGATGACGAGGTCGCCTTCCTCTCCAACAAGGCGGGCGGTGTCCTGGGAGGACTTTCCACCGGCCAGGACCTGGTCGTGCGCTTTGCCGTGAAACCCACCTCCTCGATCCTTTCGCCACGGCGCACCGTGGATCGCTTCGGGCAGGAAACCGAGATCGTTACAAAGGGCCGGCACGATCCCTGTGTGGGCATCCGGGCCGTGCCGGTGGGCGAGGCCATGATGGCGCTGGTCCTGGCCGATCACCTTCTGCGCCATCGAGGCCAGATTGGCTGATCACGTCATCCGGGCGGCCGAGGCCGAGGATGCCGGACGCCTGGCGCGTCTGCTCCAGGAAACCTATGCTTTCTATGGAGAGAAACCGCCGGTTCCCGAGGATATCCTGATCCAGCGACTGCAGCGCTACCTGGGGGCCAATCCCGGTTTCGAGGCGCTGCTTGCCGAGCAGGATGGACGGGAGCTGGGATACGCCATCTATGCACCGGTCTTCTGGACCAGCGATTGCCAGCTTTCACTGTTCCTGAAGGAACTCTATCTGATCGAGGACGCGCGTCGTCGCGGCGTCGGGCGCGACCTGATGGTGGAACTGGCCTCCATCGCGCTGGAGCGCGGCTGGACTCGCATGATCTGGACCGTCGACCGGCACAACCACAAGGCCCGGCGCTTCTATGACTCCCTGCAGGGAACCCAGGCGATCGACAAGGTGGTCTATCTTCAGAGCGAGAGCGTGATGAGGCGCCTGGCCACCTCCGGCGGCTCGCGATTCTCCTACAGTTTCCGGATCTGAAGCCTGGCTGTCATTCCGACAGCATCGCCTGGACCTTCTCCAGAAAGGCCGAGGGCCGGAAGGGCTTTTCCAGGATATCATCGGCGCCCATCGCCTGGGCTGCGGGCAGGAAGTTCTGGCTGATCGCCCGGCCGCCGCCCGAAATGGCGAGAATCTTAAGGCTCGGGTTTGCGGCACGTACGTTGCGGACAACCTCGATCCCGTCGGCGTTGGGCATCATGAGATCCGTTACGACCAGGTCGAGATTTTGCAGGAGCTCGGTATCTTCGCTGCGGCGTCCGTCTGCGGAGGTGGTTACGCTGTGCCCATCCTTTTCCAGTACCTCGGCCATCAGGCGCAGGAGCGCTTCCTCGTCATCCAGAAGCAGAATACGTGCCATGAAGTTGCGTCTTCCTCTTTTTTGATCCGGCGCAGAGCTACAGCCCGCCACAAGGACAAAACAAGGGTAAAGGAAAGGTTAAGGCGCCAGTTTCCGAAGACTGTGTCCTGTCAGCCACTACAATCCACGTGCTGTGCGTGCCGTGCCAAACCATATCTCGATTTGCGGGAACCGGGGCCCTGAATCTAGAGTCCGTAGCGGGCCCAGAGCGCGCGTGTCTCGGCGGCGTCCAGCAGGCCATGGGCGAGATCGGCCGTACCCGGAAGGCCACCGGCCTGTGCCTTGAGGCGGCGGCGCAGCCAGGAGTCCTGCTGCTGGAAGCCGCGCAGGCGCACCTTGTCCCCGAAGCGCTTGCGCAGTTCGCTGCGTGCTTCGGCGATGCCGTCCACCAGGCCCAGTTCCACGGCACGGCGCCCGGTCCAGAAGGCGCCGGTGAAGAGCTCGTCCTCGGATGCCTTGAGACGGCCGACGCGCTGGCGGCGGACCTCGCTCTTGAAGCTTTCATGCAGCTCGTTGAGGATGCCCTTCAGGTGCTCCATGTCCTCGCTTTTCCGGGGCTCGAAGGGGTCCAGCATGTTCTTGTTGCTGCCGGCCGTCTGGACGCGCCGCTCCACACCGATCTTCTGGATCAGCTCCGTAAAGCCGAAGCCCTGGGAGGCCACGCCGATGGAGCCGACGATGGAACTTTCGTTGACATAGATCTGATCGGCCGCACAGGCCAGCCAGTATCCACCCGAGGCGGCTGCGTCCTCCACGAAGGCCAGGACGGGCACCTTCTTTTCCTGCGACAGGTCGCGGATGCGCTGGGCGATCAGGGCCGACTGAACGGGTGAGCCGCCGGGGGAGTTGATGATCAGCGCCACGGCCTGGAGCCTCTTGAGAGAAAAGGTCTTCTCCAGTGTCGGAGCCAGGCTTTCCAGGGTCATGCCGCTGCGCATGGGGCCCACGGCGCCGATCACGCCGCGCAGGCGTATCACCCCGACCAGCGGCGGGGGATTCTGTACAGCCTTGATGGGGATGTACTTGCGCAGGTCTTTCGGCAGGAAGTTCATTCAGGCGGCCTCCTCGAAGCCGGTCAGCAGATTCACGGTGTTGATGCCGATTTCCTCGACGGCATAGCCCCCTTCCATGATGAAGAGGGTTGGGCGGTTCAGGCCAGCCAGGGCACGGCCGATCTTGAAGTAGTCATCGCTTTCAAGCTTGAAGCCGGATATGGGGTCGTCCTTGAAAGTGTCCACCCCCAGCGAGATGACCAGGACGTCGGGCGCATAGTCCCGCAACCGGCCCAGAGCCTGGTTGAAGGCCTCCTGCCAGACCTCGAAACCGCTGCCCCAGGGCAGGGGCCAGTTGGCATTGAAGCCTTCGCCAGCGCCGCTGCCGGTCTCGTCGGCATGTCCCAGGAAGAAGGGGAAGTTCTCGTGCGGATCCCCATGGACCGAGGCGAAGAAGACGTCGTTGCGATCATAGAAGATCGACTGCGTCCCGTTGCCATGATGGTAATCCACGTCGAAGACGGCCACCCGCTCGGCCCCGCCGTCGCGCAGTGCCTGGGCCGCGATGGCGGCGTTGTTGAGGAAGCAGTAGCCGCCATAGTAGTTGGCCGCCGCATGGTGACCCGGCGGCCGGCAGAGCGAGAAGACGGCCCGGTGGCCTTCGCGAACCAGCCGTTCCTGGCCACTGAGCGCGACATCGGCCGAGCCTTTCACGGCCTGCCAGGTGCCGGCCGTGATCGGGGTGCCGGCGTCGAAGGAGTAGTAGCTGAGACGTCCCATGATGGACTGCGGCACCAGATCGCGCAGGCCTCGCACCGACCAGGCTAGCGGCAGGGCATCGTGCGTGCGCCCGTCGGCCGACCATTCGGCCCAGGCGCCCTGCAGGAAGTCCACATAGTCGCGATCATGGACACGGGTCAGCGCCTCCAGCGGCCAGTCCTCCGGCGCTTCCACGGGGCCAAGGGCGCGCTGTTTCACCTGATCCAGGACCAAATCGGCACGCTTCGGCATCTCGTAACAGGGCTTCAACTGCCCGTCGACCAGCTCGGACTGTCCGTGCTGAAGGCGGTGGGTGTCGCTGTAGATCGTCAGGATGGCTCTGTCTCCTCGGATAGCTCGATGTGACGGGCCGACCAGGGGCCGGGCCAGACCTCAGCGCCCTTCCGGCGCAACGCGCGCAGGCGTTCTATCGGAATATCGACGCTCAGAACAGGGCCTTCATCGTCGCAACTGTCCAGGCCCGGCAGGGACCCGCCGTCGCCATCGTCGCCCAGCTCCGGCTCGCAGGGCAGGAAGAGCGCCGCACCTGCATGATAGCCATCGCGTGGCCGGCCGGTCGCTGCGGCCCCGATCACGCCCACGGCGGCCACGGCCGTCATGGATTCAATGGCCCGGGCCCGGGCGCAGTGGAAGACGCGGTGATAGCCGGAGGGACGGCTGGTCTGCGAGGGCACCAGGATCAGGTCGGGCTGCAGGGCCGAGACCTGGCCGGCCAGGTCGGGCAGTTCGCAATCCAGGCAGATCAGGATGACGATACGCAAGCCGCGCCAGTGAATGAGCTTCAGTTGCCGGCCGGGGGAGAGCAACCAGTCGTCGGGGTCCTGCTCCGCCGGTGTCAGGCAGAGCTTGTCCTGGCCGATCCGGCGCCCGTCGGGCAGGCAGAGCCAGGCACGATTGACGAAGGGAACCGTCCCGTGAGCGGCCTGTTGATCCTTTACGGGCATGCTGCCGGCCAGCAGCGCGATGTCATGCTCCTGCGCCAGTGCGCCGGCCATCTCTACGGCGGTTTCGGCCTGTTCCGCCATCCAGGGGATCTCGCCGGTGGCCGGCAGGTCGGCGGGGGCAAAGGACAGCCATTGCTCGCAGGCATACTCGGGCAGGACCAGCAAAGCGCTCCCTTCCGCCTTGGCTTGCCTGATCTTATTTGTGAGTTGCACCTGCCAAGCGTCCAGAGAGGCAAGCGGTTGCGCCAGGTTCACGACCCAGAGGGCCGTGCGCAGGCTGTCAGGGCTGTTGGACATGCAGGTTCCCTTCATTCGTTTGCCCGGTGTTTTCCGGATAGGCCGTTCAGTCCAGGGAAAGCGGCCGGGCCTGGCGCAGGATAGCTTCGGCTTCAGGCGTGAAGTGCTGTCCCGCGCCATGGAGATTGAGGCCGGGCAACAGCCGTGTGGGCGCGCGGCTGCCCTTGCGCGCGCGCAGAAGGACGCGTCGTGCGGCCTGGTCCCGGCGCGGCCAGAGCGGGAAGACGACGATGTCCCCGGCCCTGTGCTGCAGGGCTGCCAGCAGTTCGTGCAGCCGGTCGGCGCGATGGATCATGCTGAGATACCCGCCGGGACGCAGGCAGTGAAGGGCGGCCGTGATCCAGTCCTGGAGGTCGCCTTCACTTTCCTGGTTGGCCCGGCGCTTGCCGGAGTCCGGTGAGGGCGTTGCCTGGCCATTGGCCAGGTAGGGCGGATTGGTCATCACCAGGTCGAAGCCGTCATGGTCGCCCGCTTCCCGTGTCAGTCCGTTCCGCCAGGCAATCGTGAAACGGTCCTGGGTGTCGTTCAGGGCTGCGTTTTCCCTGGCCAGTGCGGCCAGTTCGGGCTGAAACTCCCAGCCGGTCACATGACAGTCGGGGACACGGGCCAGCAGGCAGAGGGCTGCTGCCCCGGCCCCGCAGCCCAGGTCCAGGATCGATTGCTTTTCCTGTGCCGGCGTGGCTGCGGCCAGGAAGACGGGGTCGATGGCCACGCGATAACTGGCCACGGGCTGGCGCAGGCATATCCGTCCGTCCAGCAGGCGGTTTTCCGTCGTCTCGCCGGCCTGTGATTGCGTGCTGTCGGATGGAATGGACTGGATGAGTGTCATGGCGCTCGTTCCGAACGGTTCACTCCCGGGAGGAGTTGTCTTCCTGTCCGGCGGGGTCTTCATAATTTGGAGCCGCGTCCGCCTCCGCCAGAAGCGTGCAGGCCTGCTCGTAGTCCTCGTCTATGACCATCAGGCGCCGGGTGATGGCCACGACCGAACCTTCCAGAACCGAGGCATGGTTGTCGAAGGTGACCGCCTCGATGCCGGCATCGGCAAGGTAGGCCTGGACCCAGGACAGGCGGACCAGGTCGTTGGTACGTAACAGTTCGCGCACAGATCACCTCTCAAATTCGGCCACGCCCGGCGTGTGGCTTTGTATCAACCTTCGGCCTTCGGTTCCGCTTGACCGAGACTCGTCACGGCCTATTGTGCGGGGCCGAGAGCCCCGTGGTCCGGACCAAAGATACACTGCGCGATCCTGCGGGCCAGCGCAACCACGGGCCAGCGCAAGCATGGGAGATGGCGAATGGCCGGCAGGGCCGATCCGAATCAGATCCAACAGGACAAGAAGCAGGCAGGACTGGACTCCCTGCTGGACCTGGTGGGCGACGACATGACGCGCGTCAACGAGATCATCCTGGAGAACATGCAGTCCCCGGTCAGCCTGATCCCGCAGTTGGCCGGACACATCATCGCCGCCGGCGGCAAGCGTCTGCGCCCCTTGCTGGTGCTGGCTTCGGCCAGGCTCTGCGGCGCCGAGGGCGAGCGCCAGATGGCCCTGGCGGCCTGTGTCGAGTTCATTCACACCGCCACCCTGCTGCATGACGACGTGGTGGACGAAAGCGACCTGCGCCGAGGCCAGGCTTCCGCCAAGGCGGTCTGGGGCAACCAGGCCTCGGTCCTTGTGGGCGACTTCCTCTTCAGCCGCTCCTTCCAGCTGATGGTGGCGGACGGTTCGCTGAAGGTCCTCAAGCTGCTGTCGGACACGGCGGCCACGCTGGCCGAGGGCGAGGTGCACCAGTTGATGACGGCCAACGACACCGAGACGAACGAAGACGCCTATCTCGACGTGGTGCGCGCCAAGACGGCCTCGCTCTTCGCGGCCTCCTGCCAGGTGGGCGCCCAGGTGGCCGAGCGGCCCGAGGGGGAAGAAGACGCGCTGCGCCGTTTCGGTGGCGCACTGGGCATGGCCTTCCAGTTGGTGGACGATATCCTGGACTATACGGCCGAGGTGGACCCCAAGCTGGGCAAGGCCGTGGGCGACGATTTCCGAGAGGGCAAGATCACACTGCCCGTCATCCTGGCCTTCCAGCGCGGCGACGAGAGCGAACGCACCTTCTGGCGCCGTTGCCTGGAGGAGCAGGACCTGCGTGAGGGCGACCTGGAGGAGGCGCTCGAGCTTCTGGTGCGCCACAACGCCCTGGAGGACGCCAAGACGCGGGCCTTTGCCTATGCCGAGGAGGCGCGTGCCGCAATGGAGATCTTCCCAGAAAGCGAGATCAGGAGCGCGCTTCTGGAAAGCGTCGATTTCTGCGTGGAACGGCTGTACTGAGCCAGGAGACCTGAGCACAAAAAAGCCTGTCTGGAATGACAGGCTTTTCGTCCTGGATTTTCTGGTCGGGGAGAGAGGATTTGAACCTCCGGCCCCCACGTCCCGAACGTGGTGCTCTACCAGGCTGAGCTACTCCCCGGATGCGGGCGGGTTATAGCCCTTCGCCGCGCGCGATGCAATGGACAACCTGCAGAGTTTATCGAGTCTTCTTGGGGCAGTCGGGGCCGGACCCGCACCGGTGAAACGGTGCGGGTCCGACAGCTGGGAAGTGGCCTGGGTCTATGTGTCAGGCCTCTGCCGTGACCACCGGGACTTCGACCCGGGTCAGGATCATGACTGTTGCCAGAAGCAGGACAGCTCCGCTTGCGAGGAAAACGTTGACCACGCCACTGCTGTCGACGATCAGTCCACCGGCGGCCGCGCCAGTGGCGATGGCGAAGTTTATGGCGGCCACGAAGAGACCTGTTCCGCTTTCGGTCTCATCAGGGATGGCCCGCGTTATCCATGTCGACCAGGCGACGGGGACGGTTCCGAAGGCCAGGCCCCAGAGAGCGACCATGCCGGTATCCGCAACAAGGTTGCCACCGAACAGCGAAAGCGCGAATCCCAGAGTCCCCATGACCAGCGGCATCAGGGTGAGCGTCAGCCGCATGGAGCGTTCCAGCAGGAAGGCCCCCAGGTAGTTGCCGATAAAGGTGGCGATCCCGAAGGCCAACAGGATGCCCGATATCGCGGTTGGTCCAACCAGGGTGACCGTTTCCAGGAAAGGCCGTATGTAGGTGAAGAAGGCGAAATGGCCGGTAAAGACCAGGAGGATGGCGATCATCGCCAGGCCGACGGTGCGCCGGGCCAGGACCTCGAACATCGTGGACAACCGAGACTGTCCTCGGGGCGGCAAGGCAGGCAGGGTTGCGAACTGTACGAGGAAAACCAGAAACGCCAGGCCGGCCGCCGTCAGGAAAACGTTTCGCCAGCCCACGAGATCGCCGAGATAACTGCCCATCGGGGCGGCAAAGATGGTGGCCGCCGAAACGCCGGACATCATGATGGACAAGGCCTTTGGCACGTGCCGGTCCGGGACCAGTCTCATGATCGTGGCTGCAGACATGGTCCAGAAGCCACCTAGCGCCATACCCAGCAGGATCCGTCCTGTGAGCAGCAGTGGCAGGTTGGGTGCCGCGGCCACCAGCAGGTTTGACAGGATGAGAAGCACCGTGAAACCGAGAAGGACAAGACGCCGGTCGATGCGCCGCGTCACGCTGCTCACGAACAGACTGGTGACGAGTGCGATCGCGGCCGTGGCCGTGACCGCCTGTCCCGCCATCCCCTCCGTTACGCCGAGCTCCATTGCCATGGGTGTCAGCAAGCTGGCGGGCAGGAACTCCGCTCCGACCAGGCCGAACACGCCAAGGCCCATGGACACCACGGCGCCCCAGGCCGGCCTTGCCTGGCTTACGCTCCTTGATTCTACACTCAATTCATCGTCCATTTGAAGAAATCCCCTCATTGGTGAGTTGATTTCCTCAAATGGGTGGCGAGCTCGGACGATCCATGTCACATTGTCTGGAATGTTTGACCGAAACTCCGAAAATCGTGGACGCGTTGCCGAACATGATCCTGTCAGCGAACTTCTGATGGGGATGCGTCTGCGTGGCGCGAGTTATGGAAAATTGTGTTTCGATCCACCTTTCGGTATCCGGTTTCCCGCCTCTGCCGAAGCGCGCTTCCACTTTATCGCGGCGGGCACTGTCCATCTGCAGATCCGCGAGGGGAAAACGCATACCCTGGCTTGCGGCGACGCGGTCCTGTTGCCCCGTGGCGAGGCTCATTCGCTTGTTTCGGAGCCGGGAGTTCCGGCTTTGCCCGTGGACAGCTTCGAGACGACGCCGCTTTGCGGTGACGTTTGTGCGCTTGGAAAGTCCTCCGAGGAGACATGTCTCAGTAAACAGGTCCTGATCTTTACAGGACGCATGGAGTTCGATCTCGATACCCTTCATCCCCTCATCGGTCTGATGCCGCTGGTCATGTCGGTGAGCGAATTGCTGGACCGGCAGCCGGAAATCCTTCCTCTCTTGGAAGCGATGGAACGCGAGATGACGGCGGAGCGTGCGGGCTATGCCGGCATCCTGGCGCGGCTTGCCGATGTGGTTGCGGCGAGTATCGTGCGCGGCTGGGTGGAATGCGGGTGTGGTGATGCGACGGGCTGGATCGAGGCGTTGCGCAATCCGCGACTGGGCCGCGTGATCGCCGCTCTTCATCGTGATCCTGGTCGAAACTGGACCGTAGGGGAACTGGCTTCGGAGATGGGGAGTTCCCGCTCCGTCTTCGCCGAACGCTTCACGGCCGCCACGGGAACCACGCCGCTGCGGTACCTGGCGGCCTTGCGCATGCGTTTGGCGGCCCAATGGATCAGGCGAGATGATATGGCGATTGACGCGGTTGCGAAACGCCTTGGTTACGGTTCCCAGGCTGCATTCGCCCGTGCCTTCAAGCGGATCATGGGATATCCGCCAGGCAAGATTCGGCAGAAGATGCTGCGGGAAAAACTGGCTGCTCCTCCCTCCACTGCAGATATGGCACTGCATGAGAGCGCTGCGGATCGGGGATAGAGGCTGCCCGCCTTTACACTCTATTGAAGCGAAGCTCTCGGATGCAGGATTGAGCGGGCTCGAACCGAGGGCTGTGCCAATCCCAAGCGGCTTCGAGTCAATTCTGTGGGCGTAATCTCAGGATGAAAGAGATTTCTCGTCCTGGAACAGGTCGATGGCCGCCATCTGCTGCTCGACATCGATATCAAGCCAGGAGGTGATTTCCAGGCGGCGGTCTTCCAGGACGTTCTCCGAGGGGTGGCTGCTTTGCCAGCGTGCGAGCTGGCGGTCGCGTTCGCGGACCAACGCGCAGATCTGCGGGCGGAAAAAGCGCAGCATGGCCGTGATCCAGCGGTTGGTGGGCCAGGACGGCTGGGCATGGCCTATGGCAAAACGGTCCAGCATGCGGTTCACCTCGTGGGCGCGATAGAGGGTTTCCCCGGTCACCCAGCGGTTCACGGTAAAGAGTGCCCGCGCGCGGCCGTGCCCATCCATCGAGACTGCGATCAGGTGACAGGGGCCGTCCTGGCCCGCCTCCAAGAGGTGTCCGGGTGCCGCCGGAGCTGGCCGGATGCCGCGCGGCATGCCCTGTGGGCCCAGAAAGGTGTGGAAATGCCCATGCTCTGTGGCCGGCCGGCGATCCGGCGCATGGGCATGATAGTAGTACTGGGCATGGGTTTCCCTGTCCTCGACACCGCCGGCAGGGTAGGTTTCCCATTCATAGAAGGGCCCCTGGTTGCGCAGGATCTCTGAGACCACATTGTCGCCAGTGCGTTCGAGCACCGCCTCCACCGTCCGGATTTCCTCGCCAGCTTCGGCCAGGTCGGAAAGCTCCTGGAGCGACAGGGCGTGGAGCTCTGTATCCTTCGTAACTGGTGCGTTCTCCTGGGGGCGTGTCGGCTTCATATGTGAAGAAATAACGTGCTCAAGGGCCCATGGCGAGGACCTAATGCACAGGCAACTGCTCCCCTTGATGCATCGAGACACAATACGCTCTCATCGATGCTCTCTGGCGTTCGGTTCGGCAGAGCGTGGCCGGGACTGTACGGCGAGACAGGAAACAAACATTGCTCCAAGGGCCAGTCCGCTTGCTGCAAGGGATATCCCGGAAAAGCCATAGACAGCGTACAGATGGCCCATGAACAGAGGCCCTGCAAAAACGGCTGTATAAGTAACGGCACTGTGTAAGCCCAGGATTGTTCCCCGCGCGTCGGGATGTCGCTCAGAAAGGAGCAGTACTAGGATGTTGAGACCGTAGTGGTTGACTATTCCCCAAACGAGGGCAGCGCAAAGGGCACCCGCATAGGATTGAGAAGCTGGTATCAGGAGCAGATAGATCATGGCGATTGCAGCAAGCGAGAAGGGGAACAACCGGGCCGGCCCGATCCGATCGAGAAGAAAAGTACCAAGGCTTGCGAAGCCGAAGCCTGCTCCATAAGCCAACACGACGGTTCCGGCCAGTGCCGCGTCCAGTCCCAGAACGAGACGCAGGTGATCTCCAAGGAAGGCATAGACACCATAGAATGCTGACATGTAGCCGAAGCAGATGAGCAGCAGGGCCGGAATACCCGGCGTCCTGAGCGCCGCCAGAGGCGAGATCTGCTGGGCGTTCGAGGAATTGGCCGGCAGGCGGCATCCGAGAAAGCCGAGTAAAGCCGTGAAGGCGACGACCGCCAGAGTAACGTAGGCCCAACGCCATCCGCCGTATTCGGTGATGAATGCAGAGACGGGAACGCCAGCTACCAGCGAAATGGCCCAGCCGTTCAATACCCGTCCCAGTGCACGGGCTCCCTGCCGCCCGGAGGCCGAACTTGTGGCAGTGGCATAGATTGCAGGCAGCATAATGCCCGCTGAAACGCCTGCGAAGGCCTGTGCCGTTGCCAGGACCTGCCAACTCTGACTGGCGGCACTGACGAGCAGTGCAGTGGTCAAGACGGTTGCTGTCATGCAAAGCATCCGACGTGCGCCATAGCGGTCGATCGCCCCGGCGAGGAAAAGAGCAGAAATTGCGGTAGAGATACCATAGGCAGAGATGACGCGTGCGACGACGACGGCTGTGGTGCCGAAATCCTGTGCAACATCGGTCAGGATCGGACTGAGCACGAAAGAATTGGAGCCTACCACAACTATTCCAAGAATAAGCAAAGGTGTAACAGCCCTTGAGGAAGTGGTGGTGAAGCTGGACATCGCTTGCTCCAGTAGTTTATAAAATATGGCATACACTTGCATATACCTTTATAAAATTTGGCATAAAGTGATTTATGGTATGCCCGATTCAGAAACGAATGAGGTTCGTAAACGCACCGCACCGGTAGAGGTTCCTGACGTAACGGACCGAAGGTTGTTAAGGCTGTTGGCCGAGGATGCCACGCGGTCTTACGCGGAACTTGGTCGCCTCGTGCATCTGTCTCCTCCTGCGGTGCACGAGCGGGTCAAACGTCTGAAACGCGAAGGTGTGATTACAGGAACAGTTGCGACACTCGATGGTGCCAAGATTGGATGCCCGCTTTTGAGTTTCATTCACGTGGATACGGATGGCTGGGGCCTGTCGGGACCCGTGCTGGCCTTGCGGGACCTGGCAGACGTTGAGGAAATCCACACTGTAGCCGGGGATACCTGTCTGATCCTCAAGGTTCGCACCCGAGATACACAGGCATTGGAAGCGCTTCTCGAACGCCTCTACAGTATCGAGGGTGTACGTGGGACTCGCAGCTTTATCGCCCTGCGCAGCTATCTGGAGCGCGGGCCAAAGCCGGATATTCCATAACTATCTGTCAGAGTCAGTCCCGCACCACCAGGACCGAGCAGTCGGCGTGGCGGACGACGCGCGCCGCGTTGGGGCCCAGCAGGTAGTCCTCGAGGCCCGGGCGCGTGGAGGCCATGACGATAAGGTCACAGTTGGTCTGTTTTGCGTAGTGCAGGATCTCCTTGTAGATCGTGCCGTGGGCCAGGATGTGCTGGACGCTGATGCCTTCGGGGACGTGTTCCTTCACGAAGGCATGCAGAGCCTGGTTGCCCTTCTCGAGCGCCTGTTTCTCGTAGTCCCTGGGAAAGAAACTGCCCACCATGCTGAGACCAAAGTCGGGAAGCACGCTGATGACGTGCAGTGTCGAGCCAAAGGCCTGGGCGTACTCGACAGTCGTTTCCAGGGCCTTCTTGTGGGTGTCGGGATCGTCCAGATCCACGGCCAGGAGTATGTCACGATACATGACGGTTTCTTCCGTTCGTGAGGGTTGCCGGCGTGCTCATGGCCAGGACCTCAGGCCTGGGCCCGGGCGGTCTGTCCGCTTTCCCGCGGACGCCGCCGGCGCTGCAGGAACCAGACGCCGCCTGCTAGAAGGAGCGCGGGAATCAGCATGATCTCCCCGGGCGGTCGATCCGGATTGGGCAATTGGACAGAAGTGACGGTGTAGCCGAAGCCGATGTTGAAGTCGCTGGCCTCGCTGCCCTGGGTTACGCGGTCGATGCGGACCTGATCCCCGGCCGTCGAGACATGCAGGCCGGTGTTGGTTGACAGCCGCTCTTCGGGCGTTTCCATGGGCGCGCCCAGGTTCAGCATGACGGTTTTGGTGACCTCGTCGCCCATGTCGTTGAGGCCCTCGACCTCCATGCGCAGGTATCTGTTGGAAGGGGAGTCTTCGACGATCTCCATGAGCTGCGCCGGCGGTTGCGGCAGATAGGCTTCCGTGAACTGGTCCAGGAACAGCCCGGGACGGAAGATCATCAATGCGGCCAGCAGCAGGGCGGCGCTTTCCCAGATACGGCTCTTGGTGACGAAGAAGCCCTGAGTCGCCGCGGCGAAGATCAGCATGGCCAACTGGGCGGTCACGGCGACCAGGATGACATGCGGGATGCTGTCCACTCCGATCAGCAGCAACTGAGTGTTGAAGATGAAGATGAAGGGCAGGATGACCGTACGCAGGCTGTAGTAGAAGGCCTGGAAACCCGTCTTGATGGGGTCGCCCCGCGATATAGCGGCGGCCGCGAAGGAGGCAAGCCCCACCGGCGGCGTGACGTCGGCCATGATGCCGAAGTAGAAGACGAAGAGGTGGACGGCGATCAAGGGCACCACCAGACCGTTCTGTGGACCCAACTCGACGATCACCGGCGCCATGATGGTGGCGACCACAATGTAGTTGGCCGTGGTCGGCAGGCCCATGCCGAGGATCAGGCAGAGCACGGCCGTGAGGATCAGCATGATCATCAGGTTGCCGCCGGAAACCGTCTCGACGACGCCGGCCAGCACCTGGCTGAGACCCGTCTGGGCGACCACACCGACGATGATGCCGGCGGTGGCCGTGGCGACGGCAATGCCGACCATGTTGCGGGCTCCGGCCACGAAGCCGGAGGCAAGGTCCTCAACACCCGCCCAGGCGGCCCGTCCGACATGGCCGGCCTGGCGGAAGACAGCCAGGATGGGGCGCTGCGTCAAAAGGATGAAGATCATGAAGGCCACGGCATAGAAGGCAGAGAGCCCCGGCGAGAGCCGCTCGATCATCAGGCACCAGATCAGGATCACCACCGGCAGCAGGAAATAGAGGCCGGACTTGACCGTGGGACCGGCCTCGGGAAGCTGAAGGATCGGCGCATTGGGGTCGTCAAGGTGCAGTTCCGGCACCCGCGACGCCTGCCAGAGCAGCGCCAGGTAGGCAGCAAGCACCAGCAGCAGGATGACGATCAGCGAGGCCTCGCCCGCCACCACCTTGATCCAGCCGATGCCATAGTAGACCAGTCCGGAGAGGATAATCAGGCTGGTGACCGTGATGCCCACCCTGACCAGCGTGCCCATCAGTGTGGTTGGATTGCGTTTCGGCAGGCCTTGAAGGCCCATCTTCAGGGCCTCGAGATGGACGATGTAGAGCAGCGCCACGTAGGTAATGACGGCCGGCAGGAAGGCGTGCTTGATGATCTGGATATAAGGAATGCCCACGTACTCGATCATCAGAAACGCGGCCGCCCCCATGACCGGCGGCATGATCTGGCCGTTCACGGAGCTGGAGACCTCGATGGCGCCAGCCTGCTCGGCCTTGTAGCCGACCCGCTTCATCAGCGGAATCGTGAAGGTGCCCGTGGTCACCGTGTTGGCGATGGAGGAGCCGGAAATGATTCCGGTCATGCCGGAGGAGACCACCGCCGCCTTGGCGGGTCCGCCACGCATGTGGCCCAGGAAGGCGAAGGCAACCTGGATGAAGTAGTTGCCGGCCCCGGCCTTGTCGAGCATCGATCCGAAGAGCACGAAGAGGAACACGAAACTGGTGGAAACCCCCAGGGCAATGCCGAACACGCCTTCCTGCGTCAGCCACTGCTGGGAGGCCATGCGGCTGAAGGAGGCGCCGCCGTGGGCGATCATGTTCGGCATGTAGGGGCCGGCAAAAGCATAGACCAGGAAGACCGCCGCAATGCTCGTCAGCGCCGGCCCCAGGGAGCGGCGCGAGGCTTCGAGCAGCAGGATCATGCCGATACCGGACACCACCAGGTCTGACAGGATCGGTGCACCCGGGCGCTGGGTCAGCTGTTCGTAGAAGACGAAGAGATAGAGGACACTCGCCACCGCCAGCAGGGCCAACAGCCAGTCGAGCAGAGGGATGCGGCTGAGCGGCGCCGGGCGAAAGGAGGCCAGGCAGACAAGCAGGGCCGTCAGGCCGGTCGCCGCGAATATGAGGGCGCGCCCACCGTCATCGCCAAGAAACGCCATGACTGCGTAGACGAGCGTGACAAGGCCGCCGATGCCGAAAAGGCTGCTGAAGATAGGATAGCCCCGGGCGCTGCTGATCATGCCCGGGAAGGACAGGAAGGCCAGGAAAATGGCGAAGGCCAGGTGTATGGAGCGGGCCTGTGTGGAGTTGAAGATGCCGAACCCGAGAATGAAGGGCAGGGGAGAGGCGATCCAGACCTGGAAGGCCGACCAGAGAAAGGCCACCGTGAGGATCAAGCGTTTCGGAAAGCCTTCGGGCACACGGGCGCCGGTTTCAATCTTGGCGACCAGATCCTGTGCCGTGTCCTGGGAAGTTGCCGTGCCCTGGGAACTTTGGGTGTTGCCCGTTTCGCTGTTCGTCATGCCAAGCCCCGAATGCCTTCACCCCTTGTCCCGCCAAGTCGTGTGCCCAGGGGCAAGCAGATGAATGAAAAACGGAAGAAAAACCGGGGACGCGAGAGGCGCCCCCGGTTTCAGGTCAAAGCTTACTCTTCGAGGAGGCCTTCTTCCTCGAAGTACTTCTTGGCACCGTCATGCATCGGTGCGGAACTGCCGTCGTTGGCCATGGCGTTTGCCTCCAGGACCTCGAAGGCCGGGTGGAGACCCTTGAAGGTGTCCAGGTTGTCGAAGACTGCCTTGGTCACCTGATAGACGGCATCCTCGGGCACGTCGCTGGAAGTCACGAGGGTCGCGCCGACGCCGAAGGTGTTCACGTCCTCTTCGTTATTGTACATGCCGGCCGGGATGGTGGCGCTGAAGTAGTAGGGATATTCCTCGACCACCTGGTCGATGACCTCGCCTTCCACCGGCACCAGGACGGCGTCGCAAGTGGCGATCGGTTCCTCGATGGAGCCGCTGGGGTGGCCGACAGAGAAGACGAAGGCGTCATAGTTGTTGTCACAGAGCGCCTGCGCCTGTTCGCGGGACGGCAGCTCCGAGGTCTGCTCGAAGTCGTCCTGGGTCCAGCCGTATTCCTCCATCAGAAGGTCCATGATGTTGCGCTGGCCGGAACCGGGATTGCCGATGTTGACGCGCTTGCCCTTCAGGTCCTCGAAGCTCTCGATGCCGGCGTCGGGACGGGCCACAACGGTGAAGGGCTCGGGATGCAGCGAAAAGACGGAGCGCAGGTTCTCGTTCGGGCCGGCATCCTCCATGGCGCCCTCGCCATTGTAGGCGAAGTACTGCACGTCGGACTGGGCCACGCCGAAGTCCAGTTCGCCTTCGCGGATGGCGTTCACATTGAACACCGAGCCGCCGGTGCTTTCCGCTGAGCAGCGGATGCCGTGGTCCGCGCGGCCCTGGTTGACCAGACGGCAGATCGCACCGCCTGCGGGATAGTAGACGCCGGTGACACCGCCGGTGCCGATGGTGACGAAGCGCTGATCCTGAGCATGAGCTTCAGGTGTCGCCAGGCTTCCGTAAGCCCCGGCCGCGAGTGCGGCAACGGCGGCTGTGAGTGCGATTTTCTTCATTGTCCGTATCCTTCTTTACTGCTGAATCCTGAGATCGGAGAGCCCGTGATGCACCCGGCCATTGTCAGGCCGGCGACGGCCGGCAGCAGGCCATTGGCGATTGTCCGGGACGGATGCGAGCAGCCCCGCAAACCGGCCACGAAAGCGTGGCGATCCCGAAGTCGTCCGGAAAACGGTATTCCACCTATGGTCATGGCCTCTGCCGGCGTTTCCCAAGGCTCACCTGTTCACTGTTGTTGTTTGGCGGCATCTTCTGCGCCGCCTTTCAAGGTAAAATTAAACACCTTTTTGGCTCCGGCGCCACCCCCAAATGCGGCGTGCCTGCGCCGCCGGTCAAGGGTGGCCGGACAGGCGGAATCTGCAATCTAAAGGAGAGGTTGTAAACAGCCGGCCTGAAGCGGTGCGCCAGCCCGGTCTCAACTGTCCTGCGGGAACGCCAGCATTTCTCGTGCCGTGGCGGCATCAGCCAGGGGGCGGCCGATGGTTTTCGCTGCCGCGGCAGCGGCGCGGACCAGGGCGGCGTTGTCCGGGGCCGTTCCCCCACTGGGCAGGTGCAGATTGTTCTCGAAGCCCACCCGTGCATGTCCGCCCAGGGCGGCTGCTGCTGCGGCACAAGCGCACTCGCGTGGCCCAAAGGCGCAGACGGCCCAGATGTGCGCCTTGCTGTTGGCCTCGAGGAAAGGAAGCAGTTCGCTGGGGTGCGAGGTCATATCCTGGCTGTAGCGGCCCAGGACGAAGAGTACGAAATGCCGGCGGGCGGGAATGATGCCGCGCTCGGTCAGGTCGTTGAAGCGCCGCAGGTCCTCCACGTCGTAGAGGATGAACTGAGGCGAGATACCTGCCTCGTCCAGCCAGGCCATGAAATGGCTGGCCTCCTCCTCCGCCTCGGCATCGGGCACCAGTTCGCGGACCGAAAGGCTGACGGCCTCGGGCTCCACGGCGCGCACGCAATTCATTTGCTGATGCCGGTCATAGAGGCCGACGGCCTCGGTGGTGATCTGGATGATCAGGTCCTGGCCCACCGCCTCACGGACGGCGGCGATGGCTTCACGGTAACGGCCGGCATCCAGGCTGTGGCGTTCCGCGTCGTCGCGCACGTGCAGGTGCAGCAGGCTGGCGCCTGCCTTGTGGCAGTCCCGCGCCGTCGCGGCCAACTCCTCGGGCGTGATGGGGACGCGTTTGTGATCGGCCTTCGTCTTGCGCGCCCCGTTGGGCGCCACCGCCAGGATCAGGGGGTCCCAATCCTCCATTGAGGCTGTCATGGATTCCCTCCAATTTCATGAATGGCAGCTTGCACGGCCCCTTCGAGTCGCTCGAGAATCTCCTCAATTTGCTGTGCGCCAATGATGAAAGGTGGGGCCAGCAGGATGTGGTCGCCGGACTGTCCGTCCTTGGTGCCGCCGTTGGGATAGCACATCAGACCGTGCTCCATGGCCTGCGCCTTGATCCGGGCAAACAGCTTGTGCGAGGGATCGAAGGGCTGTTTCGTCGCGCGATCCTGGACCAGCTCGATGCCGAGGAAGAGCCCGCGCCCCCGTATGTCGCCGACGTGGGGGTGATTGCCGAAGCGCGCCTCGAGCCCCTGGCGCAGCCTTGCGCCCTGTTGCTGCACATTCTCCAGCAGGCCCTCGCGTTCGATTGTGCGCTGGACTTCCAGTGCGCCGGCGCAGGCTGTGGCATGGCCGATGTAGGTGAAGCCGTGCTGGAAGGCGCCGCTGCCGCCGACGATGGTGTCGTGAATCTCGTCCGACAGCAGGCAGGCGCCGATAGGCTGGTAACCCGCGCCCAGGCCCTTGGCACAGGTCAGCAGATCGGGAACCACGCCGTCCTCATCGCAGGCGAAGAGGCGCCCGGTGCGGCCCATGCCGCTCATGATCTCGTCCAGGATCAGCAGGATGCCGTGACGGTCGCAGATCTCGCGGATTCGCTTGAGGTAACCGGGCACGGGCTCGACGGCGCCCAGGGTCGCACCGACCACCGTTTCGGCCACGAAGGCAATGACGGTTTCCGGGCCCAGTTCGCGAATTTTGGCGTCCAGCTCGTCGGCCAGGCGCTGGGCGTAGGCGGCGTCGCTCTCCTCGGCCGGCTGTTCGCGATAGGGGTAACAGGGCGAGACGTGATTGGCGGGCAGCAGGATGGGTTCGTAGACCGCGCGGCGCCCGGGGTTACCGCCAATGGAAAGCGCCCCCAGGGTGTTGCCGTGATAGCTCTGCCGCCGGGCAATGAAATGCCGGCGCTGCGGTTCGCCCTTTTCGTAGAAGTACTGCCGCGCCAGCTTCATGGCTGTCTCGTTGGCCTCCGAACCACCAGAGACGAAGTAGGCCTTGTTCAGGTTGCCCGGCGCGCGGGCCGTCAGGTGCTCGGCCAGGTCCTCGGAGGGCTGATTGGCGAAGAACCCGGTGTGTGCGTAGGGCAATTTGTCCAGCTGGTCCTTGATGGCCTCGACCACGGCCTTGTGGCTGTGGCCCAGGCAGGACACGGCCGCGCCACCCGAGGCGTCCAGGTAGCGCTTGCCGTTGCTGTCGATCACATAGGGGCCATCGCCACTTACGGCGAGGGGCAAGGACTGGCGGGGTTGGCGGTGCAGTATGGCTGTCATGCCGGAAGCTTAGGCCGCCGGCGTGCCACCATCAAGTGCACCTTGCGGAAGCGTGGCAAGTGCCGTCAGGACCAGGGCAATCAGATCGGCCTGCCGGTTCGTGCCCGTCTTCTCGAAGAGGTTGCGCAGGTGGAAGGCCACCGTGGTCTGCGACACGCCCAGCTCGCTGGCGATCTGGTCCGTTCGCCGACCATGTGCCAGGGCACGCGCAACCTCGCCTTCAGTGGGCGTCAACTCGAAGAGTTCTGACAGCACGGAGCCCGGCAGGTCCGGCCGGCGCTCGGGATCGGACAGGAAGACCACGGCCAGGGGGTCGTCGCGTCCCTCCCCGGCGACAGCCGGCAATGCGCAGGCAATGAGCAGCAGGTCACGCCGGCCCGAGGGACGTGGAACCGACAGGCTGGCGACCTGTTCCCGGCCTTCGCGGGCCGCCGAGCGGCAGGCTTCCAGCTGTTGGCGCAGCTGGCGATTCAGCTGCGGGGTGTCGGTCTTCAGCTCCGGCGCGATGCGCAGGCCGTCATGCGCCTCGTGCAGGGAACGCGCCGCCCGGTTGGTGAAAAGCTGGCCCTCGGCGCCGACCAGAACCACGCCGAAGGCCAGCAGGTCGAGAATCCGGTGCAGCCCGCTGTGGTCTCCGGCGTTGGCCTTGGCCAGGGCAGCGCGAAGTGAGTCCAGTTCCTGCCCGAGCTTGTTGTTGATGCGCTGGACTTGCTGCAGGCGGGCGTCGATGCTGGCCAGCAGCAGGTCATAGTCGATGGGCTTTACCAGGTAGTCGTCGGCCCCGGCACGCTTGCCGTTGATGACCTCCTCGCGCTGATTGAGGGCGGTCAGGAACACGAAAGGCACATCGGCCAGGTCGGGGTGTTTGTTGCGCAGGTGGGCCAGCAGTTCATAGCCATCGAGCTGGGGCATGGAGATATCGCAGAGGATCAGGTCCGGCCGACGGTTCTCCAGGGCGGCCAGCGCCTCCAGGCCGTCTTCGGCGCCGATGGCACGATAGCCGGCTGTGATCAGTTCATCGAGGATGTCCTGACGCAGGTAGGGTTCATCCTCGATACAGAGAATGGTGCCAAGAGTCTCAGCCTGTTTCGTCTCCATCCTCATGGTCCTTCCAGAACCCTGTCGCGATGGCCGTCCCAATCGATGGGGGTATCTCTTTCGGATAGAGTTAGTCCGCAAAGTGCCTGCCAGGCAAGCTTTGCCTGAAGGCCCCCTTCAAACGAACGGGGACAGGCCACACGACAGTCCCTAGGATTCCCTTTTTCCGAACCACGCGGAAGAGGGGACACCATGTGGGATTTCTCGGTTGGCCGGGCGCTGGGCCTGATGGGCCAGACCCTGCCATTCCTGTTGCTGCGCGTCGCCGTCTATTTCGGCGTTGCCGTGGCCTATGTGCTGATGACGGGGGTCGGTGCCGGCGTCGGTTGGGGCATCGGCGGCTTCGGTGACGCCGGTTTCCAGGCCGGTTCGACCTTCTGGGGAGGGCTGATCGGCTTCGGCATCGTTGGTGCCGTGATGTATTTCCTGCGCGAATACATCCTCTATATGGTCAAGGCCGGTCACATTGCGGTGCTGGTGAAACTGCTGGACGGCGAGAAAATGCCGGAAGGCCGTTCGCAGATTGCTTATGCTCGTGAGGAAGTCACGAGCCGCTTTGCCCAGGCCAGCGTGCTGTTCGGCGTGGACCAGCTGGTCAAGGGTGTGCTGAGGGCGATCACTGGGCTGGTGCGCGGGATCGTGACCATCCTGCCGATTCCCGGGGCGCAGCAGCTGGTGAGCCTGCTGAAAGCCTTCCTGAAGATTGCCGTGGGCTTCATCGACGAGGTGATCCTGGCCTATGCGATTCGCACCGGCTCGACCAATGCCTGGGGCTCGGCGCGTACCGGTCTGGTGCTCTATGCCCAGAACTACAAGCCCATGCTGAAGAACGCGGCCTGGCTGGCGCTGATCGTCTATGGCCTGTCCTTCGTGATCTTCCTCCTGATGCTGGCGCCGGCGGCGCTTGCCGTCTACCTGATCCCCGGTGCCTGGTCGGCCGGCGGCATCGTCTTTGCCCTGCTGTTTGCCTGGAGCGTGAAGGCGGCCATCCTGGAGCCCTTCGCAATCACCTGCATGATGCAGGTCTATTTCCGCACCATCGAGGGCCAGACGCCGGATCCGGCCTGGGAATCCAAGCTGGAGCAGCTCTCGGGCAAGTTCGGCAAGCTGAAGGAAAAGGCCCGCGCCTATGGCGCTTCGACGGGCGATGCCGGGGACGGGGGCCTGGCACAAGCCAATCAGAGCGCCTCGTGAGGCCTTTCCGCCGGGCGGGGCCGTGCGCTCCGCCCGGCGGCGGCGCGCGTCCTCATTCCACAGCTGGATCTTCAAGCTGCCGGCAGGCGTGGACAGGCCTGCCGGATTCTGCTGTTCTGAACGGAAGATATCAATAATCCGTCAGGTAGCGGGAGGAAGGCATGTCGTCTGTTTGCATGAGGAAAGTGCGCGCGTTGAAAGGGAACGGGAACAGGTCTGTCCTGAGGCGCTTGTTCCATTCCGTGACCTTGTTCCTGGCCGCCCTCCTGGCACTGGGGGCTGTGTCTGCAGCGGCTTCGGACCTGCCCGATCCCACGGGAGAGGTGCTGCTGACCGTCACCGGCAACATCGG
The DNA here is from genome assembly GCF_000686045.1 of Fodinicurvata fenggangensis DSM 21160. Taxonomy (GTDB): domain Bacteria; phylum Pseudomonadota; class Alphaproteobacteria; order Kiloniellales; family DSM-21159; genus Fodinicurvata; species Fodinicurvata fenggangensis. Next base: position 232,684 of record NZ_JMLV01000004.1, read on the forward strand.
ACAGACGAACGATGGGGACAGGGCCCTGTTCGACCGGGCCATGCTGGAAAACCTGCCGAGGCAGACACTGGAGACCCGCACGGTGGTGACCGATGGCGTGAAGACCTTCGACGGCTTCCTGATGCGCGATCTGCTGGCGCGGGTGGAGGCCGAGGGCGAGACGGTCACGGCCAGTGCGCTCAACGACTATGTCATCGAGATTCCCATGGAGGACTTCCAGGATTTCGACGTTCTGGTGGCAACGCAGATGGACGGCGAACGCCTCTCCCCCCGGGACAAGGGGCCCTTGTGGATTGTCTATCCAAGGGACGATCACGAAGCCCTGCAGGACATCCGCTATGACTACCGTTGGGTCTGGCAGTTGATACAGCTCGACATCGAATGAAGCGGCGCCATGATGCCATAGCCTATGCGGTCTCGGGCATTGCCATCCTGGCCTTCGCCGTTGTCCTGGTCTTCGCGCTCTGGCGGCTGCTGGAAACGGAAAGCGAGATGCGCCGGAACGAGGGCGACAACATGCTCTGGGCCATCTCGCAGGCGCAGACGGCCACCCTGCTTCTGGATGCCTCATTGGCCCGGCGCGCCAGCGGCCTGGAAGAGAACACCGAGGTCGAGCGCCGCTACAACGTGTTGCTGAGCCGCTTGAACCTGCTGTCCCAGGGGCCCCAGGCCCGCTACATGGCCGACCTGGGATTTGCCGAACCCCTGGCCGAGGATGCGCGCGCGGTGCGCAACCTGGAGGACGTCATCCTGGGAAAGGGAAGCGGGGCGGAGGAGCCGCCGACAGAGGTCCATTCCGTCCTGGGAGAGCTGGAGCGGGATCTGGGCCGTGCTGCGAACGAATCCATGGTCGCCCACTGGGACCGGACCGGGGCGCGCCTGGATCGGCAACGCGAAGCCATCCTGCAGGTGATCGTCTCGATCCTGGCGATCCTGGCGCTGGGCGTTTTCCTGTCCGTGACCATGCTACGCGCCCTGGCCCAGAAGGAGCGCATGCGGCGCACCCTGGCCAGGGAACAGGAAGTGGCCGAGATATATCGCAGTTTCGTGGCGCTGGTGTCGCACCAGTTCCGCACGCCGCTGGCGGTGATCGACTCCTCCATGCAGCGCCTGCAGCGCCAGGGAGACAGCCTGTCGCGCGAGGATATCCAGGAACGGGCGCGGCGCGCCCGAACGGAAGCCCAGGGCCTGGCCCGCCTGGTGGACACGACGCTGGATGCCATCCGCCTCGAGGGTGGTGGCATTGCCGTGGAGGCCCAGGATTGTGATATCGCCCAGTTGCTGGAACGCGTGCGGGAGCGGCAACTGGGTGTGACGCCGGAACGCAGCATCACGCTGTCTATTGCCGATGAGGTACCGCCCTACATCCGCACCGACCCCTTGCTGGTCGAGCAGGTCCTGGGCAATCTGCTGTCCAACGCGGTCAAGTATTCCCCGGACAGCGAGACCGTGGGCCTGAGCGTGCGGGCGGAGGACCATCGAATCCTCTTCTCGGTGACCGACCGCGGCATTGGTATCCCGCAGGACGAGCAGGACAGGCTGTTCAGCCGTTTTTTCCGGGCCACTACGGCGGCCGGCACACGGGGGGCAGGCATAGGCCTGAGTATTTCCCATCAGCTGGCCGGTGAGCTGGGCGGGGATTTGAGATTCGAAAGTCGCAGCGGCCTCGGCTCCACCTTTACCCTGGCCCTGCCCAATTTATAGGGGACGACAGGTCCGACGGCCGTGAATCCCAGGCCGGCCTTGTCATGCCCTCCCGAGCCCGTTATAACCCGCCTCTCGACGCACGGCGGTGCGGCCAACAGGCATGCCCAGCCGCCGGAATTTTGCTGTCCAGACAGCGACCAGACCAGAGGACAAAATGCCGAAACTGAAGACAAAGAGCAGCGCCAAGAAGCGCTTCAAGCTGACCGCCACCGGCAAGGTGCGCGTCGGCTCCGCTTTCATGAGCCATAACATGCGCAAACGGCCGCAGAAAATGAAGCGCAATGCGCGCGGAACGAAGCTGCTGAGCAGCACGGACGCCCGCATCGTCAAGCGCTATTACATGCCCAACGACTGACGGGAGAGCCGAGCCATGTCACGTATCAAACGCGGAACCACCGCACACGCCCGTCACAAGAAGATCCTGAAGCAGGCCAAAGGCTATCGCGGCCGCAGGAACAATGTCTATCGCGCTGCCGTCCAGCAGGTCGAGAAGTCCCTGCAGTACGCCTATCGCGACCGCCGTGTCCGCAAGCGCAATTTCCGTTCGCTGTGGATCCAGCGGATCAACGCCGGCGCCCGCGAGCACGGCCTGAGCTATTCGCAGTTCATGAATGGCATGCGGAAGGCCGGTATCGAGCTGGACCGCAAGGTCCTGGCCGACATTGCCGTGCGCGAGCCGGAGGCCTTCAAGTCCCTGGCCGAGCAGGCACAGAGCGCACTGAACCAGGCCGAGGCCTGAACGCTTCCTGAGACCGGGCGGCTGCGGCCCCGCAAGGCTGCCCGGTATCGGCCCTCCGCTGTCACCGCTGTTGCGGGGCGTCTTTCCGCGCGTGAGAGCCCCATTTCACCTGAAGACTGCGACAGAGTGCCGATGCAAGACCTGGAACAGCTCAAGCAGAAACTGCTGGACGAGGCCGCCGAGGCGGCCGACCTGGACAGCCTGGAAGCCCTGCGTGTGCGCGCGCTCGGCAAGAAGGGCGAGATCACCCAGCGCATGAAGACACTGGGCCAGCTTTCGCCCGACGAGCGGCGAGAGGCAGGCCAGGCGCTCAACCAGGTGAAGGATGCCCTGGCCGAGGCCATCGAGACGCGCCGCGAGGCGCTGGAGGCGACGGCCCTGGAAGCCCGCCTGCAGGCCGAGCGCATCGACGTCTCGCTGCCCGTACGGCCCGAACGCAGCGGGCATGTCCATCCCATCAGCCGCACCATCGACGAACTGATCGCCATCTTCGGTGAGATGGGCTTCTCGGTTGCCGAGGGACCGCACATCGAGGATGCCTTCCACAACTTCTCGGCGCTGAACATTCCCGAGTGGCATCCGGCGCGCCAGGACATGGACACCTTCTACCTGAAGGCCGAGTCCGAGGACGCGGAACGCCCGGTGCTGCGCACCCACACCTCGCCGGTGCAGATTCGGCACATGCTGTCCGACAAGCCGCCCCTGCGCATCATTGCGCCGGGCCGCACCTTCCGCGCCGACCATGACGCCACGCACAGCCCCATGTTCCACCAGGTCGAGGGGCTGGTGGTGGATGAGACCACGCACATGGGGCACCTGAAGGGGACGCTGATCGAGTTCTGCCGCGCCTTCTTCGGCGTGGACGACCTGCCGGTGCGTTTCCGGCCGAGCTATTTTCCCTTCACGGAGCCCTCGGCCGAGGTCGACATCGGCTGCTCGCACGAGGGCGGGCAGCTGGTCATCGGGCCGGGCAAGGACTGGCTGGAGATCCTGGGCTGCGGCATGGTGCACCCCAAGGTGCTGGAGAATTGCGGCATCGATTCCACCCGCTACCAGGGTTTTGCCTTCGGCATGGGCATCGAGCGCATCGCCATGCTGAAGTACGGCATTCCCGACCTGCGCACCTTCTATGAGTCCGACCTGCGCTGGCTGCGGCACTACGGCTTCCTGCCACTTGATGTGCCGTCCATGGTGCGCGGGCTGTAAGGGGGCAAGAGCGATGAAATTCACCTTCAACTGGCTGAAGGATCACCTGGAGACCACGGCCGGCCTGGACGAGATCGTCGAGCGCCTGTCCATGCTGGGCCTGGAGGTCGAGGGCGTTGAGGACCGTGGCAAGCAGTTGGCGCCCTTCGCCGTGGCCCATGTCATCGAGGCCGCGCCGCATCCCGATGCCGACCGCCTGAAGGTCTGCCGGGTGGCCACGGCCGAGGGTGAGGCGCAGGTGGTCTGCGGCGCGCCCAATGCCCACACGGGCATGTATGGCGTCTTCGCCGCGCCCGGCAGCTATATTCCCGGCACCGACCTGAACCTGAAAGCCGGCGTGATTCGCGGCGTCGAGTCCCGAGGGATGCTGGTTTCGGAGCGCGAACTGGGCATCTCCGACGAACACGAAGGCATCATCGAGCTCAATCCCGAGGATTTCGGCGGCAAGCTGGAGGTGGGGCAGGCTTTCGCGCCACTGGCCGGCCTGGACGATGCGGTGATAGAGATCGGCATCACGCCCAACCGCGGCGACTGCCTGGGCGTGCGCGGCATCGCACGCGATCTGGCGGCCGCCGGGCTGGGCAGCTTGAAGCCGCTGAAGGCCGATCCGCTCAAGGGAAGCTTCGAAAGCCCGCGCACCTGGAAGCGTGACCTGCCGGCCGACGACCAGGGCGCCTGTCCCTATGTGGCTGGCCGCAGTTTCCGCGGCGTGACGAACGGGCCCTCGCCCAAGTGGCTGCAGGACCGCCTGCGCGCCATCGGACTGCGCCCCATTTCGGCGCTGGTGGACATCACCAACTATGTCACCTTCGACCTGGGCCGGCCGTTGCACGTCTTCGATGCGGCCAAGCTGGCGGGCAACCCCACCATGCGCATGGCACGGGACGGCGAAAGCCTGGAGGCCCTGGACGAGAACAGCTACGAGCTGGACGGCGAGACCCTGGTGATCGCCGACGACAAGGGCCCGCAGGCCATTGGCGGCATCATGGGTGGCGAGGAGACCGGCTGCAGCCTGGAGACCACGGAGGTCTTCCTCGAAGTCGCGCTGTTCGACCCCATTCGCATCGCCTTCGCCGGACGGCGTCTGGGCATCCATTCCGATGCGCGCTATCGCTTCGAACGCGGCGTTGATCCCGAGAGCGCCCGCTGGGGGGTCGAGGTGGCCACGGCCATGATCCTGGATCTCTGCGGCGGCGAGGCAAGTGAAGCGGTAGCCGCCGGGACCCTGCCCGAGGAGCGTCCTGTGGTGGAGCTGCGCGCCAGCCGGGTGGCAAGCCTGGGCGGGGTGGAGATTCCGGCTGCCGAACAGCAGGCTCTGCTGGAGAAGCTGGGTTTCGAGGTCCAGCTCAAGGGCGAGGTCCTGTCCTGTAGTGTGCCGAGCTGGCGCCCGGATATCGAGGGCGAGGCCTGCCTGGTGGAAGAGGTGCTGCGCCTGCATGGCTATGAGGCGCTGCCGCTGACCCCGCCGAAGCGGGACGAGAGCCTGCCCCGCGAGGTGCTGACGGTGAAGCAGAAGCGCTTCTCGGCCGTGCGCCAGGCACTGGCCTGGCGCGGCCTCGACGAGGCCGTCACCTTCTCGTTCATCGCCGAGCGGCAGGCCCGCCTGTTTGGCTGGGAGGCCGAATCCCTGCGCGTGGACAATCCCATATCCAGCGACCTGGACGTGATGCGCCCCTCGATCCTGCCGACCTTGCTGGACGCGGCTTCGCGCAATGCGGCGCGCGGCTATCACGACGGTGCCTTCTTCGAGATCGGGCCGCAGTATGCCGGCACTGCGCCTTCGGACCAGACCGACCTAGCCGCAGCCCTGCGCAGCGGACGGGCGGTCTCGCGGCACTGGCTGGCCGAAGGCCGTGCCGTGGATGCCTTCGATGCCAAGGCCGACGCGCTGAAGGCGCTGGAGGCCGCCGGGGCTCCGGTGGACAGCCTTCAGGTCACGGCCGATGCACCGGCCTGGTACCATCCCGGCCGCTCGGGACAGCTGCGCCTGGGGCCCAAGGTGCTGGCCAGCTTCGGGGAGTTGCACCCGCGCGTGCTGAAGTCCTTCGACCTGAAGGGCACGGCGGTGGCCTGCGAGGTCTATGTGGAGAGCATTCCCGAGCCCAAGGCCAAGGCGGGCAAGGCACGGCCGGCCCTGGAGCTTTCGGCCTACCAGCCCGTGGAGCGGGACTTCGCCTTCCTGATGGACGCGGATGTGCCGGCGGAAAAGGCGATCCGGGCGGCCAGGGGGGCCGACAAGAAGCTGGTGACCGGCGTCGAGGTCTTCGACGTCTACAGCGGCAAGGGTGTGCCCGAGGGCCAGAAGTCACTGGCGCTCTGCGTCACGCTGCAGCCCCGGGACAAGACCCTGACCGACGAGGAACTGGAAGCCGTCAGCGCGAAGATCATCGCCCAGGTGGAGAAGGCAACAGGCGGCAGCCTGCGCGGGTAGCAACCTGTCGGCAAAAGCTGGGCGCCAAGTATTCCTGCCCTGATTCAGGATATCTTAACAAGATTTTGTTTTTCTTGTGCAAGGACTGCCATAAAATGCGCAGACATAACCTGCAAGTCTTGCAGGTCTCCGGTAAATTGTACAGGCAGGGTAAATGCAGGCACCGGAAAGACCCGTCGAGGAAAGGGAACGTCAGGAAACCCTGGAGCGTTATGGAATTCTCGATGCGGAGCCGATTGCCGAACTGGATGTCCTGACCCGCCTGGTTGCCCGCCATTTCTCGGTCCACTACTGCATGCTGAGCCTGGTCGACCGGGACCGCCAATTCTTCAAGTCTCGCCATGGCCTGGAGGCCCAGGAGATTCCTCGCGAACTGGGGCTTTGCGGGCATGCCATCCTGCAGGACGGGATCCTGACCGTACCCGACACGAAGCAGGATCCCCGTTTCTTTGACAATCCGCTTGTGTGCGGCGAGCCCCATGTGCGTTTCTACGCCGGGGCGCCCCTGGAGGTTTCCGAAGGCTTTCGCCTGGGCACGCTTTGCATCGCCGACACGCAGCCGCGCCAGGAATTCGAAGACCAGGACAAGCGCGCGTTGGAGGATTTCTCGATCCTGGCCATGGATATCCTGGAGCGCGAACGCCTCCAGCGCCAGCATCTCCTGCAGAACCAGGCCCTGGTGGGTCTGGTGTCCTCGCGGGCTCTGGCCGACGGCGATGTGGACTCCGTGGCCGAGGAGGTCTGCGAACTGTTGACCGAGATCCTGATGGTCAAGCGCGCGTCTGTCTGGATGTTCGGCGAAAACCAGATGGAGGCTGCCTGTCTGCGTGACCTGCGGGAGGGGCATGGCGCGTCCGAGGATGTTGCGCTCAGTTTCGAGGAGCTGCAGGAGTACCTGCCAGCCGTGAGCCAGCGCCGCGGCATCATCGCGCCGGATGTCCAGCAGGATCCTGTCCTGCTATCGCAATTGAACGACTACATCCATCGCCACGAAATTGGTGCCCTGGTCGACTCGCCCATTCGTGTTGCGGGCGAGGTTGTGGGCGTGGTCTCGGCCGAGCATGTGGGAGGACGCCGCAACTGGGCCGAAGAGGAAACGGCCTTCGTGGCCTCGCTGGCCGATACCATATCCCTGGCGCTGGAGGCATGCGAGCGGTCACGTGCCTATGCCCAAAGCCTGCTGGACCGCGACCAGGCCGAGGCGGCCAACCGGGCCAAGGAGAATTTCCTCGCCTCCATGAGCCACGAGCTGCGTACGCCGCTGAACGGCATCATCGGCTTCAGCGAGGTCATGGAGCAGGAACTATTCGGTAAACTGGGCAACGAGAAGTATCGCAGCTATGTCCGGGACATCCGGCAGAGCGGCCAGCACCTGCAGCGCATCATCGGCGACATCCTGGAAATCGTGAATCTGCAGCGCAACGAGGTGGCGCTGGAGGATTCCGAGGTCGATCCTCATGAACTGCTGGAGGACTGCCTGAGCCTGCTGCAGCAGGACACGTTCCGCCAGGATCTGGAAGTGGTGCGCGGCTACGAGTGGCAGGACGTGCGCCTGAAAGCGGATGCCAGGCGCCTGCGCCAGGTTTTCCTGAATATCCTGTCCAATGCCTTTAAGTACAGTTATCGCAATGGCCGCCTGAACCTGCGCAGTTGGCAGCAGGGGTCTTGCCTGCATATTGCCGTCGAGGACCAGGGCGTCGGCATCCCGGCCGAGGATCTGGCGCGCATCCGCGAACCCTTCGAGCGGGTGCGTTCGGCCATGGCCTCCGACGGCGGCGGGTTGGGCCTGGGGTTGTCCACGGCCATCGAGTACATGCGCGCCCACAATGGCGAAGTGAAGATTGAAAGCGAACCGCACCGCGGAACACGCGTGACCTTGTGCTTTCCCGAGACGCGGATCCTGAAGTCCGTGCAGTCCGCCTGAGCGAAAAAAAGACCTTGTAGCTGCGGCAAGGACTTTCCAAGTCTGTAGCTGTTATACGTGAGCAAAACGGTCAACCACAGTCAAAAGAGGGACCGATTTCATGAAGAAAACAGCTGCAATACTTGCCGCTGGTCTGGCCGGAATGATGGCGGCCTCGGCCGTTGCTTCCGACGGAGCAGATGACTACGAGCGTCGGGCGGCGCACCAGGAACGCATGCAGGCCTGGATGGACGGCATCGATGTGAACGACGACGGCTATATCGATGCCGACGAGGCCGCCATGGCCCGTGAGTCCATGTTCAAGCGGCACGACGACAACAACGACGGCCGCGTTACACGCGATGAGATGGGTTCCTTCATTGAACGATTCCATCGCGATCGCCCCAACCGTGCCAACAGCCAGCAGATGAGCAAGCAGGCGTTCGAGCACATGGACCGAAACAACGATGGTGTCATCAACGCCCAGGAATATGACCTGGCCGGTCAGCAGCGTTTCGAACGCATGGCCGGGGAAGATGACCGCATCAATATTTCCGAGGTCATGGACCGTATTGGCGAGCGCCGCGGCCGGGGCCGCGACTGAGACCAGTCTCATCGCCTGAAAAAGCGAATGCTGGGAGGGTCCGCCCCTTCCGGCATTTGTTGTTTTCGAGGGGTGGCAGGGGCGCCAGGCGGTACCGCCGGCAATTCTTCCAGGCCCCACTCCCGGTGCCAAGGTGCTTCGAGGCATTGACTGACGTCAATGCGCCTCAGCATGAGGTTCAATTTAACTAACTGAAATTACGATGAAATTCCCCACCCAAAGAGGCCTTGCGGTTAGGCAGGGCCTCGAAGAGCCTGTCGAAGGGATGAAGCCACACGGCCAGGCGGGGCCGCTGGCGCCCTTGGGCCCTACAACTGCCCGACGCGCAGGCTGAGGGGCCAGGTGATGCGGCGGATGACCTGGGGGTTGCCCCAGGCCTGCTCCAGGTCCGAGAGGAAGCTGTGGAAGGGCGCGGGGCCCTGGTCCTGTTCAAGGCGTTTCACGGCGGACCAGGTGCCGAGATAGCCGGCATAGGCCTGGAAACTCCAGGTGGCTTCCATGCGGAAGTCCGGGGCCGCAATCTCGGGGAAGGGAAAATCCAGATTGGCGTAGCCGTCCTCTACATGGCTCCGCTCCGGCGGCCAGTAGGCGGCGGCCGGCCCGTCGTAGAAGCGCCGGACCACGGCATCGATTTCAGGTGAAACGCGGGCCAGGCCATAGCTGATGAGGGCCAGCACGCCGGCGGGCCTGAGGACGCGGCGGACTTCCTGGTAGAAGGTTGGCAGGTCGAACCAGTGCGCCGCCTGGGCCACGGTGACCAGGTCGGCACTGCCGTCGGGCAGGCCACAGTTCTCGGCGGGTGCCACGTGATACGCGACGGCCGGATGGGGCTCGGCCTGCGCGATCTGTTCCGCGCTGGCATCGGTGGCGATGACATGATCGAAGACATCCCCCAGAAGACACGCGAACTGTCCCGTGCCGCAGCCGCAGTCCAACGCCAGCTCGCGATTGGGGGCAAGCTTGCCCAGCCAGGCGGCCAGCGCCGGCGGATAGCCCGGGCGGTAGCTGGCATAGGCCGTGGCATGGCCCGAGAAGTGATCCTTGAAGGTCGTCATGGGCCTGGATCATAGCTTGTCGTTCGGGGGTAGAAAACCCGGCGTTGGGGCTTTCCGATTTGCCTGTTCCAGGCCGGTCCGTACGTGCCGGGATGCTTCGAGGCATTGACTGGCGTCAATGCGCCTCAGCTGAGGGAGGGGTTTGTTCGACCGTGCCGCCGAGCCGTACGCCGTAGCGTCAGAAAAAACGCCCGGGCCGAGACGGCGCCGGGCGTGCGAGGTGCCGCGGGGCTGCCCGCAAGGGGCGAGCTGGCCGCGGCTTTGGGTGTTCGAATGGCGGAGCCGTTGGGCTCAGGGCCACTTGGATCAGGCGGTGGTCTTTTCGTCGCCCTCCTGGGTGATGGGATGTTCCAGGCGGCCCAGCATCTCCTTGGGCACCACCTGCCAGAAGTGGCCGCGCTCCAGCTCCCAGTCGTTGAGCAGGCGCTCCGAGAAACGGCTCTGGGTCTCGGCGTAATGCTCGGCCACCAGTTCGTGCAGCAGATTTTCGTAGTGCTCGGTTTCCACCCGCTGCCAGACCACGCTGTCGGGATTGACGCGTCGGGGCAGCACCTCCTGGGGGTCGTAGACGAAGGCCATGCCGCCGGTCATGCCGGCGGCGAAGTTGAAGCCGACGCTGCCCAGGATGACGGCGGTGCCGCCGGTCATGTACTCGCAGCCATTGGAGCCGCAGCCCTCGATCACCGCCACGGCGCCGGAGTTGCGCACGCAGAAGCGCTCGCCCGCCTGGCCGGCGGCCAGAAGCTTGCCGCCCGTGGCGCCATAGAGCACCGTGTTGCCGATGATGGTGTTCTCCTCGGTGTTCAGCAGACTCTTGGTCATGGGCCGCACGACGATGGTGCCGCCGGACAGGCCCTTGCCCACGTAGTCGTTGGCGTCGCCGAAGACCTCCAGCTTCAGGCCCTGGACCGCCCAGGCGCCCAGCGACTGGCCGGCCGAGCCGCGCAGGCGCACGGTCATGTGCCCCGGCGCCAGGCCGGTCATGCCGAACTTGCGGGTGATCATGGCCGACAGCCGCGTGCCGATGGCGCGGTGGGTGTTCCGGATGGTGTACTGCAGCTGCATCTTCTCGCGGTCGCGGAACAGCGGCTCGGCGTCCTGGATGATCTGGGCATCCAGGGTGTCCGGCACCTCGTTGCGGCCCTCGACCACGCAGTAGGTGGGCAGGCCGCCGGCATCGGCGCGCGCCAGCAGCGGGTTCAGGTCCAGGTCGTCCAGATGCGACGCGCCGCGGCTGACCTGGTGCAGCAGGTCGGTGCGCCCGATCACCTCGTTCAGGCTCTTCACGCCAAGCTGGGAGAGGATCTCGCGCACCTCCTCGGCGATGAAGGAGAAGAGGTTGACCACCTTCTCCGGCGTGCCGACGAACTTGTCGCGCAGCATTTCGTCCTGGGTGCAGACGCCCACCGGGCAGGTGTTGGAGTGGCACTGGCGCACCATGATGCAGCCCATGGCCACCAGCGAGGCCGTGCCCACGCCGTATTCCTCGGCGCCCAGCATGGCGGCGATCACCACGTCGCGCCCGGTCTTGATGCCGCCGTCGGTGCGCAGGCGGATGGTATGGCGCAGGCGGTTGACCGTCAGCACCTGGTTGACCTCGGACAGGCCCATTTCCCAAGGCACGCCGGCATACTTGATCGAGGTCTGCGGACTGGCGCCAGTGCCGCCGTTGTGCCCGGCGATCAGGATCACGTCGGCCTTGGCCTTGGCGACGCCGGCAGCGATGGTGCCGATGCCCGAGCGGGCCACCAGCTTGACGCAGACCCGGGCGTCGGGATTGATCTGCTTCAGGTCATAGATCAGCTGCGCCAGGTCCTCGATGGAATAGATATCGTGGTGCGGCGGCGGGCTGATCAGCATGACGCCCGGCGTCGAGTGGCGGAATTTGGCGATCATCTCGGTGACCTTGAAGCCGGGCAGCTGCCCGCCTTCGCCGGGCTTGGCGCCCTGGGCCACCTTGATCTCGATCTCGCGGCACTGGTTCAGGTACTCCGCCGTCACGCCGAAGCGCCCCGAGGCGATCTGCTTGATGGCCGAGTTCTCGTTGTCGCCGTTGGGATGCGGCGTGAAGCGCGCCGGATCCTCGCCGCCCTCGCCGCTGTCGGACTTGGCGCCGATGCGGTTCATGGCGATGTTCAGCGTGCCGTGCGCCTCGGGCGACAGCGCGCCCAGCGACATACCCGGCGTGACGAAGCGCTTGCGGATGGCGGTGATGGACTCGACGTCGTCGATGTCCACCGGGGTGACGCCGCCGGTCTTGAAGCCCAGCAGGTCGCGCAGCGTGGTGGGCGGCATCTTGCCGATCCCTTCGCTGAACCTCTTGTAGGTGGAATAGGAATCGCTGGCCACGGCCGCCTGTAGCGTATGGATCAGGTTGGCCTCCCAGGCGTGGCTCTCGCCGCCGCGGCGATAGCGGTAGAAGCCGCCGATGGGCAGGGCCGCGATCTCCTCGTCCCAGGCGCGGCGGTGGTTTTCCAGCACCTTCTGCTGGATGCCCGACAGGCCGATGCCGCTGATGCGGCTGGGCATGTCGGGGAAGAACTCGTCGACCAGGGTGCGGCTGAGGCCCACGGCCTCGAAGTTGTAGCCGCCGCGATAGGACGAGATGACCGAAATGCCCATCTTGGACATGATCTTCAGCAGGCCTTCGTCCACCGCCTGGATATAGCGCTCCACCGCCTGCTGCAGGGTCAGGTCGCCGAACAGGCCGCGTTCGTGGCGCGCGGCGATGGCTTCCTGCGCCAGGTAGGCGTTGATGCTGGTGGCGCCCACGCCGATCAGGACGGCGAAGTAGTGCACGTCCAGGCACTCACCCGAACGCACGTTCAGGCTGGTGAAGGTGCGCAGCTTCTGCCGTGCCAGATGGGTGTGCACCGCCGCCGTGGCCAGGATCATGGGCATGGCGGCGCGGGTCGGGCCCACGGCCTCGTCGGTCAGGATGACGTGGGTGGCGCCGCCGCGCACGGCGTCCTCGGCCTGGTGCTGGATGCGGCTGATGGCCTCGCGCAGGGCGTGTTCGCCGGCCTTCACATCGAAGGTGCAGTCGATCTCGGCCGCCGTCTTGCCCATGTAGTCGCGCATGGCCAGGAACTCGGCGGTGGAGAGCACCGGCGAGTGCAGCTGCAGCAGCCGGCACTGGCTTTCGTCCTCGTCCAGGATGTTGCCCAGGTTGCCCAGCCGGGTCTTCAGCGTCATGACCCGCTTTTCGCGCAAGGAGTCGATGGGCGGGTTGGTCACCTGGCTGAAGTTCTGGCGGAAGAAGTTGTGCAGCCCGCGATAGCGGTCGGACAGCACGGCCAGCGGCGCGTCGTCGCCCATGGAGCCCACGGCTTCCTTGGCGGTTTCGACCATGGGGTGGAGGATCAGTTCCATGTCCTCCATGTTCAGGCCGAACTCGAGTTGGCGGCGGCGCAGCTGCTCCTTGTCATAGTCGCGCGGCTCGCCCCGGTCGGGGCGGATGATGTCGTCGATCACGCGGATCGACTTCACCCAGTCGGCGAAGGGCTGGCTGGCGGCCAGGCGGTCCTTCATCTCGCCGTCGTGGTAGAGGCGGCCCTCCTGCAGGTCCACGGCCAGCATCTCGCCGGGGCCCAGGCGACCCTTCTCGACGATGTTGGCCTCGTCCAGGCGCACCATGCCGGTTTCCGAGCCGGCGAACAGCAGGCCCTCGTTGGTGATGGTGTAGCGCATGGGGCGCAGGCCGTTGCGGTCCATGCCGGCGACCAGCCAGCGGCCGCCGTAGCCGCAGATGGCGGCCGGGCCGTCCCAGGGTTCCATCACGGCGTTGACGTAGCTGTAGAGCGCCTTCCATGAGTCCGGCATGTCGCTGTCGGGATTCCAGGCCTCGGGAATGGTCATCAGCTTGGCCATGGGCAGGTCGCGGCCCGAGCGGACCAGCAGCTCAATGACCGCGTCCAGGGCGGCGGAGTCCGAGGAGCCCGGCTGGATGATCGGCTTCACGTCGTCGATGGCCGCGCCCAGGACGTCGCTGGACAGGCGGCATTCGTGCGCCTTCATCCAGTTGGTGTTGCCCTTGACGGTGTTGATCTCGCCGTTGTGGGCCAGCACGCGGAAGGGCTGTGCCAGGCGCCAGGTGGGGAAGGTATTGGTGGAATAGCGCTGGTGGAAGATGGCGAAGTTCGACACGAAGCGCTCGTCCAGCAGGTCGGGGTAGAAGCTGGAAAGCTGCTCGGCCAGGAACATGCCCTTGTAGATGATCGAGCGCCCCGACAGCGAGCAGATATAGAAGTCCTTGATGGATTCCTGCTCGGCGGCGCGTTCGATGCGGCGGCGGATGGCATAGAGGTCGATCTCGAAGCGCGCCAGGGACACGTCCTTGGTGTTGGCGATCATGATCTGCTCGATCTCGGGCCGGGTTGCATTGGCCTTCTCGCCGATCACCTCGGTGTTCACCGGCACCTGGCGCCAGCCATGAATGGTGTAGCCGTACTGCAGGATCTCGCGTTCGACCAGCACGCGGCAGCGCTCCTGCGCGCCGTGGTCGGTGCGCGGCAGGAAGACCATGCCGACCCCGATGTGGGCTTCGCCGGCGTCGTGGCCGGTGCGGGCCACGTGCTCGTGGAAGAAACCCTGGGGAATCTGCACGTGAATGCCGCAGCCGTCGCCGGTCTTGCCGTCGGCGTCCACGGCACCGCGGTGCCAGACGGCCTTCAGCGCCTCGATGCCGGCCACGACCACGTCGCGACTGGGGGTGCCGTCCAGCGAGGCCACCAGGCCGACGCCGCAGGAATCATGCTCGTCGGCCGGGTCGTAAAGGCCCTCGCGTTCCAGGCGGCGCAGTTCGCTTGCCTGCAGGCCGACCTGCTTCAGGCTTTCGGCTTCGGCAAGCTGTGCGTTGCGGGCCGCTTTCTTGATCCACTCGGTCATTGTCTCGATTCCTTTCGCGGCTTTATTCGGCGGCCATGACGGCCGGCCCCTCGGCCTTGGCCTTCAGGTGGCGGTCGATGGATTCGGCGGCGTCGCGGCCGTCGCGGATGGCCCAGACCACCAGCGAGGCGCCGCGCATGATGTCGCCAGCGGCGAAGACGCCGTCCAGGTTCGACATCATCGTCCGATGATCGACACGCACGGTGCCCCAGTTGGTGGTCTCCAGTTCCGGCGCGTTGAACAGCACCGGCAGGTCTTCGGGATCGAAGCCCAGCGCCTTGATGACCATGTCGGCCTTCAGCGTGAAGTTGGAGCCCTCCACCGGCTGCGGGGTCTGGCGCCCGGTGGCGTCGGCCACGCCCAGGTGCATGCGCACGGCGCGCACCTCCTCGACGGTGTTGTCCCGGCCGTCGAAGGCCTCCGGCGCGGCCAGCCAGACGAACTCCACGCCCTCTTCCTCGGCATTGGCCACTTCGCGCTGCGAGCCCGGCATGTTCTTGCGGTCGCGGCGATAGAGGCACTTCACGGAGGTGGCGCCCTGGCGCACGGCGGTGCGCACGCAGTCCATGGCGGTGTCGCCGCCGCCGATCACCACCACGTCGCGGCCTTCGGCGTTCAGGGTGCCGTTGTCGAAATCAGGCACGGAATCGCCCAGGCCCTTGCGGTTCGAGGCGATCAGGTAGTCGAGCGCCGGGAAGACGTTCTGCAGGCCCGCGCCGGGCAGCTTCACGTCGCGCGCCTTATAGACGCCGGTGGCCAGCAGGACGGCGTCGTGCTTCGCGCGCAGCTCGGCCAGGCTGGCGTCGCGGCCCACCTCGAAGTTCAGCTTGAAGACCACGCCGGCATCGGCGATCAGGCGGCTGCGCCGTTCGACGACCTCCTTCTCCAGCTTGAAGTTGGGGATGCCATAGATCATCAGGCCGCCGGCCCGGTCGTGGCGGTCGTAGATGGTGACCTGGTAGCCCTTGCGGCGCAGCTGCTCGGCGGCGGCCATGCCGCCCGGCCCGGCACCGACGATGCCGATGGACTGGTCGCGCTCGTGGGTCGGCTTCACCGGCTGGACCCAGCCTTCCTCCCAGGCGGTGTCGGTGATGTACTTCTCGACCTGGCCGATGGTGACCGTGCCGTGCCCGGCCTGCTCGATGACGCAGTTGCCCTCGCACAGGCGGTCCTGGGGACAGATGCGCCCGCAGATCTCCGGGAAGTTGTTGGTGGCCTGGCTGACCTCATAGGCCTCTTCCAGGCGGCCTTCCGCCGTCAGCATCAGCCAGTCGGGGATGTTGTTGTGCACCGGGCAGTGCACCTGGCAGAAGGGCACGCCACACTGCGAACACCGCCCGGCCTGGTCGGCGGCGGAATCCGGGTCGAATTCCTCGTAGATCTCTTCGAAATCCTCTCGCCGTTCCGGCGCACTGCGCTTGGGGGGCGTGCGCTGTTCGAGGTTGACGAATTTCAGCATGCGGTTCGGCATCGTTCCTGACTTTCCTGGCTTTTTCTGGGAGCCCGTTGCGGCGGGCCGCCGGTCGTCTTTAGCGGCGGTTATACGGCATTTCATCCGCTTTGACGAGCAAAAATCATTATATAGGTCAGTAATAGATAACTAAATGACAGCTGGCCTGAGCCGGAAGTGCAACTTTTGTCAGGCCGCAAATAAACCATCGAGAATGATAGTACCGAAACGAGACTAAATATGTCGCTGGCAGGAAAAAAGGCGGCGCTGCTCTTGCGTTCACGGGGGCGAATGCCCTATATGCGAGTGCGCCGTGCGGCGAGATTGTGAATTCCAATCAAAGACTGTATGATCCGCGCGCTTTCCGACAGGCCCATGCTTGGGGAGAGCCACAACGGCGCTTTTGCCAGAAAGAACAACGACAGAAACGTAGGTATGTCCAAAGAAGACCTGATGGAATTTCAGGGCACGGTTGCCGAACTGCTGCCCAACGCCATGTTCCGCGTGAAGCTGGACAACGGCCACGAAGTCCTGGCCCACACGGCCGGAAAGATGCGCAAGCACCGCATCCGCGTGTTGGCCGGAGACCGCGTCAACGTGGAAATGACGCCCTACGACCTGACCAAGGGCCGTATCACCTTCCGCTACAAGTAAGGGGGCCGGCCGTGGCCGCTGCCCGCTTCATCCTCGCCTCGGCTTCGCCGCGCAGGCGCGATCTGTTGCGTCAGATCGGGCTGCCGCCGGACGCGATCGACCCGGCCGACCTGGATGAGACGCCGCTGAAGGGCGAGCTGCCGCCGGCCTATGCCAAGCGCATTGCGCGCGACAAGGCCGAGGCCGTGGCCGCGCGGCAGCAGGACGCCTATGTCCTGGCCGCCGATACGGTGGTGGCCCTGGGCCGGCGCATCCTGCCCAAGCCGGCGGACATGGCGACGGCGCGCAGCTGCCTGGAGAAGCTCTCCGGCCGGCGCCACCGCGTGCTGGGCGGCATCACCCTGATCCGTCCCGACGGCACATGCTCCCAACGCCTGGTGACCACGGCGGTGCGCTTCAAGCGCCTGGATGAGATCGAGATCCAGGCCTATCTGGAGTCCGGCGAATGGGACGGCAAGGCCGGCGGCTATGCCATCCAGGGCTTCGCCGCCGCCTTCATCCCCTGGATCAACGGGTCCTACGACAATGTCGTAGGCCTGGCCGTGGACCAGGTCTGGAACCTCCTGAGGGGCGCGGGATACCGGCCGTGAGCGGGCG
Source organism: Fodinicurvata fenggangensis DSM 21160 (assembly GCF_000686045.1). Classification (GTDB taxonomy): domain Bacteria; phylum Pseudomonadota; class Alphaproteobacteria; order Kiloniellales; family DSM-21159; genus Fodinicurvata; species Fodinicurvata fenggangensis. The sequence goes on from NZ_JMLV01000004.1 coordinate 249,917, forward strand.
CCTGCTGATCTCGGCCTGGCCGGGGGAAACCCGGATCGCCCGCCTGGACGCCTACGACGAGCTGACCTTCCTGCGCATCCTGCGCGACGAACGCCCACCCGCCCTGGACGACATCTATCTTGCGCGCGTGACGCGCCTGGACAAGGGGCTGAACGCTGCCTTTGTCGACCTGGGCCGGGAGCAGCCCGGCTTTCTGCCCCTGGGCAAGGCCGTGACGCGCCCGGACGAAGGCACGGCTCTCACCCTGCGCGTGACCCGTGCGCCGGCCGAGGACAAGGGCGCCAAGCTGGCGCCGGCCCAGGTGGAGGTGCCGGCCGGCGTGAAGCCACCCGCCTGCCTGCAGCGCGGCGAGGACCTGACCGCCCTGGTGCGTGGCCTGGCACAGGCCGACGACGAGATCATCTGTGACGACAGCGCGACCTGCAACGCCCTGAAGGCGGCGGGGGTCGAGGGGACGCACCACCGCGGGCCGGCCCCGCTGTTCGAGCCAACGCTGGAGGCCGAGATCGATGCCCTCCTGCAGCCGCAGGTGACCCTGTCCGGGGGCGGCGACCTGTTGGTCGAACCGGTGCGCACCCTGACCGCCATCGACGTGAACAGCGGTCGCCGGGACGGCCGCGGCGGGGCCGCGCGCAAGGCGCTGGAGGTCAACCTGGCCGCGGCGGAGGAGATCGCGCGGCAACTGCGCCTGCGCGACCTGTCGGGGCGCATCGTGGTGGACTTCCTGGAGATGGCCGGCAAGCGCGAGCGCGAACAGCTGATGGAGGCCCTGCGCGCCGCCGTGGCGGGGGACTCCGAACCGGTGCAGGTCCAGCCGCTGAAGGGCAGCGGCCTGGCCGAGCTGACCCGGCGGCGCAGCCGGCAGCCCCTGCATGAAGTGCTCTGCGCGCCCGTGGGCCCGGGCGGCTGTGGCTGGCGCAAGTCGGCGACAACCCGGGCCTTCGAGCTGGTCCGCGCCCTCGATGCCCGTCCGCCCCAGGTCGCCCTGAAGGCGACAGTGACGCAGCCGGTCGGCCAGGCCCTGGAGGGACCGGCCGCCGCCGCCCTGGCGCGGCTGGCCGAACGGCGCGGACGACAGCCGGATATTGCAATCCGCGCGGCGGACGCGCTAGACCGGTATGGCTATAGCCTGGAAGAGGGATAGGCGGTCATGAGTGGCGGCGACGACAGCGAAAGCGGCAAGGACAACAGCGGTGCCGAGGCCGAGGAGGCCAAGGTGATCTCCCTGCAGGCGCGCAAGCGCCAGGGGCGGAGCTGTCCCATCTGTGGCAAGCCGGAGGTGCAGGACCATCGCCCCTTCTGTTCGGCCCACTGCAAGAACGTGGACCTGAACCGCTGGCTGGGCGAGCGCTATCGCGTGCCCACGGACGAGGCCCCCGACAGCCTGCCCGGCGGAGGCGGCGGGGACGAGGACGACCCGGGCCCCCAGTCTGCCTGATCCCGCAACCGGCCTGATCTCCCGGCAGGCGCCGCTGCGCCTTCTCCACAGGAAAGCGGATAAAAATCGGCCCGGCACTCTGGACAGAACCCCTCACTTCTCCTATAAGCCCGAACTGCCCGCTGCATTCGGGACGCGCCAACCGCCCGACCAGACCCGCAGCCCGGCGCCCAGGTAGCTCAGTTGGTAGAGCATGCGACTGAAAATCGCAGTGTCGGTGGTTCGATTCCGCCCCTGGGCACCACCTGCTTCACAGAAAATCAACTTGAAATAGAGGCTCTTCCCCATGAACGGGGGGGTGGGCATTCATCTTTAGCGCGCCGCATAAATTTGGTCACTGCGTCACAAAAATTTTGCGGCTACAGGACGGTAACCTGAGGAGTCTATGGGACCCTTTATAAAGGTCATCTTCCATTCCCTTAATGTAGGTTTTAAGGTTTCTTTTATCTGACCTGTAAAGGGGGCCTCCATGCGCATACTGATTGCCATTCTCGTCATCTTACTCGCTGTTCCGGTCTTGGCCGCGCCTGGCGATATCCACTATGTGAAGTCGCTTCAGGCCGAAGTGCGGGAAGGACCCAGCGATGTCTCTGAGGTCAAGTTCGTGATTGCCATTGGCCGCAAGCTTGTGGAGTTCCAGCGGGAGGGAGATTATATCCAGGCTGGCATTGATAAGACCGGCGGTCGTGAAGGCTGGATCAGACTTAACCAGGTTGGACCCACAGATCCGGACGGCCTGACGTATTGACCCGACGCCGTCATTCCGGCTGTGATATATTAAATCGATGCCAATATTTGCGAAGCGGCGGCAGTGCGCAATGCTCACGGAACTTTCGCAGTACATTACTCCTGCGAAGTTCAACGACTATCTGGGACGCCTTGATAACAAAGATCCGAAAGACGCACTTTCTATCGAAAGCGAGTTGGCTGTCCTGTGGGCGATTTCTCGTGTGGCGCATATTTTGCCGGAACCGGTGCTTACAAATGGAAGAACGCCGGATGCGCGATCGGACGATTTGTTTGCCTCAGGTCCGTCCGTTGTCGAAGTACGCGCGCTTTCTGACGATAGTTTCTCAGGTAAGGAAGCCATGGACCGGACGGCCAATATCATTGCTTCCTACGCAGACCGGTTCCAAAAAAGGGCGGGCGATCATCTCTACTTCGAGTTCCTGGATCGAAAATACTGGACAACGCGCTTTCATCGTGAGCGCTGCGTCGATCCGGAATTTGAGTTAAGTGATGGAATCAAAGGTGTGCTCCGACAATGGATAACGGCATCGGACTGGCCCAACCCTGAACGGATCAGGATCGCGGAAGGTAAAACGGATGTTGTTATCAGCTGGAAGGAATCCACGATTCGGCAGTTCCGAACCTTTTGCCGCATGCCGCCTGTCGCCTACCATCTTGAGAAGAATCCCGTCTACAATGCACTCTGGAAAAAAAACAAGCTCAAGCAGCTAAAAGGAACACCTCCCGGTACGCGGCGTTGTGTCGTGCTCGTGGATGCTGGCTGCTACCTGCTTAGCACGGGGCTTCGTCCTAGGGGCACCGTATTTGAAATCAGTGGCGAAGCAATCATTCACCACGCGCTTGCCAAGCTGAAGATAGATACGGTCATCGTTCTGTCTCCCTACAGGCACAGGGAGCCTGTATTTAGTGCACATTCCGAAATGTTCTGGAAGGTGAGTTGCTTTGATAATCGAACAAGCATCCCCGATGGTGAATATGACCGAATTTGGGAGATGGCTGACCAGCTTCCGAAGCCCCAATTTGAAGGGGACCAGGCAAGGGATAGGCATGGCAGCTTCGTCGCGGACAAGCGACGTTGGTACTTACCAACGTGTAGACGGCAGTCAGCGGGAGGAAAAATGACAATCAAGCTTTCAGCTAGGCTTCTGCATGAGTATCTCGCGGGTCGAATTGATGGCGATCAGTTTCGCGAAAAGGCCTTCAACAATGAGAAGAATTATTTCGACTCCGAATTTGCTCGAGGTCATGAGATCATAGAAGCTCACTTCGAATCCGGTGGCGTTGATGCGGACGACGACTATGTAGTCTTCGATCTCGATATCAATTGGAACAAACTGGCAAAAAAACACCCTAAGTAAGGTATATCCGTCTATCGCGTGTCGGTCTGATAATCTGCAAGCCACAGAGGTCCCAGACGCAGTTGCGCGTATTCACAATGTCAAAGAGCCGGTCGTCCTGACCAAATAGATTGCATTCTTGCTATCGGTGCTAGTCGTGATACTATCGCAGGTTATAGAACGCTTTCGCCCTGCCAAGTACACGCTTACGCTGGCGCAGATCCTGCGGCTTCGCTTCGGGTGGACCGAGGAAAAGGTTGTGCGCACTTGCGTTCAGCTGGTTGAAAAGCATCCCTGCTGGACGGTTCACCCTCGGCCCTTCCATGGCGGTGAGACCAAGCGCGTCTGGATCCCCGAAGTCCTCATGGAGTATGCTCGTATTCTGATGGCGAAAGCCGTTCCCCTGGGGGCTGCGGCGGCGTTTGAAGCCCTATGATGATTTCTACCGGCATCTGGTGCAGCTAGGACGTGAAGGCCGGCGTCCTGTTCTTCGACAAGCGCCCGGCTGTTCGATGACAGCCTGGAGGACACGGAGAACCTGCCGGCCCCGACCTGCTGGCCGCCGAGATCGTCGAGAACCTGGAATCGGCCCTGGAACAGTTCCGCAGCGTCAGCCAGGAACTTGCGGCAGAGACGGAATAGGGAGCGGTGTGTCGATCAAGGAGGGTAAATGAAAAAACCAAAGACCATGAAGGCGCTGGAGGAGCTTGGGCGAGTCCGGCTGTCAAAGAGCTTCTATATGCGCGACTTCCTCTATTCCGAGATCGCCGCTTTCCATGGCATCCCCAATATCCCTGATGATCCTGATCTCGCCATCGCTGCGGGCGAGCGGCTGTGCGAAGAACTTCTCGAACCTCTACACGCGACCTTCGGCCGGGTCGCCATTCGCTCGGCTTATCGCTCCTGCGAAGTCAACGAGTATGGAAACAGGAACGGCCTGAATTGCGGGAGCAATGAGGCCAATTACGTCCATCACATCTGGGACCGGACTGACGGAGATAACTGTATGGGGGCGACCGCCTGTGTCGTGGTCCCGTGGTTCGCTGATCGCTTCGAAGCCGGTGCCGATTGGCGTGCGCTTGCATGGTGGGTCCATGACCACTTGCCTTACTCGACGCTCTATTTCTTTCCGAAACTGGCCGCCTTCAACATACAGTGGCACGAGCGACCGTTGCGCCGGATTGACAGCTACGTGACGCCGAAGGGCTGTCTGACCAAGCCGGGGATGGAGAACCATTCCGTCAGTCATGCGGATTGGTATGAAGGCTTTCCTGAACTGAGTCCGGTAGCGGTTTCTTGAACCATGAAGGTGCGCCGCGGGCACGTGCGGATTCTCAAGGCGTTCGGCTGCTCATAAACATCTTGCCTATAATATCTTCAAGCGCGTGCGTGAACGCAATTACGTGGAATGACGTGCCACTGCCAAGGGGATAGAGCTATTCCACCAGCGGGCGGCTGTAGCGTTCGATGAAGCTGGCAAGATCCGCCACGGTCGTCTCGTGCCGGATGACGGACATGCCGGCTTCGTAGGCGTCTTCTTCCGGGGCGTCGAGATAGATGCCGTTCATCACCAGGAAGGTCATGGCGGCCAGCCAGGCCAGGCGCTTGTTGCCGTCCAGCAGAGCATGACGTGTCACGATCCCCTCGAAGACCAGAGCCGAGAGCAGGGCTGCAGTGGCCTGGGGATCGTAATCGGCGTAGGTTCGCGCACGCTCGAAGCCTGCGCTGAGGTCGTCGGGAGAGGTGACCACCAGTTTCTCGTCATGGTCCTCCATGAAACGGGCAAGCCGGTCGACCACCGCCTGGGGATGCGGCCAGACGTAACTGTTGACGCTCATGCCCTGTTGCCCGGTTGCGCTGGTATCTGGCGAAGCTGTCTGCGTGTCATTGTCCGAAAAGGCGCAGGGTGCGGGCATAGCGTGAGGCCATGCGGTCCGCGGCCCGCCAGGTCTCGTCGTAGTGGCTGTCTTCAACCTGGGCCGTGAACTGTCCTTCGGATACGGAGACGCGTAGGGTCGAGCCCACGTCAGCCTTCAATTCCTGAAGAATATCCTGGGAGAGCGGCAGGAAAGCACTGTTTCCGATTTTCTTGATGGTCTTGCGTGTATCCATGGTGCGCCACTCTCAATCTTAAGCATTACGTATATACTAAAGTTTATACGGAAATTCAAGGTCTCGAATACTGCTGACGTGATTTCTTGAAAATAGCCCAAGCCGACAGTCTCTAAAGAATATTCCCGTCCTCAGCGAAGAAGGGGTGGGGACCGTCGAAGGCGCCGATGGGACTGAGGTGAGAGACAAGGGGTTCCCCTGGCGGCGCATGGAACAGCCGCAACAAGGGCGGCTCCATGGTGAAGCTGGCTGGGCCGTTCGGGTCGAGGTCGAGGGTCACCGCGTGCGCCGGGCTCGGGGCGATGCTGATGCCGATTCCGTTCAGGACCGTCTCGCTGGCGCGGTGCACGTGGCCGCAGGCGACGTGGGCCACCTGGGGATGGCGGGCCAGCACCGCCAGGAAGGCCTCTGCGTCCTGCAGGTTTTGCACATCCATGTGCCGGATGCCGGTCTTGAAGGGCGGATGATGCTGAAAGATCAGGGTCGGCCTGTCCGGTGCCTGGGCCAGCGTGCTTTCGAGCCAGTCGAGACGTGCCGGGCAGAAGCGGCCGTAGGGCTGGCCGGGTACGCTGGAGTCCAGGACCACGGCCCGCAGATGGCCCAGATCGACGGCGTAGTGGATGAAGCCGTCATCACGCTGGCCATTATCCTTGAGGTAGTCGTGGCCGGGAAAGGCGGCGCGAATGCCGGCGCGGCGGTCGTGATTGCCCGCGGCGAGATACACCGGTGCCGTCAGATCGGCGAGTATGTCCGCCAGCAGGGCATATTCCGCATCCAGGCCGCGATCGGCGAGATCCCCGGTGACGAACACCGCGGCCACGGCCGGCCGCAGCGCATTGAGATGCTGTATGGCACGGCGCAGGAATGCAGCAGTGTCCACCTTGCCATAGGCGGTCTCGCCCGCTGGCTTGATATGCGTGTCGGTAAGCTGGGCGATCAGCATGGATTGCTCTCCCCGCCCGTAGCAGGCAGTGGGATGAGGCGATCGGGCTTGAGGCGGACAGCGACCTCCTCACCGACCTGGATGGTGCCGCGATGGCCGGTGTCTACGATGATGGGCTGCAGCCCATCGCTTTCCAGCACAAGGCGGGTGCGGTCGCCCAGGAACAGCGACGAGGCAACGCGCCCCCGCAGGTGTGCGCCTTCGCCGCTGACGATCTCGGCGTCCTCCGGACGGAACAGCACGGCATCGCCCGCGTTCCCCTCCCAGGCCGCGAGCGCGGATGCCGGGACACGGTTCATCGTGCCGATGAAGTCGGCGACGAAATCCGTCGCCGGCGTATGGTAGATGTCGCGCGGCGCGCCGACCTGCTCGATCCGCCCTGCGCTCATGACGGCGACCCGGTCTCCGAGCGCCATGGCCTCGGCCTGGTCGTGGGTGACGTAGACGGCGGTGATGCCGAGGTCCCTCAGCAAGCTGTCGAGTTCCACCCGCAGGCGGTCGCGCAGCAGCGCGTCGAGCGCGGTCAGCGGTTCGTCGAGCAGAAGGATGCGCGGGCGGACCGCGATGGCCCGTGCCAGCGCCACCCGTTGGCGCTGGCCGCCGCTGAGCTGGTCGATGCGGCGTGCGCCCAGCTCGGTGATCTGCATCATCCCGAGTGTCTCCTCGACGCGGCGGGAGCGCTCGTCCCGGGGGACGCGGCGCACCTTGAGCCCATAGGCGACATTCTGGCGGACCGACATGTTCGGGAAGAGTGCATAGGACTGGAACACCATGCCGACCTGGCGCCTTTCGATCGGTCTTGCCGTGACGTCCTCGCCGTTGAAAAGGACGCGGCCGCCCCTGTCCGGGGCCTCCAGCCCGGCGATGATGCGCAGCAAGGTGGTCTTGCCGCAGCCGGAAGGCCCCAACAGCACCACGGTCTCGCCGCCGGCAATCGTGAAATCGATCGGCTGCAGCGCCCGGGTGCCGTCGGCGAAGGTTTTGCCGCAGGCGGTCAGTGTGATGGCTGTTTTCTCGGTCGGCATCGGCTCACTCATTTCCGCAAAGGGGTTCCTGTCACCGCTTCCGCGACATCATCTGCATGGCGATCAGCAACGGTACGATCATGATGAAGAAAATCAGGGTGTAGGCGCTGGCCACCTCGAGGCGCATGGAGGCGTAGGAGTCGGCCAGGCCCACCGGCAGGGTCTTGGTGACCGGCGTGTGCAGCATCCAGGTCAGATTGAACTCGCCGATGGAGAGGGTGAAGGTCATCAACGCGCCGGCCAGGATGCCCGGTTTGACGTTCGGCAGAACCACATTGCAGAAGCGCTGGCGGAAGGTCGCGCCCAGGCTGGCGGCGCCTTCCTCCAATTCGCGGAAGTTCACGCTGTGCAGCACCGCCAGCACCGAACGCACCATGAAGGGCAGCGTGTAGAGCACATGGCCCACCAGGATGAAGGACCAGTTCGTGCGGAAGTCGGGGACTCCGCCATAGGTGACGATCAGGGCAAGCGCGATGGCCAGGCCGGGAATGGCCACCGGCAGTACGATCAGTTCCTCGAGCACCCGCGCCAGCCGCCCGCCCGTGCGGGCCAGCACATAGGCCGCCGGCACGCCGATCACGAGGTTGACGGCCAGGCAGGTCGCGGCGATCCAGAGGGACAGAAAGATCGTTTCCGAATAGAGCGACCAGACCTCGCCGATCCACCGCAGGGTGAGCCCGCTGGAGAGTCCCTGGAAATAGTTCACGGTCAGCCCGGCCATGACCGAGAGGATCACCGGCAGGATGAGGAAGGTGCAGACCAGCAGAGTGAAAGCCAGCTGGCTGTAGAACAGAAACCCGCGTCGCATCACCGTCCTCCTCAACCCGACGCCGCGACGGTGGAGCCCGAGAAGCTGCGCGCCAGGGCCAGAGCCGCCCAGGTCACCAGCCCGAGGATCACCGATAGGCTGGCCGCGCCGGCGATATTCGCGCTGAGCGTGAATTCCGTGTAGATGGTCATCGGCAGCACATCGATGTTGGTCGCTAACGTGAAGGCGGTGCCGAAGGCGCCCATCGAGGTGGCGAAACAGATGGCTCCGGAGGCGATCAGACCCGGCTTGAGCGCCGGCAGGATGATATCGGCAACGATGCGCCAGGGGGCGGCCCCCAGCGACCTGGCCGCTTCCTCGAGTCTGGGGTCCAGCTTCTCGGCCGCCGCCATGACCGTGAGTATGACCCGCGGTATGGAGAAATAGAGGTAGCCGACGAAGAGGCCGGCCATCGAATAGGCGAAGACCAGCTTGTTGCCGGTCAGGAATTGGGCCACCTGACCGACCAGTCCTTGACGGCCGGCCAGCAGGATCACCAGGAAGCCGATCACCACGCCCGGGAAGGCCAGCGGAAAGGTCAACAGGGAGACCAGCGCCGCCCGGCCCGGAAAGCGATGGCGCACCAGGAACACCCCCGCCACGGTCGAAATGGCGAGCGCGGTGAGCGTCACGCCCAGCGACAGCAGAACGGTGGCGATCATGCTCTCCAGGTGCCGCGGTGTGGTCAGCATCGAGAGGTAGGCCGCCGCGCCCTCTTCGCCCGAGGCGCCGATCAGCACCAGCCGGACCATGGGCAGCAGGAAGAACGCCAGGAAGACGATTCCGGCCGGCAAGGCCAGAAGCCCAAGAATGAGAGCGGGATGGTGCGACACCCCCTTGCGGTCCTGCAAAAGCGGCATGGATGTCGCACCTCCCTTGACGAACGCGCTGCTCAACGGACTTCAGAGAGATAGCGTTCTTTGAAGCTGTCCTGGACGGTCGCCATCTTGCTGTAGTCGACCGCCGACGCCCGGGCGTAATCGGAGTCCGGCAGGAACTTCGAGGCAGCCTCCTCGCTCATTGCCGAGGCCCGCACCGGGCGCAGGAAGGCGTTTGCCCAGACCGCCTGTCCCTTGTCGGACATGATGAAGTCGAGGATTTCCTTGCCGCGCTCGGGGTGGGGTGCGTTCTTCACCAGGCTCATCACATAGGGCACCACCACGGAGCCTTCCTGCGGAATGACGAAGGCCGTATTCGCATCATCCTTGTACTTGGCCCGGTAGGCGTTGAAGTCGTAGTCGAGCAGGATGGGGATCTCGCCCGACAGCACGCGGGAATAGGCCGTCTGCTTCGGCACGATGGGGTCGTTGTCCGCCAGCTTCTTGAAGAAGTCGATGCCGGGATCGAAGTTGTCGAGATCACCGCCCATGGCACGGTTCACCGCCACGGCACCGGCGTAGCCGACGAAGGCGGACGAGGGGTCCAGGTAGCCGACCATGCCGCGGTACTCGTCCTTCAGGAGGTCTTCCCATGACTGGGGCACCGGCTTGCCGTCCAGGGCATCGACGTTGACGAAGAAGCCCAGGGTGCCGGAGTGGATGGTGAACCAGCGGCCGTCGGGGTCCTTCAGTCCGTCGGGGATCTCGTCGAAGTGGTCGGGCTTGTAGGCCTCGACCACGCCCTTTTCCCCCGCCTGAATGCCGAAGGAAACGCCGTAGTAGGCGACATCGGCGACCGGGTTGTCCTTTTCCGCCAGAAGCTGCGAGAGCGTCTGGCCCGAGTTCTTGTTGTCGTGCGGGATATCGAAGCCGAGATTTTCCTTGATGTTTTCCAACTGGGCTGCCCAGTCCGCCCACTGCGGCGGGCAGTTGTAGCAGATGGCGTCGGCGGCTTGCGCCACCGAGGCCCCGGCGCTTAAACTGGCGACCGTTGCGAAAGCAAGAGATTTCAGGGTCCTACCGATCATAGTGCGAGTCTCCTTCGCGTGGATTGGCCGGGTCCTGGAGGTCGGCGGGGCGTGCGTTGCCAGCGGGCCCCGCCGATTCCCCAAGACGCAGCGTAAAGGGGAGGCGGCAGGGTGGTGTGGCCTTCTCCCCGGCTAGGCGGTGCAGCAGATGCTGCGCCGCGACTTCTCCCATCTCGCGCGACGGCTGGATTACGGTCGCCAGAGTGGGATGCAGGTGGGTGCCGATGGCGATGCCATCGAACCCGATCACGGAAACGTTTTGAGGAACAGGGAGTCCCATCCTGTCGAGCGCGCCGATCACCGAAATGGCGAGCAGGTCGTTGGAGCAGAACAGCGCCGTGGGTGCTGTAGGGGGATCGTCAAAGAGGTCTTTCAACACGGCGTCGACATTCAGGGCGATGAAATCAACCTCACGCACGGACGGCATGGCCAGCCCGGCGCTGTGGGCGCCTGCCAGGAAGCCGTCGCGCCTGGCGCTGGCGCGGTCGGACTCGGCGAAGCGGCCGGAAATCATGGCCATGCGGCGGTGGCCGAGGTCCTGCAGAACCTCGGCGACCTTGGCGCCTGCGGCGGCATTGTCGATGGTCACGGCCGGGCGCCCAGTGCAGGGAGGCTCGTTATAAATCAGGACGTAGGGCAAGGCCGCCGTGTCGAGCAGGTCGAGAGCCGGGCTCTTCCCGGCGTTCGCAACGGTGAGGATCATGGCGTCGACGCGTTGCTCCATGAAGGTGCCGACCGTCGCCAGCTCCTCGGCGCTGTCATAATTGGTGGCCGTGATCATCACGTGGTAGCCGGCCTTGCGTGCACAGGCGGTCACACCCGATACCGCCTCGGCAAAGACCGGGTTGGACAGAGCGGGTACGATCACCCCGAAGGTGCGCGTTTTTGCCGTGGAGAGGCTGCGACCGATTGCATTGGAGCGAAAGCCGAGACGTTCTATGGCGTCCTGGACACGCGCGGCGGTCCTGGCGCCGACGTAGCCGGACTTGTTGATCAGCCGGGATACCGTGGCGACGGACACGCCGGCCTCTTTCGCAATATCCCGGATGGTGGCAGCCATCTGTTCCTGCCTCTTCCCCTGTCAGACCAAAATGGCAGGACGGCCGGCCCACAGAGTGTCCCAGGCTGAAAGTACCCGGGGCAGCGCCGTATGTAACCGGTTACATGCCGTGCGTCCTTATGCACGAAAGGTGTTACGGATTTTTGATGACTGCATGATCATGATGCGACAAACCGGGTGTCGGGTGGGGCCCTGCACCCACGGTGGCCCGGCCGGTATATCCGTAGTCGAGCCCAGCGAACATATCGGTCCTGCCGCGAACAGAGAAACTCTCGTTCCAATGGAGGGTGAGGGATGACGGAGAGTTTGAAGAAAACCCAGGCCCGGAACGTGCCTTGCTCCGATGGTTTCGCTCATAGGTGAGCCAACAGCTCCTCCCGCTTCGCACGCGAGGCGTGAAGGCGGCCCTTGGCGGTTTCCAGTACTTGAGGAGAGGCCTCCCTGGGTGTGCCGGAGGTGAATGGCGGCGCCGGTGCGTATTCCAGCATCAGTTGGATGGTCTCGGCCTCCGCCTGTCCGAATAGCTCCGCGATCAGCGTCAGGCCGAAGTCGATGCCGGAGGTGACACCGCCGGCGGTGATCAGCGTGCCGTCCGTGACCACACGCGCCTCGACAGGTGTGGCGCCAAGTTTTGCAAGAGTGTCGTGGGCGTTCCAGTGGGTCGTTGCGCGCTTGCACTTGAGCAGCCCGGCCGCCCCCAGCACGAGGGCTCCGGTGCAGACCGAGGTGACATAGCGCGCGCCGGTGGCCTGTTCGCGCACGAAGGCGCGCACGGTTTCGTCCTGGAGCAGCGCGTTGATGCCGCTGCCGCCCGGGATGCAGAGCACGTCCAGCGGCGGGCACTCCTGGAACGTGGTGGTCGGGGTCAAGGACAGGCCGCTGGTGGAGCGTACGGGGCTCTCGTCCTTCCATATGAGGTGGACCTCCGAACCGGGTGCCATGGAAAACACCTCGTATGGCCCGGTGAGGTCCAGTTGCTGGACCTGGGGGAAGAGCAGGATGCCGAAGCGCACACTCATGAACATCTCCTTTGAATAGCTTCTTTGCGTTGACGGTCTTGACGCTAGCAGACTAACCTTTGGCTGAATCGCCAGAGTTCCCACGATTCATGCCAAATCATCAGCGACGCATCGAGATCCTGACCTTTCCCGACAGCCAGCTGCTGGACGTGGCGGCGCCACTGCAGGTCTTCGCCACGGCCAACGACCTGAGTGGCGCAGCCGGCCGCCTGCCTCCCTACGAGGCCGTGGTGGTCGCGCGGGAGACGCCTGTCAGGACGTCGGCCGGATTGGCGCTCGATGCGGGTCCGCTGGCCGCGGCCGATATGCCGCTGGACACGTTGGTCGTTTCTGGCGGGTGGGGCGTGGACGCGGCCTGCGAAGAGGCGGCGCTGGTGGACTGGCTCCGCCGGCGCACGAGTGCCGCGCGCCGAACGGCCTCGGTATGCAGCGGGGCCTTCCTGCTGGCGACGGCGGGGCTGCTCGACGGACGGCGCGCCGTCACCCACTGGCAGCGCTGCAGCGACTTTGCCGCGCGCTTCCCGGCAGTGCAACTGGACCCCGAGCCGATTTTCGTCCAGGACGGCGACGTCTGGACCTCGGCCGGCGTCACGGCGGGGATCGACCTCGCCCTGGCTCTCGTCGAGGCCGATCTGGGGCGGCAGCTTGCGCTGTCCGTCGCGCGGCAGCTGGTCGTGTTCCTCAAGCGCCCGGGCGGGCAGACGCAGTTCAGCACCCTGTTGGAACTCCAGGAGGGCGACGACCCGTTCGGCCGCCTGCATGCCTGGATCGTCGAGAACCTGGATCGTCCCTTGCCCCTGCCGGTTTTGGCCGAACAGGCGAACATGAGCCTGCGCAGCTTTTCGCGCCGCTATCGCCAGGCCACCGGGGCTACGCCCGCGCAGTCGATCCGCAGGCTGCGTATCGAGACGGCGCGACGCTTGCTGGAGGAGGGCCTGTCGGTGGCCCGGGTTTCGCGCCGGTGCGGCTTCGGATCCGAGGAGACGATGCGGCGCGCCTTCCTGCAGAGTTTCGGCGTCAGCCCCCAGGCCTATCGCGAGCGCTTTGCCGTGTGAGCGGGGTGACGAGAAGGACCGTACCGCTGTCAACGGTGCGGCCAATGCCCTGTTGCCGTCTTGTTGACGTGATACTATATTTTAGTATCATCTTTCAATGAAGCGAAAGCACAAGAGGACCCTCGCGGCGATTTTCGCGCGCCCTACACCAGGATCGATTCAATGGGGGGATGTTGAAGCCCTGTTCAAAGCACTTGGGGCTGAGGTCGAGGAACGAGAAGGCTCGCGTGTTGCTGTCGTGCTGTTCGGGGAGGTGCGGATCTTTCATCGACCACACCCAACTCCGGATACCGACAAGGGTGCTATCGCCAGCATTCGGAAATGGCTGGAAGCGAATGGAGTCAAACCATGAACAACGTCATGATCATCAATGGCTATCGTGCTGTTATTCAGTACGATCCGGAGATCGAGAAATTCCGTGGAGAGTTCACGGGTCTCAATGGTGGCGCGGACTTCTATGCGGACAGTGTTGAAGACCTGCGCAAGGAGGGCGAAACCTCGTTGCGCATCTTCCTGGAGACATGCCGGGACAAGGGCGTCGAGCCCACCAGGCGGTTTTCCGGAAAGTTCCAGGTGCGCGTTCCCGAGATGGTGCACAAGCAGGCCGTCGAAGCCGCCAGGGCCCGAGGGGTCAGCCTGAATCAACTGGTGGCTGAGGCTCTTGAGCACGAGTTATCCGCGTGAATGTGCTGGTGACCCCATTGCCCTGCTGAAGGCTGGGTGCGCGTTGTTTTTCGCCATGACGCTCGAAGCGCTCCAAGTTGTCGATGAAGCGGAGGGCCGTCGCCGAATGCATCCGTTGTAGATAGTTCGTCGGTATCTAGCAGCCGCCTGAGACCGGAAGATTCCACCTCTTATCAATCGGTTGAGAGACTTCCTCCCGACGCGGGCCAGAGCGCTCAACATTATTTTCATCGCCCTCTTTCAAGCCGCCCCGGGCGTACACAAATCAAATCATCCGCGCATGAGCTGGGGGTCGCATGAGCGCCCTGCCGTTTCGCTGCGCCTTGCCTCCTGGACGTAAAAATGAACGCAATGCTTGGCGTCGGTATGCTGGCCGTGTCGGCCCTGTTTTTTACCTGGGTTTATGGACAGTTTCGCCGCCCGCACCCCAAGGTCTGGACCCAGGGCGATTTGGGGGGCGTCAGCATCACTCTGACGCTTGTCATCCTGACGATGTTCGGTGTGTTCCACTTGGGTGCCTTCCTGTTCAACCTCGGCTCCGAAACCCGCTGGCTGGAGATCGCCGTCGTGGCGGGCGGTGGTTTGTTCGCTGTGTTCGGCGAGAGGCGGTCACCATCTCGGCGTTAACCTCTTGAAGTTCCACAGCCCGGACAATCGCATTCTGGCTACTCTCGGCTGATCACCACTTCGTGTGCCTTCTTGGCATAGCTCCCGCTTCCAGCAAGTCGGACCCCCAGGGAAGCTGGGGCCGTTCACTTTAATGCTGAGTGGTGGTAGAAAAACATGCCTAGAAACTAAATTCAAAAGGCTTGATACCCTATCCGGTCAAACTAGATGTATGCCAAGCAAGACAGGGACCCAGCCTCTTATGTCAAATATGGTCATAAGAAAATCAATGACACCACATTTGATATTTCCTGTACCGGACAGGTATAGAGGCTTGTTTCTGCTTTCTATGGCTATGGTTATATTACTTCTTACCATAGCTCTATATATTATCATCTACCAGCTTGGCGGAACGCACTTGTCCTATGTGCATCTGGGTTATTTTCCAGTTCTTCTGGCGGCCGCTTTCTTTGCAGTTCCAGGG
Source organism: Fodinicurvata fenggangensis DSM 21160 (assembly GCF_000686045.1). GTDB lineage: Bacteria > Pseudomonadota > Alphaproteobacteria > Kiloniellales > DSM-21159 > Fodinicurvata > Fodinicurvata fenggangensis. Next base: position 265,144 of record NZ_JMLV01000004.1, read on the forward strand.
GGCGTGATTGCGGGGCTGGTGACGGGTCTGGCCTTTGGCCCGATCATGCCCCTAGATGTGAGCGCAGAGCTTAGCCAGCCCACCATGAGCTGGATTGCACGAACCGGGTTTTTTGTCGGGATCGGGACCTTGGCAGGCCTGCTCGTCGGCGTCCTCAAGGCCGAGATACAGCGATTACGGGATAGCGTGCTGCTGGATCCGATCACCGGCCTGCCAAACCGGGCCGCTTTCATGCGCGATACTGCGGACCAATCTGGCAGATGCCTGGTCGTCCACGTTGAGGGCTACAATGACACCATCGTAACATTCGGACCTGAAATAGCGGATGAATCTCAAAGGGCGGTGGTGAGCAGACTGCAGAGTGTTCTGCCGGATGATCTCGCACTCTATCATCTACGCAGTTTTCGTTTCGGACTCTGGCTGCCCAATGCCAGCCGATCTCAGGCAGAGAAGATCGGTGAGGTGATTTTGCAGGTGATGGACCAGCCCTTGGAGGTTTCGGGCATATCACTTCCAATTAATACAACCTATGGCATATCGGAAACAACCGAGGAGAGCGCCTTTTTCCCATACCAGGCGGCTACGGCGGCTGTGGAAACGGCCTTGCAGCAACAGCGAACGTCAGCCGTTTTCGAGGAAAAGGACATCAACCAACGCCGAGAGGCGGTAACCCTGCTTGGCGACCTCAAGGAAGAGCTGTCAGGCGCGGGGAAGGGGCTGTCCCTTCACTTCCAGCCGAAGGTTGACCTGGCTGGCGGTGAAATCCGAGGTGCAGAGGCGCTTCTGCGTTGGCGGCATCATGAGCGCGGCCCGCTGTCACCCGGCGTATTCATGCCCATGGTCGAGAAAACCACACTGATGGCTGGCCTGACACGATGGGTTGTCAGCGAGGCGCTGAAGTGTGCTTCAGATCCATCCCTGCCAGAGGATTTTGTCGTCTCAATCAATGTTTCCGTACGGGATCTTGAGGATCCCGCCTTCCCTGAATTCGTCAGATCCGCTCTCGAGGAAAGCCGCGTGGTGGGCGCGCGCCTTGAGCTGGAAGTGACCGAGACTGCATTCGTGGAGGATTTCAAGATCCTGTTTTCAGCTCTCAACGAGCTGCGGGAACTGGGCATCACGATAGCAGTTGACGACTTCGGGACGGGCCATGCTTCGCTCGAGCACTTGCGGCACTTGCCGGTCGATGTGCTCAAGATCGATCGCACTTTCATTTCTGCCCTGCCTGCGGCCGTGGATACCGAAATCGTGAAATCCACTATACTCCTGGCACGGGCCATTGGGCTGGAGGTTGTTGCCGAGGGCGTCGAGGACCCGGAAGTTGGTTTTCAGCTTGGCCAGTGGGGCTGTCACTATGCCCAGGGATATGCCTATGCGCGCCCCATGCCATTGGAGAAGCTAAAGGAATCGCTCACCGAAGAGGCTTGTGCTGAATAGTGGCAGTCCGGGAGGTATGAAGCCACAGGTACTGGTATCTGCAGCTTGGGCCGTTTCTCGCAGTGCGGATTTTTCGTATCCATGCCGTGCATCCAAGTCCTGCAGCGGCAAAAGCATACGGCCAGTTCCGTGAGAGACATCCAGAGTATCTTCATAAAAAAAGGCCGCCCGGCGGGTGGGCCGGGCGGCCAGGGCCCTCCTTGCACAGGGCAGGGCAAGAGGAGGGAGGGAGGAAACGTTTGAACTGAGACCCGGGCTTCAGGTCAGATTGCACTCTTCCGGCTTCGTCCTTGAGGGGGCTGGCAAAGGAGTGGCCGGCAGGGGCAGGGGGCAGTGCGTTCAGGTCAGTGAATGTCTCTTGTCTTCCCATGTTGTTGCTCGGTCGGTGGCTCGGGCCTGGCCTTTCGCCACCTTGGGCGCGGCCCTAAACCAGGGTCGCCGCCGAAATCCCCTCATCGCGGGGATAGAATACAGATAATCACCACACTCAGGACCGCAAGGGCGGTAATGTGGCAATTCTCGGGCGTGCCTGTGAGGCGGAGGCCGGGGCGTTGCGGCAGGGCTGGTGTTTGCCGCACCGTATGTGCAAAGGCGCTTCGAGGCTCGCGTTGCTCGCACCTCAGCGTGGAGACCTTTGCGCGGTAGGTGCTTGGCACTGAGCTGAGGCATGAACGCTGCTCAATACCTTCGATCAGGCAGATTCATGGAGAGCTTTTGGGTGATTTGCCCTTGTTTGGGGTTTTTACGGGCAGGTTCGGACAAATTCCGGACAGACTCAGCCTGCAAGCAACCTGTCCAGGCGTCTGAGGTTGTAGGCAAAGCAGGCCAGCGTAAGGCAGGCCGTGTTGCGCGCCAGCGAGAAGTGCGGCAGGCGGTTCAGGCGATAGGAGCGTTTGAGCGTCCCAAAGACCTTCTCCACCGGCCGCCTGGCCAGGACCAGGGCGTAGTTGCGCAAGGTCTCCAT
>NZ_JMLV01000005.1 GCF_000686045.1 Fodinicurvata fenggangensis DSM 21160
TCTCGCACATTCTGGCACGCAACCAGTCAGATACCTCGCTGAGTTTACCCCGCCCGGGATTGCCCTGGCGCTTTGGCGCCAGCCCGCCCGTCTCGCGCTTGAGCTTGACCATGTCGTTGACGAACTTGATCGAAACCCGGAAATGCGCCGCCGCCCCACGGTGGGTATGACCCTCCTCGACAAACTCGACAACACGGCGGCGAAGCTCAAAGGGATGTGGCTTACCCATCTGTAACCCCCTATATCTGCCATACGCAGAGGGAATCACAGATCAATTCTCAGGGGAATCCCGAATCTGATCTACGCCGACACGCTCTAGTTCCTTTTCTCAGGACTGCGGTGGTGGATCCTGGAAGCTGCGGCCCTTGAGGCGTTCGATGGCATAGTCGATGTCGTCGACCAGGAGGACCAGAAGGTCCCCTTCGGTTGCCGCGTCTACAGCACGCTCGATAGCGGCGTGTTCTTCCATCACCACTTCAACCCGGCAGTCTTCTCCACTGTTTTCCGCACCGCGTTTCATCAGGCTGGCTGCCTCACCCACGGGCCGGCCTCGCGGATCGGTCTCGCAGATGAAGAGTTGGGAATGCATGCGGGCCAACTGGGCCCCCAGGGCCTCCAGATCCTCGTCGCGCCGATTGCCCGGCGCGCTGGCAACGGAGATGCGCTGTTTCGGTCCCAGGCTGAAGACCAGAGGTTCCAGGGCCTTCAACGCCGGTACGTTGTGTCCATAGTCGATCAGGCACTTGACGCCGTCGGCTTCCACCAGGTTGACGCGTCCAGGAAGCTGTCCCGGCGTTGGGTGGAAGGTCTGCAGGCCCATCCGGATGTCGCCGATGTTCAGGCCTAAAGCATGACCCGCGGCTGCTGCGGCCAGGGCATTCTGGATGTTGAAGGGGGCGTGTCCTTCAAAGGTGATGGGCACGTCATTGACATGAATGACCTCGGCCTCGACCTGGCCCTGGCGCATGACGATCATGCCGTCGGCAACGGTAAAGGCCACGCCGTGATCGGCGACATGCGCGCGCACCGGTTCGAAGTCCGGATCCAGGGTGAAATAGACAATCTTGCCGCGGGACCAGTAGGTGCCCTGCTCGAGGACCCGGGGATCGTCTGCATTGAGGACGCAGGTGCCCTCCGGCGATACGGCATCGACCACCACGGTCTTGCAGCGGGCCAACTCGTCCAGGGTGTGAATGTCGCCTTCGCCAAGATGGTCGCTGGCGATGTTGAGCAGGATGCCCACATCGCAGCTGTCGAAGCCCAGGCCGCGGCGCAGGATGCCGCCGCGCGCGACTTCCAGGACGGCATTTTCGACACCCGGTTCCTTGAGGACGATGGAGGCCGCCTGGGGACCACTGTAATCGCCGCGCATCACCACGTGGTTGTCGATCTCGATGGTGCCGGTGCAGGCCATGCCGACGCGTCGTCCTGCCTGGCGCAGAAGATGGGAGACCAGGCGCGTGGTGGTGGTCTTGCCGTTCGTACCTGTAATGGCCGTGATGGGGATACGGGCGTCTTCGTTCTCTTCGGGAAACAGCATGTCGACCACATGCTGGCCCACATCACGTCCCTGGCCATGAGTGGGCGAGATGTGCATGCGGAATCCCGGCCCCGCATTGACCTCGACCACGCCGGCGGACTGCTCCTCGAGCGGACGGGTGAGGGTTTCGGCCAGCAGGTCGATGCCGATGATGTCCAGGCCGATCAGGCGACTTATGCGCTCGGCGGCATAGGCCACTTCCGGGTGGACGTCATCGGTCAGGTCGGTGGCAGTTCCCCCGGTGGAGAGATTGGCCGTGGACTTGAGAAAGACGACCTCGCCTTCGGGGATGATGCTGTCCAGACTGAGTCCGGCCTGACCAATCAGGCGTTCGGTCTGCACATCGATCTCGATCCGGGTCAGAAGGTTTTCGTGGCCCACACCCCGCCTGGGATCCTGGTTCTCGGTATCAACCAGTTCCTTGAGGGTGCTCTCGCCGTCACCGGTCACGTGAGCCGGACGGCGGCGGGCGGCGGCAATCAGCTTGCCGTCGATGACCAGGATGCGATGATCCTCGCCGCGGATGAACTGTTCAACCACCACGCTGTCGTGCCGCAGGGTTGCAGCCTGATAGGCCTCGCGCAGTTCGTCCTCATCATTGATGTTCGTGGTTACGCCGCGTCCGTGATTGCCCACGAGGGGCTTTACCGCCAGAGGATATCCGATGTCGTTGGCCGCTTCCAGGGCTTCCTCGATGGAGTAGCAGATACGACCGGCCGGGACCGGGATGCCGGCGTCGCCCAGGATCTGCTTGGTCCAGTCCTTGTCGTCGGCAATGGCGTGTCCGATGATCCCGGTTTTCTCGGTGACCGTGGCCTGGAAGCGCTTCTGCTTGTGACCCTGGCCCAGCTGGATGTAGCTGGTGTCCTGGGTCAGGCGGAAATAGGGGATGTTGCGGCGCCGGGCGGCTTCGACGATGGCAGCAGTGGAGGGGCCCAGCATGTGGGCATCGCGCACCTTTTTCAGGCGCGCTATGATCGGCTCCAGGTCAACTTCTTGGTTGTTGTAGAGACGTTCGACGATCTCCACGGCCTCGCGGCCAGCCGCCAGACCGCAGGCTTCGTCACGATAGCGATAACAGACGTTGTAGATGCCGGTATCATAGCTGTCGACGGTCTTGCCGTAACCCACGGAAAAGCCGATCAGATTTTGGAGCTCAATGGCCACGTGCTCGACCATGTGGCCGGCATAGGTGCCGCGTTCCACGCGCTGCAGGAAGCCGCCGGGCTCGCCCACGGAGCAGCGGTGATCGTAGATGCCGGGCATCAGGGCCTGCAGGCGCTTGGTAATGCCCGACACCTGGTCGCTGGGCCGTTGCTCCAGTTCCTCGATATCCAGGCGCATGAATATGGTGAGGTAACGGCTGTAGTAGTTGGGACCCCTGAGTGCGCGGTGTTCCAGTATCTTCATGAGTTCGTCCCGGCCATCTCTGTTAGTTCCGCGGCCGTGATATAGCGCTGGTTTGGCACATCGTAACCATAGCCGCTGATCAGGGCATGCATGATAACATTCTCCAGCGCCACTGGCTCCCCATCGTTCAATTCCGCTACGTTCGAGCTGCGTATCTTTCGGGAGTCGACGATGATGACATGGCCTGAGCCGATGGCCTCCATGACGCCCCCGGGATGGAAGATTACGGCCGAGTCCTCGCCCAGGCCAACTCCGATATATTCGGGGTTGGTGGCGCCGACTTCCATCAGCCGGGTAAAGCGTCCGCGTTCCAGGAAGTGGCTGTCGATAACGATGCCTTCGACGAAGGCCAGCCCACTGCTCATGCGAACGGCCCCCTTGCGCAGGGCGTCTGCTGCCAGGCCGTTGTAGATCATGGTTGCCGACATGGCTGCGGCCCCGGCGCTGGTCCCGGCCAGAACAGCTCCGTACTCGTGGCATTCACGTATGGCGTCCAGCAGGGGAGAGCCGCCCAGAACGTTGGTCAGGCGCAGCTGGTCCCCGCCGGTGAAGAAGATGATGCCGCAGCGCTTTACCGTTTCGATATGATGGCTCTTGCTTGCATCCTCGCGTGTGCGCACATCAATGCGATGCATGCGTTCCGCTCCAATGCGACTGAAGACGTCTTCATAGATGGGATAGATTTCGTCGGGGATGCTGCTCGCCGTTGCGATCACGGCGACCTCCCGATTGTCTACCGGAGCCAAGTCCAGAACGCGGCGCAGGATTTCCAAGTCCGATTCCTTGTCCTCGGCACCACCGATGGCGACCAGCCGTCCGCTCTTCTGCCAGGGGAGGATCTCTGCTTCTGTGGATGTATCGCTATCGTTCATCTCGACCTTCATCTTGCGTCTTTTAGAAGGGCGAGTCTCTCAACAGGCCCTGCCACCTTGAACCCCCTTTCTGCGTGAAAATCCAGCCCTAGTTTCACTGAAAGGCTTTCGGGGCGATTTGTGCAGCCCTACGGGCGTGAGCCCGACCCGCGGTCATGCAGGTCAACCCCGTACCTGTAGATGTCTCGAAACCTCCACGAAATTCAGGACAGCGCGCGATCTGTTTGAGCGCTTCCAGACCAGGACTGTCTTGCTCCTGAAATCGGGGTGAACGACCGGGCGGGCTTCCACACGGCGGCCCAGGAAGTTGAGCAGGCTTTCCGGATAGATGGTGATTCCCAGGCCAGCTGCAACCAGCCCAATCAGGGCGAGTGTGTTTGTGGCTTCGAGTGCCGGGCTCAGGCGCATGCCATGCTGACTGAAAACATCCTCCAGTTTCCAGCGATATTCGCCCCACTCCTCCATGTCACCTAGAACGAGTTTCTCATCCTTCAAGTCTCTGGGGGACAGTGTGTGCTTGCGCAGGAGAGCGTGATTCTTGGGTGTGACGACATACAGCCGTTCATCGGCGAGTTGAAGGCTATGGTATTCGGCGTTGTCGAAAGGACCAATCATGTAGCCGAGATCGATCTCGTCGTTGGCCAGGGCCATCTTCTGGCCCTGGGTGCGTATATAGCGAAGCTCGAGATCGATGTCGGGGTACTGCTGCTGGAATCGGGCGACTGTCTGCGGGACCATTTCCGTTGCCGCAAATGCCATGTAGGCCACACGAACCCGGCCTGTCTTTCCTTCGGCAACCCGCCTGGCGGCTTCCACGGAATGCGCATAGTCGGTGAGAACCGGAGTCAGGCCTTTGCATAATTCCTGTCCAGCGGCTGTCAAGGCTACGTCCCGTGTGGTTCGTTCAAGCAGCTTGTAATCCAGCAGGCTCTCAAGTTTCTTGATCCTGCGACTCAAGGCCGATTGGTCGATGGCCAGCCGCTCAGCCGTGCGGCGGAAATTCAACTCCTCGGCCAGAATCAGAAATGATTTCAGCAACGTGGCGTCCGGTGTCAGGTCGCTGGTTCTCGATACCATGTGCCTGCCTTTCGATTAATGCATATTACGCATTTATAAATGCCAAACTGTCAATTCCCATATGCGATCAATCTGTTTCAACATCACATCCTGCCAGAGGAAGAATTATTCCACTTTGTTCGTATGCCCGCAAACCTCTGGTTTCAAAGGCGGAGGGAACCAGGAGAACACCATGAGTGAAGTCGACAGCCGAGAACTTGAGCGTATGCTGCAGTCTGCGTTTGACGCATCAACCGAACTGTATAAAAAGCGTGGCTTTCAGCGCCGTGTGGGTTTCGGGCGCAAGCCGGCTCTTGTGAGCGTGGACCTGGCAAATGCCTGGACGCGTCCGGGCAATCCCTTCACCTGCGACCAGGAGAAGATGGACAACGAGATCATTCCCGGCATGCAACGACTTCTGGAAGCCTTCCGCGCGAACGGTTTGCCGGTCATCCATGTCACCACGGCCTATGAAATCACTGATCGCAATGCCGATTTCACGGATATGGGCCTGTGGCACAACAAGATCCCCGTGGAGGCCGTCAACCTGAAGGACGAGGACCTCTGGGCCATCGACAGCCGCATTGCGCCGATCGAGGGCGAATACACACTGCTGAAGAAGCGGGCGAGCTCATTCCATGGGACGGAGCTGGCCGGTATCCTGCGCGCCAACAACGTGGACACGATCCTTGTCACGGGCGTCACGGCCTGTGCCTGTGTGCGCCAGACGATCTGTGACGGCATTGCCGACGGCTTTCGCCCGATCGCTGTGCGCGAATGCATTGGCGACCGTGTCCCGGGGGCTGTTGCCTGGAACCTCTTCGACATCGATGCCAAGTTCGGCGACGTTCACTCCGTTGATGAGTGTGTCGACTACCTGAACAGCGTCAATTCCATGAGCACTGCTGCGGAGTGATGGACAAGAGCGCCTGCTGAGCCGCGGGCGTATCTTCCCGCTACCGTTCAGGACACCTCCGAAACCCCGCGCAAGTTCCTTGCGCGGGGTTTTTTCTATCGCAGGGCCTCCGGTGAGGGGGCCTGTCTGCGGAAGACTTCAGGTGTCAGGCCCTCGCGGTCGTGGAAGACGCGGATGAAGTGGGAGAGATCGCAGAAGCCGGTGGAAGTGGCGATGTCGGTGATCGTCATTTCGGGCTGACGCAGCATGAACTTGGCCTGAGCCAGGCGCATGCGGGTGCCTGCTTCGGCCGGCGTCAGGCCCAGGGCCTTGTGGAAGTGGCGTTCCAGCTTGCGGCGGCTGACCTGCAGGCCCTTGGCCAATTCCGCTATGGTCAGGGGGTCGTCCATGGCCTGCTGCATGCGGATGAGCGCCTTGCGCACCAACGGGTCCCGTGTGGTCAGTTCCATGGGCAGGCCGGGCTGCGGATTGTCGCCGGTCATGGCCTCGTCGATGATCATGATGTGCAGGCTCTTGCGCGCCGCGGATCGGCCGATGTGCCGGTCCACCAGGAAGGCGGCCAAGTGGGCAGAGCTGGCCCCGCCCGAACAGGTCAGGCGGTCCCGGTCGACGATGAAGATCTGGTCCGAAATGGGAACCAGTCCGTCGAACTGCTCCAGGAAATCTGCGTGGTGGAACCAGCTGACGCAACAGCGATAGCCCTGCATCAAGCCGGACCGGTACAGGATGAAGGCGCCGGTGCACACGCCCACCAGAGGAACTCCCAGCTCGGCGGCGCGCCTCAGGTAGGTGACGTATTCGGGGTTCAGCTTCTCGATCTCGTCGATCAGGCCGCCTACCACGACGATGTAGTCGAAACGCCGGGGATCCTCCAGGCGCTCATCCGGCTGGATGGTGACCCCGCAGCTGGAGCGCACCGGGTTCATCGAGGCCGACAGCACTTTCCAGCTGCAGTGAATGGGACGGGAGCGGTCGCCCTCGTCGGCCGCCAGGCGCAGCACATCCACGAAGTTGGCGAAGGCGGACAGGGTAAAGCGCCGGGCCAGCACGAAGCCGATGCGCAGGCGCGGTGTCGAACCATTCTGCAAAGCTGTGACCTCCGACATGCATGACGCAAATGTAACGTCATGATGACGCATTCATCCAGCCCTAGAAAGACGTTTCTCTTCAAGAATTACTGCAGTTTCGCTCTACGCACGAGGACCCTGCCATGACGCGATTTTCGGCGCTGTCACTACTGAAGAATGCCATGACCGGTCACAAGGACTGGGAGCCTCAGTGGCCGGATTCCGAGCCGAAGCAGGAGTACGATGTCGTCATCGTAGGCGCCGGCGGGCATGGCCTGGGGGCTGCCTATTACCTGGCCAAGGAACACGGCATCACCAATGTGGCCGTGATCGACAAGGGCTGGCTGGGCGGCGGCAATACGGGCCGCAACACCACGATCATCCGCTCCAACTACCTCTATGACGAAAGCGCGCGGATGTACGATCACGCGCTGGACCTCTGGGAGGGGCTGAGCCAGGAGCTGAACTACAACGTCATGTTCTCCCAGCGTGGCGTGATGATGCTGGCGCACAATGTCCACGACGTGCAGAGCTTCCATCGCCACCTGCATTCCAACCGCCTGAACGGGGTAGACAATCAGTGGCTGACACCGGAGGAGGCCAAGGCCTATTGCCCGCCCCTCAACATCTCGAAATCCGCGCGCTATCCCGTTATGGGCGCGGCCCTGCAAAGACGGGCCGGGACGGCGCGCCATGACGCCGTGGCCTGGGGCTATGCCCGGGCGGCTGCGGCCCGTGGGGTCGATATCGTGCAGAACTGTCCCGTCACCGCCATTCGCCGTGATTCCAACGGTGCCGTCGAGGGGGTGGAAACCGCGCGCGGCTTCATCCGCGCCAAGAAGGTGGCGGTTTCCGCAGCCGGCCACACCAGCGTCCTGATGGATACGGCGGGCGTGCGCCTGCCGCTGGAAAGCTACCCCCTGCAGGCCCTGGTCAGCGAGCCGGTCAAGCCGATCTTCCCCTGTGTGGTCATGTCCAACACGGTTCATGCCTACGTCAGCCAGTCCGACAAGGGCGAACTGGTGGTCGGCGCGGGCACCGACCAGTACACCAGCTATTCCCAGCGTGGGGGACTGCCCCACATACAGCACACCGTGGCGGCCGTCTGCGAGGTCTTCCCGATCTTCACGCGCATGCGGATGCTGCGCAAATGGGGCGGCATCGTCGATGTCACGCCCGACCGCTCGCCCATCCTGAACAAGACCCCGGTCCAGGGGCTTTACGTCAACTGCGGCTGGGGAACCGGCGGCTTCAAGGCCACGCCGGGCGCGGCCAATGTCCTGGCCTGGACCGTGGCCAGGGACGAACCGCACCCGATCAATGCCCCCTTCCACCTGGACCGCTTCCGCACAGGGCGCCTGATCGACGAGGCCGCGGCTGCGGCCGTGGCCCATTGATGACGTCGCGCGAAGGAGAGAACCGATGCTGCTGATTCACTGTCCCTACTGCGATGAAGACCTGCCGGAACTGGAATTCACCTATGCCGGCGAGGCCCATATCGACCGCCCAGCGGACCCGGCAAGCCTGGATGACGAGGCCTGGCGGAATTACCTCTTCATTCGCTCGAACGTAAAGGGGCCGCACTACGAGCGCTGGCGTCACAACCACGGTTGTGCCCGCTTCTTCAATGCCGTGCGGGATACCGTCAGCGATCGTTTCCTGACCACCTACCGGGTCGGTGAGCCGCGCCCGGATCTGGAAAGCCTGATCGGCAAGGAGGGCAGGGAATGACGGCCTTTCGTGTTGCAGAGTCCGGACGTGTCCGTCACGACCGTCCCGTTGAATTCCAGTTCGATGGACGCAGCTATCAGGGACTGGAGGGGGATACCCTGGCCTCGGCGCTGCTGGCCAATGGGGTCCACCTGCTGGGACGTTCCTTCAAGTACCATCGTCCGCGCGGCATCCTGACCGCCGGGTCCGAGGAACCCAATGCCCTGGTCGGCACACGGCGCGGCCCCGGCCGCTACGAGCCCAATACCCGTGCGACGGTGCAGGAGATCTGGGATGGCCTTCAGGCAGAGAGCCAGAACCGCTACCCGAAGCTGTCCTTCGACCTGGGCGCGATCAACGACCGGCTCTACATGCTTTTCTCGGCCGGCTTCTACTACAAGACCTTCATGTGGCCGCGCAGTTTCTGGGAGCGGGTCTACGAGCCCCTGATCCGCCGGGCCGCCGGCTTGGGCAAGGCGCCCCAGGAACCCGACCCGGACCACTATGCCGAACGCCATCTGCACACCGATATCCTGGTGGTGGGCGGCGGTCCGGCCGGCCTGTCGGCTGCGCGCAGTGCGGCCAAGTCGGGCGCTCGCGTGGTCCTGGTCGATGAATCCGCCGAGATGGGGGGACACCTGCTGTCGGAACCCGGACTGGTCATCGATGGGCAGCCTGCCTGGGACTGGCTGGCCGGCATGCTGGAGGAACTGCGCGAGCTGGGCGTGCGCGTCATGTCGCGGACCACGGCCATTGGCTACTATCACCAGAACTTCTTGGCGCTCTGCGAGCGTTTGAGCGACCACCTGAAGGAGGCGCCCGCCGACCTTCCGCGCGAGCGCCTGTGGCAGGTCCGGGCCGGACAGGTGGTGCTGGCCCAGGGTGCACTGGAGAAGCCCCTGGTGTTCGATGGCAACGACCGTCCGGGGGTGATGCTGGCCGGGGCCGCCCAGACCTATTTGCATCGCTATGGCGTGCGCGCTGGCGACCGGCATGTGGTCGCGACCTCGCACGATTCGGCCTGGCATGCCGCCTTCGACCTGTCCGATGCCGGCAGCCGCGTGGAGGCCATCGTCGATACGCGTGCAAACCCCTCGGATGCGTTGCGGGAGGCCGCGCGCGACCGTGGCATCCGGGTACTGTCGGGACATACGGTGACCGGCACCAGCGGACGCCTGCGCGTCAATGCGGTGCGGGTGAACCCGGTGCACGACGGCAGTGTCGGGCCCGCCGAAACACTGGGGTGCGACAGCCTGCTGATGTCCGGTGGCTGGACGCCGTCTCTGCATCTCTTCTCGCACACCAAGGGGACCCTGCGCTGGGACGACGAGAGCGACGCCTTCCTGCCGGACCAGCAGGCCGAGGCCTGTCACATTGCCGGTGCAGGGCGCGGGCTCTGGGGTGTGGAAGCCGTGCTGCAGGATGGTGACCTGCGTGGGGCAGAGGCGGCCGAGGCCGCTGGCCACAAGCCGGAAAGCGGGGCTTTCCAGGTCGAGAACGACCGGACCGGCAGTGGTGAAACCCACCGCGAGCTGCCCAGCGACCGCAAGCCGGGGCGTGCGCGCGCCTTCGTGGACTATCAGAACGACGTGACGGCCAAGGACATCCGCCTGGCGGTGCGTGAGGGCATGAAGTCCATCGAGCATGTGAAGCGCTATACCACCAACGGCATGGCGACCGACCAGGGCAAGCTGTCCAACATGAACGGCCTGATGATCGCCGCGGACGCAGTGGGCAAGGCGCCGCCGCAGGTGGGCCTGACGACCTTCCGGCCGCCCTATACGCCGACCACTTTCGGCGCCTTTGCCGGCTATCACCGGGGCGATCACTTCGAGGTGGTGCGCAAGACGCCCATCGACAGCTGGGCCGAGGAGAACGGGGCCGTCTTCGAGCCGGTCTCGCAATGGCGACGTGCCTGGTACTTCCCCCGGCAAGGCGAGGACATGGAAGCGGCCGTGGCCCGCGAATGTCTGGCCACGCGCAAGTCGCTGGGCATCTTCGATGCCTCGACCCTGGGCAAGATCGAGATTGCCGGCCCGGATGCGGTGGAGTTCATGAACCGCATGTACACCAACCCCTGGACCAAGCTGGCCCCCGGCCGCTGCCGCTATGGCCTGCTGCTGGGCGAGGACGGTTTCATTCGCGATGATGGTGTGATCGGGCGTCTGTCGGACGACCTGTTCCACGTGACCACCACCACGGGCGGTGCCGCACGTGTGCTCACCATGATGGAGGACTACCTGCAGACCGAGTGGCCGGACCTGAATGTCTGGCTGACCTCGACCACCGAGCAGTGGGCCACCATCGCGCTCAATGGTCCCAATGCGCGGCGCGTGCTGGAGCCCTTCGTCGAGGGCCAGGACCTGTCGCCGGAGGCCTTCGTCCACATGTCCGTGGCCGAGTGCAGGGTGGCCGGTTTCCCGGCGCGCCTGTTCCGCCTGAGCTTTACCGGCGAGTTGAGCTTCGAGATCAACGTGCCGGCGCGCTACGGGCGTGCCCTCTGGGAAAAGCTCTACGAGGCCGGGCAGCAGTACGACGTCTGCCCCTACGGCACGGAGACCATGCACGTCCTGCGCGCCGAGAAGGGCTTCATCATCGTCGGTCAGGACACCGACGGGACGGTGACGCCGGACGATGCCGGCATGAGCTGGGCCGTGGGCAAGAAGAAGACCGACTTCGTGGGCATGCGTTCGCTCAGCCGTCCTGACCTGGTGGCACCGGGCCGCAAGCAGCTGGTGGGCCTGCTGACCGAGGACGGCTCGGTGCGCCTGGACGAGGGGGCACAGGTTGTGGCCGATCCGAACCAGTCGGTGCCCATGGCGATGATCGGGCACGTCAGTTCGTCCTATCACAGCGCCACGCTAGGCCGTTCCATTGCACTGGCCCTTCTGAAGGATGGCCGGAACCTGAAGGGGCAGGAGGTCTATGTTCCGCTGCCCAGCGGCCTGCACAAGGCCCGTGTGACCGACACGGTATTCTATGATCCCGAAGGCGAGCGCCTGAAGGTCTGAGGCGAAGGAGACGGCAGATGAGCAAAGCAAGCAAGATCAACCCGGTGCGAGGGCCGGTCCAGCTGGAGGTCATGGAGCCGGTGGCGCGCTTCTCCCTGCGCGTGGGCAAGCAGGGCAGGCAACAACTGGGACAGGCCCTGGGCCTGGAGCTGCCGGAGCGCATCGGTATGCGCAGCAGCCAGGGGGGCCGCGAGGCGCTCTGCCTGGGTCCGGACGAGTGGGTGGTTCTGGCGCCCGAGGCCGAGCGTGAGACACTTTTCACCGCTGCGCTCGAGGCCTATGCCGAGGTTCCGCACAGCCTGGCGGAGATCAGCGACCGCGAAATCACCCTGCGCCTCGAGGGAGAACGGGCGACGGACCTTCTGACCATTGCCTGTCCGCGCAATCTGGAGCTGATGCCGCCAGGAAGCGGCCGGCGAACCGTCATGGGCGGCATCCAGGTCGTGCTCTGGCGCGACGGCCAGGATGCCTACCGCCTGGATGTCTGGCGCTCCTTCTTCGATTACATCCACTCGCTTCTGGAAACCGGGAACCGTGAATTCGCCGCGGAAGCCCAACTGGAAAGCCAGAGTGCCTGAGGCAGAACAGCAGGCCAGTATACGCCTGATGCAGGAGACATGAGATGTTCGAGATGACAGGTCAGCCAGGGCTGACGGACCAGGCCATAGCGGCGGCCATCGATCGGGAACTCGGGCGGCAGCAGGACCAGATCGAGCTGATCGCGTCCGAGAACATCGTGTCTCCGGACGTTTTGAAAGCCCAGGGATCCGTGCTGACCAACAAGTATGCCGAGGGCTATCCCGGCCGGCGCTACTACGGGGGCTGCGAGTACGTGGACGAGGTCGAAACCATCGCCCTGGAGCGGGCGCGCCGTCTGTTCGGGGCGGCCTATGCGAATGTGCAGCCGCATTCGGGCGCCCAGGCCAACCAGGCGGTCTTCCTGGCTCTGCTGCAGCCGGGTGATCGAATCATGGGCCTGTCGCTGGCCCACGGCGGGCACCTGACCCATGGCTCGCCGGTGACGATGTCCGGAAAATGGTTCGATGTGGTGTCCTATGAAGTGCAGCCGGACAGCCACCTGATCGACATGGAGGAGGTGCGCCGCCAGGCCCTGGAAACCCGGCCGAAGATGATCGTGGCCGGGGCCTCGGCCTATCCGCGGGCCATCGACTTCGCCGCTTTCCGCCGGATTGCAGACGAGGTGGGGGCCTGGCTGATGGTGGACATGGCACACTACGCCGGGCTTGTCGCCGCCGGGCACTATCCCGACCCGCTGCCCCATGCACACGTGGTGACCTCGACCACGCACAAGACCTTGCGTGGTCCGCGCGGCGGGCTGATCCTCAGCAACGAATTGGAGCTGGGCAAGAAGTTCAACTCGGCGGTCTTCCCGGGGAACCAGGGCGGGCCGTTGATGCATGTGATCGCCGCCAAGGCCGTGGCCTTCGGCGAGGCGCTGCAGCCCGGGTTCCGCGACTATGCCCGCCAGGTGATCGACAACGCACGCGCCCTGGCCGATGTGCTGCAGGAGGGCGGTCTGGGCATCATCTCGGGCGGTACGGACTCGCACATGGTGCTGGTGGACCTGCGCCCGAAGGGTGTGACCGGCAAGCTTGCCGAGATCGCACTGGAGCGGGCCGGCCTGACTTGCAACAAGAACGCCATTCCCTTCGATCCGGAAAAGCCTTTCGTGACCTCGGGCATTCGCCTGGGCAGTTCGGCCGGGACGACCCGGGGCTTCGGGGAAGCGGAATTCCGCAAGGTGGGCGCGTTGATCCTGAAGGTCCTGGACGCCCAGAATGGGGATGAGACGCAGGCGGGCGAGCAGGAAGCCGCCGTGCGCGCCGAGGTCCAGACGCTCTGCCGCGCCCATCCCATCTACGCCCCTTCGGGAGGTTAAAGCCATGTTCCTGTCGGTCTGCGATATCTTCAAGATCGGCATCGGTCCCTCCTCGTCCCATACCATGGGACCGATGACGGCGGCCGCCTGCTTTCTGGACAGCCTGAAGGAAGCGGGACTGCAGGATGGTGCGGCGCTCCACCTGAAGGTCCGCCTGCACGGCTCGCTGGCCTTTACCGGCAAGGGGCATGCGACCGACAGGGCGGTGATCCTTGGGCTCTGCGGCCTGATCCCAGACAGCCTGAACCCTGACGAAGCGGAAGCCCTGGAGGCGCGGGTCTATGAAAGTGCGACCGTGGTGCCGCCCGGTTTCGCCCCCCTGCATTTCGATCCGCAGACCGACCTGGTCTTCGATTACGGACCACCCTTGCCGGGGCATGCCAATGGCCTGGTCATGCAGGCCCTGGATGACGCCGGAACCCTGCGGCTGGAGCGGACTTACTACTCGGTGGGCGGCGGCTTTGTCCTGACCGAAGAGGAACTGCAGGCGCTGGGCAATGGCGAGGAAATGGCGAGCGGAGAGGAGGAGAACCAGCCGGGTTATCCCTACCCCTTCGAGACCGCACAGCAGATGCTGCAGATGGCTGCCGACGCCGGGCTGACCATTGCCGAGATGAAGCGTGTCAACGAGCTGGCCTGTCACCATGACCGCCTGGACGAGAAGCTGGATGCCATCTGGCAGGCCATGGACAGCTGCATCGAACGGGGTCTGCGGATGGATGGTATCCTGCCGGGTGGCCTGAAAGTGCGCCGGCGGGCCAAGGCCATATACGGCCAGTTGACGGCCGAGCGCGGGCGCAACATCGACCAGCCGCATGTGGTCAACGACTGGCTGAGTGTCTATGCGATGGCAGTCAACGAGGAGAACGCCGCCGGCGCGCGCGTGGTGACCTCTCCCACCAACGGGGCGGCCGGGGTGGTGCCGGCCGTGGTCCGCTATTACAGGGATCACTGCATCGGCGGCAATCACCAGGGCATCCGGGACTTCCTGCTGACCGCTGCAGCCATCGGCGGCCTGATCAAGCACAATGCCTCGATCTCGGGCGCCGAAGTGGGGTGCCAGGGCGAAGTGGGCTCCGCCTCGGCCATGGCGGCGGCCGGTCTCTGCGCCGCGCTGGGCGGCACCAACGAGCAGATCGAGAATGCCGCGGAGATCGCGCTGGAGCATCATCTTGGCATGACCTGCGACCCGGCCGCCGGCCTGGTCCAGGTGCCCTGCATCGAGCGCAATGCCCTGGGCGCGATCAAGGCCGTTTCCGCGGCCAGCCTGTCCCTGCGCGGTGACGGGCGTCACTTCATGCCGCTGGACAACTGCATCAAGGTGATGATGCAGACCGGCCAGGACATGAACGAGAAGTACAAGGAAACCTCGACCGGCGGTATCGCCGTGAACCTGGCGGAGTGTTGAGCGAGGGAGGCGCGGCCCGCCGGTCCGCTTCGTCAGATCAGGCGTGATGCTGCGTCATGCTGCCTTGGCTTCGGCCACGCTGTAGCGCCCACGGCTTTCGAGCCACATCAGGGTCAGTTTCATCGCGCCCATGGCGAACAGCACCAACAGCATGATGCAGACCGAGAAGGCTGCGGCCTGGGTCGTGAAACCGGCCTGGTCGAGCCGCAACACGGACACGGCGCCCACACTGAGCGATGGTGTGATCAGGAAGATCACGGCTGACAGCGTCACCATCGAGCGCATGAACAGGAAGAAGAACACGGCCACGAGGGTCGGCAGCATGATCGGCAGGATGGCATCGCGCAAACCCTGCAGGGGGCTGCCGCCAAGGCAGGTGACGGATTCTTCCAGCGACTTGGGCACGGTCCTGATTCCGGCCACCATCGTCAGGAATCCCTGTGAGTGGTAGTGGTAGAAGTTGCAGAAGGCGATCAGCAGGGCCGAGCCATAGAGCGCGCCCATGATCGTCCCGCCGACATTGAATGACAGGACGTAGGACAGGCCGAGCACCAGGCCCGGCACGCCCACCGGCACGATGGCCAGCAGGTAGACAGCCTTGGCCGCCGCGCGCGGCAGCCCGCGTTGCGCCAAGACCAGGGCAAACAGCAGCACGACGCCGATCACTGCCGCCTGCGTGGACACCAGCAGGGAGGTCCAGAGCGGCGTGTAGCCCCCCTGGGTTGTGATGTTGTAGTTGTCCAGGGTCAAGGTCATGCGGTAGGGCCAGAGTTGGACGAAACTGGCATAGACGACCGTCACGACGACCGCGATCAGGAAGAAGCCGGTGAAATGGCTGACGATTCCCAGCGGAATGTCGCGGGCGGGCAGGAAGTTGCGAGGCACGGGAATGGCGCTTTCCGAACCACCACCGAACTGGCGCTGCGAGGCCACCTTCTCGATATAGAAGGCGACCCCCGTCGGGATCAGCAGGAAGATTCCGATCACCGCACCCATGTTGAAATTCATCTGCCCCACGACCTGGGAATAGATCTCGGTTGCCAGCACGCGATAGTCCCCGCCTATGACCGCGGCGTTGCCGAAGTCGGTGATGGTCACGGTGAAGACCACGAAAGCCGCGCTCAGCAGGCCGAACTTGGCATTGGGCAGCGTGATGTCGACAAAGCGGCGCCAGTTGGAGGCGCCCATCACCATGGCGGCATCGTAATAGCGGACGTCGGAATGCCGGAGCGAGGCCTGGATGATCATCACGGCCTGGGGCAGGGCATACATGCTGTTCGCGATCACGAGGCCCCAGAGACCGTAGATCTGCATGTCCCAGCCGGTCGCCTGGTTCACCAGGCCATTGCGTCCGAACAGGAACAGCAGGCCCAGGGCCTGCACCAGCGACGGAGCCAGGAGCGGCAGGAGCAGCGCGAGCATGATGATCGACCGGCCGATGATCGTCGTGCGCTGGAGCATGTAGGCAATCGCAAACCCCAGCAGGATGCAGACAACGGTGGTGATCGAGCTCATCACCAGGCTGTTCCCGACAACGCCGGGTATATGCGACATGGCGAGGACGCTGGCGTAATTGCCAAGGCCGAGAGAGGCGTCGTCCTGCAGAAAGCTGCGATGCACCACCAGGGCCAGGGGGTAGAGGAAGAAAAGTGCGAGCCCCAGCATCGGCACGAAGAAGGACACCAGATGAAGAAGCCTGGCCTGGCGTGCAGAGCCGCGCTGGCTGGAGGCCTCCCCCGGCTGAGGGAGCTGCGGCTGACGGGGCTGTGTCACCGGTTTCATGCGCGAACCCATGTCCCCGCAGCGGGCCTTACCTCGAAGGCCACGCGGTCTCCAGGCTGAAACGGGTCATCGCTATGGACCTCGGAAACCAGGTTCTGGCCGTGCCATTCCACCGTGATCCGGCTGATGTTTCCAAGAAAGGTGACATGGGTGACTCTGGCGTCCCCATCGCCGTCGGGGCGAAGTCCAAGCTGTTCCGGGCGCAGTGCCAGAAGCTGTGTCGCCGCGTCCTCAGGCTTGTGATCCAGCAAGTCCGATGACAGCTGGGCGGCCGTCTGTTCGTCCAGCAGATTGCTGATACCCACGAAATCGGCGACGAAACGCGTTTGCGGCCTGGCGTAGAGGTCCTGTGGTGTGCCCACCTGTTCGATCCGCCCGTCCTTCATGCAGACGATCCTGTCCGCCATCGTCAGAGCCTCTTCCTGGTCATGAGTGACCATGATGGTCGGAATACCGAGGCGGCGTTGCACGTCGCGGATTTCAGTGCGCATTTCCGCACGCACACGGGCATCAAGCGCGGAAAGCGGTTCGTCGAGCAGAAGAAGGGCGGGATCCACAGCCAGCGCCCGGGCAATGGCGACACGTTGCTGCTGGCCGCCGGACAGTTCATGGGGGTAGCGCTCCGCAAGTTCGGGAAAGCGCACCAGTTCCATGAGATCACGCACCTTGGCGTCGACCTTGTCGCGGGGCCATTTCCGGATCTTCAATCCGTAGCCGATATTCTCGGCCACGGTCATGTTCGGAAAGAGGGAGTAGGACTGGAAGACGATGCCGAAGCCCCGGTGCTGTGCATCGATCTCGCGCAGATCCCTTTCCCCTATTTTCAAGGTTCCTGAATCAAAGGGCTCAAGCCCGGCGATGATGCGCAACAGGGTTGTCTTGCCGCAGCCACTGGGTCCCAGAAGGCAGACGAATTCCTCGCTGCCGACTTCCAGGCTGACGTTGTGCAGCGCCTGAAATTGACCGAAGAATTTCGAGACGTCCTGAATGAAAAGATGCATTGGGAAAAGGGTCCTGAAAAAAGCCCCCCGCGGCCAAGCCGCGGAGGGCATCGTCCATACAGGAATTACCGGCCTACGGTATCACGCCATTTGCTGATAATTCCCTCGCGCTCCTTGCCGGATGCTGCGAAATCCATGGGGAACAGCACCTCATCCAGATTCTCTGGCAGGTTGGCATCATCCGCCAGCGGAGAGCGGGCCACGTCCGGGATCGTCACCACGGCCTTGTACTCGGAATAGACGGAGGTCGCGCTGTCGGAAAGCGTCCAGTCCAGGAAGCGCTTGGCATCCTCGGGGTTGTCCGTTCCCGCCATGAGGCCATTCGCCTCGAGTTCATAGCCGGCGTAATCCTCGGGAATCACCATCTCCAGGGGATAGCCCTGGGAGATGCCCTGCATGGCCACGAAGGAAAGGGATGCGCCCACAGTGTACTCTCCGACCTGGGCCATGCGGCAGGGACGGGATCCTGAGGTGGTGTATTGGGCCATGCTTGCATCGAGGTCCTCGATCAGCTGCCAGCCCTCTTCTTCGCCCAGCCCCTGCAGGATCGCGGCCACCATCAGGTATCCCGTACCTGACGAGCCCGGGTCCGGCATGACGACTTCGCCCTCGAAGGCCGGATCCAGCAGGTCCGTCCATTTCCGCGGCATCTCGGCGCCGATTTCCTCAAGGCGCGGCTTGTTCACGCAGAAGGCGCCCATGTAGCCGACCGGCGCGAACCAGCGATTGTCATCGGCCTTGTACTGATCGGCCAGTTGATCGAGACCGGCAGCTTCGTAGGGTTCCAGCTGGTCGCCGATTTGTGGGTCGAGAATGTTCGTCACGGCGAAGCCCCAAAGCACGTCGGCCTGGGGATTGTCGGCCTCGGCAATCAGCCGGGCCCCCAGGTCGCCTGTCGACAGGCGGAGTGCTTCCACCTCGATGTCGGGCAGGGCTTCCTTGGCCGCTTCCAGATAGGCAGCGACTTCCTCTTCTTCCAAAGCCGTGTAGACGGTGATTGTGCCTGCATGGGCCGTGCCGATCATGGCAAGCCCCGTAGCAGCGCCCGCAATCCATTTCAGGTATCGCATTGTCATGAAGATAGCCTCCTTGTTGGTGGGTTATTGATCTTTTCCGAAAACGGTAGCGCATCCTCGTGATTGTGGCAAGATGTGGAAATATGCAAAAAGTGGTCATATGACTGGCAATGAATTACCGGAGGAAGAATCGATGCCCCCGAACACGCCGCAGGCTGAATTGGAGTGTCTGGCCGGGACGACGGATTTCGCTGCAGAGCTTGCGCGACGGGCCGGACAGCTGGCCTTGCAGTACTTTCGCCAGCGGCTGGACATCGAACTCAAGGGGGATGAAAGCCCCGTCACGATTGCCGACAGAGCTGTCGAACGCCTGTTGCGGACAGACATCCGTGAACGCTTTCCCGGGCATGCCATTCTTGGCGAGGAATACGGGCACACGGGCACGAACGAGGCTTTCACCTGGGTCCTGGATCCCATAGACGGCACGCGCAGCTTCATCACGGGCTGGCCGATCTGGGGAACCCTGGTGGCCTTGCTGCACAACGGCCGGCCGGAGGTGGGAATCATCGAAATGCCGGCGCTCTCCGAGCGCTGGATTGCAGCCCGCACGAGGGGGACACGCTTCGAGGATGTTTCGGGCGACACCTCTCGTGCCGTCACCAGCGGGGCCAGGACCATGGCCGAAGCCCGCTTCTATACCACCTCGCTCCTGTTCTTCGAAGGCGAGAGCCGCCAGCGCGTGGAGAAGATCGCCCAGGCCGCACACACGGCCCGCTTCGGAGGGGATTGCTATATCTACGGACTCTTGGCCAGCGGGCATGTTGACCTGGTCATCGAGAACAGGTTGATGCCATATGACTTCCTGGCCACGGTTCCCGTGGTGGAAGAGGCCGGCGGTATCATCACGGATTGGTCGGGCCGGGCCCTCGACGTGGAGTCTGATGGACGGGTCGTTGCGGCCGCGACGCCCGAACTGCATGAAACCGCGCTGAAGATGCTGTCGGCCTGACGCCTGGCAAGCGCTTCAGGCGACCGAAAGGGAAGCAGAAGGGAGGTGATCCGTGTGGCAGGAAGAACGGCGCCAGAGGATAAGATCGCGTCTTGCGACCTTCGGGCATGTTTCCGTGGACCAGGTCACGAGCGAGTTCGGCGTGTCCCGCGAGACCATCAGGCGCGACCTTCTGGAAATGGAGGCGCATGGAGAGCTGCGGCGCATGCGGGGCGGTGCGATCCCGGTGGCGGAGGAAAGGGAAGCGCCCTACACCATACGCAGTTCCGTAAGGGTGAAGGAGAAGCGTTCGATCGCGGCCTGTGCCGCGCGCCTGGTCGAGAGCGGACAAACCCTTTTCCTGGATGCCGGAAGCACCACGGAGATCCTGTCGGAACGCCTTTCCGGCCTGAGCGGGCTGACCATCATCACCAATTCCCTGAAGGTGGCCAGCAACATGACGGAACACGAGAGCGCTGCGGCAGAGTCCAACCGTATCGTGCTCGTCGGGGGGGAGTTCAATTCCGATCCTCCCTGTACGTTCGGAGATGTCACCATCAACGAAATCGGGCGCTATCACGCGGACCTGGCCCTGCTTTCCCCATTCGGTCTGGATGCCGGCAAGGGGGCGACGAGTTACGATCCGCATGAAGCCGAAGTGGCCCGAAGCATGAGTGCCAATGCAACGCGCACCGCCATTCTGGCCGACCATTCCAAGATCGGCATCGTCAGCCGGATTTCCTTTTGCCCGATCCCGGAGATCGCGCATCTGGTTGTCGACGCAAAAGCGCCGCAGAAAACAGGCTTCGATGCGATAGAGGCCTTGGCGCAGGACGTGATGGTCGGAACACAGTAGGCATGCGTCCACATTGGCGTCCGCCTTGGCGTCGGCCCGTTCTCGAGGGCCCGGGAAGCGGAGGGGCGCGCCTGCCGGCACAAGGAGTCATGCAACAGGCATTTCCGCTTGCCTGTCCAAACGAACGGGGCGAGGCCGGCCGGGGGGAATTATCCTGTTGATCCATGGAACGAGCGGCCGGGGGCTTGGCCAGTCTGACGTGCACAGGGGGAACAGATGAGCATTGTCTTCAACGAACGGAGTCCGATCGAAAGCGGGTTTTCCGACGTCTTTCAGGAACAGCTTGCACCCAAGCTGGAACAGCTGGAACAACAACGCCTTGCGCACCTGGCGCAGGCGCGGCGGCATGCACTCCTTGCACTGGCCGCAGGTGGTGCGCTTGGTCTGCTGTTCCTGTTTTTCGGCACTTCATCGTCGGGTGTGGGCGGGACTCTGGCCAGCTTCGGCATTCCTCTTCTGTTCGGTGCGGTGGGCGCGTTCCTGCTTTGGAAACGGCAGGCCGGGAAATGGAGCGGTTCTGCGGCGGAAAGCGTGATGCCGGCGGTCTGCGACTTCCTGGGCGACATGAGCTATGACCGCGAAGCGCACAAGGGGTTTCCCCTGGAGCGCACGCGCAAACTGGGGGTCATCCCCGCCCATACGCGTTCCAAGATCAGTGATCGCCTGGATGGGACCTATCGCAACACCGGGTTCGAGATTGTCGAGGCCCGCCTGATCAGCGAAAAGAACAAGAGCAGTTCCAACAGCGACAATGACAGCAGCGACCGCTCAAGCCGGACCCTGTTCAAGGGGCTCCTAATGCGCGTGTCCGTCCCCGAACCCATTCCCACACGCATCCTGATTGCCCGGGATTACGGTTTCGGAAACAAGCTGGGGGAACTGCTGGGCGGCAGTTCTGGACGCGGCATGCCCAAGGTCGATACGGGACACCCTGCATTCGAAGAGCACTTCGAGGTCTATTCGGCAGACCCGGAGGTGGCGCGTCAGGTCCTGTCGCCGGCCTTCCTGGAGAACCTGATGAAGATCGCAGAGGCCGAAGGCGGACGCCACGGGGCAAAAGGGCTGGAAGCCGGATTCCACGACGAATACTTCTTCATGGCCCTGCGCCGCGACGACGATTTCCTGAAGATGGGCGCGCTCACCACACCCATCGACCAGATCGAGGACGACCTGCACCGCGTGTTCGACGACATCGCCCTGGTCCGCCGCATCATCGACAGACTGCACGGGGACCATCCTGATCAGGACGCGCCTGTGGAAGCGGAGAAGGAGATGGCGTGAGGGTGAAGGCCAATGTGGTGTAGGTGCAATATTTGGTTGAATTACAAGAATACAGTCGGCCCTTAATAAATGGTGGCATAAGCAATTAGAGATCTGACTGCGGCTAACATCGGAAATACCCGTCTATATGGCGGGATTCGAATTGCATCAGCCAAGCTGAGAGGATTTGAGCTGTAGATCAGGCGGGATTGGGTTGTGCAGATCAACGTTGAATTCAGCATAGGCCAGATTTTCCATTGCCATTGAACTATGGCGGAAACAAACTGAATCAGCTTGATTCAGGGCTAGGCTATCTGTGTGCCCAGGTTAAACTCAATGAAGTGAAAGTATGGGCTATAGCGTTTTCATCCATCGCGCAGATTCGATTTATGATGACAGGCCAGATGAGCGATACCAGTTTCCAAGGCAGTATCTTGGGAGGGCAAAAGAGAGTATTAATGACTGGATTGTTTATCTAGAGCCATCGAAAGTCCCAGGAACCCGTGGTTACTTTGCCATAGCCCGGGTTCAAGAGATCATAGAGGACCCCAAGGCGCCAAATATGTATCTGGCGCTGATTGAGCCAGGTTCCTATTTGGAATTTGCAAATGGAGTTGAATTCAGTGATCAGGACGGTCCCGTAGAACGAGGGCTTCTGAACGAACACGGACGGCTGTCGGGTCGCGCGCAATCCGCCGTTCGGCCAATTTCTCCCGAGGATTTTCTTCGTATCCTGGAACATGGGCTCAAGGACGCAGTGCCAACGTTACCGCGCATCGATGCGCATTCCATCCCATTTTGGTTGGGAGAAGGGCAGGCGCCTTCTGAATTCGCAGCACGTGAGCGTGTGCAGCAGTTTACAAATCGAGCTGTCCGGGACCGTGTCTTCCGCAAGATCGTAATTCGGGCATACGACGAAAGGTGCGCAATTACCGACCTGAAGTTCATAAACGGCGGTGGAAGGGCCGAGGTCGATGCCGCGCACATTCAACCCGTCCAGCACAACGGCCCAGACATTGTGAATAACGGCATTGCGCTTTCGGGAACCGCGCACTGGATGTTTGACCGAGGGCTGATCAGCTTATCAGACGATTTTGACATACTCATTTCTCGCCAAGTCAATGATATCGACAGTGTGCGCTCTTTCATCAGAAAGAGTGGCCGCGCCGCTCTGCCACTTCGTTCCTCAGACCGCCCACACGCCCGTTTCTTGAAGTGGCATCGTGAAAACTGCTTCAAGCACTAAGAGGCATATCGAGTCTCGTATATATTCAGTCCCCGGCTCTTCAGGCGATAACCAAGGGCAGCAATATTTGGGGAACCACGTCAAGGGAGACGGCGATGGCTGAAGTGAATTCCAGGGTCGGGGCATTTTTCACCAAGGCAGGCAAATGGCGGGAAGAACTGAAGGCGCTAAGAACGATCCTTCTCGACTGTCCAGTGAGCGAAGAGTTCAAGTGGCGTTCTCCCTGCTACACTTTTCAGGATGGCAACGTGGCCACCGTATGGGGCTTGAAGGAAAATTGTGCGCTCTCCTTCTTTAAGGGTGTCCTGCTGAAAGATGAGGAGGGGATCCTTGTTGCGCCCGGAGAGAATTCGCGGTCAGTGCGCATGGTGAAGTTCACGAGCGTCTCGGAAATAGTCGAGATGGAAGCCATTCTGAAAGACTACATCCATGAAGCCATTGAGGTGGAGAAGGCCGGCCTGAAAGTGGACTTCCCCAAAGACGATCTCGTATTTCCCAAGGAACTCACAGGAAAGCTTGAGCAAAATCCAGACTTGAAGACGGCTTTCGAAGCACTGACGCCGGGACGGCAAAGGGGATACGTTCTGCATTTTTCTCAACCCAAGCAATCCAAGACACGAATCTCGAGGATTGAAAAGTGCGTGCCGAGAATTCTCGAGGGAAAGGGATTGCATGATCGGTGAATTCGATAAGCAGATCGGACAACACTCTCCACATAAAATGGCGGCTTTTATCCTTGCTCGATGAAACAATCTGTCCAGCTTGACGGCTGCGGCCGCAATTGCCACTTACAAACCTGACAGCTTTCATTCCGATCCTATCCAAACGTAGCGGCTTCCCAGGACCGGCTTTCGCCGTGTCGGGGCCGTCATTTCCGAGAGAGTCCCATGCCCGATACAGCCACAGCCGCGCCCGCCGAGACACCTACCGTCATTCGCCGTGAGGAGTACAGCGCGCCGGCTTATGCCATCGAGAGCCTGGCGCTGGCGTTCGACCTGGAGCCGGAAGCCACTCGCGTGAAATCCCGGTTGGCCGTGGCGCCTGTACAGGCACTGGGCTCGGCTGCGGATGTGCCGCCCCTGAGGCTGGATGGCGAGGCAATGAAGCTGCTGTCCATCGAACTCGACGGGGAACCGCTCGCCGAGGGCCGGGACTACCAGGTGGACGGCAGCGGCCTGACGGTGACGGCGCCGCCGCAGAGGCCCTTCACGTTGGAGGTCGAGACCGAGATCGATCCCAAGGGCAACAGCGAGCTGTCGGGGCTTTATCTGTCCAACGGTGTTTTCTGCACCCAGTGCGAGGCCGAGGGCTTTCGCCGCATCACCTATTTTCCTGACCGGCCGGACGTGCTGACGCGCTATCATGTGACGATCCGGGGACCCAAGGAGAGCTGTCCCGTACTGCTGTCCAACGGCAACCTGGCGGACAGTGGCGACCTGCCGGACGGGCGCCACTATGCCGTCTGGGACGATCCCTTCCCCAAGCCCAGCTATCTCTTCGCGCTGGTGGCCGGGGACCTGGCCTGTCACGAGGACAGTTTCACCACGCGTTCGGGGCGCGAGGTCGCACTGCGCATCCATGTGGAGCACGGCAAGGAAAGCCGTACCGGCTGGGCCATGGACTCCCTGAAGCGCTCCATGCGCTGGGACGAGACGCGCTTTGGCCTGGAATACGATCTGGACCTGTTCAACATCGTGGCGGTCAGCGACTTCAACATGGGGGCCATGGAGAACAAGTCGCTGAACGTCTTCAACGACAAGTACATCCTGGCCGATCCGGACACGGCCACCGACACGGACTATGCCGGCATCGAGTCCGTGGTGGCGCACGAATACTTTCATAACTGGACCGGCAATCGCGTGACCTGCCGCGACTGGTTCCAGCTGAGCCTGAAGGAAGGCCTGACGGTCTTCCGCGACCAGGAGTTCTCCTCGGACGTGCGCTCGCGTCCGGTGGAGCGCATCCAGACGGTGCGCGCCCTGCGCGCGCGGCAGTTCCCTGAGGATGCCGGCCCGCTGGCGCATCCGGTGCGCCCGGATTCCTATATCGAGATCAACAACTTCTACACCCCCACGGTCTACGAGAAGGGCGCCGAGGTCATCCGCATGCAGCACAGCCTGCTGGGCGAAGAGGGCTTCCAGAAGGGCATGCGCCTCTACATCGAGCGCCATGACGGGCAGGCGGCCACCTGCGATGACTTCGTGGCCGCCATGGCCGATGCCAATGACGTGGACCTGGAGCAGTTCAAGCTGTGGTATGCCCAGGCAGGGACGCCGGAACTGCAGGTCGAGGGGCACTATGACAGCGCAGCCGGCGCCTATGAGATGACGGTGCGCCAGCACTGCCCGCCGACGCCCGGCCAGCCCGAGAAGAAGCCGATGCAGATTCCCTTCGCCGTGGGCCTGCTGGATGCACAGGGACAGGATATCCCCCTGAAGCTGGAAGATGAGGAGGACGCCGCGGCGCCGACACGCGTTCTGGACCTGCGGCAGGCCGAGCAACGATTCCGTTTCCCGGGTGTGCCGGAACCGCGGGCCGTCTCGCTGAACCGCGGCTTCTCGGCGCCGGTGAACCTGAAAAGCGAGCAGTCGCCCGAGGAACTGGCCTTCCTGATGGCGCAGGATTCCGATCCCTTCGCGCGCTGGGAAGCCGGGCAACGCTATGCCCTGAACCTGCTTCTGCAGGCCGTGGAGCAGATTCAGAATGGCGGTACGCCCAGCTTCGATGCGGGCTTTGTCGAGGCTTTCCGGGAAATCCTGCGGGACCCGCAGCTGGACAAGGCCTTCGCGGCGGAAGCCCTGGCCCTGCCCGGCGAAAGCTATATCGGTGAACAGCTGCGCCCGCTGGATGTGGAGGCCATCCACCAGGCGCGCGAAGCCCTGCGCCGCCACCTGGCGGAGGCGCTGGCCGAGGACCTGCAGCAGGTCTATGCCGCCAATCAGGTGAGCGAGGCCTATAGTCCCGAAGCTGAACAGGCCGGACAGCGCGCCCTGCGCAATACGGCCCTGTCCTACCTGTCGTCCCTGGCACAGGAGGACGAGGCGGCCCTGTCGCGCCTGGCCGCGCATTATCACGATGCCGACAACATGACTGACCGCATGGCGGCCCTGCGGCTGCTGGTGGATATCGGCGGCGAGGTCTGTGACACGGCCCTGCAGGACTTCCACGACCGTTACCGCGAAGACGCCCTGGTGATGGACAAGTGGCTGGCCCTTCAGGCCGTTTCAGCCCGACCCGACACCCTGGAAAGGGTCCGGGCACTGGAGGAGCATCCTGTCTTCTCGCTGAACCGGCCCAACAAGGTGCGGGCCCTGATCGGTACCTTCGTCTCGGGCAATCCGCTGCGCTATCACGCCGCCGATGGCTCGGGCTATCGCTTCCATGCGGATCGCGTGCTGACCCTGGACGGAATCAATGCCCAGATCGCCGCGCGCCTGCTGACGCCCCTGGGGCGCTGGGCCAGCATGGGAGAGGAGCGCCAGCGTCTGATGAAGGCCGAGCTGGAGCGTATTCTGGCCGCCCCCGACCTGTCCCGTGACGTCTACGAGATCGCCTCCAAGTCGTTGGACGGATAAGCGCGCAGACTGTCGATACCGAGGCATGGGGATGCGACAAGAAGGATCTGGCATCCATTAAATGATTGCTACTGCACGCACATCATGATCATCTAACCGGAATACACGGCATCCCTTCGGCGTCGGCGGCACACCCGCCGACGCGCTGATTGGGGGGCTGAGAAGGGGAGCCGGTCGGGGCAGCGCGCAACCCGGTATCCACCCAACCTGGAACGGTGAGGCAGTTATGGATGATACGGTGATCCCCGATGAGGTTCGCAAGAGCGTGGAATACCGGCGCGGCTCCCTGGCGACGATGGAGCGGCTGGACCTGGCACGCACGGCGCTGCTGGTCATGGATGTCCAGAACTTCTACTGGAACAAGGATCTGCCGGTTGCCTATGCCCCGGACATGGCGAACATCGTCGACAAGGTGAACGCGATCGCCGCTCTCTGCCGGCAGTTGTCCGTGCCCGTTTTCTGGATCCAGCACATGTTCACCGAGGGCTGGACGAGCTGGTACGAGAAAACGACGAAGGGCGAGGTGGCCCGGGCGCTGATCGAGAACACGACCCCCGGCTCCCGCGGTTTCGAGATTCACGATAGCATGGATGTGCAGCCCGGCGACCAGCGCGTTCTCAAGACGCGCTACAGTGCCATGCTGCACAATTCCTCGGACCTGGATCTGCAGCTGCTGGCGCGGCGGGTCGACACGCTGATCATCACCGGCGGGCTGACCAACTGTTGCTGCGAGTCCACGGCCCGGGATGCGATGATGATGGACTACGATGTGGTCTTCGTAAGCGACGCCAACGCCTCGCGCAGCGAGGCGCAGCATCAGGCTTCGCTGGTCAGCCTGGCCCAGCTTTTCGCCGATGTGCGCGACACTGCCTCGCTGATGGAAATGATGAAGCTCAGCGCCGAGAGCTACGCCCCAGAATTGGAAGGGTAGGCGGCCGTTTCCGCCCGCCAGTCCGCCAGATTCATCCTTGCATCTTCAGCGCCGGGCATCCGAGCGCAGAACCTACACCTTCTTCTCGATCATGACCCGGTGCGGGTAGGGGATGGAGATGCCCGACTGGTCGAAGGCCTGCTTGACGTTCTTCAACAACGCCCAGCGGGCTTCCCAGAGGTCCTCCGCGTTGGTCCAGCCGCGGAAGGTCAGCTGGATGCCGGATTCCCCCAGAGTGGCAACACGCACCATGGGCTCGGGCTCCTTCAGGAAACGGCTGTCCTGGTGCGTCAGTTCCAGGATGATCTCCATGGCCCGGTCCACGTCGGCTTCATAGTCGATTTCGAAGGTGATGTCGCACCGCCGTGTGGGATAGGCCGAGTAGTTGGTGATGGCCGAGTTCCAGACCTGGCCGTTGGGCACCACGATCTTCACGTTGTCGACGGTGGTCAGCTCGGTCATGAAGAGGTTCAGATCCGTGGCCGTGCCCAGGTGGCCGGACAAGTCGACGAAGTCCCCGATCCTGAAGGGGCGGATGAGGATCAGCATCACACCGGCGGCCAGGTTTGCCAGGCTGCCCTGAAGCGCAAAGCCGATGGCCAGTGTGGCGGCACCGAGAACGGCAACAAGACTGGTGGCCTGGAAGCCAAAGATCTGCAGGACCGCGATCACCACGACCACGAGAATCAGGTAATAGACAATGGCGGCCAGGAAACCGGCCAGCATGGGCTCGATCCGCTTGTTGCGCTTCGGGCTGTTCTTCACGAAGCGCGCGGCGAACCCGGCGATCAAAAATCCGATGACCAGGAAGACCAGGGCCTTCAGGGCATTCAGGGCAAGAACGGCCCAGGGGCCGTATTCGGCGGCAAGTGCATCCATGGAACTTCTCCTTCCCGGTCTGCTGGCCAGGGGTGGCGCGGGCAGTGGACACTTGGACGGTGCACGACTGTCCCGACGGCAGGCATGCTCTGAACAAGAGTATTCCGATCTTCTTTTCCATCAAGGGGTTAAAAAGGAGAAGGTGGTCTTATTTCAGCAAAGGTCCGGAATGAAAGTTCAACTGGCTATCAGCTTCCTGTCATAACGGGAAAGGATTGCGGGCAGTTCGGGGTGTTCCATGACCCATCCGCGTTCAAGAACGGATAACCTGGTTCAGGACACGATCAACACCGCAAAGATACTGGTTCCCTCAGGCGCAGACGAGGCGGTTGCGGCCGGCGTCCTTGGCGGCGTAAAGAGCCTGGTCGGCGCGGTGGATGAGGGCGTCGGCGCTCTCACCCGGCTGAAAGACCGCGAGACCGGCGGAGCAGGTCCGATTCTGGGGCACACTCTGCCGCAGACGTTCGACCACCTGGCTGGCCCCCTCCATGTCGGCATCGGGAAGGACGACGACGAATTCCTCCCCGCCGAACCGGGAGAGCACGTCGTTCGGGCGCATTCTCTCCCGCCAAGCGGTGACCAGGTCCTGCAGCAGGGCGTCGCCGGCTGAGTGGCTGTAGGTGTCGTTGAATTCCTTGAAGTGGTCGAGGTCGAGGAAGGCCAGGCCCAATGGGGCTCCGGTACGTTCGGCGCGGGCCATCTCACGAGCCAGGTCATTGCTCAACTGGCGGCGGTTGGCCGCGCCGGTCAGCGGGTCGAGCCGTGAGAGCCTCTCCAGTGCTTCCGACTGGCGGTGGGTTTCCTTCAGCAGCCCATCCATGCGGTGCATCACAAGCAGGAGCAGCACGATCGTGGCGATGGCGCCGACCCGCACGATTTCCGTGTCCCGCTCTGCCGTCAGCAGGATTATAGCCGGAACCAGAACGGAGGCCACCCCGAGGACAAACAGACGGCGCCGCGACAGCTCGGCATTGGAGGCATGGACGAATGGCTCCAGCGCGGCAGAGGGATGCCACGCCGCCGCGGCGAAAAGGGCGTAGGCCACCAGCCAAAGCCCGTCCGTGAAGCCGCCGGGCGTGTACCAACCGACCAGATTGCCGTGGGCGTACAGTAGGTCCGCCGTCAGATAGGCCAGCATGCCGAGCAGCAGGAAAAGGTGGGCAAGGATGCGGGTCTGTTGCAGGAACACCAGGCGCAGGACCAGCGGGAGCAGGACCAGGTCGGCGACCGGATAGGCTGCCGAGACGAGCAACTGGCTCAGACTGAGGTTCGGGTCGTTAATGTAGGGCGCGATCAGCAGCGCCCAGGCGATGACGGCCGCCGACGTGCCGACGATGAGGGCGTCGCTCAGGGCGCCGTCGTCGCGGTCGCTCTGGCAGCGCAGGACCCAGAGCGCGGCCATGAACAGGGGGTAGACGGCCAGGTAGAACATATCGGCGGATGACGGAAACGGCTCCAGTCCGCGCAGGTCGAGCCAGTACCATATGCCGTGGCCGATGGCGGCCAGGGCCAGCGCTGCGGCGACCAGCATCCAGGCGGCCGGTCGGAAAAGCCGTTGCCGGTGGTACGCCGCAGCCGCGATGCCCGCGGCGGCAATGACGGTGGCAACCGGGTAGATGATACCGGCCAGCTGCCCATAGGGGAGGGCGACGTACAGGAGAGCCAGCGCCAGACACAGGCCAGGCCACCATTGCCAGCTTCTCAGCGGGCATGTTGCCGCGGCATCGCAGAGGTTCTCGCCTGCACAGTTTGGTGAACGTACCGCCTCTTCCCGCTTCACATTCGTCCTCTTCCATAGGGGCAGCATCGCCGGGGTGGTTGTCCTGGGCAAAGCTCGTCCGGGAAAGAGGAGTTCGAGCCGACATTCCCCAAGTGACCTGCCATTTTTGCGCAAGATCGGGTGATCTCGAGCGCTGATCAAGTGTTTTGTGGCGGGTCCGGTGCTCAGCGGTCACGTGAGCATCCGGATGCGGGCAACTCGATGCAGCCAAACAGGTTTCACTGGGGGGCGGCTTCAGGTAGCGGGTTGCTGTCCAGGAAAAGTCCCTGCCGTCCATCAACATGAAATGCATGCCGATGTTCTCGTTCGCTGCGTGCGCCAGCTATGAGCGAAAGAGTCCCATTGGAAGGCTGATTGTTCAGCTCCAATGATCCTGGGGCGGAAGAGTCTTAACGAATGCCGGCGCGCAGGAAGGCCTGCATGAACTGGCGCTGGAACAGCAGGAAGGCGATCAGCAGCGGGGCAATGGACATCAGCGTGGCCGCCGAGATCACCACGATGCTGACCCCGCTTTCCGGCGCAGCAAAGAGCGACAGGCCGACGGTCAGGGGGCGGGTGTCCGAGGAGTTGGTCACCACCAGTGGCCAGAGGAAATTGTTCCAGTGGGTGGCGATGGAGACCATGGCATAGGCCAGGTAGGTTGGCTTTGCCACCGGCATGTAGACACGCCAGAGGATGCCCATCCAGCCGCAGCCCTCTATGCGCGCGGCCTCTTCCAGTTCCTTGGGCACCTGCTTGAAGGCCTGGCGCAGCAGGAAGATGCCGAAGGCGCTGGCCATATAAGGGACGCCGATACCCAGGATGCTGTCAAACAGCCCCAGGTTCGAGACGATCACGTAGTTCTCGACGATCAGGACTTCCGGCAGGATGAAGAGCTGCATCAGCACCAGGATGAAAAGCACCTCGCGTCCGCGGAACTCGAAGCGGGCAAAGGCATAGCCGGCAAGCGTGCAGAAGAAGAATTGGCCCAGCAGGATCAGGGTCACAAGGGCCATGGTGTTGAAGAAGTAGCGCAGCCAGGGCGCGTCGAACCAGGCCTCGATGTAGTTCACCAGGGTGAGCGGTGCGGTCAGGTCGAAACTGAGGGCGTCGCTTGCGGTGTGGAACGAGGCCCAGGCCGCAAAGACCAGGGGCGAGATCCAGACGATGGCCAGCAGCCAGGCGGCGATTGTCTCCAGGCCGCCGTCTTCCTCGAAGAATCCGGACAGACTACGCCGAAGGGCATTTTGGGTGGCGCTTGCGGTCCCCACGCTCATCTGTAGTGGATCCTTCCTTCAAGACCGCGGAACTGGAGGATGGCGACCAGACCGAGCACGGCCAGGACCAGGACGGTCAGTGCCGCCGCCATGGGGCGATCGAAGTACGAGAAGGCGGTTTCCCAGATCCAGTAGAGCAGCAGTTTCGAAGCGTTGTTGGGGCCGCCCTTGGTCAGGATGAAGAGGTGGTCGATCAACTTCACCGAGTTGATCATGGCATTGATCATGACGAACAATGTCGTCGGCATCAGCAGGGGCAGCAGGATGCGGCGCAGGTAGGTCCAGCGGCTGGCGCCCTCGATGATGGCGGCCTCGCGCAGGTCCGGCGGGATGGTCTGCAGCGCGGCCAGGTAGAAGATCATGTAGAAGCCGGCTTCCTTCCAGATGGTCACCACGATGACGGCCCAGAGCGCCGTTTCCGGCTGGCCCAGCCAGTTGACAGGTTCGGCACCGAAGAGGGCCGTGATGCTGTCGATCAGGCCGATGTCCGGCGTGTAGAAGAACAGCCAGAGATTGGCCGCCGCGATCATGGGCAGCATCGTGGGCGTGAAGTAGGCGATGCGCAGGAAGGTGCGTCCCTGCATCTTCGAGTTGGCCCAAAGCGCCATGCCCAGCGCGATGACGATGGAAACCGGAATGGTGACGCCGGCATAGATCAGGTTGTTGGTGGCCACCTGCCAGAAGACCGGGTCCTGAAAGAGGTATTCGTAGTTCTCCAGGCCGATGAATTCCGAGGGATTGCGGCTGGTCTCGCGCGAGAAGAAGCTGCGCCAGAGTGCGCTGACCGTCGGCAGGAAGGCGAAGGTGGTCAGCATGATCAGCGCTGGCGCCAGCAGCATCCAGCCGTACAGCGCCATGCGGCGGCGTTCGTGACTGTCGCTCGTGGCCATGCAGCCCCCCGTCTCGGAATAGGAAAAACCGGCGGCTCCCTTTACGGGAAGCCGCCGGAGTCAGGCAAGGGCCTTAGCGATAGGCGCGCAGAAGGCGTTCCGCCTTGGATTGCGCCTGGGACAGCGCCTCCTCGGGCTCGGCGCTGCCGGTCAGGACCGACTGCACGGCATTGTTCAGTGCCTCGCGGACTCGGCCGGTCTCGTAGGTGGACAGTTCGGCCACGGCCACTTCGAGCTGGTCACGGGCGACCAGGGCCTGCGGGAAATCGTCGACGTAGTCCTGCAGGGCCTCGGTCTCGTAGGCGGCCGGCGAGATGCCGACATAGCCGGTTTCGATGGACCATTCGGCGGCACGCTCAGGGGCCGTCATGTACTTGATCAGCTCCATGGACGCGCGTTGCTCTTCCTCGGTCGAGTTCTTGAAGACGTAGAAGTTGCCACCGCCGGTGGGCGAGCCCTGGCGTTCGTTGGCCGGCAGCATGGCCACGCCGAAGTCGAATTCGGCTTCGTTGCGCACGGCGGTCAGATTGCCTGTGGTGTGCCACATCATGCCGGTCTGGCCTTCCAGGAAGGCCTGGCGCAGTGTACCCCATTCGACGGTGCCGTCGGGCATCACGTCGTGCTCGGCCGAGAGGTCGCGCCAGTAGGCCAGAGCCTCGATGGCTTCCGGCGAGTCAAAGTAGACCTCGGTGCCGTTCTCGTTCATCAGCTCGATGCCGTTCTGGATGGCGAAGGCCTGGAACATCCAGTAGGGGTAGCCCGTGGAGGGCACCATGACACCCCAGCGGTCCTCACCGCGCAGGGCCTTGCCGGCCTCGACCATCTCGTCCCAGGTCTCGGGCGGATCTTCGGGATCCAGGCCAGCTTCCTCGAACATGTCCTTGTTGTAGTAGAGCACGATGGTCGAGCGCTGGAAGGGTACGCCCCAGACCTTGTCGTCCACGGTGCCGTTGGACATCAGGGCCGGATAGAAGCTGTCCAGCCATTCCTTCTCCTCTTCGGTCTCGACCAGGTCGTCGAAGGGGACGATCAGGTCCTGCTCCAGCAACTCGTAGACGTCGATGGAGAACATGACCGACAGCTGGGCCGGTTCACCGGATTCCAGTGCCGAGATGGCGCGCACCCGTGTGTCGTCGTAGTTGCCGGCATAGATGGCGTTGACGGAGATGTCGGGGTTTTCTTCCTCGAAGCCCGCGATCATGCCGTCCACCACCTCGGTCAGCGGTCCACCGACGGCAATGGGGTAATACATGGTCAGTTCGATGTCCTCAGCCGCGGCCGGCGCGGCCAGTCCGGCGGCCAGGACGCTGGCGCCCAGAAGGCCTGTAAGCTGCCTGTTCATGATCTCGTTCCTTCCCTCACTCTTGCAGACTGTGTGATAGGCCTCACTGCGAGGCCAGTTGACCGACGGGATTGCTTTCGTCCCGACGGTCATGAGAGCCAGCGGCGCCCGGGCCGCGGCTGTCCAGGCGTTGTCCGGTGGTTTCGTCGAACAGATGTACGTTGTCCGTGTCCCAGGTCAGGCCGACGTTCTGCTTTTCATCGAAACCGGCACGCCCGGGGATACGGGCCACCATGCTGCGGCCTGCGCAGTTGAGATAGACCAGGGTCTCGGCCCCCAGGAACTCGCTGTTCTCGACCTGGGCGCTCAGGCCTTCGGGGCTGTCCGCGCCGATGTCCAGGTTCTCGGGGCGTACCCCAACCACGCAACTGTCCGGCAGGTTCGCATCTGCCGGCTTCAGCGCCTCGGGCAGGATCGTTACGGGGAAGAAGGTCATGGGCGGGCTGCCCAGGAAACCGGCGGCAAACAGCGTTGCCGGCTGCTCGTAGAGTTCTTCCGGTGTGCCGATCTGTTCCACACGTCCCTCGTTCAGCAGGACGATCCGGTCGGCCATGCCCATGGCCTCGGTCTGGTCGTGGGTGACGTAGATGACGGTCATGCCCAGGTCCTGCTGCAGTGCGCGGATGTCCTGGCGCACGGAATGGCGCAGCTTGGCATCCAGGTTGGACAGCGGTTCGTCCATCAGGCAGAGCGGATGGTCGGCAACCACGGTGCGGGCGAGGGCCACGCGCTGACGCTGCCCGCCTGAGAGCTGCGCCGGTTTGCGGTCCTCGAAGCCTTCCAGTCCGGTCATGCGCAGGGCGCGGGCAAGACGCTCGGCACGCTGGGCCGCCGGCATGCGGCGAACTTTCAGGCCGAACTGGATGTTCTCGGCAACGGAAAGATGCGGAAAGAGGGCATAGGACTGGAACACCATGGACAGGCCGCGCTTGGCCGGCGGCATGGAGGTGACGTCGCGCCCGTCGATCCACAGGCGTCCCTCACTGGGCATCTCCAGTCCCGCGATCAAGCGCAGCGTGGTTGATTTGCCGCAGCCCGAGGGGCCCAGCAGGACAATGAACTCGCCGCGTTGTATGTTGAGATCGAGTTGCCTGAGGCCAACGTGGTCACCCCAGCGTTTGGCCAGTCCCTCCAGGCGGAGGAAGGCGTCCGTGTTCATTCGGATGCTGTCTCCCCGGGCCTTGTCATTATCTTGCCGCGGAGGCTGCCCACTCAGTCCTGAGGACCGAATCCCCCGAGCGCGCGGATTCTCCACGAGCCGCATCATATCGTCAAGATGCTGTCGCTTGCATGCGAACGAACGGGAGAGCGGGCTGGTCAGGGTCTGAAAGGACATGGAGGAAAGGCGCCGGAACGATGATGTAACGGCGCCTTTCTGGCAGTCCCGCATGACAGAGGCGTTTCAGTCCGATGACGCTTCCGTGAAGTTGCGGGCGAAGGCAGTCGCAGGCTCTACTCGGCGGCTTCCCGTGCCTGCTTTTCCGCCAGCCTGGCATGTCCCTCGCGGGTCTGAGGTAGCTTGCGCTCCAGGACCTGGCTGGCGATGACGGTGCGCAGGATCTGGGCCGTGCCGCCGCCGATGGTGAACATGCGGGCATCGCGACAGATGCGCTCCAGTGGCAGGTTGCGTGAATAGCCGCGGGCCCCGAAGAACTGCAGGGAATCGTTGGTCACCTTGATGGCCGTTTCCGAGGCGAAGACCTTGGCCTGGGCGGCCAGCAACTGGTTCGGGAAAGGATCGGCGCTGGCCGCGGCGTGGTGGATCATCAAGCGCGCCGCCGTCAGTTGGGTTGACATGTCCGCCAGCATCCATTGAAGCCCCTGGAATTCTGCCAGAGGGCGGCCGAACTGCTCGCGCTGGCCCAGCCAGTCTCGACCCAGCCCGTACGCGCCCTGCGCCAGGCCGAGGGCCACGGTGGCCGCGCCCACGCGCTGGGCATTGTAGGCGTTCATCAACTCGGCAAAACCACGCTTGAAGCCTGTGGGCGGCAGGACGACCATGGACTCCGGTACCTCCAGATCCTCGAAGATGACCTCGGTCTCGGGGATTCCACGCAGGCCCATCGTTGGCTCGCGCTGGCCGATGCGCAGGCCCTCGGCCTCGCCGCGCAGGGCCAGGAAGCCGCCAATGCCCTGTTCCTCGCCCTTTTCATCGAAAACCCGTGCAAAGATCATGTGCAGGCGCGAAACGCCGCCGCCGGTAATCCAGTGCTTCTTGCCATTGATGACATAGCGGTCACCGCGCTTGTCCGCGCGCGTCGTCATTTCGGTCGCGGCCGAGCCGGCCTCTGGCTCGGTGATGCAGATGGCCGGCTTGTCTCCCTCAAGCACCAGGCCGGCGGCCAGCTTCTTCTGCTCTTCGTTGCCATAGAGCATGACGGCGGAAATGGCACCCATGTTGGCCTCGACCGCGATGCGGCCGGTCACACCGCAAACCTGGGCCATCTGCTCGATGACCAGGCTTGCCTCCAGGAAGCTTGCTCCCTGGCCTCCGTAGGCACGGGGTATGGTCATGCCCATGAAGCCGGCTTCGCTGAGGGCCTGGACATTCTCCCATGGGTAGGCTTCGCTGCGATCCACCTCGGCGGCCCGGGTGGCAATGACATCACGGGCCAACTCGCGCGCCCTCTGGGAAAGCGCCTGCTGTTCAGGTGTCAGCGCGAACTGCTGTGATTCCGGCATGCTGTCCTCCAGTATTCTTGCAAGACCCGGAGTGTGCGCAGCGCTTGCCGGTAAGACAAGGCCCCTCAGGGGGCAGAGCTGGCTGTCCCTGGCCGGAGCGGGGTGGAAGTGAACCCTTCATTCTCACAAATCGGGAAAGCGCAGCAGAATACCCCCGTGAATGCCATGTGTGCATCCCGGAGTTGTCGTTCATCTTCACTCTGTTGCAATCATGCGGCGTGTGTTATGGTTGTGTCCTCTCTTGATTCCCAAACCAATTTCCTGGAAAATCAAGATACACACAGGTTGTTGCGCCCCCAAGAGCCAAGAATTGCCAGGGCCAACGCTTCACTATTCCAATCATGGATCCACTGGGAGGATACAGGCATGATGAGACGCCTTTTAAGTACAGTTGCTGTCGCCGGGCTGCTTGCCTCGGGCGCTTCGGCGCAGGCGCAGGAGAGCTATGATCTCCAGTTCCAGAGCAGCGATAACTCCGGCACGGCCGCCTTCGAAATCCAGCAGGACTGGGCCGAGAAGGTCGGCGAGATGTCGGATGGCCGGATCAATATCGAGATGGTCCCGGTCGGCTCGATCGTTGAATACAACGAGACGCTCGACGCCGTTGGCTCCGGCATTCTCGACGGGCATATCACCGACAGCTCGTATTTCACCGGCAAGGATGCCGCCTTCGCGCTGATCGGAAATCCGGTTGGTGCCTATTCGAGCCCGGAGGAGCTGCGCTCCTTCTTCGACGATGGCGGCGGAACCGAGCTCTACAACGAGATTCTGGCTCCCTATGGCGTTCATTTCATCGGCCCGGCCGCACAGACCGCCGAGGCCGTTCCTTCCAAGGTGCCCATCGATTCGGTGGCGGATCTTGAAGGTGTGAAGATGCGTGCGCCCGAGGGCATGGTCCAGTCGGTGTTCGAGTCGGCCGGAGCCTCGCCGGTGAACCTGCCCCAGTCGGAGGTCTTCACCTCGCTCGACAAGGGCGTGATCAGTGCTGCCGATGCGACGACCCTGGCCACCAACCACTCCATGGGCTTGCACGACATCGCCAAGCATCCAATCTGGCCGGGCTTCCACTCGCTGCCCCTCAACGAGGTCTCGATCAACAAGGAGACCTGGGATTCGATGTCCGAGGAGGATCGCGAGCTGCTGGACGAGGCCGTGGAGTTCTACGCCAACGACCTGGCCGAGCGTATCCGTGCGCGTGACGAGGAAGTCGCCGAGGAACTGCGCCAACGCGACGACGTCACCATCCATACCTGGTCGGAAGAGGAAAAGAAGAAGTTCCGCCAGATCGCCCAGGAGCATTGGCAGGGGTATGCCGAGCGTTCGGAGAACGCCCAGAAGGTCTTTGATGCCCTCACCGAGCACCTGAGTAACGAGGGGCTCCTCTAAGCCTTTCGTGCGGCGGGTACATCCCGCCTGATCGGATTACCGGGCGAGCGCAGCAGCGTCTCGCCCGGTTCCATCTGGAGAGGGAGTCATGGATTCTGAGCACACCGGCCGCGAGGTTTCGTTCCAATCGCAGGACCCGCTTTCGCGCCTGCTGTTGCCACTTGCGCGACCATTCTCGGTCGCGTTCCTGCTGATTACCGCCTTTACCTTCTTCGAAGTGGTGATGCGCTATGTCTTCGGCATGCCGACCCGCTGGGTGCACGAGACCACCATTGCCCTGAGTGCAATCTGTTTTGCCTTCGGCGGCGCCTATTGCCTGGCCGTCGACAAGCACATCCGAATGGTGGTGGTCTATGACAGTGTCGGCCCCAGGGTTCGACGCTGGATGGACGTATGCATCTCGGTGGTGGGCTGCCTGTCCTGCATGCTGATGTCCTGGGCCGCCTGGGGCCTGGCCTCCAAGGCATTCTGGACGCCCACGGGCGATTTCCGGCTCGAAACCAGCGGCAGCGCATGGAACCCGCCAACGCCCGCCATCGTCAAGGCGGTGCTGTTCGTCACACTGTGCCTCATGACGGTCCAGTTCGCGCTGCAGATCGTGCGGCACCTGCGCCGCGATCCCCTGGATGATCCACGTTCCGCAATGCCGGACAAGAGCCCTCCCGTCGATGTTTGATCTGTCCGCTCTCGGAATCGCCAACGGCAGCCTGCTGATGTTCGGCATGCTGCTGGCGCTGCTGATCACCGGATTGCCGCTGGCCTTCGTCACAATCCTGGTGGCCCTGTTCTTCGCGCTGGGCTGGTTCGGCCCCAACGCGGTGCCGATCGTGACCACCCGTATCTATTCCTTCATTACCCAGTATGTCTTCGTCGCGGTGCCGATGTTCGTGCTGATGGCCTCGATCCTGGACCGATCCGGCATTGCCCGCGACCTGTTCGACGCCATGCGACTGGTCGCCGGCCGCCTGCGCGGCGGTGTCGGCGTGCAGACCCTGCTGGTCGCCGTGGTGCTGGCGGCCATGTCGGGGATCATCGGCGGCGAGATCGTGCTGCTGGGACTGCTTGCGCTGCCGCAGATGCTGCGGCTGGGCTACGACCGCAGGCTCGCGATCGGCATCATCTGCGCCGGCGGCGCACTGGGTACGATGATTCCACCCTCCATCGTGCTGATCATTTTCGGTCTCTCGGCCAATGTCTCCATCGGAGATCTGTTTACCGCCTCCTTCGTGCCAGGGGTCATGCTGGCCACGCTTTACGCCTGCTATGTGCTGCTGATCGGCTATCTCCAACCGCACAAGGCACCGGTGCCGGTGGATGATGGTGAGGGGGACATCCCCTGGTCGCGCAAGCTCGCCCTGCTCAAGGGCCTGATCCTGCCGCTGATGGTGGTGGTGTTTGTCCTCGGCTCGATTTACGGCGGCATCGCCTCGGTCACCGAGGCCTCGGCGATCGGCGTGGTCGGCGTGGTGCTCTCGACGGTCCTTCGCGGCGAGTTCAACATGAAGATGCTGTCCGATGCCGCAATGCAGACACTGCGGACCTGCGGCATGATCGTCTGGATCGGTGTCGGTGCCACGGCTCTGATCGGCGTCTACAATCTGATGGGCGGCATCGACTTCATCAAGCAGATGCTGCTGGGAGTCTCGGATATACCGATCGTGGTGCTGCTGGTGATGATGCTGATCCTGGCGATTTTGGGGATGTTCCTCGACTGGGTCGGTATCGCGCTGCTGACCATCCCGATCTTTGCGCCGATCGTGGTGGAGCTGGGTTACGATCCCATCTGGTTCGGCGTGCTGTTCGCCATGAACATGCAGATCTCGTTCCTGTCGCCGCCCTTCGGGCCAGCCGCGTTCTACCTAAAGAGCGTGGCACCGCCCAGCATTTCCCTGGGCACGATCTTCGTCTCGCTGCTGCCGTTCATTGGACTGCAGATCATAGCACTTGCGCTCGTGATCATCTTCCCGGAGATCGCGCTCTGGTCCATGTGAACCAGCCGCCGGGAACGGCTTCGGACAAGCGCAGGGTTGCAGGGAGGAATGCCCCGGCGTTGGGACAAGCAAGTGCCTAAGACTTGGTCACAGCGCCGTGGATCACAGAGGAACGGCGCCCCGACCGGAGGTGCGGCCCGGTCGGGGCAATGCCGTCAATTTCAGGCAGCGATGACCGTCTGGCGCTGGCTGCCCAGTCCTGTGATGCCCAGTTCCATCACGTCGCCGACATTCAGGAACTGCTGCGGGTTCATGCCCATGCCGACACCCGGCGGCGTGCCGGTGGGGATCACGTCGCCCGGCTGCAGGGTCATGAACTGCGAGACGTAGGAGACGATGAAGGGCACGTTGAAGATCAGCGTGCGCGTGTTGCCGGTCTGGCGGCGTTCGCCGTTGACGTCCAGCCAGAGGTCCAGGACATGCGGGTCCCCCACCTCGTCACGCGTGACCAGCCAGGGACCAAGTGGGGCGAAGGTGTCGTGGCTCTTGCCTTTGGTCCACTGTCCCTGGCGCTTGGCCTGGAACTCGCGTTCCGAGACGTCGTTCATGACCGCGAAGCCGGCGATGTGATCCATCGCGGCCTCTTCGCTGACGTACTTCGTGCGTTTGCCGATCACGATGGCCAGCTCGACCTCCCAGTCGAGCGACTGGGAATTGCGCGGCTTCTCCACGTCGTCGTAGGGACCGTTCAGCGAGGAGACCGCCTTCGTGAAGATGATCGGTTCGCTCGGGACCGGCAGGTTGCTTTCAGCCGCATGGTCGGAGTAGTTCAGGCCGATCGCCGGGATCTTGCTGACCCGGCCCACGCAAGGCCCCAGGCGGGGATCGCCTTCGACAGCCGGCAGATTGGCCGGATCGAGACTGCGCAGGCGTTCCAGCCCGGCATCCGACAGGACTTCCCCTGCTATGTCGTCAATCTGACCGCTCAGGTCCCGGATTGTTCCCTTGTCGTCCAGCAGTCCGGGTTTTTCCCGGCCCTTATCGCCGTAGCGCAACAGTTTCATTCGCTTGGTCCTTTCTTCCTCTCAGTAGACGGCGCGTCCGCCGGATATGTCGAAGACGCCGCCTGTGGTGAACGAGCATTCCTCCGAAGCCAGCCAGGCAATCATGGCCGCCACTTCGTGTGGTTCGAGGAAACGGCCCATCGGGATCTTGGAGAGCATGAAATCGATATGCTCCTGGCTCATCTGATCAAAGATCGGGGTGCGCGCTGCGGCGGGCGTCAGGCAATTCACCAGGACGCCCGTTTGCGCCAATTCCTTGCCCAGGGACTTGGTCAGGCCGATCAGGCCGGCCTTGGAGGCCGAGTAGTGCGACGCGTTGGGATTTCCTTCCTTGCCCGCGATGGAGGCCACGTTGATGATACGCCCGTATCCGTTGCCCATCATGTGCGGCACCAGAGCCTTGCTGGTCAGGAAAGGGGCAATCAGGTTGACTTCGACGGTCTGGCGCCAGACGGCCGTGTCCAGTTCCCAGGTCTTGGCATTGCCGCCGGTGATGCCGGCATTGTTGACCAGGATATCAATCGGGCCATTGGCAATGGCCGCCTCTGCGGCCCTGATGACGGCCTTCTCGTCGGTTAGGTCCAGGGCCTGGCCGGAGGTTCCGTGACCGAGTTGTTTCACGGCCGCGTCCACCCCATCGGCGTTGATGTCCCAGACGATGACGCGGGCGCCGCTGGAGACGAGGCGTTCGGCCGTAGCCAGACCAATGCCTTGTGCGCCGCCGGTGACAATCGCCGTGCGGCCCTGCAGGTCGATGGTGTTCATGTTGTCCTTTCCCGTCCTAAAGCGTTCGCAGGGATTTGTGTCTCAACTCTGCGCCACTTCCCTCGAGTGATGCAGATAGCCGGGATGACACGGCCGTGCCCCTACAGCGACCAGCCGCCATCAATCAGCTGTGTGGTGCCGGTGACGAACGCGCTTTCGTCCGCAGCCAGCCAGAGCGCCAGCTCTGCGACTTCGTCGGCTCGGCCGAGACGGCCCATCGGCTGGCGTTCGATGAACATTTCGCGCGCCTTTTCGGCGCCGCCGACGCTCTTTCCAAGTTCGGCGATCCGGCCCTCGAGCGAGGGCGATTCCACGGTCCCGGGGCAGATTGCGTTGCAGCGGATGCCGTCCCGGATGAAGTCGATGGCCACCGAGCGCGTCATGCCGATCACGGCGGCCTTGGTTGCCATGTAGACGTAGCGGTTGGGCGCCGCCTTTATCGAGGAGGCGGCCGAGGACATGTTTATGATGGAGCCGCCGCCCGCCTCACGCATCTTCGGCAGCAGGCCGCGGATCATGTGGTGCATGGCATTGACGTTCAGGTCGAACGAGAAGTTCCAGGAGTCATCATCGCAATCCAGGACCGTGCCGTGGTGCACATAGCCGGCGCAGTTGAACAGGATCTGAGGTGCGGGCAGGGACTCGGTATAGGAGGCAACCGCGTCGGCGTCGGTGACATCCAGGGCCGTCGTATGCACCTCACCCAACTCCTCCAGTCCCGTCAGCTTGCCGGCATCCAGGTCCGATGCATGAACCGTGGCGCCTTCGCGCAGAAACGTTTCGGCCACCGCGCGGCCAATACCCTGTCCGGCGGCCGTACAGACCGCTGTCTTGCCCTTCAGTCGCATGTCGCCTCTCTCATGGTTGTCCGGTCAATGATTGTCGCGTGGCACCCGCGGCGCCGTGCCGTCGGCACCACCCT
The DNA here is from genome assembly GCF_000686045.1 of Fodinicurvata fenggangensis DSM 21160. Lineage (GTDB taxonomy): Bacteria > Pseudomonadota > Alphaproteobacteria > Kiloniellales > DSM-21159 > Fodinicurvata > Fodinicurvata fenggangensis. The sequence continues at coordinate 42,443 of NZ_JMLV01000005.1, forward strand.
GGGCGAGACGTTGGTAGGAGGTGGCCGGCTTCAGCACCATGCCGCTGTCGAATTGCGAGACGACGCCGCGTTGCATCTCCTGCCAGGGGGTCTGGTGCGGCGGGTAGGGATAGCCGCCTTCCGCCTCCAGTGCCTGTCGCCGCGCCGCCAACTCCTCGTCGGACACCAGCATGTCGGCGCGGCCCTGGCCCAGGTCGATCCGAACACGGTCGCCCGTGCGGAGCAGCGCCAGTCCACCGCCAACGGCGGCCTCCGGTGCGGCATTGAGAATGGACGGTGAACCCGAAGTGCCCGACTGGCGGCCGTCGCCGACGCAGGGCAGTTCGGTGATTCCCTTGCGGATCAGGTAGTCCGGGGCACGCATGTTCACCACCTCGGCCCCACCGGGATAGCCGACAGGACCGGCGCCACGCATGAAGAGGATTGAGGTCTCATCGATTTCCAGTGTCGGGTCGTCGATGCGTGCGTGGTAATCCTCGGGGCCGTCGAAGACGACGGCCTTGCCCTCCAAGGCCATGGGGTCGTCGGGTGCCGATAGATAGCGTTTGCGGAAATCGTCGGAGATCACCGACATCTTCATGATCGCACTGTCGAACAGATTGCCCCTGAGTACACGGAAACCGGCATCGCGACGGAAGGGTTGATCATAGGGATAGATCACGTTCTCGTCGGCGATCTCGGCTTTGCGGCAGTTCTCGCCCAGGGTGCGGCCGTTGACCGTCAGTGCATCCTCGTGGATCAGGCCCTGGCCGATCAGCTGGTTGACCACGGCCGGAACTCCGCCGGCATGATAGTAGTCCTCGCCCAGGTATTCGCCGGCGGGCTGCAGGTTGACCAGCAGCGGGATGTGTTCGCCGTAGTCCTGCCACTCGTCGAGCGACAGGTCGACGCCCATGTGCCGGGCAATGCCATTGAGGTGAATCGGTGCGTTGGTCGAACCGCCGATGGCCGAGTTCACCCGGATCGCGTTCAGGAAGGCCTCGCGGGTCATGATGTCGGAGGGCTTCAGGTCTTCGTGCACCATTTCGACGATGCGCCGGCCGGTGAAGTAGGAAATTTCCTGCCGGTCACGATAGGGGGCCGGGATGGCCGCGGAGCCAGGCAGTTGCATGCCCAGAGCCTCGGCGAGCGAGTTCATGGTGGTGGCCGTGCCCATGGTGTTGCAGTAGCCGGTCGACGGTGCCGAGGAAGCGACCAGCTTGATGAAGCCCTCATAGTCGATCTCGCCCGCGGCCATCAGTTCGCGGGCCTTCCAGACGATCGTGCCCGACCCCGTCCGTTCGCCACGAAACCAGCCGTTCAGCATGGGACCGACCGACAGCGCGATGGCGGGAATGTTCACCGTGGCCGCCGCCATCAGGCAGGCGGGCGTGGTCTTGTCGCAGCCGATGGTCAGCACCACACCGTCGATGGGATAGCCGTAGAGCAGCTCGACCAGTCCCAGATAGGCCAGGTTGCGGTCGAGGGCCGCGGTGGGACGCTTGCCGGTTTCCTGGATCGGGTGGACCGGCACCTCCAGCGGGATGCCGCCGGTTTCACGAATGCCGTCGCGCACGCGCTTGGCCAGCTCGATGTGATGCCGATTGCAGGGGCTGAGATCCGAGCCGGTTTGGGCGATGGCAATGATGGGCTTGCCCGACTGCAGTTCCTCCTGGCTCAAACCGTAATTCAGGTAGCGCTCCAGGTAGAGAGCCGTCATGTCCGGGTTCGCTGGATTGTCGAACCATTCGCGCGACCGCAATTGCTTTTTCTCGGTCATCATGCCTCCCGCATAAATTGCAACGCGCTTGATCGGCACGCTAAGCTCACAACGTAGCATTGCCGGCAGAGGGGTTCAATCGGCGGCGGCATTCCGGGGCGCGTGGGTGACGACGTGGGCCGCTGCTGGAACTCGCAGGCCTTGTACCCGTCTCGACCGCTTAGCGGTACTCAACCTCGATGAAGCTGAATTCCTTTCCGCTGGCGTTGATGACGTTGTGCTCGACGCCGGCCTGCTTGTAGTAGGGCTGCCCCTTCTTCAGCTCGGACTTGTGCGTGCCGTCACTGCTTTCCAACTGCAGGGCCCCGTCGTCCATGGGCAGGACGACGTAGTCGTGTTCGTGGCGGTGCCAGCCGGTCTCTGCGCCCTCGGCAAAGTGCCATTCGGTGACAATGGTGCGTTCATTGTCGATTAGTTTCGTCGGTACGGCCTGCGGCCTTGCAGTTTCTGACACGTCCTTGCCTTTCCTCTTTGTCCTGCTGGCGCCTTTGCGCTATCCAGACCTCCAAGCTTAGGGAGCCACCAGGTCGGCGACAAGGACCGAGTGCTGAAGGTGGCAGGATGGAAGGCCAGGTGACTGCAAAGGGTGCCATAGAACTGCAGGGCGTATCCGTTCAGCTTGGCGGGCGCGTTGTGCTTCAGGAGATCGACCTGTCGATTCCCCAGGTTCGGGTTGCCCTGGTTGGGCGCAACGGTTCGGGCAAATCGACGCTCGGCCGCGTCATGAAGGGCCTGATCCGGCCAGAGAACGGGCAGGTGTCCGTCCATGGCCTGGATCCGGCCGCGCGCAGTTTCGAGGCCCTTTCGGTGGCCGGCTACCTGTTCCAGAACTCCGATCACCAGATCCTCTGTCCTTCGGTGCTCGAGGAAATCTCTTTCGGCCTGCGTGAGAACGGCTGGTCGCGTGCGGCGGCCGAAAAGGAAAGCCTGGACCTGATGCGGCGCCACGGCATCGGGGATTGGGGCGAGCGTGCCGTGGCCAGCCTGTCCGAAGGGCAACGCCGACTGGTTTGCCTGCTGGCCATCCTGGTCATGACACCCCGTGCCCTGATCCTGGATGAACCCTTCACGGGACTGGACATTCCCACTCGCCGTCGCCTGGAGAGCTTCATAGGGAGGCTGCCGCAGCAGGTCGTGACAATCTCGCACGAACCCGATGCACTCTGGCAGTATGATCGGGTGATCTGGCTGGAAGAGGGCCGGCTGTACGCCGACGGCACGCCGGACCAGGTGCTGCCCGGCTTCCTGGAAGCCATGAATTCGGAAGCAGAAGGAATGGACGCTTGGTAAGCCTGTCGATCCATCGTCCCTGGATCCGGGCCGTCCCGGCCGGCGTGAAGTTGGCGGCGCTTGCGCTGATCAGCGTCGCCCTTTTCCTGATTCAGGATCCTGTGATACTTGCCGTCGTCCTGTTGGCCACCCTGGTGCTGCTTGCCGAGCTGCGCGCGCTGTCCCTTCTACGGACCCTGCGCCCGGTGGGATTCATGCTGCTGCTGGCCTTCGGTGCGCACCTGCTGCTGGGGGACTGGCTCGTCGGTCTTGTCGTCGTTCTGAGAATTGCAAGCCTTGTGCTGTTGGCAACGATCGTTACGGCCTCGACAGCCCTGTCGGAGATGCTGACTGTCCTGGACCGGCTGCTCGCGCCCTTGCGCTGGATGGGCCTGTCGACACGGCCCGTATCCGTGGCCATCGTCATGACCCTGCGTTTCATCCCCTTGCTGGCGGCACGCTGGCAGGAGCTTTCACGTGCCTGGCATGCCCGCTCACCAAGGCGTCCAACCTGGCGCCTGGTGACACCCTTCATACTTACTGCCCTGGATGATGCCGATCATGCCGCCACGGCTTTGGCCGCCCGGGGCGCTTTCAGACTGGAGAATGGATCATGGAAAGAACGGTCGCCCGTGTCGCCCTCTTTGCGGCGCTGATCGCCGCTCTGGGGCTGGTGCCCCAGATCATGCTGCCCTTTGCCGGCGGTGTGCCGATCACGGCCCAGACCTTGGGTGTCATGCTGGCCGGCTTGGTCCTGGGCCCCTGGCGGGGGACACTGGCAGTGTTGTTGCTGATTGTCGTGGTGGCTCTGGGCGCACCGGTGCTGGCTGGCGGCCGCGGCGGCCTGGGGGTCTTCGTCGGCCCGACGGTTGGGTTCCTCTTGGGCTGGGCCGTTGCCACACTGGTGATTGGCTGGGCCTATCAGGTGATGGCCAGCCGGGGGGTCTTCCTGGCCGGCCTGCTGGCCTCCGTCCTGGGCGGCATTGTGGTGTTGTACGTCTGCGGGATTGTCGGCTTGGCGCTGGTCACGCAGATGCCGCTGCTCCAGGCCGCCGGCGTGGTCCTGATCTTCATTCCCGGCGACATCCTAAAGGCGGTCCTGGCCGCTCTGTTGAACCGGGAAATCCGACGTGCGCGGCCGGAGTTTGCAGATTAAACAGTGCTCCCGTATTGGGATGCGATAGGATCGGTTTGTTCGCTACGACAGATTCTCAGAGATGCTCAGGTATTCCTCAGTTTGAAAAAGAGCTGGGTTGGCTTCTGTTAATCGGGCAAGGATTTGCTTGGCGTATCCATGATCCCATTGGAAGGGCCGTGTGAGCCATAGCAGATGCAAGACCTCTGATGGGAATTGTTCTGGTAGCGTCGAACTGTCTTTGAAGTCTTCGTGTGTGTGCTCAGTTCGCTTTTTTAGCGAGAACAAGATGGTAGAAGCTGTGGGTATCTCGCCAATTAACCCATTGTCCTCCAGCCAACTTAATGTATTTGGGAAGCTTGTGCCGCTGTACACAGCAACCATTGCAAAATCTTCCATGGTTTTTTTGGTTTGGGCCATATAATCGCGCGGCCAGTATTCGCTTAGCCAAGGAAGCACAGTTTTTTTCCAATAGGTTGGCGCGTCCTCTTTGGCATTTCTAACTCTATCTCGAATGAAGCTCGATATATTTTCCAGTCCTTTAGTGCCAATCTCGGCGAGGGTAGTTTTTATAGTTTCCTTTGAAGTCGCATTGAGCTCCATAGATGCAAGCAAAAACATCTGACATAGCGTCTTATAGGCGCGTGCTTCGAACCGATCGGGTTTACTCAACGCAGTAAGGCAGTCTGTTTCAATCAGTTTGAACAGATCTGGGCTAATGCGAGCAGGCCAAAGGAACGCACTCCAGTACGAGGCGGCATTTGAATTGCTCTCCCACTTTAAGAGAGGCAATATATTCTGCTTTGCAAATTCTGGTGCAACGGCATGTAGAATTTCCGTCCTCGATACTACAATTATTGAAGATGCATCGATTGCGCTATGGTTGGTCCGTTCGACGATCTTCTTGAGGCGGTCGGCCAACTCCTGCGGTATGCCGCCACCTACTTTGGCGTCTTTAGGCCACAGGTATTTTAAAAGCTCCTCTGTAAGTTTGCCAGCTGGGTCATTGATGGCATAGCCGACTGGATCGTTTATATCACGTTCCTGGGAAGGATCTTTCGCGGAAGCTGCCCAGATACGATCCCAAATCTTAAGGTATCGATCTTTGGTAAGGGAAATAACTGGAGATTTTCGCCAAAACTCGACAATTGCATTGGCTACCTTGCGGCTCTGAAGGCTTTCTTCTGGCAGTTTCGCTAGAATAGGGAGCATTCGTTCCAAATGCTCCAGCGGAATCCTGGTGTTTGGTGCTTCTCCGTCAACTTCTGACGCGGCCGCGTTTGCGTTTGGTTCCTCAACTTCTATGGCACGAGCTAAACCCGAAATGCCTTCGCTCCAGAAGCATTCATCCCCCAAATTTTTTGTGAGGCCCTCTTCGAGAGTATCCAACGCAGCGCTAGGATTACTAAAAGCTAGTTTTTGCAGGATACGTGATTGATCCGGTTTCCATTGAGCAACCCTTTTAGTAACCGTCATCTGCATAAACTCATGAAGGGCAGCTGACTCCATCCCCTCATCCCGCCCCATTTCCCTGTCAGTACCGATGAAGATCATAAATTCGTCGCTTCCATCTTCAGGGAGTGTATGCGGGAACTTGGTCTTGAGTTTGGCAAGCGAGCTGGATGTACGGCGTGGTAGCTGCACTCCGCCCTGCTCCAACTTCTTGAGATAATGAGCGATAGTTTGATCCCGAATGTTGCGCCATTCTTTGTTGGGCATTTCGCGATAGCTGCTACGATTTGGTCCTTTCAAAATAGTCCGACAGAGGCGTGAAATTTCGCTTTGCTTCCAGTGTTTTACTTGTTCGCGAAGATAGACGTTGACTTCGTGAGTAGTGTCCATTGCCCATAGCCAACGACCATCGTCGTTTACCAGAAGGTCAAGCACGGCGTGATCAAGAGCAGCGCCAACTTGATTGGAGGCATAAAGGAATAATCTTTTGAACAAAGGGTAATCCTGCTGAGCCCAATGGTGCGCGATCTTAATGGCTCCTTCGGTCTCAGCGGAAAGTCGTCTATCAAATGCTACTCGCAACAGAAAAACTAGTTGCCCAAAGTCATTAACAAAATCGTTCTGGGTATGGGGTGAAATAGAAGGTATTGAATAGCCAGTTAGGTCTTGTTCGTTGGATGCTTTGTCCACGAGAGATAGCCAATCCAGTCCCGACAGAACCACTTGACCTAGTTGTTCGCACAGGCTTTCAAGACCTTTATGAAGTGTGGGGTTATTGACAATCTGCCCTACTTGGTAATCCATTTCATGATTGCGAAACTTGAGTTCGAATTCGAACTGCTCAAAATATGTCTCGCTATGCCCCTGAGAGTCTCTGAAAATCGAGGGGCGTATGATCAATTTCTGCTCAATATGAGCCAGAAACTCTAGGGCATCAAATGGGTCTCTAAAATCCAGGTTCTCGCGCGAATCAAACCAATGGCTAGCCGGCAAGTGGGAACGGGCATAGGCATCACTGGTGAGAATGTTCCAAAGCCTTGTTTGGTCTTTGGAAAGGCTAGTTTGTTTTGGTGCCCTCTGGGGCCGGTTATATTCCAGCGAAAACTCAGGATGTGTCACAGCACCATTTTCAAGCACCCAATTCACTAAGTCGACGGTATCCAGATGCCATTGCATCCATCGGATCAGATTCGCGGTTACAGGCTTCAGCCGAGAAACCCCGCTCCCATTGGTCACTGATCCCAAATACCCTGGTTCAACCTTAACCGTATCACGTTGTTGTTGGGCTCTAAGATCGCGAAGTTCTGTTGGCGAGTAAATTTGATCGAGTAAGCCGTGCTGGGCAAAAAAAGGCAGCCAGTCGATTGAGGCGGTTTGTTCTTTTTTTTCTACGGTCGCTAGTGCTTTAGCGGCTTTGCCGTCCCCATCACGAAGCGCCCACAGCAGGCGCTCTTGACCGAAGGTGTCTTCTGCTAAGAAAGGCTTCGTGGCTTCATTGAGCGCGAGTGTAACACGGGCATTTTGCCCGCCTGACGCAAGGTCTGCCCAAGAATTCAATGTCTCATATAATCTGAAATGACTTCCTCGATTACTTAGGCGTTTTTCTTCGACAAAATAGGGTATTGGAATAACTTCCTTGAGTTCCCAACGTCCTATTACTTGTTCTTTATTATTCTCGTTATGCTCGACAAAGGCATATGGTTTATTGAATTTTCCATTCTTCTCTGAATCATCAAAAAATTTCTCTGAATATGAGATTGCATCAAGCAAATATCGCATAATGCGATCATTTAAGCTGTATCCAATAAAAACAACTGTGAAATTTCTTAGAAGTTCCACAACGAAGCGACTGCAATAGCCGTCGGTGACGTAAGCCTCGCCGAAGTCGGCGGACGTGAGGATTAAATTGCCCAATTCTAAGTCATTGGGCTTAGCAGGCAACAGCCCGTGCAGATGCAAAACGCTACTCCAGCGATCCGATTTCGGGATGGGGAGCTTAGGTGCACTGTCAATATTAATCGATGACTGCTTCTTTGCGGCTTTGAGGAAAAGCCTGTCAAAGTTGGTTGTAATAAGACGGCATGTATCATCCCTCAAATGAGAGAGGCGAAGAATCGCTGTGTGGTTTTTTAGCGTCTTAGGTCTTCGGGACAGGATGCTGGCCGTGTCGTGCCTGAGCTTGATGGCATTCTTGGCAAGTCTCTTTTGAATGATGGACAACGCAAAATCATAGTCTTCCCGAGTTATGGCTTCATTTAATTCTGGCGTGCATGTGATCGGATTCCTCTTCGCGAGTTCCTTAACCAATCCCCCAAAAAGTGGATACCCTGCATCCAATGACACACCGGCTCCACAGAAGAACACCACGGTGCCGTCTGCATGGGCGTTCAGTAACGCTTCAGGTATGTTCGGGCCTTCTGGAATGAGCTGCATTACTATCTCTGGAAACTATATTAAGTAGCATTTGGCACGGCCAAATTCTCGGATGCTATATTAGCCGCACTTCTCCGAGTCTCCATTGAACAATAGGTGGGAGCATGAGCGAAAATGTTCACATCGGTTTCTCTTACCAAGAAGGTTTGCCTAAGCAGATCGTCCAGGAGTTCATAGACGAAGTTAGTGGGGATAGTGTGATTGTGCGGAGCGAGAGCCGACCCCCTGGCTATTATGCAAACGTTGAATGGGCCGTTCCAACCATCATTGTGGTTTATATTTTGCGCCCCTACTTTGAGGCATTTCTGGGTGAGGCTGGAAAGGAGCACTATGTGGTGTTGAAGCGCGCCTTTCTACGGCTTTTTGCGAAGATCTACGGCAAGAAGCCTGAAGATAGGCCAAGCGATCGTTCACATATTTTCTCTATTCAATCAGGTACGCGAGACGGTCGGCCAATAAAGTTCATTTTTCCGGAAGGGGTTTCTCACGAGACCTACGCTACAATTTTGGAGGAGTTATTGGTTCTTCTCGCCGAGCATCATGATGTTGGTGATGGCTATGACAGGTTATCCCAGATAGTTGCGCCTTCAAGTGGTCTGGGCGGAGCATTGTATGTGGAATATTCGGTGAGTGCGGGACAATGGATCCTACTTGACCCCAAAGTCGAAATTGCCAAGAGGCGGAATGCCATGCGCTCAGATGACAGTTACGGCGCTGACTTTTGAGCCAATTGGGGTTACTGTGAGTGTATTATTTCTTTAAGATGTGCGCGGTAAGACTTCAAGAACCGTGCGTGTGGGTAATTTACAACCCGTGTTGGCAAGCGTAATCGCCGCTCACGGTCCATCAGCCGCATTACTGTGTCCGGCACTGAGTTGGTTAGCGGTGAGTATCGTGTAGTCGTAATCGATCGAGAGCAAGCCACTTGACCAAGAACTTCCAGAATTTGTCCACAAGAATACGTTCGATCTCCTATAACATGAGACCGAATGTCAGCCAGAGCTTCGGCTCGCTGGAAACCAACATTTTGCTAGCTGTCAGGCGACGACCGGCAGCGGCTTGATGCGATAGCTGTGGCGGATGCTGCGGTTCTCCACCGGGTCGTGCAGTTCCATGAAGAATTCCCCGGCCGGGCGCACGTCGCCCCGGACGCCCAGGGTGCCGCAGAGCATGGCGGCCGCCCCGTCCGCGGCGGCTTCCAGAAAGCCTGCGCCATCCATCAGCTCGTCCAGAGGTCGGATCGAGGCCAGGCTGCCCTCCTGGTACAGCGTCTTCTCGCCGTTTTCCTGAATCCATGAGCGCAGCTGCAGTTCGTCCAGGCGTGCTGCCAGGGGGGCGAACTCCCAGAGCTCGCCGGCGCAGGGTTTGGGGCAGACCTGCTTGGAGTGTGCCACGGAGTGGGCTTCCAGATCGCGGTCGGTGTGGTCGGAGGCGAGACCCAGATAGGTCTGCCCGCCTGCACACAGCAGCAGCGGCTCCACCTCGCCGGAGGTATTGTCGCCCACCACTTGGATTTCGGACTGCTGGGTCAGCAACTCCGGTGAGACGCGGTAGTACAGCGGCACGCTCGAGGGCGGCGTGACACCGAGTGCGGCCAGTTCCTTGATGTGATGGTCGATAGCCGTGCGGTCACGCCCGGTCCAACCGGCAACCGTGCAATGCGCGATATCGAAATTCAGGTCCGTGCCGTTGCAGGTGAAGTGCATGATGTTCCTCTTCGGTGTCAGATGATGGAGGGCAGCCAGAGGGCCAGGTCCGGTATCAGGACCAGCAGGGCCACCATCAGCAGCATGACCAGGACATAGGGTATGGCGCCGACCATGACCTCACTGAGGTTGCCCTTCTGCCGCGCGCCCTGGACCACGTAGAGATTGAGGCCCACCGGCGGCGTGATCAGGGCCATCTCGATCAGCACGATCAACAGGATGCCCAGCCACAGCTTGTCGAAGCCCATCTGGGCCATGATCGGCACGATGATGGGAATGGTGGCAACCATCAGCGAAAGCGTCTCGATGAAGAAACCGAGGACGATGTAGATGCAGATGACCAGCAGCAGCGTGCCCATGGGGCTGAGATTGTAGGAATTGATCAGGCTGGTGAGTTCGCGGCCCAGGCCGGCCGAGGCCAGGGTGAAGTTCAGGAAATAGGCACCGATGATCACCAGCATGATCATGGCCGTGATGCGCACGGTTCCCAGCAGGCAGTACCGCAGCATCTGCAGGCTCACACCACGGTTTCCGGTGGCGATCAGCAGGGCCATGGCGACGCCGACGGCGGCCGATTCGGTGGGTGTGGCCCACCCGGCGTAGATCGAGCCGACGACAACGACGAACAGCAGCAGGACGGGCAGCAACTGAGTCAGGCTGGTCAGCTTGTCGTGCCAGGAAAAGCTGCGGCTAGGGCCGCCCAGGGCCGGCCGGAACCAGCAGATGACGGCTGTCACCAGCACGAAGATGGCGGCCATCAGCAGGCCGGGGACCAGCCCTGCCACGAAAAGCTGCGGGATAGAGGTCTCGGTCAGGAAGCCGTAGACGATCAGGTTGATCGAGGGCGGAATCAGGATGCCCAGGGTGCCGCCGGCGGCAATCGCACCGGAAAAGAGCCGCGGGTCATAGCCCAGCTTCTCAGCCTGGGGCATGGCCACGGTGGCCACGGTGGCGGCTGTGGCCACAGACGATCCCGAGGTTGCCGAGAACATGGTGGCCGTGCCGATATTGGCATGGACCAGGCCACCCGGCAGCCAGGAGAACCACTTGTCGAGCGCGGCGTAGGTGCGTTCGGCGATGCCGCCGCGTACCAGGATTTCGCCCAGCAAGACGAAGAAGGGAATGGCAATCAGCGTCGAGCTGTTGGACGAGGACCAGACCACCTGGCCCAGGCCGCGCATGAGGGGAAAGCCCGAGAAGAACTGGTCAATGCCGAAGCCCAGCAGGAAGAGCACGATGCCGACGGGTATCGAGAGCGCAAGCAGAGCCAGCAGCGCCAGGCTGACGAACCAGATCATTGTGCCGCCTCTTGCTCGCTGTCTTTTGCGCCGGCTTCGGAAACCGTGCCGTACTGGTCATCGAAGGCTTGCAACCGTCCGCTGGCCAGCAGACCGATAGCACAGAGCAGCATCAGGCTTGCGGTCAGGGCGAACCAGACCCAACCGGAAAACCAGATGGTCTGGGGAATCCAAAGCGGTGTTTCCAGGGGGGTATTGGCGCGCGCATTGCTTTCCAGGCTCTTGCCCAGCACGGGCCAGGTCTGCACGGCAACCACAACCGTGGTCGCGGCCAGACTGCCGATCGCCAGCAGGTCCATAACGATCCGGCCCCAAGTGTGCAGACGCAGCCGCAGGAAGTCGATGCGAACATGCGCCAGCTCGATCAGGGCGAAGGATAGCCCCCAGCTGGCCGTGGCTGCCATCACGTATCCGGAAATCTCGCTGGAGCCACCCAGGGATCCGCCCAGTTGGCGCAGGGTGATGTCCAGCAGGATAAAGGCGACGGTCAGCGCCAGAAGGACGCCGACCGCCAAGGCTATTCCATGATTGATGCGCCGGAGGAGCGTCAGGATCCGCTCGAAGATCATCGCATCACCCGCCATTCCTCCGACGTTCAATCAACTCTTGTCTCAGAGCGGGATCTGGACGCCGACAGCCTTGCCAACGGATTCGTTCCAGCGCTTGGCCCAGTCCTCGCCGGCGCGGTCAACCCATTCCGGCAGCACCGTTTCGGTCAGAACCCGATGGGCCGTCTCGCTGTCTTCCTCTGTCGGCTCGACCAGGACCAAATCGCGCGTATCACCCCTGGTGCATTCGCCGTTGCCCGTCAGGCAGGCGATGTCCTCCTCGAAGGCGCCTTCGGCATCGGCCCAGGCCCTGTCTTCGAAATCTTCCTTGATGGTGGTCTGGATCAGCTCCTGATGCTCCTCGGACAGGCTGTTCCACTTGTCCAGGTTCATCGCCGTCACCACGGAATCCCAACCGCCCAGTGGCAGGGTCATGAAGTGGGTGGTGACTTCCCACCAGCCCGCATTGTAACCCGAGCCGGCGCCGGTGACGCCGCAGTCGATCACGCCGCGTTCGAGCGCGCCCGGCACCTCGGCGAAATCAACGTTGACACCCTCGGCCCCAAGGGCCTCCAGGAACTTGGTGGTCATGCGGCCCGAGCCACGGATCTTAAGACCTTCAAGGTCTTCAAGGGACGCGATTTCGGCGTCACAGAACACAACCTGCGGCGGGTAGGCGGCAATGGCCAATGCCTTGGAATTGAAGCGCTCGCGCATGATGTCCTCGACCATCGGGCGCGCGGCGTCGACCATGGTCTTGGCTTCGCTGGCCGTGGTGGCGACCAGCGGCACGTCCAGGCCCTCGAGTTCCGGCGCATCGCCAACGGTATAGTCGGCAATGGTCATGCCCACATCGAAAACACCGTCTCCCAGCATGCGATAGACGTCCGAACCGGCGATGCCCATCTGGTCGAAGGTGGTCATTTCGACCTGGATTTCACCGTCGGAGGCCTCGGGCAGGGTCTCCGTCCAGTACTTTTCCTCATAGTCCTGATGGAGCGGGAGGCTGCTCCAGCTTCCGACCACGGAGAGCGTTTCGGCCAGGGCCGGGGTTCCGGCCAGCATGAAGGCCGATCCAGCCAAAAGGCTTGTGCGAAGATATCTTTTCATGGGTCTGTCCTCACTGTTCATTGTTCTACGGGGTGGATGAAGCTGTCTGGTGGAAGGGACCAAGACCCGATAGCCGGCTTTCCGCTGCCGAAGAGGGAATATCGGTCACCAGCATATGACCCGGCGCGTGGGTGAAGGCGATATCCGCGCCGCAATTGCGCAGGGCCAGTTGGGGCGTGACGCCGCAGGCCCAGAAGACTGGAATGTCGCCTTCTTCCATATAGGGCGGGTCTCCGAAATCAGGCTTGTCGATGTTCTCTATGCCGATCTGGGAGGGGTCGCCTATGTGAACCGGAGCCCCATGGGCCAGACGAAAACGGTCCGACAAGACAATGGCATTTATGGCATCCCATGACGGGAAGGCACGCATGGAGACCACCAGCGGGCCGGAAAAGACGCCGGCCGGCACAGTGGATATGGAGGTGCGGTACATGGGTACGTTACGGCCAGCCTGGATATGACGCAGGGGAATCCCGGTGGCCTTGAGGGCTTCTTCGAACGAGAAGGAGCATCCGATGACAAAGCTGACCATATCGTCTCGCCAGAGAGAGCTCAGGTCATTCACCGTTTCCTGGGGCACGCCTTCACGAAAGACCCGATAGGCGGGCAGGTCACTGCGAATATCGATGTCATTGCCCAATTCGGGTACTTTTGGAGAACCGGACTCGGCCAGGCCGATGATTGGGCAGGGTTTTGGATTGCGCTGACAGAACAGCAGGAAGTCGAAAGCCTGGGCCTTGGGCAGGATTGCAAGGTTCCCTTGAAGGTATCCCGGCGCCAGCCCTGTTGTCGGGGTGGTGTGCTGCTGGGTGCGAATGCGCTGGCGCAAGGCCTGCGGTGTCAAGCCTTCCAGCGACGCAGCCAAGTCTTCCACGGTGCCTTCCTGCTGGCTTGGCATATCCATCTTGCCGCTCAGCCTTCCATTATTCTCAGGAATTTATTGTGAGAAGAATTCCAGAGCCATTCGATCCTGTCAATCGATCGATAAGCAAGAATCATGATCTGATTATAGGATCATTCTGATCAGCCTCGCAAGCGGCGGCCGTGATCAGTTCTCCGGCCTCGCGGTTGCGGGCCGGCAGGTGGCAGACCACGAAATTGAGGTCGGGAACGCGTGCTTCATCCTGCACCGGCAGGCGAACCAGCTGTTTTTCCTGTTCGCGTGCCCGTCCGACCGCTTCGGCCATGCGGGTGGGCAGCAGGCCGATACCGAAACCGTCCCCCACAAGGTGCAGGACGGTGAACAGCGAGGCGGAGCCATGCAGGACGGGTGCAGCGACCTGCGAGGAGGCAAAGAGCTGTTCCAGTTGTCGATAGGGTGTGGTTCTTTTGGGAAAGGTGACCACGGGATAGGCGGCCAACTCCGAGATCGCGAGCGGCCGTGCTGTGGGGACCATGCCTTCTCGGGCATACCAGTCGAGTGTGATCGGCTTGAGGGGGGTCGCCAGGGAGTCTCTCGGCTGGTACTCCGGCATGAGGATCGCGATGTCCAGTTCATCGTCGACCAGCTTGCGCGCCAGCTGCTCCGAAGTGTCCACCGAGAGTTCGAAGCGCACATTCCCGTGATCGCGGCGCAGGCTGTTGAGCATAGAGATCAGGATGGTGTGGACGATGGTCTCGGCCACACCAATGCGGATTGTGCCGTTCAGGCCGCTGCTCTGGGTCAGCTCCTGGACAATGCGATCGCGGCTCTGGATCAGGCGTTCGGCCTCTTCCAGGAAGCGCCGTCCGGCCATGGACAGCCGAACCTGTCGTCCGACCCGATCGAAGAGGGTCAAGCCGAGACGTTTTTCCAGTGCGGCAACGCGGGCTGATATGGCGGACTGGGAAAGGCCGCTGCGCTGGGCCGCGGCGCGAAAGCCGCCGGCGCGGACCACTTCGCGGACAATTTCCACATCGCGAAATCCGAACATAATGCCCTCATGACAATTGATCTTGGAAAGCGATCGAATTGATCTTCCGGACGAATACGCCGGTTATCCCTGCGCTGTAAAGGCGATCCGAAGCCCGAAGGCGATCAACACGGATCCGGTGATGCCGTCCAGGGTTCGGGCCACGACCGCGCGGCGCAGGAACCCGGCGGCCGGCCGGGTTGCCAGCGTGATGAAGGCAAACCAGAGAACTCCAAGGCCGGCATGGATGGCCGCCAGCAGCACACTGAACAGTAGCACGTTGCTGTCGGCAGGGAGGAACTGTGGCAGGAAGCTGACATAGAAGACACCGACCTTGGGATTGAGCAGGTTGGTGAGGGCCCCGCGCATAAACCATCGCCGCCCACTGACGGCTGACGGGGAGGTCTGGTCCTGGAACGTCGAGCGCGGTGAGTCTTTCCGAAGGGCAGTGCGGATCAGCAGGGCGCCGAGGTAGAGCAGATAGAGTGCTCCGGCGATCCGCACCAGATTGTAGGCCGTTTCCGAGACCGCAAGGACGGCCCCCAGTCCCACGGCGGCGAGCACGCCCCAGGCCAGCACCCCCGCGGACACCCCGAGTCCGGCCAGGATGGCGCTGCGTGCATTCTCCACAAGGGCCGTTCGCAGCACCAGTGCCGTGTCGATTCCGGGCGTAAGCGTCAGCAGGGCGGCGGCCAGAGTGAATGCGAGGATGGCTTCAAGGGGCCCCATGGCGAACTTCCGACAGGCTTCTGAGATGGCAGCAAACTAATCGGACGGGCCCGCCTCATACAACCTTGCCGATGTCCTACGTCACCAGGCCATAAAGCAGTCCGGCGGTCAGGGAACCCACAAGCGCCAGGGCGACATAGACCAGGAATACCGGCAGACGGGCGAGCGCGAAGACAGCGATGGCTGCAGGAACGCTGGTGATGCCGCCGGCCACCAGAAAAGCCATGGCCGCACCCGGGGCCATGCCCTGCTGGACCAATCCTCCCACCAAGGGCAATGCGGCATAGCCATTGAGATAGGCCGGAACACCGATCAGCGTGGCGCTGGCAAGTGAAAGCCAGGAGTCCGTCCCCACGAGGCGCACCACAAGGTCTGCGGGAATGTAGGCGAGCATCAGACTCTCCAGAAGGAAAGCCAACAACAGCCATTTTCCCAGAAAGGCCGCATTCCTGTAACTCTCGCCGAGAAACCTGTTGCGCCGTTCGGGGTCCGGCCAGAATTTCCAGACAACCTGACTTGGACTGCGTACCTGGTTGCCGGCACAGCCTCCGTTTCCGGCGCCGGCGCGCAGGGGATCCGTGAAGAGGCCCGAACGCTGAAGCAAGTGAACGACAAGGCCCCCCAGCAGGCCGATGCCCATGGCGGCCAGCGTCTTGCCCAGAGCAAAGGGCAGGCCCATTACGCCAATCGTCAAGACAAACATCGAGGGATCCATGACGGGAGATGCGAGCCAGAAGGCCATGACGGCGGACAGGGGCACGCCCATGGCCAGCAGTGCGGCAACGAGGGGGATCACGCCACAGGAGCAGAAGGGTGACAGGGCACCGAGCATGGCTGCCGAGGCAATCATGACGGACGTCCGGCCCTGGAAAGCCCGCGCGATCAGGCTGTCGGCGCCCGTGGCACGTGCCGTGGCTGCCACCAGGATTGAGAACAACAGGAAGGGCAGGATGTTCAGAAGGCTGCGCAGGGTGAAGGACAGCGTTTCCGGAAGCTGGCTCGGTGCCAGCAGGGCCAGCCCGGACAGCACCGCAAGGCTGGCCGCCAGTGCTGTGTCAAAGGGAAGGGGCGGGATGACAGGGCGCGGCAAGCGAAAGAGCGCGATTTTCATTATACGATATCCCTAGATTAGTCGATATATTAGAGTAAAAATTTTTCAGGCGGCGTCGTCCGCCCGTTCGACCTTCAGTCCGGTGCAGCATTCGTCCGTGAGGTAACCAACAAGGTTGACGGTCAACCGGAAGTCGACGCGGGATATCACCTCCCGACCCTGCCGCTCCTGAATTACAAGGCCCGCCCGGGTCAAGGAGGAAAGATGATGTGCCATTGTAGAGGCGGGAATCTCAAGCATGCGCTGAAGCTCGCCCACGGTTGCACCCTCTTCGCCGGCTCGCACAAGCAGGCGGAACAGCTGCAGTCGTGTCGTGTTGCCCAATGCGGCCAGGGCCTGGGCGGCTGTGGCATCCTGCATGAAAGCCTCCATGATGCTATAATAACTATATAACTAGAATAATAGATATAATCAATGACAATTTCCTAAGATCCCATTCGGGTGTTGAAACTCAGGACATGCCCGCCTGTCGTGGTGATTCCGTGGAGGATTGCTTCAGGAATTGCTCCAGTTGGTCCGGCGGCAAGGGATGAGATATGAGGAAGCCCTGTATCTCGTCGCATCCAAGCTGTTGCAGGTATTGCCGCTGGACGTCGGTCTCGACGCCTTCTGCCGTAACCTTCATCCCGAGTGTATGGCCCAGGCCGATCATGGCCTCGACAATGGCCGAGGGGGTGTGGTCCTGTCCAATGTCGCGCACGAAAGAGCGGTCGATTTTCAGACGATCCACGCGGTAGCGGTAGAGATAGGCCAGCGAAGAGTATCCCGTTCCGAAATCATCCACGGCAATGCTGAGCCCAAGCGCATGCAGCTTCTGCAGCATGACCGCAGCCTGTTCCATGTCCTGGGCCAACATGCTTTCAGTCAACTCAAGTTCCAGATGCTTGGGATCGAGGCCGGAGGCTTCAAGCTCTTCGCGGATGGTCTCGACCAACTCGGCGCGGGCGAACTCGGCAAAGGACAAATTGACGGCAACACGGATGGGATGGCCTTCCTGCGCCCATTTGGCCGCCTGGCGAACGGCCTTGGCAAAGACTTGATTGCCGATTAACTGGATCACTTCACTTTCTTCGGCCACGTCCATGAAAGCCCCGGGGGCAAGCAGGCCGCGTTCGGGGTGGCGCCAACGCAAGAGGGCTTCCGCTCCGACAATCTCGTTGGTCGTGAGACAGACCTGGGGCTGGTAAAGCAGTTGCAGCTCATCTCTATCCAGCGCCGCATAGAGTTCCTCCCGCAAGCGCGTGCGGTGGCGCAGGTCCTCGTCGATCTCTGCCGAATAGAAACAGTAGCTGAGGCCCCTATCCTTCTCGGCCCTTTGCAGGGCAAGTTCGGCGTTACGCAGCAGTTTTCCTGTCTGGCGCGCATCCTGGGGGAAAAGCGCCACACCGATGTTGGCGTGACAGTGGATCAGCGTTTCCTGCTGGACGAAGGGCGGTGTCATGGCGTCCAGCAGATCCTGCGCCGCCTTCATGGGAATATTGATTCCGGATTCGTAAGGCAGGACGGTCACAAACTCGTCATTCCCATAGCGGGCCAGGAAGCCACCTATGGGAACCGTCTCCTTCAGGCGCCGGGCGGTTTCAATCAGAACAGCATCCCCTGCTTCATGGCCCCAGGTCTCGTTGATCCGGCCCAACTGTCCGATATCCAGCATCAGGATTGCGAACTTGCGTTCGTTGGCCCGGCTGCTGCTGGCCAAATCCGTGATGTGCTCGTTGAAGGCTGTCCTGTTGGGCAGCCCGGTGAGCAGGTCGTGGCGTGACAGGTGCATCAGGCGTTCTTCCGCCTGTTTGCGCGCCGTTATGTCCTCCTGCACCGCAATGAAATGAGTGACGGCGCCACCGTCTGCATGAATCGGGGTGACGGTCTGGAAAATGCTGACCAGTGTTCCGTCCTTGCGCCGGTAGGCCAACTCGCCCTTGAAAGGCTTGCCAGCCAGGATCGTGCGCCAAAGATGGTTCTGCTGCTTAGCGTCCCGATCCTTCTGTCGCAACTGGGCCATGGGGTGGCCCACCACCTCATGGCTTTCGAAGCCCGTCATCCTTTCGTAGGCACGGTTGACCCAGAGTACGATCCCGTCGGCATCGGTGATGACGATGGAATTGGCGATTTCGAAAAGTGCCTTGTCCTGCAGCAGCAGGCGACGGTTCTGCTCATTGGCTTGCCATGCGACGGCAATGCTACGGCCCAGATCCTCGAAGATTGTCTTCAGGCGCCGCGCCACAAGGTTTGGTCCCCTTTCGAAGCAGACCAGGACACCAAACGCCGAACCATCGGTGGTGAGAGGGAAGAGCGCAGAGATGCGAGAGGGCTGTGGATGCCTGCCCGGCAGGCGAAGTTTGTGCGCCGACGTCCCTTCGTCACCGAGGATCAGGGGACGTCCGTCGCGCAACACCTGATCGGCCTTGTCCAACAGATTGGGATCGCCACTTCGGGTATGACCGCGCGCCTTGCCTGTTCCTTCGGCGATGACGGTGAGCTGGCCGTTCTTATGTTTCTGCAGGATCCAGATATCCTCCAGCTTGTAGGCATGGCAGAGACGGTTGGAAAGGTCGGTGAACATCTGGGCGAGCGCACGATCGGCCAGCACATCGTCCAACAACTGTCCCACGATGCGTTCTGCGGCGTAGCGTTCTTGCAGTGCACTTCGACGGTCCACCAGTATGCGCACGAGCAGGTAGATGGCCACCGTCATGGCCAGGACAAAGAAAATGCCCTTGCCGGTCTGCAGCGCGGCACTGTCCTCTGGAAAGGCCAGTTCCACAAACTGGTCCGAGAAGACGATCCAGGCCGTTGAAGCGGCCAGGTAAAGAAGTGCGGCTTTCTCGGCTATGTGCGAACGCCAAAACACGTTGTTTGCCTTTTGGAAACCTGTACTGGAAGACTATAAATCAATTCATTTTCGCGCGCCACGATTGCAGTTTGCGGTACAGCGTCGAGGGGCTGACCTTCAGATGCACTGCCGCGCGCGGAATATTGCCGTCAAAGGTTTCTATGGCTTGAAGGATCGCCTCCTGCTCGACCTGGTGAAGCGGTCGAATTGTGGGTGGAGCGTTGTCTTCCTGCGCCGCCTGTCCTGATGACCTGTTCTGCGTGTGAGGTGTCACGGGTCGTTGTTTTCCGGCAGTCGGCGCGAAGGCCTGTTCCAGCATTGGGACTGTGACCGCCTCACCGTCATTGAGCACCACGACATTGCGGATGACGTTCTGCAGTTCACGGATATTGCCGTGCCAAGAGCGGCTGCGCAGGAGTTGCTCGGCCTGGTTCGTGTAGTGCAGCAGTTGCTTGCCCTCTTCCACAGCGAACTGCGCAAGGTAGTGGCGCGCGATCTCGAGTATGTCGTCACCGCGTTCGCGAAGAGGCGGAAGGTGGATGGGAATGACATGGAGGCGATAATAAAGGTCTTCCCTGAAAAGGCCGTCCCGGACGCTCTGCTGTGGATCCCGGTTTGTCGCGCAGATGATGCGGATATCCGCCTGTTCCGAGTGGGTTCCGCCCAGGCGCTCGTAGCGACCGGTTTGGAGGAAGCGCAGCAGCTTCCCCTGCAGGTCCAGCCCGAGCTCGCATATCTCGTCCAGGAATAGCGTCCCGCCGTCGGCCCGGGCAGCGGCACCGGCTCGGTCGGCAATGGCGCCGGTGAAGGCGCCGCGCACATGGCCGAAGATTTCACTTTCCATCAGTTCATGTGGAATGGCCGCGCAGTTGATGGCGACAAAAGGGCCGTCCCTGCGCGGGCTTTGTTGATGCAAGGCTTCGGCACAAATCTCCTTACCGGTTCCTGATTCCCCGGTGATGAAGACGGTGGCTCGGCTGGAGGCTGCGTTCTCTATGACTTCATAGACGGCCTGCATGGGCAGGGAGGCACCGATGAAACCATGAAAGCGTGGCTGCGCAATGCGGGCACGGTAGGTCTCGACCATTTCCTGCAGGCGCAGGCGTTCCAGGGCGTTGCCCACGGTGACCAGAAGCCGGTCGGCCGTGAAGGGTTTGACCAGGAAGTCGTAGGCACCACGGCGCATGGCCTGGACAGCCAGGTTCACGGAGCCATCCGCGGTCATGACCACCACCGGCGTGCCCGGGGTCGCTTGCCGGATATGATCCAGGATCTCCAGGCCATCGATGTCCGGCAACCGGATGTCCAAGAGGACCAGGCTGGGCGGTGTTTCGGCCAGGAATCTCAGGGCCGTCTGGCCGTTCGTGGCCGTGATGACATCATGGCCCTCGCGTTTGAGATATTCCTGGTAAACGGCGGCCAGGGCGGCTGTGTCCTCGATCATCAGGATCGAGGGGCGTGCAGCGGTTTCGCCTTCTGTATCCTGAATTGGCGCGGTGTCCCTTGCGGTGGACATGGCAGCTCCTGGCCCTTTCTGTCTGGGCGCAGTCTAGACCAGGCAGCATCAAGAGGGAATGTCGGGAAATCCCGCTGCTGATGCGCCAACGGCGACCCAGAGTCCCAGGACAACAAACAACAGGGAGGCCAGCGCACGGATCCAGCGCAGGTCGATCCGGCCCATCGCGACCCTTCCCATGTAGATGACGGGCACGTTCGCAAGCATCATGCCCAACGTGCTGCCGATCACCACGGCGAGCAGATTCTGGAATTGCGCGCTCAGCGCGATGGTCGCCACCTGGGTCTTGTCCGCCATCTCGGCCAGGAAGAAGGTCACAAGCGTGGCCCAAAAGGCACTGCGTCGGTTGGCGGCGGTATCGTCCCCCGTCTCGTCCAGTTTGTCGGGAACCAGGCTCCAGGCGGCCATCGCCAGGAACGAACCGGCCAGCAGCCAGCGCAGCATGTCGTCCGGCAGGTATTCGGCGACCAGCACCCCGAGTGTCCCAGCCAGAGCGTGATTGGCCAAAGTGGCCAGCAGAATGCCGGCCATGATGGGACCTGCGGCACGATAGCGTGTGGCCAGCACGAAGGTCAGAAGCTGGGTCTTGTCACCGATCTCAGCGACGGCAACGGCAAGGGTCGAGACGAGGAAGGCTTCCATTTGGCAACGGCTGTGGGCCGGGTGATGGACACGCCAGTGACATTGCCGTTCTCACCCGGCCCCCCGGTTGCGGAACAGCAATGCCAAAGGTCTCACCAGGCACGGAAAGTGGGTTTTCCGGCTGCCTGCACCACGGCCACGACACGCGCTGTGCGGCCAAGTCTGTTGATACAGGCCCCTCTTGGAACAGGAGGTTGGTTACTCCCCAATGACGGGCGCGAAGATAGCCCCCGTCTCCCGCAGTTGCAACGTTGTCTTCAACGCGTGTCCTGTGGCGGGGGGGCAGAGGAGAGGCCCGCTTCGAGGGCGGCCGTCTCGATTGCCGCCACAGCCTGCGCATAGCGCCGCTCGATCTGTCCGCGGTCGCGGCCCTCAGCCACATTGCGACGTCCGGCGCCGACCAGCATGGCGGCCTGGGCCAGCATTCGGTCCCTGTGAACCGGCAGGCGAATATAGACCGACAGCTTGATCAGGGCTTCGAGCATACGAATCAGGATGTCCGGGCGCTCCGCGCCATCCTGGCGAATCTGGTCGAAGGCTGTTCCGAGAATGCTGGCAAAGTCCGATACCGGGATGACAAGGCGGGGCGTGCCCTTCGAATCGTGATAGGTTTCGCTATTGGCGCCATAGGCCATGATGCGCGCCAGTGACAGTGTCAGGCGGTCGATGGCGGCAATGGCAGTGTTCGGATCGTTGATGCTGGAAGACAGACCGCGCAGGGCGACGTCCACCAACTGCCGCGCGGCAAACTCCAGATCCTGGGTCGGCGTCCGCTCGTCCCCGGTGACGACCGCCTCTCTCAGGTGCTGGTGCAGCCGGATGCTTGCGTTCTCGGCTGGGACGATGCGGATGTGCGCCCCCTTTGGGAGCACGTGATGTCCAGGGCGAAAGGTCAGTTCGGCGCAGGCGTCGGCATGCTTCAAGGCAGCTACCATCTTCTCGTGGTTGATGGTCTGGACATAGCCGCCCTTGTCCAGGGGCAGTTCCGTCGCGCCTTCGAAGGAGGGAGGCACAGGCGTTTGCGTCTTCTTATGCTTTTCGTGGGAAATCAGATGGGCGATGGTGGCATCGAAGGTGCCTCCCACGCGGCGGATGATGGTATCCGCCACGATAGAACGCGAAAGCTGGTGTACGAAGATCAGCAGCAGCAGGACGCAAAAGAGGAACAGAAGGGCACCCAGGCTGACGGCCAGGTCGGGCACCTGGTCGGTTTTCCAGTCGCCGCTGATCGCCTGCAGCACCAGAAGCAGGTAGACAATGGTGCCGAGGAAGAAACCAAGGATGGCCTGAATGCGGCGGTCCGCGATGAAGGCCCGGATCAGGCGTGGCCCCATCTGACTGGCTGCAATGCTCAGTACGACCATGGTGATGGAGATGGCCAGGGTGGTCATTGTGACCAGGGAAGACAGCAGGGTGGAGAGCAGGTTCTGCGCATCCTGGGCACTGCCGTTGTGTAGCCACCAGCTCGGGGCATCCTGTTGGCTGAAGCGTGGGGCATCCAGCATCAGCATGAAATTGGCGCCCACAAGACCGGTCAGGATCAGCAGAGCGGGCAGGAACCAAAGGCTGGAACGGATACTCTGCCAGATATTCAGGACTCTCTCGATCACGCAATTCCCCCGAAGTCAGAGCGAAACGAAAATCAGGATACGCGCCAAAGAGCGCTTGTCCAAAAGCCTTTATTATCGGGCGCGGCCGCACCCTCAGTTTGGATCCATCTCTTGCTCCCCACTGGGAAAACAGCTGATAAGATCCAGAAGCGGTCTTTGTGGCTCCGTCGTCTGTGCAATGGACGCTGTTCGGTTTCGAGGTAAAGTGTGACTCCGCAGGAAATCCAGTCTCGTGTACTGTACCGCGACAAGCGGATGCTGGTGGTCGACAAGCCCGCCGGCCTGCCGGTGCACGCCGGGCCAGGAGGCGGGGTGAGTCTGGAGGACAGTCTGGGGGCCTTGCGCTTCGGCTTGCCGGAGCCACCGGCCCTGGCCCATCGCCTGGACCGCGATACCAGCGGCTGTCTGGTGCTGGGCCGCCAACGCAGCGCCCTGCGCCGTCTCAATGCACTCTTTGCCGAAGGGCGGGTTCGCAAGACCTACTGGGCCCTGGTTGTGGGCCAGCCTGCCCACGAGCGTGGCCGGATCGACTTGCCGCTGAGAAAGGTCAGTGGGCGTCAGGGCTGGCGGATGAAGGCGGAGGCCGATGGGCAGCCGGCGCTGACGGAGTACCGCGTTCTGGCGCGCGGGCCAAGTCATGCCTGGCTGGCGCTCTATCCGCGAACGGGGCGCACGCACCAGATTCGCGTGCATTGTGCGGTCAGTGGCTGGCCCATCCTGGGGGATCCTCTCTATGGAACAGGCATGAGCGAACCCGACCGGCATGGGCTTCAGCTTCATGCCCGGGCTGTCAGCCTGCCACTTTATCCCGACTGCGCCGCCGTCGAGGTGGAGGCACCCATGCGTGCGGACATGGCACGGAACCTGCGTGCCCAGTTGGGAGAACAGGAGATCGAGATATGAGAGTTGTCGCTATAATCCTGACAGTTGCGCTTGCTGCCTGTAGCCAAGTGCCTTCGCAGGATCATGACAGCATGCGGATGCGAGGGCATGTGGGCCATGGTGGCCAGGGACTTGTCTTCCAGTCTTGCTCCGCCGGTGCGCCGGAACAATTGCAGGATGGTCTTTCAGATATCTCCCTGGTGGAATTGTTAGGAGAACTAGGTCTGGGAGAAGACCGGAATATCTTTGTCGACCTGGTGGTTCAGCAGCAGGAGGGGAGCCTGAAGGCCACAAAGCTGATCCATGCCGCTCATGGCGAAACGAAGGGCTGCGATGAAGATCCGGAGTTACTCTGGAAGGCCAACGGGAACGAGCCCTTCTGGTCGGCTCAAGTCGATGTGGAGGAGGCCCGGATTTCGCGCCTGGCGGAAACCACACGGGAGTGGCGCTTCTCGAACCCGGTTGCCGAGTCACAAGGCGAACTCTGGCGTTACAGCTTGGGTGAAGCCGATGGCGAGCCGGTCCTGCTTGAATTGCGCCGCAATGCCTGCCGCGACAGCATGTCGGGACACTACTTTGCCTATGGCGCGGTGCTCAGGATTGGCGAAGAGCAACTGACAGGCTGCGCCCGGACTGGGCGGGCGCTTGCCGATCCCGCTCCGAAGGCACGTCCCTGAGGCAATCGACCATCATGCCGCTCGCGGAAACTCTCTTTAAGATTGTATTTTAATGCTGTCAACGGGCTCTTGGAGGCGCAGGTGCTGCGCCTTGCCGTGGAGCTCGAGAGGTGGTGGAACTCACCCTCGCTTCTGCTAGTCCAGGACATCTCCGGTGGTACAGCC
Organism: Fodinicurvata fenggangensis DSM 21160; assembly: GCF_000686045.1. Classification (GTDB taxonomy): domain Bacteria; phylum Pseudomonadota; class Alphaproteobacteria; order Kiloniellales; family DSM-21159; genus Fodinicurvata; species Fodinicurvata fenggangensis. The sequence continues at coordinate 67,210 of NZ_JMLV01000005.1, forward strand.
CAAAGAAGGTGGATAGATTGGAAATCGCGCTTGAGTTGCGTTGCGATCCATTCTATATTGGAACTTGGATGTCAAGACATCGCCGCTTGTGCGGAAGGACGCCCGCACAATGCCTTGGTCCAGATTTCAACTCCCGTTTCGCCGACAATCTTTGCCTGGGCGGATGGGGAGATTGCAAAGATGGTACAAAAGCCGGCAACGCAACTGTCGCTTTAAATGGAAAGATCGCGCCATGACGGCGAAAAGCCAGCCGACCTTCGATCCCAAAGCTTTTCTCAGCCATGTCGGCAAGGGCAGGACTATCTGCAACTACGACAAAGGCCAGATCGTGTTCTCGCAAGGCGATCCCGCTGATGCGGTCTTCTATATCCAGAAGGGCAAGGTGAAGGTCACGGTCGTGTCGGAGCAAGGCAAGGAAGCCGTCGTCGCGATGCTGGACAAAAACGAATTCTTCGGCGAAGGATGTCTTGCCGGGCAGGCGCTACGGCTCTCGACGGTTGAAACCATGACGGACGCCGTCATCTCGCGATTGGACAAGACGGCGATTTTGCGCGTAATCCGTGAAGAGCCGGCATTCTCCGAGCTGTTTATCGCCCATCTTCTGAGCCGTGCCGTTCGGGTCGAGGCGGACCTCGTCGATCAGTTGTTCAATTCAAGCGAGAAGCGCCTTGCTCGACTGCTCCTGCTTCTGGCGAACTTCGGCCAAGACGAAAAGCCGGAACCAATGATCGCGAAGATCAGCCAGGAAACGCTCGCGCAGATGATCGGAACGACACGGGCGCGGGTGAGCTTTTTCATGAACAAGTTCCGGAAGCTCGGCTTCATCTCGTACAATGGTGGGATCGAAGTCCACAGCTCACTGCTCAATGCCGTCCTGCACGACAAGCCGCATATCGAGCCCTGATCCCACCTCCCTGCGAAGTGGTCAATTCTGCACAGTCTCCGCCCTGACATGAGCGTAGCATCATGGCTACGGAGAGTTTCCCCCTTCTCTGGAACGTCCTTGTGCGGCTGAGCCGCCAGGACATTCATTTCCTGCGCGCCCCCGGGGGGGGGGCGTACTTGGGCGCCTTTTGCGGGAGAATTGACATGGAAACGCAATACTGGCCTCAGCGCCCGCCCCGGGCAAACGGTTCGGCAGTGTCCGCCAATCGTTTTTTACCGAAGATCGACGAAGCAAGCGCCCAGGCCGGGGCGATCGTGGAATCGGTTCGCGCGCCTCGGGTGCTTCTCTCGGTCGAGGACATCAGCGAGCAGCGCGCCGGCGAGCGACGGACGGCGGAACTGCTTCGACAGAAGGAGATCCTTCTTCAAGAGACCCAGCAACGGATCGCCAATAACCTTCAGGTCGTCGCCGGCATCCTTCTCCTGAAGGCACGCGCGGTGCAGTCGGAAGCAGCGCGCTTATATCTGCAGGACACCCACCAGCGGCCCGGCATCATGGAGCAGGGAGAACAGATCGAAATTGCCCCCTATCTCTCCCGGTTTTGCGAAACACAGGCAATCGCGCCGGTCGGCGGCAGCCGTCCGATCACGATCGAGGGGCAGGCGGATAGTTCCAGGATATCGCGCAAGAAGAGTGTCAGTATCCGTCGCCTTGCGGCCGAGCTGGTGGTCAACGCCCTCAAGCGTGCATTTGTCTCAGATAGAGCCGCCCCCCGGACCGTCGTCGCTCAGGAGATGGAGGAACCGCGCTGGCGGCTCATTGTCTCCGACACCGGAGCTGGAATGTCAAAAGGCGTTCCCGGCAAGGCAAGTCCGGGACTGCGCGCTGGCCGCGAAAGGAACGGATCATGTTAAGTTTACTGAACCCGTTCAATTATTTTATGTCCCCGTTCTCGTCTATGGGAGAAAGCAGCGACACGACTGATCGTCTTTCGAAGCTGAATGAATTCGGAACCAATCCGGGAGCCCTGCAGGCTTTGACATACATACCGGAAGACCTGCCTGCTGATGCGCCGCTCGTGATCGTGCTGCATGGCTGCAAGCAGTCGGCGGAGGATTATGACCACGGTTCCGGCTGGTCCGAACTTGCCGATCGGCATGGCTTCGCATTGCTGTTTCCCGAGCAGCGGCGCTTCAACAACTTGTTTCTCGCCTTCAACTGGTTCGAGCCGCGTGACAGTTGCCGGGGCTACGGCGAATCCCTTTCAATTCGGCAGATGGTCGAACAGGTGGTCTGTGATCACGACATCGACCGGCAGCGCATCTTCATCACGGGCTTGTCGGCCGGCGGCGCCATGACCTCGGTCATGCTGGCGACCTATCCGGAAGTCTTTGCCGGCGGTGCTATCATCGCCGGGCTGCCCTACGGATGCGCCAGCACCGTTCGGGCCGCATTCCGTCGAATGTGCGGTCGTGGGGGGCCGACAGGGCAACAACTTGCGGCACGCCTGCGCAGCGCCTCCACGCATGATGGCCCCTGGCCGACGATCTCGATCTGGCACGGCAGCAGGGACCATACAGTCGATCCATCGAACGTCGAAGACATCATCCGCCAGTGGCGTACGCTTCTCAAACTTCGACGGAAGCCGAGTGTCACTCACCTCGTTGACGGTTATCCCCGGCGGGTCTGGAGCGACGCAAAGGGACACGAGCTCCTGGAGGAATACAGCATCACCGGTATGGGTCATGGCACGCCGCTCAAGACGGGCGGGCGCAACGGCTGCGGCTCCAGCGGTGACTACATGCTCGACGTGAACATCTCTTCCACACACCACATTGCCGCCTTCTGGGGTTTGGGAGCGACCAAGACTGTGCACTGAGTTGGGTTTTCACCTGGGTTTGGCGGTGGATGGGTTCGCCACCAGCAGATAGCACATCAGCCTGCCGGCGGATTGCGGGATGTGCCCGGACCGGGTGGGCATTTGCCGCACCCGGTCCGAGGTCACAACTCTCAAGGCCTGCGCCATTCACGCCGCTTTTCGCAGGTTTTCGCTCCGGTTCTGGAAGAGAGCCGTCAGCGGGCTGTCGGGCCGCAGGAACGCCCGTTCGGCGATCAGGGCCCTGGCCAAGGTGTCCTCACCACCGCGCAGGGCGGCCTCGATCATCGTGAGATCGATGATGTCCCGCTGAGCGTGGCTGCCGCCGAAACGGGCCGCCTGGTTGCGCACCGGCCTCAGCAGGCGGAGCGCCGCAGGGTGATCCCCTTCGCCGAAGGCTTTCAGGGCAAGGCAGAGCGGGCGTCCGACCACACGGGTGAACTGCGCGTTGTCTGCCTCGATTTCCATCGCCACGACCTGCATATCCAGCAATTCATCCATCAGGTCGTCCCGGCCAGCCCCCACGAACGCCATTGCGGCGTGGGCGTCGTTGAAGGCGTAGTTCGGGGCCTTGACGAAAGGCGCCCAGGTCTCGGCCAGAGCTGACCAGCGTTCGCCAAGGTTCAGGCCGCGCAGGTGCAGGCGCCAAAGCAGGGCTGAGGCATCCACCAGGTCGAGGATGACTTGTGAGCCATTGCCGGCGATCGGCCCGTCATAGAGGTCCAGGACACGATCGAAGTCCCCCTGTTCCAGATGGAACAACGAGAGATGCCACCAGTTGTGCACGGCAAAGAAATTGTCCTGCGACCAGGCATCGGAATCCGCCGTCATCCCGGCGATGCCATCGTCATAGCGGTTCTGCATCTCCATGACGTGTGCCACGGCATGCTGCGCCCAGGCATCCCGCCGCTCCAGTTCCAGTGCGCGCCGGCCATAGGCTTCGGCCCGTCCGTAGTCGGCGGTTTCCTCGAGGCCGAAGGCCTGCATGCCCAGGACACCGTGATAGCCTGGCTGCTGACGGTCCCAGGCCGGCAGAACACGGGCGATCCGGTCGCGCAGCATGCGGGAATTACCGGTATAGAAATCCACCAGATGGCCGGATTGCAGGGCCAGAAGGTCATGGGGGTGTTCGTGAACGATATCCTCCAGAACCCGCCCGGCCGCATGCCACTTGCCGTCCGCCAGCAGGCTGGCGGCCTTGAGATGAGCTTTCTCGCGCGTCGTGGCCGGTAGCCCTTCGGCAACCCTCAGGCTGTCGCGTGCCACTGGCAGGCCGGCGGGCTCGGTGCCCAGCAGGTGAAGCCAGGCTTTCAAGGCATGGCCCATCACGAAGGCCGGACTGTCTTCCAGAGCCAACTCCACAGTGGCCACGGGGTCATTGCGGTAGCAGAGCAGTTCCTGCAATGCGATTTCGTATAGGTCGAGACTCTTACGGGAGGCTCCACTTGCCGCCTGTTTCCAGGAATCCTCGATAGTCATCAAAATTTACCCTTTGGTTCCAGTTTCTTGAGAAAAGGGGACGAAGCCCCGTGTGCGCTGGACAGTAGGGCTGTTCGAGAAGGGGCAATAGCCGTCATGCGGTACAGTGATTGCCAGGAGCGCGGGAACCGCAGATACTCTCTTTCCTCAAGATAATGAACACTGGTTGTGAAAGGTGGTCTCGAACAGGGATCAACCGGCAACTGGACTCTTGGTACAGAACATGACGCTGTCATTGCCGATGAAACGCGGCGCGGCGCGCGAGCGTATCCTGGTTCAGGCGGAAGCTGCCGTCCTGGAAAAGGGTTTTGCCGCCACCTCCATCGAGGAACTGATCGCGGGCGCCGGCGTTACCAAGAGCGCCTTCTTCTATCATTTCCGGGACAAGAACGAACTGGCGCGGGCCATGATGGAACGCTACATCGCCGAGCACGACGCAATGTTCGCCGATATTCTGCGCCGTGCCGACGAACTGCATGAGGACCCGCTGCACAGTTTTCTGGTCGGCATGCGCCTTTTCGAGGAGATGATGTCGAACCTGCCGGGGACGCATCCCGGTTGCCTTGTCGCGTCCTATGTCTATCAGGATCGCCTGTTCAGCCGCGAGGTGCGGGACCTGACCCTGCAGGGCTTTCTTGGCTGGCGGGAGCTTTTCCGGTCGCGCCTGAACGCGATTGCCGCGCTCTATACACCCAGCGTGGAGGTTGATCTCGATGATCTGGCTGACATGGCGCAGGCCCTGGTGGATGGCGGAATCGTGCTGTCCCGGCTGACCGAGGACCCACAGGCGCTGCCGCGCCAGGTACGGCTCTTCCGCACCTTCGTGCGCATGCTCTTCCTGCCACGACAGCAGGTGCTGTAAGCGGCTGTCCAAACTTGTTCGCGGCAACGGCGAGCAAGTTGTTAACCTCTCCTTATGATACCCTTGTCTAGACTGAAGGTGCCTGGACTGCAGGCACGCCTTTGCCGCGATCTTCATGTGTCATTGCAGTCTTTAGGCGAAACTCGTGTCGAGAAAGCCGTCCGGATCCCGCATGTCCCTCGCCTCCCACTTGCCGCGCCTTCTGGCTTTTTCCTTTGCGGGCGCTGACCTTCTGCTTGAAACAGGCCGCGATTGCCGGATTCTTTTCGTTGCCGGTGCGGCCGAGAACCTGACCGGACAGTCGGAAAGCAAGCTGGTGGGGCAAGCTCTCGACAGCCTGTTTGCCGAGGAGGATCGTGCCTTTGTCCGTGGCATGATCAATGGGCTGGGCAGCGGTGAGCGCATAGGTCCTCTGGCTGTCCGGCTGAACGGCGCCGAGGGGCAGGCGCGCTCCGCGGTCCTCGGCCTGTGCTGCCTGCCGGACAATCCCGGCCTGGTGCACTGCACCCTGTCCCTGAGGGGTGTCCAGTCTCTGGTCCAGTCCAGCGCCCCGCGGGATCCCGAAAGCCAGCTTTTGCAGGGCTCTGCCTTCCCGCGGGCCGTCGAGCAAGCCTTGCAGCATGCGCGGGAACTGGACCAGACAGTTGCCATGACCCTCCTGGACCTGGATGGTCTGGGACAGCTCCGGAGCGAACTGGAGGCGTCGGACTCCCGCTTGCTGCTGGATCGCGTCTGCGCCAGCCTGCGTGCGTCTTCCCTAGATGGACAGACCGTGGCCCGGCTGTCAGAGAATCGTTTCGGTCTGGTGCACCAGGCTGGGCTGTCGGGGCAGGAGATGGTACGGCGCCTTACGTCCGCTCTGCGGCAATCGCATCCAATGGCTGGAAAGCTGTCGGTGGAGGGTGCGATGCTGCCGCTGGAAAGTCGCGGACTGGAAAAGGCGGACATGATACGCGCCATCGCCTATGCCGCCGAACGCTTTGCCAGCAGCGGGCGCATTCCGGGTGAAGACCTTCCCGGCGTGATCGAGAACTCGGTTCGTGAGACGCTGGAACGAATGGAAGATTTCAGGCAGGTCCTGGCACAGCGCAGGTTCCATTTCCTCTATCAACCCGTCGTGCGGCTGGTGGACCGCAGGCCGGCGCATTTCGAACTTCTGGTACGTTTCGAGGAGGAGGTATCACCACAGGAGAAACTGGATTTCGCCGAGAACCTTGGCTTGATCTGCGACTTCGACCTGGCAGTCTGTCATCATGCCGTGAACGTCTTGTCACACAGCAAATGCGATCCCCGTCTGAAATTGGCGGTCAACCTTTCGGGACATTCCATCCTGAACAGCGTGTTCGTGAAGAGCCTGGATGCCACGCTGAGGGCCAACAAGGCTGTTTCCCGGCGGCTTGCGTTCGAGATCACGGAAAGCGCCGAGCTGACTGACCTCGAGACCGCCCACCGTGTCATTCAAACCATCCGCATGCTGGGGTATCGGGTTTTCCTGGATGACTTCGGGGCCGGAGCGGCCTCTTTCCGCTATCTGAGTGCGTTGGCCGTCGATGGTATCAAGATCGATGGCCGCTACATCCGCGAGTTGGGGCGTGCACCGCGTGATCTCGCCATGCTGCGCGGATTGAAACGGATTTGCGATGACCTGGAAATAGATATCGTCGCCGAGCGCGTGGAAACCGAAACCCAGGCGGCGCGCTTGCGGGAATTGGGGCTGCCCCTGGCGCAGGGTTGGTTGTTTGGGAAGCCGGCTGCAAAGCCGCGCCTTGGCAGGGAGGCCGAAGCGGATATGCAAGCAGAGGGGATGTTGCGTGGCCTGCGCAGATTTGCCCCGTCTTGATCTGCCGGGAACCGGCGGTTCGCGCGCCGGCTCTTATGCCCTCTCGGGACTGTTCTTCCTGCTGGTCATCCTGTTCGCCTGTTTCTTGCCGGGGCATGGCCGGGCGGCAGAAGGCCATGTCACCTATAGCAACAAGAGCGCAGAGCCCCTGGAATTGCGTTTCGAGTCGGGTCGCTGGACTCATGCGCCGGCGGACAGCGTTCCCGCAGGCGCGCGCGTTCGGGCCGGGGTTCATTTTGCCGACGGCGGTGTTGTCGTGCAGGCCCTCGGCTATGCCTTTTCGAATGATGCCGGAAGCTACTGCCAGGTTCGCGTGGCCACCGTACCCGGTCCTGTCGGCTGTCGGATCGAACTGACGCCAATCAATCGCGGGCGTATGGACTGTTTTGCACGCACCCTGCAAAGGGATCGCAAGACCTGTGCCTTCGAGGTCCAGGTCGAGGTTGCGCCCAAGCGGCCCTGATCACACGAAGGACCCTGCAAATAGACAGGGGAACGCCAGTCTCTGCCAAGGGGCGGAGAGTTTATGTCCCTGTCTCGGCGGGTTCGGCGGCAGCCTGTCCCTCCTGTTGCATGAGCTCGAAAAGACGGACCAGGGCTTCCGGGGGCTGCGCGCCCGGCAGGGCATAGCGGCCGTTTCCCACGAAACAGGGCACCCCGACTATACCGTTCACGCGGGCGTTGGTATCTTCCTGACGAATGGTTTGCCGGTCGTCATCGCTGGCAAGATAGGCTTCGGCTTCCGGTCCGGGCAGGCCGCTTTCCTTGGCCAGTCTGGCGAGAACGGTGCTGTCGCCAATGTCGGCGCCTTCCAGGAAATATCCCTGGAACAGACGTTCCAGCAGTCGATCCTGGAGACCATGGCTTTCTGCAAAGCGGATCAGTCGATGCGAATCCAATGTGTTGGGTGTGCGTTGGATGGCGTCGAAAGCGAAGTGAAGACCTTCTTGCTCCGCCGTCTCGGCAATGGATTGATAGACGCGTTGCGCCCCTTGGTCCGAACCGAATTTCAAGCGCAAATAGCTCTTACGGTCCATGCCTTCACGCGGCATTTCGGGGTTCAACTGGTAGGCTCGCCAATGGATGCGAGGTACCTGCCGCCCTCGCCAAAGCTCCAGGGCCTGTTCCAGCCGGCGCTTGCCGATCAGGCACCAGGGACAAATGGTATCGAGATAGACATCGAGATGCATGACAATCCGGCCTTCCTTTGGCATGCCGTAACTGGCAGTAAACGCCCCGAGGCGGGCCGGTGCAAGGCCGGGTCGCTCTTGTTGCTACAGCATCTTGCGCCTGTGCTGGCGAGGGCACTGCAACATTCCGTCACAGTTGTTCTGTGAAAAGCAGGACTGGGCAGTAAAAATTCTTATTATTCAATGCATTGGTGGGAACTCTCTAATGACAGTGCTTGGGAGGAACTGAAACTCGATTTCATTTCATATCTGGCGTCAAAATCCTTATAACCATAAGAGGTACCGGCCTCTTGGCGGAATCCGACCTGAATCAGGCACTTGGCAGTTAAGTCTGAGTGACTTCGGTCGGGGCAGGGGACGGGGCCGACCAACGGGGGATTCCATTCAGCCGTGCGCAGGGGTGCAGCGGTGACCAGCAGGAACCTGACAGACAGACGCCTTCCACAAGGGTGGGGGCGAGTGAAATATGAAGCCAATGAACAACGGGACGGAACAAACCGGGCATGACGCGTTCGACAATTACGACAAATGAAGACCTGCCGCTCCGTGTCGGGGAGTTCGAGACTCTTGCGGAAGGTCTGGATTATGCCGCCCGCGGGCAGACCGGCTGCAACTTCTTTTCCGAGCGGGGCGTTCTCAACCGCGCTATGACCTATCGGGAAATTCGCGAGGAAGCGCTGGATCTGGCGCCGCGGCTTGTTGCGTCAGGCCTTGAGCGCGGTTCGCGCGTGGCCGTGATTGCAGAGACGCGGCCTGAATTCTTTGTTTTCTTCTTTGCCTGCCAGTACGCTGGCATCGTTCCGGTTCCCTTGCCGCTCAGCGTCAATCTGGGCGGACGGGATGCCTATGTGGCGCGGCTGGCTGCCATGATGAAGCGGGCCGCCGTTTCGGCGGCGGTTGCCTCCGATGACCTGATTGACATGCTGCGTGCGGCGGGGCAGGAAGCTGGCATCGAACGTGTGGGGACCCATGAAGAGTTCCGCGCAGAGAGCGCGAAGAACGGTTTCTTGCGGCCGCTGGAACGCCAGGATCCCTGTTACATCCAGTTCTCCTCGGGCAGCACCAGTCTGCCGCGCGGTGTTCTGGTTACGCAGAAGGCCATCACCAGCAATGCACGCGGCATCGGGCAGCACGGCCTGGCGCTGCAGCCTGGCGATCGGGCAACCTCCTGGCTGCCGCTCTACCATGATATGGGTCTGGTCGGTTTCTTCCTGACACCGGCCCTGGCGCAGGTTTCCATAGACTACCTGGCAACCACGACCTTTGCGCGCCGACCCATGCTGTGGCTGAAGATCCTTTCCGAGTACGGGGGCACGATCTCCTTCAGCCCGACCTTCGGCTATGACCTCTGCCTGCGGCGTTCGGCGAACGTGGATCCGGCACAATTCGAGCTGTCCCAGTGGCGGGTCGCCGGTATTGGCGGCGAAATGGTGCGCGCCAGCGTCCTGCAGGGCTTTGCCGAGCGCTTTGCCGAAAGCGGCTTTAACCCCAAGGCTTTCTTGCCCAGTTACGGCCTGGCCGAATCCACCCTGGCGGTCAGTTTCACGCATCTCGATACCGGCTTGCAGCTGGATCATGTGGATCGCGAAAGCGCTGCCCTGAAGGGCGTGGCCGTTCCCGTTTCTCCCCATCGGGACGGGGCCGCCGCTTCGGTGCGTACCTTCGTCAAGTGTGGCCGGGTCCTGCCGGGCCATGCGGTGGAGATCCGCGACGACGATGACAGCAAACTGCCCGAGCGCGCCATCGGCCGCGTCTGTGTCCAGGGGCCTAGCCTGATGCAGGGTTATTACAGCGACCTGGAAGCCACCCGCGCCGTGATCACGCCCGACGGCTGGTTGGACACCGGTGATCTCGGCTATCTGGTTGACGGTGAACTGGTCATCACCGGGCGCAGCAAGGACCTGATCATCTGCAACGGCCGGAACATCTGGCCGCAGGATCTGGAGTGGGCCGTGGAGAAGCTGGACGGCATCCGTGCCGGCGACGTCGCGGCCTTTGCCCTGGGTGATGACGAGGACAGCGAGCGCGTTGTCCTGGTGGTGGAATGCCGCACACCCGATCCGGAAGCCCGTGAAGCGCTGCGTCGCTATGTTACCGCCGTCGTCCAGAAGACGGCCGGGGTGGGGTGCGAGGTGGTGCTGGCTCCGACCCGGTCCCTGACCTTTACCTCGTCGGGCAAGCTCAGCCGAGCGGCCGCCAAGGCGGACTTCGTTGCCGGCCGCATTCGCGACGTGAACGAGGACCTGCACACCAGCCAGCAGGAGTCCCCCGTCCTGGCCATGGCCGTCGGCTCGGACTGAACTTGCGGCTTTCCTTCCCGCTCGAAACAGCGGTGCAGACATGACCGGAAGACTGAATGTTGCGGCGAACGTCGCCGTGACCGGTGCCACCGGCTTCATCGGCAACTTTCTTGTGCGACGGCTGTTGCAGAAAGGCTGTCGCCTGCGCCTGTTGCTGCGCCGTCCCGAAGCCTGGCAGGAGATCAGGGCCAACCTGCCGGACCCGATCTTCGAGGAGCGCGTCGAAATCGTTGAAGGTGCAGTGGAGCAGGAGGAGGCACTGAGCCGACTGGTACAGGGCGCATCCACGGTGATTCACTGTGCGGGCCTGATCAAGGCGCGGCAGGCGGAGGATTTTCATCGGGTCAATGCCGAGGCCACCGAACGTCTCTGTGCGGCGGCGGGACGGACAGATTCGGTGGAGCGGATGATCTATCTCTCCACGCTGGCCGCGCGTGAGCCGCAGCTTTCCGCCTATGCTGAGAGTAAGCGCAACGGCGAGGATGCCGTGCGCGCCTGGTCGAACCGGCTGGAACTCGTGATCGTTCGGCCGCCGGCCGTCTATGGTCCAGGCGATCGTGCCACACTGCCCCTTTTCCAGCAGATGAACCGGGGCCTGCTGGCCGTTCCCGCACGTCCCGGCGCGCGTTTCTCCCTGATCCATGCACAAGACCTGGTCGAGGCCCTGACGGCCTCCCTGGATAGCGAGTTGAGCCGGCCCCTTTGCCTGGAACCCGATGATGAAACCGAGAACGGTTATGGTTGGGAAGACCTGGTTCGGATCGCGGGAGAGGCGACGGGGCACAGGGTGCGCCTGCTGCGCCTGCCGCCTGCGCTGGTCTATCCAATCGCCTGGAGCAGCGAAATGCTGGGGCGGATGACGGCGCGCGCGCCAGTGCTGACGCCTGGAAAGCTGCGGGAATTGAGTCATGCAGATTGGCGTGTTGAAGGGCATTGGCGCCGCCAGCTGCCGGACTGCCCGGCACCACGTGGATTTCTGGACGGTTTTACGCAAACCCTCAACTGGTATAAACAACAGGAATGGCTCTAACAGGCGCTCCAACGCAGCGCCATTGGCCAAGGGATCGGACGGATCATGGACGAGATGCAGAACAACAGCGACAGCGTGTTCCAGGATATCTGCGGCTTTCTGGAACAGTACAATCGAAACAAGATCGAGATCACGGGCAGCACCGACCTCAACAGCGATCTGAATATCGATTCCGTGGCTGCCATGGACATCATCATGGAGGTCGAGGATCGATACGACATCGATATTCCCATCAATCTCGTGGCGGATATGCGCACCGTCGACGATCTGGTCTCTGCCGTCCAGAAGCAGAAGGAGGCCGGCTGACACGTCATGGATATCTTAGACAAGTACGGACCCATAGCCGAACGGCGCGACAGCCTGCTGCAGGTGGGTTTGAATCCCTTTGGCCTGCGCATGGACAAGATACTCTCGCCCACCGAGGCCTTGATCAATGGGCGGAAGACAATCCTGGTCGGCACCAACAACTACCTGGGCCTGACCTTCGATCCGGATTGCATCGAGGCCGGCTGCGAGGCCATGCGGGAACAGGGAACCGGCACCACCGGTTCGCGGATTGCCAATGGAAGCTACGCTCTGCACGAGGAATTGGAACAGGCGATTGCCCGCTATCTGAAATGTAAATCGGCAATAGTCTTTCCCACGGGCTACCAGGCCAATCTGGGCATGATTGCCGGACTGGCGGGCCCCAAGGACACCATTCTCCTGGATGCCGATTCCCATGCCAGTATCTATGACGGTTGTCGCTTGAGCGGTGCCACGCTGATCCGCTTCCGTCACAACGATCCAGCCGATCTCGACCGTCGTCTGTCCCGCCTTAAGAACGAGGAAGGGGTCGCGCTCGTCATTGTCGAGGGTATCTATTCGATGCTGGGCGATATCGCACCGCTGAAGGAGTTCATCGAGGTCAAGAAACGCCACGGGGCGTTCCTCCTGGTGGACGAGGCCCATTCCCTGGGGGTCATGGGTGCGCATGGGCGCGGCGTGGCCGAAGCTTGTGGCGTCGAGGATGATGTGGACTTCGTCGCTGGGACCTTCAGCAAGAGTCTGGGGGCCATCGGCGGGTTCGGCGCTTCCAACCATCCGCACTTCGACCGCCTGCGCTATTGCAGTCGCCCTTACATGTTCACGGCCTCTGCCTCACCGGCCAGTGTCGTGACCGTGACCAAGGCGATCGAGAAAATCGAGCAGGATCCGGGCCTGATAGACAAGCTCTGGCGCAATGCCAACGCCCTGTACCAGGGACTGAGCGACCTGGGCTTCGAGATCTGTTCGCCGGCCAGTCCTGTGATCGCCGTGCGCCTGAGCGACGAGCAGACGGCCGTCTTTTTCTGGAATCGCCTTGTCGAGGAAGGCGTTTACGTGAACCTGGCCATTCCGCCGGGAACGCCCAATGGTGTGTGCCTGTTGCGCTGTTCCGTGTCCGCAGCCCACAGCGAGGCACAGATTGAAGAGGTCTGTGGCCGTTTCGAGAAGATTCTACGGGAGTGGGAGGCACAGAAGGCTTCCGCCTCGGCCTAGGGGCAGCCCGGGACAGTTAGCGAAATCCGCCCTTGCGATAGAGGCGCCAGGCCAGCAGAGGTGCCGAAAGCAGTGGGTGCCGCTTCTGCCAGGCTGTGGGTTCCACGCGGACGCCCGAATGGCGTTCGATTTTCCAGAGCAGATAGGACTGTCCATCCGCGAAGGTGAAGGCAGCTTTCGCAAGGCGCAGAATCGACAGGACCTTACCTGCAATACGGCGCAGACCCCAGGCCAGCACCGCCTGACGTGTCGACTGTCTGTCGGCCAGCAGCCGGGAGTCCCTCAGGCTGTCCCAGACCCGGTCATAGCGTTCCTGGTAGCGCTCATAGAGTTCGCGTGCCCGGCCGCCGCCTTCGGCCCTGAGTTCTGTGCGATAGGTCTCGGCAAAGGCCCGGGACCAAAGCGCTTCGGATGTGGGCGGCGATCGGAAAAGCGGACGGGTTTTCTGCGCCAAGGTGGTCACGGCGCGTGCCAGGGCCATCACGGTCTGTCGACGGCTTTCGCCATCGCGCGCCAGAAGTATGCCGCTCGGTTGGGCAAAACGGGCCCAGAAATAGGGATGAAAACCGGCCGGCCCCACGCGGTGGGCAAACTGTTCCAGTGTCACGACGGCATACTTGGCCCGAACCCTGCGCCCCGCGTGCTCGGTCTCAATGTAGTAGACGTTGGGGGGCAGGAGGTAATTCAGATAGCGCAAGACGCGGCTGTCCTGCAGGTCCTGATAGCTGTCCAGCAGCAGGTAGAGATCGACCAGACCATCATAGGGCGTTCCTCCGCGCAGGCAGCTGCCATAGAACAGGACCGCACGCACCGCTTCCGGCCGGCCTCTGGTTGCCTTTTCACAGGCAGCTTTTGCAATGCTGAACACTGCCGGATCTGCGGACTGCTGGCTTTCCTGCTCCACAAGCTCGTTCAGGCTGTCCGGAAGTTCTGCCATAATCCGGGTCTAAAGCTTCACGAAATCCAGCGTGTCCGGTGCGCTCAGTCGCAAGGGACGCTGTGGATCGGGTTCATGGAACTGCCCATCCAGGGTAAAGGGGCCCTCCAGCTCCAGTTCGACGCTTTCGGCGCCGCGGCTACGGTAACAGTCCTCGGGAAGCCTGCGTTCGTTGCCACCATACAGGACTTTCAGGCTGTGGCGCAGCAGGCCCTTGGGTGGATAGCAGATCGAGGTGTAGCGCAGAGGTTCACCCTGTTGATTCCAGAAGGGGCGCGAGCCGACTACCAAGCGGTCCAGTGTCGTGGCGATGGCCAGAAGTTCCCTGCGGGTTTCGCCTGGCGCCTGGTTGAAAGCGGCCGTGATCGTTTCACCGCGTATGGCCTCCCGGCTCTTGCCCCCGAAAACCCATCCAGTCAGCAAGCGCAGCAGCGTCAGTCCAGCCGCCCAATCGGCTTCGATCTTCAGAGGGTGGACCTCGGAGCGGCACAGCTGGATGGCCTGGTAGATGGCGGCCGCGCCAAAGAACATGCCGCGCTGTGGCGGGGTGTCCAGGGCGCCTTCAAGACGCAGGATGCGTCGCCGGCTGAGCTTTGAGTCGAGGTTCCCGTCGGCAAGGCGTTTGCGGAGCCGCTCCAGAGCCTTGTGAGGCTTGCCGGACAAGCCGACATCCACGGCCGTCATGTTGGTCATGCCGCCATGCAGCAGGCCGAAGACAGGAGGGGTGTCTCCCCAGAGGCGTCGTTCAAGCACTTCCGTCATGACCGCCTGGACCGTGCCGTCGCCCCCATTGATCAGCAACAGGTCCACACCGGTGGCCGCCAGGCGATCAAGCGCGGTGGGCAGGTCCTCAAAACGGTCCAGCCTTTCGTAATGAAGCTCAGGAAAGGCGTCGACGGCCTTTTCCAGCCGGTCCATGCCCTGCTTGTTCTGCTGGCTGAGAGGGTTGCTGACGAGGCCAGGTTTCATGTGCCGTGTCTGTCCTGGGAAGTGTGAGGCCCGTGCCTATTGGCCTGAATCCGCTTGGTCAAGCGGCATTGCCGCTGGATGAGCGCTCCGAGCGAAGCTGTATGGGTTCCGAAGCTTCTCGTCTGACCACCAGGAAACCGATCAGGCAGGCCATGGCCGTGAAAGGCGCCCAGGCCCCCATCCAGCTGGGCATGGTGCCGACTTCGCTCAGTGCGATCGACGTCCCGTTGATCACGAAGAAGGTGAATCCGATGGCCACGCCGCCAATCATCAGGCGGGTCAGAGTGCCGGTACGCCTGTAATCCTGCCCCCAGGCCACGGCCAGGAAGATCAGCAGGATCGGGGTCAGGCTCTGGGTGATACGTGCGTTCATCCAGGTCTTGTAGACCTGGGGCGAGCGCTGGCCGTAGCTCTTGCTGCTGATCAGTGAGGCCAACTGGGACAGGGACAGCTCGCGTGGTGGTCGGGCCAGAAGGCGCAGGCCCTCCGGATCGATCTGGCCATCCCAGAGGTAGACGGGAAGTTTTTCGGCTGTGGTTTGCGCTTCTCCCTGTCGTGTAACCTCGCGCAGCAGCCAGCCGTTGGTCGTTCTCTGTGCGCTGCGCGCATCCAGACGTTCATATAGCAGGCCTCTGTCATCGCGACGGAAGAGGGTGATGTCCTGCAACTGGTCATCGCCCAGGTTCTTCTCGGGCATGCGCAGGTAATCGTTACCGCTGCGCAACCAGATCTTGCCGTCGGCGCCGGCAAGATTCTGGGTTTCGCCGAATTCACCGATACTCCATTCCCGCAGCTGGACCGTGGTCTCGGGCAGAACCTGGTCATCCAGGGTAAATTGCAGGACGGCGAGCAGGCAGCCGACAGGCAGTAGCCCACGCATGATACGGATCGGGGACAAACCGCTGTTCCAGAGGGAAACCAGTTCCCGGTGACGCTGCATCTCCGCCAGGGTCAGCAAGGCGGCCAGAAGAGTGGCGATGGGCAGCAGTTGGGACAGGAAGGATGGGAAGCGGTGGAGCGCATACTGAAGTGTGGCCTGCAGTTCGCTCTCCGCTTCGATCTCGGCAATGTCGTTGGACACCTCCATGATATCGAGCGTCAGGATGAAGAAGGATCCAGCCACGAGGATGAGCAGAAAGCGCAGGATGAACAGGCGCGACAGGTAAAGATCCAGGATCCTCATGATGCCTCCCTGCGCTTGCGGCGCCTTTCAATCAAGTTGCCGACAAAAGTGGTGGTCCGGTCCACTATCCCGATCCCCTGGTAGCGGGGCACCCGGAAGGCCACATCCATGAAAAGCAGCACCGAGCCAAGAAGGAAGATGAGCAGCGGCCCCCAGGCACCAAGCAGGGGTTCGACCTGTTCGCGTCGCACCATGCGGACACCCTGCTGCAAGGCCTCGTTGAAGGCGAGCAGGGTGATGACGCCAACGGCAACGCCGGACGAGCGCTGGCTGCGGCGATTGCTCAAGGCCAGCGGCACCGCCATGAAGGGCAGAACCAGGATGGAAGCGATGCGGACCAGGCGCTCGTTCATCTCAGCCAGCAAACGTGAACGTTCCAATCCTTCGGGTGGATTGTCCTTCAAGGTCCAGAGTTCGGGGATGGTGTACTCGCGCTCGTCCTCCCCCCGGGGCTGGACCGCATCGTAGGCATCCTCGCCCAGAACGGTCTGCATTTCGTTGAATCGCAGCAGACCGTCGCTGCGTTCGCTGCCAGACTCAAGCTCACGTGCGCCCTCGACCTTGCCGGGCTCAACCGGTGTGGTCAGGCGAACACCGTTGAAAAGCTGGACGAAGGGCGGGCTGTCATCCTCGCTTTCCGTCAGGATACCTTCACGAGCCGTGATCGTGGCGGCTTCGTCCGCTTGCTTGTCCTCCTCGTGCATGAAGATGCGCCGGAACTGGCGCCGGTCCGGAGAGATTTCCTCGACCATCAGGGTCGTGTTGTCGCTGCTGACGAAGACCCCGGGCTGGATCAGGGCTTCGATGGACATGTTCTGGACCGAGGAGAGGACCGAGCGGTAGGCGTAGCGACTGTGCGGCTGCAGTGTGTTGAAGATCAGGACGGCAAAGAGGCTCAACAGCACGGCTGCCAGCATGACCGGGCGCATCAGCTGATGCAGACCCGTGCCCGAGGCGAGTATGGCGTCCATTTCGCTTTCGCGGCTGAGCCGGCGGAAAGCGAAGTAGATTCCCAGGAACAGGGCCATGGGCAGGGCGAGGCCCAGATAGTGGGGGACCAGATAGGCCAGCAGCTCGAAGACCACCTGCATGGTGCCTTGGGAGCCCAGAACGGAATCCAGGACGCGCAGCATGCGCTCGACCAGCAGGACCAGAAGCGCGATCAGCAGGGTGAAGGCGAGGGGCGGGAAGACTTGCCGCAGTATGTAGCGATCGAAGATGGGCATTGTGCGGCCGGGCTATGCGTGTGCTGGATCGAGTATAGCGGGTGGATCGGAAACAGCAATGAAACGACCCTCATCGAGGCTGTAGCCACGCGTTTCGACCGTGATCTGCCAACGCTTGTCATCCAGCTGTTCGAAGCCGTAGAGGTGATAGAGAGCGCCTGGCTTGCGACCGTGGGGCAAAGCCGAGGCGGAGGCCGTGCCACGCACGGGGATGGGCGTGTCGGGCCCCTCCACCTGTCCGGAAATCGGGCGATGTTCGTGACCATGGAGGATCAAATCAGCCCCCTGTCGTTTCAGTATTGCGCGCAGGCGGTCCCCATCGCGCAAGGCCTTCCGGGGTTTGCTGACACCCGGCAGGGGGCTGTGGTGCAGCAGGACTACGCGGACGCTCTGCCGTGTTTCCTGCAAGAGGGTTTCCAGGGCCACACACTGCTGCTCGCCCAACGCGCCGCTGGCCAGGCCCGGTGCTGTCGGCAGGGCGGTCGACAGACCGATCAGGCTGAGGGGGCCACGCCGGCGCAGGTAGGGGAAGCCAGGTCCAGCCTGGCTGTCATCTCCACTCATGTAGGCATTCCAGGCTTCAAGACCCTGGCTTGGCGGAACCGGAACGTAGGCATCGTGATTTCCGGGCACGACGCTGACCTGCTCGGGCGGCCCCAGGGCGCTCAGCCAGTCCGCGGCCATGCGAAATTCGGCGGGCAGGGAGATATTCACCAGGTCTCCGGTGACTGCGATCTGGTTCGGCGCCTCCTCAGCCAGGTCGGAACAGAGCTGGTCGAGCACTTCAATCCGGTGTATGTGGCGCCGGCGCTTCTGCCAGGAAAGCCAGCCCAACAGGCGCTTTCCAAGCAGGTCCCTCATGCCGGCCCTGGGCAGGGGCGGCAGGTGAATGTCGGATATGTGTGCCAGTCTGTACAAGACGGCCCGTCCTTTTCAGTTGCTCGCGGGGCCCTGTTCGTTCGCACGTTCTGCCAGGATCGACTTTACCAGGTCCAGGTCTTCGGGCTTGTCGACGTCTATGGCGGCTTCGGCGATCGGCAGGATCACGGCCCCTGCCTGTGCGCCCGCGATCCGGGAAAGTGCCTGCATGGCATCCTTCAGGGTCAGGCGCCTTGCGAGATAAGCAATCAAGGTCCTTATGCCGATTCGCCGCGCAATGCGCCAAGGCTTCTTGCGGTCCTGCTCGACAGTCTGCCAGAAGGTCACGGCCTTCTGCGCGCGTGGTGTCAGCAGTGCGAAGAGGTTGGCTCCGCTGTAGGCCTCGTCACGGAAACGCAGGTAGGTGCGCCGGCTGTCGGGGTAGGCCGCTTTAAGCACGGCCGAGGGAGTCAGGCCGGCCAGGATGTCGTCCTCGCTGGAAAGCGCCTGCCGGCAGAAGCGGTTGAGGATTTCATCGTTCAACAGGGCATGATCGGCCGTCGTGACCAGCAGGGGACTGTCGCTGTGCCATTGACGGGCACAGAAGTCCGAGACACTGGCGCTGGGCGACGGAGCGCTGCGCAGGGCATGCAGGCGCCCCTCCGCGTGCAGGCTGGTTAGCAGGGGCAGCTCCTCCACTGCAGTCGGGTCCGGCAGGCTGATGAAGATTTTCCGGATATGGGGGCTGCGGGCCAGGACCTCGACCACACGCTGCAACATGGGCGTGCCGCCAACCGGCGCCATGCATTTCAGTTCAACACCGCAATGACGGGCCAGAGGATCCGTGCCAGGGCGCTGTCCGGCCAGGACCAGTGCCGTGAAGCCCCGCGCTTCTCCGCTCACGCCAATTCCTTCTCGTAGAGCCGATAGATCTTGTCAGCTTGTCCGCCGAGGGTTTCAATCAAGCGCCGCGTCGGCCTGTTGGTCTCCAGAACCCAGGAAAGCTCGCCCCGCTTCTTTCCCTGGGCGCGATGATAGCTGTAGACCCTGTCGATTACGCCCAGGGCCAGTGCCGCACCCTGGGAGGAGCTCTGGTATTTTCGACGCACTCCCATCAAGGGCATGCGGCCCGTCTCGCAGTGGGAAAACTTCAAGCGCCAGAGCAGCCTGGCCCATCCGAAGGGAAACAGCTTCCCGTTCAGATCGGCCGCCAGGTGGTGAACGTCTGGCAGGGTAACCGTCATGGCAGCCGGCTCGCCGTCGTATTCGGCGATGCAGACGAACTCCGGCTTTATGATCGGCTTCAGGCTCTTGGCCATATTCTCGACCTCGGCCTCGGTCATGGGGACAAAGCCCCAGTTCTGCGACCAGGCATCGTTGAAGATATCAACAATCAGCCGCAGATCCTCCCTGTAGCGTGACATGTCCAGCGGGCGCAGGCGCAGTTTCGGGTCATCCGCGATCTTGTCGACCAGCATGCGGGCTCGTGGCGGCAGGGGGGCGCCAACATCGATGTCATAGGCCAGCAGATCCATTGCCTTTTGGTAGCCGGCCTGCTCGACATAACTACCATAATAGGGCCGGGTATGCCCCATCATCAGTGCCGGTGGCCTGTCGAAACCTTCCACCAGCAGCCCGCACTCGTCATTGACAGACAGGCTGTAGGGGCCAGTGACTCGCTTCATGCCGCGTACCTTCAGCCAGTTCTCGGCCGTTTGCAGCAGTTTGTCGAAGAGGGCGGGATCATCCTGGCCTTCCAGGAAGCCGAAATGGCCCGTGGCATCCTGGTAACGTTCCAGCCAAGCCTGGTCGATCTGGGCCGAGATCCGTCCGACAGGTTTGCCGGCGCGCCAGGCTACCCAGAAGGCGGCCTCGGCGTGCTGGAAATAGGGGTTCTTGTCCTGTGACAGGTGAAGGCGCCGCTCCAGCTTCAGAGGCGGAATCCAGTTCGGATCCCCGTCGTAAACGTGCCAGGGCACCTCGATGAAGCTGTCCAGGTCTCGGCGATTGCGGACCGGGCGGATTTCGATGTCTTCCGACGATCGGGGCGGTGTTTGCACCTGTCTTGCCAAGGCGGACGAGAAATCAGCGATTGCGGGCGGGGCGCATGGCGCCCGGTTGCTGGTTTTCGTCGGAAAGCTCGGCAACCCAAGGATAACGTGATGCTTCTTCGCCGGTGTAGCCAAGGTTGAAGACCGTGGAACTGCGCGGCGTCTCGCGCGGATGGCTGTAATAGGTGCCGAGCAGGCGATCGAAGGTGAAGTTGGTGATCCCGTAATTGCCCTGCTCGTTGTGGAAGTGATGGGCCAGGTGCAGCTTCTTCATCCGCTTCAGCCAGTTCCAGCGGGGCTGAAAAGGCAGGTGCTGGATGCAATGGCAGAATTCATAGAAGCAGGTGGTCAACAAGCCCGAAGCCACGGCTGCAACGGCACCACTGGGTCCGGCAATGGCCCAGCCCAGGGGAATGGTGACGATCAGGATCGTTGGCAGCGTGGTGTAGAGCGCGCCGAACAGCACCCCGAGATCATTCGGGTCCTGGTGATGGTCAAAATGGATGCGCTTCCACAGGGCAGCCGTCTGGGGCATGCGATAGAGCCAGCGGCCATGCAGGACAAAGCGGTGCAGCAGGTACCAGGCCAGGGGATAGATCGGCAGAACGAGCACAGCCGCCAGTGCCGGCCCCCAGTAGTTGCTCGGGTTCAGCACGAGGTAGACAAGACACCCGATTGCCAGGACCAGATAGGCCATGATGGCGTGATGCGTGAAATAGGCACCGACCAGGTCCCGCAACGTCATCTTGTCCAGGAAATATTTCCGTCCCGACCAGGGACCGAGCTTCAGAGCCACACCAGACCTCGATGCTTGGAAATTGTGATGATTCACGCTTTCTATGCGCTGTGGAAAAGTACTGAAAACTGCCGTGAACGGCAAGTAAAGCTTTGCCGTGCAGGGGGAGTTGAAACCATTTGTGATCGAACCCCGTTCCACGCTTGACGGTTTTCAAACCTTCCGCGGTGAATTATGTCTTGCCCGCCTCGTACCCTGCCTGTTTTGAAATGCGGCGGGCTCCGCGGGGCTGATATTGTCGCCCGTGACCAGGATGCCCAAACATTGCGCCGGAAACGCCGCCGCCTCTCCAAAAGATTATACCGCTTACGCAAGGCCGTTCGGCAGTCACGTCCGGTCTGTTATACGCTCTGGAGTCTGGAGGCGGTCTTCATGCTGCTGTTCTGGGCCATGGCGCGCCTGTTGCCTGTCGAGCCTGCATCGGCCATGGGCCGTTGGTTCGGGCGCAAGGTGGTCTCGCGTCTGGGCGACAGTCGTTACATGCGCGCCAATTACCGCGTGGCTTTCCCCGAGGCCGGGGAGGCCGAAATCACAAGGCTGATCCGCAAGAGCTGGGGCAATCTCTGGGCCGTTCTGGCGGAATTCCCTCATCTTGGAAAGATCTGCGACAGATCGTCTCCCGACCCGCGTGTCGAGATCGAGAACCATGCCTATCTGGAAGAACTGGATCGCACGGGGCGGGCGGCCGTCTTCTTCACGGCCCACATGGGCAACTGGGAGATTCTGGGCGGCTTGATGCCGGCCATGGGGCGCCCGTTGACCGTTGTCTATACGCCGCAGAGCAATCCCCTGGTGGATGCCATGGTCCAGTACTGGCGACAGCGTCAGGGTATGAAGCTGGTGGAAAAACATGGTGGCATCCGAATCCTGCTGCGCCGTCTGGGGAGCGGGGAATCCATCGGACTGTTGGTGGACCAGCGCGTGGACGAGGGCGAGCATGTCCCCTTTTTCGAGCGCTCGGCCCTGACCACGACGGCCCCGGCACGTCTGGCCCTGCGTACGCGCAATGACCTGGTGCCGGTGCGTGTCGAGCGTGTCGCAACAGCGCGCTATCGCGTGATCATCCATCCGCCTGTTTCTCCGCCACACGAAGAGATGGGAACCGACAAGCAGGCGTTGGAAATGACGCGCCAGGTCAACGGGATTTTCGAGCGCTGGATCCGCGAAGAGCCGGGTGAATGGCTTTGCCTGAAACGCCGCTGGGCCAAGCCGGGCAAGGAGTTGAAAGAAAAACGCAAGAAGAAGCGCAGGGCTGCTTGACACCCCCCAGATGGGTGGAGTAAGTGATCGCTCCCGTCACGGAAACGCTGGCTTGCCCGGCTCCGTGAAATGTTCTGGGGGTGTAGCTCAGTTGGTCAGAGCGCCGGCCTGTCACGCCGGAGGCCGCGGGTTCAAGTCCCGTCACTCCCGCCATTTCCTCACTTGTCTGACCCGAAGACATAGGTAACAGTTTGTACCTGAGACATGGGTTACACCCTATTTGCAAAAGGGTTGCTTATGGTCTGCAAGGTTTTCTGTTCCAGATCGATATATCCCAGATCATAGTGCATGAAGCTTACGAGCCAAATGCCTTCATCGACCTCCTTGATACCGAGCCTTTGGCCGGCCAGGACGGTTGAGATGTTGATTTTCTTTCGGTGCATGCAGATGCGTCCGCAGGAGGTGACGAGGATATCCTTGTCGTGGAAAGGATAATCCAGCTCGGGCAGTCCACGATAGGTGCGCTTTGAGGACGTATAGTGCTCTCGCGGACAGAGCATGCTGAGTGCTTCATGCGGTCTTTCGGTATTGAATTCGCTGACGAAGTCATCGAAGCGCGCCTGCTGCTGCAGGCTGTTGTCTCCGGGTGGGCGTGTGGTTTCCTGCTTGAGGGTGAGGTGCATGCGTTCGTGCCGGCCGTTCTGCTGCGGGTGGCCGGGCCGGATGCGCTCAATGGCGATACCCAGTCTCAACCACCAGACCGAGAGCCGTGAGAGATTGTAGAGGCCATTGGGCGAGGCGAAAGGCAAGCCATTGTCGCTGCGTATGGCATCGGGCAGGCCGCGTTCGGTGAACAGGCGCTGGAAGGCTTCGATAACCGGCGGCTCGCGCGTTGTGTCCAGGGCTTCACAGAGCAGGATCATGCGTGAGGCATGGTCCGTGACGGTTAGCGGGTAACAGTAGCGCCGGTTACCAAGCCGGAACTCGCCCTTGAAGTCGGCGCACCAGAGATCGTTTGGAGCCTTGCCCGTTGATAGCGGTGTGCCCTGAGCCTTGTTGCGCCGCTTGCGCGCCTGCTTGACCAAGCCGTGACGATCGAGCACGGCATGCACGGTACTGCGTGCCGGAATGCGCACGTCCCCGGCCAGGCGGCGCACCAAGAGCTCGCGAATCTTGCGTGCACCCCAGTGCGGCTTGTCTCGTTTGCAGGAGACAATCAGCCGTTCGATGGGTTCTGGCAACTGGTTGGCATAGCGCACCGGACGACGAGACCGGTCGTTCAGCGCCTCGATCCCCTGCTCCTGATAGCGCTTGTAGATCTTGTAACCGGTCTTGCGGGAAATCCCGAACTCCCGGCAAACATGGCTCATACCCTCTCCATCCAAAAGCCGAGCCACAAAACGAAGACGTTCATCCATAACCGAACACTCCTTCCAAGGCATGAACACCTCCCGCAAAAGCGAAAAGTGTTACCTATCTGTTCGGTACAAAACGTCACCTATCTCTCGGGTCGCTCACCTGAATTTTTCCGGCTTCACTGTTTTTTCCATCCGCCGGCCTGTGGTAACCCCCTGGTGTGGTTCGGTTGTGCCCTGGTTGCAGGCGGATCAGGCCAACTGGTAGACACAGAGGGTCGTTTCTTGCTTTTCCCGTAAGGTCTATCGGCCTATAGTCCGCCGCGAAAACGCCCGGGCTGTTATCCGAAACGGCCTGGAAGACAAGAACAGCTGTGTTAAGAAAGGCTGCGGGGCGCTTTCGGGAACAGTCCAGTGTTGGGCAGGTTCCGGGTGCAGCCGCAGTGGTCAGAGAGCGATCGAGCGATGAACGAGCTTTTGGCGGAATACTTGCCGATCCTGATCTTCATCGGCCTGGCCCTGGGTCTGGCCGTCGTGATGGTTGTTGCTTCCTATCTCGTGGCCCGCCAGCGCCCCGATACCGAGAAGGTCTCGTCCTATGAGTGCGGTTTCGAGGCCTTTGACGATGCGCGAAGCAAGTTCGACGTGCGTTTCTATCTGGTGGCCATCCTCTTCATCATCTTCGATCTCGAGGTTGCCTTCCTCTTCCCTTGGGCGGTTTCGCTGGGTGAGATCGGCATGTTCGGCTTCTGGTCGATGATGATCTTCCTTGGTCTGCTGACCATTGGATTCGTATATGAGTGGAAGAAGGGAGCCCTGGAATGGGAGTGAGCGAGAGCACAATCAGGCAGGCCCCGCTCGGTCCCGGCGCGGATCAGGAGGCTGTGCTCAAGGAAGTTGGCGATGAAATCCAGCACAAGGGCTTCGTGGTTGCCCAGCTGGACAAGCTTGCTGGCTGGGCCCAGTCCGGTTCCCTCTGGCCGATGACCTTCGGTCTGGCCTGTTGCGCCGTCGAGATGATGCACACGGCCGCCAGCCGTTATGACCTGGACCGATACGGGACCGTTTTTCGCCCCAGTCCGCGTCAGTCCGACGTGATGATCGTGGCGGGGACGCTGACCAACAAGATGGCGCCGGCCTTGCGCAAGGTCTATGACCAGATGGCCGAGCCGCGCTGGGTCATTTCCATGGGCTCCTGCGCCAACGGCGGCGGCTATTATCACTATTCCTATGCCGTGGTGCGCGGCTGCGACCGTGTCGTGCCGGTGGATATCTATGTCCCCGGTTGCCCGCCCACCGCAGAGGCCTTGCTGTACGGCGTTCTGCAACTGCAGAAGAAGATCAAGCGGCAGGCCGTCATCGAGCGCTAACTGCTTTCTCGGTCCGGATCGGTAGAGAGATGAATCCAACGCTAACAGAACTCGGCGAACACCTGACGTCGTCACTGCCCGACGACATCTTCAGGACGGAAACGATACGCGACGAGTTGATCGTCTGGGCGTATCGCGAAAGCCTGGTGAAGGTCATGACCGCTCTGCGCGACGATCCCAATGCCCAGTTCAAACAGTTGGTGGATGTCACGGCGGTCGATTACCCCGACCGGCCCGAGCGCTTCGAGGTGGTCTATAACCTGCTTTCGCTGAAGCACAACCTGCGCATTCGGGTGAAGGTGCCGGCTTCGGAGGATACTCCGGTGCCGTCCGTCGTCGACATCTTCAGCTCCGCCATCTGGTTCGAGCGCGAGGTCTGGGACCTTTTTGGCGTCTTCTTCTCGGATCATCCGGATCTAAGGCGAATCATGACCGACTACGGTTTCGAGGGGCACCCCCTGCGCAAGGATTTCCCGCTGACGGGCTATGTCGAGGTTCGCTACGACGAGGACCAGAAGCGTGTGGTCTACGAGCCGGTGAACCTGGTGCAGGAATTCCGCAACTTCGATTTCATCTCTCCCTGGGAGGGCATGCTGCATCTGCCTGGTGACGAGAAGGCAGAGGACGAGGACGCGACGCAGGAGAGCAAAGCCTGATGGCCGAAGCACACATCAAACCGCTGACCCTGAACTTCGGGCCGCAGCATCCGGCGGCACACGGCGTCCTGCGCCTTGTGCTGGAGATGGACGGCGAGGTGATCGAGCGTGCCGATCCGCATATCGGCCTGCTGCATCGCGGCACCGAAAAGCTGATCGAGTACAAGACCTACCTCCAGGCGATCCCCTATTTCGACCGCCTGGATTACGTCAGCCCCATGAATCAGGAGCATGCCTTCGCACTTGGTGTTGAGAAGCTGCTGGGAATCGAGCCGCCTCCCCGCGCCCAGTACATTCGCGTGCTGTACAGCGAATTGACGCGCATCGCCAACCACCTGCTGAATATCTGCACCTTCGCGCTCGACGTCGGCGCCATGACGCCCATGCTCTGGGGTTTCGAAGAGCGCGAAAAGATCATGGAATTCTATGAGCGGGTCTGTGGCGCGCGCCTCCATGCGGCCTATTTCCGCCCGGGCGGAGTGCATCAGGACCTGCCGGCGGGCCTGGTGGATGATATCCGCGAATTCTGCGAGGACTTTCCGAATCTGATTGACGATTTTGAGGGGCTGCTGACCAACAACCGCATCTATCGCCAGCGGACCGTCGACATCGGCGTTGTCTCCGCCGAAGAGGCGATGGACTGGGGCTTCTCGGGACCCATGCTGCGTGGCTCCGGCGTGCCCTGGGACCTGCGCCGCGCGCAGCCTTATGAAGTTTATGACCAGCTGGATTTCCAGATCCCGGTCGGCAAGAACGGCGACTGCTTCGATCGCTATCTCGTACGCATGGAGGAGATGCGCCAGTCGGTGAAGATCATCCTGCAGTGCCTGGACAAGCTGCCGGAAGGCCCGGTGATGGTGGAGAACCAGAAGATCACGCCGCCGCGCCGGGGCGAGATGAAGCGCTCGATGGAAGCATTGATCCATCACTTCAAGCTCTATACCGAGGGCTATCACGTGCCGCCGGGTGAAACCTATGCCGCCGTCGAGGCGCCGAAGGGCGAGTTCGCCGTCTATCTGGTTTCGGATGGCACCAACAAGCCCTATCGCTGCAAGCTGCGCGCGCCGGGTTTTGTGCACCTGTCGGCCATGGATTACATGTGCAAGGGGCACATGCTGGCCGACTCCGTGGCCATCCTCGGTTCCATGGATATCGTTTTCGGAGAGGTCGATCGATGAAGGTTACCACCTATCAGGTGCCGGAAACGGACTTCCAGTTCACACCGGAGAATCTGGAGCGGGCAAAGGGCTATATCGCGCGCTATCCCGAGGGACGCCAGGCAAGCGCGGTCATCTGGCTGCTCTACCTGGCGCAGGAGCAGAATGGTGGCTGGCTGAGCGTACCGGCCATCGAGTACGTGGCCGGCTTCCTGAACATGGCGCCGATCCGGGTGCACGAGGTCGTCAGCTTCTACACCATGTTCTATACCGAACCGCGCGGGAAGCACCACATCCAGGTCTGCCGCACGACGACCTGCTGGGTCCGGGGCTCCGACGACATCGTCAAGTCCTGCATGCAGGCGGCCGGCATCTCCAAGCTGGGCGAAACCAGCGAGGACGGCCTGTTCACCGTCAGCGAGGTGGAGTGCCTCGGTGCCTGCTGCAACGCGCCCATGTTCCAGCTCAACGAAGGGGACTATTTCGAGGATCTGACGCCCGAGCGCGCGGCGGAGATCGTCGAGGAGTTGCGGGCCGGCAAGACGCCGAAGCCCGGTTCCCAGACCGGCCGCCTGAGTTCCGAGCCGGAAGGCGGGCCGACCACATTGACTGAAATCCAGGCCGACAGCCGGGGGGATGCCTGATGCTCCAGGACAAGGATCGCGTCTTTCTGAATCTCTATGGCCAGCAGGACTGGGGCCTGGAAGGCGCGCGCAAACGCGGCGTCTGGGACAATACAAAGGACCTGATCGCGCTGGGCCGCGAGAAGCTGCTGGAACTGGTCAAGGAATCCGAACTGCGTGGACGCGGTGGGGCCGGCTTCCCGGCCGGCATGAAGTGGTCCTTCATGCCCAAGGAGAACGATGGCCGTCCGCATTACCTCGTGGTCAACGCCGACGAATCCGAGCCCGGTTCCTGCAAGGACCGGGAAATCATGCGCAACGATCCGCACATGCTGCTGGAAGGCTGTGTGGTGGCCGGTTTTGCGATGGGCGCCAACAAGGCCTACATCTACATCCGCGGTGAATACTGGGAGCCTCTGCAGCGACTGGAAGCAGCCATTGCCGAAGCCCGAGACGCGGGTCTTCTGGGCGACAACGCCTGCGGATCGGACTGGGCCTTCGATATCGAGGTCAGCCGCGGCGCCGGCGCCTATATCTGCGGCGAGGAAACCGCGCTGCTGGAATCGCTCGAGGGCAAGAAGGGCCAGCCGCGCCTGAAGCCGCCCTTCCCGGCGGCTGTGGGCCTTTATGGCTGTCCTTCCACCGTGAACAATGTCGAGACGATTGCCGTGGTGCCGACGATCCTGCGGCGCGGGACCGAGTGGTGGACCAACCTGGGGCGTCCCAAGAACACCGGCACCAAGATCTTTTCCATTTCCGGCAACGTCAACAAACCCTGCAACGTCGAGGAAGAGCTTGGTATCCCGCTCAAGGAGCTGATCGAGAAGCACGCCGGCGGAGTCACCGGCGGTTGGGACAATCTTCAGGCCGTCGTGCCGGGCGGGTCATCCGTGCCCTGTATCCCGAAGCCGACCTGCGACAGCGTGCTGATGGATTTCGATTCCCTGCGTGAGGCCAAGTCCGGCTTGGGCACCGCGGCGGTCATTGTCATGGACAAGTCCGTGGACATCGTGCGGGCCATCGGGCGTTTCTCGCACTTCTACATGCATGAATCCTGTGGCCAGTGCACACCCTGTCGCGAGGGGACGGGCTGGATGTACCGGGTCATGCAGCGTATGGCGAAAGGCCAGGCCACGGTTGACGAGATCGACAGTCTGCTGGACGTCACCTACCAGGTGGAAGGTCACACGATCTGCGCCCTTGGCGATGCGGCTGCCTGGCCGATCCAGGGCCTGATCCGTCATTTCCGTCCGGAGATCGAGCGCCGGATCAATGAGTACACGAGCAACAGCGCGGTTGCCGCAGAGTAGCGCCGGGTTGCAAAGCAGGTTGGGAGAAGGGTCGATATGCCGAAGCTGACCATCAACGGTCGCGAAATCGAAGTGCCAGCAGGTGTCACGGTCCTGCAGGCCTGCGAGTTTGCGGGCGTCGAGATTCCGCGCTTCTGCTACCATGATCGCCTGAGTATCGCGGGCAACTGCCGCATGTGCCTGGTGGAGATGGAAAAGGCGCCCAAGCCGATCGCCTCCTGTGCCATGCCGGCGGGTGACGGCATGGTTATCCATACCGACACCGAGAAGGTCCACAAGGCGCGCAATGGCGTGATGGAATTCCTGCTGATCAACCATCCGCTGGACTGTCCGATCTGTGACCAGGGCGGGGAATGCGACCTGCAGGACCAGGCCATGGCTTATGGCTATGACCGCAGCCGTTACGAGGAGAACAAGCGCGCGGTGCCCGAGAAGTACATGGGGCCGCTGATCAAGACGATCATGACGCGCTGCATCCAGTGTACACGCTGCGTGCGCTTTGCCACCGAAGTGGCCGGCGTCGAGGAAATAGGCATGGTCAATCGCGGCGAGGACGCCGAGATCACGACCCTGGAGCAGGCCATCGATTCCGAACTGTCCGGCAACCTGGTGGATATCTGTCCCGTGGGCGCGCTGACCTCTGCGCCCTATCAGTTCGCGGCCCGGCCGTGGGAGTTGAAGAAGACCATGTCCGTGGATGTGATGGATGCTGTGGGCTCCAACATTCGCGTGGATTCCCGCAGCGGGCGGGTGATGCGTGTGCTGCCGCGCCTGCACGAGGACATCAACGAGGAATGGATCAACGACAAGACCCGGCATGCCTGTGACGGCCTGGCGCGCCAGCGCCTGGACCGTCCCTATGTGCGTGGCGACGACGGCAAGTTGAAACCGGCGCGCTGGGACGAGGCCTTCACGGCCATCCAGGCGCGCATGAAGGCCACGGCTCCGGAGCGCATGGCGGCCATTGCCGGCGATCTCTGTGATGCCGAGTCCATGATGGCGCTCAAGGATTTCATGACGGGACTGGGCGTGCCCAACCTGGATTGCCGCCAGGACGGCAGCCGCATCGGAACCGGACCGCGCGCCAGCTACATCTTCAATACGACGATCGCCGGGATCGAGGACGCTGATGCCGTCCTGGTGATTGGCAGCAATCCGCGCTGGGAAGCCGCCATGATCAATGCGCGCCTGCGCAAGCGCTTCCTGCAGACGGCCATGCCGGTGGGGGTGATCGGCGAACCCGTCGACCTGACCTTCGAAACCCAATACCTGGGGGCTGGTCCGGACAGCCTGGCCGAGCTGGCCGAGGGCAAGAACGATTTCGCCAAGGTTCTGCAGAAGGCCGAGCGGCCCCTGATCATCATGGGGTCTGCTGTCTTTGCGCGCCCGGATGGCGAGGCGCTATTGGGCACGATCCGCCGCTTTGCCGAATCCGTAGGGGCTGTAGGCAAGGATGCGCCCGAAGGCTGGAATGGCTTCAGCGTCCTGCAGCGCGCGGCTTCACGCGTGGGCGGACTGGATCTGGGCTTCTTGCCCCAGGAAGGCGGTCGTGACCTGGAAGGCATCCTTCAAGGCTGCGAGGACGGCGAGATCGATCTGGTCTGGCTGCACGGCGCTGATGAGATCGACACGAAGCGTCTGGGCAAGGCCTTCGTGGTCTATCAGGGCCACCATGGCGATGCCGGTGCGCATCGTGCGGACGTGATCCTGCCGGGGGCGGCCTACACCGAGAAGAATGCCACCTATGTCAACACCGAGGGGCGTGTCCAACTGGCGCGCCTGGCGGTTTTCCCGCCAGGGGATGCACGCGAGGACTGGACGATTCTCCGGGCGCTTTCCGAGATTGTGGGCAAGACACTGCCTTATGACAATTTGGGCGAGGTGCGCCAGCGTCTGATCGAGACCAATCCGGTCTTCGCGGCGGTGGACCAAATTTCAACGGAAAAGTGGTCGGGCTTCGGCGGACGCGGAAAGCCGGACAGCGCAGCCTTCACATTGCCAATTGCGAATTTCTACATGACCGATCCGATCAGCCGGGCTTCCAAGACCATGGCCGAATGCACCGAAGCTTTCATCCTGCCCAAGCAGGATGCAGCGGCAACCGGCTGACGGGTCAAGAGTCGACGGGACGACGAAAGGCGACAGGGGAAGACAGACGTGGAAGAGTTCTTGACAGGTTACGCGCTGCCCGTGGGGATCATCCTCGCGCAGATCCTGGCGATCGTGGTTCCCTTGCTGGTGGCCGTTGCCTATCTGACCTATGCGGAACGCAAGGTGATTGGTGCCATCCAGCTGCGTCAGGGGCCGAACGTCGTTGGTCCCTTCGGCCTGCTGCAGCCCTTGGCAGACGGGGCCAAGCTCTTCTTCAAGGAAACCATCCTGCCTTCGGGAGCGAACCGGGTGGTCTTCCTGCTGGCACCGGTGCTCACCTTCAGTCTTGCGATGGTGGCCTGGGCGGTCATTCCCGTGAACGAGGGCTGGGCGATTGCCGACATCAATGTCGGTATCCTGTTCCTCTTCGCCATCTCCTCGCTGGGTGTCTACGGCGTCATCATGGCGGGCTGGGCCTCGAACTCGAAGTATCCCTTCCTGGGTGCCCTGCGCTCGGCGGCCCAGATGGTCAGCTACGAAGTCTCCATGGGCTTCGTCATCATCACGGTGCTGCTCTGTGTCGGGTCACTGAACCTGACCGACATCGTCCTGGCCCAGGAAACGGTGTGGTTCGCCATTCCGCTGCTGCCCATGTTCGTGATCTTCTTCATCTCGACCCTGGCGGAAACGAACCGGGCGCCCTTCGACCTGCCGGAAGGCGAATCGGAACTGGTGGCCGGCTATTTCGTCGAGTATTCGGCCATGAGCTTCGCGCTCTTCTTCCTGGGCGAATACGCCAACATGATCCTGATGAGCGCGATGACCACCATCCTGTTCCTGGGGGGCTGGCTGCCGCCGCTGGACATTGCGCCGCTCACCTGGATTCCGGGACCGATCTGGTTCGCGCTGAAAGTGGCTCTGGTGCTGTTCTGCTTCCTCTGGGTCCGCGCGACCTTCCCGCGCTATCGCTATGACCAGTTGATGCGGCTTGGCTGGAAGGTCTTCCTGCCCTTCACGCTCATCTGGGTGGTCCTGACCGCCGGTGTGCTGGTGGCCTTCGACTGGGTGCCGAAATGAGGTGTGCGATGAGCGGCAGCAAAGCGGAAAGGGGCCTTGTGTCCACCGGGCTGGCGGCTATGGTGTCGCCACCCGTTCACCGGGGGTCTTTGGGCACAGCTTGCAAGGGGGTGTGTCCATCTTGAGCGAGAAAGGTACTTGACGGAGATGGCTTTCGTCGATCGCACAGCCCGCAGCCTGCTTCTGACAGAACTCCTGTCAGGGCTATGGATGACCCTGCGCTACATGTTCAAGCCCAAGGTGACCCTGAACTATCCCTATGAGAAAGGGCCCTTGAGTCCGCGCTTCCGGGGCGAGCATGCCCTCAGGCGCTATCCCAACGGCGAGGAGCGCTGCATTGCCTGCAAGCTTTGCGAGGCGATTTGCCCGGCGCTTGCGATTACCATCGAGGCGGAACCGCGCGAGGACGGCAGCCGCCGGACGACGCGCTACGACATCGACATGACGAAGTGCATCTACTGCGGCTATTGCCAGGAGGCCTGTCCCGTGGATGCCATTGTCGAAGGGCCCAACTTCGAATTTGCAGCCGAAACGCGCGAGGAGCTTTTCTATAACAAGGAGAAGCTCATGGAGAACGGGGATCGCTGGGAATACGAGATTGCCCAGAATATTGCATTGGACGCGCCCTATCGCTAAGGGCAGTGAGCACACCGGCAGCGGAGGCCTCCGTATGCTGGTGTGCGAGGTTTGACAAGGGGGAAGCAGACGTGCCGAGCACAGGTCGCAAACAGGAAGGGGGAGCCCAATGGTAGTCCAGGCGCTGGCCTTCTATCTATTTGCCGCCGTTGTGGTGGCTTCGGCCATGATGGTGATCGCCGCGCGGAACCCGGTTCATTCCGTCCTCTTCCTGATCCTGGCCTTCTTCAACTCGGCCGGGCTTTTCGTGCTGATGGGCGCCGAGTTCCTGGCCATGATCCTGGTCGTGGTCTATGTCGGAGCGGTCGCCGTGCTGTTCCTCTTCGTGGTCATGATGCTCGACGTCGATGTGACGCAGATCAAGCATGGCTTCCTGCAGTATCTTCCGGTCGGCGTGCTGATCGGGCTGATCCTGCTGATCGAACTGGCCATGGTTGCCGGGGCCTGGGTGGCCGTTCCCGAAGCCCAGAGCGTGGCGCAGATCCCCTTCTCGCCCGGAGGGGATGTCACCAACACCCAGGCTTTGGGCGCAGTGCTCTATGACCGCTATGTCTATCTCTTCCAGGCGGCGGGGCTGATCCTGCTGGTCGCCATGATCGGGGCCATCGTCCTGACCCTGCGTACCCGTGAGGGTGTGCGCAAGCAGTCGATCTCGGACCAGATTTCGCGCCGGACCGAAGACAGCGTCGAGGTCAAGGATGTGCCGAGCGGAGGGGGCGTGTGATGCTGGAAATCGGACTTGGGCATTTCCTGACCGTCGCGGCGATTGTCTTTACCCTGGGAATCTTCGGGATTTTCCTGAACCGCAAGAACGTGATCGTCATCCTGATGTCGATCGAGCTGATCCTGTTGGCGGTCAACATTAACCTGGTGGCATTCTCCACCTTCCTGAACGATCTGGTCGGGCAGGTCTTCGCCCTGTTCATCCTGACAGTCGCGGCTGCTGAGGCGGCGATTGGCCTGGCGATCCTGGTCGTCTATTTCCGCAACCGCGGTTCCATCGCGGTCGAAGACATCAACATGATGAAGGGATAGGCGGGCGCCATGGATGTCGCCATTGTATTTCTGCCGCTGATCGGTGCGATTCTCGCCGGCTTCCTCGGACGTTCCCTGGGGGACCGCGGCGCGCAGCTCGTGACCTGCATACCCATGGTGGTTGCAGCACTGCTGTCCATTGTCGTGTTTTTCGACGTAGCTCTGGGCGGAAACGCCTATACCACCGAGCTGTTCACCTGGATTGATTCCGGCGCCTTCGAGCTGTCCTGGGCCCTGCGTGTCGATACCCTGACGGCCATCATGTTCTGCGTGGTCACGGTCGTCTCCAGTGTCGTTCACATCTATTCCGTCGGCTACATGTCCGACGACAAGTCGATCCCGCGCTTCATGGCCTACCTGTCGCTGTTCAGCTTCTTCATGCTGATGCTGGTCAGCGCGGACAACTTCGTGCAGATGTTCTTCGGCTGGGAAGGTGTCGGTGTTGCGTCCTACCTGCTGATCGGCTTCTGGTACGAGAAACCCAGCGCCAATGCCGCCGCCATCAAGGCCTTCCTGGTCAATCGCGTGGGCGACGTCGGTTTCGCACTCGGCATTGCCGGTGCCTTCCTGCTGTTCGGGGCCGTGCAGTTCGACGCGGTCTTCCCGCAGGTCGAGGACATGGCGGAGACCACCATCAGCATCTTCGGCATGGAGGCCAACGCCCTGACCGCGATCTGCCTTCTGCTGTTCGTGGGGGCCATGGGGAAATCGGCGCAGCTGGGCCTGCACACCTGGCTGCCCGACGCCATGGAAGGCCCGACGCCGGTGTCCGCCCTGATCCACGCCGCAACAATGGTGACGGCGGGTGTCTTCATGCTCTGTCGATTGTCCCCGATGTTCGAGTATGCGCCCATCGCCTTGGACGTTGTGGCCTACGTGGGTGGTGCCACGGCCCTGTTCGCCGCGACGGTCGGCCTGACGCAGACGGACATCAAGCGGGTCATCGCCTATTCCACCTGTTCGCAGCTCGGCTACATGTTCTTTGCCATCGGCGTGTCGGCCTACAGCGCGGCGATGTTCCACCTGATGACACACGCCTTCTTCAAGGCCCTGCTGTTCCTGGGCGCAGGCTCGGTGATTCACGCCATGCATCACGAGCAGGACATGCGCAAGATGGGCGGTCTCTACAAGAAGATCCCCGTCACCTATACCCTGATGTGGATAGGCACCCTGGCCCTGGTCGGCTTCGGGATTCCGGGCGTCACCGGGTTTGCCGGCTTCTACTCCAAGGACATCGTGATCGAGGCGGCCTATGCCGCACAGAGCAGCGCCGGCGGTTTTGCCTTCGTCATGGGTGTGGTCGCGGCCTTCCTGACCTCTGTCTATTCCTTCCGGTTGCTGTTCCTGACCTTCCATGGTGAGACACGCGCGGATCACCATACCTTCGAGCATGCGCATGAGTCGCCGCGCGTGATGGTCTGGCCGCTCTATGTCCTGGCCGCCGGTGCGGTTCTGGCGGGAGCCGTTTTCTATGGACCCTTCGTCGGCGACGGGCGCGAGGCTTTCTGGGGCGACTCCCTGCTGGTCCTGGGCAGCATCATCGAGGATGCACACCACGTGCCCTTCTGGGTGAAGGCCTCGCCCATGATCATGACCCTGCTGGGTCTCTGGCTGGCCTGGTACATGTACATCCGCCGGCCCGAGCTGCCGGGGGAATTCGCGCGCCAGGCCGAGCCCTTCTATCGCTTCTCGCTCAACAAGTGGTACTTCGACGAGCTTTACGACGCGGTCTTCGTGCGTCCGGCCTTCTGGCTGGCGCGCGGCCTCTGGAAGGGCGGCGACGGTGCGGTGATCGACGGCCTGGGTCCGGACGGCCTGACCGCGGTCACGCAGAGCCTGTCCCGGCGGGTCAGCCGATTGCAGAGCGGCTATCTCTATCACTACGCCTTTGCCATGCTGATCGGCGTCGTTCTGCTGATTTCCTGGTACATCTTCATGGCATTGCGGTGAACGACCTATGATGAGTTCCTGGCCCCTTCTGTCCCTGGTCACCTTCCTGCCGCTGGTGGGTGCGGCCTTCATCTTCGCGGCCCGCGGTGATGATGCTGTCGTTGCACGCAATGCCCGCTATGTCGCGCTCTGGACCTCGCTGATCACCTTCGTGCTGTCGCTGTTCATCTGGTTCGGCTTCGAGCGCGGCACAGCGGACTTCCAGTTCGTGGAAAAGGCCGAGTGGATCCCCTCACTCGGGCTGACCTATCACATGGGCGTGGACGGCATCTCGATGCCTTTCGTCCTGTTGGCCACCCTGCTGACTCCGCTGTGCGTACTGGCCAGCTGGGACGCCATCCAGACACGCGTGAAGGAGTACATGATCGCCTTCCTCGTGCTGGAAACCCTGATGGTGGGAATGTTCTGCGCGCTCGACTTCATCGCCTTCTACATCTTCTTCGAAGGCGTGTTGATCCCGATGTTCCTGATCATCGGGGTGTGGGGCGGCGCCCGGCGCGTCTACGCGGCCTTCAAGTTCTTCCTTTACACGCTGACCGGCTCGGTCCTGATGCTGCTGGCCATCCTGACCATGTACTTCACATCGGGCACGACGGACATTCCGAGCCTGATGGAATACGGTTTCGATCCCGCGCTGCAGAACTGGCTGTGGCTCGCCTTCCTGGCATCGTTTGCCGTGAAGGTGCCGATGTGGCCGGTGCACACCTGGCTGCCGGATGCCCACGTGGAAGCGCCGACTGCTGGTTCGGTCATCCTGGCCGGCGTGCTGTTGAAGATGGGGGCCTATGGCTTCCTGCGCTTCTCTGTGCCCATGCTGCCCCAGGCGACCGAGTTCTTTGCGCCGCTGATCTTTGCGCTGTCGGTGATTGCCATCATCTACACTTCACTGGTGGCCCTGGCCCAGACGGACATGAAGAAGCTGATCGCCTATTCCTCGGTTGCGCACATGGGCTATGTCACCGCTGGCATCTTCACCCTGAATCAGCAGGGTATGGAGGGGGCGATCTATCAGATGCTCAGCCACGGCATCGTCTCGGCCGCCCTGTTCCTCTGTGTCGGTGTGGTCTATGACCGCCTGCACACGCGCGAGATCGCGCGCTATGGCGGACTGGCCAACAACATGCCGCGTTATGCTCTGGTCTTCATGATCTTCATGCTGGCCTCTGTAGGCCTGCCCGGCACCAGCGGGTTCGTGGGCGAGTTCCTGGTCATCATGGGGGCCTTCCAGCTTTCCAGTTGGCTGGGCCTGCTGGTCGCCAGCGGCATGGTACTCGGGGCTATCTACATGCTGGTGCTCTATCGCCGGGTCATCTTCGGCCAGTTGACCAAGGACGACCTGAAGGGTCTGCTGGACATCAGCTGGCGGGAAAAGGCGGTTTTCGCACCGCTGCTGATCCTTGCCATCCTGTTCGGGGTCTATCCCATGCCGGTCCTGGACGTGATGTCCGCCTCGGTGGAGAACCTAATCGAAAACTATCAGCTGGCGCTTGGCGAGGGAGGATCCTCTTCCTTTGCCTGGAACCTGATTTCGCGCTAGGGGGCACGGACCGTGAATATCGGAAACGACATTCTTACCGCTCTGCCGGAGATCTTCCTGGCCTGCAGCGCCATTGCCCTGCTGATGCTGGGCGTCTTTCGCGGCGAGGGCTCTTCGCGGCTGATCATGACCCTGTCGGTCACGGCCCTCATCGTGACCCTTGGCCTGCTTCTCATGGGCCCGACGCGCAACACCTCCGCCTTCAACGACCTTTTCGCCAACGACGGCTTTGGCGATTTCATGAAGATGCTGGTGCTGATCGGGGCGGCGCTCACCATGGTGATGGCGCAGCGCTACATCGAAC
Source organism: Fodinicurvata fenggangensis DSM 21160 (assembly GCF_000686045.1). Classification (GTDB taxonomy): domain Bacteria; phylum Pseudomonadota; class Alphaproteobacteria; order Kiloniellales; family DSM-21159; genus Fodinicurvata; species Fodinicurvata fenggangensis. The sequence continues at coordinate 104,515 of NZ_JMLV01000005.1, forward strand.
GCGAGCAGATGGCCCGCTTCGAGTTGCCGGTCCTGCTGCTTTTCTCCACGGTCGGCATGCTGATGATGATATCGGCCAACGACCTGATTGCCCTTTACATGGGCGTCGAGTTGCAGAGCCTGGCGCTCTATGTCGTGGCCGCAATTCGCCGTGACACCCTGCGTTCCTCGGAAGCCGGGCTCAAATACTTCGTCCTGGGTTCGCTGTCGTCGGGCATGCTGCTCTATGGCCTGTCGATGATCTATGGTTTCACGGGCACGACGAATTTCACGACCCTGGCGGAAATCTTCGCCAACGGGGGCGAGGTGTCCCTGGGCCTGACGGTCGGCCTGGTTTTCCTGTCGGCTGGCCTGGCCTTCAAGATCTCCGCCGTGCCCTTCCACATGTGGACGCCCGATGTCTACGAGGGGGCGCCTACGGCCATTACGGCCTTCTTCGCCGTTGCACCGAAGATCGCGGGGCTTGCGCTGTTCGTGCGCGTGCTGATGGGCCCCTTTGGCGAGCTCGTGGACCAGTGGCAGCAGATCATCGTCTTCATCGCCGTCGCTTCGATGCTTGTCGGCGCACTTGCAGCCATAGCCCAGAACAACATCAAGCGCCTGATGGCCTACAGCTCCATCGGCAACATGGGCTACGCCCTGGTCGGCTTGGCTGCCGGCACGCAGGAAGGCATTCGCGCGGTGGGCGTCTATATGGCGATCTACCTCTTCATGAATGTGGGCACCTTTGCGGTGATCCTCTGCATGCGGGTGAACGACCGTATGGTCGAGCGCATCGATGACCTGAAAGGCCTCAGCCGGACCAATCCGCTGATCGCGCTGGCGCTTGCCATCTTCATGTTCTCAATGGCCGGTATCCCGCCACTCGCGGGTTTCTTCGGCAAGCTGTATGTCTTCCTGGCGGCCGTGGAATCGGGTCTCTATATCCTGGCTGTGATCGGTGTCCTGACCAGTGTGATCTCCGCCTTCTACTACCTGCGCATCATCAAGGTCATGTATTTTGACGAGCCTTCGGAAGCTTTCGACCAGCCCATTGGGCGCGAGATGGCTGTGGTGCTGACGGCGACCAGTGTTATCGTGCTGCTGTTCTTCATCATGCCCTCGCCCATTCTCGAAAGCGCTTCGGCCGCCGCCGAGGCCTTCTTCCCCGCTGGGCCATGACGGAGAGAGATGCGGAACGGCCTGTTCGCCTTCCGCCGGCCTACAGGCTTGTCCAGTTATCCTCGGTCGGCTCCACCATGGACGAGGCCAGGCGGCTGGCCGAAGAAGGCGCTGAAGACGGAACACTGGTCTGGGCGCAAGAGCAGACAAAGGGGCGCGGCCGGCAGGGACGTGACTGGAGCAGCCCGACGGGCAATCTCTATCTCTCTCTGGTGTTGCGTCCCGAGTGCGAGCCCTCCCAGGCGGTGCAGCTGGGTTTCGTGACGGCGCTGGCAATCGGCGATGCCATTGGCGCCGTCTCTCCGCCGGTCAATGTAACCTACAAGTGGCCCAACGATGTCCTGCTGAACAACGGCAAGGTTGCCGGCATCCTGATGGAAACCCGTTCGGGGGCCGAGGGAGGGATCGATCACCTGATCCTGGGCTGCGGAATCAATATCGCGAGCGCGCCGCTCGATACGCCCTATCGCGCAACCTGCCTGCACAACGAGGGTGGAGGGCAGGTGGACGAGGCGGAAATGCTGGAGGCCTTTGCGCGTCACATGCTAACCTGGACCAGCCGTTGGCTGGACAACGGATTTGACGCAGTTCGCGCCCGCTGGCTGCAGCATGCCGAGCACAAGGGCAAGCGCATCGAAGTGCGCCTGCCATCGGAAACGCTTTCGGGAGTGTTCGAGGATATCGACACGAACGGATACCTTCTGCTGCTGCTTGATGATGGCACGCGGCGGCGTATTTCCAGCGGAAACGTCTTTCCTGCAGGATAAGCCATGCTTCTGACCATTGATTCCGGGAACACCAACGCCGTTTTCGCTCTGTTCGAGGGTGAGCGCCTGGTGGCCCAGTGGCGTTGTTCATCCAACGCGCGCCGGACGGCCGATGAATATGCGGTCTGGCTGACGCAGCTGATGGCGTTGAAAGGCATCAAACCAAGTGATGTGGAGGGCTGCATCATTTCGAACGTGGTCCCGGCCGCCAGCCGCGAACTGGACCGTCTGGTTTCCAACTACTTCGATTGCAGTGCCTTTTCCGTGGAAGAGGCGGTCGCCGCCTACAACATTCCCATAAGGATTTCGCGTCCGGAGCAGGTGGGTGCGGACCGCCTGGCCAACGCCGTTGCGGCTCACGAGATCTATGGCGGTGCGCTGATTGTGGTGGATTTCGGAACGGCGACGACCTTCGACATGATCGATCCCGACGGCGGTTACAGCGGCGGAATCATCGCCCCGGGGATCAACCTGTCCATGGATGCGCTCTACAATGCCGCGGCCCGCCTGCCGCGCATTGCGGTGGAAAAGCCCAGGGCCGTGATCGGGGACGACACTGTTACCGCCATGCAGTCCGGTGTGTTCTGGGGGTATATTGGACTGATCGAAGGGCTTGTTTCGCGTATTCAGAAGGAAAAGGACCAGGCCCACACGGTCATCGGAACCGGCGGGCTGGCGCCCCTGTTTCACGAAACGACCGATGCGATCGATCACGTCAATCGTGACCTGACGGTCATCGGATTGCGAATGCTCTATCACACATACAGGAAGGCACCCGCGTGACCAAGAAACGCAAGACTGCTCCGGGCATTCATACGCCGGGTGACGATGAACTGCTGTTCCTGCCCCTGGGGGGAACGGGTGAGATCGGTATGAACATGAACCTCTATGGGCATGCCGGACAGTGGCTGATGATCGACCTGGGCGTGGCTTTCGGCGAGCATGACTTGCCGGGCATCGAAGTGGTCATGCCCGATCCGGACTTCATCGTCGAGCGGGCGAACAGCCTGGCCGGCCTGGTGCTGACCCATGCGCACGAGGATCATATCGGTGCGGTCAGCTATCTCTGGCCGCAACTGCGCTGCCCCGTCTATGCCACCCCCTTCACGGCGGCCTTGCTGCGCCGGAAGTTCGCCGACGACAAGGCGACGGACGTACCGGAGATCATCGAGGTGCCGCTGTCCGGGCAGTTCCGGGTGGGCCCCTTCGAGATCGAGCTGGTGACCCTGACGCACTCCATCCCCGAGCCCAACGCCGTGATCCTGCGCTCGTCCTGCGGCACTGTCCTGCACACGGGCGATTGGAAGCTGGACCCCGATCCCCTGGTCGGGGACAACTACGACAAGCAGCGCCTGGTTGCGCTTGCCGATGAGAACGTCCAGGCCATGATCTGCGATTCCACGAACGCCATGGTCGAGGGCGATTCCGGATCGGAACTGGATGTGCGTGCCGCGCTGGAGCGCGAGCTTGCCGGACTCAAGGGCCGGGTGGCCGTTGCCTGTTTCGCGAGCAATGTGGCCCGGCTGGAGACGGTCATGCATGTGGCTGAAACCCATGGGCGTCGCGTGGCCCTGGTGGGACGCTCGATGCACCGGATCATCGCTTCGGCCCGCGAGGCCGGCTATCTGCAGAACATGCCGGCGCTGATCGATGTGCGGGATATCGATTACCTGCCCCGTGAAGAGGTGTTGCTGCTCTGCACAGGCTCTCAGGGGGAGCCGCGGGCGGCCCTCTGGCGCATCGCGAACGGGGACCATCAGGATGTGGAACTGCAGGAAGGGGACAGCGTGGTCTTCTCGTCACGGGTTATTCCGGGCAATGAGAAATCCATCCTGGCACTCTACAACCTGCTTTCGGACCGGGGGATCAACCTGATCACGGCCGATGTGAAGCGGGATATCCATGTCTCCGGCCATCCCTGTCGCGACGAGCTTTCGCAGATGTACCAGTGGGTGCGTCCCCGTGTGGCGGTTCCTGTTCATGGTGAACCGCGCCACCTGGCGGCCCATGCCGCCCTGGCGCGCGATTGCCAGGTGCCGGAAATCATAGACACGCGAAATGGCGCGATGGTGCGCCTGGTCCCGGGACCTGCGGAGGTGATCGACCATGTCCACAGTGGCCGCCTGGTCGTGGATGGTACGGTGCTGCGTGAGTTGGAGAGTCCCGTCCTGCGCATGCGCAAGCGCATGGTCTTCAATGGCTCGGCGGTGCTGACTCTTGTGGTGGACGATACGGGGGACCTGGCTGCCGATCCGGTGCTTTCGGCCAGTGGTCTGTTCGACATGGATAAGGAACCGCAGATCGAGGAGGATGTCCTGGATGCCGTAGAGGATGCGTTACATCGTCTCAGTCGTCAGGATCGAGGCGACGATGATGCCGTTGGCGAGGCGGCGCGTGTGGCTGCACGGCGCGCCTTGACACGGATTCTGGGCAAGAAACCGATCATCGAGGTCCAGGTCATCCGCCTGGACTGATCCGGTGGAATGGGTTTTCCTCAGGCAAGGGCAAGGGACGAAGCAGAAGGACGAACTGGCATGATCGGGCGTTTGAACCATGTGGCCATTGCGGTGCCGGATCTGGAAGCCGCCGCGGCAAGCTATCGCGATACCCTGGGTGCCCAGGTGTCGAAACCGTTGGACCAGCCCGATCATGGCGTAACCGTGGTTTTCGTCGAGCTGCCCAACACCAAGATCGAGTTGCTGCGCCCGCTGGGCGAGGACTCGCCCATTGCCAACTTCCTGCAGAAATCGCCTGCGGGCGGCATCCATCATATCTGTTACGAGGTGGATGATATCCATGACGCACGCGACCGACTGGTCTCGCAGGGTGCACGTGTCCTGGGGGATGGCGAACCGAAGACCGGCGCCCATGGAAAACCGGTCCTGTTCCTGCACCCCAAGGATTTCTTCGGAACCCTGATCGAACTGGAGCAGGTCTGACAGGAATGACTTCGATGCAGTGTCTTTGCGATGACGGCCGGACCGTCCAGGGTGAGGTGATCGGGCGATGAACTGGTTTACCGGCTTGATGGTCTATATCGTCGTCTGGTGGCTGGTCATCTTCACCGTCCTGCCATGGGGGGTGAGGCGCAATGAGAACCCGGAGCCGGGCCATGAGGCAGGCGCGCCGGAAAACCCCATGCTGGGACGCAAGGCGCTTGTCACGACTGTCATCAGCGCGGTCATCTGGCTGATCATTTATTTCGTGATCGAAGCCGATATCATCTCCTTCCGCGACCTGGCGCCCGACATCTACTCTTGAGGGACCGGGCAATCGGCCGGACTCCTGAGTCCCGATGGCCGGATTTTCATAACGGATCGAGACAAGACTTCGGGCAAAATCTCTGAACTGCTGGAAGGCTCATGCACCTCGACGAACTCAAAACTCCCAACCTGCTGCTGAATGAGGGCGTCCTGCGCCGCAATTGCGAGCGCATGTCCCAGCGTATGAAGCGGGCGGGCCTTGCGCTGCGCCCGCACATGAAAACCGCCAAATCGAGTGATGTGGCCGGTTACGCAACAGCAGGCCATACAGGCGCAATCACGGTCTCGACACTGGATGAGGCAAGGTATTTCTCGCAGGCCGGTATCCGCGATATTCTCTATGCCGTCAGCATGATCCCGGCGCGTTCCGAAGAGGTCATGGCACTGCAGGCCAGTGGCACAGGGATGCTGCTTGTGGCCGACAGTATCGAGGCGGTCGCCGGATTGGCTGAACAGGCACTGAGCCTAGAGACGCGCTTCCAGTTCCTGATCGAGATTGACAGCGGCGGGGGCCGCGCAGGCCTGCTGCCGGATGCGCCTGAACTCCTGAACGTGGCCCGCGCGATTCACGAGGCACCGGAACTTGAGCTGAAGGGTGTGATGACCCATGCCGGGCATGCCTATGAGGTCCAGGGATTCAGCAGACTGCGTGAGGTCGCGGAGCAGGAACGCTCGGCACTTGTGGATGCGGCGCAGAGGCTTCGTGAAGCGGGCCTGCCCTGTGACATTGTCAGTGCTGGCTCCACGCCCACTGCTGTCGCGGCCGAGAGGCTGGATGGGCTCACCGAAATGCGTCCAGGCGTTTATGTTTTCAATGACCTTGATCAGTTGGGGATCGGTAGCTGTCAGTGGGAGGACCTGGCATTGTCCGTCCTATGCAGCGTGATCGGACATAACCGCCATACCGGAGCGCTGCTGGTTGATGCGGGTGGATTGGCGTTGTCGAAGGACGTCAGTGCAAAGCGCTTTCTTGACGATGTTGGTTACGGCTGGGTTTCCGGCCTGAATGGCAAGCTTCTTGAGGGCCTGTTTGTCGAAACAGTGCATCAGGAGCATGGACTGCTGCGTCAGGCCGGAGGGGATTTGGATTTCACACGATTTCCGATCGGCACGAAGCTCAGGATCTGGCCAAATCACGCCTGCATGACCGCGGCGGCTTATCAGGGCTATACGGTGCACGATTCAGAGGGAACAGTCATCGGTCAGTGGCAGAGAACCAACGGCTGGTAAAGCGCCTGAACAGCGTCCCTTGCAGAAGAGAAGATGCCTGGCCTAATTCGGGAGCTGTTCGTGACAAAAACAAAGGCAGGTTCGCTTTCGCGACCTGCCTGAAAGGATGCGGGCTTTAAGCCTCTTGGATCCTTTTCTCTTGCCCGTTTTCTTCTAGGGGAAAATCGGGCGGCGTTCCTCCGCAGACTTGGTATCCACGCACCCTTGCGTGGACGATCGTGAAAGTAAGGGAAAGAAATCGCGGAGTCATCACAATTTTATGCTGCGCTGCAGTATGGAGCAGTCAAAAAAGAACGGCCCGCTTGCTGTGCGCGGGCCGTTCATCTTGTAATGTTATCCCTGTTTACAGGAAGGCAAACTTGATCGCGAAAAGTATGGCGATCAGGTAGACCGCAATCGGGCACTGCGCCGGACGGCCGGAAAGCAGCTTTATGACCGCATAGGAAATGAATCCTATCCCGATGCCATCCGCAATGGAATAGGTGAAGGGCATGGCGATTGCCGTGATCACCGCCGGCGTCGCTTCCGTGACATCCGACCAGTCCAGTTCGGCAATGCCGCGCGCCATGATGCAGGCCACATAGAGCAGGGCCGGGGCCGTGGCGTAGGAGGGGATGGTATTGGCCAGCGGCGAGATGAAGAGGCACAGCAGGAACAGTGCGGCCACCACGACGGCCGTCAGCCCGGTGCGCCCGCCCTGCTGGATACCCGCAGCGCTCTCGATGTAGCAGGTGGTGGTTGAGGTGCCGAGCAGGGAGCCCGCGACCGAGGCCGAGGAGTCCGACAGAAGGGCTTGCCGCAGGCGCGGCAGACGGCCGTTCTCGTCCAGCAAGCCACCGCGGTGGGCGACACCTACCAGGGTGCCCGCCGTATCGAAGAGGTCAACCAGCAGGAAGGTGAAGACGATGCTCACGAGGCCAATCTGCAGGGCGCCGCCGATATCCAGCTGCAGGAACGTGGGTGCCGGATTGGGCGGCAGGTCGATGAAACCCTTGAACTCGGAAATGCCCAGGCTGACGCCGATGGCCGTGACCAGCAGGATGCCGATGATGACCGACCCGGGAATGCGGTGGACGTCCAGGGCGACCATCACGAAGAAACCGAAGAGGGCCAGGATGGCCGGCCAGGCCGTGAGGTCCCCGAGCGTTATCAAGGTTGCCTCGCTGTCCACGACGATGCCGGATTCTTTCATGGCGATGATGGCCAGGAACAGGCCGATGCCGGCCGAGATCGCCATCTTCAGGCTGCGTGGAATGGCATTGATGATCCATTCACGCACCGGCAGCAGGGAGAGAATCAGGAAGAGGACACCCGACAGGAAGACGGCCCCCAGGGCGACCTGCCATTCGTAGCCCATGCCCAGCACGACGCCATAGGTGAAATAGGCGTTCAGTCCCATGCCCGGTGCCAGTGCAATGGGATAGTTGGCGTAGAGCCCCATAACCAGCGTGCCTATGGCCGCCGCCACGCATGTGGCCACGAAGACGGCACCGAAATCCATCCCCGTTTCCGAAAGGATCGCCGGATTGACGAAGGTGATGTAGGCCATGGTCAGGAAGGTGGTGAAGCCGGCCAGGACTTCGGTACGCACCGTCGTGCCATGCTCGGCCAGCTTGAAATAGGATTGCAGCATCTTGCCCCCTTTTTGCATGCCTTCCGCCCTTGTCCGACATGGCGGCAGGCGCTTCCAGTTTTTGACGCCAGGAAAGTATTTTCCCCCTTTTCGCCAGCGTCTTTTCCTTTGCCGAAAAACGCGCCTAAGCTATCCTTTTCCCATGGTGAAAGGCTACAGCTTATTTCTTGTTGCGGCTTTCTTGGCACTTCCCCTTTCTGTGGCAGCGGAAAGCGTAAAAGTCACGATTTCCGCTGCGGACTGTCAACTGTTACAGCCCTATACGCCGGAAAGCGGACAGGATCCGGCTTACAAGCCCGGTGTGGATGTGGAGGGAAATGCCGTTGCACCGGCCGACCTTGGTGGTGGCAGCCAATTCGAGCTGCCGGAGTCGTTCACCTTTCCCCTCGAGGTCACCCCCTTTCCGGACAGCGCCTTTTCCTCCTCGGCGATCCGACTGGGTGAGGTCCGAGTGGACGAGGATGGGACTGCCTATTGGAATGGCGACCCCCTGACAGACAGGGATCGCCAGTTGGTGGCGAAGGAATGCCTGGAAAATTCAAAGTAAGCAGAGAAAACGACCTGCCAATTCAAATTTTTGGTGCATTTCCCGCTGTGAGGGCTATTCTTTCTCAACCATAAGGTGGGGATTCAAGCTGGAGGGCGCGCGGTGGTGCTACAGGCAAGGGAAGTTGCGCTTATCGAGAAGGATTATCCGGACTTGTATCGGCTGTACGCCTATTGGCGGAGCCTGGCGCCTGGAGGGCAGCTCCCGCTCAAGAAGGATCTGGACCCCCTTGAACTTCGCGAATGGCTGGATTGGCTTTTCCTGATCGAAGTCACGCGAAACGACCAAGGGGCATTGGATTTCAACTTTCGACTTGTCGGCGAGAGTATCAACGCGATCCATCACACGCGTTTGAAGGGCAAGCGCCCGCAGGACCTGAATCCACCCCAGTTCGGGCGCATGCTGTATCGTCATTACTGCGAGACTGTCGAACGCGGCGAAGTGCTGGTCCACTGGGTCGCCGGTTGGGAGAAAAGCAAGGCCCCGGAGTATTACCGGATTCTCCTGCCGCTTGGCGGCGAAGACGGAAAGATCGGCTATCTGTTGGCCGCCGACCATCACCCGCCCAGCCTTCGGCAGATTTCGGAACGATATTTCCGTGAAGCCGAACGGACGTCGCAGGATTCGGCCAAGCTCCTTGAGTTTCGCTGTCATTAGAGGGGGGGGTCGCATAGGCGTTGGTGTCGAGGCGGCTTGTTAAGCGCGGTGGTGCTCCCATCTGATGACCCTGTAGTCATCATTAGACGAGCGCTGGCGGTTTCATCATGACGTGGCTGTTTATTGTGGCGGGACTGGGGCTGCTGCTTCTGGGCGGGGAAATGCTGGTCCGCGGGGCCGTCGCAAGTGCCACGCGGTTGGGCATCTCCCCCTTGCTGGTCGGCCTGACCCTGGTGGGTTTCGGCACCTCCACCCCGGAATTGCTGACCAGCATCAATGCGGCCCTCTCCGGTTCCCCTGGCATCGCGGTCGGCAATGTTGTCGGCTCGAACATTGCGAACATACTGCTGATCCTCGGACTTTCCGCTCTGCTTTCCCCCTTGCTGGTTGACCCTGCTGCGCTCAAGCGCGATGGAGCCATGTTGCTGGTTGTCAGCCTGGCGGCCTGCCTGTTGGTGCCGTCGGGCGAGGTGACCGCGGTGATGGGGGGCGGGATGGTGGCGACCCTGATGGCATATGTTGTCTGGTGCTACCTGCAGGAAAGCCGTAGCCAAGACGCTGGTGCACACATGCACAGGCACGAGGCAGAAGCCTTCGTGCCTGTGCATGCGTCACCGCTTTGGCGAAGCCTGACGATGGCGCTGATCGGCTTGGCCTGCACGTTGGCCGGTGCGAAGTTGCTTGTGTCCGGTGCCATCGAACTTGCCGCGGCTGCTGGTCTCTCGGAAACACTGATCGGCCTCACCATTGTGGCGGTGGGCACGTCACTGCCGGAACTGGTGACCTCGGTCATGGCCGCCTTGCGCCGCCAGTCGGATGTGGCCTTCGGCAACATCGTGGGCTCCAACCTCTTCAACCTGCTGGGCATCCTGGGAGTGACCGCCCTGGTCGAGGATATCTCCATACCGCAGAAAATTCTGGACCGCGACCTTTGGGTGATGCTGGGGGCGACCCTGCTGCTGCTCGTTGCCGCCTGGAGCGGCTGCCGGCTGTCGCGCCTGGAAGGCGGGATCTTCCTCGGCGGCTATCTGGTCTATATTGCCGTGCTTGTGACCGCCAGCGGATAGTCTCAGCGCTTCAGGTCGGGCAGACCTTCACGGTAATGGCGGCTCAGCGCGCTCGCATGACGGTGCAGAAGGCCGATATCCCCGCCCACGGCTACGAACAGGGCGCCTTCCTTGAGACACTGCCAGGCCATTTCCTGCTCGGGCGCCAGAATTCCCGGTGCCTTGCCAGCGGCCAGGATGCGGGCAAAGGCATGCGAAATGGCCTCACGAACCTCGGGGTGACCGGCATTGCCCAGATGGCCCAGGCTGGCCGAGAGGTCGGCGGGGCCAATAAAAACCCCCTCCACACCTTCAGTTGCGGCGATGGCGTCTATGTTGTCCAGGCCTTTCACGGTCTCCACCTGGACCAGCAGGCAAATTCCTTCATCGGCTGTGGTGGCATAGTCGGGAACGGTGCTGAAACGGGAAGCTCTGGCAAAGGCACTGCCCACGCCACGCTGTCCGTGGGGCGGATACTGGGTGGCGGCCACGAGTTCACGAGCCTGTTCGGCCGTTTCCACCATGGGGATCAGCAGGGTCTGTGCCCCGATATCCAGCATCTGCTTGATCAGATGCGTCTGGCCGATAGGCGGCCGTACGATCGGGTGCACCGGATAGGGCGCAAGCGCCTGCAACTGCTGAAGGATGGACCGGACATCATTGGGAGAGTGCTCCGCATCGACCAAAAGCCAGTCGAATCCCGTACCGGCACAGACCTCAGCAGCATAGGAATCGGCCAGCGACATCCAGAGGCCGATCTGAGGCTGCTTTTGTCTCAGTGCCGTCTTGAACGAGTTATCCTGCATGTTAGTCCCTTGTAAATGCTAAGAAAAACACAGGTCAACGTGGTTGAGAACGCACCTGTCATCTGGAACCCTAACGCTGTGCATCCTGGCGCGATAGACCTAGTCGTTGTGTGCAATCCTCAAACCGGATGTAGCCTGTTTCAGGCGCTCTCTGATAGGCGCCGAGTTATACTGCGGGAGAGAAATCCATAGGGGATCAGCAGGAACCAGGCGTAGAGAGCTAGGCTTTCAAAGAACAATGCGCATAGGATCGAAGCCAGACCGGCAAGCGCGCCCCCCAGCAATCCTATGCGGATAATACGAACCATTCGAGCTTGATCCGGATCCTCCTTCAGAAGCGGCAGGGCAGAGGAAAGCATGGTGATCAGCAGGCACCAACTGATCGTCAGGATACCGGAGAATCCAATAATGGAACCACGATCGGCATCGAAAATGACGAGATTGTTCAGGCTCCAGGGAGTCAGGGTCACGCTTGCCAGGAACAGCAGGTTCAGAAGGTAGAGCCCAGGCGTTGCGGGTGGCAGGTGGTCGGTCACGAGATGATGAAGCCGCCAGAGATTGCCAACGATGAAAAAGCAGATGAAATAGCCTTCCAGCGTGCCACTGTTCTGGTACAGCACGGTCAGGAAATCGGCGTTTCCGTCGGTATCGGGGAGTTTGAGTTCCAGGGCCAGCAGGGTCAGCACGATGGCGAAGATGCCGTCGGAAAGGGTTTCAATCCGCACCAAGGAAGGTGTGAAACGGCTAAGTGACAAATCAGCCCCCTGTTTTTTTCCACTGTCACCGATGACATGCTCTATTGAGCAGCCACTTTACGTTTATGCAAGCTTTTGGTGTGTATAAATTATCGCGGAATGGGGTTGTATGCTTCACCTGCTGTGGTCAATAGGTGGCGTGCTGACAGGTCAAATAACGGTATGAATGGAGGGTACCTTGATTCATCGTCTTCCATATGGTTCCGGCAAAGTTGTCTGTATGTTGTCGATTATGGCTGTGCTGCTGTTTGCCGGAGGTTTGTCGACTGCTGCCGCTCCGGACGACATGAGCAATCAGGCTCAAGAGGAACGAAAAGCGATAAACCAATTGATGGAGCAGTTCTACAAGGGTTTCTCGGAGAAGGATGCCGATATGCTGGATGGCCTCTATACCGATGATGCCGACTGGACCAATGCCTTCGGGCATGAGGAGACAGGCAATGATGCAATCATCGAATATCTGCGGGGCCTGTTCGCAGATTCATCCTTTGCCGCAGGTGAAATCAACTCGGCTCCCGATATTACAGTATTGCCGATCAATGAAGGTGCCGTGATGGTAAAGACCTTCGTGAAGATCAAGGGACAGGAAACCGCAAACGGGAAGGTTCTGCCTGTGCGTCACAACTATTCCATGAAGCTACTTGCGCGCCAGCCGGATGGTTCATGGTTGATCAAGGCAGACATGTATATGGATGCGCGCAGCGATGTCACGTATCAGCAGAAATAGCTGTGCCGAGGTTGCTGTAGGGAGAGCACAAGAGTTGGTGGCAAGCTTATAGTGTCGGGTTGTTCGCCGAAGCGTATTAGGGTCTTGCTGTGGAATTAAAAAGAGGAAAAGGAAATTTTCCAGAGTGATTGGACTAATTGTCGTGAAAGGAAAATCTTGAAGTATGTTTTTCTATCGCGATGATGATCATGCGGGGGAGAGAAATCACGTCAACTCTCGCCCGGAAATCACATAAGCTGCAGGGAATATTCCAGGATCATGTTGGCAACTGAATCATCCAGCGTGCTGGTGATGGACGACCAGATAGAGGTATGCCGTCTGGCTGTCCAACAGTTGGAGAGAATCGGCCTGCGTGCCCAGGGTGTCTGTACGAAACCGGAACTGATCTCGGCGCTGGACCAACTGCCTCCCGACCTGTTGCTGTTGGACCTGTCGCTTGGCGACAGCGATGCTGTCGAGATTTTCCAGATGCTCAGCCAGCGCAGTTTTGCCGGATGCGTCATCCTGATGAGTGGGCATGGTGGGGCAGTCCTGGAGCACGCCCGTCGCATCGGCCAGCGCAGTGGCATCACGATAGGCGGTGTCTTGCGCAAGCCCTTCCGGCAGAAGGATCTGCGCGACCTGCTTTTCAGCAAGTCAGCACCGGCAGTTGGCGATGAGGATGAAGAGATATCAAGCGATGACCCCACGCTTCTGCAGCAGGCATTGCGCGAGAAATGGCTGGAGTTCTGGTATCAGCCCAAGATCGAGCTCAAGCATCTTGAGGTGATCGGAGCGGAAGGCTTGGCGCGCATTCGTCATCCGGAACGGGGCATCCTGTCGCCGGCGGCCTTCCTGCCGGGGGCGGGGACGGATGCTTTGCATGCCCTGACGATGCAGGCGGTGGAGGATGCTTTTGCCATGGGGCGTCGCCTCGAAGGCCTGCTGCCTGAGCCCCGTCTTTCGATCAATCTGGCGGGCCGGACACTGCACCATCCCGCCTTGTTGGACCAGTTGAAAGGCATTCGCGATCGTGCCGAATCGCCGGCACGACTGACCTTGGAGATCACAGAAAGTGACGTGATTGAGGATACTGAGGCGGCCCAGGAATTCGCCACGCGCGCCGTGCTACACGGCTTCGCCGTTTCAATCGATGATTTTGGCAGCGGCTACTCCACCTTCGAGCGTTTGCGCCATATTCCCTTCTCTGAATTGAAGCTGGAACGCACCGTGGTCAAAGGTTGTGCCAGTGACCGGCAGTTGCGGAGCATTTGTCAAGCTGCCGTTCAGCTAGGCCATGATTTCGAAGCCGAGGTCGTAGGCGAAGGCGTTGAGGGTGCCGCCGACCTGGAAACCCTGCGCGAACTGGGGTTTGACCTGGTGCAGGGCTTCTATTTTTCACGTCCCCTGCCCGTGGATGATTTTCTAGGGTATGTTCAAAATCGCCAGAACAGGTGAGATACCTGATGGAAGATGCCCAGGCCGAAATCCGAACGGACGGTCCACGAGCCAAGCGGTCCAGGCTTCAGGTATCAGGCTGGCGTCAAAAGAACAGTGTGCTCGTCTCGCACGCAATGAGCCATCGGCCTGGAGCAGGGTCCAGCCGGGCCTGGAAGCTACGCTTTACCGTCATCGGCTATGACCGGCCGGGGGCAGGACACTGCTGCCCGATGACTTTGTTCCCGAACATCTCCACCCGGACGGATGGGGCTGACCCGCACTCAGCGGCAAAGGACTGCAATCTGTCCCGGGGATACCTGTGAAGGGGCCGGACGGATACGCCAGCAGACATACCTCAAACTCTACTCTGGTTGGTTGCAGTGTGCGGCCTGCTGTCGTCTGTCTTGAGGAGCGAATTCACTACCGAGGACATGGCCTTGGCACATGGATTGGGATTGCCGGTCGTGCAGGGTTTTTGCTCATCGGACTGAAATAGCCTTGCAGATTGATTTGCAGTCGTTTTTTGGTTGCTATTTCGAGTTGCTCCTGCCGTCTGAGTTGAATTAGGGTGGAGGTTTCCACGTATGCACTTGCCAGTAGTGGATTGTGCGAGAAATTGCCTCTGTTAGGAATTGGGGGAGCGGTATGAAGCGGGCGATCATACTTGCCAACATTCTGGTCGCCCTGATTCTATCCGCCCTGTTGGCTCTGCAGGCCATAGAAGAACATGACGGCATCATAGAAGTGGCCTTTCGTGACGCAGAGAATCTCAGTGATGCACTGGCGGAACAAACCTCCCAAACTCTCAATGGCATCGACCTGGCACTGACAACCATCGACGCGGCCATAAGCGGGGCGTGGCGTGATGGGGAAGATTGGCCCGAAAACCTGCATGAACTCCTGGTCAACCGCCAGCAGGCCTCGTCTGTCAGCCTGGCCTATTTTGTCCTGGATGGCGAGGGACGCGCTGTTGGGAGTTCAAGGTCTCCCGATCCAGGTGCAGCGGATCTGTCCGAATACCCAGTATTCAAACATCACCATGACAACCCGGGCAGCGGATTGTTCATTGCTCCACCTCGCAAGGGAGAGGTCGGACATGCGGCCAACCAGTGGCTGACCAATGTATCGCGGCCCATACGGACCTCCGATGGTTCCCTGGCAGGCGTTGTCGCGGCTGCAGTCTCCCTGGATTATCTTTTGGGATTCTATAACGCGTTGCGCATCGGGGATGAAGGCGTTGTCGGACTGATGAATGCGCACGGTCGGATCATACTACGCAGTCCCTTCGACGAAGAGACGGTCGGTACGGATCTAAGCGAGAGTGACCTGTACCGCGAAGTGTTGTCCAAGGCGGAAAGCGGCCGGTTCGAGCGTCTCTGGCCCGGCGAGGACATTCTGCGCTATACGGCCTTCAGGCAGGTGATTCATGAGCCAACCGGAGAGGAACGTGCGCTTGTCTACGTCGGGCTCGGACGCGATGAGGTTCTGGCCCCCTGGTACGATCACATGGTCTTCACCGGCCTGCTCGCGCTTCTTGGGATGGGGCTCTTCATCGCTGTCTCTGCCCTGTTCTGGCGAAACCTGGTGCGCCGGCAGCAGTGGGAGGCCGATCGTTCGGAACGCCTGAGGGTGCTGGCCCAGGAATCGGCGGCCCTGGGACAGTACGGCGACGTCAAGGGACTGCTGCAGCATGTGACCGACGTTGCCAGCCGCCTGACATCGGCACATCAGGCCCTGGCAAGCCTGACCCGGGATACGACCTATGCCCAGGCCGAGATGGCCGTCACCCTTTCGGACAAGTACGCCGCCTGGCGGGACTACGATGAGCCCTCCGACGGCTCGGGCATCTATCATCTGGTCTGTGAGAACAACCAGGCGATGATGCTGACCCAGAAGGAACTGGAGGCCCATCCCGACTGGAAGGGATTCGGCTATTCCAAGGACAAGCATCCGCCCATGCGGGGCTGGCTTGCCGTTCCGATCCTGGCCCAGGACGGCAGCAACCTGGGCCTGATCCATTTGTCCGACAAGGCGACTGGAGAGTTCACCGAAGATGACCTGAACGAGATGAAGCAGTTGGCCAGCATTACGGGTGCAGCCCTGGAGAACCTGCTGTCCCTGCAGGCCCGGGATGAGGCTCTGGCCGAAGCCAATACCGCCCGGGAAGAGGTGGAGACCATCTTCAACTCGATCTCGGATGCGGTGCAAGCCTTCGACCACGACTGGCGTTTCGTCTACCTGAACAGGCAGTGTGAGATCCTGTTGGGACAGTCGCAGGACTATTACCAGGGCAAGGTCCTCTGGGAAGAATTTCCGGATGTCATTGGCACGGATCTCGATCACGAATACCACCGAGCAGTTGAGGAACAGACAGCTGTCAGTTTCAACTTCTACTATCCGGCCATGGGGTCCTGGTTTGCCATCCGTGCCTATCCGCACGCCAAGGGCCTGACGACCTATCTGCGTGACATCACACAGCAGGTCGAAACGGAAGAGCGCCTGCGCCAGGCCCAGAAGATGGATGCCATCGGCCAGTTGACGGGGGGCATCGCCCATGACTTCAACAACCTGCTGACCGTCATCCTGGGCAACAGCGATGTCCTGGTGGAAGAGCTCTCGGATGCCGACGAGGGACCGCGCCTGCGGGCAGAAACGATCCTGAAGGCTGGCGAACGGGCTTCGGAACTGACTCATCGATTGCTGGCCTTTGCACGGCGCCAGCCGCTGGATCCGCGTCCGACGGACCTGAACCAGTTGGTGACCGGGATGGGCGAGATGCTGCGGCGCACGCTGGGCGAGGAGATCGACATCGAGTTGGTGCGCGGCAGCGGCCTGTGGAAAGCCGTGGTGGATCCGAACGAGCTGGAAAATGCTGTTCTGAACCTGGCGATCAATGCACGTGATGCCATGCCGGAGGGGGGACGCCTGACCATCGAGACGGCCAATATCGCCGTGGATGACAGTTATGCAGCCGATAATGAGTTGCAACCGGGACAGTATGTGATGCTGGCCGTGTCCGATACCGGCCGGGGCATGTCTCTGGATGTGCAACAAAAAGCCTTCGAGCCCTTTTTCACGACCAAGCAGAAGGGCAAGGGCTCCGGACTTGGTCTTTCGATGGTCTACGGCTTCGCGCGCCAGACCGGTGGACAGGTGCGTATCTACAGCGAGCCGGATGCAGGGAGTGCAATCCGCCTATATATTCCACGCGCCGAGGAAGATACGGATGTCCGGGAGGCGCCTGCCGCTTCCTCGCCGCTCCAGTCCGGGACCGAGCACATACTGGTGGTGGAAGACGATGAACTGGTTCGCCGACATACGGTCACCAGCCTGCTAAACTTGGGGTATGATGTTACCGAATGTGCGAATGGCGCTGCGGCCCTGACCTATTTCGATGCCGGGGAGCGTTTTGACCTGCTGTTGACGGACGTCATGCTGCCGGGTGGCATGACCGGAAAACAAGTGGCGGACGAAGCCGTCAAACGTGCCCCGGGCTTGAAAGTCTTGTTCATGTCGGGCTACACCGAGAATGCCATCGTACACCATGGTCGCCTGGATCCTGGCGTGCAACTCCTGAGCAAGCCCTTCCGCATGGCCGATCTGGCCCGCAAGGTGCGGGGGGTTTTGGACAAGCCCAGCGAGCAGCCAGAACAGGATTAATTGGTCTCAAGTCAACTTGCCCAGGCTGATTTTTCAGGCTGAAGTTTCCATCATGTAGTTGGTGGGGTGCCACATGCCGTATCCGGTGCTTCTGTCCCGTTTTGATAGCAAGCACGGCTTCCCTCAGATGTGGTTCCATACATCATAATTGGATGGGTGATCATCCAGCCATGTTTCAGTCCGTTCTTGTAGAAGGTCTCCTGGTGCAGTTGGTCGCCAAAATACATTGTATCCTGCCGTCGGTTGTCTCCAAGTTGTTCTCGCACGATGGTGCTGCGGCTGATTTGAGCATCCTGGATGAAGATTCCCGTTCCAACGGCCTCTCCATCCTGGAAATAGCCAATAAAGCCATTAACGCTTGTAGCCGGCCCATTTTCTTCTGATTCCGTACTGTCTTGTCGCGCCGTCATGATCAGCTCACCATTGAGATCGCCATTCTTTATCGTGCCTTCCACATGACGATTGACGATCATCCGTGTGGTCATCCCGGAGTTTGTGAAGCTCCAGACGATACGGCTTTTTGCCGTGAAGGGGCCTTCCGGTACATTGTTCGCGCAGGTCCCATCCAACAGGCTTGCATCAATCGATTCCACGCGAAAATCCATGCCGGAGTCCCGGAAACTGCTGCCAACGATGCGGTTGTATTCCGTCTCGCTCATCTGTTCGCTGATTTGCCACTTGATATCTTCATCAAGTACGCAATTCGTCCCTGCATCAGCATTCAGGAAATAGCCGGGGCTCCCTCTAAAGGCATTGAGCCGCTCGGAAAGCTTCTTTTCAACCTGTGCGTTTTGCGAATCCGGTAAAGATGGGCGCAGGGCAAGCCGGGTATCCTGAGTTGGAGTAGCAGCGGCCGCATCGGCTTCTGCCATCTCCGCCGCCATGCCTACAGCCATGGCGCCGGCCGCCATACCGACGACACTGCTGCCATAGCCGTAGCTGCCGTAGCCATAACCGGTCATGGGCGTCGCCCCGTAACCGTAATAGGGTGCACCTGCATAATAGTCCGGTACACATCCCCCCAGAAACAGCATTGGAACGGCTATCGTAAGAACGTAGGATACTTTCGCGTTCCCTGACATATGGAAGCCCCCATTAACTGTTTTTGTGATTGTTTTGCTGGCGAAATATTATTCTTCATAAATTGCAATCGCGCAATTGGCATAAAATTCAGAAAAAATGAACTGAAATATCTCGGAATAGATCTGTTTGTGGAGTCACAAAAAGATTGAACGCCGCTCCGATTTACGGAGCGGCGTTCAAGGTTATCTGTTCTGTCTGGTATTCGATCCAGATTGAATCAGGATCAGGAGTAGCGGTAGGGAATGCCCGCCTTTTCCATCAGCGCGTTGTATTCGCGGAAGGTATCGACCACACGGCGTGTGCGATCGCTGGTCTCGGCGATCTCTTCCCAGAATTCCTCGGCGTCCTTGACCACCTGGTCCCATTCCTCGGCCGGGATGGTGGTCAGCTCGAGCTTCTCGCCGTTCACGCGCAGGTCGGCTTCGCCGCCCCAGTACCAGACCTGGCGGTAGTAGTGCGACTGGTCGATGGTGGACTTGAAGAGCTGTTTCAGGTGATCCGGTACCTTGGCCCAGCTGTCGCTGTTGGCGAAGTAGGAGCCGCACCAGGCGCCGGTGACGTTGTTGCTCAGCGCGTAGTTGCAGATATCGGCCCAGCCGACTTCGTAGGCCTCGGTAAAGCCGCACCAGGCCACGCCGTCCAACTCGCCTGTCTGCAGGGCAACTTCCACGTCATCCCAGGGGACGGTCACCGGAACCAGGCCGTAGCGAGAGAGGAACTTGCCGGCGGTCGGTACGCCGAAGACGCGCTTGCCTTCCATATCGGCCAGGGAGTTGATCGGCTCCTTGGTGAAGATGTGCAGGGGATCCCAAGCGCCGGCGCTCAGCCACTCGACACCGTCCACCTCGCCATAGGCTTCGGCCCAGATCTCGTTCAGGCCGTAGCGGTCAAACAGGACCGGCAGGTCCAGGCTGTAGCGGGTGGAGAAGGGGAAGTATCCGCCGAAGACGGAAACGTCCACCGGCGAGGCCATGGTGGCGTCGTCGGACTGCACAGCGTCGATGGTGCCGTTCTGCAGCGAACGGAAGAGTTCGCTGGTCGGAACCAGCTGGTCGGCGTAGTAGAGTTCGATCTCCATTTCGCCGTTGGCCGCCGCGTTGAAGGCTTCGATCTGCGGCTTGATCACGTGGGCGCCCAGCGGGGCACCCGAATAGGTCTGCAGGCGCCAGCGGATCGGTCCATTCTGCGACAGAACAGCCGGTGCGGCAAACGAGGATGCGGCCACAGCCGCACCGCCCAGGCCGGCATTCTTGATGAAATTGCGCCGGCCCGACTGGACTTGCGTCGCGTCGGTCTTGGACTGCTTGGTCTTTTTCATGGGTCCTGTTCTCCTCTCTCTTTTTCGTTTTACAAACCGCCTTAGTTGGAAAACTGCCCCGGTAGCCAGAGCGCGATTTCCGGGAAGGCGATCACAAGTATCAATGCCAACGTCATCACCAGAACAAAGGGGACGATGGATCGATAAATGTCCCAGAGTGATACCTCGGGCGGTGCCATCGACCGCATGAGGAACAGATTGTAGCCGAATGGCGGCGTCATGTAAGCGATCTGGCAGGTGATGGTGTAGAGCACACCGTACCAGATCGGGTTGTAGCCCAGGGACACGATCAGGGGCACATAGAGCGGTGCCACAATCACCAGCATCGCCGTGTCATCCAGGAACATGCCCAGGATGAGGTAGGAGAGCTGCATCATGATCAGGACTTCCAGGGGCGAAAGTTCCCAATTGGTGATGAACAGCGTCTCAATGGCCCGTGATGCACCGATGCCGTCGAAGATGGAGCCGAAGGCCAGGGCTGCCAGGATGATCCAGAGGAACATGCAGGAGATGCCCAAGGTCTTCTTTACCGTTTCGTGCAGGATGCGGAAGGTCAGGCGTCGCCGCACCAGCGCTGCAATGGTTGCCGCTGTCGCGCCCACGGCCGAGCTCTCCACGAGGCTGGTATAGCCCATGACAAAGAGCCCGGTCATGAAGAAGAAGATCAGGAAGGGCGTAACGCCGGCGCGCAGCAGCTTCAGCTTATCGCGCAGGGGGATATCCAGCTCTTCCTTGGGCAGGATGGGTGCCAGATGCGGTTGCAGGCGACAGCGTACGGCAATGTAGATGATGAACATGGCGGCCATCATCAGGCCGGGTACGGCACCGGCCAACCAGAGCTGGCTGACGGGCTGGCGCGCGATCATGCCATAGAGCACCAGGACGACACTGGGCGGCACCAGGATGCCAAGCGAACTGCCGGCCTGGACAACCCCCGTGACCATGCGCTTGTCATAGCCGCGCTTCAGCAACTCGGGCAGGGCAATGGTGGCGCCGATGGCCATGCCGGCAACGCTGAGTCCGTTCATGGCCGAGATCACCACCATCAGGCCGATGGTACCAATCGCCAGGCCACCGCGCACACGCCCGAACCAGACATGGAACATGCGGTAGAGGTCGTCCGCGATCCCCGTCTCGGACATGATGTAGCCCATGTAGATGAACAGGGGCAGGGTCAGCAGCGGATACCAGTTGAACAGTTGGAAGGCTGCGTTGAAGGGCATTTCCATGGAGCCGGTGCCATACAGCAGCAAGGCCGCACCGGCAGCAACCGCACCGATAGCGGCAAAGACCCGCTGGCCGGTGAGCAGCATGACCAGCATGGTCGCGAACATTGTGATCGCGATCATTTCATAACTCATACGACCGGCTCCTCGCTGCTCTCGGTGATCGGGTCGCCATCAATCGTGCGCCCGCGGGTGGCGGCCAGATCCTTGAAGAAGGTGGAAATGACCTGCAGCAGCATCAGGACGATACCAAAGACCATGATGACCTTGATGGGAATCATCGAGGGGTTCCACATGGAGAAGTTCCGCTGGTCGGTCTCGATCGCGTAGATCGTGCTGGAGATCGATCCGAACAGCAGGATGGCCAGGTAGAACAGCATGAAGCCGCTGGTCAGCACATCCACCCAGGCCTTGCCCTTGAGCGAGAGCTGACCGTAGATCAGGTCCATGCGCACATGGGTGCCCAACTGCAGAGAATGCGCACCGCCCACGATGTAATAGGCGGCCAGCGTGAACTGGGCCATCTCAATGGCCCAGTGGATGTTCATGTTGATGATGTTGCGCGAGATCGCATCGGTGAGCAGGACCAGGATCATCAGGAAGATCAGGTACATGGCGATGAGTCCGACCTTGTGCGAAACCCAGTCCACTGTCTTAACGTAAAGCCGTATTGGCCGCGGCATGGTTGCTGCGTCCTCCTTTGTCATTGCCCCCTGTTCTGAAGCGCGAGCGAACCTTCAGCGGGTTGAAAGGGTAGAGCCTGATAGCAGAGCTAGCCATTAAAATGCCACACCTAATCTTTCCAGGCTGGCCTTGAGCGCGCCATCGGGCAGGCGTTCCGCCAGCAGGCAGTCGATGGTTTCGAGCGGGCAGACAGCGAAGGCCGCTCGACGGTCGAGTTTCGAGGAATCCGCAAGGATGAAGACGCTGTCTGATTGCTCGATCATGCTGCGTGAGACCTGTGCTTCCTCGAAGTTGGCATCCATTGCGCCCTGTTTGGCATCGACAGCAGCGACTGTCAGGACTGCATGGTCAGCGTGAAAGTCACGGATACTCTGCAGGGTCATGGGGCCCAGTGTTTCCCCGTTGTCGGCATCGTAGCGCCCGCCCAGCAGGAAAATCTCGCTGTGCGGCGCCTGTGACGACAGGATCCCGGCTATGCGATGGGAGTTCGTGATAATGGTCAGGCGTTCGATGCGGGACAGTGCCTGTGCGGCGATCACTGTAGTGGTACCGGTATTGAGGAAAAGGGTTTCGCCTGGTGATATCCGTTCAGCCAGCTTTTGGGCCATGACATGCTTGGCGGCGCTCTGGTGGTCCATGCGCTGGTCGAAAGGATCTTCCCGGCGCTTGCGGGGCAGTTTCGCGCCGCCATGCACTTTCTGTATCAGACCGCTTTCCGCCAGGGCACTCAGGTCGCGCCGGATCGTTTCCTGCGAGGCGTTGAAGCTCTCTGCAAGGCTTTCGACGCTGACTTGACCTTTCTCGCGAACGAGCTCGGCAATCCTGGATTGCCGCAACTGTGGCGACTGGTTTTGCGTCCGGCGAACACGAGACGCCTTCATCGCCCAGCCAGCCTGCTGTCCGGACTCTGTATGTGAAATCCTGATTTCATTGACCGAATCAACAGTCACCTGTTCAACTTACTGATATTATTGTATTTATAATAACAATTGTTTGCCTGCTAATTGACCGAAAGGTCAATATGGGCTACGTTACGAATTGGTTCTGATCAGCACAACCCTAAAATTCGACAGATATGCGCCTTCTGCCCGCAGTGGGTGCCGTCCATGCGAAAGGTTTCGATTCTTGTCGCAGGCAGATGCGTCCCTTCCCGAGCGCTATGACGTTGCCATTGTGGGCGGCGGTGTTGTGGGCTGCGCCATGGCACGCCGCTTCACCCTGGAGGGGGCGCGTGTGGTCCTGCTGGAAAAGGCTGTGGATATCCTTGACGGGGCCAGCAAGGGCAACAGTGCCATCCTGCACACAGGCTTCGATGCACCGCCAAGTTCGCTGGAACAGCGCTGCATTGCCGAGGGGCATGCCGAATTCCTCGAGATACGCGAAAGCCTGGGTCTGCCGCTGCTGCAGTGCAGTGCCATCGTGGCGGCCTGGAGCGAGGAAGAGGTGGCGCGCCTGGAGGAGTTGATGGACCAGGCGCGTGCGAATGGCGTGGATGACATTGTCCCGCTTTCAGCCGCAGAAATACGCGCGGCCGAACCCAGCCTGTCCGGCAAGGTGAAGGGGGGGTTCCGGGTGCCGCGCGAAGCCCTGATGGACCCCTGGAGCACCCCGCACGCCTATCTTCTCCAGGCGCTCGCCAACGGGGCTGAAGTGCGGCGTGCTTGCGAAGTGACCGGTGGTCAGTTTGATGGCAGCAGCTGGCTGCTTGAGACCAGCACGGAGGTCTTGCGCGCCCACAGCGTGATAAACTGTGCCGGGCTCTTTGGCGATCTACTGGATCAGCGCCTGCTGGGCGAGACGGGCTTCTCCATAAAGCCGCGCAAGGGACAGTTCCTGGTTTTCGACAAGGCAGCGGCGCAACTGGTTTCATCGATCATCTTGCCGGTCCCGACCGAGAAGACCAAGGGAATCGTGGTTTGCCGAACGGTCTTTGGAAACGTGCTGGTTGGTCCTACGGCCGAGGATCAGGAGAGCCGCTGCGACAGCTCCACGGACGCCGCGACGCTGAAGAGCCTGCAGGGCAAGGCGGCCGAGATCGTGCCCGGTCTGGCCGAGATTCCCGTTACGGCGTCCTATGCCGGCCTGCGTCCGGCCAGCGAACAGAAGGACTATCGCATCCAGGCGTATCCGGAACGCAATTATGTCTCGGTTGGCGGCATACGTTCGACCGGGCTCAGCGCGGCATTAGGGATTGCACGGCATGTCCTTGGCCTGCATCAGGGCTTTGGTCCTCGCTTTACAGCCCCACGACAGCCAAGGGTGCCTGAGGTGCCATCTCGTTTATCCGAGTATGACCCCCGCGCATGGGAGGAAGCTGGAAACGGCGGTATTGTCTGCCATTGCGAACTGGTGACCCGGGCCGAGATCGAACGGGTCCTGCAGGGGCCCTTGCCCCCGCGCAGCCTGTCCGGCCTGAAGCGGCGAACCCGTGTCACCATGGGGCGTTGCCAGGGATTCTACTGCACGGGCGCCCTGGCTCGGATCACCGAAGGGGCCTTCGATAGCCCCTTGGCCGTGCGCGCGGCAGAGGGTGAGGATGAGGATGCCTGAGGCCCCAAACCTGCCCGACGCATGCGATGTTGCTGTTGTCGGTGGCGGCCCGGCTGGCTTGGCGGCGGCCACGGAGCTGAAACGGCATGGCGTTCCGCGTGTTGTGGTCCTGGATCGCGAGCCGGCAGCCGGCGGTATTCCGCGTCACTGCGGTCATTATCCCTTCGGTATGCGTGAGTTTCACAAGGTCCTGCGAGGCCCCGACTATGCCGGGCGCCTGGTCGCGCGTGCCGAACAGGCGGGGGCAGAGATACAGACCGGCGTTACCGTAACGGACATACAGCCGGGTGGAATCCTGTCGCTTATCACTCCAGAAGGGACGGGAGAACTGCAGGCCAGGCGGATCCTGCTCTGTACCGGAGTTCGGGAAACCAGCCGGGCCGCACGGCTGATCGGCGGCCAGCGTCCGCAAGGTGTCCTGCCAACAGGGGCCCTGCAGTCCCTGGTCTACCTGGAGAAGATGAAGCCCTTCGCGCGACCGGTCATCCTGGGCAGCGAACTGGTGTCCTTTTCAGCCCTGATGACCTGTCGTCATGCCGGCATAGCCCCCCAGGCCATGATCGAGCCCAATGAGCGCGTGACGGCGCGCAGCTTTGCTCAAGGCTTGCCGAAACTGCTGGGCGTACCCGTACATCTGGGATGCGAGATCGAAAGGATCATTGGCCGCGAGCAGGTGGAGGCCGTGCAGCTGCGCGACAGGAAGGGACGGCGATGGGAGCTGGCCTGCGACGGCGTTCTCATGACCGGCCGCTTCACGCCAGAAGCCACCCTGGCACGCATGGGGCATCTGGAACTGGACCTCGGCACAGGAGGGCCGCGCGTGGACCAGGACGGGCGCAGTTCGGATCCGAATGTCTTTGTTGCCGGGAACCTGCTGCGCCCCGTCGAAACGGCGGGCTGGAGCTGGAAGGAAGGCCTGCGCGTGGCCCAGAGCTTAGCCCGTGACCTGGAGGCTCCGCGTGCCCGGGAAGTGACATTGGAACTTCAGATCCAGGGCGATGCCATTCGCTATCTGGTACCGCAGAGGGTGACCCTGCCGCTCGAGGAGGCGGCGCTCGAGAGCATCCAGCTTCGCGTGGCCCGGCCTGCGCGCGGCAGCCTGTTAATACGTTCGGCCGGCCGCATCCTGTGGGGGCGGCGCCTCTCGGCCTTGCCTGAGCGACGGATCCTCCTGCCACTGGATGTCCTGAAGAATGCCGCGCCGGATCATCCCGTGGAGGTCGTCTTCGAAGAGGAGGAGGGACTGTGAGCGTTCTCGCACTCGACCAGGGCACCACGAGCACACGGGCTGTTGTCATGGACGATGGCGGCCAGCCAAGGATTCTGGCCGCCCGCGAACACCGGCAGTTCTATCCGCGGGCCGGCTGGGTAGAGCACGATCCGGAGGAATTAATCGCTTCCCTGCGTCATTGCATCGAAGCGGCCGGCGCCTGTTCGGCCATCGGCATCGACAACCAGGGCGAAAGCTGCCTGGCCTGGGATTCCGAAAGCAAGAAGGCCGTTTCCCCGGTCATCGTCTGGCAGGATAATCGCACCCAGGAGCGGATCGACTGGCTGGAGGCGGAGGGTGCGGAAAGCGTCACACTGGAGCGCGCGGGCCTGCCGCTGGATTCCTATTTCTCGGCCTCGAAACTGGCCTGGATCCTGGAGAACATCCCCGAAGCGCGCAGCCTCCATCAGCAAGGCCGCCTGCGCCTGGGCACCACGGACGCCTTTTTCCTGGACCGCCTGACCGGCAGGTTCGTCACCGACATCACGACGGCCTCGCGGACTTCGCTGATGAACCTGACAACGGGGACATGGGATGAAGAACTCTGCCGGCTTTTTGGTGTCCCCATGGACTGCCTGCCCCGGATCGTCCCCACGACCGGGGATTTCGGTGTCATCGAGACCGAACAGGGGGCAGTGCCGGTAACCGCCAGCATCGTCGACCAGCAGGCCGCACTCTATGGGCATGGATGCCGACAGGCTGGACATGCCAAGGTAACTTTTGGCACCGGGGCCTTCGCGCTTATGGTGACCGGTTCGGAGATCTTCCGGGCGCCCGAGGAGGGTCTGCTGCCCACTGTTGCCTGGCAGAAGGCGGGCGAAGCTCCGGTCTATGCGCTGGATGGCGGAATCTACTGTGCCAGTGCGGCCGTCAACTGGGCCCGCGATCTGGGCCTTTTCCGAACTGTCGAGGAGTTGAATGCCTTCGAGGGGCCTCCGGTCCTGGAGAGCGGGGTGGTTTTCGTGCCGGCGCTTGCCGGCCTGGCCTGTCCGCACTGGGATCGCGGTGCACGCGGTCTCTGGGCCGGCCTTTCCCTGGAAACCAGTGGGCTGGACATGGCCAGAGCCGTCCTGGAAGGCGTGGCCTGCCGTGCGGGCGAGGTGCTGGGCGCCATGCAGGCGCGTCTGGCCATTTCGGATGCGCTGTCCATTGACGGAGGGATGGCCAAGAATCCCTGCTTCAGGCAGTTCCTGGCCGACCTTCTGGAGCGCGATATCGTGCAGGCCGCCAGCACGGAACTGACAGCACTGGGGACCCTTCAACTGGCGGCCGAAGCGGCCGGCCAGCCCGTCAGCTATCAATCGGTCGGAAGTGTGATTGGACCCACAGCGCCGCGCGCTTATCTGATGGAGCGCTTCCGGCAGGCCGTGGCCTTCAGCCAGGCCTGGCCCGGACGGGCTGGGGCATGACGGTTACAGCCCGTAGTACTCCCGGAACCAGGCCGTAAGCCGTTCCAGGCCCTTGGACAGGTTCGTTCGGGGCGCAAAACCGAGGTCGCGTCGCGCAGCCGTGATGTCGGCGAAGGTGGCTTCCATGTCGCCGGGTTGGGCCGGCTGGGGATCCAACTGGGCTTTCCCGCCCGTGATGCGTTCGATCTCGGAGATGAAATCCATCAACTCTGTCGGCTGATTGTTGCCCAGGTTGTAGAGGGCATAGGGCGGCGCCTTGGCGCCACCATCGGCCGGTGGGCGCGTCATCGCAGCTGTCACGCCGGCCACGATGTCGTCGATGTAGGTGAAATCCCGCCGGGCCTGACCGTTGTTGAACAGCTTGATCGGCTGGCCGCGCAGCACGGCATCGGTGAACAGCCAGGGCGCCATGTCGGGCCGGCCCCAGGGGCCATAGACCGTGAAGAAGCGCAGGCCCGTGCTGGGTATGCGATAGAGATGGGCATAGCTGTGCGCCATCAGTTCATCCGAACGCTTGGTCGCTGCATAGAGCGAAACCGGACGGTCGGCCGCCTGGTCCTCGGAAAAGGGCAGCGTGGCATCAAGGCCATAGACCGACGAGGAGCTGGCGAAGACGAAATGTTCCAGTTTCGGCAGATGACGGGCCAGTTCCTGCATCACCACCTGGCCCATCAGGTTGGACTGGGCATAGGCGTAGGGGTTTTCCAGCGAATAACGGACACCGGCCTGTGCGGCCAGGTGCACGAGCCAGCGGGTGTCGGCGTGGCTGTCGAGCAGGTCCAGCATGGCCGTTCGGTCCGAGACATCGGCCTCCAGGAAGGTGAAGCCGGGATAGCCGTCCAGACGGGCCAGGCGGTCACGCTTCAGTTGCGGCGTGTAGTAGTCGTTCAGGTTGTCGATGCCCAGAACCTGATAGCCCCGGCCCACCAGATCCAGTGCTACGGCGTTGCCGATGAAACCGGCACATCCCGTAAGGATGACGGTCATTCCCTGCGCCCTTTCCTTGCTTGTACGCTTGTCAGCTGCGGGTGTGCAGGTGCACGTCTTCGGCACCGTTGGCTGTCAGAATCTCTCTGGCTGTTTTCTGTCGTTCATTGGTTTCGGCATAGACCCACAGCAGCACCGCGCCCTGTTCCAGGGCCCGGGCGAACTCCTCGGTGCGCGGCGTGGCCTCCACCTGTTCCAGGAATTCCTTGGCGGCCATGCCGGCCACGCCAGCGCCGACGGCCGTGGCGATGGCCGCGCCCAGAGGACCCGTGGCAACGGCGATGAATCCGGCCGCGGTCAAGGGGCCTACATACTTCGTCTCGCCGACCAGGCTGGAGAGGCGTTCATGCCAGGGGGTCTCTTCGTCCTCGAGAGCCGAATCTATGGACTGATGGGAATCCAGTACCGATAGATCCGCATGTTCGAATCCGGCCTCCTGCAGTGTTTCAACAGCCCGGGCAAAATTCTTGCGCTTGGCGAAACGCCCGACGATCTCGGTAACGGGTTTCTTTTCGGGGCTTTCCGTATCGTTCACGCGGAGGTCCTTCCGTACTTCTGGTTTCCGTCGTCCGGTGCAGTCTTGCCGCGCTGCGCGCGGCTGTGCAAGGGGCTTTCTCGAGCGAAAGCAGGCGGGTTTGCGGTTGAGCGGCTTCGTGGCGCTGTTCTATCTTGCCCTCTTTTGCGACAGCAGGGTGGGAAGGTCATGAGCAGTCTGCAGGAATTCATCAAGGCAATGCCCAAGGTCGAGCTGCATCTTCATATCGAAGGCAGCCTGGAGCCACAGATGATGTTCGACCTGGCGCAGCGCAACGGCGTTGAGCTTTCCTATGGCAGTGTCGAGGAAATCGAAGCGGCGTTCCGGCGCGGGGCGCGCTTCGAGAATCTGCAGGATTTCCTGGATCTTTACTACGCCGGCATGTCGGTCCTGAAGACCGAAGCGGATTTCCATGACCTGACGCTGGCTTATCTGGAACGGGCTGCGGAGCAGAACGTGGCCCATGCCGAGATCTTCTTCGACCCGCAGGCCCATACCGACCGGGATGTGCCGTTCGAGACCGTGATCAAGGGAATCACGCGAGCCATGGACGCGGCCGAAGAACGCTGGGGCATCACCTCGCAGCTGATCATGTGTTTCCTGCGTCACCTGGACGAGGAGGCCGCCTTTGCCACGCTGCGCGAAAGCCTGCCCTACAAGGACCGGATCCTGGGAATCGGGCTCGACAGCGGCGAGCAAGGCAATCCCCCCTCGAAGTTCCAGCGGGTGTTTGCCGAGGCCCGGAAGCAGGGTTTCCGCGTGGCTGTGGCCCATGCCGGCGAGGAAGGCCCGCCGGAGTATGTGCGCGAGGCGTTGGACCTGTTGCAGGTGGACCGGCTCGATCATGGCAACCGTGCCCTGGAGGACGACGCGCTGGTCGAACGCCTGGCCGCCAGCGGGATGGCGCTGACTGTCTGTCCTTTGAGCAACTACAAGCTCTGCGTTGTGGATGACCTGAGGCAGCATCCCCTGAAGATCATGCTGGACCAGGGCCTGAAGGCGACCATGAACTCGGACGACCCCTCGTACTTCGATGGCTATGTCAGCGAGAATTACCTGGCCGTGAGCGAGGCGCTGGATCTTGGCCGCGAGGATATCCTGACCCTGGCGCGCAACGGGATCGAGGCCAGCTTTGTCTCGCCCGAGCGCAAGAAAAGCCTGCAGCGACAGCTGGAAGACTACGCCGCGGCTGCAGTCGCATAGAGGGCTGGGGCTCAGCGCGGCGCGTTGGTGGTCCTGCGGGCTATATCGACAAAGCCCTGTATATAACGGGTCTCCAGGTCCTCGTCCCGCAATCCGATATGAATGCTCTTGTCGATGCCCTCTGGGCCAAGACGCAGGGTGTGCAGACCCTCTCCCCAGGGCATCTCGCGGATCAGCCAGTCCGGTATCGCGCTGACACCACGTCCTGTCGCCACCATCTGCAGCATCAGTTCCGTGGTTTCCACGGTTCGATGGCGTCTTGGCAGGCAGCCGGCTGGCACCAGGAAACGCGTGAAGATATCCAGCCGCTCGGGGGTGACGGGATAGGTGATCAATGTCTCGCCATTCAGATCCGATGGCGCCGCCACGTCCTTGTCGGACAGCGGATGCCCGGGCGCGACGGCCAGGACCATTTCGTAGTCGAAGACGGGCAGGTAGGTCAGGCCCGGCCGTTCGATGGGATCCGGCGTGATCAGCAGGTCGATTTCGTGTCCCAGCAATGCCCCGAGCCCGCCGAATCGGAAGGCACTGGTGACATCCAGGTCCACGGCAGGCCAGTCCTTCAGATAGGGATTGACCACGCGCATGAGCCACTGATGGCAGGGGTGGCATTCCATGCCGATGCGAAGGACGCCGCCCCGACCCGATGAAAAGTCCTCAAGCGCTATTTCGGCATGCTCGATCTGGGGCAGGATGCGCTCGGCCAAGGCCAGCAGGTAACTGCCCGCGCGGGTCAGCCGGATGCTGCGCCCCTCCCTCTGCCAGACGGTCACACCAAAACGCTGCTCGAAGCGGCGCATGGCGTGACTTACGGCGGACTGGCTGAGGCACAAGCGTTCGGCCGCGGTCGTGAGGCGGCCGCTGCGGTGGACTTCGCGGATAATGGCCAGGTGCTGCAGGTCAATCATGAAACATGACATACGTTCACTGTTTCATGAGAACAATACATTTTTTGTCATGCATTGTCGGGGCTATCTTCCTTTCAAGATCAAAATGAAAGGAGCCAGAGATGGTTTACACAGCAAATCTTGGTTTTCCGCGTATTGGCAGCGGTCGTGAATTGAAGAAAGCGACCGAGAGCTATTGGAGTGGAGACCTGACGGAAGCGCAGTTGATCGAGGAGGCCAAGGGCCTGCGTGCGCACAACTGGCAACTCCAGAAGCAGAGCGGGCTGGATATCATTCCCTCCAACGATTTCTCGCTTTATGACCAGGTCCTGGACACCAGTGTCATGGTCGGCGCGATCCCCGATATCTATGGCTGGAATGGGGGCCCTGTCTCCCTGGAGACCTATTTTGCCATGGCGCGCGGTACCCGTGGACGTGCCGGAGGCGACCTGCCAGCCCTGGAAATGACCAAGTGGTTCGACACCAACTATCACTACCTGGTGCCCGAATTCACGCAAGATCAGTCCTTTGCGCTGGCGTCCACCAAGCCAGTGGATGAATTCCTCGAGGCACAGGCCCTGGGCATCCGGACACGCCCGGTCCTGTTGGGACCGGTCAGTTATCTGCTGCTTGGAAAGACTGTGGGTGCGG
Source organism: Fodinicurvata fenggangensis DSM 21160 (assembly GCF_000686045.1). Taxonomy (GTDB): domain Bacteria; phylum Pseudomonadota; class Alphaproteobacteria; order Kiloniellales; family DSM-21159; genus Fodinicurvata; species Fodinicurvata fenggangensis. The sequence continues at coordinate 135,988 of NZ_JMLV01000005.1, forward strand.
AGTTCGATCCGTTGGCACTGCTGCCGAGTCTGCTGCCGGTCTATGCCGAGGTCCTGCAGCGCCTGGCCAGTGCCGGGGCACAGTGGGTCCAGCTCGATGAACCCTGCCTGGCCCTGGATCTTGGCCCTGAGGCGCAGGATGCCCTGAAGCAGGCCTATGGAGCCCTTGCCGAGGCTTCAGGCGGCCTGGATATCATGCTGACCAGCTATTTCGGCGGTCTGGGCGAAAGCCTGGAAACGGTTCTAGACCTGCCCGTTTCGGGCCTGCATTTGGATCTGGTGCGTGCAGCGGAGCAGCTGGACGAGGTGCTTGCGGCCGCACCCAGCGAGCTAACGCTGTCATTGGGTGTGGTCGATGGGCGCAATGTCTGGCGAAGTGACCTCGAGACCATCCTGGATCGCATCGCACCAGCGGTGAAGGCGCGTGACACGGACAGGCTGGTGATTGCACCCTCCTGCTCCCTGCTGCACGTTCCCATCGATCTGGACATGGAAGAGGAGTTGGATCCGGATCTCAGGTCCTGGCTAGCATTTGCCGTGCAGAAGGTGGAAGAGGTTACCATTCTCGGCCGTGCCCTGAACGAAGGCCGCGATGCGGTCGCTGACTCTCTGGAGGCTTCGGCGCAAGCGGTGAAGGCACGCCGCAGCTCATCGAAGATCCATGATGCAGCGGTGGAAACCCGGCTTCAAAGCGTGACACGCGATATGGCGCGGCGCAGCAGCGAGCACTCGATACGTCGTGAACGCCAGCAGCGGAGTCTGAACCTGCCGGCCTTCCCGACAACCACCATCGGCTCCTTTCCCCAGACCTCGGATATCCGGAAGGCCCGTGCCGCCCATGCCAAGGGACACCTGAGCCACGACGATTACCAGGCCTTCCTGCGCCGGGAAATGGAAGCGGCCGTGCGCCGTCAGGAGGAGATCGGCCTGGACATGCTGGTGCACGGCGAGTTCGAGCGCAACGACATGGTGCAATACTTCGGCGAGCAGCTTTCGGGCTTTGCCTTCACCCGTCACGGCTGGGTGCAGAGCTTCGGCACACGCTATGTGCGGCCGCCGGTCCTTTACGGCGATGTTTCCCGTCCTCAGCCGATGACCGTCGAGATGACAGCCTATGCCCAATCTCTGACCGACCGGCCTGTAAAGGGAATGCTGACGGGTCCGGTGACCTTGCTGCAGTGGTCCTTTGTGCGCGATGACCAGTCACGTGCAGAGACCTGTCGCCAGATTGCCCTGGCCCTGCGGGACGAAGTTGCCGACCTGGAACAGGCTGGCATCCGAGCGATCCAGATCGACGAACCGGCCGTCCGCGAAGGTCTCCCGCTCCGTCGTGCCGCTTGGCGCGCGTATCTGGACTGGGCCGTGGAATGCTTCCGGCTTGCCGCCTCGGGCGTGTCGGATGAGACGCAGATCCACACCCATATGTGCTACTCGGAGTTCAACGACATCATGGATGCCATTGCGGCCATGGATGCCGACGTGATCTCCATCGAGACGGCACGCTCGAAGATGGAGCTGCTGGAAGCCTTCACGAGCTTTCGCTATCCCAATGAAATCGGGCCCGGTGTCTATGACATACACGCGCCGCGCTGTCCCGAGGTTCAGGAGATGACGGACCTGCTCAGGAAGGCTTCAGAGCGGCTCGATGCACGCCAGATCTGGGTCAATCCGGATTGCGGCCTGAAGACCCGCAGTTGGGACGAGGTGCGACCGGCCTTGGCCAACATGGTCGAAGCGGCGCGCGAAGTCCGTACCCACGCGGCTTGATCGTTTGCTGCCCCTCGCCAAAGAACCGCGAGGGGCAGCTTGCCGCGCCTGCGATTCTCTGTCGCAGAACGTGAGAGTGCCTCGCAAGAAAGAAGTATATTATATACATAATTAATCGAGTTGTACCTCGGCGGGTCATACCGAGGAGAAGGAGAAGACCGATGTGGATGATCTATCCGGTTACCTGGCCAGAAGATTCGCGTTGGCAGGGGCGTACGATCTGGGACCATGTCGTCGTGCGGGCACCGACAGCCTCCATGGCGCGTGTACAGGCCGCCAAGCTGGATCGACCCAGGGCTCCTCACGGCCTGGGGAACGAAACCCATTGCTTCCGCAGCGGCCTGGAGGACGAGCGCCTCTATTGGGTTCGGCATCTGACGGATGATGAGGCCAGTGACTACACGAACGACGAAACGACATCACTGGAAAGTGGTGTGCTTGCTGCGAAATCCTCGGGAGCAGAGCCGCAAGCAGGAACAGGCCAGGAGATTCATGATGGCAACACTGCTGCTGGCCGATAACGAGAAGACCTTCCGGCAAGAGCTGGCCGTAGCCCTGGAGGGTGCGGGCTACGTAGTGCTTCAGGCCGGAAGTGGAGAGGAGGCTCTGGCAGTTTACCACAGCAACAGTGTCCAGACCGTGATCACGTCCATCCTGATGCCGGACCGTGATGGCATTGAAGTGATTCGCGAAATCCTGGGCCTGGAGTGGTCAACACGCGTAATCGCCATGTCCAGCGGCTGTGCGCTCTGTGGCCTAGATATCGGAAAACTGGCCCTGCGCAGCGGCGCGGAACGCGTGCTGGAAAAGCCCTTCACGGCTGAGGCCTTGTTGCAGGAACTGACAGAGATACTGGTTTCCGGAAGCACCTTCCGGGTGCCCAGGGAGGAGGTCGGAGATGCCGCCTGAGCTGCAGCAGGATGCTGCGTATGATGCCGACCACAGTACCTCTCGTGAAGCCCTGTTGGCGCGCATTGCCGAATTGGAGCGGCAAAGGGATATTGATCGCGCCGTCTTTACCAGCCTGTCCCGTTTCGGCGAATCTCTGAGTGCCTTGCGGCAATCCTTTGCCGGTCTTTCGGAACTTCTGATCCAGAACAGCCGTGCCAATCGCGACAGCTATCGGGAATCCGGGGAAAGCTATGCCGGGCTGGAACGCATGGTTCAGTCCATTTCCCAGGTCACCGGCGAGATCCAGGTGGCTTCGGAACAGATCACCGCCCTGAACGGGCATGCAGGAGAAGTCGGCTCGATCCTTTCCCTGATCGAGGAGGTTTCCCGCCAAACGAAACTACTGGCCTTCAATGCGAGTATCGAAGCCGCGCGCGCAGGAGAGTCGGGTCGCGGCTTTGCCGTCGTGGCGAAGGAGGTGCGCAGCCTGGCCGGGCGTTCCGGCGAGGCAACCCTGGACATCGAACGCCTGGTTCGCGCAATCCAGGAACAGGCCGGCCGGGCCGACAGCAGGATGCGCAGCAATGCAGACTCCACGGAAGGGCTGGAGGGGTCTGCCGATCATCTGCTGGAGCGGACTCAGCGGCTGTTGTCGATTTCTCGGGAAAGTGGTGCGGCGCTGTCCACGGCCGCACTCCTGAGCGAGATCGAACTGGCAAACCTGGAAGAATTGGAACTGAAGCTGGAGGTCTACCGCGTCTTCATGGGACAGTCCCAGGCGACGGCGGAGGACTTTCCCAGCGACAGCGAGTGTCGGCTGGGTCAATGGTACTTCGAGGGGCATGGGCAGGCACTTTTCGGAAATCTGAGAGATTTCGGCGATCTGGAAGCCCCGCATCGCCTTGTCCATGAGCAGGCGCGTGCCGCCGTGCGACACTATCAGGCCGGCGATCTTGAAGCGGCTCTGTCCGCCCTGAAATCCATGGAGCACAGTAACCTGGAAGTCATGCAGCGCCTTCGCCGGATGATCCAGGAGCACCAGGCGAACCAGGTTGCCCATGCAGCAGAGGAGCATGCTGACTCCAGGAGGGCCTGACAGGTCGCCATGCACCCCCTTGGCCGATGCCCTGGCCATACTCCCTTTCATGGTTTTGCCGGCACAGTGCTGCTTAGCGCGAAAGTTGTGGCATACGTTCAATGAATAAGCTAATCAGGACTGGATGACACAGGCAGGATGCGTGTGATGCCGCAGGCCATGCAGGGCCGGTTTTCTTCAGCTCGCAGCATGGCCACCTGCTGAACAGGGACCTTTTTTGGCCGGAGTGAGGCGAACATGCCAAGGGAATCCTGCTGTAGCCAGGTCCTGCAGCTTGCGACCCGCCATCTTGCGACGCCTGTCGGGGCGCTCCTGCTGAAGGACGCGGGGGGCATGCGGCTTGAAGCATCCAGGGGCTTCGCGCCGGGCGCCTTCGATAGTGCTGCCTGGGCCCAGGCAGCCCTCGATGGATTGACGGTGGTGGAGGACCTGCAGGCTTCAAATGCTGCGCCGCCGTTTCCTGTGAGGCAGATCTGTTCCGACCTTCGATTCCTTGCGGCCGTTCCCGTTATTGCCGACAAGGGTGTGCCTGTTGGACTTCTTTGGGTGGCCGACCGCGAACGGCGAAGCTTGTTACCGGAAGAGGGCAGGGACCTTCAACACTATGGGGAACTGGCTGGGCAACTGCTGGAGGGGCAACAGCAGAAGGAAGGCGTGAAGGAGCTGCATCCCCTGCAACTGGAGCTGGCCGAAGCCTTGCCGCACATGGTCTGGTCGGCCCGTCCCGATGGTGTGGTGGACTACATCAGCCGCTATCTGAACGATTTCTGTGGTGTCGAGGAAATCGATGCCGCGGCGGGTGAATGGCTGGAGATGCTTCATCCCGATGACCGGGAGCGAACCTTGCAAGTCTGGGTCAGAGCGCGGGAGGAAGAAACCGACTACAAGGTCGAGTTTCGCATCTATCACGCTGCCTCCCAAAACTATCGCTGGCACCTTGTGGCCGCCAGGCCCCAGCGCGATGCCGAGGGCCGTATTGTCCGCTGGCATGGAACGACTGTGGATATCCATGACCAGAAGCAGACCGAAAAACAGCACGAGGCCCTGCTGAAGGCGATTCCCTTTGGTGTTCACGGTGTGGATGCCGAAGGCAGGGTGATCTTCGAGAACCCTTCCGCTGCCAGAATGTTCGGCTATCAGGAGGGTGAGCTGATGGGGCAGCACGCCCACGATCACTTTCACCATCATCATGCCGATGGCACGCCTTACCCCATCGAGGACTGCCCCATCTTTCATACCCTTCAGGATGGACAGGTTCGCCAGGTCGAGGATGATGTCTTCTTCCGGAAGGACGGCAGTTCCTTTCCTGCGTCCTATATGGCAGCTCCGATTGTCGATGCGGAAGGTGAGATCACCGGAGGTGTCGTGGGCTTCCGCGACGTGACGACCGAACGCCTCGAGGAGAATCTGAGGGTCCTGGAGGCGCAGACTCTGGACCGGGTCAGTTCGGCATCGCCTCTGTCCGAAGTCCTGGAAGGCATTACCGAGAGTGTGGACAGTCTGCTGCCAGGGGTGCACTCCTCGGTACTCCTGGTGGAGAATGGCCGCCTGCTCCATGGCGCGGCGCCCGGCTTGCCGGAAGATTACAACAGGACCCTGGACGGCCAACCGATTGGCGATAATGCAGGTTCCTGCGGGACAGCCGCCTGGCGTGGAGAGCCGGTGATCGTCAGTGATATCCGCAGCGATCCGCTTTGGCGGGACTATCGCGAGCTTGCCGATTCCTGTGGTCTGCGCGCCTGCTGGTCGGTCCCGATCCTGGATGCCAAGGGGAAAACCATGGCAACCTTCGCCGTCTACTACGGCGAAGTCCGCGCCCCTGATCGCCGCCAAATGGAACTCATCCGGCGAATCAGCCAATATGTGCGCGTGGCGATCGAACGGACCCGCCAGCACAAGCGCATGGAGCAAAGCGAGGCGCGCTATCGTTCGCTCTTCAACCTGGTTCCGGTTTCCATCTGGGAAGAGGATTGGAGCGCCATCCTGCCAATTGCCGCGGAGTTGCGGGCGCGTGAAAGCGGTGATCTCAAGGTCTATATGGAAGAGCAGCCAGAGATCGTTGACGAGGCTCTGCAACTCATTCGCACGCTGGATGTAAATCAGGCCTCGCTGGAGATCTTCAAGGCAGAGGGCAAGCACCAACTTCTGCAATCCTTGCCGCAAATCCTCGATACACCGGACAGCAAGGTGCGGCTTGCGGAGGTTCTTGTCGCCCTGGCTGAAGGCAAGCGCACCTACCAGACTGAAATGCAGATGCGGACGATGGATGGTCGCACGATTCACGTTCTGCTTGGCATGGCCCTGCCTGAATTGGATGCCTCCTCCGGTCGCGTACTGGTCAGCCTGATGGACATAACGGCCCGCAAGGAGGCAGAGCAGCGGTTCCTGACCGTCGCCCAGGCGACAAACGACGTGATCTGGGACTGGAACCTCAACATGGACCGAATCTGGTGGAACGATGGTCTCTCCTCAGTCTTCGGCTATGAACTGGAGACTGGCATGACAGAGGCTTCCTTCTGGGACAGCCATCTGCATCCCGAAGATCGGGAGCGCGTAGTGACTGCATTGAACTCCGTATTGGCGCAGGAGCAATCGCTCTGGCAATGCGAGTATCGATTCATGCGCGCCGACGGAAGCTATGCCGAGGTTTTGGACAAGGGCGTCATCATTCCGGACGAGCAGGGCAAGCCCGCGCGCATGGTTGGAAGCCTGCAGGACCTGACGGAGCGCCGGCATCTGGAAGCACAGCTGCGGCAGGCGCAACGGCTGGATGCCGTGGGTCAATTGACTGGAGGCGTCGCCCATGACTTCAACAATCTCCTGACGGTTATCCTGGGCAATATCGAATTGCTGTCGGAGCGTCTGGGAGAGGACGCAAACCTGAAAAGTCTGGTCGATATGACAGCCCGCGCTGCTGATCGCGGGGCCGAGTTGACCAGTCACCTGCTGGCCTTTTCGCGTCAGCAACCCTTGAAGCCGGGGGCGACGGACATCAATCCGCTGGTGACAGAATTCGAGACGCTGCTGCGCCGGACGCTTGGCGAGACCATCGAGATCGAACTGGCTCTGTCTGACGACCTCTATCCCGCCATGGTGGATCCGGTGGAACTGGAAAACGCCATTTTGAACATCTGCCTAAATGCCAGGGACGCCATGCCCGAGGGCGGCCGAATCGTTCTTGAAACGTCCGGGATCGATCTGCGGGAAGAGGCTCCCCCGTGGGCAGAGGATTTGGAGCCCGGCGACTATGTGGCCCTGTCCATTACCGACAACGGGCTTGGCATGGATCAAAGCACGCTGGAGCAGGCCGTGGAGCCCTTCTTCACCACCAAGGATGTAGGCAAGGGCAGTGGTCTGGGCCTGAGCATGGTTTATGGCTTCGCACGGCAATCGAAGGGCCATGCTCATATCGACTCGGCTCCAGGTATGGGGACAAGGGTCACGCTCTACCTGCCACGTGCCGGTGCGGATGAAGGTGCAATCGAGGACAAGGTGGAGGAGAAGGCCGGCAGCCAGGGAACGGGCAAGATCCTGTTGGTGGAGGATGACGCGTTGGTTCGCAGCCACGTCTCTGATCAGCTTTCCATGCTGGGGTATCAGGTTGTGGCCTGCGAAAATGGACCAGCCGCCCTCGAGGCCTTGCAACGGCAGCAGTGTGTTGACCTTCTGTTCACTGACATCGTGATGCCGGACGGCATGGATGGACGGGAATTGGCTGAGGCGGCGCAGCGCCTTTGTCCCGATCTGCCAGTCCTCTTTACCTCCGGCTACAGCGAGGAACTTGCAAGGCGCGATAACCAGGACAAGACGGTTCACCTTCTGGCCAAGCCCTACAAGCGGGCCGATCTGGCTCGCAAGCTTTGCGAGGCGCTGGAAGACTGTGGTTCAGGGCAGGCCGGGCAAGGGTGAGATTGGATCTGTCGTGCTCTGGATTCTTGCTGGATGTGGTTGTTTGCCACCGGGTGGCAGGGCTAGACTCCAGCCTTCAAATCCTCGGGCGATAATCTGGTATTTGCCCGAGCATTCGCAATCAAGATAAACAACGGAAATTGCAGTCCACTTCGCCTGTAGGGCGTGAAGGGATGTCTTTGCCCAGGGAAAGGTGGTCAACGGCGCATGACCTTGTCCTCAAAAGAATCGGCACGGACGAACGATCCGGGCCGCGGCATGGCGATGATGGCCATGGCCATGCTGCTGGTGCCGGGGATCGATGCCATCGCGAAGTCGCTCTCGCCTGAACTGTCGCCTTTTCAGATCGCTTTCCTGCGGTTCTTCGTCCAGAGCCTGCTGTTGGCCGGGATCCTGCTGGTCCTGACGCGTGGGCGCGCCTTTCGCCTGGCCTGGCATGCCTTGCCGGGCCTGGCCATTGCCGGGGCTCTCATGGGGGCGGCGGTCGGCCTGCTGTTCGGGGCATTGGTGCACATGCCGCTGGCCAACGCCATCGCGATCTTCTTCGTGCAGCCCTTGATCCTGACCGTCTTTTCCGCCCTGTTCCTGGGGGAGCAAGTCGGCATTCGGCGTTATACCGCAGTTGCCGTTGGGCTGGCGGGCGCCTTGATCGTGATCCGGCCGAACTGGATGGCTTTCGGGATCGTGGCGGTCTTTCCCCTGCTCTCGGCGCTCAGCTACGCGGCCATGTGGACCGTGATCCGCTCCATGAGTGCGCGCACGGGCGGCCTTCAGCTTCAGTTCTACAGCGGCGCCTTTGCCGCCCTGTTCCTGGGTCTGGGCGTCCTGGTGATGGATCTGGCGGGCGTCGGCGGTGCACTGCTTGACTGGCGGCCGCTCAGACTGTCGCTCTGGCTGCCCCTGCTGAGCCTGGGCGGCATTTCCGTGATCGGACACATGCTGATCGTCGCCGCTTTCCGGCGTACGGAAGCCAGCATCCTGGCACCCTTCCAGTACCTCGAGATCATCAGTGCGACGGTACTGGGTTATCTGATCTTCAATGACTTCCCGGACGCGCTGACCTGGTTGGGCACGGCGATCATCCTGGCCTCGGGCCTGTATGTCTTCTATCGCGAACAACGCCTGGGACGGCAGGTGACCGCACAGAGTAAAGCGCGTTAAGGAGGGGCGTCCCGCATCTGGTACGAATGAGGGGTGCCGGATCACGAAAGGGAAGGTCGGTCGCTTGATGCCTCAGCGCTTTTGCAGGCTATAGCGCTGGGGGTCGCGCAGTTCGGCAGCCTGCTGGAAACGGCGCACCGTGGGCTTGTCGGCGCGCTGCAGGACAAAGGTGTTTTCCCGTTCTTCGACAACATACCATTCTCGACGAGGCGGTTTGACAGAGATGTAAACTTGGCCGATTTTCACGGAGTCATCGGGCATGGCTGGCTCCTTCCTTCTTTTGGCTTCAATCGGGCCTCCTGGCTTGTTAGAGGTCGCGCTTGCGACAGGGATCGCACGCACCGCCTGAACCGGATCGGGGGCGGCAAGACGATTTCCTCTCGCCCGCATGACCGGTCAAGGGGCGTTGCGGCCGACCAGAAGGAACAAGTGACGCTTCCCATGTAAAAATCATCTTCGAAGTGTTGTAGCCCGTAGCGCCAGAAATGTTCGGGAGGGAGATTGTCCCTCTTGCCGGCAGGCCTTGGGGCAGGTGAGTCATCGAAAGAGAGCAAGCAAGCGGTCAATGAGTGCAATCGAACAAGAGGAAAAGGCACGGCTGGATGCCTGCCTGCAGAGCATAGACAACAACCTGCAAAGCATTGGCACGCGCCTGAATGCCTATGCCCAGGAAATCCAGACCAACAAGGATTATCTCTGGGAAGCCCGGCGTGACATGGACCATATCGAGAAGATCGCGGTGCGGGAGACCATCGACCAGAAGATGCGGTCGGGCGAGGTGCTTCAGGAACAGCAGCAGAAGTTGAAGAAACTGAAGAAGTCGCCCTATTTCGGGCGCTTCGACTTTGCACGCGATGACGCTTAGGGAACTTCCGGAGAAGCTGTCTATGTCGGTGTGCACGACTTCCGTGACGAGAAGACCGACAGGACGCTGGTGCATGACTGGCGCGCGCCCATTTCCTCGCTGTTCTATGACTATGAAGTCGGCCCGGCCCGCTATCAGGCGCCGTCCGGGGAGATTGCCGGGCAGCTAACGCGCAAGCGCCAGTTCCGAATTCGGCAAGGCAAGCTGGAATTCCTTCTGGAAACCGAAGTCAACATTGTGGACGAGGTCCTGCAGGAGGAACTGAGCCGCTCGTCCGACGAGGGCATGAAAAACATTGTTGCGACCATCCAGCGCGACCAGAACGCCATCATCCGCGATGCTGAGGCCCAGACGCTGATCATCCAGGGGGTGGCCGGCTCGGGCAAGACCTCCATCGCTCTGCACCGCATTGCCTTCCTGCTCTATCGCTTCAAGGACACGCTGAGTTCCGACGACATCCTGATCATATCGCCCAACCGCGTGTTCGCGGACTATATCGGTAACGTCCTGCCCGAGCTGGGGGAGGAACAGGTGGGCGAGATCGGCATGGAAACGCTGGCGGGCGAGCTGCTGGGGCACAAGTACCGTTTCCAGAGCTTTGCCGAACAGACAGCGCAGCTTCTGGACAAGAACGATACGGCCATGAAGGAAAGGATCGCGGCCAAGGCCACCACCGACTTCCTGAAGCAGATCGATGCCTATGCGGATCACCTGGAAGCAAACTCGTTCCTGGCCGAGATGTGGCGTGTGGGCCGCAAGCTGGTGCCGGACTGGTTCTTCGAGGAGACCTGGCGCAAGCATCGCGGCCTGCCCTTTACCGAGCGTGTTGCGGAGGTGGTCAAGGCGGCCGAGCACAACATCGGGCTCTATTACAATTACGAGCTTTTGACCCACGAGCGGCAGTCGCTGCGCGAGGCTGTCCGGGGCATGGCGCGCAAGATCACCCTGCGCGAGGCCTACAAGCAGATGTTCGCCTGGATGGAGCGGCCGGACCTCTTCAAGCCTGCGGGCGGCATGCTGGAGTATGCGGATGTCTTCCCGCTGATCTACCTGAAGATGCGGCTGGAGGGGGTGGACAATCCCCGCAAGGAGGTGAAGCACCTGCTGGTCGACGAGATGCAGGACTATACAACCGTACAATACGCCGTCCTCGGTAAGCTGTTCTCCTGTCGCAAGACCATCCTGGGTGACGCCAGCCAGTCGGTGAATCCCTACAGCGCTTCGAGTCCTGAGGATATCCAGCGCGTCCTGCGGGCCCCGGCGCCCGTAAAGCTGACCAAGAGCTATCGCTCCAGTTGGGAGATCATGTAGTTCGCCCTGTGTGTCTCGCCAAACGAGGAGTTGGAGCCCTTGGAGCGGCACGGAGAGGCACCGCAGGTCATTCCCTGCAAGCGCCCAAGCGATGCGAAGGCCAGGATTGTCGATGAGATCGAGGCTTTCCGTGTGTCCGATCACAACAGCCTGGCCATCATTGCCAAGACGCAGAAACAGGCCAACCGGCTGCATCGGCAATTGACGGAGACCGGCGTCGAAACACGCCTGCTGGATGCGAACAGCGAGGGCTATTCCGCCGGTATCATGGTCTGCACGGCGCACCTGGCCAAAGGCCTGGAGTTCGATCGTGTCATCGTCACGGATGCCTCGGCCGACACCTATCACACCGACCTGGAACGCAACCTGTTGTACGTTGCCTGCACACGCGCCATGCACCGTCTGACCGTCATAGCGCCGGGCGAACCGTCGCAATTCCTGCCGAAAACGATTGCGTGATTCGCAGGGAGCGTACCAGCGTTCAGGGGCACATGTTGTTTGAATGAGGAATCACATCACAATATGAATCGTATAGAATTTAATGATCATAATGTGATTTGATTGAATGATTTCGCTGACTCTGCCGAAACAACTTCGCACCCTCCGCCTAATAACAAAAAGAGAGGCGAGGGCAGATGCTGGATCGAAGTGGGTCCGTTGCGTTGGTGTCCGGGGCATCCCGGGGAATCGGCGCTTCCATTGCACGCAAGCTTGTAGAGGACGGATGGCGGGTCAGTCTTGGCGCCCGGCAACCCGAGACTCTTGGCAATACGCTAGAAGCTGGCAGCGGCGTCCTCCATGCGCGCTATGATGCCGAAGACGCAGGCGCAGACGCGGCATGGGTCCAGGAAACCCTGCATCGCTGGGGGCGTATCGATGCTCTGGTCAATAACGCTGGCGTCGTGCTGCCCTTTACTGTCGAGGACGATGACGAGACCAATCTCGATCGCACCCTCGAGATAAACGTCAAGGCGCCGCTTCGCCTGGCGCGCTTGTGCCTGCCGTACCTTCGCCAAGTCGATGCAGGGCGCATCATCAACATCTCTTCCCTCTCAGGGAAACGGGTCAAGAACGACAACGTCGCCTATGCAATGTCCAAGCATTCAGTCGTCGCCATGACGCATGCGCTGCGGAAGGCCGGTTGGGAGGACGGCGTTCGTGCGAGCGTGATCTGCCCCAGCTTCGTGAGCACCGACCTGACCGCCACGGTCACCAAGGTTGCGCAGGAGGAGATGACCTCTCCACACGACCTTGCCGAACTGGTGGGGACGGTGCTGCAACTTCCCAACCAGGCGAATGTCGCCGAATTGATCGTCAATTGCCGGTGCGAGGATATCTATTGATGCCGGGGCGCTTGCATCATCTCCAAAACCCACTGCCTGGCAAGACCGTGGAATTCCTGATCAATGGGCGGAAAGTAGCGGGTCGGGAGGGTGACAGCCTTTTGACGGCCATCCTGACGAATCACAAGGCGGTGCGGCAGTCGGAATTCGGGGATGGTCTTCGTGCAGGTTTCTGCTTCATGGGGGCCTGTCAGGATTGTTGGGTTGAGTTGAGTGACGGGAGCAAGGTTCGGGCCTGTACAACCCTGCTTGAAGAGGGAACCCATGTTTCCTTGCCGGAGCTGAAGCTTTGACCAGCGAGCGGGGAAAGGCATGGCAACCTGTCATCGTCGGAGCAGGGCCAGCCGGAGTGCGTGCAGCTGAAACCCTTGTGAAGGCAGGCCTCAGGCCCGTGGTTCTGGATGAAGGGTTCAAAGCGGGTGGGCAGATTTATCGCCAGCCGCCTGTGCCGGACGGACGCGAACCTGAGGACCTTTATGGCAGTGAAGCGGAGAAGGCGTGCGCATTGCACGAGACCTTTGAGAGGATACGTCCGAATATTGACTACCGCCCGCGGACCCTGGTCTGGAACGTGATCGGGGATTCAGTCGACTACTATGATGAGTCCGCTGATGTAGCCGGACGTTTACAGGCCAGCCACCTGATCCTGGCGACCGGGGCTACCGATCGCACGCTGCCACTGCCGGGTTGGACCCTGCCGGGAGTGTACAGCCTGGGCGGGGCGCAAATATCGCTCAAGGCCCACCACAGCCTGATCGGTCAGGAGGTGGTTTTCGTGGGAACAGGCCCCCTGCTTTATCTGGTGTCCCTGCAATATGCAAAAGCCGGGGCCGATGTGAAGGCAGTGGTGGAGACGGCATCCTGGTCCAACCAGCTTCGCCATGCATCCGGACTGGCTCATCTTCCGTCCGCAGCTGTACGTGGCGTCGGGTTCATGCTTTCCCTGCGACGTATGGGCGTACCCATCTACCGTGGGGCTCATGCCATACGATTTGAGGGTGAGTCCGACTGTGGTCTTACTGCTGTCTCGTTCGAATCTGGAGGTCGTAGCCATCGGCTGTCCTGTATCGCGGCCGCCATGGGATTTGGTGTGCGCTCTGAATGGCAACTTGCCGAATTGGCCGGTGCGCAACTCAGTTGGTCCGACATCCAGCAGCAATGGGTTCCCGATCTGACGGACCATGTTCGTGCGTCGGTCGACGGTTTGTATCTGGCCGGAGACGGTGCTGGGGTTTGCGGTGCCGATGCGGCCGAAGTGAGAGGGGAGTTGGCAGGATTTGCCCTCTTGCAGGACCTTGGTCACTCCGTAGATGCCAGTCGGCGACAGGTGCTTGAGAAATCCCTCAAGAAGCAGTGGCGCGCACGTGCTGCGCTCGACCGTATGTACCCTGTGCCGATGCATCTGCTCGATGAATTGGCGGACGACACGCTTGTTTGCCGATGCGAAGCGATTGCTGCAGGCGAGATACGCCACGTACTGGTCAGGCCCGGTGCCGAAGATGTCAATCGCGCCAAGGCCTTCTCGCGTGCGGGGATGGGGCGTTGCCAGGGGCGAATGTGTGCCTTGAATGTTCAGGCAATTGTTGAGCGTGCGAAGGAGCAGGGGCCGCAAGCCATAGGTTGGCAAAGAACTCAGCCTCCGATCAAACCCGTTCCGATGGCTGCAATGGCCGATGCCTATGTGCCGGATCCAGAGGGAACACGGGAATGATGGACCTGGATCGTACGCCCTTGCAGTCAGGATACGATGTCGCCGTCATTGGCGGTGGCACGGCAGGCTGCTCGACAGCGCTGTTCCTGGCGCGTGCGGGACTGTCCGTAGTTCTGTTCGAAAGGCACCAATGCGGCAGCCAGGCTTCGGGTGTGAACTATGGTGGCGTGCGCCAGCATGGGCGGCATCGTGCGGAGATACCACTGTCCATCAGGGCACGTACAATCTGGGATGAACTTCCCGACTTGATTGGTCACGACTGTGAGTTCGACGCGAGCGGCCATGTGAAGCTGGCCCGTACGCAGGATGACATGGGTGAGCTTGAAGCCTGGGCGCGCGTTGCAAGGGACTTTGGTCTCGAGGTTGACCTGGTGACCGGAAACCAGCTTCGGGATCGCTTTGACTACCTTGGATCATCGCTTGCCGGCGCTTCCATCATGCCCCAGGACGGGCAGGCCAATCCCAGATTGGTGGCCCCCCATTTTGCGCGTGCCGCAGAACGAGCCGGGGCAGACGTCCGTGAAGGGGTCGATGTGGCCGCTGCCGAGCGGGAGGGAACCAACTTCCGTATCGAGCTCGGCGATGGCCGGACGGCCTTTGCGGACGTCCTGGTCAATACAGCCGGAGCCTGGGGGTACGAGGTTGCGGCCAGCTTCGGCGAGAGTGTCGCGGAGGCGCCGCTATCCCCGAATATGCTCGTGACGGAGCCGTTGCCCTATCGCGTCAAGTGCAGCTTCGGGATGTGTGGTGGTGATATCTATGCGCGCCAGATACCCCGAGGGAATGTGATTTTTGGCGGTGGGACGCGCGCCATTACCGATTTCGAGAAGAATCGCACACGTCCCAGGACTTCATCCAGCCAGTTGGCAACACGGAACCTGATCCATGCCATGCCCTTCCTGGCGGAGGCCAGGATCATCCGCAGTTGGAGCGGCATAGACGGCCTGATGCCGGACAAGATCCCGGTCGTCGGTCCCAGCAGCACGACAGCCGGTCTTTTTCATGCCTTCGGTTTTTCCGGTCACGGGTTCCAGCTAGGACCCGCCATAGGCGCCGTACTCGGCGACCTGATTCTCGATGGACGTACGGATACATCCATCGAGGAGCTATCCATCACGCGTTTCACCCAGGACGGGGCAGGCGTGAGGACAACCTCAAATCAACTTAATCCTTCAGAACAGGGAGAGTGAAGAATGAAACTTTCTTCCAGATACATGAAGGCCGCATCCCTTGCGGCCATACTGGCGGCTGGTGTCGGCACCAGTCTGTCGGCCAATGCACAGGATGACGAGAAGGTCCTGCGGATCGGTATGGCAACTTCCGACGCAGGCCGTCTCGACCCACATGTCTCTACCGGCACGCCGGAGAAAGCGCTTTTTGGCTGGATGTTCAACGGCCTTGTTCGCATTCAGCCGGGAAAGGCCAATCCGGAGTTCATCGAACCTGACCTGGCTGAGAGCTGGGAAAGTTCCGAGGACGGACTGACATGGACCTTTAATCTGCGTGAAGGCGTCCAGTGTCATGGCGAGTACGGCGAGTTCACCGCTGAGGACGCGGTTTATTCTCTTCGTCGTGCCCAGGATCCGGATATATCTGCCTTTGCATCCGACCTCGATGCTTTCGAAAGTGTGGAAGCTGTCGATGACTACACGCTTCAGATTGATCTGAATGAGCCCGTTCCCAGCCTTCTGGGCATGCTTATCAATGTCCATGCCGGCAATATGGTTTGCAAGGATGCCGCAGAGGAAATGGGGGAAGACTTCGCACTGAACCCGATTGGCACCGGCCCTTTCATGTTCTCGGACTACGCCGAACAGGAATCGGTCACATTGGTTGCAAACCCGGACTATTTCCGTGGCAAGCCCAAGATCGATCGTATTGACTACCGCTTCATTCCTGAGACTTCTTCGCGGGATCTGGCCTATGAGTCCGGCGAACTGGATATGGCTTACGGCAGTTCCGATCAGAAGTGGTACAACAGGATGAACGAGTTGCCGGAGACCACTGTGGTCGCCATGGAGCCGGCAGAACTCTACACGATTCACCTCAATATGACCGAACCGCCTCTGGATGACCCCAAAGTGCGGCAAGCCGTCATGCATGCCATTCCGCGCGACCTGATGGTCGAATTCCGCGGTGAAGAGGTCGTGCGACCGGGTGTTTCGCCAGTGCCGCAGGGGTATCTCGGGCACATCAATCTGGATGACAAGTACAGCTACGACCCCGAGCTTGCGCGAGAGCTGCTTAAGGAAGCCGGACATCCGGATGGAATTGAGTTGACGGCTATCCAGACCTCCCTGGGTACGATGCAGGAAGCCATGGAAGTCATTCAGGGACAGCTGGCCGAAGCCGGGATCAATCTGGAACTCGATATTGTCGAGCACGCAACCTTCCACAGTCAGATTCGTGACGATCGCAGTCAGGTCGTCCTCTACGCTGCTGCCCGCTTTCCGATTGCCGATGTCTACCTGACACAGTTCTATCACTCGGACAGCATTGTCGGGCGTGAAGGGGCTGTTACCAACTTCTCCCATTGTGACGTTGCTGACGAACAGATCGAACAAGCTCGGGTTGAAACTGATCCAGATCGACAGATTGAGCTCTGGCAGGAAGCACAGGAACTGATTGCGGATGAAGTCTGCTCGGTTCCTGTCTACGAAGCCTTGCAGATGTGGGTCATCAACGACCGCGTGGATCTTGGATACGAAGATCTTGAGGGGTCCCTCAGTCTTGGTCCGGCCCTGACTGAAAACAGTCAGGTCAACTAAGCTCTAGGTATCCAGATTGACAGAACCCGGACACCTGCACTTACAGGCAGGTGTCCGGGCTGTTCTGGAGGATTCCAAACATGCTTCGCTACGTTACGATCAAGCTATCCTATGCAATGGTCACTTTGTTTGCAGTGATGTTGCTCGTGTTCATGCTTGCCAGGGTTATCCCCGGAGACCCGGCCCAGTTGATGTTGGGCGATCAGGCAAGCCAGAGCGCCATTGACTCATTGCGTGAGCGATTGGGCCTGGATCAGCCCCTCTATCTTCAGTTTCTGGATTTCCTGACGGGCTTGGCTCAAGGGGACTGGGGAACATCGCTTTATACGCGTGAACCTGTGCTGAACTCCATACTTGAGGTGTTGCCCTACACCCTTGAACTGACGGCGGCTTCCCTCTTGTTCGGCGCCGTTGTGGGGATTCCCTTTGGTATTTGGGCGGCACTTCACCGGAATCGATTCATAGACTATGCGACGCGCATCGGCTCCTTGCTGGGGTTGTCCTTTCCCGCCTTCGTATCGGGAATCATGCTTCTACTGGTATTCGGGATCTGGCTCGGTTGGTTCCCTGTGCTGAGCACGGCGCGTGGCGGCAGTTTCGAGGATCGCCTACTCAGTCTGGCACTTCCTACCGTGAACCTTGGTATCTTGATGGCTGCTTACATCGCACGCATGACGCGCTCGTCAATGCTTGCAGTCCTGGGCGAGGATTATGTCCAGACAGCCCGGGCAAAGGGGGTCGCACGGCATCTGATCATCAGACGCCATGCCTTGCGCAACGCCATAATACCGGTTGTCACGGTGATCGGCCTGTACGTGGGAATCCTGATTGGAAATTCCGTACTGACAGAGATCGTCTTCAATCGCCCGGGGATCGGCAAGTTGATCGTCGGTTCGATGAATCAGCGGGACTATCCGATGCTCCAGGGTTTGATGGTGCTCTATACCCTGCTCGTAATTCTGGTGAACCTGGCAACTGACTTGGTATACGGACTGCTTGATCCAAGGGTGAAATACCAATGACTTCAATGCCCTACAACCCGGCGACGAGCCGCACAGCACGCTTTCGACATGCCGCCAGTAATGCGCTTGGAGCTATCGTGGGGAATACCAATTCCTTGATTGGGATGAGTGTATTCCTTTTGATCGTGATTGCGGCCCTGCTGGCGCCGATCTTTGCAACTCATGACCCGGTACAGCAGAACATCCTTTTCCGCCTGCAGGGGCCATCGGCGGAGCACTGGATGGGAACAGATGCGGTCGGCCGTGACATTTATTCACGGATTCTCTACGGGGCGCGCATCTCGCTGATCATCGGCCTGGTTTCCGTTGGACTGGCCATGATTGTCGGAACCGCCATGGGCGTTCTGGCGGGATATTATGGTGGAAAGATCGATCAGCTCGTAACGCAGATAACCGATGTTCTGCTGGCCTTTCCCTCCCTGATTCTGGGTCTCATGATCGTTGCCATTCTGGGTCCGACCATGCCGAACCTGATTATTGCGATCGCCTTGACCACGGTTCCGCAGTTCGCGCGCGTTGCGCGGGCACCAACGCTTTCACTGCGTGAACGGGATTTCATCCAGGCAGGCCGCGCGCTTGGATACTCGGACCTGCGCATCATGTATCGCCATGTCTTGCCTAATATCTTTCCCGAAGTTCTGGTGATGGGGTCCTTGTGGCTGGCAACGGCCATTCGCGTCGAGGCCTCTCTTGCCTTCATCGGTCTGGGTGTTCGACCTCCCACCCCGACCTGGGGCGGCATGATCCGGGATGGATTCAAGAACATTCTGGATTCCCCTTGGCTCGCAATATTCCCCAGTTTGGCAATCCTGATCCTCGTGTTTGCCTTGAACATGCTGGGAGATGGATTGCGTGACACCGTGGATCCGCGGCTGAAGGGCGAAAAATGATGCCAGAGAATGCTGTGCAGAGCGCAAAGGATACGATCCTGAAAGTCGAGGATCTTCGAATCGAGTTCCGCATTGGCAGGAAGTGGTATGCGGCAACCCGAAACGTCGATTTCGAACTCAAGGCCGACGAAACACTGGCCCTCGTGGGGGAATCCGGCTGCGGAAAGTCAATCACCTGCCGTGCCATTCTGGGGCTGGTGGACGAGCCAGGCTCTCGTACGCGTGGTTCAATCAACTTCAAGGGCCAGGAACTGGTCGGTTTGCCGGACAGGAAGTTCCAGCACATCCGTGGTAAGGATCTGGCCATGATCTTTCAGGAACCGATGACCGCACTGAACCCGGTCATGCGTGTCGGGGAGCAGATCTCGGAGGCCATAACCAGCCACATGCAGGTCTCCGGGGCAGAGGCCAGGCGCAGAACGCTGGAGCTGATGGAGTCCGTCAGGATCCCGGCTCCAGAGCAAAGGTATCGTGATTATCCCCACCAGTTCAGCGGTGGAATGCGCCAACGGGTGGTGATCGCGATGGCTTTGGCGTGCCAGCCAAGCGTTCTTCTGGCCGATGAGCCGACGACGGCCCTGGACGTAACGATCCAGGCACAGGTCCTTTCCGAGTTGCGCGAACTTCGCGAGCGCAATCAGATGTCCGTTATCTTCATTACGCACAGCATGGGCGTTGTCGCGGCTGTCGCGGACCGTGTGGCGGTCATGTATGCCGGGGAAGTGGTCGAGGTTGCGGAGGTGGAGACTGTCTTCAAGGAACCCCGCCATCCCTATACACAGGCCTTGCTTGCCAGCATCCCCTCCGTGGAAAGCGACAAGGAGGACTTGCAGGTCATACCGGGGCAGGTGCCCTCCATTGTAGATTTTCCCGAGGCATGCCGATTTGCAGAGCGATGTCCTCACGTAATGCCTCGCTGCCGTCAGGAAGCGCCGCCCCGTTTCCAGGTTGGGTCCACTGAGGTGCGCTGCTGGCTCTACGAATCTGAAAACGGGGAGACGGGGCAATGAGCGATGACGCAATCCTGAAGGTTACCCAACTGCGCAAGACGTTTGACAGTCGAAGCGGTTTCCTGGGCCGCAAGGCCAAGGTTCATGCTCTTGACGGCATCTCTTTCGAAGTCAAGGCCGGTGAAGCCTATGGCCTGGTCGGCGAGTCCGGCTGCGGGAAGTCCACGGCCGGTCGTGCGCTCCTGCGACTGATCGAGCCCGATTCCGGAGAGGTGGAGTTCAAGGGCCAATCTGTCACCTCCGCTTCCAAGCGACACTTGCGTGAATTGAGACGGCATATACAGATCATCTTCCAGGATCCCTATGCGTCCTTGAATCCGAAACAGCTGGTTGGGGACCTGTTGGCAGAGCCGCTGAAGGTCCACAAGATCGTCACCGATGCCGAGATACCCGAGCGCGTTGCAAGCCTGCTGACGAGCGTGGGCTTGCCTGCTGAAGCGGCGACAAAGTACCCGCATGAATTCAGTGGTGGCCAGAGGCAGCGTATCGGTATCGCCCGGGCCCTGGCTCTGGAATCCGAGTTCATTGTCGCGGACGAGGCGGTTTCGGCACTGGATGTCTCCATTCAGGCGCAGATTCTGCTGCTGCTTCAGAAGCTCCAGGCCGAACGAAATCTCAGTTTCCTTTTCATTACCCATGACCTGGGCGTCCTGCGCTATTTCTGCCAACGCGGCAGCGTCATGTATCTGGGGCGTCTGGTGGAGAGCGGTCCGACCCGTGACATGCTGGATCGGCCCCTGCATCCCTATACACGGATGCTGAGAGAGGCCTCACCTTCGCCGGATCCGAAAACTGCGCGTGCCACGGTCAAAGTGGCCGGAGAGGTGCCATCTCCGCTCGATCCCCCCCAGGGATGTCATTTCCACCCACGTTGCCCGAAGGCAATGCCGCATTGCCGTGAAGTTTATCCCGAAATGCGCGAAGTGGAACCCGGCCGGCACGTGGCCTGCCACCTGCATGATCCTTCAGTGATGGGTGAACAGGTGGAGGGTGTCTGAGGCATGGCTGCAGATGACTTGGGACACATTCCCTGGGAGCAGGAAGATTGCATATGGTGGCGCTCCGCACCCAAAGGACCGGAACTCCAGTCCCTGCAAGAAACAGTTACTTGTGAAGTTGCCATTGTTGGCGGTGGTTATACCGGACTGAGTACGGCGATCGACCTGGCGCGCACAGGTGTTGAGTGTGTCGTGCTGGAAGCCAGGCATATCGGTTTCGGAGCTTCAGGCCGCAATGCCGGGCATTGTACACCAACATTTCACCTCACCTCTCCCGATAAACTCAGAAAGCGATTGGGAAAGGCAAAGGCGGATCAGTTGACGCACCTGCAGGTGTCCGGGGCGGAACAGGTCTTCTCGTTAATTGAGCGTTACCAGATATCCTGTGAAGCAAAGCGCAACGGCTATCTGCGCATCGCTCATGGCCCCCACCGGCTTTCGGAGCTATCGGAGAAAAAGGAACTCTACGAGTCCTTGGGCCTGGAAGGCGAGATTCTCGACGCGGCTGCAGCACGGGAACTGTCGGGATCGCCACGGGCCCATGGCGGCTGGCTTCTGAAAGGTGCAGGACACCTGAACCCCACTGCCTATGCACGTGGGTTGGCGCGTGCGGCCCTTCAGGAAGGTGCGCAACTCTTTCAGGACTCGCCGGTTACAAATCTTGCGCGCCAGGCCGAAGGTTGGAAACTGCAGACACCGCATGGGGGTGTCGTTGCACGAAAAGTCCTTCTGGCAACGGGAGCCTATGCCGTAGGGCCTGCCAAAGAGTTGTTGCAGGGCGCAACCTATCCCGTCCCGATCATGGGCTTTGCGAGCGCCCCGCTGCCCGCGGAAACGCGGCACACCGTTCTTCCGGGGGATCAGACTCTCGTTGATACGCACAAGGATCCTATCCTCTACAAGTGGACAGACGATAACAGGCTGGTCACGACAGCCTATCCAAAGGGACGTATCGGTCGCGACCCAGAGGTGACAGCAAGGTGGCTCGAGGACCGTACCAGCTGGATGTTCCCACAGATTGAGTCAATCCGGTTCCAGCATCCCTGGTCGGGCCGGCTGGATGCCCAGCCTTTGACTTTGCCGCAGGTCCATTGGCTGGACGAGAACTTATGGGCCTGTATCGGGTTTTCAGGGCGAGGGGTTCCCACTGCAAGTGCTGCAGGGGTGGAGTTGGGGCGTCTTTTGACCGGGACGACAGCGGATGACATTGCCCTGCCAGTGCGCAAGGGGGTGAACCGCTCTGCCGGGCGGCTTGCGTTCCTGCACGCCGCCTTCATGACCTGGAACCGGACAAAAGACTGGCTTGCGGATCGCCTGCACGGAGGCGAGACTTTCGAGTGATTTTTCCGGTCCGGTAACTGTAGGGGCAAATCAGGTGTCTGTTCAGGTAATAGAGCGTGCCGTTGCAGTGCTTGATGCTGTGGCGTCTGCCGAGGGAGCTCCCTGTCGCCTGCGCGAGATTGTCGCGCGGACCGGCCTGAACAGGGCGACGGCCTATCGCATCGTACGGACCCTCGTAGATCAGGGGCTGCTGGCCATGGGTGAGGACAAGCGGAGCTATTATCTGGGGCTTACCTTTCTAACCTGGGGCGCGACAGCTAGCAATAGATCCCACCTGAGGGAACTGGCCAGGCCGAGCCTGCTTCGGCTTGCTGGGCAGTTTGGAGACAGCTTCTTTCTCTTCGTGCCGGATGGATACGACGTGGTCTGTCTCGATATCTGCGATGGCGATTATCCGGTGCGCAGCTATACCAGAGGTATTGGAGGGAGGGTGCCTCTTGGCCTTGGCCAAGCCTCTATTGCCATCCTGGCGCGCATGACGAAGGCAGAACAGGACGAGATCATCTCACATAATCTTCCCATCCTGGAACGGGAATACGGGATAGACCGAGAACGATTGCTGAACGAGTTGCTGCAGGTTTGTGATAGCGGATTTGCGCGCGGAACTGGCAGTCGTGTGCTTCCGGAGTACACAGGCTTGGGGGTCGCTGTGCGTGATCGCAACGATCATCCTGTGGCCGCCATCAGCTGTTGCGTCCTGACCAGTCGCCTGTCGGAAAGCAAGCGTGACTTGATGAAATCAAAACTGGCGGAAGAGGCCATGGTTATCATGCGCGGAGTCAACCCGCTTGATCCCATGGTCGGCCGCGCTTCGGTCAACTTTGTAAGTAACGCTCTGAACTGAGCAACTTGCTGATTGCGTTCATTTGCCTTGTCAGACTGGACCTTAATGCGTCCAGCTTTTGCCCTTAGCACTGCGCAGGGAACAATCAAGGAGTTGGGCGTTTAAGGTTGCTTTCCTTAGCGCTCTGACCGGGAGCATTTGCATAACACGATTGCCTCAGGCCGAAGTTTCTGATGTCTGTCTTCCATGGACGTCAGATCAGGTGCTGTTCTCGTGAAGTCTCCACGAACTCACGGCTGTCTGGTGCATCCGTTTCGATCCCCCACTCGGTTGTGGTGGGAGTCTTCTCCTGCAGAAGTGCCGCCATCTCGGTGATGGTGGGGGCCTCGAAGACGTCGCGCATGGAGAGGTCGATGCTGAAGGCCGTGCGGACTTGCGAGACCAGCTGCATGGCGAGCAGCGAGTGCCCGCCCAGTGCGAAGAAGCTTTCGTGGACGCTGCGCACCGGGCGCTCCAGGATCTCTGCCCAGATGGTGCACAGGCGTTCTTCCTCAGGGGTGGAGGGCGCGGCATCCGTATCTGTCGCCTCTCCCAGTTTTGGTTGGTGCTCGGCGAGCGCCATACGGTCGATCTTGCCCGAAGAAAGACGTGGCAGTTCTGCGTGTTGCACGAAGGATGTCGGCACCATATGGCCGGGCAGGCGGTTTGCGAGCGCTGTTCGCAGCATCTGGTCCGAGGCTTCTTCCTGTCCATGTCTGGTTACCACATGCAATACGAGATAGGCGCCGCTGGTGTCCCGGGTCAGAGTTGCGGCACAGTCTGATACCTCCGGAAGGTCCCGGGCTGCGGCCTCGACCTCGCCCAGTTCCACGCGAAAACCATTCACTTGCACCTGGTCGTCCAGACGGCCGAGGAACTCCAGGTTCCCGTCAGGCAGCCAGCGGCAGAGATCACCGGTACGGTAGAGCCGCGCCCCGGCTTTTACGGAAAAGGGGTCAGGGACAAAGCGCCCGGCCGACAACTCTGGCCGACCGAGATAGCCATCAGCCAGGAACGGCCCGCCGATATGAAGTTCGCCCTCGGCGCCATGCGGTTGCGGGCGCCCATGCCTGTCGAGGATATGAAGCTGCCGGCCAGGTGTCGGCCGTCCTATGGGCAGAGTGCGCCGGGCACCGGCTGTCGATTCATGGCCCTTTGACGGCCCGGTTGCCTCGAAGATTGTCGTTGTGATGACCGCCTCGGTTGGGCCGTAGGCGTTCAGAAGCCGCACGCCTGCTGCCTCGGCCGCCGGAACCACGGTGTTGTCCAGGATATCGCCGCCGGAGATCAGGAGGCGCAACGCACTGCCGGCAAGCGGTGGCAGGTCTGACCATGCCGCGACCCACTGCGCAAGATAGGCAGGCGGCAGGTTGGCGACCGAAATGCCTTCTGCCAGCACCTTGTCGTGCAGTTCCTCCGGCGTCCAGAGGGTATCGTCGCGTACAACCACCCCGGCGCCGCAGATGAACGCCCCCATCATCGTTTCCAGGGAGGCGTCGAAGGCCAAGGATGAGAAGGCGAGCACGACATCCTCCGGGGACATCTCATAGAGGTCGCACATACCCAGTATGTGACCCGCAATGGCCGAATGGCTGACCTGCACGCCTTTCGGCGTGCCTGTCGACCCCGAAGTGTAGATGACATAGGCGGGACCCTCGGGATCGGGCCCGATCGGACGTGAACTCGCGGAAGGCTTTGCCTCGATTTCATCCAGTGCGACTGTTGGAAGGTCGAGGGCGGCCTTCAGCCGTGGCGCCAGGTCGCTATCCGTCAGGACCGCGTAGGCGCCGCAATCCGCAGCCATGAAGGCAAGTCGAGCGTCGGGATAATCGGGCTCTGCCGGAACATAGACTCCGCCCGCGCGCCAGATGCCGAGAATCCCGGCAATTGCCGCCGGTGTGCGGTGTGCAGCGTGCAGCACGGGATGTCCGGGCTGGACACCTGCATTGGCAAGTGCGGCGGCGATGCGCTCTGCCCGGCATAACAGTTCGCCATAGCGCCAACGCTCGGCGCCCTGGACGAGCGCGATGGCATCCGGTGTTTCCTCTGCCTGTTGGGCAATCAGATCGAACAGAGTCCGGCCGCCGGCTGTGGGAGCGTCCGCGCCCGTTCCGTGACGTGCCAGCAGTTTGCGCTCCTCCGGCGGACGGATATCCAGATCGCCGATGGGAAGCTGGGGCGTTTCCAGCATGGCCGTCAGGACATGAACGAGCCGTGCTTGCAGGGCGCGCACCTCGTCTCTGTCAAGGAAGGCCAGATTGTGCATGAAGGCCAGACGAACGTCGCCCGTGGTCTGGAAATCACGGACCTGAAGGGTCAGCGGCATCTGCTCGCAGCCGTTGTCCAGCGGAACGACATGGACTGTCTCGCCATCAAGATTAAGCGTGTAGTCCAGGTTGGTGTAGGACAGCGTGATGTCGAACAGCTTGCCGTCGGGCCGTTCTGCTGCGTCGCTGAGGCGGTATATCTCGTCGGCTGGCAGGCGGCGGTGGCGATAGATCCGGCGCAGGGCCCGGCTTGTGTGGGCAAGCAAATCGTCAAGGCTGGCGGCCGGATCGACGGCAATCTCGACAGGCGCTGTGCTGGCAAAGAGACCGACCGTTTGCTTGGCGACCTGCCCACGTCGGTTGGCAAGCG
Source organism: Fodinicurvata fenggangensis DSM 21160 (assembly GCF_000686045.1). Lineage (GTDB taxonomy): Bacteria > Pseudomonadota > Alphaproteobacteria > Kiloniellales > DSM-21159 > Fodinicurvata > Fodinicurvata fenggangensis. Next base: position 161,530 of record NZ_JMLV01000005.1, read on the forward strand.
GCACACCGAAGGTGACCGTCTCGCGGTCCTCGGTACGGGCATAGATGCAGGCAAAAGCGCCAAGCAGCAGGTGCTGAAACGACAGGCTGCGCGCCGCAGCATGTGCTTGCAGCCGGTCGTAGAAGGCACGCGAGAGCATCAGGTCGAGGACATCGCTCGGCGGCATCTTTCCCGGATAGGTCGCAGCATGCCGGCGCGGCAGCAGCGGTTCCTGGACTTGGCCTATCTCTTCACGCCAGAATTCGCGATCGGCCTCGTAGGCCTTGGATGCGAGGTATTCGGTATCGTCTGCAACAGCCTGGCTGTAACTGAAAGGCGGCGCCATCGGTTCGTCGTTATAGGCAGCCGCGATTTCCTGCACCAGCAGAGCACTGCCATAGCCGTCGATTGCGATGTGATGCACAGCGAAGGACCAGAAGGTCTGGGTGTCGCCGTGGCACAGCTCGAAACGGTAGAGCGGTCCGCCGTCGAGCGGGATCGGCACAGGGAAGGCCCGCTTAAGATAGGCTAGGGCTGCTGCGTCACCTGCCTCTCGGAAATCATGTACGGTGAGAACCGGTGCCGAAGGCGGTTCCGCGATCTCCTGCCAGGGCCCGGTCTCGTCCTGGCGGATGACGACGCGCAGTCCATCGTTGCGCGCCAGGACCTGGCGGATCGCCTTGTCGAGTCGCTCCGGGCAGACGGACCGGCAGTCGTAGTATCCCCCCACGACGTAACAGGGTGCGTCTGCGTGCAGAATCTGGTCGAAAAAGATCGATCTTTGCTGTGTCGTCAGCTCCAGACCGTAGGTCCCCGTCGACATCATTCTCCATGTCCTCTGCAGGTCGGGTTATGAAATGACTTCTGATCGTCCGCACATGGCGACCAGCCTTGACCTGATCGTGTTAACAAAGGGTTCATCGCTTTTGCAACGGCCGGTGGAGAGGTGAAAAGTCCTGAAACGATGTTTCGCGAATAGAGTGGCTTCTGATTGTCACTTTCAGAAATGGATGCATCCTTCTCTCGGCCGTGAGAAACGCTCTGGATGGTTTGCCAAGCTGTCAATGACAGGCATACTAGTGGTGTGAGCGGCAGCTCGATTCCAACGCAGCCATTTTCGCAAACGGCCTCTATCAGCAACCTACTCTTTCAAGTTATGTCCAGAGAGGGACAGCGTCCAGGGAGGAGCTGTCTTCAAGGTAGGCCTACCGAAAGTTACAAAGGCTCTCGTGGATTTAGCCAAATTGGATCATGTTGCAGCTTGCAATAGCGTAGCAATGGGAGGCATATTTGCCTCAAAATTGTTCTTGGGTCTGTCACACAAATACATTTGAGACGCAAACCTTGCGCAAAAAACAAGCAGGGATTGAAAGACTCTTGGTGAAAGTTCGCTGTTGAGGGCAAGGCATTGAAAGCGCATAAGGTGCAGCAGTCCAGGGGGGTAGCCGACGCGGAGGAGAGTGAAAAATTCAATCTGACAACACCTCAAGCGGGTATCTGGCTGGATTGGAACAAGGGCTGCGATCCCTCCAGCTACAATATCTGCAATGTCATCCCCTTCGATGGTCGCCTTGATGTAGATGCACTATGGCGGGCCGTTGTGCAGGCAGATCGTGAGAACGACGCCCTGCGGCTGCGTTTTTCCAATGAAGATGGAGAGGTTACCCAGTCCTTTGCCGCCGCGTGCAGACCGACCGATTTCAGTGTGATTGACCTTCGCTATTCCGATGATGCCGAGGCGGCTGCCTACCGGGAAATCGATGCCACCCGAACACACCTGCTGGATCCGGAAAAGGGCTTCCTCTGTCGTCACCGCCTGCTGCGTCTGGGAGATGAAAGCTATTGGTGGGTCCGGGTGTACCACCATCTGGTTTGTGACGGTTTCGCCGGGCATCTATTGGCCGACCGCGTTTCGGAAATCTATCGCGCACTTCGCTCAGGTGACGCCATTTCCGAATGTTCTTTTCGCTCCTATCGCGATTTCATCACATCGGATGCACGTTATTCCGAGGGCAAATCCTACGAGCGTGCGCTTGCCTATTGGAAGGAACGCCTGAAAGACGACAGGACGGTCACACGTTTTTCTGCACGTGCAGACACCATGGCCTCACGACACACACAGTTTCCGCAAAGCCTGAGCAACGCCGAGCTGGATGCCATAAATGCGGCTGCCAGGACATGCGGCACCTCACCGGCCTCGCTGATGATGGGGATATTTGCGGTGCTGCTCGCTCGGATGTCCGGGGAAAGCCATCCGATCCTGACCCTGTCGCTGCTTAACCGGATTGGCCGGGATGAGCGCAACACGCCGGGGGCATTCTCCTGTGTCATGCCATTCGACATCAACCTGGGCACGCATCAAAGCTTTTCCGAACTGGCCAAGGATATCTTTACCCGTGCACGCCGGGATGTCCGGCACATTCGCTTCGGTCCGGTTCGCATGCGTGCGGAGCGCCTGGGGCCCAAGAGCCTGGCGGGGGGAGGGGCCTTCTTCAACAGTCTCGATTCCATGACGCCCTTGGATTTCGATGGCGTCAGGGCCAAGCGGATGAATATCTATAACGCGCCGGTTAATGACTTGGGGCTCGTCTATTTTGTCCAGGCGCTCAGCGAGAGCGAGAACGAAGCCGAACTGATCTGGCAGTACAATGCCAGCCGGCTGGATCGCGAAACTGTTGAAGGGATTGCTGCGCGCTTCCGTCGTCTTCTCAATGCGGTCATCACCGATCCGGAACAGGACATCGCTGCCGTTGCCGAAATTGTGACGGAGGATCTGGACGAACTGCATCTGAGTGATGGCGATAGTCTGCTCTGGGAGGGGGAGCAGGAACAGCCGCCGATGATGCCGCCTTCACAATTGCCCCCGACCGACAAGCTGCACGAACGTCAACTTGCGGAAAAAATCAAGAAGATCTGGGTTGATCTCATCGAGACCGACGACATTCCGGCCGATACGGATCTTTTCGAGATCGGCGCGCATTCGCTTCTTGTCCCGCGTGCCCAGTATAGGCTGAGCGAACTGATCGGCCGAAAGATCTTGGCGGTCGAGGTTTTCGAACACCGCACCATCAATGCGCTTGCAAGGCACCTGATGAGATCAGCCGGGCAGGGGGTGCAACCTGCCAACAGGCTGGCCGGTGTACTGGAAACCGGGCCTCAAGAAGCTGTGGAACAGCTGTCGAGGGCAGCAACACTGAGTGACTCGCCCAAGCGTGAACACGGGGCGCTGTAATGAATATCGAAAGTCCGATCCGTCAACGACAGGACGCGCTGGATCTGCTTGAAACGCTGGCGGAGCGCGATATCCATCTGTCGCTTCACGAGAATGGACACGACCTTGTTTTCGATGCGCCAAGCGGTGCGTTTGACGAAGATCTCAAGCTGCGGGCGCGCGCTTTAAAGCACGAGATCATCGGGATTCTGCGCGAGGGGGCGGAGGGATCAAAATCTGCCCATAACGATCCGGGAACCGGCGGGATCATTGCCTGCTTTCCGGCTCATCCGGCTATCGAAGGGCAATGGCTTGCCCGTCGCGACCAGCCGCCTGGCGACGACTATCATATGGCCACGTGCTTCCGCCTGCCTGCCGACACCGAATTTGAGGTCCTGAAACAGGCACTGGAATGCATCATTGCCCGGCATGACGCGCTGCGCTCCACCTTCGTTGAGCAGGATGGACAGTTGTTCCAGCGTGTGCATGAACAAATGCCGATTCCGATTGCCCGGGTCACAGCATTCAAAGAGTTGCAGGTCGAGCTGTTCGACCTGCAAACGGGTCCGCTCGTGCGATTCGGATATATCGAGGCCAGCAATGGGTGCCCGCCCCTTCTGGGGGTTGTCGTTGATCATCTCTGCTTCGATGGCCAATCCATTGCGCTGCTGCGCAAGGAACTGCTTGAAGAGTTGGCGGGCGGGACACCGCAGGCCGCGATCCGTGCCGAGCGCTTGTCAAAGCGTGCTCATCAGGAACTGGCCGGCAAGCGTGGGAGAGAGGCCACCGAATTCTGGGAGGAGCGGCACGAGAAACTGCTGGAGGCCGGCCTTCCATCCGATCCGTTCGCTGGAGAAGACAACCAGGCCAACCGTCTGCTGTGGGCCCTGACATCGGAGCAGGCCGAAGCGCTGGAGACACTTGCGCAGCATGCAAGCAAAGCCACCCAAACAGCACTCTGGTCGGCGCTTTCCATTGCGGTCATTGCGCGCCACAAGGCAAACGGGGCCGCCAGCCTCGGACTGCCATTCTCCGGACGTGGGAATGGCGACAGCCAGCAGGCGCTTGGATGTTTTGCAAATGTCCTGCCGATTGCCATTACGCCTGATATGGATGCAGATTTTGAGGCTCTGCTACAACAGGTCGGGCGCGAAATTCTCTCGATCATGGATGTTCAGGACTATCCGCTCTCGCGGTTGACCCAGGATCTCTCGAAGCAGTCGCAGGGTCCCGTCGATCTGCCGTTCGATGCTGTCAGCCTCATCGAGATCCATGAAGACGTGGAGGATATCGATGAGATCGATGTCGGTGCCGGCAAGTTCCCGCTGCTGATTGCGCTGGTCAAGTGTAGATCCGGCACCTATCTGGCGATCGAGCATCAAACGGCGGTGTTCAGTACCGGCTGGGTCAAGCGCTTTGCGGATCGCTTTCTTACGTTTTCCTGCGCCCTTGCCAGGGATCCAAAGCAACCGCTTGGCGATATCGAACTGCTGCCGGCAGAAGAACAGCACCTGCTGGTAACGGAGTTCAACGCGACGCAGTCGGATTATCCGCAAGACCGCGGGCTTGGCGAATTGCTGGCCCAGCGGATCGACAATCCGGAGTCCGCAGACCGGGTGGCCCTCGATGATGGGACCTCTCGGGTTACCTATCGCGAACTCGGAGCCAGGCTGGCCGCAATTTCCGCTGAACTGGACGAAAACAGTGTAAGGGCAGGTGATATTGTCGGTCTTGCCGCCGCGCGCGGCCTGGACAGTATCATTGCGGTTCTGGGTCTGGTTTGGCATGGGGCCGCCTATCTGCCCATCGACAAATCGCTGCCGGCCAAGGCGATTGCCGAACTCATGGCCGAGTGCGGCGCAAGGACATTGCTGTGCGATTCGAACGAGCGTGATCGCTTGTCCGAATTGGAAGGCAGGGTCCAGTTGGCAGGACTTCCGAAAGGCGATGGTATTGCCCGGGACAGCAAGGCTTACGAAGCCGTCCCGGCAAAGCGGTCCGGGCGTGATCTGGCATATGTCATGTTCACCTCGGGGTCGACGGGAAAGCCGAAGGGCGTGCTGGTGCCGAACCGGGCGGTGGCGCGTCTGGTGCTGAACAATGTCTCACTGTCCTTCGGACAGGACGACGTCATCGCACAGGCCGCGTCGCTTGGTTTCGACGCGTCCACACTCGAGATCTGGGCTGCCCTGCTGAATGGCGGGCGGCTTCGTGTCGTCGACGAGGATACGCTGTTTGAGCCGAACGCGCTCAAAGCTGCCCTCGGCAAGAGCGGTGTCACGACCATGTGGCTGACGGCCAGCCTGTTCAACCGGATTGTCGATGACGCACCGGCAAGCTTTGCGCCGCTGGAACGTCTGCTGATTGGGGGCGAGGCGCTGAGCCCCATTCATGTCAGGAAGGTCATGCAGGCCTGTCCGGATCTGACGCTCATCAATGGCTATGGCCCAACCGAGAACACCACTTTCACCTGCACGCACAGCATCAACGCGGACGATCTGTCCTCCGGCACTATCCCGATCGGCGGACCGATCGGCAACACTCGGGCCTATATTCTCGACAGCAGGGGGCAGATTGCTCCGACCGATTGCTGGGGTGAGCTTCATGCCGCGGGTGACGGCCTGGCGCTGGGATACAGCGGGGCTTCCGAGCGCACGGATAAGTCCTTCGTACAGGTTGGCAGCATTGCTGAAGCGCGGCTTTACAAGACCGGAGACCGGGCACGCTGGCGGGTCGATGGCACGATCGAATTTGGGGGACGGGACGATGGCCAGGTTAAGATCCGTGGTCATCGGGTCGAGCTTCAAGCGATAGAGCAGAAGTTCTCCGAACTGGAGGATATCCGCAGTATTTGCGTTATGCCGCTCGGCTCAGGGGCCGATACCTTTCTTGGTGCGGCGATTGCCGCCGATCACGACAGACGCGATGAATGGATTGCCACGGTTTCACGCGATCTTCCCGATTACATGATTCCAGAACGCGTGGTGGTTCTGGATCATTTGCCGGTGAACGCCAGTGGCAAGGTGGATCGCAAATCCCTGCATTCAACGATCGCAAGCGCTGAAGCACAGTCCGAACAGCCGGCCTCCAGGTCGAGCCCGTCGGAAGGGCTTGTCATCGCCCTGTTTCAAAACCTGTTTGCCGGTGACGAGATCACGCCGGCCTCCGACTTCTTCGCCCTTGGCGGGCACAGCCTGATCGCCATGCGGCTTGCCGGCCTGATCGAGAAGGAAGCCGGTTTCCGCCCCAGGATTCAGGATCTCTTTGCTGCGCGCACGGTTGCGAATATTGCGGCACTGGTGGACCGCCAAAAGGGCGTCACAGGGACCGGCAATTTGCCCAAGGCAGAGAGAGATCACTTCCCGCTATCAAGCGGCCAGGCCCGGCTTTGGGTTCTGCAGCGTATGCAGCCGGATCTTGCCGTTTATTCGGTTCCGGCCACGCTCCAGATCGATGGCCCGATTGATGCCGATGTCCTGCAACGCGCGCTTCATACACTGGAAGACCGTCAACATGCGCTGCGCCTGCGCTTCAGAAGCGATTCCGGTCATCCGGACGGTGTCAGTCAGTATCTAGCGCCCGGCGGCTCCTGGACCTTGCGCCGCCATCGCATGGATGAGGAATCGGCGCGCAACTTCATCGCAAGCGAAGCGGCCCGGCCGTTCGATCTCGATGATGCGCCGATGGCCCGTGCCGATCTGATTGCCCTGGCCCCCGAGCGCCACTGGCTGATGATCTCGTTGCATCATGCGATCTGCGATGGCTGGTCCATGCCGATCCTGCTGCAGGAAATGGCAGCATTGTACGAAGCTGAAAGCACAGGCCAGGCACCAGATCTCCCTGAGCTCGAGCGCCACTATGAAGACTTTGCAAGCTGGCAGCATGATTTCCTGAAAGGTCCGGATGGCCAGGCCGCGCTTGCGCGCTGGAAAGAGCGCCTGACACCGCTTCCCGAGCCGCTCGACCTGCCAACGGACCGACCCCGCAGCGCGGAACGGCGATTTGCCGGAGGCTTCCACGATTTCGACTTCGATGCGGACTCGACGCGACTGATCGAGGAAACGGCAGAGCGTCACGGCACGACCGCCTTCAGCATCCTGACGGCCCTGGTGCAGCTTCTGCTCCATCGTCATTGCGGACAGAACGACATCCCATTGGGAATGCTGGTTGCCGGCCGCGAGCAGGGGGCACTTGATAACGTCATCGGGTTTTTCGTCAACACGGTCCTGGTCCGCCAGACGGTCGATCCCGAGATGCGCTTTGCGGATCATCTTGCCGCCACCAGCAAGACGATCATGGATGCGCTGTCCGATCAGGCGGTGCCGTTCGAGGAAATCGTGAACGCGGTCAACGCACCGCGCGAGCTTTCCCGCAATCCGCTTTTTGACGTGCTGGTTGCCTGGCAGGACGGCATTCCGGAGCTGGGCAAGCTTGGGGAAGCAGATCTCTCGCTGGTTGAAACCGAGTTCCCCTTCGCCAAGTTCGATCTGGGTTTCTATTTCTGGCGTCGTCACGAACGTCTGCAGGGTCAGATCGAGTTTGATAGCGATCTGTTCGACCGCGAAACCATTGAGGCTCTTGTCGGCCGTCTGAATACCCTGTGCCGTACGGCACTCTCGGCTGCGGACGAAACTCCGGTTGCGCGCCTGGCCATGATGCCGGAGTCCGAAAGGACCTTGATCGAGCGGTTCAACGCGACCGCGCGAGACTTGCCGATCGAGCGCAGCATTCCCGAGCCGTTCCTGGATCAGGTCCGGGAGACTCCGGATGCCGTCGCGGTCTCGGACGAGCTGGAAAGCCTGACCTATAGGCAGTTCGCCCGGCGCGCCTCGGGAATTGCTGCAGAACTGGCCGCCAGGTCGGTCAAGCCGGGTGATGTGGTTGCCGTGGCGCTGCGGCGGTCAATCGACATGCTGGCCGCCATCCATGGCATTCTCCTGGCCGGCGCTGCCTACAGCCCGCTTGATCCAGATCATCCCGAACAGCGCCGCCGAGACATGCTGGAGGATCTCGGTAACGGGCTGGTGATCACCACGGCTGACCTGGAGAGTCTGTTCGATGAAGGCCAGACCCTTGTGGTCGATGGCAGCGAGGATGCCGACATTCCCGCGCTTGCCGGTGAGCCTGACGATCTTGCCTATGTACTGTTTACATCCGGTTCGACAGGGCGCCCCAAGGGTGTCGAGATCGCCCATCGGGGAGTGCTGAACCGCATCCTGTGGATGCAGGACGCCTTCCCGATTGGACCGGAAGACGTCATTCTGCAGAAGACACCGATCACCTTTGACGTGTCGGTCTGGGAGCTCTTCTGGTGGTCGTGGACCGGTGCGAAACTTGTCCTGCCGCCCTTGGGGGCTGAACGCGATCCGCAGCAGCTTGCCGAGACGATCTGCGAGAACGGCGTCACGACCCTGCACTTCGTGCCATCGATGCTTGCGACCTTCCTGTTCGCCATCGAAAGCGGCATGGTCGATATCGACAAGCTTTCCAGCCTCAGGCGCGTCTTTGCCAGCGGTGAAGCCCTCGATGCCCCGCTTGTCGAGCGTTTCAACAGCCTTCTGTACGACAGGTTCGGCACGGAGTTGCACAATCTCTATGGTCCGACAGAGGCGACAGTCGATGTGACCTGGCAGGCCTGCTCGCCCTGCATGCCCGGAAACGTCGTCCCCATTGGCAAGCCGATCGCCAATACAACGGCCCAGATCCTGACAGAGGGCTTGAAGCCCCTGCCAATAGGTGTGACCGGTGAAATTGTCCTGGGTGGCGTGCAAATTGCGGAGGGCTATCGCAACCGTCCCGAATTGACTGCAGAGAAGTTTCCGGACGATCCACGCACTCCCGGCCAGCGCCTCTATCGAACCGGCGATCTGGGGCGCTGGCGCCGAGATGGGACGATCGAGTACCTCGGCCGTATCGACCATCAGGTCAAGATCCGCGGATTCCGCATCGAATGCGGCGAGGTCGAGGCCGCACTTGAGAGTCACCCCTCCCTTGAACGGGCGCCGGTCAAGCCCGTCAAGGTCGGCGGCCTGGACGAATTGCATGCCTTCATCCTGAGCCGGGACGACCTTTCCCCCTTGGAATTGCGCGACTATCTGCGCGGCCACTTGCCGGAATACATGATTCCCGCCCGTTTCTTTGTCCTGGAGCACCTGCCGCTGACCAGCAGTGGCAAGGTCGATCGCAAGGCGCTTGCCGGTAAACCCCTGGCGGCAACAAAGGGGGCGGCGACAAAGGGGGCGACCTCGAAGGGGGCCGCAGCAGAAGCGGCAGAAGCCAAGGCAGCACCGGCCGCGGACAGTGCTCCGCAAACAGGCCTGCTTGAAGCGCAACTCGCACAGCTCTGGCAGGAAGTGCTGCCGGATGTCACGCCGGCACGTGCGGATGGGTTCTTCGATGTGGGCGGGAACTCGCTTCTTCTGTTGCGCCTGTTCGAGAAGATCGATGCGCGCTGGCCCGGGAAGCTTCGGATTGCCGATCTCTTTGCCAATCCGTCGATTGCACGCCAGGCTGAGTTGCTTGTGGAGCAGGCGTCGGAACCGAAGACGGCCGCCCGGGCGCCTGCGGCCGAGCCGAGTCTGGCCATTGACGAACCGATTGCCGTGATCGGCATGGCGGTCCAGCTTGCCGGGGCAGAAGATATCGAGAGCTTCTGGCGGGATATCTCAGCCGGACGGGATCATGTCCGCCCGCTTCCGCAATCGCGTGAAGCGGAAACGCGGGCCTTCTTCACCGCCATCGGCATGAGGGCTCCACAGCGTTTCCGCGAAGCGGCCTATCTTGAGAGCATCTACGATTTCGACGCCCAGCGTTTTCGCATGGCGCCGATGGATGCCAGCTTGCTGGACCCCGAGCAGCGGCTCTTCCTGGAAACGGCCCTGATGGCGCTGGAGGACGCCGGTTACGGTGGCGATGCGTTGCGCAGCCAGAGAGTGGGTGTGTTCGCCGGTGGCGGCGCCAATCCGGCCTGGCGGCTTGCGATGGAGCAGATCGCGGCTGGCAAGGCCGAGCAGGCCTTTGCCCTCAATGTCCCGTCCAATATCGTTACGCGCCTGTCCTTCCTGAAAGACTGGCAGGGTCCGGCCAGTGTGATCGATACGGCCTGCTCTTCTTCGCTGGTTGCAATCCACCACGCCTGCCGGAGTTTGCGTGACGGCAGCAGCAAGGTTGCCCTGGCCGGCGGGGCGAAGCTGCTCGTCTATCCGCCCGATGCCGATACCGGCTTTGCCATCGACTCCTCGACCGCGCGCACCCGCGCTTTCGATGCAGAGGCCGATGGCACCGGTGTGGGCGAGGGCAGTGCGATCTTCGTCCTGAAGCCCTTGAGTGCTGCCATGGAGGCTGGCGATCACATCCATGCCGTCATTCGCGGCAGCGCGGTCAATCAAGACGGCGCATCAAGCGGCGCTTCCGCGCCCAACCCTGCCATGCAGGCCGAGGTCATTCGCCAGGCGGCAAGCTCGGCCGATATCGATCTTTCGAGGTTTTCCTATTTCGAGGCACATGGAACGGGCACTTCACTTGGAGATCCGATCGAGATAGATGGCTTGGCCAGAGCCCTCGAGGGGAGTGACCGGGTGCCTGGAGCGGCCTTTATCGGCTCGGGAAAGGGAAATTACGGTCATCTGGACGGTGCCGCGGGGGCGCTTGGCCTTGCCCGGGCTATCCTGGCACTCCGCCACGATCACGCGCCGCCGCAGCCTTACTTCGAAAGCCCCAATCCCAAGATCGATTTCGAGCGTGCTTCGGTGCGCGTTCCCAAAGGACTGGAAAAACTTCCCGATCGTGGCCAGGCACGGCGCGCGGGGGTCAGTTCCTTTGGCCTGAGCGGAATCAATGCGCACCTGGTGGTGGAAGCGCCGCCGGTCGTCGCCGAGCCAGGGGATGCGCCCGGCGATGCAAGCGTGATCTATGTCGTTGCGCTTTCGGCCGGCAGCGATGCGGCCTTACGTGACTATGCCAGGAAGCTGCATCATCGTATTTTGGGGGACAGCAGCCTTGCCGTGCGTGATATCGCTTTCACCCTCGCCACGGGCCGCGATGGCCTGAAACATCGCTTTGCCACCGCTGTGCAGACTCGCGAGGAATTGCTGACGCAGCTTGCCGAGTTGGGTGCTGGCGTTCGGCAGGCAAGCCTGGCAAATAATCCGGGCGCAGAGGAGGCAATCGCAGCCTGTGCGGACACTGCGGCGGAAGCACAAGAGCATGTCCTCCGCTATCTTGACGGAGCACCGCTCAGTTGGCCCGACAGCCGGAAGGCGCAACGCCTGTCCCTGCCGTCTGCCCCCTTCGTGAAGAAGGCCTGCAAGCCGGACTTCGAGGCCGGAGCGCAAACGGCGACCTCTCTGTTGCAGGGCCCCTTGGAGACAGCAACGGCACAGAGCTTCAGCATTGCCATCGGCGATCCTGCCTTCTGGCCGGTCAGCGAACACAGGCTGAATGACCATCCGACACTTGTCGGCATGGCGGTGCCCGCCCTGATGGCCCGGGCGACCCAGCAACTCGACGCCAATCATCGGCCGGTGCAGATTGCCGATCTGACCTGGCACCATCCTCTGGTCGAGAGTGCCGTGCCCGACGGCAAGGTCACGCTCAGCATTTTCAATGATGGCCAGGTTGAAATGGCCGGGCGACTCAAGAATGGGAAGTGGCGCGTCTTTGCCAGTGCAAAGTGGAACAGGGACGGCCCTGTACCCACTGGCAACGGTCCTGATCTGGCGTCCGTTCGTGCCAGTGCCACGGTCCCGGTCCCACTTGAGGATTTCACGGGGCAGTACGGACCCGTGGCATTGAGCGATCGCTGGAACTGCAATTTATCACTGCATTGCAATCCTGAAAGAACGTCTGCAATCAAGCATCTTCGCCTGGACGACAGGTTTCACGCCGACCTTGAGGACTGGCTGTTCCATCCAGCGCTTGCCGATTCAGCATGCAGCATCGCGCTGGTGGACGAGCCCCTTGGCGCGCTGCCGTCCGCTGTGGATCAGATCACGGTTCATGGGCAGGCCGGTGCAGAGCTATTTGCGTGCGGTCAGCGTCAATCTTCCGGCAAGTTTGATGTGACGCTGTTCGATGCAGATAGCCACGTGCCTGTGCTGACGCTTGCCGGTATCCGGTTTGACAGGGCGGGAAGCGCGGACAAGCCCGGTTCTCCAGAGCCACTGAAGACGCAATGGCAGTCCACACCTGTGACACGGCAGGACATCCCGGCCGGGTGCCTGTTTATCACCGATGGAGATTTCTGGCCTGTGCCGGCGGCCTGCCAGCGCCTGCATCCCGATGATCTGAATCGCACGAGTCTGTCCGCTGTGTCATATGCCGTGCTGGCCCTGAAGCCCGGTTCGGACTCTGCAGGCCGCACGGCCGAAGCGCTGCGTGCCATCCTGCGCAACATGAACGGGGGATTGCGACTGGTCACCCTGGGGTGCGGCGGATTCCAGCTGGATGGGGATGCTGTCGCCATTTCTCCCGATCAAACCGCCGCTGCGGGGGTTGTTCTCGCCGTTGCACACGAGGAACCGCGGCTTGAGATAAGCTATGCCGACATGGCACCTGAGGCGGTCCAGGATTGTCTGGGCGCCGAATTCTCACTCAAGCCTTCACAGGATCCGGTTTCCGTCTACCGCGATGGGCAGCGCTGTGTCCGCAAACTTCTGCCGCTCGATGCTGCCGACCTCAGCAATACGGCCCCTTGGCCGGACCACGGGGTTTGCATTGTGACCGGCGGGACGGGCGGCTTTGCCATGGCGCTGGCCGAGGAAATGGCCGTGGGCGGCAAGCTGCACCTGTCCCTGCTCGGCCGGCGTGATGAAACGGCCCTGGACGAAGAAACCCGGCGTGAGCTTGAAAGACTGCGGGACAAGGGGATCGAGCTGTCCCTGTTCTCCTGTGATGTTGCCGATAGTGCTGCGCTTGGTGAAACGCTTGACCGGGTTCGCGTTGAACTGGGTCCCATAACCGCGGTGGTGCACGCAGCCGGTATCGCCGATGGTGGGTTTCTGGCTCTGCGTAACAGGGCTCAGTTCGATGAGGTGCTCTCGGCTAAGGTCACTGGTGTTGTGAACCTTGACCGACTGACCCGCAATGATCCGCTTCAGGCTTTCGTGATGTTCGGCAGCCTGACAGCAATTGTCGGTGCGCCGGGCCAGACAGCCTATTGCGCAGCAAACGCGTTCCTGGATGGATTTGCCCAGTACCGCAGGGGCCAAGGCTTGCCAGCCCTGACGATTGACTGGTGCGCGCTCAGTGAGCAGGGCATGGCCGCGCGCAACAACGTGACACTGCATGAAGGGGCCTGGGTACGTCCGACGGAGGCCGTCAAGCTGTGGCAGACGGCACTCGGCAGTTCGGTTGCTCAGCTGACCATGCTTGATCCCAGCCTCCTGCAGGAGGCAGCAGAAGCCGCTCATGAATCGGGATCGCATACTGTTTCATCGGAAATTGCGCCCTCGGCAGCCGTTGAACGGAATGTCAAAGGCCGCATTGCGACGATCTGGGCGGAAACGCTTGGATATGAGTCCGTCGATCGGGACGATGATTTCTTTGCGCTTGGCGGGGATTCCATTTCCGGCATGCAGATCATCGACCAGATCAACAGCGAGCTGTCGCTATCCCTGACCCTTTCCGACCTTTTCACGGAGTCTACTGTTTCGGCTCTTGCCGCACTTGCAGCGCGTGAGCGCGTTGGAGAAGACAGGGAAGAGGGGGCAGCAGCCGAATCTTCCGGGGCTGGCGATGACCAGGCCATCGATCTTGAGAGGGCGCTCAGTGAAATCTGGGCCCAAACCCTGGGATACGATGCGGTCGCTCCGGAGGATGATTTCTATGCTCTGGGCGGCGATTCCATCACGGGTATGCAGATCACCGATCGCATCGCCAATGAACTGGGCTACGAGGTCAGCCTGACCGACCTGTTCGAGCATTCAAGCGTTGCGGAGCTGCGTGAAAAGCTGTCGATGCAATCCGTCGGCAGGTCGGCCACCGGAGAGGAGATACCGGCGGACGCAAAGGAGGCACCGGCGGCGGCACCCCTTGCAAACCCCAGGGAGGTCCAGCGAGAAGAACGCGACCCGCGCCGTGCACCGGATTTGCCGTATTATCCGCTTGCACTGGAGCAATTGTCGGTGATGAACGCCGCACAAAAGGGCAATATGGAGACGGCCTTCAATCTGCCCCATGCCTTCGTGCTTGATGAGACGTTCGACATCGATCGCTTGCGGGCCTCCATCAGAGCCCTGACGGAGCGCCATGAAATCCTGCGGACCCGGATCATTCCCGAAGGCGATACCTGGCAGATGGACATCTTGCCTGCTGCGCGGGCGATGCGCGATTTGCCCGTCGATCCGGTCCGCGAACCATTTGAGGATGCCTGTCCCAAACTGGTGGAGCCGTTCGATCTGGAAAACCAAATCCCGGTGCGCTGGCGTATCCTGAGTGACCCGTCCGGGAAAACTGCCCTGTTTTTCGATATCCATCACATACTGGCGGATGGCTTTACCGTCGAGCGATTGCTCGGTGAACTCTTTGCCCTTTATTGGGGAGAGGAACTCGCCCCGCTTAGATACCAGTTGCGCGATTATGCCTGGTGGAGCCACAAGGAGGAAAATCGGGAGCGCCTTGCGGCAGCGAAGAGCTATTGGCAATCGCTTTATGCCGACTCTCTTCCCAAGCTCGACCTCCCCTCCGATCGCCGTCGTCCGGCCTATCACACCTTCAAGGGAGAGATTTCCGGGTTCGAACTGGATGCGGGCCTGTTGGCCGAGGCACGGAGCTTTGCGGCGGATCAGCGGGTGACGATGTTCACCCTGGTCCTCTCGACATGGTTCCTTGTCCTGTCGCGTATTGCCGAGACAGAGGATCTTGTCATCAGCGTGCCGGTAGACGGCCGGGACGCCGCCGGTTTCAATGATGTGGCCGGCATGATGGTTTCCTTGTTGCCCTTGCGCATGCAGGTCAACGGAACACAGACCGTAAAGGACCTGCTGGCGCGCATGCAGGACCATCATGGCCATGCTCTGCGCCATCGTGCCTATTTTCTCGACCAGCTTCTGGAAGACCTCTCTCCGCCAGCCGCCCCGGACCGGACCCTGCTGTCGGAAGTAACGCTGTCCTACATGAACTATCACACGGCCAATCCTCAGTCGGACAGAGGCGATGTCGTGCCCCAGGTGATCAGTCTTGATCGGCACCACAGCAAGAACGACATCGGTATCTTCGTGCGTGACCTCCCCGAGAGGATGGCCATCACATTCGATTACTATGCGGATCTGTTCGATCGAGCGCGGATCGAACAGCTCGGCCAGGTGTTCTCCACCACCCTGCAACGCCTGATCCGTTCCGATGCACAGCAGGTCGGGTCCATCGATCTGCTTCCCGACAACCAGAGCGGGCTTCTGCGTGATTGGGAAACGGGTCCCAGTACGCATGTCCCTGAGGACACCAACCTGTTTGCCTTGTTCGCGGCAAACGCACGCAGCTCACCGGAGCGCTGTGCCGTGCGCGATGCCACGGGCGCCTGGACTTACAGCCAGCTTATGGCCGAGGCGCGCGCCATTGCCCGTCATCTAACAGAGGCTGGCGTCAAGCAGGGCGATTTCGTTGCCCTGCATATAGAGCGTGGCCGACAGGCCGTCGCCGCCACACTGGGGATCGCCGCAATCGGCGCCGGATATGTACCCCTCGACCCCGCTTATCCAGCAGAGCGCAACCGGTTCATTCTGCAGGACAGTGGGGCGTCCATTGTGCTTGTTGACGATGAGGGCAAGGCCGCACTTGCGGACACCGCGGAGCAGGTTGCGCAAGTGCGGCAGATCGCCGAAATCCCCTCCGATGATGGCGGTTTCGAGCTTCCCCTATTGAAGGATCCGCAAACGGCGCCCGCCTACCTGATGTACACCTCCGGTTCGACCGGAACCCCAAAGGGGGTCTTGATCGAGCAGGGCGCCGTACTGCACCTGGCAGTGGGTGAGGACTACGCCGGAATCGCACCCGGTGACGTGGTGGCACAAGCCGGGCCACTTTCATTCGATGCCGCGACATTCGAAATCTGGACAACGCTTCTGCGGGGTGCCGAGGTGGCCGTGATCGATCGCCATACGCTGCTCGATCCAACGGCTTTCGGAGCGGCCTTGAGCCGTTTCGCCGTCAGCAAGATGTTCATGTCTGTCGGCCTGTTCAATCGCCAGGTCGACCACGATCCGGCAAGCCTCTCCGGACTGAAGGTTCTGATGATCGGGGGCGACAGCATCAGCAAGTCGCATGCGCGAACCTTCATGGACTCCTGTCCGGATACCAGGCTGATGAACGGTTATGGTCCGACCGAAAGCACGACCTTCGCTGTCGTGACGCCTATCCTGCCCTCCGATCTGAGCGAGGAAACGGAATGCACCATTATCGGCCGGCCAATCGCGCATACCAGGACCGTCATCCGCGATGCGCGGGGATTGCGCGCGCCGATCGGTGTCTGGGGTGAGCTGCAGATCGGAGGAGAGAGGTTGGCGCGGGAGTACTGGCGCCAGCCGGAGTTGACCGCAGAGCGTTTCGTGCCCGATCCCGATCGACCCGGGGCACGCCTTTACCGCACGGGCGACCTTGCACGCTGGACACGGGATGGCCGGATCGAGTTTGGAGGGCGGCGGGACAACCAGATCAAGCTGCGCGGATTCCGCATCGAACTCGATGAAATCGAACACCAGCTCCGACAGGCGCCGTCGGCCAAGAATGCCGTGGCCCTGTTCCATCGCGATGGCGTGAACGGCGGCGAGATTATTGCTTGTATCCAGAACGGCGATGAAGCGGAAGCGATCTCGGACAGTGACCTGAGCTCGCTGCAGGCCTGGCTTGGTCAACGCCTGCCAGCCTATATGCTGCCGACGAAATGGTACCTGATCGACGACATTCCGATCACGGAGAACGGCAAGGTCGATCGTAAGGCCTTGCTGGACAGAGTGCTGAATCAGGTCCCGGTCGATACGCAGGGCGCAGGCGCGGATACAACTCCTCTTACACCGACCGAGCGACTTGTCGCCGAGGTTTTCAGCGAGGTCTTCGAAACCGAAATCAATGGCCGGGATGCCAGCTTTGCCGTCCTTGGCGGTCACAGCCTGATGGCCATCCGGATCGTCAATCGGCTCGCCGATCGCAGCGGGAAGCGTATCAGCATGGCAGATTTCTTTGCCAACCCGACTGTGGCCGCATTGGCCCGTCATATCGACGGTTTGGGCGAAGCGGGGAGAGTTGGCGAAAGCGGCATCATCCCCAAGGCTCCGTTGATGGATGACTATCCGGCAAGCCATGCGCAGAAGCGGCTGTACCTGCTCTCGCAAATGGATGCCAACAGTGGCGCCTATGGGATGCTGTTTGCTTTACGCTGCGGTGGAGTGCTGGATCCCGATGTCCTGCAAACCGCTCTTCGGCACCTGATCGATCGCCATGAATCCTTGCGGACCGCTTTCAACGAGCATGACGGCGTCATCACGCAGCGCATTCACCCGACGACACCGCCAGATGTTGCCTTCACCGATGTTTCGGATATGGCTGATCCCGTCCGGGAGGCACTGCGCCTGACCCGCGAAGAGGCGGCAACGCCGGTCGCACTGGACCGTCCGCCCCTGATACGCGCGCGTCTGATCAAGGTCGGGCCGGACGAGCACCTCCTGGTCCTGGTCACCCACCATATCGTGGGGGACGGCTGGTCGTCGCGCATCCTCTTGCGCGAGCTCGGCGCGCTCTATCAAGCAGCCCAGCGCGATGAAGAGCCGGCGCTTGCGCCGCTGCCCATTACCTACAAGGACTTTGCCCACTGGCAAGCTGAACAGGACTGGTCCGAGGCTGCCGATTACTGGCGCGAGAAGCTGAAAGGCGCGCCCGAGCAGATCACCCTGCCGACGGACCGGCAGGCGCCGGAGATCCAGTCCTATCGTGGTGCGCATGCGCATCTGATGCTCGACCCCGATGTCTTGCGCGGCCTGCATGCCTTGGCCCGCGCCCATAACACGACGCTTTCGGCCGTTGGCCTGGCCCTCTTTTCAGTCCTGCTCTATCGCCTGACGCGGCAGGACGACATGGTCATCGGGATGGGGGTCGCGGGACGCGAGAAGACCGAGACGGAAGGGCTGATCGGGTTCTTCGTGAACGTCTTGCCGATCCGTGTCCAGCTTGACGCGGAAACGGATCTGGACGCCTTGATCGACGCGGTTCATCAGAACATCACGGGCGCCCTTGACCGTCAGGACTATCCCTTTGATGCGCTGGTTCGTGCCGTGGCGCCGAAACGCAATTCCAACCGCCAGCCGCTTGTGAATGTCGTCTTCGAGTACCAACGCTTCGAGGCGCTTGCCCGTGTTGACGAGGACACTGGATTGCCAGTGCTGCGCAACGACCAGGAGGGATTCCTGCCAAGAAACCTGGACAGCTTCGTCGACAACACCACGGCCAAGCACGACCTTATACTCTTCCTGACCGAAGAGGCGGATCAGGCCCGCTTTACGCTGGAATATGATACCGACCTGTTCGATGCCGAAACCATGCAACGCTGGTTGACCTTCCTGAACAAGTTCGCCAGCGCGGCAGCTGAAAATTCCCGCAGGGACAGTTGAATGAAGATTGCCGATTTCGAATTTGACGACCTTGACGTCTCGTCCGCAGAGGCGGCAACCAAGACGGATGCAACGATCGGCAGTATCGTTGAGCGTTTTGCGGAGACCGTCGCAGGTCATCCCGAGCGTGTTGCCGTGCAGGATGAAGTCGGCAAGCTGACCTATCGCGAACTGGATCACGAAAGCAACCGGATCGCCCGTTTCATCGAGGAGCTAGACCTCGGCGAAGAGGCGTTGATCGGTGTCATGACCGGGCGGACCCGGCACTATATCATCGCCATACTTGGTGTCCTCAAGGCTGGCCATGCCTTTGTGCCGCTCGATTCCAATGCGCCGTTGATCCGGCGTGTTTCCATTGTACGGAAAGCTGGCATTCCCCTGGTCCTGGCAGACAGGGCCCATGTCGGGGATCTGCACCAGTTGCAATGGCGCTGCGAATCACTCGATCACATTCTCTGCCTGGACCATGAGGACATCGATGCGATATCGGAGACGCCCGGATCGCTGATGTCGAGCGAGCTTTGGGATCATCTTGCCGGTGACGATGCCGACAATATTCTTGCCGGCGGCTGGAAGAGCGCCTTTACGGGACAGCAGATTTCCCCGGATGTCATGGAGGCCTTTGGTGCCAATGCGCGCAGCAAGGTGGATGGCCTCGTGTCGGAGGAGTCCCGAGTGCTCGAGATCGGCTGTGCCTCGGGCGTTACGATGCGGCATGTGGCACCGCTGGTTGGACGCTATGTTGCAACCGATATCTCGCGGCGCAATGTCGAACGGACTGAAACCCTGGCGATCGAATCCGGCCTGACCCATGTGATGGGCCGCCAGCTTGCCGCCCACGATGTGGATGTTTTCGAACCGGGGTCCTTCGATCTGGTTATCCTCAACAGCGTGATCGAGAATTTCCCGGGTTTTGGCTATCTGCGTCAGGTTCTCGAGAAGGTCGCCCGGCTTCTGGCGCCCGGTGGCGCGATTTACCTTGGCAATGTCTGGGATGCCGATCGGCGCTATGACTACCTGGCTGACCTGGCGGCCTTTGCGCGCGAAAATGCCGGAAAGGGATATGAGACTCGCCTCGATTTCCTTGAGGACCTGTTCGTGCCCGAGGCCTTCCTGCAGGACTGGCTTGCCGAGCGGGGCGGCTTTCTATCCCGGCGATCGGCAATCGACGCACCTGGTTTTGATCCAGCCCCCTATGCCTTCGACTTCCTTCTCACAACCGATAGCAGCATCGAGGCAAGGCCTGCTCAGAAACGGCGCTACGCCGGCAGGCAACTGGAAGTCTTCAGCCAGGATGGACCCGCGAGGGAAACGGCTGCCAGTGATCTGGCCTATGTTTTGTTCACCAGTGGCACGACCGGCAATCCGAAAGGGGTGATGATCGAGCATGGCTCGGTCGTCAATCTGGCCCAGTCCGTCCTGGATACACAGCTTGCGCTCATTGGGCGGAGCGAACCGAGTGCCTGCCTCAACTTGACCTGTGTCGCGCCGTTTGCCTTTGACGGTTCGGTGGTCCAGATCTTTGCCGCCATCCTGAATGGTCACAGCCTGCATATTCCGGGTTTCGAAACCCGCAGCGATCCAGAGGCTCTGCATCGTTTCATCGAGGATCACGAGATCGACCAGCTCGATGCCACGCCCAGCCTGTTCCTGCTGTTGCTCGATTACTGGGAGGAAAGTCGTCAGCGCTGCGGCGCCCGCATGGTCGTGCTGGGGGGCGAGGCCGTTTCGAGCGATCTGGTGGAACGCTTCTTCGCCATCCCGGGCCACAGCGACAGCAAACTGATCAATGCTTATGGGCCGACGGAATGCTGTGTTTCGGCCGCCCAATATGTCATGACGGCGCACAATTTCAGGCAGATTCTGTCGCCGCCGATTGGCAGGGCGATCCAGGGCGTGGCACTCGATATCTGTGACGATCAAGGCAATCTCTTGCCCGATGGCGTGCCGGGTGAAATCCGCATCGGTGGTGCCGGCGTTGCGCGCGGATACCTGGACGAAGACGCTGAGACCCAAGCGCGCTTCATTACCCGTCCAGACGGCAGCCGCTGGTATCGCAGTGGGGATATCGGCCGACGGCGCAGCGATGGAGAGATCGTCTTCGTCGGCCGCGAAGACAGGCAGGTCAAGGTGCGGGGCAACCGGCTTGAGCTGGGTGAGATCGAGACTGCACTCAGCAGGCACCCCCTGGTGCGCAGGGCGAGTGTCAAATTGCGAGAGGCGGACAGTGGCCGCAGCCCCGATATCCTGGCCTATCTCGTCACGGAAGCCGGGTTCGACGTTTCGGCCTGTCGCGCCCAACTCGAACAGGCGTTGCCAGCCTATATGGTACCCAGCCATTTCATCCTCGTCGAGGATATCCCGCTGACCGCCAACGGGAAGGTCGATTACGCGAAACTGCCGATGCCGGAAGGTTCTTCCCCAGAGGGAAAATCAAGGCCGGCGAGACCTTTGGCGAACGCCTTGGAGAGACAGGTTGCCGGTCTGATGGGCGATGTTCTCGATCGTACAGTCGACGACGCCGATGCGGATTTCTTCGAGCTGGGCGGCCATAGCGTTCTGGCCGTGCAGTTTCTTTCCAAGCTCACGCGCGAGACAGGTGTGAAGATTCCGCTCAGTGACCTGTTCAGCTGTTCAAGCGTCGCCAGGCTTTCTGCGCGCATATCGGAAAGAAGAACGGCGCAAACTGCGAAAAGTCCGCTTGTGACGGTCAATTCAAAGGGAACGGCTGTTCCGATGGTCTGTTTCCATCCGGTCGGTGGAAACATTCTCTGTTATCAGGCACTGGCGCGCGAACTGGGACCGGACCAACCCATCTACATGGTCGAGGCTTATGGTCTTGAGGAAGGCCAGACCCTCCACCCCACGGTGGAGGAAATGGTTGCGGCCTATATGCCCTATATCCGTCAAGCCATCCCGGAGGGACCGATTCTCCTTGCGGGGTGGAGTTTCGGCGGATTGCTGGCATACGAGGCTGCCTATCGTCTGCAGCAGGCCGGCATAAAGGTGGCCGGGGTTTTCCTGTTCGATGCTGTTGCGGTGCCTGACGCCGTCCGCGAGATTCTGCGCAAGGATGAGGCCGAATACCTTGCCGACATGTTTGCCGAACTTGGCCTTGTCGAAGCAAGCGAGCTCAGGCCACTGACGCCGGAAAAGCGCATTGATCTTCTGCTTGAACGCGCCAAGGATTCGGAGCTTCTGCCCAAGGATGCCGATCGCGGCGTGATCCGGCGTCTGCTGGCCGTTTTTCAGAACAACGCCCTTGCGGCAGTCCATTACATCCCGCCGAAGCTGGAGGATATCGATGTGCTGCTGATCCGCCCGTTGACTGTAAGCCGGTCTGCACCCGGCATCGAGGGGGATGACTACAACGGCTGGCAACAATTCGCGGGTGAGAATGTGAGGCTGGAATGGGTTCCGGGAACCCATGGATCAATCATGTTCGATCCGGACATAGCCAATGTCGCAGCCTCTATCCGTGAACAATTGATGCAAGACTGACCATCAGGGCGGGGCAGGGGGCTTGTCTGGCCATTCCCGGTCCCTGGGCGGGCATGGCCCTCGTTCTCAACTCCACGGAACAGAGGAGGGATCAAGCTGGGTACGCCCGGGAAGGGTTACCCCCAGCCATCCCTGGGCGCCCGGCCACACAAGGGTGCGGTACTGGGCGAAATTGCGGTAGCGAAGAACAAAAACGCCTTCCTGTCTTTCGATGGATGAGGGCGTGTAGATCGAAAGCGGTGTCATCATGCCTGTCGTGAGAGTCTTGGCGAGGCTCTCGCGTGCGACCCATATCAGCGTTGCCGCCGCGGCTTCCTCGAGTTCCAGATCATCCAGCAAGCGTCTTTCTTCCGGGGTGAGTTCGGAAAGAACAGGTTCGATTTCGGCCCGGGTCGGCTGATCAATATCGAGTCCCATTGGATGGGCACGATGGAAAGCAAGAGCTGCGGCGTACCTGGCCGAATGCGAAATGGAAATACCTGTTTCGCCAACACCTGGACTCGTGGCGGCAATGACGGGCTGTTCGAACACACCGGATGCAATGGAGACGTCGCGCGGGTCAAGCCCCTTGTGGTGCGCCCCTATCGCCAGCTTTGCCGCCAAACGTCCTGTCGCAAAGCTTTGCCTGCGTTTGCTGTGCTCAAGCGCCTGCAAACGGCTCAACTCATCCGCATGCAAATTGGCGGCCATCAGCTCGCCGAGCCTGTCTTCGCTCAGGTGATCAAGCGGGATGACCGCCAATGTCGCGCGCAGGAGTTCGTCTTCGGCAAAGGCGGTGTCGATCCTGTCCCGCTGCATGACAAGCGAATGGATCCTGATGGCTTTCTGGCCTTCCATTGCGCGTCACCGTGGCGAATGTCTGTCCATTCGAAATAAAGAATGCCCAAAGCATGCTTTGGGCATTCTTGAAAGCCGTATCGGCAGGTGGGCCGGACAAATCAGGCCTTGGCTGCTGCCGCCCCGCCCGTCGCCTTTGAGGTCGTCTTCTCGCCTTTGACGAATTCCGAAGCCTTGCGCTTGCCGTCTGCGAACTCGTCCTGGAAACGGTCCTTCATTTCCTCGGCATCGAAATCCTCAACCGTACCGCCTCTGGAAAAGTGCCACGCAAAGACACGGCCCAATGCATAGGTGCAGGCAGCGGCAAAGGTCGGCATGGCGACAAAGCCAAAGATCGTGCCAACAACGGGGACACGACGGATCAGGCTTGCCGTTACAAGGCCAACACCCGACACCGGAAGAACCGTTGCAACCAGTGTTGCGATCGAATTCTTGATGGCGTTTTCAGAGAAGGGCACACCGTAAATGTCGCAAAGCTGGGAAATCATCCGCAGCTGGATGGTGCTGCTTGCCGCCATCTCGAGAAAGGGAATTGGAACAAGACCACCGACTGCAGCATAGGCGCTGTGGCGATGGATACTGTTGCGAGCCTGGTCATGAAGCTCGTCAGATCCTGTGACGGTGACTTCTTCCGTTTGTTCGGTGTTTTCTTCTTCGCTCATGCTTGCCCCTTTTCAAGTGTCCGTTGGCCGGTGGTCACAATATTCTGATATCTGATAGAGTTATAAGGTACTTCAATTCGAAGTCCATCGCAAATTGCGCGTGCAATCATTGATTCGAGTCGGTTCTCATTTCCGGTTTCGCCTTTGTTTCATGTGCCGGCTGTGAAGTTGTGCCGGAGGATGCGTCGGGGGTCTTGCCGGCGTTGCCGGCACTTGGATCATAAATCGGTGAGAGGGATCGCAGGACTCTTTCCACGTTCCCGGGTGCAGTTGCCTCTTCGCTATCCGGATTCGCCGGCCCCGCCTTAGGCGTGGATGATTGCATCTCCGGGCCAGGCGTCCTCATGGGGCTCCCCGAAGGACTCCTGGGCTGGTTCGCAGGGGCTTGATTGGAGCCCGAGGTGTCGGACTCCGCGTCGCGAACACCTGGCGAGATGGCATTGTGCGGCGAGATTTCGCGGACATTTGCGTTCAACTCATTTGACAAGGGAAGGCTGTCTTCCGAATCCCCGGTCAATTCAGGGCCGCTTCCGTCGGCCGATGCCGAAGGCTTGCCGGTCTCTCCCGTATTGAGAATGACCGGAAGCCCGTCCTTACCACCAATAATGATGGTCTTGCTGTTCTTCGAGGTCGCCAGGGACATGGTCGCTTCTATGCCGCGCAAGCGCAGGTATTCTTCGGTGATGGTCTTGGCCACGATATCCTGGAACTCGCGAATGCCTTCGGCCTCGATTTTCTTGCGTTGTTTTTCCTTGGCCTCGCGCGCTAGACGGAAGTCGTATTCCTGCATGATCTGGTACTGCTCGGCCTTCCGTTCGATGGCGGTGGCGACACGTTCGGGCAGTTTGACCGAACGGATCAACACATCCTCGACCGTTACCAGGCGTCCCTGGAAGCTCTGGTTCAACAGGGAGGAACCAAGCTCGTTGACCATGCGTTCCAGGATCTCGGCCTGAATGAAGGCACGGGTTTCGGTATAGAGTTGTTCCGGTGTATAGCGCGAGATCAGTTCGCGCGCATGCGATCCGATTTCGGGATAGACAAGGATCTCAGGATAGTTCGGCCCCACGAGCTTGTGCAGCATGCCGGCGGCTTCGCGGTTGATGCGGTAGCGCACCGCAATGTCGACTTCCATCGAAAGCCCGTTTGACGAGATCGTGTCGTAGATGCGGGCCTGGTTCTGCAGGCGGGCGTCATAGACGAACAGCTTGTCCCATGGAAAGATCATGTGGATGCCTTCGCCATAGACGCGATCAACGACCGTGCCTCCGAAGAAGCGATACCACATCACGCCCACATGACCGGCCGGGATCGTGATGAAGATCTGCGGCGCCAATACGATCATTGCGATCAGGAGGAACAGGATCGTGATCAGAAGGCCGGTCTGGAAACGCTTGAAGATGCGGGCGAACCTTTCGACAAACCGTCTGCCAATCCTCCGGGTGCGGCCTTCTTCATGGCCCGTGTCATCCTGCGGTCGGCCCTCTGGCGTTGCCGTGCCATCAACCATTCGTTATCTCACTTTCGCGCGCGTCATACGGAAGGTTGATTGCACCTTAGTCCTCGTCCAGGTAGCGGATCTTCTCGCGAACTTCCTTCGACGGCCGCGCGACGAGCTGAACCAGAAAGTCTCCAATCGGCGTGATGATGAGCGCCAGAATGAAATGCCCCAGAAAACCGAAAGAGGTATGCCGGCCAAGCAGGCCGCAAACGATTGCGGCCAAGATATAAAGCATGATTACCATCAGATACATGGGGCAGGTCCTGAAGCCTTGAGTCTGTTGAGCTGGTCCGGTCAGGCTGTTTTCGCCTTCTGGGTGAACATGAAACCCTCTTTGAATTTCTCGTGGAAATAGGGTTCCGCTTTCTTGGGATCGAAATCCTGCAAGGTGCCGCCAAGAGCATAGTGTTGCTGGAAGACCCGGCCCAGCGCGTAGGTAAATGCCGCATTGAATCCGGGCATGGTCAAAATGCTCAGCGTCGAACCAATGACGGGAAGCGTCTTGGAAAGGCTGGAGAACAGGCCTGTTCCCAGAAGCGATTTTCCAAGCACGTTGCTGGTCAAGCTGGTCATCAACGCCGCGATAACCGACCTTCCGCTGCTTTTCTGGAAGTCGACCCCGTATACGTTGCTGATTTCAGCCAGCATTTTGAGCTGCACGGCAACAATCGCCGCCGAATCCAGGACGGGAATCGGTATCAGGCCCGTGCCGGCGGCCCAGAGCGTATTACGCTGGACAATGGCCGAGGCCCGACGATGGCGTCTCTTGCTCTTTAACGCTTCCAGCTTCTCGCTGTCCAAGTACGTCCCCCCTGCCAGTGTTCTTGCCGGCCCCCATAGCCGCGCGAAGCGTAAACGCTAACAATTCACACTGCAATCGTTTCAGGCGCGTGTCGTACGATTATGAGTTCAGTCTCTTCAGGGCCGCAATCGAGCTTGAATCTGCGTCCCGCGGCTTCGTCACGACGGGCGGTATCCACCTGGACCAGGCCTTCAGTTTCCTATTCTTAAAGAGCTGCACCGGATAGGCCATGAAACCATCCGGCCGATCTCGCCAGGATGGGAAACATGCATCACTTGACCTCCGTCGAGAAGCAATCGAGTTTTGTTCAGTTGCAGTAAGGCTGCGCCAATTTTCTGTTGGAAACCTGCCGGCTGCCTTGGGGGATGATTGGAGCGGCGACTTGAATCTGGCAACAAAGATCGGTGTGGCGTTGTTTGTCGTGCTTGCCGCCGCCTTGTGCATGACAACAGTGCTCAATTACCTGCGATTCGAGCAGACGCTTCGGACCTTGATCACGCAAAGGATCGATGTCGTTGCCTACGAGACCAGCCAGGATCTGCATGCGGCCATGGACCTGGGCCTCAGGCTTGAGAGCATGGAGAACCTGCAGGGGATTCTTGAGCGGCGTGCTGGAATGTCGCCGGAAATCAGAAGTCTTTCCGTCCTGGATTGCCAGGGAGCGCCACTGGCAACGACGGCCCAGTCGTCACTGGAAGCAGTTGATGAGCCTGAACGTTTCAGCAGAACTTCAGAATCGGACTGGATTCACTTTGACCAGAATACCGTCACAGCTGGTCGAATGCTGCATGACAATCTCGGCCACTGTGCGGGTCTTTTGCAGATCGAGGCTGATGGCGAAACCTATCAGGACAAACTTGGGAACGCCTCTTCCGAGATGTGGAGATCGGCCAGCCTTGGCATGCTGGCGATCATTCCCATGCTGGGACTTCTCGCGTTTCTCATGCGCCGGCGCCACCGCGTTTTCACCGAACTGCATGAGGACCTGGACGAGGCGCTTGCCGGGAGAGTCGGTACAGGGCCCTTACACGAAGGGGATGTGCTGACCGGGAACGAGATGGAGTTGATTTCGCTCTATCGCGAAATCCGGGACCAGTTGCCTCGAACGGACAAGGAAGCGGACAGTATCCCGCCTTCCGCGAAGAAGAACGCATGACCCGGGTCCCCTCGCCGAAACCGGAACAGACAGAACGGGAGCCGGGGCCGCGCAAACCTCTGCTGCCCAGGGGCAGGATCTGGCTTCTGCTTCTGGTCTCTGCCTTGATCCTCTGCATGACCCTGGTGGCCGTTTCCTGGCGTGCGGCCGGCCTGGCGCGCGAGGAGCTGGAACCAGAAATCACTCAGAAGGCTGAAATCGAGGCGCGCGCGCTGGCGGAAAGGGTCGATCATGCCCTGCAGCTGGATATCCCGCCCGCAGAGATTGTCGGTTTCGACGAGGTTTTCGGCCAGCTCCAGGGTGGTGATCCGGACCTTGTCTTTGCCGCCGTTGTCCGGAATGAAACCGTGCTGCACAGCGGTGGGTTCGCGGCCAAGGAG
This sequence comes from Fodinicurvata fenggangensis DSM 21160, assembly GCF_000686045.1. GTDB lineage: Bacteria > Pseudomonadota > Alphaproteobacteria > Kiloniellales > DSM-21159 > Fodinicurvata > Fodinicurvata fenggangensis. The sequence goes on from NZ_JMLV01000005.1 coordinate 189,155, forward strand.
ATTGAAGGGCTTCTTGGCCCCGGGCGCGAAGGGGAGAATTCACCTTATATACTGACCGAAATCCCCGTTCAGTCTGAGGGGAGCGCTGCGCAGGACCTTGGCATCGTTGTCGGCCATGATCGTGCCGCCCTCATGCGCCCGGTCACGGACAACCTGTTCGATATTGCGGTCATATTCTTCATTACGCTGGCTCTTTCCTTCGAACTGGTCCTGCTGGTCCTGACGGTAAACGTTGCCCTGCCGGCCCGGGTTGCCAAGCGTGTCCTGCTGAACATGCGCGCCGGCAAATTCACTCTGCTGCATGGCCAGTCGAGCCATGATGAAATCGGACGCTTCATGGCGCGTATCAATGCGTCGATCCGCCATGCGGCAAGCAAGCTTGGCACCCGGCCGCGCCACGCGCGCGAGGTGAAGCTGATCGGCGTGCGGTTGTTGGCATTCATGTTCGTCCTGGCGGAGGAACTTGCGCGGCCGATCATGCCGGCCTTCTTCGGGCAAATCTCGGGGAACACCCTGGACGGGCAGTTGGGTGCCGGGATCGTCATGGCCGTACAGCTTCTCATGGTGGCGATTGCCATGCCGCTTTGCAGCCTGTTCCAGGAACAGGTCGGATCGCTGCGGATGTATCTTGCAGGGGCACTGCTGGCGACAGTCGGGCTGTTTGGTACCGCATTCGCCACAGGACTTTGGGATTTGCTCATGTGGCGCGCGCTGTCCGGCATTGGCTATGCCACCACTTTTGTTGCATGCCAGGCTTATGTGCTGGATGCCACCAGTGAAAAGAACAGGACCCAAGGCACCGCCATGATGGTCGGCGGAATCATGCTGGCGGATATCTGCGGTCCTGCCATCGGCGGGATTCTTGCAGGCCATTTCGGCCAGGCTTCCACATTCATTGCTGGGGGGACCATGGCCTGCCTGGCCGTGGTATTGGCCTTTTTCCTGATGGACAACACCGTTCGAGGGAAGGCCTCGCCACCGGTGCCGACACGCGAGGCGTTCCGGGCTATGCTGTCCAACCGCCGCCTGCAAGCCCTGATCCTGTTCGCGGCCGTTCCAGCCAAGCTGATTTTGAGCGGTTTCCTTTATTACCTGACCCCGGTCATCCTGTTGGACGCTGGTGCAACCACGGCCGAAACGGGCCGCGTCATCATGCTCTATGGCCTGGTTGCCTTGCTGACCGGCTGGGGCATCGCGCGCTGGACGGACAAGAAGCAGAACGAAACCCGTGCCGTGGGGATTGGCGGTGTCTTGACGGCTGTCGGCCTCCTGCTGGCCGGATGGATGCCGGAATACGGGATGTTCGCAATTGCCATTGCGATGCTGGGATTGGCCCAGGCGACGTCGATACCCGCGCAGGTTTCCGCAAGCCTTAAGATCAGTGAGGATTTCACCCGCGATCATGGGACGGGCCCCGTTCTGGCCGTCTTGCGGCTGGCGGAACGATTGGGCGGGGCGCTCGGCCCCCTTCTTGCGGCAGGCTTGACCCTGTGGGTTGGGGCTAGCGGCGCGGTCCTTGTCTTGGGAGTCATTGCCGCTTTGGCGATAACGGTCTTTGAATTGACGACCCGTGTCACACCGGATAGGCAAGCCGCGAAAACCAAAGATTCCGGCCAGGCTTCATGAGTGTCGTGCGTGAAATCCCATGGGCACCGGGTGTCTGCCGGTCCCTGTTGCCTGTCCCAAGCTTGCCTGCTGCCCGCGATAACAGGAATGCTGAATGACAGCCATCATTCGCCTGAACGAGTCGCACCTGGATGCCGTGATTGCGCTTCACCATGAAGTCGTTCGTGACATGCCGCGCGCGCTGGCTGCAAGAGAAAGCGATGCGTTCTTTCATGAACACATGACAGCCAACGGTCAGATTTTTGGTGCCTTCAAGGACAGCCAATTGATCGCTTACGGCGTCCTTGGCCTGCCGCGTCCGGGAGATCCCAACTTTGGCAGGGATCATGGACTTCCGGAAGATGAGCTCTCGGGTGTTGCGCATATTGATGGTGTTGCCGTGCGGGCGGATCAACGCGGATATCGCTGGCAGTACAGAATGGTTCAGCATCGCTTGCAGGCAGCCAGGAAAGCGGGGCGCAGGATCGCGCTCAGCACGGTGGCTCCGGAGAATTTTGCAAGCGTGGTCAATACCCTGTCAGCAGGCCTGACCATCCGCGGACTGATCGACAAGTTTGGCGGGAAAAGGTTCTTGCTGCGTCGTGACCTGAAGGATCAGAAAGCTGCCGAGAGCCTTCAGATCAATCCCGGCGATATCGGCACCTGGTGTCCATGCAACGATACTGCCCGCTGCAGGGAACTGCTCGACGCCGGTTATCAAGGTGTGACTTGCCACAAGGCTACGCAGGATGCCGTCCCGGAGATTGGTTGGAAGCACCTCGATTTCATGTAGCTCGGGTCTGGTCTCTTAGTCCCCGGTCTCTTGGTCCCCGGAGTGGGCGACAGGGATATAGCGATCCTGCCAATCACAGGCATCGGCGCGGGTTCCCCAATAGCATGCTGACCCCGGATGGAAGGGAAGGAAATTCCCTTTCTCGAAAAGATCCTCTGCCTCGATGCTCCTGAAAGTCGGGTGTTCTGCCCTCAGCGTTTCTATGTTCTCGTGAATAATACGCGTCACCCAATAAACGACATAGGGATCGGCAGGTTCATAGGCAATCAGGGAGGCCTTGAAGCCGTAGGACTGGATTTCCTCATCCTGGTCGGAGTAGGTACCAGCCGGCAAGACCTGATCGAAGTAGTAGGGGCGCTCTTCGACAAGCTCTTCGGTCGTCTCACCGCCCATGCCAACGACCTTGGCATCGCAGGCGAGGCTGTCCTCGATCACCGGAACGGGATGGCCGATCCAGAGGCCAAAGGCATCAATGTAATCCTCGCAGATACCCTGTTGATTGTAGTCCTGCGCTACGCCGTAAACCGTATCGAGATCCTCGCGGCTGATATCGTAGTGCCTGAGCAGCTCCATCCAGAGCGCGCGCGAGGCGGAGCCTTCCGGCCCGATATTGACGCGTTTGCCGCGCAGGTCGGCAACGTTCTCGATGTCGGAATCGCGGCGTACGACCATCAGACCCATCTCATCATGCAGTGACATCACGGAGCGGGCACCTGCGATCGGGTTGATCCCCTCCTGCGCTTCCCAGTTGTTGTTGGATTGAACCAGCATCATCTGGGCGCGGCCCTCCTTCATGAGTTCGATGTTGCTGCCCACGCCTTGCGAGCGTAACGGAACGCAGCGCACACGGTGCAACTCATAGGTTCGCCGCATCATGTCGCAGATCTGCGCCGCCACCTTGAAGTAGGCGCCGCTCGTGCTGCCGCTGTAGATCGCGGCATAATAGGAGGGCTTGGTGTCGCCGTCGCTCGAGATGTCCAACTCGGAGAAGGAGACAAGGGTCTCCGAGGAGTCCAGCTTGCGGCGATATTGGGACAGAGGAATGGCGTCGGGCTCATAAACCAGCCCGTCGACCACCTGCTGTTTCTGATTCAAGGGATCCAGAAGGGCGTTGTCGAACCGGTCTATATCCTGGCGTTCGATTGTCTCTTCGGGCGCGCCCCCTTCGCGCGTCTGCTCCTTAATGGTGTCAGGGAATGTCCTGGCCGCCTCCTGGGCTGTGGCTACGGTTGAGAGACCACAGGCCAGGCAGAGGCTCGCGATGATCCTTCCAGTCGACTTTCCAGCTTCGGACAACAAGGTTCGCAAGATCATCCCCACCCTCGATTGCTTGCATGACGGATTGCAGCTTAGGGATTCGCCGGCGAAGCGTCGAGAATCATTGTGCGGGAATGCAAATTCCTTCAGGCATTTAGTCCACCCCGGCCTGAAGTTCACAATTGACGATCGCGGATGCAGTATCGATAAGTGCCGTGCGCCGCCTTTGGGTCCGACGCCAGTCAGGAGCAAATCATGGATTGCGTTGATAGCCCTGTCGTCGGGCCTGCCGAGATCCGCCGTGCCGTCACTGAGATCTCGTCCTGGCCGGAGTACGCTCCAACCCCTTTGGTGCATTCCCCGGGACTGGCGGCCGAACTGGGGCTGGGGGCAGTCTGGATCAAGGATGAAAGCAAGCGCTTCGGATTGGGCGGCGTCAAGGTGCTCGGCGCGCCTTTCGGGTTGAAGCAACAACTCCTGAACCTTGGCCTGGCACCCGGCGCCCCTGAATGCCGGGATTACATTGCGGTGGCCGCCACCGATGGCAATCACGGTCTGGCTCTTGCCTGGGCGGCCGAACGGTACAATTGCCGCGCCAGGCTGTATGTCGGCGATGCAGTCGACCAGCTTCGCATGCAGCGCATTCGCGACTCCGGCGCCGAGCTTGTCCAGGTGCGTGGGGGCTATGACGATGCGGTTATCGCGGCCGAAGTATGCGCGAAGGCTGCAAAGGTGATCCTGATCAGCGATACCGATTATCACGGCAACCTGGCCGTAACACGCGACATCATGGCTGGTTACGCCATGATGGGCGTGGAGTGTGCCCGTCAGCTCGAGGCGCATGGTGGCGCAGTTGATAGCATGTTCCTGCAATGCGGCGTGGGCGGCATGGCGGCAGGCTGTGCCATCGGCTATTGGCAGGAAAGCGGGCACAAGCCAACTGTCTATTCGGTCGAGCCTGAAGCAGCGGCCTGTGTGGAGGCCAGCCTTGATCGCGGCGCGCTGACCCGTCTGCCGGGCAGGCTGTCAACCCGCATGATTGGACTTTCCTGTGGCTGTCCAAGCCTGTTGGCCTTCGAGATTCTTCGCGAGGTCTGTGCTGGCAGTATCGTGATCGACGATGTGACGGCACAACATGTCCAAGAGCATCTGAGCGGCGGTCTGCACGGCGATGCTCCGTTGGATACATGGGATACCGGGATTTCCGGGATTGCCGGATTGTGGTATGCGGCAAGGAACACGGAGCTTCGCGCAAAATTCGGCCTGACCGCCCAGAGCAGGGTGCTGGTCATCAACAGTGAAGGTGCCAGTCCTGGCAAGTTTCTTTGAAATCCGAGCCAGTTACCCCGGTGCTGCTTGCTGGACAGCCTGGCCAGCATGGTTACAGTTGCGATCGAGAACGCAGGGGTGGTCACAGGGGGCCTTTCAATAGATGAAGTTGCTGGAATTGTTATCCTGGGGCGATAACAGGCTCATGCTCCGGCTTGCCGTTGCGGGCACGCTTTCCGGCATCGGAAGCGCGGCACTGCTTGGCATCGTCAACAGCGCAGCCGAGGAAATCAGCAACAATGGCCTGGACCGCGTCAACTGGCTGCTGGCCGGCATATTCATACTCATTTCCGTGATCTATTTCCTGGCCGAGGTCTTCCTGCTGAGCAATATCGCCAGGCAGATCGAAGTGGGCATCGACAAGGTTCGAAGGAAGTTGTTCGGCCTGATTGCGGACGCCGATTATGCAGAGCTCGAAACGTTCGGCCAGGCGCGGCTGTACGACAGCATCACCCAAAGCACGCAGGTCATTTCCCAGAACTCGCATCTGATCGGGATGACATTCCGCAGTCTTTTGCTGCTGGTCGCGGTGATGATCTATGTCTTCTGGCTTTCGGCCCTGGCCTTTTTCCTGATCGTTGCCGTGGTCGGGGCCGGGATCGTGATCTATCTGCGCATGGGCAGAACCCTGTCGGAATGGTTTGGCAAACTCCACCGGATCGAAGGCATCCTGTTCGGGAAGATTGCCGATCTGTTCTTCGGCATCAAGGAAGTCCGGATGTGGTCGCGACGCAGCGATACGCTCTATGCCTCCTTCATCCAAACATCCGAAGATAAGATGGAAATCGGCAAAACCGCCCATCGCCTGATCTCGCGCCAGATGATCATGGGTATTTCGGCCTTCTACATCCTGCTGGCCGTGATCGTGTTTGTCGTGCCGGTTTATACGGCAAGCTTTGGGACCGACATTTCGAAGATCGTCACGGCTGTTCTCTTCATGATCGGGCCAATCAGCATAATCGTGCAGTCCATGACTGTGCTGGGCATGGCCGAGCAATCCGCACAGCGCATGATGGCGCTGTCAGAGGATCTTTCGGCCATCGGTGAACCGATTGCCGAGGCTGGCGGCAGGAGCCTTCCGTCCGACTTCGAGCGGATCACCTTCGACCAGGTGACCTTCACTTACCCCAACCGCGATCCGCGCCACGGGTTCGTGCTGGGCCCCCTGGATTTGTCCATTGAGCGTGGGGAGCTTCTGTTTGTCACGGGGGGCAATGGCGCGGGCAAATCGACCCTGATCAAGTTGCTGACCGGGCTGTATCGGCCGGTTTCCGGGGCGATCAAGATCGATGATCTTCAGTTGGGACCGCAAAGCATAGCGCCTTATCGCAACCTGATCGCCACCGTATTTTCGGACTTCCACCTCTTTGCCGAGCTTTACGGAACAGACGGCATCGACCCGGATGAGGCGGCCTATTGGCTGGAACGTTTCGAGATGGCCCATGCCACGAGCATTCAGAACGGACACTACACGACCATCGATCTGTCCGCGGGGCAGCGCAAGCGCCTGGGCCTGATTACAGCGATCCTGGAGCATCGCCCCATCATTGTTCTGGATGAATGGGCGGCCGACCAGGATCCGCAATTCCGCAAAAAGTTCTACCACGAAATCCTGCCGGAACTGAAAAGGCGCGGCACCACGGTCATTGCGGTGACACATGATGACCATTACTTCGATGTTCCGGACCGTCGTCTGCACCTCGAAACCGGCAAGCTTGCCGAACTCGAGTCCAACGATGCGCGCGGGAGGCTCTGAACATGCGGCTGTTCGACATCCTCCGCTCCCGCGCGCGGATTGATCTCAGGACCGTTGTCGTGCTGCTGATCATGGCGGCGATCTCGACGACCATGGTCCTGGTGGTCGTCAATCTCGCCTCCGAACAAGCCCAGAGCGGCGAGGTCAGTCCGCGGTTGATGAGCCTGATGGGGATTTCGCTGCTCGGCTTCATCTGGGCACAGCACAAGGCCGATGTTCTCGTCTCGGCCGAGGTCGAGCGGATCCTGCATGAATTACGGACAAGGCTGTTCGACCGTGTGCGCAAATCCGGGCCGGAGGTTCTGGAGTCCGTAGGGCAGGGGCCCGTCCAGGCCGCCATGACGCAGGAGATGCAGACCATCTCGAATGCCCTGCCGATGATGCTGAACGGCGTGCAGCAGCTAGTGCTCATCGTCTTTGTCAGTCTCTACCTGGCATGGCTGTCGCTGTTCGCCTTTGTCATCGTCGGGGTCCTTGCCGTTCTGGCCGTTGGCATCCACTTGCATCGGGTTCGCCGGATCAATTCAGCCACCCGCGCCGCCGTGGAGGACGAGGGCAAGCTGTTCGGCGGGCTAAGCGACCTTCTTGATGGCTTCAAGGAGGTCAAGATGAACAACCTGAGGCGTGATGCGCTGCTTGCACAGTTGAACGAGCGCTCAGGCCGGGCACGTGACACCAAATCGGCGACCAAGACCCAGTGGTCGCGGGAGACGGCGAGCATTCAGCTGGCCTTCTACTTCATGATGGCCGCGATGGTGTTCATCGTTCCGAACTTCACCACGGATTATCACGATGTCGCCGTGCAAACGGCAACGGCGACCCTGTTTCTTCTGGGTCCGATCGGTTCCACCATCATGGCGGTGCCGAGTTTCAACGATGCCGATGCCGCCATTTCGAAGATCACCGAACTTGAAACCCGGCTTGGCGAAGCGCTGGAGCAGCAACGCGCCGAAACCGGGGCCGAAGCGGATGAGGCGCTCGCTGGGTCCTCGCAGCGCTTTCAGGATATCCAGGAAATTGCGCTCAAGGATGTGCGCTTTACCTATCCGGGGCCGACCGGCGGTTTCGGGGTTGGCCCCCTGAATGCGCGCTACAAGTCTGGCGAGATTACCTTCATCACGGGTGGCAACGGTTCAGGCAAGTCAACGATAATCGCCCTGCTGACCGGCTTGCGCCCGGTCGACAGCGGCGAGATCATGGTGAACGGCCATGCCGTTCCGGTCGAGAAGCTGCAAGACTATCGGGATCGCTTCGCAACCGTCCTTTCGGGCTATCACCTGTTTGGCGAACTATACGGGATCGATCCGATCGATCCTGAGCGTGTCGATGACCTGATCCGGCAGATGGAGGTCGATCACAAGGTGACACTTGAAGGCAATGCCTTCTCGACCACCGCCCTGTCACAGGGGCAGAGAAAACGCCTTGCCCTGATCGCCGCACAGCTGGAAGAAAAACCGATCCTGGTGCTTGATGAATGGGCGGCGGACCAGGATCCGCATTTCCGCGCAGTCTTCTATGAGGAACTCCTGCCCAGCCTGCGCGAGCAGGGCAAGATCCTGATTTGTGTCACCCACGATGACCGGTGGTTTCATATTGCCGACCGGATCTATCATGTCCGGGACGGTCAGTTCGACGAAGTCCGGGAGTAGCCGGCCCTTTCATCGGTAACCGGAGGTGTGCTGAGTTTTTCAGTCATGAGGGCGAGGATCGATTCCTCGTGCTGCTTCATGAAGAAATGGCCACCGGGGTAGATATTCTTCTCGAACGGGCCTGTCGTAGCCTGCTTCCAGTCATCCAGTTCTGCCGGAGTCGGGTTGGTGTCATTTGCGCCACCGAAGACGGTGATCGGACAGTCCAGAGGGGGGAGGTCGGCCGAGTGCGCCGTCTGCGCCAGCTTGAAATCGGCACGCAGGAATGGCTCGAAGAGGGCGCGATACTGGTCATTCTCAAGAATCTCGGCGGGTGTCGCGCCATATGCGGCGACCTCGGCCCAGAATTCGTCCGATGGCAACGAATGAAGCTGTCGGCGCGGTGCCGTTATGTTCGGGCTTCGCAGGGCAGCGATGAAAAGATGTTCGGGGCTGCGCCCGCCATCGGCCATCACGCGGCAGGCCAGATGGTGAGCGATCATGCCCCCCATGGAATAGCCGAAAAACGCATAGGGTAGGGTTGTCATGGGACGAATCACGTCGGCCAGGTCCGCGACCAGTTCCTCGATCGTGTCGTGGGCCGCTTCGCCGAAGCGATGCTCGCGCCCTGGCAGGCACACCGGGACGAGCTCGATGTCGGCAGTCAGCTTGCCGCGCCAGGGACGATAGACGGCGGCTCCCCCTCCGGCAAAGGGAAAGCAGAAGAGGCGCAATCGCGCGGAGGTTGCTTCGGCATTGTCCGGTGACGGCAGGAACCATTCACTTCCTGCCATTTGGTTGCCCCTGAATCACAATGATACCCTGAACAGTGGTTGGCGTCTTGGCCCCTTCGAAGTGGCTTCAGCCCATATTGTCAAGGGTTTCGCGCACCAGCATCTCGTTCTCGACAACCAGAATGCGTGCCGTGCCCTCTTGAGAGGCTTTCTCGATTGTGCGTCTGCTTTCGGCCTCGTCGTCGAAGCTGTCGCAGGGAAAGTGCAGCTTGACCGTCGTACCTTCGACCAACTCGCTGTAGACGTTGATATGGCCTTTGGTCTGTTCCACGAAACCGTAAACCATGGATAGATCCAGTCCGGTCCCTTCACCGGTAGCCTTCGTGGTGAAGAAGGGGTCGCATGCATGAGCGCGCACCTCCGGGGACATATCGGAGCCACCAACACCCACGGCAATCAAGATATACTGGCCAGATTTGGCGAAGAAGTGGGTCTTGATACAGTCATTGTCGATCTGGGCTTTACGGGTTTCGATCGTCAGTTTTGGCTGCAATCGTAGAAGCCGCGATAGCCCACGCTCAGGCCTTGATCGAGCTCGAAAACGAGCTCCGCTTTCTGGCGCCAGTCTGCCTCGTCGCCGAGCGTCCGGACGGTGACCGTTGTGCCGGGCGCCGAGAAGGTCGCGGCGCCCTCCTGCGGTTCGGCGGCTGTTTCCAGAGCAATCAGGACGCCGTTCAATTTCATTGCGGCAGCACCCCCTTCGCTCGCCCAGAGGACCGGATCGGTTTCAGGGCTGCGGTTGAACCTGCAGGAAGCAGCCGCTTCGAGCACCTGATCAGCCTCGGCCTCCGGCATCGGCGCGAGGTCGAGTTGGCTTATGAGGGTGTTCGAAAGTGCGTTCTCGACGGTGCCGGGCTCGGCCGGCGGATCCTGGTAGATGCTCTCGACGACGTTTCCAAAGGAGACCTCTGCAATCAGGTGGCGCATTTCGGCGATCTCGCGCCGCTGCGCCGCGATGATCTCGTCGGCCAGTTTGCGCACGCGCGGGTCACGGATCTGCGCGCGTTCGGAGGTCATGACCGCAATCGAGTGGTGCGGAATCATCGCGCGCATGTAGCTCGGACCCGAAACGGTGACCTGGCTGCGGACGAGCCAGAGCGACAGCGCGAACACGATGACCGCCCCCAGGAAGATCGCAATGTTGAGCCGCTTGTTCGAGTACATGCCCAGCATGTAGGCAAGCATGATGACGGCCATGGTCGCCCCCATCATGATCGCCATGTAGGTGCGCGTCTCCGAGAAGAAGAGGTGCTCCCAGGCATAGGTATTCAGATACATCAGGACGAACATCACCACGGTGGAGGTGAGGACCATCAGGCCGAAGCGGATGTAGGACATCTCTCGCGCTCCCGTTTTCTTGCAAATTTTGGTCGCGTTCAGGGCATCAAGTTCATAAAAAACAACTTGCCGGATCGATATCCCGCATGGGGAATAGGGTCTTCCATCCACCCCGCCGGTTCATGTTCTGGGAAACTTCTGGCTGCGAATTCGGCTGATAATCTTCCCCGTTTTGGTGGGGCGTATCGTTGGAGCTTACGCGGCGATACTCAGTTTCCGGGACAGGGGGCGCCAATGCCTATGTTGGGCCCTCCGTTGTTATAAGTTCACAACCAGCCGCTGGTAATTTCCTGCTGTACAACAGGGTACTCGAGCGACGGTGTCCAGGAACGTCTGGGTGACACTTTGGTGTCACCTTATTTCCAATATGCTTCCAAACAGAATTTGGAGAGGCGCTATTTTTAGCAGAACGCCTATAAAATAATGATAAATAAGAAAAAATGGTGCCGGCTGCAGGAGTCGAACCCGCGACCTACTGATTACAAATCATGCATTGAATCAGCGTATACCTCAATCATTCCAACTTTCATCACCGTAAAAGCGCGTTGAAAAGCAGGCGAGTTGGAAGGCTCAAGGTCCCTCTCTTTTATGGCTTGGTCAAGAACATATTCGCGCTAAACGTGCTCGGTACATAATATAATCATGACTCCAGCGCGGGCGGAGAGGCCTTGACTGATACCATGATGCTGACCGAAATGGCGAAGCTGTACAGACACATCTAGCAAGCCTACCTGGCAGATGCTCTGTTCTGTAGTAACGATCATCCCTTCAATCAAATCAATGCCCTCCTGCCCTGGAGCTGACAAAATCCAGCTTTGGCTAATACGGCCTGATCAAAAAGGGCCAGGATTGCAAGGCTGTCCGGAGCAGGCGATTAAAGTATCCGCGGCTTCGATGCGGGCAAAAAGGTGAAGGGCCGGAAACGACATATCCTCACCGATACCGGCGGCATGTTGATCTCCGTATTGTGCATTCTGCCGGTATCCAGGATCGTGACGGCGCCCCGACCTGCTGGCAGTCATGCGCCGTGCCTATCCCCGGGTGCGCCACCTGTTCGCCGATGCCGCCTAAGGCGGAGCCAAGCTCATGGGTGCGCTCGAGCGTCTGGGACAATGGACCCTTCAGATCATGCGGCGCAGCGATACCGCAAGCGGTTTCTAGGTGTTGCTCCGACTCTGGGTCGTTGAACGAACACTGGTATGGCTCAACTGCAATCGGCGCCTCGCCAAGGATTGCGAAAGAGCCCAAAGCAATTCAGTTCAAACCTTCACTATAAAATCTTGGGACTAAATACCTATTATTCGGAAGATTTCTACTTTCAATACGGTTTTACCGAACTGAAGGAGTGTATAATTCAAGGGTGCTATCATGGCAGCAGTTAATATCTACTCAGGAATTTTGAGTGATTGCTACTTCCGTGTCTCGTTCCATAAGGCGCGTGATCGTTCTTGGGTGTACATTCATGGATTTGGCAACCTCTGAAGTTGACTTGTTGAGTACGAGTATATCGTATCGCACAGCATCCTGTTGATCCTGACTCAGGGCAAAGGGACGCCCAAGGTGCCGACCTTGCTTCTTGGCTTCCTGCATACCCGCTCGTGTGCGTTCGCTGATCAGGGAACGCTCGAATTCTGCCAGGGCGGCCATCATGTGAAATATTAATCGGCCGCCTGGAGAGTCCGTGTCAATGCTCTCTGTCAGGGATTTGAAGGCAATGTCCCTCTGGGCAAAGTCGTTAATGACCTCCACCAGATTCAGCAGCGAGCGGCCAAGCCGGTCCAGTTTCCAGACTATGAATGTGTCCCCTGGTGAAAGCGCATTCAGGGCAGATTCCAGTCCTGGCCGTCTAAAGCTTGAACCCGAGATCCCATGATCCTCGAATATCTCAGTGCAGCCAGCCTTTCGCAGGGCGCTTCGCTGCAAGTCAAGAGACTGTTCTTCCGTCGAAACGCGCGCATATCCAAGCTTCATGATTCTGACTACTTGATTCACTCATAAGATGTAGATGAAAAAGCACTGTTAGGTTGCTTACAATTTTTGAATACACGTGTGTATCCATGGAATATATTTGTAACCTTTTGACATTATGCCTGGCTTGTGTCAAGTCTGTGTCAGACATAGCAGCCATGAATTGCATTTACTGATTTTAAATGAAAAATTTTCCTGACATTAACCAAAGTCAACACCGTGTAGGAGTCAATTCAGATGACGCAAAAAGGAGCCCTTTTGCGCTCACAGAGGCGAGAGGGTAGAGCCGCTACCGCCAGATTGGAATCGATACTGATCAAGGGGCTAAGTCTTGGCGGCATTTCCTGGAAAACCGCTGATTGCGGCCTGGCACAGTGCTCCTTATCCGAAGCGGGGACGTTCCGGTGAAAGGGCGGGGAGGCCCTGACGTTCTCGTCGTTGATGGTGATCCTTTCACCGCGGAAAAAATCCGACAGAACTTGAAGGCCTTGGGCATCTCAATGGCTGAAGCGCCGGATACCAGTGCCGGCCTTGCCATGGTGCATGAGCTCAAGCCGCCATTAATACTCATTGATTCTGACGCACCAGGTCGCGGCGGCAGCGACCGATTGTGCAGGCAAATCATCCAACTCGATCCTACAGCAAAAATAATTCTTCTGAGCAGCAGACCTTACAAGCCTGGCTCGGCGCTGCCGGTCGAGGATGAGAGCGGCGCGCTGGCGAAGATATCAAAGCCACCAAGCCTTTTGGTGCTTTCGGATCTTATGAAAGCACTGCTGCCAGAATTTCCAAAGTCATCGACACACCTAAAGACGACTCCTTGGTTGGATTCGATCCAAGCGAAAGAGGAAGTATCCAAAGAGGAAGAAAGAAAGTGAAGGGGGAGCAGGAAATGATGTTTAATTATCCAGAAATAAAGACCATTCAGAAGTTTAATAAGAAAAATTCAAATGTGCGCTTACTGGCAAGTACGGCCTTGCCTCTGGTTACTATACTTGGTATTGGCGTGATTGTTGCTCAGGTTCAAGCTCAAAATCTTGTCGTTGAGGATGGGCAAAGTATCAATATCAGTGAAGAAGACTACGATACAGTCGAAGTCAAAGCCGGTGGAGCGTTGACTGGCGATAACGCAAAAGTATCCGCTACTGGTACCGGGGCTGGTCCCTTAACGGTAAAAGGGACCGCGACTTTGACGGACGCTGAGTTATCAGGTGAGGATGGTGGCGGCTCTGTTGGCAGCGCTAACGTGCGTGCTCTAGATGGCGGGACTCTGGAACTACAAGGCGGATCAATTATCGCAAACCCGCAGCCATCTAATACAAATCCAGTAGGAACGGCACTTGGTGCAGATGGTGAAGGAAGTGAGATTACGGCCAGTGGTGTCACGATAGATATTGAAAGCGGTTACACTTCAGCTAATCCGAGCAGGGGGGTTGGAGCAGGTAATGGTGGATATGTTCTTCTTGATCAGGGAACGGACATCACTACCCGCACCGTGGGAGATGGAAATGGACCGTACGGCATTCAAACTTTGGCTGATGGAGAAATTGAAGCTGATGGGATTTCAGTAACATCTCATTCAGACAATAGGGTTTTTGGGGCATACGCCTATGGAGGTCCTGGAGAGGCTGAAAGTCTGATTTCTCTCAAGGACAGCACAATCACAACCGAAGGTAACGGGGAAAATTATGCCCTAAAAGCGATGGATGGTGGACAGTTTATATTGGAGAATGTGACAGCCAAAACCCTTGGCGGTGGAACGCACGCACATGGAATTGAGATAAGAAATTACTATGAAGATTCCGTTGCAAGTATTCTCGAAGCGCAGGACCTTGAAATCGCAACGGAAGGTGAGAGCTCAAGCGGTTTATACGCGGGTTCTGGTTCTGTTGTAGAAATAGATCAGGGTGCAATTGATACAACAGGCTTACGCGCTCATGGCGTTCAAGCGGTTGATGGGGCCAATGTCACTTTAACAGATGTTAATGTGACTGTGCATGGTTCTGGTGAGGGCGGAAGTAATAGCACTAACGCTGCTCGGGTTCATGATGGAGCAGAGATTACAATTAATAGAGGTCGTATGCACACGACAGGTGAGCGCGGCTATGCTTTCCATGCACTAGAAAGCGGAACAATTACTGCCAATGATGTTACTGTCCAGACCGAAGGGGACTTCGGCTATGGGGCCGTGGCGTGGAACAAGTATGAGCTTAACGCAGGTGAAGACCCGCAAGCTGGACCTTCTGTTCGCCTGATCGGAAGCAAGATCGAAACGCAAGGCGATGCTTCAGGAGGTATGCAGGCAAATGGTCCTGGAACTTATCTGGAAGCTTCGGATGATTTCGAGATTTCCACCCAAGGCGATAATGCAAGCGGTGTTATGGTCAGTAGTGGCGGTCATGCTGATCTTAGTGAGGGAAGCATAAGTACGCAGGGTGATGAGGCCTTTGGCCTGCGAGCCTACCGATTTGATAAGGTGTTGCTAGATGGTGAAGAGGTGGCCCTGGATGATGGAAGCAGGAGTATAATCGAAGGTCGCAATCTTACTATAACTACCAAAGGTAATGAAGCGACAGGCGTGGTAACGGACACCGAGAATCGCGGTCATTACCCTGATTATCCGGCCAAGCCGAAAACAGGCTTGGCGGGAGCCCGGATTGATCTTACGGACAGCAATATTCACACGGAAGGCGAGTGGGCATTTGGCGCCCATGCACAAGGTGCCGAAGATGGACGGAACCTGATTACCCTGGATGGGGGGCACGTTGTAACCGCGAACGATAAAGGCCAGGGCGCCCAGGATGGAGACGGGGCCAGAGCCTATGCACTGTTTGCAGATGGTCCGAATGCAGAAATCGTTGCGGATAGCATGGAGATCGAAACGCTTGGGCAGCGCTCCTATGGTGCCTATGCCCTGGATGGAGGCCAAATCGAGCTTAATGAAAGCTCCATCACAACGCATGGTTTTATGGGATATGGTGTTTATGCGTCGGGCGAAGACAGCATTATTGAAGCGACAGATGTTGACATCACTACCACAGGACAAGTCGGAGATGCGGCTTGGGCCTATGATGGCGGCATCTTGAACCTGGATGGCGGGACCTATCGTGCGCTCGGCGGCCCAAATCCGGAAGTTCCAAACGAAACAACTCATGGGATTATAGCTCTGGGCGGTGATTTTCTGTCTCCGGGCAGAGGGGATTTACCAGAAAGCCTCGAGGATGTTGATGTCGAGATTCCGGATGATCTCGGGGATATTACCGAGGATCTTGATGACGAATATGACTCGCTGCCCGGCATCGTGAACGCCGACAACTTGACCGTGATTACGGAAGGTACTGACAGCATCGGGCTTCGCGCGGGCGCGCGTATCGGTGAAGGGGGGGCCAAAACCTCCGGTCTCGTCATCTTCAGGAACGGAAGCGTGAATGTTAATGGCGAGGATGCGATTGCAGCGACGGCCCGTTATGGCAGCGTCCTTTATCTCGGCAATTCCGAACTGTCCTCCGAACAAGGGGTGGGTCTCTCCCTGCTCGACGGTGGTGTCGTGGTATTGGAGGGCACAAGCGTTGCCGCGGCAGAAGAATCGATCGTTTCGCGCTTTGAAGAATCGGGACAGGTACAGGGGATTCTCGTCGGCAATGGTTCCGAGTTGACCCAGAATAACGGCACCCTGCTGGAAGTCGAGCGTACGCAGGACGGTGCGAACGGAGAGCTGATCTTCACCCTGGGTGAAGGTTCGACGGCCGCCGGCAATGTCTACGACAGGGATGAGACAAGCGGCGAGGGCGGCACCGTATTCTACGTCAGGGAAGGTGCGCAGTGGACTGGTGAGTTCTTCGGAATCAAGGAGTTTGTATCCGAGAATGAGAGCGAACTGGTCATCGACGACGGCAGTGAGGTGGAAGGTGACCTGACTGGCTCAGGGTCGAGCTACAGCTTTGGCGAAGGCGTCCGGATCGGCGGCGATGTTTCATTGGATAACGGGTCAACAACGACGGGAGGTACACTAGAGAACCCTGTGGAAGTTGGCGGAGCCGTCACCATCAGCGATCCTGAGACCGTCTTTGGCGGGAACTGGCGTGTCGGTGGCAACCTTTCCAATGCAGGAACACTGACGCCCGGCAATTCCATCGGCAAAGTCGAAGTGGCGGGCGATCTGAATCTGGACCCATCCTCGCTTTATGTGGCGGAGGTCAATGCGGCGGGCGAGTCCGACCTTGTTGCGGTTGGTGGCCAGGCCAACCTGGATGGCTCGCTCGAGGTCGTTCCTCTGGATGGCGTGCGTCTCGGCAGCGATTACACGGTCGTGACCGCAGACGGCGGTATCAACGGTACTTTTGCGGACGAAGGGCTGGATCAGGACTACCTTTTCCTGAGATCGCCCAACGTCACCTATGGAAGCGATGCGGTTCTGGTGCGCGTTGATCGCAACGACGAGAGCTTCGCCGGTTTTGCCGATACCGGGAACCAGAAGGCCGTTGCCGAGGCCATGGAAAACCTTTCGGTGGACAATCGGCTTTACAACGATCTGGTGCTTTCAACATCCGGCGATGGCCTACAGCAGGACTTCGACAGCCTGTCCGGTGAGCTCTATGCCAGTTCACAGGCGGCACTGATCGAGGATGCGACGCACCTGAGGAGCGCCGTCGGCACTCGCCTGCGCCAGGGGCTGCGCGGCCATTCCAACGATCTTCAAGCCCTGGCGAATACGTCGGGAAGCATCCAGGTGGCCGATGCCAGCGGTGATGCGCCGTCAGCAGGCAAGGAAACGCCCTTCGCGGTCTGGTCCAAGGCCTTCGGGTCCTGGGGGCAACTGGACGGCGATGACAATGCGTCGGAACTGGACCGCAAGACGGGTGGCATGCTGATCGGCGCGGATGCGCGTTTCAACGGCAACTGGCGTGCCGGTTTCTTCGGCGGGTACAGCCGGAGTGATTATGACCTGAACGACCGCGATTCCTCCGCTGACGTGGATAGCTATCATGCCGGGTTCTACACAGGGGCCCAGTACGACAATCTGGGCCTGCAGTTTGGCGCAACCCACAGCTGGCACAGTGTGGATAGCAAGCGGACGGCCCGCTTCGGGGGGCAGAGCGAGCGGTTGTCGGCCGATTATACCGCCAGCACCACCCAGCTGTTCAGCGAAGTCAGCTATGGCTTCAATGCGGGGGGAGTGGCCCTGGAGCCCTTCGGCAACCTGGCTTATGTCCACGTCGACAGCGAGTCCTTTGAGGAAGACGGAGGGGATGCCGCTTTGGGCTCCGACGGGCTCAACGCCAGTTCAACCTTCTCCACACTTGGCCTGAGGGCTGCTCACGACTTCACTGTCGGCGAGGAAACCAGCATAACGGCGCACGGCATGCTGGGCTGGCGTCATGCCTTCGGCGACAAGACGCCCGAGGCAACGATGAGCTTCGTAAACGGTGGCTCCAGCTTTGATGTATCGGGCACGCCCCTCGCACGCGACGCGGCCGTGGTGAACACCGGGCTTGATGTGAGCGTGTCGGACAGCACGAGCCTTGGTGTTAGCTACTCCGGGCAATACTCCAATGATGGACACAGCCATGGCGTCATGGGGAATCTGAGCTTCAAATTCTAACGAAAAGCAGGTTCTCCCGCGGGGCGGAGCGACAAGAAGGCACTCCGCCCCGCCTTTTTTTACGGAGGAGCAGTCGTGGCACATGCGTTTCCGGAAGACCTGACAATGGCCTTTCAGCCGATCTTCGACCTTGAGGCCGAGGGGTATGTCTATGCCTATGAAGCCCTGCTGCGTCGATGGGATGGAGGTGCTGCTGTATTTCGCTTGAATAAAGGACGGGATGTTGAGCGAAAGAGTTTAGACTCCTCATGTCGAGCGCGAGCCATGGAGATGGCACTGGAGCGGAACTTGAAGGCACCCCTTAGTGTCAATGCCTCTCCGTCGGCATTGACGGACAAGAAACATGGTCTGGAAGAAACATGCCATCAGGCACACCAACTGGGTTTTCCAATCAGCGATCTTATTGTTGAGGTTACGGAAAATGAAAGAATTGAAGATTTGGCCTATTTTTCCGACTATATCAATGAATTCAGAAGGGATGGAATTAGAATAGCGATTGATGACTTCGGATCCGGCTATTCTGGATTATCTGTTCTCTCGGATTTTCTTCCAGATATCGTCAAGATCGACAAGACTCTCGTAAAAGGCTTCGACCGGGACAAGTGTCGACAAATCCTGGTTACGGGCATCAAGCGCCTTTGTGATGATCTGAATTTGGAGCTTGTCGCCGAGGGCGTCGAAACCCCTGAGCAACTTGAAAAACTCACTGATCTTGGGGTCAAGAAATTCCAGGGTAATGGACTTAGCAAGCCCATTCTTGGTGAGGCGCCAGCTTGTAATTTCAAAGGCATCAAGATGGACAAGAAGAAATCCGTGGTTTGACGATGTAAAGAGCGGCAACTCGCATACAGCTATGTCCGTGCGTTTGGTGCTGCTTATATGCAAAACTATGATATATCAGAGATTTAAGGGTATATTAAGACTTCACGGCAAACCTCTCCCGATACAATTCACATTGAATTTATGGCAACCTCAATGAAGTGGAGAATGAAGATGCCCTTCGGCAAGAGCCTTTTGACCATTGGCAGCTGCCTGCTCGCTGTCACCCTTTCAACATCAGCAGGCGCCACGGACCTGCCGAAAGGGCCCGAAGGACCAGCTTTCTATGATCCACCCGACCCACTGCCCACCGGCGAACGCGGCGAGGTGATCTATAGCCGTGAAATGGACTCTTCAAAGACCATGGCCTTGCCCAGTGCCGCCCGAAACAGCCTGGTACTTTATCATGGTCTCAGTGATCGCAATCAGCCCATCCCGCTATCCGGCAGCGTTTCGGTTCCTCAGGGCGAGCCGCCGGAAGGCGGTTGGCCCGTTATCGTCTGGACGCACGGCACCTCGGGTATGAACCCCAAATGCGCGCCCTCGCTCGATACCTCTGATGGACCGGAGCATGGTTATGTCAGTGCCATGGCAAAACTGCTGGATGGCTTCGTCAAGGATGGCTATGCCGTAGTGGCGGCAGACTATCAGGGACTGGGCGTTGTGAACCATCAACCCTTCCTGCAGGGTGTGCCGACGGGGCGCAGTGCTCTCGATATGCTGTCCGCCGGCCACGAGTTGGTTCCAGAGCTAGGTGATCGCTATGTTGTCATGGGGCACTCTCAGGGTGGCCAGGTGGATCTCTTCGCTTCATCCATGGGACCCGAGTATGTTCCACAGTATGATTTTCTGGGAACTGTAGCTTTTGCCCCGGCCTCGCACTTCGCACAACGCCTTGACGCCATGCGCAAGTCCGACAGCCCACAACCGGCATTGGCCTATATCCTCTACATCCTGCAGTCCTATGCCACGACTCATTCCGAAATCGATCTCTACGATATCCTGACACTGGACGCCCTCGACAACCTACCCAGGATCCATGACGACTGTGTATCTGCAGCCACCACAAAGGGCTACTGGACAACTGTCGACTCTAGCGAACAGTTCCTGGAGAACCCGGACCTGGATGGTTTCCAGACCGTAGCCGCCAGCAATGAACCCGGTCGCCTGACGATCGACCGGCCGGCTATGGTCGTTCAGGGCAAGATGGATCACACTGTCCTTCCCCCTGCGACCGACAGCACCGTGCGCCAGCTGTGCGAGAACGGGAACTTCATCAACTATCAGGTCTTCGCCAAGGCCGATCACCGGGGTTCCATGCGCTACGGGGCCAATGCGGCACACAAGTGGGTGGACGACCTTTTCGCCGACAATGACGTACAGAGCAACTGTGACAATCTGCCAAAAGCAGCCACGAACTGAACGGATAAGGACCGCTCCTTAATCCATGGCATCGACCGGTCCTCCCCCCTTCCGGTCGATGACATCTCCTTCCCGATCTTGCCACACCTGAAGGTGTCTGACTCATGTCCAGAAAGCGTTACCTCGCTCTGCTACTGCCGTGCCTGTTGCCCACAGCTGCACAGGCGGAAAATCTTTCGAGCAACTGGCAGTTCGATCTGACTCCCTATGTCTGGGGCATGTCGGTCGACGGGAAGATCCAACCCGGTGACGACGGCCTGCCCAGTGCCAGCATTGACGAATCCTTCAGTGATTTGCTGAAGGAACTTTGACGTGACCCCTTGAAAATCCTCCAAGTGGTGCTGGAATCGGACCCAAGGTGACCTTGCCCCCAAGTTTGGACCAGCCGGAGCGAGAAAATTCCGGCTTCGTGGCCTCAGGGCAGGCATGCCTGCCCTGAGGCAATTGCCAGTTCCATCGGGGACTTGTCGCCAATGGAACTGTGTGGACGGACTTCATTGTAATCCTGTCGCCATGCTTCACATTTTGACTGTGCATCCGCCAGGCTCAAAAACCAATAGACGTTCAGGCACTCCTCCCGCACACGGCCGTTGAAGGATTCCGAGAAGGCATTGTCCGTTGGCTTGCCAGGCCGCGAATAGTCCAGCTCGACGCCCTTCATGTAGGCCCAAAGGTCCAGGTCCTTGCTGACAAACTCCGGGCCATTGTCAACCCGTATGCTTCGGGGCACGCCATAGATGGCCGTGACCCGCTCCAGTGTCGCGACGACGTCCGACCCCCGGTAATTCTGGCGCACATCAATGGCCGGACAGAGGCGCGTGAAGGCATCGACGATGGTCAACACCCGTAAACGACGTCCGTCGAAAAGCTGGTCGGACATAAAGTCCATCGCCCAGACCTCGTTGGCACTGCCTATAGGCTGACGCTGAGGGCGCAATTTTGCAGATACCTTTCTCTTGGGGGTCTTGTTGCGCAACTGAAGCCCTTCCTCCCGGTAGAGCCGATAAACCCGTTTGGCATTCACCCGCCAGCCTTCCCGCCGGAGCAGGACATGAACCCGGCGATAGCCATAGCGCACCCGCGTTTCGGTGATCTCGCGAATGCGCTTTCTCAAACAAGCCTGCGAAGGACGCCGCGATCGGTAGTGGTAGGTGGAGCGATCCGTGTCCAGGGCCCCACAGGCACGCCGGATGCTCACTTGCCAGGTCGTGCACAGCCAATCCACCAATCTGCGTCGCTGCGCAGGCTTCAAAGCTTCTTTCGCACAACCTCCTGCAACATTTCCCGGTCCAGGCTCAAATCCGCAACAAGACGCTTCAGCCGCTGGTTCTCCTCCTCCAGCTGCTTCATCCGCTTCATCTCCGACGGCATCAAGCCGCCATACTTCTTGCGCCAGAGGTAATAGGTCTGCACTGAAATCCCCGCCTTGCGGCAAACCTCATCAACGGGCACGCCCTCTTCAGCTTGCCGCAGAATAAAGGCGATCTGCTGATCGCTGAATTTCGACCGTTTCATCAAGATCTCCCGGTTCTCTCTTAAAAGCCTAACCGAGAATTCTCTCACTCCAAACGGTCCAGTTTTCGGGACGCAGGTCAAGGTTGACCTTGCCCCCAAGTTTGGACCAGCCGGAGCGAGAAAATTCCGGCTTCTGACCTTGCCCCCAAGTTTGGACCAGCCGGAGCGAGAAAATTCCGGCTTCGTGGCCTCAGGGCAGGCATGCCTGCCCTGAGGCAATTGCCAGTTC
>NZ_JMLV01000006.1 GCF_000686045.1 Fodinicurvata fenggangensis DSM 21160
AGCCTGCGTGCCCAGGACATCCATGACAGCGGCCATATCTTCGGACGGGTTTGCACCGAGAACGGCATCGAGCACCGCCTGACCAAAATCGGTCATCCCTGGACGAACGGACAGGTGGAACGCATGAACCGCACCATCAAGGACGCCACCGTCAAGCGCTTCCACTATGACAGTCATAGTCAGCTGGACGACCATCTCGACGACTTCGTGAAAGCCTACAACTTTGCACGAAGGCTGAAGACACTGGGTGGTCTCACGCCCTATGAATTCATCTGCAAAGCCTGGACGTCACAGCCTCAACGATTCAAACTAAACCCGATCCACCACATGCCGGGACTGAACAACTAGTCGATTGCTGTTTAGCAATCATTTCTCTCGGAGAACAACATGCCCCGAGCGCATCTCCGACATTGATCCGTGATCGAGTGCGATCGAACCGTTGACAAGAACCAGCTCTATCCCAGTAGCGGGTCTAACAGGCTCCTCGTACGTCGCGGTGTCAGCGACGCGTTCCGCGTCGAATAGCACCATATCAGCAAATGCGCCTTCGACTATGCGACCTCGATCCTTCAAACCGAAAGTGCTGGCTGCTAATCCAGTCATCTTGTGGACCGCTGTTTCCAAGGGCATCAATTCCAAATCACGCGCGTAGGATCCCAGTACGCGGGGAAAGGTGCCCCAGAGGCGAGGATGAGGGTGCTCACCGTACGGAATGCCGTCGGAGCCGATCATCGTATATGGATACGTGATGATGCGTCGTACATCGTCCTCCGACATACAAAAATAGATCGCACCGGCGGGGGTCAAACGCTCAATTGCCTCATCAATCGGGCAATTCAAAACTTCAGCGATACGTTCCAGGTCCCATCCATTGAATTCTGGATATGGTTGGGACCAGGTCACCAGAACGCGAGTAGATTGCTCGACCATTTCCGGCAACAGTGAACTCGAACCCGCAATGTAGGGATATGCATCCAGGCCAACCGTTTGATGCCGCCGAACTTCGTCGAACATTTTGAGCGTTTGGGTACTTAAACCATGATTTTTATGGCCCATGCATTTGTGATGGGACACAACGAGTGGGACACCAGCAGAGGCAGCCGTCTCAAAGGATTCACGCAGCGATTCCTCGACATGATCATCCTCATTTCGCATGTGGGTCGTATAGATGCCCCCGGTACCTGCCATCAACTTTAGAAGCTGGAGGACCTCAGTCGCCGGGGCGTGGCGGGCAGGTGGATAATAAAGTCCGGTGCTAAGACCGATAGCACCCGCGTCCAGCGCTTCCTGCAGGCAAGCGCCCATTTCCTCGAGCTCTTTGTCTGTGGCAGGTCGATCAAGAGAATCCATCGCCCCCACACGTAATGTCGAATGCCCTACCAGAGGGGCTACATTTACCGCCGGGGGTGCACTTTGCAGCAACGCGATATAGTCAGAAAACTTCGGATACTGATAGATGCTTTCGTCGCCGATAACATTTAGGGGTGCAGGCACAGCCCCATCGGGTTGGAGTGGCGCAAGGCTGATGCCGCAATTACCAACAATAACGGTTGTCACGCCCTGAGTAATTTTTGACGCCATCGGGTTTTGAGACAGAACTTGCGCATCATCGTGCGTGTGAACGTCTATGAATCCAGGGGCGAGTGCCAACCCTCCACCTTCGATCACGGCAGTCGCGGAGCTTCGTTCGAGCGATCCTATTGCCGAGATCCGATCCCCTTTAACGGCCACATCCCCGCGGCGTTCCTCTCCCCCAGTGCCGTCGAAGATACGGACGTCTTTAATGATAAGATCGTGGTGCGTGCTATGGGTATTCATCGAGATATCGCCGCCTATTCGGAATGTAAATAAACTGACCTGAATTCACTGAAGAAAGAATGTAAGTTTAAGAACTCCGCAATGAGCAGTTGGCAGGAATCAGATTATCCTCTGCTACTGAATGTTCCACGAAAGACCACCTTGAACAATCGGATATGTGAAGCTTTGCGAGAAGGCCAATGCGTGTTGAGGGAGACGGGATTGCAACACTAACTAGCTGTTCAGTCCTGGCATGCGCTGGTGGATGCCGAAGGGGGGGCTATCACCCTGAAGCTGACAGCAGGACAGGCGCATGACGACAAAGTCTATGATAGCATGGAGATTCGTCAGCTTGTCGAGGAAGGGGACGCTTGGGCTAACATTCCGACCCGCAAGAATTGGAAGGAGGCCTTTGCCTTCTCTGACTTCCTCTACCGCTATCGTAACCTGGTCGAGCGCTTCTTTGGAAAGATGAAGCCATTCCGCGTCATCGCAACACGTTATGACCGAAATCCGGGGAACTACATGGCTGCGCTCAAGCTCGCTTCATTGCGCATCTGGTTGAAGTCTTATGAGTCTGCGGTCTAGCTTGATTGTCTGGATAAGCAAAGCAGATGGGTGTCATATGTATATACAATGCGAACTTTGATATAACCTTTGGGTGCCATGACAGCTATAAAGAGAATGGTGACCCCGGCAGGATTCGAACCTGCGACCCCAGGATTAGGAATCCTGTGCTCTATCCGGCTGAGCTACGGGGCCACGTGAAGGTTTATAGCAGCGCCAGCGGGCTTGCCCAAGTCCGCTGTGGCGCTTTTTCCACCTGCCCTCTCAGGCCAGTTCCTTGTACTTCTCCGTTGCCGCCACCAGGGCCTTGCGGATGCCCGGCTCCATGGCCGAGTGGCCGGCATCGGGTACCAGGATGAACTCCGCCCTGGGCCAGGCATCGCGCAACTCGAAGGCCGTGATCGGCGGGCAGATGCAGTCATAGCGCCCCTGGACGATGGTGCCAGGGATGTCCTGGATACGCCCCACATTGTCCAGCAATGAATTGGGCGGCAGGAAGACGCCGTTCAGGAAATAGTGGGCCTCCATACGCGCCAGGCCCAGCGCCATGGTGTCCTGGCCAAAGGCCGACACGGTCTCCGGACTGGGCAGCAGGGTGGAGCAGCTGCCCTCGTAGGTGCTCCAGGCCCGGGCCGCCGGCATGTGCACCGCCGGATCCGGATGCATCAGGCGCTTGTGATAGGCGCGCAGGATGTCCTGGCGCTCCGCGTCATCCAGGGGCGAGACCAGCTTGTCCCAGACCTCCGGGAAGAAGGAACGCAGGCCATAGAGGAACCAGTTCACCTCGCTCTCCCGGCACATGAAGATGCCGCGCAGAACCAGGGCACGCACGCGCTCGGGATGGGCCTCGGCATAGGCCAGCGCCAGGGTCGAGCCCCAGGAGCCGCCGAAGACCTGCCAGGACTCGATCTTCAGCATCTCCCGCAGGCGCTCCATGTCCGCGATCAGGTGCCCAGTGGTGTTCTCCTCCACCTCGCCCAGCGGGCGTGAGCGGCCGGCGCCGCGCTGGTCGAAGATGACGATGCGATAGTGCGCCGGATCGAAGAAGCGGCGATGCGTGGCAGAGGCCCCGGCCCCCGGTCCGCCATGCAGGAAGATTACGGGCTGGCCGTCGGGATTGCCCGACTGTTCCCAGTAGATCTCGTGCAGGTCGCTGACCTTCAGGTATCCGCTGTCATAGGGCTCGATTGGGGGAAAGAAATCCAGTTCCGACATGCTCACCGCTACGTTGACTGTTCAAGGGACCGGGCGCAAAGGGCACACCGGCACGCGGGCTCTTTATAACGCAGCCGAGAGGCTTGAACAGTGTCAGCAGACACGGCCCCTCTTACCATTGCGGCCAAAGCGCAGTAATCTTGCGGCAGTTTGTCCTGCGAAGGTCCCATGCGAAGCTTGCCCACCCTCCTGCTTGTATTTCTGCTCGGTCTGCCGGGACTCACCCTGGCTGAAGGTCCGTTGCGCGGGACAGCTGTCAAAACGGCAGTCACGAATTCCGGATTTACACTCACCCTTGCCACGGGCGAAACGATTCTGCTGGCGGGCATCCTGCCGCCTGCAGCGGTATTGGAGCAGCCGGAGCAGAGCGAAGCCTGGCACAACAAGGCGGCCGACCTTCTGGACCGCCTGACCCGTGACAAGGAACTTAGGCTTATCCCCTCGGCGCTCGTACGGGACCGGCATGGCCGCCAGCCGAGCCAGGTGTACCTGCAGGATGCCTCGGACAGCTGGCTTCAGGGGCAACTGATTCGCGCAGGCTTGGCTGTCACCCAGGCGGCGCCCTCCAGGCGGGGCGGACAAAGGGAACTGCTTACCCTCGAGGACGAAGCCAGACGTGCGGGTGCAGGACTCTGGCAAAGTCCGCGCCTTCATCCCTTGTCCCACGGCCAGGCACACAAGGCCATTGGACGCTGGCGCCTGATCGAGGGGCGCGTGCAGGACACCGCAGCAATCCGCGGGCGCGGCTATATCAATTTCGGTGCGGATTGGCGCGAGGACTTCACGATCTACCTCAATCCTGAGAGACTTGCGGAGTTCGAAGAGGCAAGCGGTCCGCTGGACAGGCTTCAAGGGCGCAGGCTCCGTGTACGGGGCTGGCTTGTTTCCTACAATGGGCCCATGATCGAGCTGAGTTATCCCGAACAGATCGAGGTGCTGGAATGAGCGATACGACTTTCCTGAGGCAAACGCGGAAATGGCTCACAGGCCTGACCGTGGCCCTTGCTCTGCCCCTCATGGCCGGTTGCGAAACGGCACCGGCGACCGGGGAGCAGATCTTTACAGGCGGAATGACCCAGGAGCGCGAGCGGGAAGTTGGCCGCGAGATGCACCAGGAAGCCAAGGACCAGTTCGGGGGCGTCTATGATGACCCGGAACTGAACCAGTACGTCAGCTCAATTGGCGACCTGCTGGCCCGCACCTCTGAAATGCCCGATCTGGACTTCACCTTCACCGTGATCGACAGCCCCCAGGTCAACGCCTTCGCCCTGCCCGGCGGCTATGTCTATGTCACACGCGGCCTGGTCGCGCTTGCCAACAACGAAGCCGAACTGGCCAGCGTCATCGGCCACGAGATCGGCCACGTCACCGCCCGCCATGCCGCCGCGCGCCAGGGCTCCTCGGTGCTTGCCGGCGCGGCCCAGCTCGGCTTGGCCGTCCTGCTGGGGGGCGAGGCGGCCCAGGCCGCAGCACCGGTTTCCGCGGCCATGGTCCAGAGCTATAGCCGCGACCAGGAGTTCGAGGCCGACACCCTGGGCATCCGCTACCTGGCCCGGGCCGGTTATGACACCCGCGCGTCCAGCGCCTTTCTGAACTCGCTGCTGCAGAACAGCCGCCTTCAGGCGGAAATGGCCGGGCGCGGGGGATCCTCCGACGAGTTCGATATCATGCAGAGCCACCCGCGCACTGCTGATCGTGTCCAGCAGGCCGCCAACCGGGCCGGCGTCAGTCCGCCCGAAGACCCCATGCGCGAGCGAGATCTCTACCTCTCGAAGATCGACGGCATGCTCTATGGTGACAGCCCCAGTGAGGGCTTCATCCGTGGGCAGCGCTTCTCGCACCCTCAGATGCGCATCACCTTTACCGTCCCCGAGGGCTTCCACCTTCGGAACAGCAGCGACAAGGTCGTGGCCAGCGGTCCGAACGGCGCGGGCATCATCTTCGATGGCGACCGGCGACAGGTTGGCGGCTCCATGCAGGACTACCTGACCCGGCAATGGGCCCAGGGCATTCGCCTGGAACAGGTGGAATCCCTGGACATCAACGGCATGGAAGCTGCCACGGCGGTAACCCGCGCGAACACCAACCAGGGGCCACGCGACCTGCGCCTGGTGGCCATTCGGGAAAGCGGCAACCAGATCTATCGCTTCATGTTCGTGACACCGCCACAAGCGACCAGCCAGCTCTCGCAAGGCTTGCGTGAAACCACCTACAGCTTCCGCCGCCTCAGTCAGAACGAGGCCAATTCGCTGCGCCCGTACCGTCTGCGCATCCACCAGGTTCAACAGGGTGAAAGCGTTGCCGCCATCGCCCGCAGAATGCCGTTCGACCAGTACCGCGAGGCGCGGTTCCGGGTGCTGAACGGTCTGGGGCCCAATGATCGGCTGCGTGCTGGCGACAGGGTCAAGACCGTGGTCGAGGAATAGCCAGGCCTTCGCTTCGCGACGCATGAGAACAGCGGCATGGCTGCCATGTCCCTTGCGGACAGCCACAGTGATTGCGCCAAGCGGGGTCCAGAGGTGAAATCACCTTCTTGAAGCGAGCTCACCGGGGGCGGTGAAGCCAGGGGATGGAGATTTCATGTCCAGCCTGCGCCGGGGACAGACACTGGACACCGCGGCCTTGAAGGTCATCGCTGCGGCTTTCCTGGCCGTTCTGGTGGGAATTGGCCTGTCCCGCTTCGCCTATACGCCCCTGCTCCCGGCGATTATCGAGGCGGGCTGGTTCGAACCGGGCCAGGCCGCCTATCTGGGGGCTGCCAATCTGGCGGGCTACCTGCTGGGCGCCTTGTGCGGACAACGCCTGACACGCCACTGCAGGCCAGCCACCGCACTGCGCATTCTCATGCTCCTGGCCACCGCCGCCTTCGCCGCCAGTGCGCTGCCCATTTCCTTTGCCTGGTATTTCCTCTGGCGCCTCCTGTCCGGCCTGACCGGCGGGGCCTTGATGGTCATTGCCGCCCCTGCAGCCCTGTCGCACAGCCCGCAGGGCCTGCGCGGACTTGCCTCAGGAGCAATCTTCACCGGCGTTGGGCTTGGCATTGTCCTGTCGGGGACGCTGGTTCCCCTGTTGCTGACCCGTGGACTGCTTGTAACCTGGCTTGGCTTGGCCTTGTTGTCACTCTGCGCCAGCCTGGCCGCCTGGTGGTGGTGGCCGAACGATGCCGCTCCCCAGAGGGGCGCAGCGCCCGCATATCGCAGCCATAGCGCCGCCTGGCGTGGCGACATGCTGGCCATCTACGCCAGCTATGGCCTGGCCGCGATCGGCCTGGTGCCGCACATGGTTTTCCTGGCGGATTTCGTGGCCCGGGGTCTCGGACAGGGCATTTTCATCGGTGGTGTCTATTGGGCCATACTTGGTCTCGGCGCCCTGCTGGGACCGCTGGCATCGGGCCGTCTGGCCGACTTTACCGACTTCGGAACGGCATTACGCGTACTGCTGCTGATCAATATCGCAACGGTTGGCCTGCTTTCCGTTGATCACTCAATTCCGCTCCTGGGCCTGTCCAGCCTGCTGGGCGGTGCTGCCATAACCGGCAGCGTCACCCTGGTGCTGGGGCAGACACGGGCGCACATCACGGACCCACTGGCACATGGTCGGGCCTGGAGCCTGGCCACGGTCACCTTTGCGCTGGGGCAGGCCGCCAGCGGTTACGGATTTTCCTGGCTGTTTGCGCGCAGCGACGGAGATTTCGGATTGCTGTTCCTGATCGCATCGCTGGCGTTGATGCTCGCGTTCCTGGCCAGCCTGCTTTCGCGCATCCTGAACCCCGGCAGGGCACGCCTCTGAGTCAGGCTTCAAGCATCAGGTCATTGGGGCGTGCGCCATGCTGCATGACCGCAGCGCGCAGCTTGCCGAGGGCACGGTTTTCAAGCTGACGCACCCGTTCCTTGCTGACCCCGAGCTGGTGACCCAGGGTTTCCAGGGTCATCACATCCTCATCCTCGGCCAGGCGTCGCGCCTCGATGATCTGGCGCTCGCGCGTATCCAGGCACTCAAGCGCCTCTTTCAGCCAGCGCGAGCGCTGCTGAATATCCAGGGACTGCATGGTGCTGTCTTCCGGCCCGACGCGTTCATCGGCCAGGAAGTCCTGCCACTCGGCCTCTTCCTCCTCGTTCAGGGTCGCATTGAGGGACTGGTCTGAACCGGACAGGCGGTTTTCCATGGATTCCACATCGCTCAGGGCCACCTTCAGGTCGCGGGCGATCTTGCTGCGTCCTTCGTCGTCCAGGCCGGCCCCGCTGTTCTCTTCGATCTGGGCCCGCAGGCGCCGCAGGTTGAAGAACAGCGATTTCTGGGACGCCGTGGTTCCGGTGCGCACGATCGACCAGTTGCGCAGGATATAGTCCTGGATGGCGGAGCGGATCCACCAGGTGGCATAGGTCGAGAAACGCACTTCCCGATCGGGCTCGAACCGCGCCGCTGCCTGCATCAGGCCGACGGACCCTTCCTGCACCAGGTCACTGACGGGCAGGCCATAGTGGCGAAAGCGCATGGCACTGGAAATCACAAGGCGCATGTAACTGCGGATCAGTTCGTGCAGGGCCGCCTCGTCCTGCCGATCACGCCAGGCGCTGGCCAGTTCGAACTCGTGTTCGCGGCTCAAAAGCGGTTCGGACATGCTGCGTCGGATGAAACGGGCGCCGGCACGTTGGGTCTGGCTGTCTTCGTAGTGCGCCATCTGTGTTTCCTTCACCTGTCAAAGCGTAAGCCTTTGTTGAAATGCTTTACGCTCATAGGCGGTGAATGGATCACTGGCGCATGGAAAAGCTGCCGTCGCGCCCTGAAAACGGCAGGCGCTTCAGGCTTCCAGCGCGTCGACCACCTGCCCGTCTGGCAGGAAACAGGCGGCCACCAGCGAGCCACCGAAACCACAACCAGCATCCAGCGTTGCGGTATAGTCCTCGACCAGAACGCCGGGATGGCTTTTCTCGAAACCCCGCACCACGCGCTTGTAGCTGCTGTACGGGCTCTCAAGAGTGGTAAAGCCATTGCTGCTCCACCAGAAACTGTCCCTCTGCGTTTCCAGCGGACGCGAGGGATCAAAACCGCTGTGTACGAACAGCAGGCCATGATCCCCGGTATAGGCGGCGCGCCGAATGGAACCCATGAATTCGTAATGACCGGGACGGGCTTGGATGCGCGCGCGCAAGGCCTGTGTCCAACGGGTCAGGCCGACGGTCCCGCTGCCCGCGGCGCGACGGGCCTCGTCGGGGTCCATGCCATAGGCCTCAAGGGTGGCGCCGACCCCCTGCTGAAGCATCCATTCCATAACCATGCGCGGGTCTGTTGCGAACTGCAGCTGCAGCAGCTTCTGCCACATCTCTTCCTGGCTGCCGCGCAGGAAGACCACCTGCTCATCGGTGGCGGGCTCAAGTGTCATGAAAGCGGTGCGGAACCCCAGCAGTTCGTCCAGGGTTTCACCCGATGCCGCGCCGCGGCCGATGATGTTTCCCAGATAGACCAGGCGGTCGCCCGCTTCCGCACGCGGCCAGAGCCTTTCATGCAGGCCGACCAGACGGTCCGCCTCACCATGGATGGACGCGATGGCCCAGACGCGGCGCGCCTCGACCAGTTCCCCGAAAATCTGCCCACTGCTCATCTTGCCGCCGTTACCTGCCCCTGGCTGCGTTCCTGCGACTCCATCTCCGCCGCAAGGGTACCAGCATCGGGGGCAACTGCACAGAGAGCCGGCGTCAAGTCATCGCCCCGGGGCAGCCGCGTCCGGTACAGGGGCATGGGGTGCGGGGGCATGGACCGACAGGAAAAAGTGGAAGCGCAGCTTCACGCCGCCTTCAGCATGTTCTCGAGCTTCTCCGCAGCAGCGGATTCGTCGATCTGTTCCAGCGCAGCAAACTCACGCGCCAAGCGGTCCAGGGCCGCCTGGTACATCTGGCGCTCACTGTAGGACTGTTCGGGCTGGTCATCGGCCCGGTGCAGGTCGCGCACCACTTCGGCAATGGACACAGGATCGCCGGAATTGATCTTGGCCTCGTATTCCTGGGCGCGTCGAGACCACATGGTACGCTTGGCACGGCTGCGGCCCTTCAGTGTCGTCAGAGCCGATTCCATGATCTTCTTGGAAGACAACTTGCGCAAACCGGAATTATGAGCTTTCTCCACAGGAACGCGCAGGATCATGCGGTCATGCTCAAACTTGATCACGATCAGTTCGACCTTGAAGCCCGAAATGTCCTGCTGATCTATCTCAAGGACACGGCCGACGCCGTGTGTCGGGTAAACCACAAAATCGCCCGCCGAAAACTCCAGTTTCTTCGCCATCTCTCGATTCAGTCTCCGTATAACCGCCACTGCGGAAGGTCGCGCAATAACAGCCGAGGCCCAGCAATACTCCGGCCTGACGCAAAACAGGAAACGAGAGGCAAAGGCGTGGAAACACGCACTTGCCGCCGTCACGATTATCTGTTAGCGAGATGCAGGGTCAAAGGCTCTGCTGTCTGCAAAAAAGCGTGGCCGATTCACCGGCCACCATCTTTTACAAATATACGACAATCCGCGGAAAAATACAACGCACCTGCAACATGTCTGCGGTCATGAGGCAGATGGTCTGTTGCAGATGGCTTTTTGCCAGACGGAGAGAAACCGGGAGTCAGTCGCCCTGCCCGGGATTCGAACTGAAGTACTTCTCGTACTTCTTTTCCTCGCCCAAGTGCTCATCGGCATCGGCCGGCGCCTCACCCTTGGCAATGATGTTCGGCCACTGCTCACTGAAGTCCTTGTTCAATTCCAGCCACTTGTCAGCCTGCGGATCACTGTCGGGCAAAATGGCCTCAGGCGGGCATTCCGGTTCGCAAACCCCACAGTCAATGCACTCGTCGGGATGGATGACCAGCATGTTCTCGCCCTCGTAGAAGCAATCAACGGGACAAACCTCCACACAATCCATGTACTTGCACTTGATGCAGGCTTCGGTCACCACGTAGGTCATGCTTCTTCTCTCCTGTCCCGGCCTGGGGCCGGACTGCTAAACTGGTATCCGTCTATATGGTCTCTCTTCCACTACGACTAAACAGCCGAGCGGGCTTTCCGGCCTCTTTCTAAACAAACAGACGGCTCACTCAAGCCCTATCCTTACAAAAACAACAATTGTCATACGTTTAAAGGCCTAATTTACCATACAATAATGAGGAAATTGAGCTTCCATGAACAAGCAACATAGTCCGGCCGCGCTGCGAAATCGCACTCCCATCGCCCAGATCCTGGAAGACATCCTGCCGGAAAGTGGCAGCGTTCTGGAGGTTGCCAGCGGCAGCGGTGAACACGTGACCCATTTTGCACGCCACTTTCCGCAATTGACGTGGCTCCCCAGCGACCCTTCCGCGGAGGCCCGATCCAGTATCACGGATCACCTGCAGGAGTCTGACCTGTCCAACTGCCTGCCGCCGGTCAAGCTCGATGCCAGCGATCCGAAGTGGCCGGCCAGCCTTCCCCGGGGGACCGAGCTTCATGCCATCGTTTGCATCAACATGATCCACATCGCACCCTGGCAAGCCTGCCTGGGACTGCTGGACGGCGCCGCAGAGCTGCTGCCGGCCGAGGCGCCGCTGTACCTTTATGGCCCCTATCGGCGCGCGGGCGACCACACCAGCGAAAGCAACGCAGCCTTCGATGCCCAGCTTCGGCAGCGCAATTCCGAATGGGGCGTGCGTAACCTGGAGACCGTCTGTGAAGAGGCGCAGGATCGCGGCTTCCGGCTGGATAAAACCGTGGAAATGCCGGCCAACAATCTCTCGGTCATCTTCCGCCGCACGGCCGCCGCGCAGAGGTAATCCTATACCCCCGCGCGTTCGGCCGTATCCGGCTCAGCGAACCAGGAAGGACAAGCCGTCGCTGTGTGCATCACGCGCGACACTGCAACTGCCGGAACCAGACCCGGTGGCGCCGGTCGGGCAGTAAATGGCATTGACCAGGCTGCGCCGTGCTTCGCCGGGAAGTCCCGACAGGGCGGCATCCAGTCCCTCGCCGCGATCCAGCACGGCACTGATGACATGCCCGGCCGCCCCGGCCGAATCGCCACCGCCCGCAGCGACCGCAATGCGTGAACGCGGGATGTTCTCGTTGCCCAGCACGGCCGTGGTCAGGGAATCCAGCGCCGGCCCCTGAACGGACTTGGAGGCGATGATGCCGCTGTCCTCCAACAGCACCTGTTCACCAAAAAGCCCACCCATGGAGAATTCACAGGCAACGGCGCTGCCGAAGCGATCCGCCACCACCAGTCCGGCGCTGGGAACGGAGCGGCCACGATACGCCGTGGCGTCTGCCCCGCCGTCGGCCAGGGCCCGAACCAGGCGCTGACGCAACGGACGTTCGGTAAAGGGACCGGCGGGAAGGAACAGCTTGTCGTTGTCGATCCCGATTTCCTGCGGCGCCTGCCTTTGCGGCCGTACAGAGCGGACAGCTTCCGCAGTCAGATCTAGCTCAGCCCGGTTTGCCGCATCCTCGATCAGGGTCGCCAGGGTGCTTCCCGCGCTGTATCCAACGCCTTGCCGACGCAGGTTACCCAGCAATCCGGCTAGGCCGGGCTGAACCAGGCGGTCCCCCTCGCGCAGCAGAGCGCCATCCTCGCGCCGCAGCAGCTGTCCAAGACGCGACTCCGCTGGAATTTCCTCGGCCGCCTCGTTGATATCACGGGCGAAAGCACGACTTACGGGCACACCGCGCCGGGCCAGGTTCTCGACCGGCACCAGCAATTCTTCCCAGTTGTTGGCCCCGTGCAAAGCATGCAGAAGCGCAAGGCCGCGGTCCATGGCGGGTGGCGGCGTACTACCCCCGGAGGATTGGGGCAGGAAGGTGATCGAAACGCCTTCCCGCTGGCTCGCAAGGTAGGAGACGCAGACACCGCCCCCACCGGGATTGGCCCGCGAAGGCATGGTCACGCCCATGGTAAAGCCCATGGCCACGGCGGCATCCGCCGCGCTGCCATTCTCGGCCAGGACGTTGCGGCCCACAACGGCGGCCTGAGGCTCGTCGGCAGCGACCAGCCCGGCAAAGCCTTCCATGGCTTCGCTTTCGCCCGGCTGCTGCACGGAGCCGCAAGCCGAAAGCGTCATGAGGCCAATCGCCACAATTCCGCCACGCAACTTGCGTTGAGTTGAGGGAACAGCCTCACTAGACTTGCCCGAGGGATTATTAGATTTGTCCGAGGAATTAAGGGTGGTCCGGTTCAAGCGGATGCGTTTCATCAAGATCTTTGCCTTGCTCCTGGGATTGCTGGTCTGGGCGTCATCGTCTGCGTGGGCGCAGGGCGTCACGCTCATTCGCGATGCCGAAATCGAGCATAGCGTGCGCACCTTCGCAACGCCACTCTTTCAAGCCGCCGGCCTGAATCCCAGCAGGCTGGAGATCTTCCTGATCGAGGATGACACGCTCAACGCCTTCGTGGTTCCCGGCGGCCGGATGTTCCTGAACACCGGGCTGATCCTCCGCACGGAAGACCCGACCCAGTTGATGGGCGTGATCGCTCATGAAACCGGTCACATCGCAGCGGGGCACACCTTCTCGCGCGGTGATCAGATGGAAAATGCCATGCTGAAGGCCATTGCCGGCGCCCTGCTCGGCCTTGGGGCCGGCCTGGCCACGGGCGACAGTGGGGCCGCAGCCGCCGGCAGCATCATTGGCCAGGACATGGCCATGCGCGGGCTGCTGTCCTTCACGCGCGGGCAGGAAAACTCCGCCGACCAGTCCGCGATTCGTTACATGCGCAGTGCCGGCTACAGCCCGAAAGGCCTGTTGGACTTCATGGAAATCATGCAGGACCAGGAGGCCTTGCTGAGCAGCAGCCAGGAACCCTACATGCGCACACACCCCCTGACCCGGAACCGGGTGCGCGCCCTGGAACATGCCGTGGAGGCTCATCCCGGGGAGGATGAACAGTTGGATCCCGAACTGGCCAGGCTGCACGCCCGGATGCGTGCGAAGCTCTCGGGCTTCCTGGAGTCCGAGCGCGAGGTCATGCGCCGCTACCCCGAGAGCGACACTTCGGTTCCTGCGCGCTATGCCCGGGCCATCTCGCATTATCGAAACGGCCGCCTGGACAGTGCGCTCGACGGCATGGACCGCCTGCTTGAAGAACATCCGAACGACGCCTTCTTCCATGAAATGCGTGGCCAGATGCTGCTAGAGAACGGGCGCCTGCAGGAGGCACTGGAGGATTATCAGACCGCCA
The DNA here is from genome assembly GCF_000686045.1 of Fodinicurvata fenggangensis DSM 21160. Lineage (GTDB taxonomy): Bacteria > Pseudomonadota > Alphaproteobacteria > Kiloniellales > DSM-21159 > Fodinicurvata > Fodinicurvata fenggangensis. The sequence goes on from NZ_JMLV01000006.1 coordinate 13,766, forward strand.
CGAACCTGCAGCCCGAGGAGCCTTTGATCCGCCTGACACTGGCCCAGGTACAGACCCAGCTCAACCGCCCCGAGCTCGACCAGGCGGCGTTGGACAATCTTGCCAAGGTGCGCGCGCGGGAGAGTGACAATCCCACAGCCTGGCGCCTGACTGCCATTGCCCACGGCCGGCTGGGCGACAAGGGGCGGGCGGCCCTGGCCCTCGCCGAAATGAACTATGCGCGCGCTTCATGGAACGAAGCCGTCGGGCAGGCCGAGCGCGCCAAGAAACTCCTGGACAAGAACACCCCCGCATGGCTGCGTGCCAGCGATCTTTCCGAAGCGGCCGCCCGCGAGGCCGATCAACAGAACTGAAAAGAATCATAGCACCAAGGGAGAAGTACCATTTCCAGAGCCGCTTTCGCGCTGTCCGGCGCCCTGCTCCTTGCCCTGTCGCTTCCGGCCTCGGCCCAGGAAGAGTCCAAACCGCTTTCCGACGCTGAACGCGCCGCCATGGAGCGTGTTGTCGAGAACTACATCATGGAAAACCCGGAGATCATCCTGCGGGCCCTGGAAGTCCTCGAGACACGTCAACAGGAAGAGGCCAGCCAGGCGCGCCGGCAGGCCGTGGAGGAGTACGGTGATGCTCTCTTTGAGTCGGACACCGCGCCTGTCCTGGGCAATCCCGACGGCAAGCTGAGCCTGGTGGAGTTCTTCGACTACCAGTGCGGTTACTGCAAGCAGGCCTCTCCGGGCCTTCAGCAGCTCCTGGAACGCAACGACGAAGTCCGTCTGGTCATGATGGAATTCCCGATCCTGGGTGAAGCCTCGATGACGGCAGCCCGCGCCGCCCTGGCGGCACGCGAGCAGGACCGCTATGAAGAACTGCATTGGGCGTTGATGTCTCATCGCGGCCAGCTTGACGAGAGCACGATCATGAACATCGCGGATGAAGCGGGCCTGGACAGGGACCGCCTGCGCGCAGACATGGAGAGCGCGCGCATCGATGAGGAACTGCGCAACAACTACAGGCTGGCCGAAAACCTCAGCATCAACTCTACACCGACCTTCGTCACCCCCTCGGCCGTCATTCCCGGAGCCCTGCCCCCCGATCGACTGGAAGCCCTGCTCGAAGAACAGGACGACTGAACCAGGCCCATAGCAACAGGGACTGCGACAGAGTTGCCCTGCCCGCGCGGTCGTGATAACGCTTGCGCGCTCTGATTTCCGGGTGGAGGAGTTCTTGGCAAGCCTGCCGCACATCCTGGTCCTGAACGGCCCCAATCTGAACCTGCTTGGTACGCGTGAACCCGATATCTACGGGCAGATGACGCTGTCCGAGCTGGAAAGCTTTTGCCGCAGCTCCGGTGAAGCGCTGGGGCTCGAAGTGAGTTGCAGCCAGTCCAACCATGAAGGTGAACTGGTCAGCTGGATCCAGCAGGCGCGCGACTCCGCCCAGGGCATGGTCCTCAATCCTGCAGGATACAGCCATACCTCGGTTGCCTTGCGCGATGCCATCGCCGCAGTCGGCTTGCCATTGATCGAGGTTCACCTCTCGAATATCCATAAGCGCGAAAGCTTCCGCCACCACTCCTATATCAGCGCGGTGGCAGAAGGCGTAATTTGCGGACTCGGGGTTGAAGGCTACCGTCTTGCCCTGCAGGCACTCGCACAGAAACTGAAAGGTTAAGTCAGGAATGACGGGTAAATTTCCGTTCGACGAAGACGCTGTACGCAAGCTTGCGGGCATCCTGGAAGACACGGGCCTGAGTGAGATCGAAGTGGAGTCCGGCGAATCGCGCATCCGCGTGGCCAGGAACCAGACCGTTGTCGCCTCGGGCCCCGCTGCACCGTCAGTTCCCGCCGCAGGCGCCGTCCCCGTATCGGCGGCAGGCGAGACAGAGGAGGCCAAGGAAAGCGGTCATGTCGTGGCCTCCCCCATGGTCGGAACCATCTACCTGGCGCCCGAGCCCGGGGCTGCTCCCTATGTGAAGGTCGGTGACAAGGTTTCCGAGGGTCAGACCCTGCTGATCGTCGAGGCAATGAAGGTCATGAACTCTCTGCCCGCCCCCGTGTCCGGCGTGGTCCGCAAGATACTCGTCGAGGACGGCCATCCGGTGGAATTCGACGAGCCCTTGATCGTCATCGAGTAAGCGGACAGGACAGAAAAACGTGTTCGAAAAGGTCCTGATAGCCAATCGCGGAGAAATCGCCCTTCGCATTCATCGCGCCTGCCACGAGATGGGAATCTCGACGGTGGCCGTGCATTCCACGGCCGACGCCGACGCCATGCACGTGCGCCTGGCCGATGAAAGCGTCTGCATTGGCCCGCCCCCATCCAGCAAGAGTTACCTCAACATCCCGGCCATCCTGAGCAGCGCCACCCTGACGGGCGCAGACGCCATTCATCCCGGGGTCGGTTTCCTGTCCGAGAATGCGCGCTTTGCCGAAATGGTCGAGGAGCATGGCCTTGCCTTCATCGGCCCCTCGTCCGAGCACATCGCCATGATGGGGGACAAAGTGCAGGCCAAGGTGGCCGCCAAGGAACTGGGGCTTCCGGTCGTTCCCGGTTCGGAAGGGGCGGTCACCTCCTACGAGGAAGCCAGGGCCATAGCCAAGGATGCAGGGTATCCGGTACTGATCAAGGCCTCTGCCGGCGGCGGCGGCCGCGGTATGAAGGTGGCGAACAGCGAAAGCGAGCTGGAAAGCGCCTACCGCATGGCGCGGAATGAGGCCAAGGCGGCCTTCGGAAACGACGAGGTCTATCTGGAGAAATACCTTCAGAAACCGCGCCACATCGAGGTGCAGATCCTGGCGGACGGCAAGGGCGGTGCCGTGCACATGGGCGAACGGGACTGCTCGTTGCAGCGCCGCCACCAGAAGGTGCTCGAGGAAGCGCTCTCACCTGCGCTCAATGCCGAGGAGCGCCATCGCATCGGTGAAACCGCCCGCCAGGCCATCCTGAAGATGGGGTATCATTCAGCCGGAACCCTGGAATTCCTCTACGAGGACGGGGAGTTCTTCTTCATCGAGATGAACACACGCCTCCAGGTCGAACATCCCATCTCGGAGGCGATCACGGGCATCGACCTGGTGCGTGAACAGATTCGCGTTGCCGCCGGGCACACGCTGCCCTTCACGCAGGAGGACATCACCTTCTCCGGCCACGCCGTGGAATGCCGCATCAATGCAGAGCACCCCAAGACCTTCGCGCCCTCGCCGGGGCTCATCAAGGAATACCACCCGCCGGGGGGCCTGGGCGTGCGTGTGGACTCGGCCATTTTCGGCGGCTATCGGGTGCCACCACATTATGACAGCCTGATCGCCAAGCTGATCGTGCATGGCCAGACCCGCAACGAGTGCCTGATGCGCCTGAGGCGCGCGCTCGAGGAGATGGTGATCGAGGGCATCGATACGACCCTGCCGCTGCATCGTGACCTGGTGAACGACCCTGATGTCATAAACGGTGACTACGACATACACTGGCTGGAACACTGGATGGGCGAGCGCGGGTGAACCGAGATTGCCACAGTCCGACGCGGTCGGGAGACTGGCAAAACGGCACGGATGGGCCTAGAATCTCCTCATGCAGCTGACGGCAGACATGCTTCTGCGGGCCTATGCACTCGGCATCTTTCCCATGGCCGAGAACCGGACCGCGCAGGAGTTGCACTGGATCGACCCCGAAATGCGCGGCATCCTGCCGCTTGATGGCGTGCACGTGCCCCGCAAGCTGCGCCGGCGCATCCTGAAACAGGAATTCCGCGTTACCTGCAATCAAGCCTTTTCCCAGGTTATCGAAGCCTGCGCGGAACCGGCCGCCGACCGGCCGGAGACCTGGATCAATGACACCATCAAACAGCTCTATACCGAACTGAACCGCATGGGCATGGCCCATTCGGTGGAGTGCTGGCAAACCGACGAAAACGGACAGAAAGTCTTGGTCGGTGGCCTGTACGGTGTTTCCCTGGGGACGGTCTTCTTCGGGGAATCCATGTTCAGTCGCCGCAACGATGCCAGCAAGGTGGCCCTGGTCCACCTGGTCCTCCGCATGCGGAAAAGCGGCTATAGCCTGCTGGACACGCAGTTCACGACCCCTCACCTGCGCCAGTTCGGCGGCATCGAGATTCCACGCGAACATTACAAGGCCCTGCTGTCGCGCGCGCTGAAAGACACTGCAGAGCTTTGCGAGGAAATCCCCCTCGAAGACCTGCCCGCTTTACTGGATGAACTGAAACACGAAGGCAGCTGAGAGAAACCTCCCAGCTGCCTTCGTCATGGCCTGTCAAAAAACGTCAGGAACAGCCGCTGGTGCCCCCGCAGGTATCGCACTTCATGCAGGTGCCATTGCGCACCAGAGTGAAGTTTCCGCATTCACCGCAGGGATCGCCTTCATAGCCTTTCATGCGTGCCATGCGGCTCTGCTCGATCCGGCTGTCGATCTCGCGCGTAACATTGGCGGCCACCTGGGGATCGCGCCCGACCGAGCTGCCCCCTCTGGTGCTCCCTCCAGTGGAACCGCCGCCACCGGGACCGCCGCTAAAGGCCTGTGGCGCCGGTTCCGTCTCCTGCTCGGCCAAGGCCTCCATGTCCATGGCGGCGGCCGAGGCACCACCGGCACCGCCGGAGAAGACCGTCAGGCGATTGCGGACATAGCCACGTGAGGCAACCCGCTCGACTGTCTGGCGCACAGCCTCGGCGGCCTGTTCCTGCATGACGTCCTGATCGGGCTGGCCTTCGCTTTCCCCGCGCCCGGTGGCATCGGGCAGGGTGTCGTCGGGTACCACGTGGGCCAGGTCGTTGCGGCCCAGATAGCTGATCGCCAGCTCGCGGAAGATGTAGTCCAGAACCGAGGTGGACATCTTGATGGCATCGTTGCCTTCCACCATGCCCGAGGGCTCAAAGCGCGTGAAGGTGAAGGCATCGACGTACTCCTCAAGCGGCACGCCATACTGCAGGCCGATGGAGATCGCGATGGCGAAGTTGTTCATCAGGCTGCGGAAGGCAGCGCCTTCCTTGTGCATGTCGATGAAGATCTCGCCGATCTTGCCGTCCTCGTACTCGCCGGTGCGCAGGTAGACCTTGTGCCCGCCGACCACGGCCTTCTGGGTATAGCCCTTGCGCCGTTGCGGCAAACGCTCGCGCTGGATCACGCGTTCGACGATACGCTCCACGACACGCTCCGCCACCAGAGAGGCCCTGTCGGGCTGGCCGGACTCCATGACCCGGTCTTGCATCTCCTCTTCGTCTTCCTGCTCGTCGCCAGACAGCAGAGAGCTGGACAGCGGCTGCGAAAGCTTGGAGCCGTCGCGATAGAGCGCATTGGCCTTCAGCCCCAGGCGCCAGGACAGCATGTAGGCGTCCTTGCAATCCTCGACCGTCGCACTGTTCTGCATGTTGATGGTCTTCGAGATGGCCCCCGAAATGAAAGGCTGGGCCGCTGCCATCATGCGAATGTGGCTTTCCACGGACAGGGCGCGCTTGCCGATCCGTCCGCAAGGATTGGCGCAGTCGAAGACCGGCAGGTGCTCGTCCTTCAGGTGCGGAGCGCCTTCCAATGTCATGGCGCCGCAGACATAGGTGTTGGCAGCCTCGACCTCCTGCCGGGTGAAGCCCAGCGCAGACAGCATGTCGAAACCGAGATCATCCAGCTGTGCATCGGTAAAGCCCAGGGCCTCGCGGCAGAACTCGGCACCGAGTGTCCACTTGTTGAAGGCGAACTTGATGTCGAAGGCACTGCCAAGGGAGCCTTCCAGGGCCTCCAGGGCCGACTGCGTGAATCCCTTGGCCTTGAGGCTTTCGGGATTGACCCCCGGCGCCCCGTGCAGGGTGCCGTGGCCCACGGCATAGGAAATCATCTCCTCGATCTGGGCCTCGCTGTACCCCAGGTGTGCCAGGGCCGCCGGAACCGTGCGATTGATGATCTTGAAATAGCCGCCGCCGGCCAGCTTCTTGAACTTCACCAATGCGAAGTCCGGTTCGATGCCGGTGGTGTCGCAATCCATGACCAGGCCGATCGTGCCCGTGGGCGCGATCACTGTGGTCTGGGCGTTGCGATAGCCGTGCTCTTCGCCCAGCTTCAGGGCTTCGTCCCAGGCTTCTCCTGCCGCCACGGCCAGGGCCGGATCGGGACAACGCGCCTTGTCCAGCGGTACGGGCGTAACCTGCAAGTTCTCATAGCCCTCGCTCTCGCCATGTGCTGCCCGGCGATGATTGCGCATCACCCGCAGCATGGCCTCGCGATTCTTGGCGAAGCCCGAGAAGGGGCCCAACTCGCGGGCCATCTCGGCCGAAGTGCTATAGCAGACACCGGTCATGATGGCGCTGAGCGCCCCGGCCAGTGCACGCCCGGCCTCGGAATCATAGGACAGCCCCATGGACATCAGCAGCCCGCCCAGGTTGGCATAGCCAAGGCCCAGCGTGCGGTACTCATAGGACAACTGGGCGATCTGGGCTGAGGGATACTGGGCCATCATCACCGAGACCTCGAGCACCATGGTCCAGAGGCGCACGGCATGGCGGTAGGATTCGACATCGAACCGACCGTCCTCGAAGCGGAAGTTCATCAGGTTGAGCGAGGCCAGGTTGCAGGCCGTATCGTCCAGGAACATGTACTCCGAACAGGGGTTCGAGGCGTTGATCGGGCCGGACTCCGGACAGGTGTGCCACTCGTTGATCGTGCTGTCGTACTGTACGCCAGGATCGGCCGAGGCCCAGGCCGCATGCGCGATCTGTTCCCAGAGGTCGCGGGCCGACAGGGTGTCCGTCACCTTGCCGTCCGTACGGCTGCGCAACTGCCAATCGCCGTCGTTCAGCACCGCTTCGATGAAGTCGTTGGGAATGCGCAGCGAGTTGTTGGAGTTCTGGCCGCTGACGGACAGATAGGCTTCGGAGTCCCAGTCGGTGTCATAGACCCGGAAGTCGATGCCCTTGTAGCCCTGTCCGGCGAACTGGATGACACGCTGGACATAGTTCTCGGGAATGTTGACCTTGCGCGCGGCCTTGATGGCGGCCTTCAACGCCGGGTTCTGCTTCGGATCCAGGCGCGCCTCGCCTTCCATGGAATGGCAGGCCTGGATGACCTCGTTCAGATGCGCGTTGCAGAGCTTCGAGCCCGTAACCAGGGCGGCCACCTTCTGTTCCTCGGTGACCTTCCAGTTGATGTATTCCTGCACATCGGGGTGATCCAGGTCGACGGTCACCATCTTGGCCGCACGGCGGGTCGTGCCGCCGGACTTGATGGCGCCGGCCGCGCGGTCGCCGATCTTCAGGAAAGACATCAGGCCCGAGGACTTGCCGCCGCCCGAGAGCGATTCGTTCGCGCCCCGGATGCGGGAGAAGTTGGTGCCGGTGCCGGAGCCGTACTTGAACAGGCGCGCTTCACGCACCCAGAGATCCATGATGCCGTTCTCGTTCACCAGGTCGTCATCCACGGACTGGATGAAGCAGGCATGCGGCTGCGGATGCTCGTAGGCACTCTCCGAGCGCTTCAGCTCCCCGGTGCGATAGTCGCAGTAATAGTGCCCCTGGCCCGGCCCATCGATGCCATAGGCCCAGTGCAGCCCGGTGTTGAACCACTGCGGCGAGTTGGGGGCAACGCGCTGGGTGGCCAGCATGTAACGCAGCTCGTCGAAGTAGGCGCGGGCGTCGGTTTCGGTGTCGAAGTAACCACCCTTCCAGCCCCAGTAGGTCCAGGTGCCTGCCAGACGGTCAAAGACCTGCTGGGCACGGGATTCCCCGACAAAACGATCCTGTGGATCGATGTCCGACATGGCCTTGTCGTCCGGCACGCTGCGCCAGAGGAACTCGGGCACATCGGCTTCCTCGACCCGCTTCAGGCGAAGTGGCACGCCCTTCTTGCGGAAATACTTCTGGGCCAGGATATCGCAGGCCACCTGGCTCCAGTCAGCCGGCACCTCGATGTCGTTTGCCTGGAAAACTGTGGAGCCGTCCGGATTGCGGATCTCACTGCTTGTTTGACGGAATGGAAGGCTCTCGTAGACGTCCTTCCCCTCCTCGGTGAAATGCCGAGCAACGCGCATGCTTCAAGTCCCCTTCGCATTGTGTCGAGTCCCGCTGGTCTGCGCCATCGCGCAGCCTCGACACCAGATATTGTGACAGAAGAAAATTGAAACACAGAATGGTGTTGTCGTCACTCGAATTATGACGAAGTTACTTCACCCTTTTGCCTTGACAGAATACGCGACTCAATCCTGCACCGAACGGGACATCCTGCGTCGTGAAAGACTGCTCAATACCAGTGCTGCGAGCACCAGTGCGATGCCGCCAAGTTGCGGCCAGGACAGCTCTTCGCCCAGCACTACCATGGCCAGGACAACCGAGACGACGGGCTCTAGATTCATGAAAAGGGCCGAGTCCGCCGGTCCGGCCTTGCGCACCGCCAGGAACTGGAAGGTCACGCCCAGGATGTAGCAGATCCCCACCAGGATGAAGGCGGCGAATCCCAGAGTTCCGGAAGGCAACTGCACCTGGCCGAGCGTCACAAGCCAGCCGCCGCAGACAAGCAGCCCGACCAGGTTGGCGGTCATGAGCACCAGATAGGGATCATGCCGGGTCATCAGGGTCCGTGACTGGAACAGCAGGCAGGTGATGGAGACAGCCGCAAACAGCGCCCAGGCCACACCGCGCCAGTCCAGCTTGCCCAGGTCCGGCCCCAGGGTCATGGCCAGACCGGCAAAGGCCAGGACAAAGACGAAGATCTGCCCCGGACCGATCGGCATGCGATCCACCCAGGGGGTCAGGGCTGCGATCATCAGGGGAAAGGTAAAGAAGATCAGGGCCGCCAGGCTGACCGGGATATAGGCAACGGAGGACATGTACCCCAGTGTCATGCCGGAAATCGCCAATCCGGCCACCAGAAGGCGGCCGTAATCCTGTCGCGGCAAACGAAAGCTGCCGCTGCTCAACCGCAGCATCGCCGCGAAGAATCCGATGGCAAAGATGAAGCGCAGCACCACCAGGGTCATGGGCGCCCCGCCGGCATCATAGACCAGCCAGGCCAGCGTCGTCGTGCAGCCGAGCCACAGTGCCGATATCAGCGCGGCCGACCGGCCGGCCCAGAGCGTTGCCGCCCCCTCGCCCCCGGATGATCCGCTCATGCGCGCGCTGATAGGGGCAGGTTGCACAAGAGGTTCTGCGGCTTGCAACGCAGGCAATTGACCTCGTCCATGCACAGAGCCATGTATACGGGCCGTCCCGCCACCTGCGGCAATACCACGCTGCTGTCCGCGAATTCGGCCCGGAACAGGCCCAACAGGCGATACATCTGGTCTTCACCTGCTTCCTGGCCCCGATAGAGCGTGTTGAGCAGGGCCGTCGCCTCGGCATCCAGGCCCACATACCAGACCCAGGCGTCGTCCTTGATCTCGGGGATCGGCTGGATCTTCACCTCAATGTCGAGAAAATGCGCCACCCATTTCTCAAGGGTGCGACAGAAGGCATCCAGCCCCGGGCTGCCGAAATCGATGCGCAGCACGGTGTCGTAGCGCGTATCGCGCTCCCAGTAGATATCCGCATTCTCGCGTGAGAGGACATCAAGTTCCAGGGAGCGGGCCCGCCCTTCCGATTGCGCCAGAAGATTGCCCAGCGATACGCTGTTCTCCTGGGTGGCATACATCTCTACGGTGTCGGAATCGGCCAGCAGGATCTGGCCCTCGCGCAGGGTCACCTTCTGCTCGCGGAAGAAGAGCTCGCCTGCGCGGGCGGCCAGGGGATCGGCATCCTCGCCCAGGATATGCCGCATAATGACGTGCGCGAGGTGATCGATGAAGATCGGCGGCACAGGCGAAACCCCCGAATCGTTGGCGGCCCCCTCGTTGGTCACACCTTCCTTGGGCATGAAAAGGCCCATATAGACCTCTTCCAGGGTCTCTGCTTCCAGCAGGCGTGCCCGATAGGCCGCCCAGACCTTGTAGTTGTCGACGGCATCGGGATCGGCCAGAGCCTCCAGGCGCTGGTCCGTCATCGTCATGCGGGGGCTGTCCAGCAGATCCGTGTGCAGGTGACGCTCGGCCTTGCAGGCTTCTTCAGGCGGGCGCATTTCAGGTCGAACCAGATAGGCGCGCAGGAAGTCGTCGGTCACTTTCAGGCGCCCTTCCGGTGTCTGTTCCAGAAGGTGGTAGCCTGAGTCTCGCCAATAATCCGGCATGCCACTCCTTTCCTAAATCCGACCCAAGATGCCGCAAAGCGCCCACCCGGAACAAGCGAAAGGGCCGTTCCGTCAATGCAGGTCTGGACGCGGGGGTAACGCAACGCCTATATTCCGCCACACGCGCGGTGTAACCGCATGAAGAAGTACTGGCAACGGATATCGGATTTCATCAATGACAGGAATGGCCATGCGTTTTTTCACCTGGCGACACGGTGAGGAGGTTGGCCGCGATGACGCGGGCAACCGCTATTATCATGATCGCAAGGGCGGCACGGTTCACCGCGATTCCCTGCGCCATGAACGCCGCTGGGTGATCTATGCCGGTGAGGACGAGGCCAGCCGCGTCCCCCCTGAATGGCATGCCTGGCTGCATCACACCACCGATGAAATCCCGCCCAAGGAAGGCATCCCCCGCCGCCCCTGGATGAAGGACCACCAGCCCAACCCCACCGGCAGCGAACTGGCCTATCGCCCGCCCGGACACACGCTGCGCGGCGGCCACCGCCCGCACACCACGGCCGATTACGAGCCCTGGACGCCGGAGTGACCGGCGCCGGAACCACGGTCTGACTTTCAGGGGCAGGCAGCATGAGCAGAAACATCATAGAGACCGTCATGGGCGGCGTGGTCATCCTGATCGCAGCAGCTTTCCTGGTCTTTGCCTTCAATGCCAGTGACTTCTCGACCTCGTCGTCCGGCTACACGGTTGTGGCCAATTTCGACAATGCAAGCGGGCTCAACACAGGTTCGGAAGTCCGCATGAGCGGTGTTCCCGTCGGGACGGTGGTGGACCGCAAGCTTGACGACGACACCTTCCTGGCGCAGGTCACGCTGTCCATAAAGGACGGCGTCGTACTGCCAAGCGATACCTCGGCCAAGATCACGGGCGACGGCCTGATGGGCAGCAACTACATTTCGCTCTCACCCGGCGGCGCCGAGGACAACATCGAACCCGGCGGACGCATCCAGTACACCCAGGGGGCCATGAACCTTATGGATCTGATCGGCCGCTTTGTCTTTGGCGGCGCTGGCAGCGGCAGTTCCGGCAATGGAGGCGACAGCTCCAACACAGACAGCTCCGGTGACAACCCCTTCAGCAGCGGCTCTCTCTAGCATTCGCCATGGCAATGGTTCCAAGCATCTTCTCCCGTCACACCTGGATGGCAGGCTGCCTTGCTCTGCTGTGGCCGATGGCTGCGGCCGCACAGGAGCAAGAGGACAGCGAACCGCTGGGCGACCCCTACCCCATTGCCCAGTTGCAGGGCCTGAACAAGATCACCGCGCGTATCTCGAACTTCAAAGCTCCGGTTGACGAAACCGTCACCTTCGGTTCGCTGGAAATCACGGCGCGCACCTGTCGCAAGACGCGCCCCGAGGAAGAACCGGAATCGGTTGCCTTCCTTGAGATAGACGAAGTCCCCATCAATGCGTCGCGCGAGGAAGTTTTCAGCGGGTGGATGTTTGCCTCCTCTCCCGCTGTTTCCGCTCTGGAGCATCCGGTCTATGACGTATGGGTCGATGACTGCCTGAACGAAGACGGCGAGTCGGCACAGGTCGAACCGAAAGATCCGGTGGAAGACCAGTAGGCTTACCGCTCCCCTACCTGTGATGGCTGCTTGCCGCCTGGAGCTTTTCTTTCTAGCCTGCGCGCCATTCATCCACGTCCAACCCACCCAAGGAGAATAGGAACATGGTCGGAACAGTCGACGCACGCCTGACGGACCTCGGCATCGAGATCGCCACACCGGCAGCACCGGTGGCCAATTACGTGGGCTTTGTCACCACCGGTAACCTGGTTTTCGTTTCCGGCCAGTTGCCCCTGAAGGATGGAAAGCTGCAGTACGAAGGCCGGCTGGGTGAATCGATCTCGCTCGAGGAGGGCCAGGCCGCAGCCCGCCTGTGCGCCATCAATATCATCGCCCAGCTGAAGGCCGCTTGTGACGGCGACCTGGACCGCGTGAAACGCATTGTTCGCCTAGGCGGTTTCGTCAATTCCGGGGCCGGCTACAAGGACCAACCGAAGGTGATCAACGGCGCATCCGACCTGATGGCCGAGGTCTTTGCAGAGGCTGGCACCCACTGCCGCGCAGCCGTCTCCGCCGGCGCCCTGCCACTGGATGCAGCCGTGGAAATCGACGCCATCGCCGAGATCGATTAGCACCGGTCACGACCAGACAGCCATTGCCTATTGCGGGGCTGTCGGGCGAAGATGATCGCAGGTTTCACAGCAATGCGATCATTATGCCGGACAGCTCCGCCACCTCTTCCGAAAGCGCCACATTCCTGGCGCGCTATCCTGAAACCGAAGCGATAGACGTACTCCTGGCCGATCTCTCCGGTGTCATCCGGGGCAAGCGCTATCCCGTGGAGGACCTGGAGAAGGTCATGCAGGACGGCGTCGCCTTCCCGGCCTCGGTCTTCATGCTGGACACCATGGGGCACAGCCACGACCCGGGCGGCAAGGGCTTCAGCGACGGGGATCCCGACTGCACCGCCCATCCGCTTCCCGGCTCCCTGGTGCCGGTGCCCTGGTCGGACACCCCACTGGCACAGCTGCTGTTGACCTTCCACAACGCCGAGGAGCAACCGCTCTATTTCGAGCCGCGCAACATCCTGGCCGGCGTCCTGAAACGGGTTCGCGAACTGGAACTCACGCCCGTCGTGGCCTTCGAGCTGGAATTCTACCTGCTGGATCGTGAACGCCTGGACGGCAATGCCCCGCAGCCACCCATCTCGCCCCTGACGGGCCTAAGGGAATCGGGTACCCAGGTCTATGGCATGGAGCAGGTGGACGGATTTTCCGGCCTGCTGCGCGACATCAGCCGGGCCTGCGAGGCGCAGAGCATCCCCACAGGAGCCATATCCGCCGAGTACGCCCCCGGACAGTTCGAGATCAACCTGCGCCATGTGGACGATGCCCTGAAGGCCGCCGACGACTGCGTGCTGTTCAAGCGGGCGGTGAAGGGCGTGGCCCGCCGCCACGGACACAAGGCCACCTTCATGGCCAAGCCCTATCCCGGCGAAGCCGGCTCGGGCATGCACATGCACGTCAGCCTGCTGGACAAGAAAGGACGCAACGTCCTGGACGGTGGCGATGAACTTGCCAGCCCGACGCTGCGCCATGCCATCGGCGGCCTGCTCGACCTGCTGCCCCAGTCCATGGCCTTCCTGGCGCCCAACGTGAACTCCTTCCGACGCTTCGCCCCCAACATCTTCGTGCCCGTCACGCGCAGCTGGGGCTTCGAGAACCGCTCGGTGGCCATGCGCGTGCCGCTCGGCCCGGCTCACGCCCGGCGTATCGAGCACAGGGTCGCCGGTGCCGACGCGAATCCCTACCTGGCGCTGGCCAGCATGCTGGCCGGCATACACCACGGCATCGTCAACGAGATCGATCCCGGCACGCCCCACGAGGGCAACGCCAGCGAGAAGTTCGACACGGTCCTGCCCATGCGCCCGCGCCGCGCCATCGACAAGATGCGCCGCTCCAAGATCCTGCCCGACTACCTGGGCGCCGACTATCCTTCGCTCTACGCCGAATGCAAGGAGGCCGAGTACGACGAGTTCGACTGGCTGATCTCGCCCCAGGAATACGAATGGTACCTGCAAACCGATTGATTCTGTTGCTTCGGTTTAGACTTTGAGGCCGATTGTGGCCACGAAATATCAAGGACTTAGCGCGGGGAGTCTAAACCGGTCTCAATCTGTTCACGCACCCGATTGACCCGCCAATCCTGGCGGCAGAGCAATTTACTACGTCATGCTGGCAGAGGATGTGATCCTGATGCTCTATGCGTACGCCAAAACAGATCAAGAGGATATTTCGCCTGAGCAAAGACGCCAGATCATCAGGCTGATGAAGGAACTTCAGGAATGACGGACAAGAAGGACATTGGAAGCGGCATCATTGAAGGCCTCGAAGAAGCGGTCGCTTGGAAGCGCGGCGAGATTGCCCTTGAGACAGTCAATATCGATCCGATGCCGGCAAGTCGGATTCGGGCCATACGAAAGAAGCTTGCTTCCTCTGCGAAAGTCTTCGAAGAGCGTTTCGGAATTCCTGCATCGACCATGAACAACTGGGAACAGGGCAGGAGAAAGCCGGATCCCGCAGCACGCCTGCTCCTCCAGATCATCGAACGAGAGCCGGAAACCGTCGAGCGCATCGCACAGGATGCAAATCGGAAATCAGCTGCCTGAAAATCATTGAACCTTTCTTCGCAACCGGATTTCTAGCGTAACCAGGCTTGGAAATATGCCTGCATGCTCTTAGCAAGAGTCCGGACTCCCGGCGCAGTCTTCTAGAAAGGTTTACCACGATGAAAGTTACGGTTTGCGAACTCGATCCGAGAGAAGAGCATCTCGAGGACGGCCTGGCACAGCTGGCCGCCCATATCGAGCGCGAACAAAGCGATTTCCTGCTACTGCCGGAACTCTGCTTCAGCCCCTGGCTTGCTGCGGACAAGGATGCCAGTGAATCCAGATGGCTGGCGTCAGTGGAGGCGCACCGTCACCAGATATCAAGTCTGTCCAGGCTGAACGCGAAGGCGGCCCTGGGAACCCGACCTATCGTCACCGCCCAGGGAAGCCGCAGGAATGAAGCCTATGTCTGGAACCAGGAAACGGACAGCGCGGTTGGCATTCGCGAGAAATACTACCTGCCTGACGAGGAAGGCTATTGGGAACACCACTGGTACGACCGCGGCCCCAGGCGCTTCGATCTGGCGCGTGCGCTTGGTATGCGGATCGGCGTCCAGATCTGTACCGAAATGTGGTTCTTCGAATGGGCCCGGCATTACGCTGCATCACGAGCGGATATTCTCTGCATCCCCCGGGTCACGCCGCATGGCTCGACAGAGAAATGGCTTGCCGGCGGCCAGGCGGCGGCAGTCTGCGCAGGTGCCTACAGCCTGTCCTCCAACCTCTGGTGCCCGCCGGGCGACAAGGCCAATTGCGGCGGATTGGGCTGGGTCATCGATCCGGAAGGAAATGTCCTGACCAGGACGAGCCGCGAAACGCCCTTCGCAACGGCAGAAATAGATCTGGACTTTGCCCGGCACAGCAAGGCGACCTATCCGCGCTACGTTCCGGAATGAGCGGCTCTCTCGATAGTCAGCGACTTGCGCTTCCCTGATTGGCGGTGAGCTCAGCTTTATCCAGGTAGAGTCGATAGATCGTCACAGCATTGGTGACCAGGATCAGGGCTTCGGCGATCATGGCCCCGACGGATCCCGAGAGGTGGTTGGCCAGCAACCAGCAAGCAGCCGCGAAGGCCAGCAAGACACGCATCGGGATGCCATCCAGCATGAACATCGCATAGGTCCCGATCAAACCGGCCAAGAGCGGGACGCCATCCAGCGGACCCTGCCAGGTCAGGAGTGCGGCAAGCCCGGTTGCCGCCAGCATACTCGCCATCACATACCAGTTCTTCTTGAAGCGGCGTACCAGCAGGATGCGTAGCACAATGAGGCAGCTGATTGCCCCGGCGACCCAGCCGCCCAGCAGGAAGAACTGAGTCGCGAAGGCAACGTTTGCGAGGATCAGGATCAACAGGAGCCTGTCGTCGCGCTTGTTCGCAAAGGCGGCAATACAGAGCCCCAGGGCCAACAGGCCCACAATCTGTCCAATCAATGGCTGAATCACCTACTCCCGAGACCAGTTTTCGACTGTCCTGAGACGCACAGATCACAGTCAGAGGAAAGAGACAAGCCGTTGAGGCTCCGCATCTAGTCGGCGCTCTCGCTGAACTCGGCGCAGGGATCGGGCCGATCAGGCGGCGGGGCGCTGACATGATGGAAATCATAGGGTGGAGGCGCGTTCGAGTCCGGCTCGGCCTCCAGTTGCCCCAGGCTCACCACCTCCAACTCGGGGGCCGCAAAGCGCAGCGCCTCAGGGAGTCCGCTGTCCAGGTTGGCGTGTCCGTTGCCCGTGATCACGACCACCAGGCCATCGTCGGTGGCGGCCCGTGCCCGCAGGGTGGCATCAGCCAGGCCGGCATCACGAAACCTTTGCGCTTCGACGAGCCCGGGCAACATCTCCATCGGGATCGCCTCGCAGTGGGCAGAGTATTGCCGCTGCTCGCGTGCCTCCTGTACATGGCTTTCCAGTGGTTCGTCCAATCCATAGGTCGAGGCTTCGGAACCGAACACCTGCGCTGCCCCCTCGCTCATCGCCTTGCGCACCTCCTCGATCGGCTGCTCGCCACCGATAACCCGTGCCTCGGGAGCTGCCTCCAGGATCTTTGCGTAGAAAGCAAAATCCGGCCAGCCACTGTTCTCCCAATCCAGGGCGCTGGCCAGTTCCGCGCGCGTTGCTCCTGCTTGCCGCAAGCGGTTGACTTCGGCCTCCTGGGTCTTGGGAATCATTTCAAAGACCAACGCCGCCGGTTGCAGGGCGCCGGCAACCTGAGCCTGGATCTCGTGATGGCGTGGATTGTCATGCACTTCCCCCAGAATGAGGATATCCGCAGTTCGGGCCGCTTTCATGAAATCTTCCGACAGGTGATCCTGCCCGACCGCCTGCACAGGTAACAGCAGCAGCGCTGCGATGACAGCTATGTTCAGCGTGAAAGTGTACAATGTGTTTTGCATCGGTTGCCTTGAGCAAGCGCAGGATCCTCGGCCTCTCCTCACAAAAAGCATTATCCCCGGCGCCCCAGCAAGCCCGGCAGCGAGGCCGCAAAGGCCTGGATGGAAAAGGCGATGAACAACAGGCCAGTGGCGCGCACGATCCAGATTTCGTGTCGGCGATAGAAACGGCGCAAGAGGCCCAGACCCGTCAGCCAGATGAGAAAGAGATCCGCCAGCAGGAAGCCGACCAGGGCGGCGAGCAGCAACACCGGGGCCCCCTGCCAAGTGAGGCTTCCGCTGTGATCGGCCAGCAGGGCGGTAAACATGGCCACGGCAACGGGATAGCCCTTGGGATTCGTGATTCCCAGGATCAGGCCTCGGCGCAAAGGCTGCACTGGCCCCGTATCCAGGCTGCCATCCTCGGAACGCCGTGCCAGGACGGCCCGCAGGCCCAGGTAGAAGAGGTACAGGCCGCAGACCAGACCCAGCAGATCGAAGAAACGCGGGTCGATGGTCCGCGCCCCGATGATGGCCAGCAAGGCCAAGGAAGCCCAGAGCACATCACCGGCCAGATGACCGAACAGGAAGGCAGCCCCGGCCGAACGCCCCCTGGCTGCGCCGATGCTCAGCAGGGCCAGTACGGCCGGGCCGGGCGTGATGACATAGATGGCAGCCGCGATCGCGGAAACCAGCAACAGGGTCGGGTCCATGACATATCCTATACGCTTGCAGAATCAGCTCGACTAGACGCATGCGCCGCAAGCCAATCCATAAACACCCCCACTGGCCAGCGACGGCGCACGGTGTATATAACCAGCAACAGTCATAGTGCGTCCATGGTGTCCTTATTGCCTCCCGTCCTCAGCATCCTCCTGCCAGCCTACCGTGCGGAAGCGACGATCCAGCGCGCCCTCGACAGCCTGCGCCAGCAGACCTTCACCGACTGGGAAGCCATTATTGCCTCCGATGACGGGGTCGATTACCTGAACCGGCTCCCGGATCCCGACAGCCGGATTCGGCAGGTCCATACCGGCGGTTACGGCAGTGGAGACGGCCCCGCACGAAACGCCGCCTTGCGGACCTCCTGCGGTGAATTCCTCGCATGCCTCGACGCCGATGATGCCTTCGCGCCAACCCGCCTGGAACGTCTCCTGCCCCTGGCACGGATGCATGGCGCCGTGGTTGACAATACGGCGGTCCATGACGAACAGGGACGGCTCTACAAGCGTCCCTTCCCCCAGGCCTCAAAAGCATTTCCCCTGACCGCCCGGGACATTCTTACACCCCGAATCCCCTTTTTTCCGGTCTTCCATCGCGACCTGGCCGGTGACGGCTGGAGCGACGTGCCCTTTTGTTCCGATGTCCTGTTCAACCTGGAACTGATGACCCGCGCTCGCGCATTCCATCTGCACCCGGAAAGCCTGTATCTCTATTACAAGACGAAAGGCTCATTGACCCATTCAGCCGACACGGCAGAACGCGCTGAACGCGGCTATCTGGAGATCCTGCACCGCCTGGAGCAGAACCGGATTCCACTTTCGCACGCGATTCGGCAGGTGGCCTGGCAAGAGTTCCAGGCCAACCTGAACAGCAATCGCATCTTCAAGCGCTATCTTGATGAAGGACGCTGTCGAACACTTGAGGAGTTCCTCGATATGACCGACAACGCCAGGATCCTGGAACTGAAGGCAGGCAAAGCATGAAGAACGCAGTGATTACCGGCGCCGGCCAGCGCCTGGGCCACGCCATGGCCCTGGCCCTGGCAGAACGGGGATACGACCTGGCCCTGCATTGCCACCACTCCGTCCAGAATACCGAGAACCTGGCAAGGGACTGTCACAGGCTGGGGCGCAAGGCCGTGGTGATTTCCGCGGACCTGTCGGAGGAGTCGGCCGCGGCCCACATCCTGGAAAAGGCACGAAGCGCCCTGGGCCCTGTCCATTGCCTGGTAAACAATGCCGCCCTCTACCGCGAGGACAGCCTGGAGGACTTTACTCTTGAGCAATGGGAGCAGCAATTGGCCATCAACCTGCGCACCCCGGCCCTGCTCTGTCAGGCACTGGTCAACCAACTGCCCCAGGACAGTCAAGGCTGCATCATCAACATGCTGGACCAGCGGGTGGCAGCGCCGACGGGAATGTTCTTCACCTATACGCTCAGCAAATGCGGCCTGTCAGACATGACCGCCATGCTTGCCCGAAGTCTCGCGCCGCGCGTTCGGGTCAACGCCATCGCGCCCGGCCTGACCCTGCCCAGCAACGGCCAGAGCCAGGCCCAGTTCCGCGAGGCGCAGGGCAAGACCCTCCTGGGCACGGGTCCAGGGCCTGACGACATTGTGCGTGCCCTCGTCTATCTGCTCGACTCGCCCGTGGTGACAGGCGAGACTCTCTTTGTCGACGGGGGAGAGCGCTATCAGGAACACCCCCTCGACAGTCACACGCCATCCGGTACGGCATGACTGAGGACACGAAAAGACTTCAGGACAGCAGCGAGAGCGAGCCCATGGCCTTCAATCCCGAGCAGAGCAGCTACACCCGCATGTTCCTGCAGGACGTGCTCTTGAACCTGAAGGTCGGAATCGCCGAGTGGGAACGCCATCCGGACAAGCGCCAGCGTGTCTTGGTGGATGTGGATTGCTTCATGCGCCAGGAAAGGCATGAAGGCACATCCATCAATGATGTCCTGGATTACAATCGCCTGTATGAATACCTGATGACCTGGCAGGAGCGCCCGCATACCGACCTGCTGGAGACCCTGGCCGAAGAACTTGCCGACGTCTGTTTTCAGGATTCGCGTGTGGAGGCCTGCCGCGTGCGAATACGCAAACCCGATATCTACTGGAATGCCGGCGCGGCCGGTATCGAGTTCCACCGCCGGCGTGAGTCGCGAAACGCTCAAGCGGAATAAAAAACGATCGGCTCTTCACCCGTCGTTAACTTTGCTGTTACAGTCTCTTCACAATAGCAGCGACCATGGTGGAGTCGGTATCATGCAGGACGATATCCGGCAAAGAGATCTCTCGGGCAAGACGGTTGCACAGATGTCCGAGGACGAACGCAAGGAGCTCAAGCGCCGGATGAAGGAATTCGTCGGTGCCATGCGCCAGTCCTCGCGCAAGACGGCTCCCGGTCGCACTGGCGAACGCGAGCAGACCAAACGCCAACGCCGCTGGAATCCGGCACAGGACGCCCAGATGCGCAAGCGCGGCTGACGCCCTTCACTTCATCTGCCCTTCACTTCATCTGATTGTCTGGCAAGAAAAGCCTTCTGCGGCTTCAGCTCTTCTTCCGGAATTGATCCAGGGTAACAACCTTTTCGCCGGCCGACTCACTCAGGTCTTCTGCCTGCGCAGCCTGCTCGGTGCCATCCTGGGCCGGCGCCTCGGGCATGTCTTCATCCAGCGGGTTGTTCAGGTCGATTTCTTCATCGGCTTCGATGGAATTCCCGAATTGCAGGCCGAAGCGCACGCTGGGGTCGGCAAAGGCGGTTACCGCCTCATAGGGCACCACCAGATTTTCGGGGATCTCGTTGAAGGTCAGGGTCACGGAAAAACCGTCCTCACGCACCTCCAGATCCCAGAAACGGTGCTGCAGCACAATGGTCATCTCTTCCGGATAACGTTCCTTCAGGCGGTCAGGGATATGCACGCCTTCATGTTCGGTCTGGAAGGTAATGTAGAAATGATGCTCGCCCGGCAGTCCTTCGGTGGCCGCCTCCTGTAGCGCAGCACGCACCACGCCGCGCAGGGCGTTTTCCACCATCAGATCGTAGCGCAAGATTTCATCGCTCATGGGCCGAGCGGCCTCCCCTGGTCATAGCTGTCTTCATTCCTGCGGAAGCCTGTCCATGCAGGCATATGATAAGCGGGGCGCTTCTGTTGCCAGGTGCGCCCCAAACCCCGCCTGAGCGGCTGATTGCCCAGGACTTTAAATCGGTTCACCCGACCGCAAATTACGCGGCGAGGCGAGCCTCAGCATAGTTGTCATTGGCAACTATTCTAACGGCCCGATAACGGCGGTACCATGCCGAGCGCCGACCATATTTTTACCACGCGTGTCGATCCTGTTTCGCCCCCATGAGGCCGCCTGCGCAGTTGCAGCAGGGCGGCTTGAATTGGTGGAGGCGCCGGGTACTGCCCCCGGGTCCACTGCGCTTATTCTATATGGCCGTTTAGCGCCATAACCGGTTGCCCGGTATCTCCTATATAGGCCTTTTGGTCGTTCGACAAAAGACCACCTTGCGGGTTTTCCTCGGAATCTCCTGCTCGAACTCGTCATGGGATTTTCCGGATGACTGCGTTATGATTGTGGTTCCCCTGTATTAGGGAGATTCGTTTCAATCCAATCATCCCAGAGATTTATTCAGCCAATGCCCGAGAAAGCACAATCGGCGCCGCAGGCCGCCCACCTGCTGGACGAAGAACAAAGCCGCGCTATCGAGGAGGCGCGCGCGCGCAGGAGCGAGACCCGTCGCAGCGTTTCCGACGACCTGGAGGAAATTCTCTTCCAGCCGCTGCCTGTCCTCGATCATGGTTTCGTGCGGGTCATCGACTACATGGGCGATGATGCCGCCATCGTGCAGGCGGCGCGCGTCTCCTACGGACGGGGCACGCGCAAGGTCAGCGAGGACCGCGGGCTGATCCGCTATCTCATGCGTCACCGCCACACCACGCCTTTCGAGATGTGCGAGATCAAGTATCACATCAAATTGCCGATCTTCGTGGCTCGCCAATGGATTCGCCACCGCACCGCAAACGTGAACGAATACTCCGGGCGCTATTCGGTCATGGACAAGGAATTCTATATTCCAGCTCCCGAACACCTGGCCGCGCAGTCACGCAGCAATCGCCAGGGCCGCGGCGATGTCCTGGAAGGCGCTGAAGCCACGGAGGTTCTGGATATCCTGAAATCGGACTCCCGCAGGGCCTATGCCGATTACGAGAAGATCCTGAACGAGACCGAGGAGGGCGAAGTCCTGGACGAGAACCGCCAGGGTCTGGCGCGAGAACTGGCGCGCATGAACCTGCCAGTCAACTTCTATACCCAGTGGTACTGGAAAGTGGACCTGCACAACCTGTTGCACTTCCTCTCCCTGCGCGCCGACCCACATGCCCAGTACGAGATTCGCGCCTATGCAGAAGTCATGCTGGAAACCGTGAAGCGCTGGACGCCCTTGGCCTACGAGGCCTTCACCGACTACGTCATGGGCGGAACGCATATCTCGAAGCAGGGCCTCGAGATCCTGCGCCGCATGCTGGACGGTGAAGAGGTAGTCCAGGAAACCAGCGGCCTCTCCCCCCGCGAATGGCGCGAGTTGATGGCCAGCCTGGGACGCTGATCGGCGTTATCCCCCTAGCGGCCGGGTCGCAGCCTCCAGCCATCGACCTGTCTCTGCATCGACCTGCGGCGCGATTTCACGCAGCACCCGGGCGTGGTAACGATCCACCCAGTCCCTTTCCTCTCGGGTCAACAGGCTGGACTCGATGAGCCGGCGATCCAGGGGCGCCAGAGTCAGGGTCTCGAACTCCAGCATGGACCGCTCGCCCTCCTGTTCGGCCGGCTGCACCACCACCAGGTTCTCGATGCGGATCCCGTAAGCCCCGGTCTTGTAGTAGCCGGGTTCGTTGGACAGGATCATGCCGGGCTGCAGGGCGACGCTATCGGGGCGTTTGGCAATGCGCTGCGGGCCTTCATGGACGTTCAGGTAGCTGCCTACGCCATGACCGGTGCCGTGATCGTAGTCCAGGCCCACCTCCCACAATGGCCGCCTGGCCAGGACATCCAGCTGTCCCCCGGTGGTCCCCACAGGAAAACGGGCAGTCGCCAGAGCAATATGGCCCTTCAGAACCCGGGTATAGTTCCGGACCATTTCCTCGCTTGGCGCCCCGATGGCCAAGGTGCGGGTCACGTCCGTGGTTCCGTCCAGGTACTGGCCGCCGGAATCGACCAGGTAGAGTTCGCCCGGCTGCAAGTGGCGGTCGGATTCTTCCGTCACCCGGTAGTGCACGATGGCGCCATTCGGACCGGAGCCCGAGATCGTCTCGAAGGAGGTGTCGCGGAAATGCTCGCCACTGCTCCGGAATTCCAGCAGGCGGCGTGACGCCTCCAACTCGCTCACACCTCCCTCGTCCACGGCCGCATCGAGCCAGGCCAGGAAGCGGCACAAGGCGGCCCCGTCCCTCAGGTGTGCGGCCCGTGTGCCGGCGACTTCGGTCTCGTTCTTGGCGGCCTTGGGCAGCTGACAGGGGTCTTGGCCGGTCCGGATATCGGCCTCGGCGCCACGCAGGCGGTCGAAGATCCAGGCCACCGCGCTCTCCGGCTCCAGGCGCACGGTCTTCCCACTCAGATCGCCCAGTGCCCCTGCGAATTCGTTGGATGGATGTATACGTACCGCTGAGCCGAGGCTGTCCGCGACCTCATCCGGAATGCGCCGGGAATCGATGAACCAGTCGACTGTCCCATCTGCATGCAGAATGGCGAAGGACAGCGCCAGTGGACAGTGCGGCACGTCCGTGCCCCGGACGTTCAAGAGCCAGGCGATGGAATCGCTGCGGGTCAGGACAACGGCATTTTCCTGGTTCGCGCTCAACTCGCCGGCAAGTCGCTGGCGCTTGCTCTCCACGCTTTCTCCGGCAAAGCCCAAGGGGTGAGTCTCCACACGGCTAGACGGAGGCTCAGGCCGGTCGTCCCAGATGCTGTCCAGCGGATTGTCGGGGCAGGCCACGGCATAGCCGCCGACACGTTCGCATTCCGCCTTGAGCGCATCCACTTCCCTCTGGCTGTGGAGCCAGGGATCATAGCCGAGCTGCCCACCTTCGGGCAGCTGCTCATCCAACCAGGCCCGGCGCGGCGCGTCCACCACATGGCGGTAACTCCAGATCTCGGGATCGCATTCATTGCGAACCTGAAGTGTGTAGCGCCCATCGACAAAGACCGCGGCGGCATCGGATAGAACGATGGCAAAGCCGGCCGAGCCAGTGAAACCGGTCAGCCAGGCCAGGCGTTCGGCGGAAGCGGGAACATATTCGCCCTGATACTCATCGGAGCGGGGAACGATGAAACCGTCCAGGCCCCTGAGACGGAGTTCCGCTCTCAGGGCGGCGAGTCGGGATTTCTGCTTGCTGTGATCTGTCATGCACCAAGGCTAGAACAAGTTACCGTTCGGTTAAATCGCTATCCTGAATCCGGTCCCGGCGGAGGGCGATACCGTAGTTCCACGGGCTCTGCCATGCGTTGTGCACAGGCTGTCATGACGGGAGGACAAGGCATGTCCGCCAAGCATTGCTGCGGTGCAAAAAGACTGCTGTTAAGTCGCTGTCAAGAGGAATATCTCTCTCCTTGTAAGGGCGACAAACACAGCGTTTCGGGCCGATACTCCGACCCACGCCCGGAATTGTTGCAATGCCGAAATTTGAAAGGTCGAGAAAAATGACACGGCTAACGGAAGTTGAACTGGCGGAACTGAACAGAGCGAAGACTCTCGCCCAGCCGATGAACGTTCAGCAGGTTGTCGAGCAGGCCCACCGCCTGCGTGCCCAGGCAACCGCTGACATGCTTGGAAGGGCAGCACGCGGTATGGTCCGCATGCTTCGCCTGAAGCAGCTGGGTGCCTACGCTGCACGGCAGGCCCTCTATGCCCGCACCTATCGCGAGCTGAGCCAGCTGAGCGATCGCAGCCTTGCGGACATTGGCATGACACGCTCCGAGATCGACAGCGTGGCACGCGAATTGAGCGAAACTGGCGTCCAGGCAACGCGCATAGAAGCCAAGGGTTATCTGACCCGTCTGCGCGAGCAGCTGGCCCACGCCCGGTTGCGTCGCGAGACCCGCCGTCGCATTGCGGAGTTGGATGATCGCATGCTGCTCGATATTGGCATCAACCCGCAGGACAACCTGGATGCGGCCCTGGACCGGATCATGCGCGAGCGCAAGGCCAGCCGCACGGCCGCTCAGACCAATACAGCTACGAAGTCGAGCAAGAGTGTAGTCGGCGAAAAGCTTCGCACGGAATGGAATCGTCCCATGAAGCCGGCCGCAAACCAGCCGGTGGAAGGCGCCCAGGCAGCCTGATCCTATTACAGGACGACTTGGCATTTTAAAAAGGAACGGCGGCTTCGGCCGCCGTTCCTTTTTTGCGTTCTGCATGGCAGCCATGAACGCGTGACTTCTGGCCAAAAACCGTGGATCAGATAGTCTCTCCGGCCAGAAAGAAAACCCCGATTCACAACACGCGGACGAGGACGGCGGAGATGCGACAGGCCTGGTGGCGGACACCTCTGGTAGCCCTGATAGCGGCCGCCCTGATCCTGAGTCTCAGCATGGGTCTGCGCCAGACCTTCGGGCTCTTCATAGACCACCTGCACCTGTCCTCCGGAACATCGATTTCCGGCATTTCTCTTTCCATTGCCCTGCAAAACCTGCTTTGGGGCGCAGCAACTCCATTTGTCGGCATGCTCGCCGATCGCTACGGAACAGGCCGCTGCCTTGTGGGGGGCGGACTGCTTTACAGCGCAGGACTGACCATGCTGGCATTCGCGGATTCGCCCCTCATGGTCCATCTGGGCGGCGGCCTCCTGGTCGGACTGGGCGTCGCGGCAACCGGCTTTCCACTGGTCCTGGCGGCCGTGGCCCGGGTCGCACCGGAGGAAAAACGCAGCACATGGCTGGGCATCGCCTCAGCCGGCGGTTCAGCGGGACAGTTTCTCCTTCTTCCGGCCACCCAGGCATCGATCAACAGCTTTGGCGGCAGCATGACCTTTATCCTGATGGCCGCCCTCGCCTTCATCATGGTGTTTTCTGCCGCCTCGCTCGCCGGCCGACCGGAACAGCAGACCGGCATCGATGCCCAAAGCCTGTCCGCGGCAATCACGGAAGCCTATCGGCATAACGGCTTCCTGCTCCTGACGGCTGGCTTCTTCGTCTGCGGTTTTCACGTGGCTTTCATTGCCACCCACCTGCCCGGCTACATCGTCTCCTTCAACCTGCCGGCCTTCACGGGGGCCACGGCCCTGGGCATCATCGGATTCTTCAACATCATCGGCAGCATGGGGGCCGGTACGCTGGGCGGACGATTCCGCAAGAAGTACCTGCTCTCAGGTATCTACCTCGCCCGCAGCCTGATTATCGGCCTTTTCATGATCGCGCCCAAGACGGAACCCATGGTCTGGGCCTTCTCGGCCAGCTTCGGCCTGCTCTGGCTGTCGACCGTGCCGCTGACCAGTGGCCTCGTTGGCCAGATCTTCGGACCACGCTACATGGCGACCCTGTTCGGCATCGTCATGTTCAGCCATCAGGTTGGCGCCTTCTTCGGCGCCTGGCTGGGCGGACTCAGCGTGGACTATACGGGCGGCTATGAAAGCGTCTGGATCATATCGATCCTGCTGGGTCTGTTTGCCGCGGCCCTGCACTGGCCTATCTCCGACCGCCCCGTCGCACGCCTGACTGCCGGAAAAGCCGAGGGCTAGTTCATGCATAACGAGCGCAAACAGGCGACCGTGGGCGTCCTCTATGGCCTGGCGGCCTTCTCTTTCTGGGGACTGGGTCCGATCTACTTCAAGGCCGTGGCTCATGTAGGCACCCTGGAGGTCATGGCCCATCGCGTGATCTGGTGTGTCCTGCTGCTGGCCTTGCTGGTCACGCTTGTCCGAAGCTGGCCGCGCATACTCTCGGCCCTGCACGACCGGCGCACACTCCTGTTGCTGGCCGCGTCGACAATCCTGATCACGATCAACTGGACGACCTTCATCTACGGTGTAAATGCGGGCCGCGTGCTGGAAACGAGCCTGGGCTACTTCATCAATCCGCTGGTCACGGTTTTCCTGGGCATGATCTTCCTCGGCGAGAAGCTCAGTCTCTGGCGCTGGATCAGTGTGGGCCTGGCTTTCATCGGGATCGGGATCATGGCCGTGGAGGTCAAGGGCCTGCCGTGGATATCACTGTCCCTTGCCTTTTCATTCGGATTCTACGGTCTGGTCCGAAAACAGGCGCCGTTGGAATCCTTCGAAGGGCTGTTTCTGGAAACCCTTCTGATATCCCCCATAGCCCTGGCTTTCCTCCTCTACCTGGATTGGGAGGGCATCGGGCATTTCCTGCACAGCGACCTGACGACGGACAGCCTGCTGATCCTGGCCGGTCCCGTGACGGCCCTGCCGCTGCTGTGGTTCACCAGCGCAGCGCGGCGCGTCCGGCTGTCCACCGTCGGCTTCATGCAGTACATCGCACCCAGCATGCAGTTCCTGTTGGCCGTCTTCCTGTTCGGTGAGACCTTCACGGACACCCACCTGATCACCTTTGGCCTGATCTGGTGCGGCCTGGTGATCTACACCGGGGAAAGCTTCCACATGCGCCGGCAACGCAACCGCGCCGCCACCACCTGATGCCCGGCTAGTCCACCCAGGCGATACGCAGCACGTTCGTGGCCCCGGGGGTCCCGAAGGGCACGCCGGCAGTGACCACCAGCTTGTCGCCCTGTTTGGCGAAGCCCTCCTGCACGGCCATGCGGGTCGCCTTCTTCACCATTTCCTGGAAATTGCGGACATCCGCCGTGTGCACGGAGTGAGCGCCCCACAGCATTACCAGGCGACGGGCTGTCTCGCGTCGCGAGGTCAGCAGCAGCAGCGGTGCGGTGGGCCGGCGGCGTGCCGCACGCAAGGCCGTGGAGCCACTGGTCGTATAGGTCACGATGGCCGCGGCCGAAATGGTCTGTGCCACCTGCGCCGCAGCCGAGGAAATGGCATCCGCAGCATTGGGCTCGGTCTCCGGATGCAGCGCCTCGATAATCGGCCGGTAGGTGGAATGCTGTTCCGTATGCTTGATGATGCGATCCATCATCTCCACGGACTCCACCGGATAGTGCCCTGCCGCGGATTCCGCTGAAAGCATCACGGCATCCGACCCGTCATAGATGGCCGTAGCCACGTCGGAGGCCTCGGCCCGGGTCGGGGCCGGCGAATCGACCATGGAGTCCAGCATCTGGGTCGCCACGACCACGGGCTTTCCAGCCAGGCGACAGGCCCGGATGATCTCCTTCTGGCGCCCGGGGACATCCTCCGGCGCCAGTTCGACACCCAGGTCGCCACGCGCCACCATGATGCCGTCGGACAGCTCGACCAGTTCGTCCAGGCAGTTGAGGGCGGCCGGCTTCTCGATCTTGGACATCACGGCGGCGCGTCCCTGTACCAGTCGGCGCAGTTCGGCCACATCCTCGGGACGCTGCACGAAGGACAGCGCCACCCAGTCCACACCCAGTTCCATGCCGAAATCCAGGTCGGTGCGATCCTTCTCTGTCAGGGGCGAGAGGGGCATCACGACACCCGGCACATTCACACCCTTGCGCTCGCTCAGGATCCCTCCGGTCACGACCTCGGTTTCGGCAAATTCCTGCCCCGTCTTCTTGACCTGCAAGCGCAACTTACCGTCGTCCAGCAGGATGATGGCCTCATCCTCCAGAGCCTTGAATATCTCGGGGTGGGGCAGGTTGACACGCGTGCCGTCTCCAGGAGAAGGATCAAGGTCAAGGCGGAAGGATTGCCCACGCTCCAGCCGGGTCTCGCCCTCCTGGAAACGCCCGACGCGCAACTTGGGGCCCTGAAGGTCCTGCAGGATGGCAATCGGACGCCCGCTGTCCGTCTCGAGGTTGCGGAGTGTCTGATAACGCGCTCGATGATCTTCGGGCTCGCCATGACTGAAATTCAGGCGAAAGACGTCCGCACCGGCATCGAACAGCTTGCGGATGACATCCGGGCCCGAACTGGCCGGCCCCAATGTGGCAACAATCTTGGCATTACGTGCTCGTCTCATTCTCTCGTCTTCCCTTCCGGAAGTATAAGAACCGCCCTGAAGTCATTCACATTGGTAAGAGTCGGCCCGGTCATGATCAAATCGTCCAGGGTCGCAAAACACCAATAGGCGTCGTTGTCTTCCAGCAACTGGCTCGGAGTCAAACCCGCTTCCTTCGCGCGCCGCAAACTGTCGGGATCGAACAGGGCGCCGGCATTGTCTTCCGTCCCGTCCAGGCCATCCGTATCGCAGGCCAATGCCAGGACTCCGGGCTGCCCCTGCAGATCGATCATCATGGACAGCAGGAACTCCAGATTGCGCCCTCCGCGCCCCTGCCCTCGGACGGTCACGGTGGTCTCTCCTCCCGACAGCAGAACGCAGGGCGCAGCAGCGGGCTGGCCATGTCCTTGCACCTGCCGCGCAATGCCGGCCATCACGCGCCCCAGCTCGCGTGCCTCGCCCTCGATCGCATTGCCAAGGATAAGCGGTGTTTTTCCAGCCTCCCGCGCCTGGTCAGCCGCAGCCTCCAAGGCATCTTGAGGGGTTGCGATCATGTGGAAGCTTGCGCTCTCCAGTCTGGGATCGCCGGGCTTGGGCGTCTCCGCTTCGGCTTCCTCGAAACGGCGGCGCACAGCATTGGGGGTCTCGATTCTGTACTTTTTCAGGATAGCAAGGGCTTCGCCATAGGTCGTTGAATCCGCCACGGTCGGCCCCGAAGCGATAACACCCGGCTCATCGCCTGGCACATCCGAGATTGCAAAGGTCAGCACCTTCGCCGGCGCGGCAGCCGCGGCCAGACGCCCACCCTTGATGGCGGAGAGATGCTTGCGAACGCAGTTGATTTCCGCGATGTCCGCTCCACACCGCAACAGCGCCTTGTTGACCGAACGCTTGTCCTCAAGACTGATTCCCTTTGCCGGCAGGGACAGCAGGGCCGACCCCCCGCCAGATATCAGGCACACCAGTGTATCGCCGTCTTCCAGGCTTTCCGCCAGTTCCAGGATACGCCGGGCTGCCTGCTGCCCAACTTCGTCGGGCACTGGATGGGCCGCCTCGATCACTTCTATGGAACGGCAGGCTGCACCGTGGTCGTAACGGGTGATCACAATGCCTTCCAGATCCTCACCCCAGGCTTTCTCAAGTGCCTGCGCCATGGAAGCCGCCGCCTTGCCGGCCCCGACCACGACGCAACGGCCGCTGCTGGGCCGCTCGGGAAGCGCGGGTGGCAGGACCTGTAGCGGATCGGCGGCGGACACGGCCGCCTGGAACAGGGATTGGAGAAAGCTCCGGCTTTCACGAAAGGTCATTGTTTTTCCGGTCGCTCCCCTCTGTCAGGCATGTTCCGGCCGGCCACATGCCGGCAGGGCTATTGACCCAGGGCTTTCTGATCTTGGGCCTCGTCTTCATCCGAAGCCTGACGGTAGCGCCTGAGAATACTGTCCAGGTGTTCGGCCATGGCCCCGGCCGCCGCATCCTCATCGCGCGCACGAATGGCCTCGGCTATGCGGCGGTGATGATCGAGAAAACGCGCGTCGTCCTCGGGCGTCGCATAAAGCGCGTAGCGATGAAAGGAAAACATCTTCTCAAGCGTGTTCCCCAGAACCGACATCAGGTGGAGATAAACCGCGCTGCCGCTGGCCTGGGCAATGGCCAAGTGGAATCGCAGGTCGTCCTCCGCCTTGTGACGCGGAGCGCGGCTGGCATCAGCCATGCTGCGATAGGCCTCCTCGATCTCGCAAACCTGGT
The DNA here is from genome assembly GCF_000686045.1 of Fodinicurvata fenggangensis DSM 21160. Lineage (GTDB taxonomy): Bacteria > Pseudomonadota > Alphaproteobacteria > Kiloniellales > DSM-21159 > Fodinicurvata > Fodinicurvata fenggangensis. The sequence continues at coordinate 44,001 of NZ_JMLV01000006.1, forward strand.
TCTCACTGGCGTTTCGCGCCGCGCGGCGCGCCGCCCAGACTTCCAGATTGGCGCGCATCTCGGCCAGGTCATTCAGATTGCGTTGATCGGCCCGCAGCAGGCTGATCAGGCCGGAATCCAGTTCCTCCGCCATGCCGACAACCCGGGTCCCGCCCCCTTGGACGGCAGACAAAAACCCCCGCGCCTTTAACTCCTGCAGGGCCGCCCGCACGGAAACGCGGCTGACCCCCAGCATGTCGGCCAACTGTCGCTCGCCCGGAAGGCGCTCACCCGGTGCCAGCTTGCCGTTGGCAATCAGCCGGGTCAGTTCCTGGGCCACCCGCTCCGACACCCGCTCGCGGCGAATCTCCTGGAATCGATCGTCCCGGTCGGAAAGCGGTGATATGCGCGAAGAGAACATCAGGAAACGAGGCTGTGAATTGAGATTGCACGCTGCGAAACAGCCGTGACGATATTGAGACTGCCCCGCAGGCCGCCACGGCGTCAAGCAATAGCCGGTTGGCGGCTGACGACCCGAAACTGCAGCTACCACGAAATAGCCTGGATACACCCTTTTCTGCGTCCCATTTCCGCCACGGATAGATGCAATTCTAGATTTAACGAGCCGGTAATAAACCGTGAAGAATAATGGCGATGTTGTGCAGGTAGCCGCATGAGTGAAGCAAACTCGGAGTTGACGATGTCAGCAGCGCCAGGTAGGCCGCTGTCAGCTGTGGAACTGATCAGGGTCTGTACCAGCCACGAGCGCTGGTTGACCGGTCATCCCGGCGGCAGGCGGGCCGACCTAAGCTCTATGGATCTATCAGGGCTGGACCTTGGCGGCAGCCGCCTCAGTCATGCCCAACTGGCGGGTGCCAACCTGAAGGGGGCGCGGCTGACCGGATGCGACCTGACCGATGCCGACCTTACCAGATGCGATCTGTCCAATGCGGACCTGACAGGCGCCCGTTTGAGCGGTGCCCGCCTTTGTGGCGCGGTGCTTTCGGGCAGCCGGCTGACGGGCAGCCATCTCAATGCCGCGAACCTGCAGTCTCTGGAAGGCTGGGACACGGCTTCCTCCTCCGCGCAAATGCGCACGGACATGCGCCAGGCAAACCTGGTCCGCGCCAACCTAGAGAACGCGCAGCTCACCGGCGCAATCCTGACCAAGAGCAACCTGGCCGCCGCCAACCTGCAACAGGCCGATCTGGAAGGCAGCGAACTTAGCGACTGCAACCTTCGCAATGCCAATCTCTGCAACGCCAATCTAAAAAGCGCCCGGTTGCGCCGCAGCGACCTGAGCGGAGCCCAACTGCAGAATGCGGACTTTTCCGAAGCGGTTCTGGAAGGCAGCCTCATGATCGGCACATCGCTTGAGGGCGCAAACCTGACATGCCAGCAAAGAAAGCAGGTCACGCAGGCACGGCGCATCTCGAGTGACCTGGCCGCCATGATCACCGCCATACAGGCACATGGGCGCTGGGTCGACAGCGGAGGCAAGCGCGGGGAGCGCGCGTTGCTTGAAGGTGTGGACCTCTCCCGCTGCGACCTGACCGGTATCAATCTCAGCGGAGCAATCCTGAGAGGCTCGAATCTTCAAGGGGTCGTACTCAACCACGCCATGCTGGTGCTGACGGACCTGAGCGGTGCCGACATGACGGCCGCCTCCCTGCGTCACGCCTGCCTGGCCGGTGCGAACCTGAGCCATGCTGTCCTGCGCGGAGCCGACCTGACAGCCGCACGCATCATGGATGCGCCGGCGCCCCACAATGACATGGGTGTCCTGGAAAACTATCACGCGCGCCTGATCGGAACCGACCTGCGGGATGCAATTCTCTGTGAAGTGGAACTGAAAGGCGCTGTTACGCGTGGATGGCAGCGTGAGGGCGCCGTTTTCGACGATGACATCAAGTTCCCCAGCCGCGTGGCCTGACCGGAACTATTTGCCCTGCACCACCGGATCTGATGGCTTCAGGCGACCGAGGTCAGACTTTCCTCATCCAGCAGCGGTTCAAGACAATCGGACGGCAGCATCCTGGCTTTAAGGGGCAAGTGATCCGATGCCTGTCGCGCCAAAGCCGTGTCGTGTACCTCCAGGCTGACAATCAGGGACTGCGGGCTGGCCAGCACGCGATCAAGGGCCCAAAGCGGATAACTGGACGGGAAGCTGGGCATGGCCGCCTCCAGGGGACCGAACCTTGGCTCAAGTTCCCTGAGCGCGGAACGCGGCCCCAGGCGCCATTCATTCAGATCTCCCAACAGAACGACGGGTCGATCATCCTCCGGTTCTGCTGCCTCCAGGAGAATCCTGGCCTGAAGTGCCCGACAGCGGCGCAACAAGCCCAGGTGCGCAGCAATGACACGCAGCGGCCCTGTTGCCAGATCGAGGTCAACGACCAGGGCCCCGCGCGGTTCAACACCGGGCAGCAACAGCCTTTGTGCTGTTGCCGACACGTCCTTGCGTGCCAGCACGACGTTGCCGTGCCAGCCGAGGCTGCGCCCCGACAGGGAGGAAACAACGGGAACAAGCCCCGTTTGCCTTTCCAGTTTGTCGGGATCCAGCAAGCCATTGCGCTTGCCGAATCGCTGGTCGACTTCCTGGAGGGCAATGACGTCCGGATCGATCTCGAGAATCACCTCCATGATGCGGTCCGGATCGAACTGACCATCAAGGCCAACGCACTTGTGGATGTTGTAGGACGCGATCAGAGGTCCGTCGTCACGGGCGCCATTTTCCGAGGCGTGATAGCTGCGCCGTTTCGAAAGCAGGTTCGAGGCCACTTCCGGTGTCATGTTCCTGAAACTGTCCATGGCCGTATCCCTGACACGGCGCATGGTATGCGGCTTCACCATCGTCACTTCTGTCCTGGTTGGCTCAATCCGTAGTCCTGCATGCTGGCTGTGGTCACCCCTTGCCCAGGATATGGCCATTGCAAGACTTGGTTACCATAAAGTAGGACAATCTGGCGACTCGATCGATCGCAGGATGCAAAGCCACGCAAAGGCAATTTCCGGCAGATGGACTTTCTCTTCATACCCCTGGACATCTTGTTGTTTCTTGCCGGCCTTTTCCTGGCTTTCCTCGCAGCCTCGTCCCTGGCCGTCTATTCCTACGGCCGTTTCGCAGAACTGGCACGTGGCCCAGCTTCGCAAGCCCTCCCGGTTCGTGAAGATGAGACCGATCTGGACCGCAACATAGCACCGAGACTAGACGATCATCCGGATCAGTCAGGGCTCATGATGATGCAGGGAAACCTGCAAGCCTTTGCTGCACGGGCCCACGCTGCACAGTCAGCCGGCCGCAGCCTCGACATGCAGTATTACTACTGGCGCAACGACCTGACAGGCGGCCTGCTGGCACGCGAGCTTCTGGGCGCGGCAGACCGAGGCGTACGCGTACGCCTGCTAATTGATGACATCAACACGCGGGGCCATGACGCGATTCACATGGCATTGGACCTCCACCCCAACGTAGAGATCCGTCTGTTCAACCCCAGTCGCGCCCGCGCCAACACCTTTCATCGCGGCCTTGAGATGCTGCTGCGAATCTTCAGCACCACGCGGCGCATGCACAACAAGGCCTGGATCGCCGATGGGCGGCTTGCCATTGTGGGCGGACGGAACATAGGCGATGCCTATTTCGATGCCTCGACCGGAATCAATTTCAGGGACATGGACCTCCTGATGATTGGACAGGGTGTCCAGGAAACCGAGGCGATCTTCGACAGCTTCTGGAACAGTGGCCAGGTTCTGCCGATCGCTTCGCTGTCCCGTGCGCCCGCAGATGCCCTGGACAAGCTGAGAACGCGGCTTGAGGCCCTGTGTGATAACGAAGCGGCACAACCCTATCTTCAGCGTGTCAGCCAGGAACGCAACGCTGAAAGAATGCTTTCGAAACGTCAGAGACTCTATTGGTCGAAAGAGATCTCGGTGGTTTCCGATCCTCCCGAGAAGGCATCAGGCCGTGGACAGGAAAGCTGGCTGTCCCGGGCGATCCTTCCGATGATGATAGCGGCGGAACGGGAGCTCCAGATCACATCCCCCTATTTCATTCCTGGCGAAGCCGGCGTGAAACGACTGACAAGCATGGCCCGGGAAGGGGTGGACATATCGATCCTGACGAATTCCCTGGCCGCCACGGACGTGGCCGCGGTCTATGGCGCCTATTCCAACTACCGCAAGGCAATGCTGCAGGCCGGAATAAAGTTGTACGAACTGCGCCCAAAGCTCGGGGGGCGCAATATATCGCTGTTCGGTTCCAGGAGTGCCCGCCTGCATACCAAGGCCTTTACCGTCGATGGAGAAGCCGGTTTCATCGGGTCCTTCAACTTTGATCCGCGTTCCGTCTCGCTCAACACCGAGATGGGTGTACTCTTTCGCCATGTCGGTCTAGCCGAGGACGTACAGGACATCTTTGCGGAACAGTGCGACTTCACGAACAGCTATCACCTGGTCCTGGAAGACGGCAAGGTTGCCTGGATAGACAACCTGCAGGGAACGGACAGGACATGGCAGCGTCCGCCCGAGGCTGGTATCTGGCGTAGAATAGCGGCAGCCATACTTGGCTTCCTGCCTGTGGAGTCACAGCTCTAGACAGGAACACAAAGTGCAGGGAACGCGTAAATCCATGCGCGACAGGCGCACGGAATTGGCGTAAGAATAACAGCATTACACCTTATGCGGAGGAAAGATCATGCCCGCCGGTTTTTCCATGGATACAGAGAAACTACGCAAGTACAGCACCTGGTTCATGATCTACGGCATTGTCCTGATCCTGTTGGGCGCATTTGCCATCATTGCGCCGGGAATTGCCACCATTGCGGTTGAACTCATGATTGGCTGGCTGCTGCTGGGTAGCGGCCTGATTGGATTGGTCTCCGTAATCCGCAGCGGCAAGGCAAGCCCGGGATTCTGGTGGAACCTGCTGGGCGCAATTATCTTCCTGCTGGCAGGTATTGCCCTGCTTTGGGACCCCGTGGCCGGAGCCGTGACCCTGACCATGATACTGGCGGCCTATCTTCTGGCCATTGGCATCGCCAAGCTGATCTCCGTGCCGCATTACCGCCGGACGATCACCGGAAGCTGGGGCTGGATCTTCTTCAGTGCGATCCTCGACATTGTGCTGGGCCTGCTGATTGTCAGCGGATTGCCCGGCAGTGGTCTCTGGATTCTTGGCCTCTTTGTCGGGATCAACCTACTGTTCTCGGGGCTTGCCATTGCCTTGACGGCCTATGGCGCGCGCAAGATTTCACGGACGGACTAGATCTGGCGCAGGTCGGCCTGCCGCCTAATCCAGGCCGGCCAGACGGCGCCAGTCGGCCTCGCTGAGCAGTTCGACACCCAGGTCCTGGGCCTTGCGGGCTTTCGAGCCGGCGTCGGCTCCCGCCACCACGTAATCCGTCTTGGACGAAACGGAGCCCGCCACCTTGGCTCCCAGCGCCTCGGCACGTGCCTTGGCCTCGCTTCGGGTCATGCTCTCCAGCGTTCCCGTGAAGACCAGTGTCTTGCCCGACAGTTCCGAATCCGCGCCTTCCGGCGCTTCATAGGTTTCAACCTCGACCTCTGACAGCAGGTCATCCAGCAGTTCACGATTGTGCACCTCACCGAAGAAGCCGATCAGGTCCTCGGCCACGGCTTCACCGATACCGTCAATGGCCAGCAGGTCAGCATAGGCGGAAGACTCGCGATCCCGGGCCGCCTCCATCGACTGCTGCAGGTCCGCCCAATTGCCGTAACTGCGTGCCAGCAAACGGGCCGTGGTCTGACCGATCCGCCGAATCCCCAGCGCAAACAGGAAACGGTCCAGCTCGATGCGCCGCCGCGCCTCTATGGCCTCGAAGAGGTTCTGTGCGGATTGCCGCCCCCATCCGGGCTGGCGGCTCAGGGCTTCCAGGCTGTCGGATCCGTGATCGCGTTGCAGCCGGAAGATGTCGCCCGGTGTCTTCACCCAGCCCTTGTCCCAGAAGAACCGGACCTGCTTTTCGCCCAGACCCTCGATATCGAAGGCATCACGGCTGACGAAGTGGCGCAGGCGCTCCACGGCCTGCGCCGGGCAGATCAGTCCCCCCGTGCAGCGCCGGACCGCTTCATCGAGTTCCCGGATCGCCTGAGATCCGCATTCCGGGCAGTTTTCCGGAAAGACATAGGGCTTGCTGTCCGCAGGTCGCTTCTCGGGTATGTACTCCAGGACCTGTGGGATGACGTCGCCCGCACGCTGGAGGACGACGGTGTCCCCCACCCGCACGTCCTTGCGCTGGATTTCATCCTCGTTGTGCAGGGTCGCGCGCGAAACCAGCACGCCACCCACATTCACCGGCTCCAGGATTGCAACGGGCGTCAGGGCGCCGGTGCGTCCGACCTGGATATCGATCCGCTTGAGGAGCGTCTGGGCCTTCTCGGCCGGAAACTTGTGTGCCACCGCCCAGCGGGGCGCCCGGCTGACGTAGCCCAGGCGCTGCTGCAGGTCGATGCGGTTAACCTTGTAGACGACTCCGTCGATGTCATAGTCCAGTTCCGCACGCTGGGCTTCCACCTCATGGTACAATTCCATGAGAGCGTCCGCGCTCGAGCAGAGGCGTGCCAGGGGGTTTACCGAGAAATCCCAGCCCTTCAGCCTTTCCAGGAAGGCCCAGTGGGTCTCCGCGATGTCTTCGCTCAACTCCCCCCAGGAATAGGCAAAGAATTTCAGGGGGCGTTCCGCAGTGATCTTCGTATCAAGCTGACGCAATGACCCGGCAGCGGCATTACGCGGATTCGCGAAAAGCTTGCCGCCCTTTTCGTCTTGCCGCTGATTCAACGCCGCAAAGGCCGATTTGGTCATGTAGACCTCGCCGCGCACCTCGATCACATCCGGAACGGGGGCGGCAAGCTTGCGGGGAATATCCTGCAGTGTCTTCAGGTTGGCCGTGACATCCTCACCTTCACGCCCGTCCCCACGGGTCGCGCCCTGCACGAAATGCCCTTTTTCATAGCGCAAGGTAATGGACAGGCCATCGATCTTGGGCTCGGCCACGAAATCCACTTGGTCATTCTCGCCAAGCCCCAGGAAGCGCCGTACCCGCGCAACGAAATCACGCAACTCCTGTTCCGCGAACACGTTGCCCAGCGATAGCATCGGCACACTGTGGCGAACCTTGCCGAAACCGGCCGCCGGGGCGGCCCCCACCTGCACGGAGGGGCTGTCATCCCGCACCAGGTCCGGGAAACGCGCTTCGATGTCTGCGTTGCGCTGGCGCAGGGAATCATAGCTGGCGTCGTCGATTTCCGGTTCATCCTGCTGGTAGTAAAGCCTGTCATGACGCGCGATCTCCGCGGCCAGACGCTCAAGTTCCCGGGCAGCGTCCTCGCGAGTCAGCTCGCCAACTTCCTTGCTTTCCGCGCCCATCATTCCCCCATCAGCCGCTGTGCGGCGGCCCGTGCTTCCTGCGTGACCTGCGCTCCCGAAAGCATGCGCGCCACCTCTTCGCGGCGGCTTTCCATATCCAGGCGGCTGACGCGTGTCAGCACACTGCTGTCATCGCCATCCTTGGTGACACGCCAGTGATGGCGCCCACGCGCTGCCACTTGCGGGCTGTGCGTAATCACGAGCAGTTGCCGGGCTTCCGCAAGCCTGGCCAGACGCTCGCCGATGGCATCGGCCGTGGCTCCACCAACACCGCTGTCGACCTCATCGAAAATCAGGCATTCAACCGGCGATGCCTGCGCCAACACCACCTTCAGCGCCAACAGGAATCGCGCGAGTTCACCGCCCGAAGCAATCTTGTTCAGGGCGCCCGGCTTGGCACCCGGATTGGTCGACACCTCGAACTGTATGCGCTCCATTCCCTGGGCACCCCAGGACTCTTCGGCCAACTCGGTGACCTGGCAGACAAACTGCGCCTTCTCCAGGCGCAGTGGGGGCAATTCGCAATTGACAGCTTCCGAGAGAAGCTTCGCCGATTTCGTCCTCCGCTCCATCAAATCTGCGGCGGCATCGCGATAGGCTTTCTGGGCTGCACGCACCTGCTCGTCCAGAGCTGCCAGGCGTTCGTTCCCACCATCTATGCCGGCCAGCTGTTCAGCGAAACGCGCGCGCAGGTCCGGCAAGTCATCCGGCTGGCAACCATGCTTGCGCGCCATGTCCTTGAGCGCGAAATAGCGTGACTCGACCTCCTCGAGGCGCTCGGGCTCCAGGTCCAGGTCGGCCGTGACCGAGCTCAACTCCGCCTCGGCATCGGCCAGTTCCGCCGCAGCACGCTCCAGGGCGGCCAGGACCTGGTTCAGCCGTCCATCAGCCTTGTCGGCCACCTTCTCCAGTTGACGCTGTGCATTGGCCAGGGCGCGTTCAGCCCCGCCGCCATCGCCTTCCAGTTCGGCCGCAGCTCCATTCAAGGCTTCCAGCAGCTTGCCCGAGTTCATCATGAATTGGCGCTGTTCGCCGAGCTTCTCGTCCTCACCGGGTTGTGGATCCAGGGCCTCGAGTTCTTCCAGCGCATGCCTCAGGTACTCCTCGTCACGCCGGGCCTGCTCCAGGCTTTCGCGCGCCTGCTCCAACTCCCGGCGCAGGTCCTGCCACTTGCGCCACAATTCGGATACCTGCTGCGCCTGGCTTTCCAGGTTGCCATAGGAATCCAGGAGTCCCCGATGCGTTGCGGCATCCATCAAGCCGTGCTGGGCGAACTGACCCTCGATTTCCACCATCACTTCGCCGACAGACCGCAGCAACGACACGGAAACCGGCTGGTCGTTGATATAGGCCCGGCTGCGTCCCTCCGGATTGACCGTTCGCCGGAGGACCAGGATGTCCTCCTCCAGCGGCATGTCCTGCTCTGCCAGCAGGGGAACGACGGGATGCGCTTCGGAAATCTCGAAACTGGCGGTCACCGACGCCTGGTCACTGCCCTGGCGAACCAGGCCGGATTCGGCCCGCATACCCAGGCTCAACCCCAGCGCATCGAGCAGGATGGACTTTCCGGCGCCCGTCTCGCCGGTCAAGACACTCAGCCCCTCTTCAAACGCCAGGTCCAGTCGGTCGATCAGGACCACATTGCGGATCGAAAGACCAACGAGCATGGCTCGTCAGAACACGGAGTCCCATACACCCGAGATCCAGGAGCCTTCACGACGCTCGGGACGAAGGTCCTCTCCGGTCAGCAGTGCATAGGAATCGATGTACCATTCGCTGCCCGGATAGTTGTAGCCCAGCACAGCCGCTGTCGACTGGGCCTCGTCGTAGACCCCAAGGGCCAGATAGGATTCCACGAGACGGTGCAGGGCCTCAGGTACGTGCGAGGTGGTCTGGTAGTCGCGGACCACGGTCTGGAAGCGATTGATCGCAGCCAGGTACTCTCCGCGGCGCAGGTAATAGCGGCCGATGGACATGTGCTTGCCGGCCAGGTGATCCACGGCCAGGTCATGCTTCAATTCCGCGTCCCGGGCATAGGCCGAATCGGGGAAGCGATTGATCACGGTTTCCAGGGATTCCATCGCCTGTCGCGTCATGCTCTGGTCGCGTTCCACATCGGAAATCTGCTCGTAATAGCAGATCGCCTTCATGTAATAGGCATAATCGATGTTGGGATGGCCCGGATTGAGCTGGATGAAGCGATCCAGCGCCAGGATGGCATCATCGTAATCCTGCTCCCGGTAATGCGCGTAGGCAGCCATCAGCTGCGCGCGCGGGGCCCAGGAGGAATAGGGATGCTGGCGTTCGACTTCGTCGAAGTTGCGAACGGCAGCGTCGTAATTGTTATCAGAGAGGGCGTTGAGCCCCATACTGTAGAAATCTTCGGCCGGACGCTCGACATATGTCTCCTCATCCGAGGATGAGGAGCAGGCTGCCACCAGCAGGAAAGACGCCGCCACGCAGGGCAGCACGAAGGTGTTTCTGAGTGATTTTGTGTCGCGGCGCTTCATACCCGGATCGGCCTCCAGCGAAAATGGACGCCAGACTATAGGATTAAGCCCGTTACACCTCAAGCGGGCCGCGCCAAATAATCCGCCTCAACCAGCAGATTGTCCCCCGCTGCCCGCTGTCCTGCAGGACAGCGGGCGGGTGCGGAGACAGAATCGGTCAGGTCTTCAGTTGGCCTGGCGGCGCAGGAACGCCGGTATATCCAGGAGTTCCTCGTCCTCCTTGCTGGCAGAGGCGTGCTCCTTGGGCTCCATGCCACTGAAGGAAGGCTGCTGTGCCGGCTTCTCCTCGGCAGCCGGGCGCGATGGACCACGCCCCAGCGACGGCTCGACACGCGGCTGAGCCGGCGCATTGCCACGGCCGTGGCTTTCCTCTTCGCCACGGCTCTGACGGGCCTTGCCACCGCCGGTCAGGCGGCCAAGCAGGCTGTAGGCCTTATTGCGCATGGGCGTTTCGCCCTGCTCGTCATCCATGTTGCGGCCCTGTACACCGGGACGGCCCTGCTTGCTGGCATTGGCCATCTCGGCTGCTTCGAAAGCAGAGGCCTGCTGCCCGGGAGCAGCTTCGGGCAGACGCCGTGTACGTGGACGCATCGGCTCCGGCATGGTGAAGCTGTCCTCGGCAGAAGGAGCCATCTCCTCTTCAGCCGGATTGGCGGCAAGCGACTCGCCTGCGCCTTCGGAAGCGACCCGGTCCGTTTCATCCGAAACGGCCTGCTCACGGGACAGCAGCAGTTCGTCCTCCTGGGACTCGGCCTCGGCTGCTGGCGCAGCCTGCCGATCTTCCTGCTGCATTTCGGCCGCAGCGGAAAACTGGACCTGCTCTTCCTGCTCGGCCTGTTCATCATAGGCCATAGCGGCGGCCGTCGCAGTGGCAGCAGCTGTCGCCGCACCGCTGCCTGTCGGCCGAACGGAAGCCGCCGCAGGAGCCCCCTGGGAAGCGCTGCTACGGGCTGCCGTTTCAGCGGCCGGCTTGCCCTGACCAGAAACCAGGCTGAGGTTGCCCGGACGCGGCTGGGTGGCGGCCTCCATCTCGATACCGGTGGACACCACCGAGACCCGCATGCGACCGTTCAGACTTTCATCGAAGGTCGAGCCGAAAATGATGTTCGCCTCGGGATCGACCTCGTCGCGAATCCGGTTGGCGGCCTCGTCGGCCTCGAACAGGGTCATGTCCTCGCCACCGGTGATGTTGATCAGCACACCGCGTGCCCCGCACATGGACACATCGTCCAGCAGCGGATTGGAAATGGCCGCTTCGGCGGCCGCAATGGCGCGGTTGTCGCCTTCGGCCTCGCCGGTGCCCATCATGGCCTTGCCCATCTCCGTCATGACAGCACGGATGTCGGCGAAGTCCAGGTTAATCAGGCCCGGCATGACCATCAGGTCGGTCACGCCCCGCACACCGGAGTAGAGCACATCGTCTGCCATCTTGAAGGCATCGGCGAAGGTCGTCTTCTCCGTGGCAATGCGGAACAGGTTCTGGTTCGGAATGATGATCAGGGTATCCACGTACTGCGAGAGTTCCTGGATGCCCTGTTCGGCCATGCGCATGCGATGGATGCCCTCGAACTGGAAGGGCTTGGTCACCACGCCCACGGTCAGCAGGCCGGCCTCGCGCGCGGCACGCGCAATGACCGGGGCTGCCCCGGTGCCGGTTCCGCCGCCCATGCCGGCGGTGATGAAGACCATGTTGGCCCCATCGAGGTGTGTCAGGACCTCCTCAAGGGCTTCCTCGGCCGCGGCCCGGCCCACATCGGGACGCGAGCCTGCGCCCAGTCCACTGGTGATGTTGCGGCCAAGCTGAATGCGCTCTTCGCAGAGCGACTGCTGCATGGCCTGGGAGTCGGTGTTCGCGATCACGAACTCGACCCCTTCCAGGTTGGAACGAATCATGTTGTTGACGGCATTGCCGCCGGCTCCGCCGACACCGATGACGGTGATCCGCGGACGGAGAACCTCTTGGGTTTCCGGTACGCTTAGATTAAGACTCATGTCTGCCTCCGCATTTTCTCGATCTAGCAGGTTGATAGTCACCGGCCGCACCTGCCGGTGGTGCCTTTGATACGGATTCCGTTGCTATTTTCGGGATCCGCATCAGAAGTGCTCCTTCAGCCAGTTCCCGACCCGGCCAATCAGGCCGTCTGCCTCGGGTGCCTGGGGTTTGATATCGGGGCGCGGCGCCATTTCGGCTTCCAGCGCGTAGTTCAGCAGGCCCGCTGCCGTCGTATAGGCCGGGCCGCTTGTCGATTCCGCAAGGCCGCTCAGATGAATGGGCCGACCGACCCGCACCTGCTTGTCCAGGACCAGGGCCGCCAGGTCGCCCATGCCGGGCAACTGCGCCGCACCGCCCGTCAGCACAACACGGCGGCCGCCCAGCTTGTCGAAGCCACTGGCCTCCAGCCGTGAGCGCACCAGTTCGAATGTTTCCTCAAGGCGCGGCTGCATGATTCCGACCAGCAGTGAGCGCGGCACCTGCTGCACGTGATTGTCGTCTTCCTCACCCACCTGCGGCACGTCGATCATCTCCTGCTCGTCGGCGGAGGTGGCGATGGCATGCCCATAGAGTGTCTTCAGGCGTTCGGCATGGCTGAGGCTGGTGGACAGGCCACGTGCAATATCGCTGGTCACGTGCTGCCCGCCGACGGGGACGACATCCGTGTGAATGACGTTGCCCTCCAGGAAAACGGCCATGGAGGTCGTGCCGGCCCCCAGGTCGATCAGGGTCACGCCCAATTCGCGCTCATCCTCGACCAGGCTCGACAGCCCGGAGGCAAAGGGCGAGACGACGAAATTGCCGGGCTCCAGGTGGCAGCGCTGCACGCAGGTGGCCAGGTTGCGCACCGGGCCGCTGGCCGCAGTGACGATGTGCATGTTGACGCCCAGCCGCTCTCCGTACATGCCGCGCGGGTCGCGGATTCCGCGGCTGCCATCGATGGTGTAGCCCACCGGAATGGAATGGATGAGCTGCCTTCCCTTCTCGGGTTGTCCCAGTACGCCTTCCAGCTGGTGGCCTTGCTCCAGGGCCCGGCGCAGGTCCATGTCCCCGACTTCATGACCGTCGATGGAAACCTCGACACCGATGGAGCGTGAGGCCGGATAACCGCCGGAGAGGTTGACCACCACCTGCTCGATGGTCTCTCCCGCCATCTGCTCGGCTGCATGGACGGCGTTCAGGATTGCGGCCTCGGCCGCCTCCATGTCCACGACGGCACCGGCCTTGACCCCGCGACTTACCTGCTGGCCGATCCCGATGACCTTGAGGCCGCGCGGCTTGTCGCCGCGTCCTTCCTCGATCCGCGCGATCAGGCAACAGATCTTGCTGCTGCCCACGTCCAGGGCAGCCAGAATGCCATGCCGGTTACGCTTCAGCCCCTTCTTCATGTGTCGGTCCCCTTGGCCTGCTGAGGTCCAGGCGGTCTCTCGCCACTCAGCGTGCGAATGATCAATCGGTCTGGCAGGCGCAGGTCCACGATCTCGACGTCCCGGGCAAACAGGCCCTGCTCGCGCTCGACCCGGGCCAGCTGGTGCCAGGCTTCCGCGGCATTCGTTTCGGGAAGCTGGATCTCCACGCCGTTTTCCAGTTTCACGTTCCAGCGCCGCTCGGAAACACGCACCAGAGCCTCGACCTGCTCCGCCAGCACCGGCGCGCTCTGCAGGACGCCAAGAATTTCCGTGGCGTGTTCGGCGGCATCCGGGCCCACCACCAGAGGCAGGTGGCTGTGCCCCTTTGCGGTCACGCCGGAAATCACCTGGCCCTGCCCGTCGATCAGCTGCAGCTTTCGATCCTTCTGCCACAGCGCCATGGCTTCACGTTCATGCAGGCGAATGAAGATGTGATCGGGCAGGCGGCGCTCGACCTCGGCCCGTTCCACCCAGGGCAGTTCTTCCAGGCGACGGCGCGCATCCTGCGGATTGAAAGCCAGGATCGGGGCGCCGCGACGCACCTCCAACTGCTCGAGCACAAGCTCACGCTCCGTCCTCTCGCGCCCCTCGACCATCACCTCGTTGACGGCCAGGCCCCACTCCGCCGTCGTGCCGTAATAGCTGGCCACCGTCCATTCAGCGGCGCGCTGCAGACTTCCGGACTGCCATAGCCAGCCGGCCACACCGCCCAGAACCCCGATCAGGATCAGGCGCGGCAGGTGGCGGCGAAGGCCATTCAGCGGCAGGCGCTCGTGCAACCGCCGACCGGCCGGTGCACGCCGCTTGCCATCCTTGCGCTTTCCATCTGCACCGCGTTTCAGTCGCATGATGCGTGCTCCACCATCCACTGGACGAGTTCGTTGAAGGGAATCCCCAGGTGCGCCGCCTGTTCCGGAACCAGGCTGAGCGGCGTCATCCCAGGCTGGGTGTTGACCTCAAGAAGATAGAGGCCTGTGTCCGTTTCGCTTTCCTGCTGATCGTCGTAACGGAAATCGGCCCGGCTCACGCCGCGGCACCCCAGGGCCTGGTGCGCAGCAACGGCCTGGGCCATGGCAGCCTCATACACACGGCTCGAGACTGGCGCCGGCAGGATGTGCTCGGTTTTGCCTTCCGTGTACTTCGCCGTGTAGTCGTAGAAACCCTGCCGGGGCCGCAGTTCCGTGACCGCCAGCGCATGGTCTTCCATCACCGATACCGTGAGTTCGCGCCCCCGGATATAGGGCTCGACCAGAACTTCCTCGCCAAAAGGCCAGTCGGCATGGGTGAAAGGCAGGTCGTTGTCGCCCGGTTGGACGATGACCACTCCCATCGAGGAGCCCTCGCAGACCGGCTTGACCACATAGGGACGCGGCAGCGGATCCCCAGCCAGGACGGTTTCCCGTGCCATCACCGATCCACCCGGACAGCGCAGGCCCACAGAGTCCAGGACCCGCTTGGCGGCCGCCTTGTCCATGGCGAGCGCCGATGCCAGGCGCCCCGAATGCGTGTAGGGAACCTGCATCAGGTCCAGCAGACCCTGTATGGAGCCGTCCTCTCCATAACGTCCGTGCAGCGCATTGAAGACAACCTCGGGCCGAGCCTCCAGGGCCCTGACCAGGGCAGCAACATCGCCCGTGAAATCGAACAGCTCGACCTCATGGCCCAGGCCACGCAGGGCTTCCGCGCAGGCCTGTCCGCTGACCAGGGAGACGTCCCGTTCGACCGAGGGGCCGCCATAGAGCACGAGAATCTTCATCGGCGTCATGAGTCACCCCCCGCCGGCAAGCCAATGCGCCGGATTTCCCACTCCAGCGTGATGCCGGTGGCGTCCTGCACGCGCCGGCGAACCTCTTCGCCCAGGTTCTCCAGGTCTGCGGCCGTGGCGGCACCTGTATTGATCAGGAAATTGCAGTGCTGCTCCGAGACCTGGGCTCCGCCCACGGTCAAGCCGCGACAGCCGGCCCGCTCGATCAACTGCCAGGCCTTCTCACCCGGCGGGTTCTTGAAGGTGCTGCCCCCGGTGCGGCTGCGCACCGGCTGGCTGTCACCACGGGCCGTACGGATTTCCTCCATGCGGCGCTCGATATCAGCGGCATTGCCAGCCCGCCCCTGCAGCACGGCGCCGGTGAAGATCCAGTCCTCCGGAACCGAAGAATGACGATAGCTGAGGCCCATGCTCTCGGGATCCAGGGCCTTGACCTCCCCTTCGGCGGTCAGGGCCTCAGCACCAATCAGGACATCCTTGAGTTCGCGCTGATAGGCGCCCGCATTCATGCGCAGGGCACCGCCCAGGGTGCCGGGTATGCCACAGAGGAATTCCAGGCCGCTCAAGCTCTCGCGCTTGGCCATTTCGGCAATGTTCACGTCCAGTGCACCGGCTCCGCAGACCAGGCGATCGCCCTCCGCCTCGATCGAGGCAAACAGGCGGCCCAGGCGGATGACGACACCCGGCAGGCCCCCATCGCGTACCAGAAGGTTCGAGCCGACGCCCAGCAGCGTGACCGGCACATCGGCCGGCTTTTCCTGAAGGAAATGGATCAGGTCGTCACGATCGGCCGGCTTGAACAATACTTCCGCGGGGCCACCCACGCGGAACCAGGTGACATTGGCCAGCTTGGCGTTCTCGCTGTAACGCCCGCGCACCGCCGGTAAGCGGGCCAGAAGGTTGTTGGAGAAGGCAGCTTCGCTCATTGCCCCCCCTCCAATTCACGGGCCAGTTCCTGCGGCAGGCTCTGGGCCCAGTTCGTGATGCTGCCGGCCCCCATGCACACCACCAGGTCACCGGGTTCGGCCAGATCCGCCACTGTCCGTGCCAGGACCTCCTGGCCAGGCAGTGGGGTGACATGCCGGTGGCCATGCGCGCGCAGCCCTTCCACGAGGGCATCCCGATCCGCGCCTTCCAGGGGCACCTCTCCGGCGGCGTAGACATCGGCCACAACCACATGGTCAGCTTCGTTGAAGCAGGTGCAGAAATCCTCGAACAGATCCTTCAACCGGCTGTAGCGGTGAGGCTGCATGACCGCGATGACCTTGCCGTGGGTTGCCTGGCGCGCGGCCTTGAGGACAGCGCTGATTTCAACGGGATGATGGGCATAGTCGTCGATAACCGTGATGCCCCCGGCCTCGCCTGTGCGCGTGAAACGGCGCTTCACCCCGCCGAAACCGGACAAGCCGGCGCGCAGCTGCTTTTCGGCAATGCCCATCTGCACGGCCAGTGCCACGACGGCCAGGGCGTTCTGCACGTTGTGCTGTCCCATCATGGGCAGGAACAGATCGGCAATGCGGTCTGTCTCACTGCCGTCCCGGGCCACGACCACCACATCGAAGTAGGAGCCCTCCGGAGACAGGCGCAGGTTCTCCCCGCGCACGTCGGCCTGTGTGCTGAAGCCATAGGTCACCACACGCCGGTCCTCGATCCGCGCAATCAGCGACTGGACAGCCGGATGGTCCACGCAGCAGACGGCAAAACCATAGAAGGGTATGTTCTCCACAAAGCTTTCGAAGGCACGGTGCAGGTTCTCGACCGAACCATAATGCTCCATGTGCTCGGGATCGATATTGGTCACCAGCGCGATGGTCGCCGGCAGCTTCACGAAGGTCCCGTCGCTCTCGTCGGCCTCGACGGCGATCCAGTCGCCCTGCCCCAGACGGGCGTTGGTGCCATAGGCATTGATGATGCCGCCATTGACCACCGTGGGATCCAGTCCGGCGGCGTCCAGCAGCGCGGCCACCATCGAGGTGGTCGTGGTTTTTCCATGGGTGCCGGCCACGGCAATGGAAGACTTCAACCGCATCAACTCGCCCAGCATCTCGGCACGACGGACGACCGGAAGAGCCCGGCTGCGGGCCGCCTGAACCTCGGGATTGTCGGATTTCACGGCCGAGGAGATGACAACCACCTGCGCCTTCTCGACGTTCTCCTCGACGTGACCGATGTGAACTGGAATGCCCAGTTCGCGCAGACGGCGGACATTCGGGCTCTCGGCAATGTCACTCCCCTGCACCTGGTAACCGAGGTTGTGCAGGATCTCGGCAATGCCGCTCATGCCGATTCCGCCGATTCCCACGAAATGCAGTACGCCTATATCCAGGGGCAAGGCACTCATGCGGCTTCCCCCCTCTTCTCGTCACGCTGTTGTTCGCACACCAGGTCCGCCAAACGGGCCGCTGCTCCCGTGACGGCAGCTTCACGGGCGTGAAGCGCCGCTTCTTCCAGCAAGCCGGGATCCTCCATCAGGCTGTTCAGCTTCTCCGCCAGGTGCTCGGCCCTCAGATCAGGTTGCGGCATCAACCAGCCGCCTCCAGCCTCGGCCATGGCCTTGGCATTGCCTGTCTGATGATCGTCAGCGGCAAAGGGATAGGGCACGTAAATGGCCGGTCGACCGGCCGCCGCCAGTTCGGTAACCGTGGACGCGCCGGCGCGGCAGACGACCAGGTGAGCGGCGGCCAGACGCTCGGGCATGTCCTGGAAGAAGCCCTGGAGGGTACAGCGCACACCACTTTCCTTGTAGTGGGTGGCGACATCATTCGTTTCATCGCCGCGCACCTGCTGCACCACTTCAAGGCGTTCACGCAATGCCTGGGGCAACTGCGCCACAGCGGCAGGGATCAATTCGTTGAAGACGCGCGCGCCCTGGCTGCCCCCCGTCACCAGCAGGTCGAAAGGCGCCCCCTCCCGTGGCAAGCGATAGCCCTGCTCACCAACCTCGGCGATATCCGCACGCACGGGATTTCCGGTCAGGACGACACGCTCGCTGGCCCTCCCCTCCAGTCCGGAGAGCTGCGGAAAGGAGCTGGCAATGGCATCGGCCCGGCGCGCCAGCAGTCGGTTTGCGCGCCCAACAACCTGGTTCTGCTCGTGCAGGACAACACGGCTGCCCACGGCAGAGGCGGCCAGTATGGTCGGCACGGAGGCATAGCCACCAAATCCGACAGCTACGGAAGGTTTCAGGCGCCTCAGCAGGCGCCTGGCCTGCAGATAGCCCAAGGCCAGGTTCAAGGCGCCCCTGGCCTTGTGCACAAGGCCGCCGCCCAGGATGGCGGTTGCCGATATGAAATGCGTCTCGACTTGCGGCAAGGACTCTCCAAACCCGCCGCCTCTTTTGTCGGTGACCAGGGCCACGCGGCAACCGCGCTGCAGCAGTTCCTCTGCCAGGGCCCGGGCCGGGAACATGTGCCCCCCGGTTCCACCGGCGGCCAGGACCACGAGCTTGCCTTGCTGTTGCATGCTCATGGCTCCTCGCTTTCCGCACCGGCACGCCGGCGCGTCAGGGCCAGGAGCATCCCCATCCCCAATGCCAGGGCCACCAGCGAAGAGCCGCCATAGGAAATGAAGGGCAGGGTCATGCCCTTGGTCGGCATCAGATGCAGGGTGGAGCCCATGTTGATCAGGGCCTGGAAGCCGAACTGCACCAGCAGGCCCGTGGCCGCCAGCAGGACGAACAGGCTTTCCTCATGCAGTAGGCGGGCAAATCCGCGCAGTACGATGAAGGCAAACAGGCTGACGATGATCAGGCAGGCGAAAAGCCCCAGCTCCTCACCCGCAACGGCAAAGATGAAATCGGCGTGGGCATCGGGCAGGTACTGCTTGATGGTGCCCTCGCCCGGGCCCTGACCCCAAAGGCCACCGTTCATGAAGGCTTCCAGCGAGCGCCCGATCTGGTAGCGATCCCCCGCTTCCGGATCCAGGAAGGCATTCACCCGCTCGGTCACATGCGGCATGGTGAAATAGGCACCGAGGAAGGCCGAGATCACCATCACCGCGAGACCGGCCACCCAGAACATCGGCAGACCTGCCAGGAACAGCTGGACCAGGAAGATGCCCGTGATGATCGCGGTCTGACCCACATCGGGTTGCAGGGCCAGCAGGCTTGAAACAAGCAGCCAGAGGCCAGTGGCCACCATCATGCCGGGGAAGTCTTCCTGCTTGCCGGTGGCCAGTATCCAGGCCAGCGTCACGGCGAAGAAGGGCTTGGCGAACTCCGCCGGCTGGACCGAAAGCCCGCCGAAACTCAGCCAGCGTGTGGCCCCCTTGATCTCGGCTCCGATTATGAGCGTCAGAATCAGCAGCAGGATACTGCCCGCCATGGCAACAACCGACAGCCGCCTGACCCAACGCGGTGTGGCGAGAGAGGCGATAAAAAGCACTGCAAGCGCCATGGGCAGCCAGACCAGCTGGCGTTTGACCAGGCCGAAGGTGTCCATCCCGATCCGGTTGGCCACCGATGGAGAGGCCGTGATGATCAGGACACAGCCAATTCCCATGAGCAGGAGCAGCGAAACCAGTGTCCATCGGTCCACTGTCCACCACCAGCGGCCCAGCAGGGAGGTATCCGTGCGGTTGAAGGTCAGGCTCATGACGACACCTGCCCGGCCGTGGCCTTGTTTTCTTTCAGGGACTTGACCAATGCGCGGAAGGCATCACCACGCGCCTCGAAATTGGCAAACTGGTCAAAGGAAGCACAGGCGGGTGATAACAGAACGACCGCCTTGTCGTCCCCGGCCGCAGCCTGGGCAGCCTGCCGCACAGCCGTTTCCAGTGTGCCGCTGTGCTCGAAGGACAGTTGTCCTTCAAGCGCCTTGGCGAAGTCCTCGGCCGCCTCACCGATCAGGAACGCCTGGACGATGCGGGGGAACAAGGCTTCCAGGCCCTCAAGGCCGCCTTCCTTGGCACGCCCGCCGGCAATCCAGTAGATCCGTTCGTAGCACGACAGGGCCCGTCCGGCTGCTTCCGCGTTGGTGGCCTTGGAATCGTTGACGAAGCGCACGCCATCAAGTTCGGCCACCAGTTCCTGGCGATGCGGCAGACCAGCAAAACTGCGCATGCAGGCCATGATCACGGCCGGATCCACACCCACTGCCTGACAGGCTGCATAGGCGGCGGCGGCATTCTGCCAGTTATGTTCACCCGGCAGGTGCTCCAGCTCGCTCAAGGGCAGGATCGGAACCTGCTTGCCTTCGCTGTCGTCGACCAGAACGCCGTCACTTGCATAGACGCCGCCGGCAACGGAACCCCGGCCGGACACCGGAATCACGCGCTGCTTCCCGGCTGCCTTAAGTTCATCGAATATCTCGCGGCTGATGGCGTCATCCACGCCGACAACTGCGGTGCGATGGCTGGTCTGGCGATTGAAGATCTGCTTCTTTGCAGCAATATACCCGTCAAGCCCACCATGCCGGTCCAGATGATCCGGACTGATGTTCAGCAGGACAGCGACATCGAAGGTGATGGAAAGCGTCAGGTCCAGTTGATAGCTGGACATCTCCAGCACATAAAAGCCCTCGCGTCCGACCGGATCGAATTCCAGCGCCGGCAGGCCCAGGTTCCCACCGGTATAGACCAGCCGCCGCGACATGTTCAGCACGTGACCGATCAGGGCCGTCGTGGTCGACTTGCCGTTGGTTCCGGTAATTCCGATGTAGTTGGCATCGGGCTGGATGCGCCCGAGCAGCTCGATATCCCCGACCACTTCGACACCTGCGGCCTGGGCCTTTGCGACCACCGGGTGCGGCGCCGGATGATGATAGGGGATCCCCGGACTGAGGATCAGGGAAACAGGCTGGTTCCAGTCGGCCTGTATCAGGTCGACCAGGGGAATACTCGCATCCGCCGCCCTGTTGCGCGCGTCCTCACTGTCATCCCAGGCCCAGACCTCTGCTCCACTGGCCATGAGCGCACGCGCAGCCGTTCGCCCGGACTTGCCAAGTCCCAGAACCGCTACCGTGCAGCCTTCCATGAAGGGGAGTTCGATCATTGCCTACACCTCACCTCAGCTTCAGTGAAGACAGGCCGATCAGCGCCAGAACGACGGCGATGATCCAGAAGCGAATGACAATGGTGGGCTCGGCCCAGCCCTTCTTCTCGAAGTGATGGTGCAGCGGGGCCATGCGGAAGACACGATGCCCCGTCAACTTGTAGGACAGCACCTGGACAATCACCGACACGGTCTCCAGCACGAACAGGCCGCCGATGATGGCCAGGACAAGCTCGTGCTTGGTGATCACGGCCACACCGCCAAGCGCACCACCGCAGGACAGGGATCCGGTGTCCCCCATGAAAACCATCGCAGGCGGTGCGTTGTACCAGAGGAAACCCAGGCCGCCGCCGACCAGCGCACCGCAGAAGACCGCCAGCTCTCCCGTGCCCTGCACGTACTGGATCTGCAGGTAATCGGAAAAGACCGTGTTGCCGACCAGATAGGCGATGAAGGCGAAGCAGGAGGCCGCGATCATCACCGGCACAATGGCCAGGCCATCCAGGCCATCCGTCAGGTTGACGGCATTGGAGGCCCCAACCATGACCAGCATGCCCAGCGCGATGAAGAACAACCCCAGGTCGAGCAGAACCCCTTTGACAAAGGGGATGGCCAGATGGGTCTCCAGTTCCGGGCGCGCGATCAACATGATCGCGACGGCTGCCACGAAAGCCACGGCAAATTGGCCCAGCAGCTTGTAGCGCCCTGGCAGTCCCTGATGATTCCGACGTGTGAGTTTCAGGTAATCGTCGGCAAAGCCGATCAGGCCGAAGGCCACGGTTATGAAGAGAACGACCCAGACATAGAGATTGCTGAGGTCGGCCCAGAGCAGGGTCGAGATGCTGAGCGCCAGCAGGATCAGAACGCCCCCCATGGTGGGCGTGCCTTTCTTGGTCAGCAGATGCCCCTCCGGTCCGTCCTCGCGGATCGGCTGTCCATCACGCTGACGCGCCTTCAGCCAGCGGATCACACTGGGCCCCAGGACAAAGGCGATGAACAGGGCCGTCAGGAGGGCACCCCCCGTGCGGAAGGTCAGGTAGCGAAAGAGGTTGAAGAGCGTGAATTCATCGGCAAAGGGGGCCAGGAGATTGTAAAGCATGACGTCAGCCCCCGTTTGCTTGTTTTTCTTCCGGGCGTTCGCCCGCGGTCAGGGCCTGGACCACCACGCGCATCCGGCTGGCAAGGGAACCCTTGACCAGCACCACGTCCCCCGGCTGCAGCTCTTGCAGCAGCGGATCCGACAGCTCTGCTGAGGTTTCGGCATGACAAGCCAGCTTGTCTTCGGGAAGCCGGCGCGCCAGGTGCGCCATCAGGGGGCCCGCCAGGAAAACCCGATCGACGGAATTCCCGCACACATCACTGGCCAGCTCTTCATGGTAGCGCTGGCTTTCTCCTCCCAGCTCGAGCATGTCGCCCAGAACGGCAATCCGTCGGCCACCCTCGGCCGGGCGGGTGGCGCCCAGGACACCCAGGGCAGCGGCCATGGAGAGGGGGTTGGCGTTGTAGGATTCGTCCAGCAGCGTGAAACTGCCGCCCCCCGTCATTTGAACGGCCTGCCTCGCACCACGCCCGGGCATGGCCTGCAGCTGATCGAGGGCACGGGCGGCCAGGTCGATTTCAGCGCCCAGCGCTTGCACCGCGCTCAGGACTGCCAGGCTGTTCATGGCCTGGTGCTGTCCGGGCAGCCCCAGATGATAGGTCATCTCGCGACCTTCCAGGCTGACATGAACCTCGCCCCCGCGTTCGCTTGCCGTCCAGTCCAACAGGCGCAGGTCCGCCTGCTCGTGAGTACCGAAGGATCGTATGGTTTCCACGCCCGCCTTCCTGGCTGCATCCGTCAAGAAATCCCAATGTTCGCTGTCCCTGGGCAGGACGGCCGTACCGCCTGTCTCAAGCCCCTCGAAGATCTCTGCCTTGGCCGCCGCAATGGCTTCCTGCGAGCCGAGGTACTCCAGGTGCGCCATGCCGATGTTCGTGATCACGGCCACCTGCGGGCGTATCAACCTGGACAACGGCCGGATCTCACCAGAGTGATTCATTCCGGCTTCGAACACGCCATAGACCGCATCCTGCGGAAGGCGTGCCAGGGACAGGGGAACGCCCCAGTGATTGTTGTAACTGGCCGCACTTCCGTAAGTCTCACCCTGGACGGACAAGGCCGCGATCAGCATTTCCTTGGTGCTGGTCTTTCCGGAGGACCCTGTGATAGCGGCTATCTTCGCTGAGGAGCGCTGACGTCCCGCCGCACCCAGATCTGTCAGGGCCTGGAGTGTGTCCTCCACAACGACCAACGGGCCTTCCGCAGGCAACGCGCGGCTGACGATGGCCGCCGCAGCCCCCCTGGAAAAGGCTTCCGCCACGAAGTTGTGGGCATCGAAATTCGGTCCGCTCAGGGCAACGAAGAGGTCACCGGGTTCAAGCGAGCGTGTATCGATCGATACACCGCTGGCACTCCAATCCCCTTCACCCTGGCCATTGACGGCGCTGCGCACAGCTTCGGCAGTCCAGAGGCTCGCCATCAACAACCCCCTTCGACCAGATGTCGGATCGCAGCGCGAGCCACGTCCCGGTCATCGAAGGGTAGAACCTGATCGCCGACAATCTGTCCGCTCTCGTGCCCTTTCCCGGCGATAACCAGGACATCGCCGGCCTTCAGGGCGGCAACAGCTTCGAAGATTGCCTGGCGGCGATTGCCGATATCCCGTGCGTTTGGAGCGGCCGCCAGGACTTCGGCACGGATGGCCGCAGGGTCCTCCGTACGCGGATTGTCATCCGTAACGATGACCTCATCCGCCAACCGGGCACAGACCTGCCCCATCAGGGGCCGCTTGCCGCGATCACGGTCGCCGCCGCAGCCGAACACCACATGCAACGCCCCTGCTGCATGGGGCCGCAAGGCCTGCAGGACGGTCTCCAATGCCCCTGAGGTATGGGCGTAGTCGACGAAAACCTTCCCCCCCGAAGGGGTTTCGCCTACGCTTTCGATACGTCCCGGAACAGCTCTGATCTGGCGCAGAGCTTCAACTGCATCCTGAGGATCTACGCCCTCGGCCAGAACAAGGCCGAGCGCGGCGAGCGCGTTCATGGCCTGGAAGGTCCCCGCCACTTCAAGGGCAAGGCGATGGCGGTGTCCAAACACTTCCAGATCAAGGGTCAGGCCGTCGCCCCCCGGCGACATTTCCAGCAGCCTGAGATCGCGCCCGCCGCGCCCGTAGTTCAGGGAGGACAGTCCCCTTGCCACGGTTTTCGAGCGGAGAGCCTCGAATTCGGGAATATCGGCATTCAGTACGGCAGTCCCGCCATCCGGCAGGAGTTCCTCGAACAGCCGCGCCTTGGCCTCCAGATAGGCCTCCATGGACGCGTGGTAGTCCAGGTGGTCGCGGCTGAGGTTCGTGAAGGCGGCAGCCGAAATCCGCACGCCATCCAGGCGATACTGATCCAACCCGTGGCTGGACGCCTCCAGAGCCAGGTGATCGAAACCGTTCTCGGCCAGGTCCGCCAGGCAGCGCATCAGGTCCACGGGATCGGGTGTGGTCAGCGCGGCGGGCGCCTGAGGACGCGGCGGTATCAGGCCCAGGGTTCCCAGGCTGGCAGCCTTCTGCCCCAGGGCTTCCCACATCTGCCGCACGAAGGTGACGACGGATGTCTTGCCGTTTGTCCCGGTCACGGCCGCTATGAAGCGCGGCTGGTGGCAATAGAAGGCGGCCGCGGTCAAGGCAAGACGCCGCCTGGGATTGTCATCCAGGATCAACGGCAGGTCCGAAGGCACGAGGCTGCGGTCGGTGTCAGTAGGGGCAAGGACCGCAGCGGCACCTTTATTCAGGGCTTCCGGGATATAGGCGCGGCCATCGTGCTGGCCGCCGGGAATTGCGGCAAACAGCCAGCCGGGCTCGACACGGCGGCTATCCGCCGTCAACCCTCTGATCTCCCTGTTCACCGTCTCCTGGTTCATGCCCCGCAGGACCTCCTCGTCGAATAGTTCATTGAGATGCAACGCTGCGCCCTTTCAGGTGAACGGGCACGAAGAGGGGGTCCGGCCCCACCTCGCTCGGCAGGGCGCGCGGCTCCAGGCCCACCACAGGCCCCATGCGCTGCACGATTTTCTTGATGGCCGGCGCCACAACCCAGCCGGCGGTCGCGTAGCCATAGCTCTTCTCTGTTGGTTTCGGCTCATCGACCATGGCGAAGATCGCGTACTGCGGATCGTCCATGGGGAAGGCCCCCGCGAAGGAGGCGATCCGGTTGTTGCGGTCGTACCCGCCGGACGCCTTCAGCTTGTCGGCCGTACCTGTCTTGCCGCCCACCATATAGCCCGGCGCCTCGGCATTGCGCCCGGTGCCCTCGGCCACCACCAGGCGCATCAGCCAGCGCATCTGCGCCGAGGTCTGCTCCGAAATCACCTGCTCGCCCACGGGGCGCTCGCCGGGCCTGCGCTTGACCAGGGTGGGTGCTAGCAGTTCGCCCCCGTTCACCATGGCAGAGAGCGCGCGCACGACCTGGACAGGCGTAACCGCCAGACCATGGCCGTAGGATATCGTCATGGTGTTGATTTCGCGCCACTTGGCCGGAACAAGCGGGCTGCCATTCTCGGGAAGCTCCACGGCACCCCGTTTGAGAAGGCCAAATTTCCCGAAATAGTCCTGGATGGCCTTGGTACCAGCCTCCATGGCCATGTGGACGGTACCGATGTTGCTGGAATGCAGGAAGATCTCGGGGATCGACATCCAGCCGTCCTTCGGCTTGAAGTCATTGATCGTGAAGCGCGAAATCCGGATCGGCTTGGAGATGTCATAGCCATCCTCAAGGCTGACAGCCCCAGCATCCAGGGCGGCAGCGGCACTGAAAATCTTGAAGACGGATCCCACTTCGTAGACACCCAGGGTCGCCCGATTGAAGCGGGCTTCATCGCTGGCCGCAGCGGGGCGATCCGGATCGAAGGTGGGCAGTGAAACCATCGAGAGGATTTCGCCCGTATCCACATCCATGATCAGGCCACTCGCCCCGATACCGGAGTATTCCGTCATCGCGGCCTCCAGCTCCTCGGCCATGATGTGCTGGAGACGCATGTCGAGTGACAGCTCCAGGGGCGCTTTCCCGCCGCGCAGCTTCTCCTCGAAGGTCTTTTCCATGCCGGCGATGCCCTGGCCGTCAATGTCGCTGTAACCAACCACGTGACTGAACAGGTCATCGTGCGGGTAGTAGCGGCATTCATCGTGCTGCAGGTAGACACCTGGAATGCCCAGGCCGTTGACGGCATCGGTTTCCCTCGGGCTCAGGCAACGGCCGACCCAGGTAAAACTGCGATCGGACGCAAGCCCACCCTTCAGGCGTTCTTCGTCAACACCCTTCAGGACAGACGCAAGACGCCCTGCCACCTCATCGGGATTGCGGATCTGCCGCGGATTGGCATAGACCGCATTTGTGGGAAGCGTCGTGGCCAGCACGGTTCCGTTGCGATCCACGATATCGGCGCGCCCGCTGCGCCATTCCGTGTTCGCAGGCGCAATCTTGGCGATCTGGGCAGAGGCATCGCTTTGCAGCAGGGTCAGGTCGACCAGGCGCAAGCCGATCATCACGAAGGCCAGGGCAAAGACCAGGGCCGAAACGATCAGGCGTGTCCGGCCGGTTTCCAGCGCCGCCTTGCGCGCGCCCTCCAGCTCGACCACCCAGGTCTTCGGCTGTCCCACATCCAGGCCACAGGGGGATAGCGGACGATAGTTCGCTGGTTCGTTACGCTTGCGGATCACTGCGAAACCTCCATCGAAATGAAGGTCGGCTTCGCTGCTGCATCCCCGGTTGGCAGGGGACGTCCGGTGACGGGATTGATCGGACCAGACTCATGCCCCTCATCAGACGTCGAGGGTGCAGGGCTCGGCTGAGTCGGCGTTTGGGACGATGCAGAAGCTGCACGCAGCCTTGAAGAGGCTTGCTCGTCAGAGGCAGTTTCCTGCTTGCCAGCGCCGCCGGACTTGGCCTCCTGGCTGGTCACTTCCTGCAACAGCTTGTTCGGCAAGCGCGGCAACGGCTCCGGCGACCAGTCTTCAGGTGCGCGCGGGCGGCTACGCGGATAGGGCTTCTGATTGGCCTTCTCTTCCCGGCTGAAACCGAAATCCTCTGGCCGCGGGGGCAGATAGGCCACCTGGCTGACCTGGGCCGTCTCCATGGGCTCGAGATTGAGATGCCGTTCGGCCAGGCGCGCCAGGCGCTTGGGGTCGTTCAGGTAACTCCACTCGGCCTTGAGGATATGAATGCTTTCCTGGTCGCGCAGAATCTGCTCGTTCAGTGCTTCCAGCCTGCGCTCCTTCTGCTGGACCTCGTGCTTCACCTGGAACAGGGCGGCCATCGCCACCACGGCAGCCAGCAGCATGAAAGCGAAGAAAAGGCGGTTCATGGCTGCACCTCCAGGGCCGGGGCCCGGGTGCGCTCGGCTGCACGAAGGCGCGCGGAGCGCGACCTCGGATTGCGTGCCGTCTCTTCGCGCGTCGGACGGATCGCATTGCGCGAAAGAAGTGTGAAGCAGGGGTCCGGTCGATGCCTTGCCGGCGCATGACGCGAGCCCTGCGGCGCGGCATCGCTGTGCGCGCGCAGGAAGCGCTTGACGATGCGGTCTTCCAGCGAATGGAAAGACACCACGGCCAGGCGGCCACCGGGCGCCAGAATGCGTTCGGCTGCGCTCAGCCCGCGCTCCAGTTCGCCCAGTTCGTCATTCACGTGCAGCCGAAAAGCCTGAAACGTCCGTGTCGCGGGGTCGATCCCGTCGGCGGAAGGCTTGACCACCGAGCGCACGATCTCGGCCAGGCGGAAAGTCGTCGTGACGGGCGCTTCGCTGCGCGCCGCGACGATGGCACGGGCAACCGCACGGGCACGCCGTTCTTCGCCCAGGCGCCATATGATGTCGGAAAGCTCGGGTTCGGAAGACTCGTTGACGACATCCGCAGCGGTGGGCCCATCGCCGCCCATGCGCATGTCCAGGGGGCCGTCGGCACGGAAGGAGAAACCGCGTTCGGCTTCGTCCAACTGCGGTGAAGACACACCCAGGTCCAGGGCAATCCCATCCACGGGAGATTCGGGAAGCAGACGATCCATGTCACCGAAACAGCCCTCGATCAACTGCAGACGTCCCGGGAACTCGGCACGAATCCGCTCCCCCTCCTGGATGGCCGCCGGATCACGGTCCAGCCCCACGACGTTACAGTCGGCAGCCTGCAGGATTGCACGGGCATAACCACCGCGGCCGAAGGTTCCGTCGAGATAGATCGCACCATCCCGCGGCTGGAGCACCTCCAGGACCTCGGCAAGCATCACCGGCATGTGCCCGCCGATCGTATATGCTGCACTGGCCTGCATGGTTCACTCCTCCTTCGCGCGGCGAAGAGGCAGGGACAGGCCCTTCTGGCGGGCCTGGGAACGGCGCTCACCCTGATAGGTCGAGAAGGCCTTTGGCTCCCAGATGCGGAAGGTCTTTCCCATTCCGACAAAGGCAGCCTCTTCCGTGATGCCGGCCACATCCATCAATTCCGGCGGCAGCTGGATACGCCCTCCGCTGTCCCAGGCCAGGGGATGCGCATCGGCAAACAGGCTGGATGCCAGGTCCTGGTGATTGTCCGAGAACAGGTCCATGTCGGCGACGCTTTCACTCAATTCGCTCATGAACCCCATGCCGCAGCCTTCGATGGCCTCCACCTTGTGGGAAAGAAAACAGACAACGCCCTGGAAGCTCTCGCCCGCCAGAACCTGGCGAAAGGGAGCCGGAACCGACACACGCCCTTTGCGGTCGACTTTGTTCCGGAAGGTACCGAGAAACGGCGTTTGCGCTTGCACCCCTGTCTCCCGAACACCGCTGCGGTTTCCCCCATGCGGCCCAAGACGTTCAGCAGGCACCCCCTGCCCGGGTCCACTTGGCCCTGCCCGCCGTTCACTCCCTTGGGATGTTCAGGGGACACGGGCCCAGTAAGTGGGACATCATGGGATACCATGGGAATTCATGGGCGTCAATGGGAACTCAAGTATTCCGCATGGGATAAAGCCCCGGATATTGGGGCTTTTGACAGCATTGATTTCTTCTTCAGGAGCATTCCGGAAAGCTGTTCTTGCGCTCCGCATTCAACTTGGAAATAAAATGTGGCGAAGATTTGTTCTCTTTATGTTCTCATTCCAGAATAAGCAGGCCACAGCAGTTACGGCGTCGCTCGAATACAGGGGAAAATTTCATCCGGAAATAGAATGATGAGGTCAGGCGGCCTGTAAGCCGGGTTCTGTCCGCACCGCAGGGCGATGCTGGATAGCCATTCATCTGGGACGCCCGTTACCGGACGCCTCGCGCGACCTACCCGAACGGCGGCGCGAAAATCCGCCTGGTCCTCGCGGGACCTGCCGTTCCTACTCGGTCTTGCTCCCGGTGGGGTTTACCGTGCCACCCCCGTTGCCGGGGGTGCGGTGCGCTCTTACCGCACCCTTTCACCCTTACCTCGCGCTGAAACGGCGAGGCGGTTTGCTTTCTGTGGCACTTTCCCTGAGGTTACCCTCGCCGGGCGTTACCCGGCACCGTATTTCCGTGGAGCCCGGACTTTCCTCCCCCGGGCACAAGGCCCGAAGGCGGCTATCCGGCCGCCTGACGCAGCAGACTTAAGCGGTGGAAAGAAAGGAATCAATCACACTCTGAGTGGAGGGATGCATTCTCGTGAAGCGCGGCAATGGCAGAGAGCCGACCTGCCGTGCGGACATCCAGCTTTCCACTCATATGATCCGGCAGGAAGCGCCGCTGAAAGGCCAGGAGCACCCGACCGAAATCCTCGTCCAGATAGCCATAGCCGATTGTTGCCAGGGCCCGTCGGGCTTCCTCTTCGTTCAGACTGTCCCGGCTCTGCACGTCATCGGACCAAAGCCCCAGACCATGCCGTGCCAACCTGGGCCAGTCGAAAAGCTCACCCGGATCCTCCTTGCGCAAGGGGGCAATATCCGAATGTCCCACAATCCGGTGGCGCGCGATCCCATGGCGATTGCGCAGAACCACGGACAGCTCGATCACCGCCTGCATCTGAAGCTCGGGAAAGGGACGATAGCCGAACTCATGTCCCGGATTGACGATCTCGATACCGAGACTGGCATCGTTGAGGTTGTCTTCCCCGGCCCAATGCGAAAGGCCTGCATGCCAGGCACGCCGATGCTCCGGCACCAGGCGGAGAACGCGCCCGTCTTCCTCGACCAGATAATGCGCGCTGACCCTGACAGCCGGATCGCAAAGACGCTCCAATGCCACCGCCCCGCTTTCCATGCCGGTATAGTGCAAGACCAGCATGTCCGGCGCGCCCGGCTTCTGCCGCTCGTCATGATTGGGCGAAGGCTGCTCGTGGATCAGGACCATTACAATCGCTCGCGCACCGGCGCACCCAGCCCGGGACGCCGCAGGATGATGATGCCAACGCCGGCAAGCGTCAGGGTCCCGCCAATCAGGAATGGCACCGTCAATGGCTCGTGCAGGAAGATGATACCAGATGCCGCCCCCACCACCGGCACCATCAGGGTGAAGGGCGCCGCCTGGTTTATGTCATAGCGCGTGACCATGCGCGCCCAGAGTCCGTGCCCGATCAGGGTGGACCCCAGCGCCGTGAACAGCAGCGCCCCCCAGCCGATCAGGTCCGCCGAGTGCAGTGAGGCCATCTGGCCATCCTCCAGGACCCAGGTCACAATCAGCAACTGCGGCAGGGCCAGAAGAGAAATCCAGGCCGTGATGGTCCAGCCGCTGATCCCCTGTGTCTTCTTCATCTGCACGCTTGAGACCGCGAAGGCCATGGCCGCTCCCAACACCAGGGCAAGCGAGCCATACTGGTCTCCCAGCCTGGGCTCACCGACCATGACAGCAACCCCCCCGAAAGCAATCACCATACCCAGGATACGCCGCCAGCCCAGGCGGTCCTTGAAGAAGATCGAGGCCAGGATCGCGGCAAAGGGCACCTGCATCTGCACGGCGATGGCTGCCGTACTGGCATCCACGCCGGAAATACCGGTAAAGACCAGCGAGAAATGCAGAGTGCCCATGGTAAAAGACAGGGCCAGAAGCTTCCACCAGTTCCCCCGGGGCATCGGCACGAAGGGTACCAAAACCAGCGAGACGATGATGAACCGCAGGAAGGTCATGAAGATGGGTGGAAACTGGTCCGTACCCAACTTCACGGCCACAAAGTTCAGCCCCCAACTCAGCACGATCATCAGGAAAAGGAACAGGTCGCGCGGCGGCATCGGCAGTGGCATTCAGTTGTCCTTTCCCTGCTTCAGACGATCGCGCTTCTCCTCCAGTTCAAGCCAGCGTTCCTCGAGCTCTTCCAAACTGCCGCGACGGTCTTCCAGCCTGTCGCTCGTTGCCTGGAAGCCGTCCGGATCACGACTGTAATAATCGGCATCGGCGAGCTGGGCCTCCAGTTCCGCGACTTCCTTCTCCAGCTTTGTGATCTGCTCCGGCAGCTTGTCCAGCTCTCGCTGTTCCTTGTAGCTCAGCTTCGGTGCCGAGGCCTTGGGCTTGCCCTGTGTAGCCCGGGGCTTCCCGCTTTCCGGCGCCTTGCGGGTGGACTTAGCCTTGCCCCCACGCGCATCCGGCAATCCGCCGGCCTGCCGCACGGCATCGCTATAGCCTCCGGGGTATTCCTGGGCACCGCCCCGGCCATCCATCAGGATCACGCTGCTGGTCAGGCGATCCAGGAAATCGCGATCATGGCTGACCAGCAGCAGCGTGCCCTCGTAGTCATCCAGCACCTCGACCAGCAAGTCCAGTGTGTCCATGTCCAGGTCGTTCGTTGGTTCGTCCAGCACCAGCAGGTTCGAGGGCTGCGCAAACAGCCGCGCCAGGAGCAGGCGGTTCTTTTCGCCGCCGCTGAGTGAACGGACCGGCTGCTTGACCTGGCGTTCGTCGAACAGGAAGTCCCGCAGGTAGGCGACCACATGCCGCTGCCGTCCGCCCACCATGACGGAATCGCCGCCCAGCGGGCACAGCGTCTCCCACAGTGTCGCTGTGGGATCCAGGCTTTCGCGGCGCTGGTCAAAGACTTGAATCTCAAGGTTCGTGCCCAGCTTCACACTGCCCTGGTCCGGCTCCATGCGCCCCAGAAGCATGCGGATCAGCGTCGTCTTTCCGGCCCCGTTGCGCCCAACGATCCCCACCCTGTCACCGCGGCGTATGCGCGTGGAAAAGCCGTCGACCACGGTGATCCGTTCACCATCCGGGCGCGTGAAGCTCTTGGACAGTGCCTCGGCCTCGATGACGATCTTGCCACTGGTACCGGCCTCCGCCGCAGCCATGGACAGCTGACCTGGCTGGTTCTTCATCATCTCCGCGCGGCTCTGGCGCAATTCCTGCAGCCGCTTCAGCCGGCCCACGTTGCGCTTGCGCCTAGCCGTGACGCCCCGTTGCAGCCAGTGCTCTTCGCGTTCGATGGTCTTGCGCAGGCGATAGAGCTCCTGCTCCTCGGCGCGCGCCGTCTCCTCGGCCCAATCATCAAAGGCGGCAAAGCCCTTGTTCAGTTGCCGGACCTGGCCACGGTCCAGCCAGAAGGTGGCATTGGAAACCCTCTCAAGGAAGGCACGGTCATGGCTGATCACGATGAAGGCCCCGCGAAAGCGGGCCAGTTCACCCTCCAGCCACTCGATCGTCGGCAGGTCCAGATGGTTGGTCGGTTCATCCAGCAGCATGATATCCGGCTCGGACACCAGCATCCGGGCCAGTGCTACACGCCGGGACTCGCCCCCGGAGAGCGAGCCGAGGCTGGCAGCCCCATCCAGGCTCAAGAGATCCAGCATCGCATCGACGCGATAGCGACTGACCTCGGCTTCATCCTGGGGCAGGCCCTCGGCAATATAATCAGACACGGTCTGCTCGGCCGGAAGATCCGGATCCTGTGGCAGGTAGGACAGGCGCTGTCCGCTCTGCATCACCCGCGTACCGCTGTCCGGCTCCACCAGGCCAGCCAGGACTTTCAGCAGCGTGGACTTGCCACTGCCGTTCCGACCGACAAGGCAGGCCCGCTCCCCCGGTGACAGGGTCAGGTCGAGCCCCTCGAAGAGCGGCGTCCCGCCATAACTAAGGCGGGCGTCCTGTAGCGTCAGAACGGGAGGCGCAGCCATGCTTCAGCGCAGACCTCTCTGCCGGCTGATCTTGTCATAGGCTTCGTTGATGCGCGCCAGCTTGTCATTGGCGACGTTGACGAATTCCTCCGGCATGCCCTGGGCCACCAGCTTGTCCGGATGGTTGTCGCGGACCAACTGACGATAGGCCTTCTTGAGTTCCTCGTCGCTGGACTCGCGCGAAATACCGAGGATGCTGTAGGGGTCGGCGGCATCCGGTCCATAATTGCTGGCCTTGATGCGCTGCCAATCATTGTCGGACAGGCCGAACTCACGGGCGACCCCATTCAGGAAATCCAGTTCCTCCGGCGTCACATCGCCGTCGGCCCGGGCAATGTGGAACAGGCCGTTGAGCAGCTCTTCCAGGATCTGCGGCTCACGGGCGAACAGCTTGCCCAGTTGCCGCGCATAGGGTTCATAGCCGCGCGCGTCACGCTTGGCCTGGTCGAAGACCCGCCCGACGTTCTTCATCTCCTCGGGCGGGATATGGAAGACCTCCTTGAAGGCCGAGATCTCGTCCTTGGTCACCTTGCCATCGGATTTGGCCATCTTGGCGCCCAGGACGATGACACCGATGGTGAAGGCGATGTTCTTCGTGCGATCGCCATGCAGCCCATCCTGACCCTCCTGATCCGGAGAGTCGAGCTGCGTGCTCTCGTTCATCACGTCCACGGCATGGCCGGCCAGGCCGCCCAGAAGCGCACCAATCGGCCCACCAAAGGCGAAGCCGGCCGCTCCGCCCACGATCTTCCCCCATATGCTCATGTCACCCTGCCACTTTCCTGAAGCCCTGGACCGCTTGCAAACGCGATAAAACACGAGGTGAAGGCAAGCGACAAGCCTTCCTGCAGCAGGTCAGCCATTCGCCCACGTCCGCCCTTTCGATGAAGCCGCTGCCGGGCCACCGCAGAGGAGTCATCAGGCCTCGGCCGGAAGGTCTTCCTCCAGCACCATGATCTGGATCGAATAGGAGACCTCGCCCTCATCCACGTCGCGGTGGACGACGCCGATGAACTCCTCTCCGATGCGCATTTCGATGGGTTGCCCCTCCCTGCTGGGCGGCAGGATGGTAATGCGATTGTTGCTGAAGGTCTGGCGCAGATAGTTGGTCAGTCGCGCAATTTCCTTGGGTGTCATGCGATGCTTTCCTGTGGTCGGGATCGAATTCTTCTATGCAGGACGGCACTCCAGGGTCCAGCGGCCGGGTAACTGTCGCCTTCATCAGCGCCGCACGCACGCGGAACGGCAGACCGGATTGCCTTGCTGCTCGCCTAACCTGCCTATGCAGTCCTGCAAAAACAAGGGATTGTCCCCAGCCATCAAGGCAGATCCCCGCAATCGCGATGAGTCGTCCTGTCTCCGCTCCTGTGCTATGCAGGACGGCCGTAATTCAATGACAGGCAATCAGGACAGAACAAGATGAAGGACATACGCAAGGTCACTTTCCTGGGCATCGGCATCATGGGCTTGCCCATGGCACAGCACCTGCTGGAGGCGGGATTTGAGGTCACGGCCTGGAACCGCACCAGGTCGAAGGCCGAACCCCTGGCCAGCCAGGGAGCCCGGATCGCCGACAGCGCCGAAGAGGCCGTACGCGATGCGGAGGCCGTGATCACCATCCTGGAAAACGGCCCCGTGGTCACTGAGGTGCTGCTGGGCCACGATCTTGGCCGGCACGCACCGGCCGATACCCTGTTCATCGACATGTCCTCGATTCCTCCCTCCCTGGCGCGCGACCACGCGGCGAAACTGCAGGCCGCCGGGCATCGTTACCTCGACGCGCCGGTCAGCGGCGGACAAGGTGGGGCCGAGGCGGGCACACTGGCCATCATGGTCGGTGGCGCTGCCGAGGACATGGCCCAGGCGGACCCACTGTTCTCGGCCATGGGACGCGGCCGCCACGTCGGTCCGGTGGGCTGCGGCCAGCTCACCAAGCTGGCCAATCAAGCCATCGTCGGCATCACCATCGGCGCGGTCTCCGAGGCCCTGCTGCTGGTCAAGGCCGGAGGCGGCGAGCCGGCCGCCGCGCGCGAAGCCATCGCGGGCGGCTTTGCCGACAGTCGGATCCTTCAGGTCCATGGCGAACGCATGCTGAAGCACGACTTCCAGCCGGGCGGCGCTGTGTCCATCCAGCTGAAGGACCTGGACAACATCCTTGCCGCGGCCAAGGATGCCGGCCTGCGGCTGCCCTTCACCGAATGCGCCCGGGAAGGCTTCGCGGAACTGGCTGCAAAACCCGAGACGGCAAAGCTGGACCATTCCGCCCTGCTGCTCTGGCTGGAAGCCATGAACGAGCCGCACAGCCTGAAGCCGTAACCGCCGAAAGGCCTCTTGCCATGAAAGCTGCCAGCCTGCTCGCCAAGCTTCTGATGTTCTCCTGCCTGCTCCTGGCACCCCTGGCGTCGGCACAGGAGCGCCCGGCCCCGGAGATCGCCACAGGCGAAAGCCGCAAGGAGCTGGTCAAGGCCGATGACTATATGGTCAGCGCAGCCGACCCGCGTGCGGTGGAGGCCGGCGTGGCAATGCTGGAAGCGGGCGGTTCGGCGTTGGATGCGCTGGTCGCCGTGCAGATGATGCTGGGACTGGTGGAGCCTCAGTCCTCGGGCCTGGGCGGCGGAGCCTTCCTGGTCCATTACGACAACGAGACGGAGAAGCTCACCACCCTGGAAGGCCGGGAAACTGCACCCGCTGCCGCCGATGGCACCCTTTTCCTTGATGACCAGGAACAGCCCCTGCCCTTCTGGGAGGCCGTGGTCGGCGGCCGTTCCGTGGGCACCCCCGGCACGCCGGCCCTCCTGCAGGCCGCACATGACCGCTGGGGCCGCCTGCCCTGGGCGGACCTCTTCGCGCCAGCCATCGACAAGGCCAGAAATGGCTTTGCCGTGGGCCCGCGCCTGGCGGGCATGCTGGAAGGCGGGACGGCGGAACGGCTCCGCAGCTATCCCACGGCCCGCGACTACTTCTTTCCGGACGGCAAGGCGCTAAAGGAAGGCCAGATCCGGGACAACCCGGCGCTGGCCGAAACCCTGTCGATCCTGGCCCGCGACGGGGCCGAGGCCTTCTATCGTGGCCGGATCGCAGAGGACATCGTGGCAACGGTCCAGGACGTGGAGGACAACCCCGGCCTGCTGTCGCTGGCGGACCTGACCAGCTATGAAGTGAAGGAACGCCCACCGGTCTGTCACCCCTACCGCGCCTACCGCGTTTGCGGGATGGGCCCGCCCTCCTCGGGCGCGCTCACCGTCGGCCAGATACTGGGCCTGTTGGAGCACTTCAACCTGGCCGGTCTCGATCCGATGACCGCGCAGCCCTGGCACCTCTTTGCCGAAGCAAGCAAGCTGGCCTTTGCCGACCGCAACCGCTACATCGCCGACAGCGATTTCGTGTCCGTACCGATCAAGGGGCTGCTCGACCCGGCCTACCTGACAGCCCGGGCCCAGTTGATCTCACAGGACAAGGCCCTGGAGTCCCCAGCCCAGCCGGGCAATCCGCCCAGGCGCGAAGGCCCACGTCCCGGTCGGGACAGCAGCCGAGAGCTGCCCGGCACCAGCCATGTCTCCATCGTGGACAGCGAGGGCAATGTGGCTTCCATGACCACCACCATCGAGTCCGCCTTCGGCTCGCAACTGATGACCGGCGGCTTCCTGCTGAACAACGAACTGACGGACTTTTCCTTCGAGCCTGAGGACGAGGCGGGCCGGCCCATTGCCAATCGCGTGGAGCCCGGCAAGCGTCCACGCAGCTCCATGGCGCCGACGATCCTCTTCAACGACGACGGCAC
Source organism: Fodinicurvata fenggangensis DSM 21160 (assembly GCF_000686045.1). Classification (GTDB taxonomy): domain Bacteria; phylum Pseudomonadota; class Alphaproteobacteria; order Kiloniellales; family DSM-21159; genus Fodinicurvata; species Fodinicurvata fenggangensis. Next base: position 80,925 of record NZ_JMLV01000006.1, read on the forward strand.
GCCTGTCCTGGCCATCGGATCGCCCGGCGGCGTGCGCATCATTCCCTATGTCGCCCAGGCCATCATGGGGTTTGTCGACTGGGGCCTGGACGCACAGCAGATCACCCGTCTGGCGCATGTCAGCAACATGAACGGCACCACCTGGCTGGAGGCGGAAACGGCAGCCGTGGAGTGGCAGCAGCAGTTGAAAGATCTCGGGCACGAGGTTGAGGTCAGCGCGCACACCTCTGGTCTGCAGACCATTGTCCTTTCACCGGACGGCCTCTTCGGCGGGGCCGATCCGCGCCGGGACGGCACGGCCGGCGGGCAATAGGAAACTGGAAGCCTTCAGAACATCCAACGCAGGGAAAATTCGCCGGCCAGCGAGCGATAGCCGTCATGCAGGAACTGGCTGGAAAGATGCGCGCCGACGATCATGCTGTCGTCAGCCTCGTATTCCAGGCTGGCGCGCAAAGACAGGGCGTTGCGATCGGTAACCGCGTTGCGGCTGTCGAAGTCATCCGAGCCATAGCCGACGAAAGTGGCACTCTGCTCCACATTGTCCTCGAGAAGTTCCCGGTCCCAGGTCGCCTGCAGGCTGCCTTTCAGTAGACCGCCGTCCTCCAGATCATGTTCCAGGCTGGTCCGCACGCCCAGGCTGGAGCGCAGGGAATTGTGGTGCAGCGCCGCTAGATCCAGGCGCGTGGCATCCTTGCCATCCTCCTGCATACTCGGGCGTGACAGGCGGGTGTAGTTGAGTGCCGCCACCGGTCCGGCACTCAGCTGTTCGTTCATGCGCCAGAGATACCCGCCGCCCGCTGTCGCACCGCCGGCAAAGCCCAGCCAGTCGGCACGATTGGTGGTGCTGTAGCCATCAACCCGGATCCGGCGCTCCATCCGGCCGGATTCCAAGCCAGCGCGCAGTTGGCCGTGGAAATAGGGTCCGGCCCGCTTATCCGGCTGGTAGTGGGCCTGCAATCCCAGGCTGAAGGCTTTCGTATCGCCCGTGGCCCTGTGCGGCGACTTCACATTGACGGACTGTCCGACAAAGGCGCCATGGACTCCCCATATCCAGTCCCGGTCGGCCAGATCACGCCTTTGCGCACCGAACAGCATGCCATAGCGCGCTGCGCTGTGTCCCACCGTACTATCGTCTGCATCCTGCCAGAGTCCCCCGCCCAACGGCACGGCAAAGCCCTGGATGGCGCCGTTGTCCAAGGTGGAGGCCGATAATGACAGCGGCTGCGTGGCCACGATGTCGCTCAGGCGCTGCTCACGGTCTAGCGAGGTGGCCACCATGGCGCTGTAAGGCTCCGGCGAAAGCTGAGTCAGGGCGCGCCCCACATCACTGCCATCGCTCGCCGAGAAATCGAGCGCCTGGTAGAGCGGCTGCAGGTCCTGACCCGCTTCACTGGAAAGCCCATCGAGAACCTGGCCCACCTGGCGGGCATTCCAGCTCTCGGCGTACTGGCTGTAGGCATTGGCTGTCCGGGTCATACTCAACTGGTATGTGCCACTTGCGTCATTGAAGCTTAGACCCAGCGTCGGAGAAGATACCTCCGCGGAAACGCTTTGGTTCTGAGTGAAGCTGCCGCTGACCGACACAAGATCATCAATGTCAAAACTTTCGTTCCAGCCGGAGTCGTACCAGTCCGGCTCGGCCGCCAGGACCAACTGGCCATCCAGGGTGGCATCGCCCTCCACGTCCAAAAAGTCGGACTCACCTGCGGAATTGAACTCCAGGCTCAACGTTCCATTCGCATCCTGAACGTAGTCACCTTCGATGGTGATGGTACCGATGGAGTTACCAGGCGCCAGCAGACCAGCGTTAAGAAATTCACCATCGTGCAGGCTGTAGGTGCTGTTGCCGCCCAGGGTCGCCCCCTCGGCAATCTCGACCTCATAGACTTCCTGCTCGCCGTTGAGCGAGCTGTAACCACCCTCGAAGGACAGGGACAGATTGCTTTCTCCCTGGATATTTCCGTCATGGCGGAAAAGGAAATCCGGATCGGCCTTTCCACTGGACTGCCCCTGGCTGTCGGGCTTCAGGCCAAAGGTCAGTTCCGTCAGGCGCGGGTCTCCATCCTCATCCACCTCATCATACTCCGAGACGATGTTTCCCTGAATGCGCGCCCCCCGCATGACGTTAATTTCCTCCACCAGGGCCGTGTCGGAAATGTAGATCGCGCAGCCGCGCTCCGTTGTCCTGCACTTATGCTCAGACCTGTCCTCGGACTCTTCCCTCTTGAACCCAGCTACGCGGCCCGTCAGATCATAGCGTTCGACCAGAGGACCCTTCAGTTCGTCCAATAGCTCCAAATCATAGCTATCACCATCCTCGTCTGTGGCCGTGCGTATCCAGGACCCATGCTTTTCGAGGTCGTTGCCCATCATATTGCCGCCGAAGTCAAAGCTGACGCCAATATCTCTGCCCTCCACCTCGCCGCGCTGAATCAATTCATGGTCCTTGCCATAGGCGAACATGACACCCCGGCCGTTCTCGCCATGGGCATGCACCCACGTGCCCGCGTCGATCACCAGGCGGTTGCCCTCCCCGTCAACCCGCACACCGGCAGCTCCAGCCCCTTCGGTCAGCAGGTCGGCGGCCTGCACCACACTGTTGTTGCTGCCATAGATATGCAGGCCCAAACCCATTGTCGCCCTGTTGTACTGGCCAGGCAGATAGGCCGTGCCGCTGGCGTTGCGCCGGAAGTAGCCGTTTCGGTTCACGATATCGCGGCCGGAGCCGTAGATCGAATAACCGAAGAAGTTCCGCCGATCGATGTCGTAGCCCATGTCCTGCAGGGCCGCCAGTTCCGCCTCCATGAAAGTGTTGTAGTTACGGTAGTGTTGGTGACTCATCAGGCTGCGTTCGAGCTCGGAATGACTCATGTAGTTGTCGTCGATCTCGCTGAAGGGACCACCAAGGCGGACAGGCACGCCCGGCAGGCCACCCTCCATGACCTCACGGATGTGCGGGCCCGTCACATAGCCCATGTCACTTCCACGCTCGGTGTCTTCGGTCAGGTCGAAGGGGTCGGTCGCATCTTCATCGTCCCATTCGCCGCCCTGGTAGCAATCATCCAGATCGCATTTGACGAACTGGCCGGGCCGCGCCGGATTCCCGTTGCTGTCCCGCAAGCCCACTTCCCACAGGGTCAGGCCCTCATCCAGGAAGAAGGCCACCTCCCCGATATCCACACCGTCATCCACCTCGCCGCCTTCCGCCGCCGTCATGACTCCCAGGGCATGCGCCAGCTCATGGAACACGACGCCATAGAGCTGAAAGCCATCGGCGCCTGTCGGCAGGGGTGAGGGTCCATTGGGTCTGATGGGGAAAGCACTGCCACTCCCATCTTCGCTGCCAAAGGCCATGACACCGTCATAGCTGAAATCATTATCGCCCGGACTTCTGCCCTGCAGCACTCTCTGGAGCCTGGTGAGGAGGAGGTCCCCCTCTTGGGTCAGCGGACTGTCGCCGAAGGCGTTCTTCTCGCCTTCATAGGTCCCCACGTTTATGACGGCCGGCAGGCGACCGGGCTTGGGATCAAGGATCTCGGCCCACTGGCCAATCGCCGAGAGAACCTCGCTTTTCTGGGCTTCGCTCAAGTTCCAGGTGGCTTCATCAATTTCATCGTCGTCCTCCAGGAAGACGCCATCCCCGGCATCAAAGATGCGCACCTCGAAGACCGCGCGGCCGTCAGAACCCGATACGATATGTCTTTCATAGGCGGCCGCCTCCTGGATGGACAACACAGACAGGGACAGCAGCACTGCCAACAACACTGAATGGCACTGGGCAAACTTCGCGCGCACTCTGACTCCCCCCAAGTCTTTTTGTCCAATACCGCGCCCCCAGGGCAACCGAACAGAATATTCAAGTCCTGGCTACAGGAGAGCCGAGAGACGTGAAAGAGAAGTTAAAAAGTCTCTAGAATTGAATGCACTGAGCGGAAGAACTCAGGTCCTACGAGGAAGGCCCTGTCTTTGGTTTGCCGGCAATGGCGAAATGCTGGGGTTCGACCTCGTTGACGCAGATGCGGATATTCTCCTTCGGCGCGCCGAGCGTGCGGTGGATGGCATCTGTCACCTCGATGAACATCTTCTCGAGGTCTTCCTGCTCGCGGCCCTTGATGAGGGTCATGTTAACGATGGGCATGCGTGCTGTCCCTTTCCGGATGAATTGATGGAATGCTTCAGGCGGCCTTGCGGATCAGGTGAATGAACAGCCCGTCCTCCTGCTGCTGCTCGACCAGCTCGTGCCCGGCGCTCTCACAGTAGGCTCGGAAATCCTGCAGGGAGTCGGGGTCCGTCGACTCCACGCGCAGCAGGCCACCCTCGGGAACCTCCTTCATGGCCTTGCGGGCCCGCAGGACCGGCAGCGGACATTTCAATCCGCGTGTATCGAGCCGCTGCGGTTCGTCTTCGCGCGCACTGTTCATCGCTGTCCTTCTCCTTTACAGACCCGATCAAAATAGGCGACTGTCCCGATCACACAATATCGAACAGGCATAAGAAAAGAGATAGGCCTTTCCATGAAGCTGCGAAATCTTGCCGTTTTCTGCGCATTCGTTCCCCTGTTGCTGCTGTCCGGCCAGGCACTGTCAGAAACCCCTGTGGACCTGAGAGGCTACTGCGCGAATCCGGATTTCGACGAGCGGTGTTCCACGCCCAACGAAATGGACAATCCCCGGCCCGTACGCCTGGCCGTCATGTTCGATAGCCGAGAGGCCGAGATTCCGGAAGACGACACAAGCCGCCTGGACGGCTTCGCTGCGCTTGCGCTACAGACGGGGCAGTGGCTATCCATCACGGCCCATGCACCGGAACGCCCTCCCGAAAGCGGTGGTGAGAAGGTTGCCAAGGATCTGGCCCTGGAACGCGCGGAAGCCCTGCGTCAGGAAATGCTGGAACGCGGTGTTCCAAAGCAGCACATCAGCCTTGCGATCAACCTGCTTCCGGCGGGAGACAGCCGGGCCCATCGCGGCGAGATCATCCTGCAATAATACGCCTTTCTCCCGATAATTGCCGTGAAGGCGACAGGCCATTATTTACATATTATAAATGTTAATAATGGCCTACTTGGGAGCATTCTCACAAGCTATTTTGTTATTTCCTTGAAGCCGGCGTCAGTGTACCCTATTCCTCACGTGGAATATGTCGATATTCCCATAATCACACTATGGAACAGTGAAATGTCTAAGATCCACGTGATCCACGAAAACGATGCCTGGACCGATCCTCTGATTGCCGCGCTGGAAGCGCGCAACCTGCCCTATGCCTCCTGGCATATGGCCGAGGATCGCTTTGCCGCCGAGGGCTTCGACCCCACCGGCACACCGCCCGAAGGCATCTTTTACAGCCGCATGAGTGCCTCGGCGCACACGCGTGGCAACCGTTTTGCACCGGAATTCACGGCCAGCGTACTGCCCTGGCTTGAGGCGCATGGCCGCCGTGTGATCAACAACAGCCGCGCGCTGAACCTGGAGGTCAGCAAGCTGGCCCAATACGCCGCGCTCGAGGCCGCAGGGATCCGCACACCACGCACCCTGGGCGCCGTCGGCCGCGAAGCGACGCTGCGTGCGGCGCGCCAGTTGGGTGAAACACCCTTTATCCTGAAGCCCAACCGCGGTGGCACCGGGGCCGGCGTTCAGCTGGTGCAGTCCCTGGACGAACTGGCCACCATCCTGGATGACCCCGCCACGGAAGCGCCCCTGGACGGCACCTGGCTGGTCCAGCAGTACATCCGGTCGGCAGAGCCGGCGATCACGCGCTGCGAATTCATCGGCGGTCGCTTCTTCTATGCCGTGCGCGTGGACACCAGCAAGGGCTTCGACCTCTGCCCGGCCGACGTCTGCGAAATCCCGCCGGACGATGGCGACAGCCAGGATTTCGGCTTCTGCCCCGCTGGTGAAGCGGAAAGCGGCGCTGCCCAGGAGAAGTTCCGGATCATCGAAGGCTTCCACGATCCGATCCTGGACCGCTATGCGGCCTTCTTTGCCGCCAATGGAATCGAGGTCTCCGGCATCGAGTTCATTCGCAACGAAGCAGGCGAGATCTTCACCTACGACGTCAACACCAACACCAACTACAACACCCGCGCCGAAGAACAGGCAGGCCTGTCCGGCATGGACGAACTCGCCCGTTTCCTGGGCCGCGAGCTGGAACAGAGCGAAAGCCGCCGCAAGGCCGCTTGATCCCCTGTCCGAAGCACACCCGTTCTCAGCACTCTCTGCTGATCCCCTCGCCCGCTCCGACATTCGGGGCGGGCGTCTTCTTTTGCCCCCCGAAAACCACAGTCTGTGTCCTATCCGTGTCAGCAGCCTGAAAGACGTCCGCAGGCTCTTTGCTCCACGAAAGGAACGAAACATAGTCGTATGTAAACAACGGCGGAAGATAGGGGAGAGACAATGACGGACAGGACGGACAACCCGGACCAGGAACGCCGCAGGATGCTCGCCAGGCTGGGCCTGACAGCAGGTGCTGCCTACATGGCCCCCAGCCTGCTGACCCTCAGTTCGGCCCAGGCCTCACCGGGCAGCCGCTCGCGACACGGTTACGGCAGCCGCGGCAGTCGTGGCAGCCGCCACTATCATTACCACGATCATCGCAGCCGCCGAAGTCGCCAAAGCCGTGGCAGTTACGCCCATGGTCGGCACTATCGTGAGCGCCTGCCCTGGGAAGTCTGGATCCGGCTTGGCAGCAGCTGAGCCGACAGCTGTGGTCGAAAACCTGATGCTTGCAGGCAGGGGATAAGCCATGCCCAGGCAAACAGTCCTGTTCCAGGACATGCAGCGGCCAGTGGTTTTCGTGGATTGCCCCGAAATCCCGCTGACCCTGCGGGAAATCGCTCCAAGCTGGTTTTTCCGGGAACAGCCGGAAGCCGAGATGAAAGCGGCCGGGCAGGAACCGGCCGTGGTCATGCACAAGCTGGACGGCGCGTATGGAATCGGCGTGCCCTGGCGCGAGACCCCCTGGTTATCCGACACCCTTGTGGGAGCGGTCTGCACCCTGGCCGTCGACCTGATCGAAAGCCACCTGGTCGACAACCCCGGCCTGCTCGGCCTGCATGGCGCCGCAGCACTTTTCGGACAGGGTCTCGTCCTGTTCCCGGCCGAGAAGCGGGCCGGCAAGAGCGCCTTGTCGGCACAACTGCTGCTGGATGGAGTCCGGCTTTACGGCGACGACCTGATCGCCCTCGATGCCCATGATCGGGGAACCGCCTATGGTTTTGCCCCGCGACTGCGCCGGCCCCTGCCGGCAGCGATCAGCAACGATCTCCATGACTTCATCCGGCACAACAGTGGCGCCCGCGATGATGACTATCTCTATCTCTCGCCGGCGCTTTCGAACCTGGCGCGCCATGGAGAACAGGCGCCGCTCACGGCCATCGTGCTTCTGGATCGCAGAAATTCAGGCGAATGCCGCCTGGAAAGGCTGCCGGACAGCGAAGGCCTGCACCATCTGGCCGCCCAATACCTGGCCCGGGACGCCTCGAGCGACGATGTCCTGGAGCGCTGTCGCAAGCTGGCCGAAAGCCTGCCGACCTACAGCCTTCGTTATGCCGACCTGAAGGAGGCGAGCGCCTGCCTGCAGGCCCACTTCAGCCAGGACCAGGCAGTGGCCGCCGGCAGCCGCGTGGCCAGGGTCACGGCCGCTTCCGGCCCGGGGTCGGACCCCATCCACCGCCCCACCCTGACCGCACAAAAGGAGGAACAGGGGGAGGGCTTGGCCATCCGCCTGCCCGAAATTCCGCGTGGGCACCCCTATGTCCAGACGGCGGGCGTCAAGGCCCAGCGCCTGGACGGAAACCTCTTCCTCAGCCATCAGGCTACGGGCGCCATCCACAGACTGAACCCCATGGGCGCCAGTCTCTGGGGCCTGCTGGCCGTTCCCATCAGCCTGGACGAGGCTGTGGAAACCTTCCGGACCGCCTTTCCCGATGTCGAAGCGTCACGACTGGAAAACGATCTCCAGCAGATATTCCAGGAACTGCTGGCCGAGACATTGATCCAACCGATATAGCCAGACCTCTGCCTCCGGGTTACTTCTTACGCACCCTCGACAAGCGTGACGGGGGGTGCATGATGATCGGAGATGCCAAAAACGCCATTCGGCGAAGACGGCAGATTACGGGATGCAAGAAAATGATCCGGCACGGCCTCTGCCTTGGCGCCTTCCTGGCTGCGCTCACCGCAATCGCCGGCCTCATGCTCCAGGTGGATGCACCTGTTGCCAGGGCCCAGTCCCAATCGGTCTACGGCGATGCCGAACGGGGACGCACGCTGTTCCAGCAACGCTGTGGCTCCTGCCACGAGATCGAGGACAGCTGGGGTCGCCCCCAGGACGCCCCCATCAGTGCCGAGGAAATGGCGAACAACAGCCGCATGAGCCTGGACTATCTTACCACGGTTCAGGCTGGTGCCGGCCCGGTGCATGCCAGCCTGCCGCCCTTCTTCTTCGACAGCCAACAGGAAGAGGACCTGCAGGCCTTCTTCGAAAACCTGCAATAGCCTTCTGCAACAGCGCAATGGAATGCCCGGTTACAGGCTTTCCACTGCCTGGCCCGGACTGTGACGACGCGCAAGGCGTTTCTTGCGGGGCAGTCCCTTCAAATCACCCAGATGGCTGAAGAGCTCGCTGTCCGGAACCCAGACCAGGTCCTTCGCGCGCACTTCCTTCAGACGCGCGCGACAGCTGCTTTCGAATTGGTCCTGCAGTTGCCGTGACACGCCCGAGGGGGCGACCAAAGTCAGGGCATCGAAGGCTTTGTCCTTTGCCGCGCGGTTCAGCCTGTCGGCCAGGCGGCGCACGAAGCGTTCCTTTTCCTTCTGCTGCGGATCCGAACGTGGCTCCACGGCATGACGCAGGACCGAAGCACTCTCGTAGCTGCGTCCCGGCGGCTGATCACCGAGTTCCGCGGAATGCTTGCGTGCCCGCTGTCCGTTCATGCGATGGATAATGACAAAACCCTCCCCCCTCAAGCGCGGGCGCATGATACGAGCCGAAGCGCCATCGGCTACGACGATCCAGAGCTTGTCCGACATGATCGCTCCATTGGGTCAGGATGCATTGATGGGAATCTGGCGCGCTTCCTTGCGCGCTTTCTCGCTCTTGGGCAGGCTCAGGTGCAGCACCCCGTCCTTCAGCTCGGCCTTGATCTTCTCGGCATCAACTTCGGGCGGCAAGGTAAAGCTACGTTCGAACCAACCATGACTGCGCTCGTATCTGAGTATCTGGCCGTTCTTCTCTTCCTTCGTTTCTTTGGGTTTCGGTCGACCAACGATATGCAGCATGCCATTGCTGAGCGAAACCTCCAGCTCCTTGGCATTTACACCCGGCATGTCAGCCAGGATCTCGTAGGCATCATCTTCCTCGCGCACGTCCATGGGCGGCATCAGGGCCCGCGGCGCCGCGGACTCCTCTTCACCGCCCGAAAAATTGCTGCGCGAGAGAAAATCATCGAACATGCGCTCCATGTCGCGCCAGAAGGCTGATGGTTCGAAGCCGCGGCCTTCTCGGCCTTCACGGCTGGCTTCCCAACGACGATGCGGTATTAGGCTTCCAATCGACATCATTTCCATTCCCTTGTTGCGGTTCCCTTGAACCGTTGCATGACACCCCACGCTAGCCAGCCGCACGCAGCCATTCGTTGCTCCATGTTAAGAGCCGGTCGAGATTCATCGCCTGCTTCCCTGTGCCGCCACGTTACCCTCTTCGGATGCAAGGCTGGGCGCCCTGGCAGGCCTACCGGACCAGAGGTCCAGCAAGCCTTCTGACGAAGCGACCAGACGTGTCAGGCGCTCGATATCCAGGATCGTCAGGCGCTTGCGGGACAGCTCCAGAATGCCCTGCTCACGCAGTTCACGCAGCACACGGTTGACGTGAATAGCCGTCAGACCCAGAGCATCTGCCAGGATCGGCTGAGTGAGCGGCATCCCAAGGCTCATACCGTTGATCAGGCGTGTCGAACGGCAACTGCGCACTGCGAGTTCAAGCAGCAGATAGGCAACACGCTCACGTGCCGTGCGACGCCCCAGACTGGCCACATGTTCATAAAGCAGGTTCATGTCACGCACCATCATCTGGCGCGAACGCTCAGCCACCGCAGGGCAGCAATCGCTCAGCCGTCGGAACACATCGCGGGGAACAGCACAAAGTACGCTCTCACAAAGGGTTTCCAGGCCATGGCTCACGCCCTCGCGGCCGTCATCATCCAGGCCGGCCACATCGCCGGGCAGCAGGAACTGCAGAATCTGCCGGCGCCCGTCGTGCAGCAGTTGATAGGAAAAAAGCCAGCCGCTCAGTATGTTGTAGAGGGGAACAGCATGGCTGCCCTGGGAAAAGACGGTGGCGCCCGTCGGGTAGAAACGGGCTGGCTGTCGCACCGATTGCAGACAGGCAATCTCCTGAGGGCTCTGTACGGCCTGACAAAGCCCAAAGTCACGCAAGTGGCATGAGGAACAGCCGGCTTGCCAGGTAACAACGGTCATCACGGCGCTCCCAATGGATGCCGCGAAGCCTATTCGTGACATCTGGTTGAAGCATACAATTCGTGTGCTGAACAATGCATTACAATGCATTTCAATTACGCTTTCGGGATAGACTCCCGTGACAAAGTGAGCCCTAACATCTGCTGGCAAAGCCTGTAGACTGCTGCCGCAATGCGTGAGGGAGCGGGGAATGGCGGAAACCAGTCGACCACCGGCCAACAATGCCAACAGTGACAGCACTTGGCACCAGCTGCCCGGCGAAGCCGTCCTGCAACAGCTGGACAGCCGGACACAGGGATTGGACACGCAGGAGGCCGCCGCGCGCCTGGACCGCCACGGGCCCAACCGCCTGGAAAGCCAGCCGGGCACCACGACGCTCCAGCGCCTGCTGCGACAGTTCAACAACACCCTTATCTATGTCCTGCTGGCCGCAGCCGGCATCACCGCGGCCATGGGGCACTGGCTGGATACCCAGGTCATCCTGGCTGTGGTCCTGCTGAATGTCGTCATCGGCTTCTTGCAGGAGAACAAGGCCGAGAAGGCCCTGAGCGCGATCAGCGATATGCTGGCTCCAAAGGCCTCCGTCATCCGCGATGGACAGCGCCGGTCCCTGCCCGCCGCGGAGCTGGTGCCGGGCGACATCGTCCTGCTGGAAAGCGGCGCGCGTATCCCCGCCGACCTGCGCCTGCTGGAGGTGAAGAACCTGCAGGTGCAGGAAGCCGCGCTGACGGGGGAATCAACACCTGTATCGAAGGACAGCGCCCCGGTGGACGCCGACTGTCCGCTCGCCGAGCGAAGCTCCATGGGCTACGCCAGCACGCTGGTCACCGCCGGCCAGGGCACCGGTGTCGTCGTGGCCACGGGCGCGGACAGCGAGATCGGGCGCATCGGCCGACTGCTGTCCGAGGTACAGAGCCTGACCACACCCCTGCTGCGGCAGATGGCGCGGTTTGCACACCTGCTGACCTTCCTGATCCTGTCGCTGTCCGGTCTGGTTTTCCTTTACGGCTATTTCCTGCGCGACTACGAGCTGGCCACCATCTTCATTTCAGTGGTCAGCCTGACCGTGGCCGCCATTCCCGAGGGACTGCCCACGGTCCTGACCATCACGCTGGCCATAGGCGTTCAGCGCATGGCCAGGCGCAATGCCATCATTCGCCACCTGCCTGCCGTCGAGACCCTGGGCGCGCTCTCCGTCATCTGCTCGGACAAGACCGGCACCCTCACCCGAAACGAGATGACCCTGCGCACGCTTGAAACGGCGGACCACCGTCTGGAGATCTCGGGCACGGGTTATGAACCGGACGGAGCCTTCCATCGCAATGGCCAGGAAGTGCAGGCCACGGATCACGACGCCAGCCTGGAGGCCCTGCGCGCCGGCCTGCTGTGCAGCGATTCCGACCTGCACGAAGCAGATGAGGGCTGGAACATCGGCGGCGACCCCATGGAAGGCGCCCTGCTCGTGGCCGCGGCCAAGGCGGGCTTGGACTATGGACAGGAACGCGGCCGCCATCCGCGCCTGGACTACATCCCCTTCGATTCGGGCCGGCGTTACATGGCAACCCTGCACAGGGCCGACAACGGCCAGCCGGTGGTCTATGTAAAAGGCGCGCCCGAGCGCATCCTGGAGATGTGCCGCACCCAGCTGCAGGATGGGCAAGAGGAAGCCTTCGACCCTGCGGTATGGCATGACAGGGCGCACGAAATGGCCACGGCCGGCCAACGTGTCATTGCCATGGCCCGCATGACCCCAAGCACCGGCAGCAACAGCCTGGATGAAGCCGACCTGGAACAGGGCCTGGTCTTCCTTGGCCTGACCGGCCTGATCGATCCACCGCGCGACGAGGCCCTGAAGGCTGTAGCCGAGTGCCGCGAAGCGGGCATCAGCGTCAAGATGATCACCGGCGACCATCCGGCCACCGCTCGGGCGATCGCCGAACAGTTTGGCCTGCCCAACACTCAGAAGATCGTGACCGGGCGGGACCTGGACCAGTTGCCGGAAGAAGAGCTTGAGCAGGTCCTGGAAGAGAGCGATGTCTTCGCCCGCACGACACCCGAGAACAAACTGCGGCTGGTCGAGGCACTGCAGGCCCAGGGCCGCATCGTCGCCATGACCGGCGACGGCGCCAACGACGCTCCGGCCCTGAAGCGCGCCGACGTCGGCATCGCCATGGGCAAGAAGGGCACCGAAGCCGCCCGTGAAGCGGCCGCCATGGTCCTGGCCGACGACAACTTCGCCTCCATCGCTCATGCCGTGCGTGAAGGCCGCACGGTCTATGACAACCTGAAGAAGGCCATTGCCTTCCTGTTGCCGGTCAACGGCGGGGAATCCCTGGGTATCGTCATCGCCATCCTGACCGGCGCCACAATGCCGGTCACGCCCCTTCAGATTCTCTGGGTCAACATGGTCAGTTCCATCGGCCTGGCGCTGGCACTTGCCTTCGAACCGACGGAACCCGACGTGATGAAGCGCCCGCCGCGGCCTGCCTCCGAACCGATCCTCTCGGGTTTCCTGGCCTGGCGCGTGCTCTTCGTCTCGCTGCTGTTTCTTCTGGGCATCTTCGGCATGTTCGAACTGGCCATCCAGCGCGGTGCCGCTGTTGAGGAGGCGCGCACGCTGGCCATCAACACCCTGGTGGTCATGGAGATCTTCTACCTCTTCTCCATCCGCTTCCTGCACCGCACCTCCTTCAGCCTGCAAGGCCTGATGGGCACGCCCGCGGTCCTGCTGTCGGTGGCCGGAATCTTCCTGCTACAGCTGCTTTTCACCTATGCCCCCTTCATGCAGACGATCTTCGACACACGTCCCGTCGACTTTCACGACGGCCTGCTTGTGATTGCCTGCGGGATCGGCATTCTGGTGGTACTGGAGGTCGAAAAGGCGGTTCGCCGCCGCATGGCCCTGCACAACTGAAGTCGCGCAACAGCGTCCTCGGGCCTTGCCCCTGGTCAGGGTTCACCCAAGCTTAACTGCGTCAGCCAGCGCGCTTCTCACTTCCTGGCTTCCCGGCCGGCCCCGGTTTTCTGGAGGGAGCCGTATAAACGGCAGCGGCATCCCTCTTCTCCTGAGGCCAGAGTGTGCGCAGGTCTTCGGGAAACTGACGCACCAGTCTGCTGATCTCACCCGGGCTGATCTGCTGGCTCAGAACGCGGAAGACGGCCTGGGCGACCTCTTCCGGATCAACCGAATCATCATTTGCAAAGGCTTTGCGCACAGGCTCCAGGAATTCTGCCCTGGTCCTGTGAAGCTCCGGCTTGCCCTCGGGATTCCAGCCTTCGTAATAGAAGCCGCGAACCAGCATCGGCAGCTGTGCGGACAGGGCCGCCGTGGATTGCGGGCTAAGTCGATCGCGCAAGGCATGCAGCGTTGCGCGCAGGGCCAGATAGGCCCGATGCCGGTCCTCGGTACCCAGTTCTTCCATGACAAGCTTCAACCAGTGACCGGTGGTCTGCCGAGTGGTCTCGAACACCTCCATTGGGATATCACTCTTCCTCTAGTGAGAAGGACAGCTTGGCATTGATGCGGTAGCGGCTGATCCGGTTATCCTCGACAGTCGCCTCAAGCTCCTTGATGTAGATGGACCGAATACCGCGCACGCTCTCGCTGGCCTGGGTTACGGCCTTCTGCGCCGCGTCCTCCCAGCTCTTTTCGGATTCCGCCAGAACCTCGATCACTTTCAACATGCTCATTGTCAGTCTCCCTGGGGTTGGGGCCGGTACGAACGACGACCCGCTCGTGTTTTGTTCTGCTATCCAATGTCAGTTCAGGCGCTGGACATGATGGCAAGGAAGGACGGAACTGCGATGCAGGGCGTTAGCCAGGTTCAGCGCTCAGCCCTCTTACGGCTGAGCGCCCCCTGGAAACGTCCAACACCAACCTCTGCAGTCCGCCCATTCCTGCCTTGCATGCCAGAAAGCTCGACCTATTCCCCTGACGACTTGCTGTCTTGGTCTGCATCCTGAACGCTGCGCGACTTGCTTGTACGGTCTGCGTCCCGGACTGTCGCGGCATAGAGGCCATCCATCAGGCGCTGGCTCAAACTCATTAGCCGTCCAGTCTCGTCAATGTAGTCCTCACCCGCTGTTCTCATCCAACCCTGCTGCAGGGACACGACATCATCCCAGTTTGCGCAGCCTGGCAGAGAGCGCAGCAGCGTGCTGTTCGTCTTCATGCGCCGGGCCGTGAAATCGGCCACCTCTCTCTGCCAGATGGCCATGTTCTTCAGGCAGTTGTCCGTGGCGCTCATCATGGCCTCTGTCACCTGGCCGTTCATGGCGGCCATCGCCTCGGCTGGATTCTCCGTTTCGGTGCCGGAGGTCGTCGTGTTCTTTTTCATCTTGACTGTCATCCCTTTCTGTCTGCTTTCGATTGGACCTGTCGATCTTCAGTTGCGATGCAGGCCGTAATAGCGCCGCAGCGCTGAAATCCGGGCCTCGGCAATATCCAGGCGCGCGGCAATTTCCGTATCGGGCAGGCCGGCTTCCATCAGGTCACGTGCCTGACGAAACTGCGGAAACGTTGCATCGTCCGACAGGTCCGACGCGCGGCTCCGGCATGCAGGGATAGGGTGGAAAGGATAAGGCGGTATCCGTCCGGCTTTTCATCCCGGCGTCTCCTCTCTGGGCTATAGGGGTGGCTGCTGTTGATGCGACAGGACGGGCAACCGATCCGCAGTGTTTTCCATTAACCTGTGCTTCAGCATTTGCCCCGGTTATAGAGGCACCGGACGGACTGGCATTGACGCAGGTTAAGCCCCGCCCACTTTTCCTGTCAGCCTGCTGTATCGTCGCCGCTCAGACGCCGGTCGGCTGCCTGCAGCAGGCGGCCCACAGTCTCGTCATCGACCTGGTCGAAGCGCCGATACCACAGGCTGACCGCACCCAGGTCCTGGGGCTGTTCCAGGATCACCGTGCGATCCACCAGCCGTGCCAGCTCGGCGGCCACATCCGGCGCCGCGACGGGTACGGCCAGGACCAGCCGTGCCGGCTTCCGCACACGCAGGGCCTGCAATGCGGCCATGGCCGTCAGGCCGGTGGCCACACCGTCATCCACCAGGATCACCTGCCGTCCTTCCAGTCGGCCGCGCCAGCCCTGCCCGCCGTACAGGGCGCGTCGCCGGGCAATTTCCTCTCCCGCACGCGTGGCTTCCGCCTCGATATGCGCTTCAGGAATTCCCAGCTGGCGGATCAGGGCCTCGTTGCGCAGCAATTGCAAATTCGCAGCCTCGTCTCCGGATTGTTCCCCAAAGTCTTGCTCCCCGGCGGCATCCACCAGGGCCGCAACGGCCAGTTCCGGCTGTCTCGGCACGCCGATCTTGCGCACCATCAGCACCCCCAGGGGCGCCTTCAGCGCCGCGGCGATAACCGCAGCCACGGGCACCCCACCGCGTGGCAGGGCCAAGACCACCACATCCTGCCCCTGCAGGTCCTGCAGTGCCTCGGCCAGGCGTGTCCCCGCCTCTTCACGGTCCCTGAACATTGTCCATCTCCCAGGTTCCAGTCATACCTGAAGCCAGCAGACGGCTGTCTCGCGCGCGGAAAACCACAGTCAGAGGATCGCGCGGCGCTGCTGCCAACCGTAATTCCGCTGCTGGACCCGTGGGTTTTTCTCGATTTCCTCGTAACCCTCTATGGCCAGGGCCCGTGTAACCGTCTGCTTGTCATCGGACAGGGGGAAGATCCCCAGGTCATAGCGGGTCTTCATTTCGGAATCGAAGGGCCAGAAGGGCCGTACATAGGCCGGCACCTTTTCACGCCAGACTCTCTGATAGCTGTTCTCGAACTCACCTTCCAGCGAGACGAATTCCAGTTCGTCCAGGTAGCGGCCGGTAAAGTCGAAGCCGCTGACCTCGACCACCTGGGTTCCCACCAGGCGATAGCGCACGCGAAAGGGCCGGGGCTCTATGTCCACTAGGACGATCCAGGGCAAGAGGTCGCACAACTCCGCGGGATCGATCTCGGCCCGGGTGGGGGCGAAGCGCGCCCCGCGCAGGCCGTTCCAGTAGTCATAGACGCGTCGTACGCGCTCGCTTTTTACCGTGGAGAGGTCCGTTGATATTCCCATGCCCCACACCTCCTAAATGGAAGTCACGCGACAGATCGGCGATCTTCCGGGTTGGAACTTCCTGTTCCCAGACATGCATTGTACGCCAGCAGCACGCCTGACGCGAGTCTCCGAAAGGGAGGGCGCCCGACAGGTGCCGGGACTTGTCGTTCATACCCGTAATACGCTAGAGCCTGTTGGCTTGCGTTTTTGCCAGGTCTTACCTGCACACTACCTCAATGGGGGTACAACAACTGCTCTCTTCATCTTTCCGTTTCCTGCTGCTGGTGATCGTGCCCTAAAGCCGCGTGACGGATTTCCCCGACAGGCAGCTGTGATAGGCTGCTGTGCGCCAGGCCACTGGCCGCACAGGAACGACAAGGCGAACAACGTCTGGAGGGGAGCCCCGTGGAGCACCAGCCCGAAAGCTTCGGCAATTTCGACTACGTCATCATCGGCGCCGGCTCGGCCGGCTGCGTGCTGGCCAACCGGCTCTCGGCCGACCCGGACAAGCGCGTCCTGCTGCTGGAGGCCGGCGGGCAGGACGACTGGATCTGGTTCCACATCCCAGTGGGCTACCTCTTCGCCATCGGCAACCCGCGCGCCGACTGGATGTTCCGCACCCAGGAGGATCCCGGGCTCAACGGGCGCAGCCTGGCCTATCCCCGCGGCAAGGTGATCGGCGGCTGTTCCGCCATCAACGCCATGATCTACATGCGCGGCCAGGCGCAGGACTATGACGGCTGGCGCCAGCAGGGCCTGCCCGGCTGGGGCTGGGACGACGTGCTGCCGTATTTTCTGAAGATGGAGGACCACGTCCGCCCCATGAACGACCACCATCGCGCGGGCGGCGAGTGGCACGTGGACTACCCCCGCATGCGCTGGCAGATCCTGGACCGCGTCCAGGACGCAGCCGAGGCTCTGGGCATCCCCAGGGTCGAGGATTTCAACAGCGGCAACAACGAGGGCGCCAGCTATTTCCAGGTGAACCAGAAGCGCGGCCGGCGCTGGAGCGCGGCCCGCGGCTTCCTCAAACCCGTGCTCAAGCGCCCCAACCTGCAGCTGGTCACCGAGGCGCAAGTCGAGCGCATCGAGATCGACGCCGAGCGCCGGGCCACGGGCGTCACCTTCTCGCGTGGCGGCAAGCGCTGGACCGCCCAGGCGGCGGGCGAGGTCCTGCTGTCGGCGGGTTCCGTCTGCTCGCCGCAGCTGCTCGAGCTCTCGGGCATCGGTAACCCCGAGTACCTGGCCTCCCTCGGGATCGACACCATCCAGGGGGCGCCAGGCGTGGGCGAGAACCTTCAGGATCACCTGCAGCTCCGGCCCGTCTTCCGGGTTTCCGGCGTGCGCACCCTGAACGAGGACTATCACCGCCCCTGGAAGCGTGCGCTGATGGGCCTGGACTACCTGCTGCGCCGGCGCGGCCCGCTGACCATGGCGCCCTCGCAGCTGGGCATCTTCACCCGCTCGTCGCCCGAGCTGGAAACGCCGGACCTGGAGTTCCACATCCAGCCGCTATCGCTGGACAAGTTCGGCGATGCCCTGCACCGCTTCCCGGCCTTCACGGCCAGTGTGTGCAACCTGAACCCGACCAGCCGCGGCAGCATCCACGCCGGCTCCGCCGACCCCCGGGACAAGCCGGTGATCCGCCCCAACTACCTCTCCACCGAACAGGACCGACAGGTTGCGGTGAAGGCCCTGCGCCTGGCCCGACAGCTGGCGGCGGCCCCGCCCCTGGCGGAATTCCAGCCGCAGGAGATCAAGCCGGGGGCGGAACTGACCTCGGACGAAGAGCTTGCCAGGGCGGCCGGCGACATCGGCACCACCATCTTCCACCCCGTGGGCACCGCGAAGATGGGCCCGGACAACGACCCTCAGGCGGTGCTGGATGCGGAACTGAAGGTGCGCGGCGTGAAAGGCCTGCGTGTCGTCGACGCCTCGGTGATGCCGACCATCACCTCGGGCAACACCAATTCGCCCACCATGATGATCGCCGAGAAGGCGGCGGAGATGATCCTGGCCGAGGGGAAGGGCTGAGGGTATTGGGATATTGATCACCCAGGAACCAATCGTGCCAGTTATTGCGCATAGAGTTCCTTGCGCAATAAAACCCATCTATGCGCAATAAATATTGCGCATAGACTTTATTATTGCGCTTGGATAAATTTAATTGCGCATAGAAACGATGCTAAAAGAGGTTCCAAGTGGCAAGGCTGATTCCTGAAAAGGAGTTGAAAGCGATAGAAGACATAGTAAGGCGCCATCCCGAGGGGGTCACAGCGCAGGAGATCGCTAAGGCCTTGCAGACGCACCTGCCCCGGCGAACTCTTCAATACCGATTGCAGCGCCTTGTGAAAGACGGGCGGCTTGTTAGCAGAGGCGAGCGGCGTTGGACGAAATACCAACCTCCGGCCGTGGAACAACAGATTGAGATGATTGCTACCCACGCGGAAGCCGGAGGCGCGTATACCGTACCCCTCTCGAAAGAAAGCCGCACAACGCGGGAGCATCTCCATCAGCCCCCCGAAGTGAGAAACCCCGTTGGCTATAGACGAGAGTTTCTCGATACCTACCGCCCCAATCTAAGTTTCTATTTGTCAGAAAACGAGCGAGCACACTTGGCCAAAGTCGGCAAACCAACCGTCTCCGGGCAACCGGCCGGGACATATGCCAAGCAAATTCTCAACCGGCTTCTGATTGACCTATCCTGGAACTCCAGCCGTCTGGAAGGCAACACCTACTCATTGCTCGATACCAGGCGCCTACTTGAATTTGGCGAAGAGGCCGAAGGACGTGACCGCCTGGAAGCCCAGATGATCCTCAATCACAAGGACGCCATCGAATTTTTGGTCAACGGGGCCAACGAGATCGAATTCAATCGCCATACGATTCTCAACCTTCATGCGATGCTTGCCAACAACCTCTTACCAGACCAGACGGCCACAGGACGGCTACGTCATATGGCTGTTGGAATTGAGCGTTCGACCTTCTATCCACTCGAAGTCCCGCACCTCATCGAAGAATGTTTCGATACGCTGCTTGCAACCACTTCAGCTATCGAAAACCCCTTCGAACAGGCTTTCTTCTTCATGGTACAATTGCCCTACCTTCAGCCCTTTGACGATGTGAACAAGCGGGTCTCGCGACTCGCGGCCAATATTCCGCTTATCAAGAACAACCTTACACCATTGTCATTCATCGATGTGCCCCGCGACATCTATACGGATGCCATGCTTGCCGTGTACGAGTTGAACCGTATCTCGCTTTTGAAGGACGTGTTCATCTGGGCTTATGAGCGCTCTGCCGCCCGGTATGCGGCCGTCCGGCAATCGCTGGGCGAACCCGATTCTTTCCGTATGCACTATCGAGACGCCCTTCGAACAATCGTTGGCGAAATCGTTAAGGAAGGCATGGGGCGGAAAGCTGCGCTCGCTCACATAAACACGTTTGCCAGGGAGAATGTGGAAGTGGCCGAGCAGGAGCGATTCCGCGAAATGGCTGAAAATGAACTTCTGGCATTGCATGACGGAAACTATGCGCGCTATCGGATCAGGCCTTCCGAATTTGCTGCATGGCAGGAGATATGGGACGCAAATAGCTCCGTGAAAAAAGTTTGAAGACTGGTGGCTACACCTATCGATTCCACGAGATGCCGAGATGATCCTGGCCGAGGGGAAGCAGGGATCCTGACGGGCAAGACGTCCGTCAGCCCAGCACGAACATCCGGATCGGCATCCAGATCGCCATCAGCACCATCATCAGGTTCTCGGTCAGCGAGATGAAGCCCAGCGGCACCTTGCTGCTGCCGCCGACACAGGCGCATTTCAGTTCGCGCTTGTCGATATAGACCGCCTTGAAGACCGAGGCGGCCCCAACGGCCCCGATGAAGAGCGCCAGCGGCGCCGCGATCCAGATGAGGACGCCCGCGATCATCAGCACACCGGCCGCGGTCTCGGCAAAGGGATAGAAATAGGCATAGCGCACCTGTCGCTGGGCCAGCAGGTCGTAGTTCAGGAACATCGTGCTGAAGCTTTCCACGTCCTGCAGCTTCTGCAGGCCCAGCAGGCACATGGAGATGGCGATGAACAGCTCCAGCGTGCGCAGCGAGATAATCGCCTCGGGTGACAGGTGGCTGACGGCCAGCGCCATCAGCAGGCCAAGGGAGAACAGCGCGATGATCGGCTTATAACTGGTCTCGTCCTCCGCTTCCTCTGCGCTGTCCTTGCCCAGGTGCACGCGCAGTTCGTCATAGCCGCCGACACGCGCGCCGTCGATGAAGACCTGGGGCGTGGTCTCCACGTCATGCTTGTCCTGAAAGGCGTCCGTCTCTTCGCGCGTGGTCAGCCAGTGGTCCTCGACGGAATAGCCTTCGCGTTCCAGCAGGTCCTTGGCCTTCAGCCCGAAGGGGCAGACATGATCCTCCATGACCATGCGATAGAGGGCGGCCTCTTGCGCGCCGCCGTCGTTGCGCGACTGTGCCATTGGTTCGTCTCCGCGTTGGTCTTCAGGGGCGGCCGGCCCCGCCCGGAATCAGCGGGCGGAAAGGCCGGCGCCTTCGCAAGTCCCCTAGACAGATGGCCCCTCCGGGAACGCGAACAACACCTTCCGGACCCAAGAGCCGGGCGGATTTCGTGACAATTCTCGGGACATGGCGGGGCACGGGACGGCGCTCACGTCACGTCTTATCCGCTCAGCTGATCTTCAGCACGTCGAAGAACAGGTTGACCATCACGCTGGAGCGGTTCTGCAGGGCGAAGACGTATTCCGGGCGCTTGTCGGCCATTTCCAGGACGCTCAGCTTGCGGATCTGGTCCTGGCGGCTGGAGCCGTGCTCCCACATGAAGCCGATGCCCAGGTTGTTGGCCACGGCCTCGAAGACGCCGTCGCGGGTGTCCAGGATCATGGCCGGTCGCGGGGTGAGATCGACGCTGCGAAAGGCCTTGTCCACCACGCGCTGGGTGGACGAGCCGGCGCTGCGGAAGATCAGGTGGTGGTTGGCCAGCTCGCGGCAGGACACCGCCTGGCGGCGCGCCAGTGCATGATTGGGATGCACCAGCGCCACGACTCCCTGGTTCAGGCAGACCTGGCGGCGGAAGCGGCCGTCGTCGGGCACGTCCGGCAGGATGGCAACATCCACGCGCTGGTCCACCACGGCGTTCAGGATGCGACTCCAGCTGCCCATCTCGACCTGCACCTGCACCCCCGGATAGGCCCGCTGGAAGGCGCCGATATAGGTCATCCCGGGCATCGAGTTGCCCAGGCCGATGCGCAGCTGCCCCTCCTTCAGTTCGCGATGCTGCATCAGGATGCGGGTCGCCTCGCTCTCGCGCTCCTGCATGCCGGCGGTCACGGCATAGAGCCGCTGGCACAGCGCGGTGGGGTTCAGGCCGTTGCCCCGGCGGTCGAACAGCTGCACCGCAAAGTCCCGTTCCAGGTCGCGCACCAGCTGCGCCGCCGAGGGCTGCGAGATCTCCAGCCGCTTGGCGGCAGCGGAGAAACTGCCGGTCTCGTATACGGCGTTCAGGGCGCGGATGCGCGCGGATGTCAGGGCCATGATGGACGCAATCCCGGCGGGTGAAGTGAAAGGCACCTTGGCCTGAAGGTTTTACCTATATCTGTAATAGAGCTGTCAAGCCTGTGCTTTAGGGTCCCCGAAACTTCAAGGAGATCGGAAGAGCATGGCGCGACTGCACCTCAAGGATATCCGCAAATCCTTCGGCGAGACCCGGGTCTTGACCGGGGTCAGCCTGGACATCGCCGACGGCGAGTTCGTTTCCCTGGTCGGCCCCTCGGGCTGCGGCAAATCCACCCTGCTGCGCATCATCGCCGGCCTGGAAACCCAGGACAGCGGCCGGTTCGAGATCGACGAGCAGCGGGTGGACGGCGTGCGCGCCGCCGATCGCAATCTCTCCATGGTCTTTCAGTCCTATGCGCTCTATCCGCATCTCAGCGTCGGCGAGAACATCGCCGTGCCGCTGAACATGCGCCAGCTGAACGCCCTGCAGCGCCTGCCCGTCATCGGCCCCTTCCTGCCCGGCGCGCGCGGCCGGCGCCGCGCCATCCACGCCCAGGTCGCGCGCGCCGCCGAAATGCTGGACATTACCCACCTGCTTGGCCGCAAGCCGGGGCAGCTTTCCGGCGGCCAGCGCCAGCGCGTCGCCGTGGGCCGCGCCCTGGTGCGCGAGCCGGCGGCCTTCCTGCTGGACGAGCCGCTGTCCAACCTGGACGCCAAGCTCAGGGTGCACATGCGCGCCGAAATCGCCCAGCTGCACCGCTGGCTCGGCGCCACCTTCATCTATGTCACCCACGACCAGGTCGAGGCCATGACCATGTCCGACCGCATCGCCGTCATGCTGGACGGCGAACTGCTTCAGGTCGGCGCCCCCAGCGAGGTCTACGAGCGCCCGGCCGACATCCGCGTGGCGGAGTTCATCGGCTCGCCCAAGATCAACATCCTGCCCGCCGCGACCGCCGCCGACGGCAGCATCGCCTGCCTGGGCACGGAAACGCGGATGGCGGTGCGCGGGGCGGAGGTCCGGGCCAGCCAGCTCGGCGTCCGCCCGGAAGGCCTCCACCTGTCCCGCGAACCGGCGGACTTCACGGGCGAGATCCTGCACCTGGAGAACCTGGGTCCGGAACTCTATGTCCAGCTGCGCCTGCAGGGCTGCGACGCGCCGGCCACCCTGCGCGCCGACGCGGCCCTGCTGCCGCAGCTGGCCGTGGGTCAGTCCGTGCACCTGAGCTTCCGCCGGGACCGCGCCCTGGCCTTCGACAATGACGGCAAGGCCGTGGAGACACGCCTGCTGGACCGGACGCCGCAAACCACACCCGCGTCGGGGATCAAACCCGAGCAGGGGATCGCCCCCGACCTGGGCGAGGAAAGGCGGGCCGCCCATGTCTGACGCCAGCCTGAAGGCCCCCTCCCTGCTGCCCCGGTTACCGCGGCTGGCGCGCCCGGCCGTCCGCGCCGACACGCCCGAGGCCAGCCGCGCGCGCACCGGCGTCCTGTTCACCCTGCCGGCCATCGTCCTGATGCTGGTGATCCTGATCGTGCCCATCCTGATGGCGGGCGTCCTGTCCTTCACCGACTACAGCCTGGGCCGCGCCGGCTTCGACTGGGTCGGGGTGCAGAACTACGAGCACCTGCTCTCGCGCTCGGCCTACCGCTCGATGTTCGTGGCCACCCTGACCTACGTCTTCGTGGTGGTCCCGGCCTCGGTGGGCCTGGGGCTCGGCGCGGCGCTGCTGATCTCGTCGCTGCGCGTCGGCGGCGATTTCTACAAGACCATCTATTTCCTGCCGGTGATGGCGGCCCTGCTGGCCATGGCCATCGTCTGGGAATTCGCCCTGCACCCCACGCTCGGTATCGTCAATTCGACCCTGGCGGCCGGCTGCGACATCGGCTGGCTGCGCGGCCTGCTGACCGGCGCCTGGCTCGGTGGCGACCCCGCCGCCAGCTGGTACGGCCAGGGCTGCGCCGACGGCTTCCCGCTGTGGCTGGGCGACCGCGACTACGCCATCTGGACGCTCTGCTTCATCGGCATCTGGCAGGCCTTCGGCTTCAACATGGTGCTCTACCTGGCCGGGCTGACCGGCATCCCGCGCGAGCTCTACCACGCCGCCGAGATGGACGGCGCCAAGTCGGGCTGGGAGCGGTTCCGCCTGGTGACCTGGCCCAAGCTGGGGCCGACCACGGTCTTCGTGGTGACCATCACCTCGATCCGCTCGTTCCAGGTCTTCGACCAGGTGGAGGCGCTGACCAGCGGTGGCCCCATGAAGAGCACCTACGTCATGATGTACGCCATCTACGAAAAGGCGATCCAGCAGAACCTGATCGGCATCGGGGCGGCAATCACCATGGTCTTCCTGGGCTTCGTCCTGCTGATGACTCTCATCCAGCGTCACCTCGTCGAACGAAGGGTCCACTATTCATGACCACTTACCGTTTCTCTACCGGGGAAACCATCAAGCACGTCGTCCTGATCCTGGGCGCCCTGGTGGTGCTGCTGCCCTTCTACCTGATGGTCTCCACCTCGCTGAAGGCACCGCAGGAGATCGAGACCAACCGCGGCGGCTTCCTCGGCCAGCAGGAAATGATGGTCGACGGGGACTGCGTGCGCCAGGGCAACGCAGAGGAGGACTGCCGGCAGCGGCCCGTCGTCTACAACTACACCCAGGCCTTCGAGAAGGCGCCGCTGCTGCGCTATCTGCTGAACGGCGTCATCGTCACCGTCTCGATCTTCATCATCCAGGTGGTGGTGGCCCTGCCCTGTGCCTATGCGCTGGCCAAGCTCAGGTTCCGGGGGCGTAGCCTGGTCTTCGGCGCGGTCATTGTCTGCCTGTTGATCCCGGTCCACGCCATCGCCCTGCCGCTCTATATCGGCCTGGCCAAGGCGGGGCTGACCAACAGCTACGCCGCACTCATCATACCCTGGACCATCTCGGCCTTCGGCATCTTCCTGATGCGCCAGTTCTTCATGACGGTGCCCGACGACCTGATCGACGCCGCGCGCATGGACGGCATGAGCGAGTTCGCCATCGTCTGGCGGGTCATGCTGCCGGCGGCCGTCCCGGCGCTGCTGGCCTTCGCCATCTTCTCGGTGGTGGCGCACTGGAACGACTACTTCTGGCCACGCATCGTCATCACCAGCAGCCAGGAACTGTTCACCCCGCCGCTGGGCCTGCGCGAGTTCAAGGGCGAAATGGCCGACCACGCCTATGGCCCGATGATGGCCACGGCCACGATCATCGTCACCCCGCTGATCGTCGCCTTCCTGCTGGCCCAGCGCCGCTTCATCGAGGGCATCACGCTGAGCGGCATGAAGTAGGACCAACCGGATACAGGCTCAACGAGACAGGGCCCGGACCGCCCTGCCAGGCGGCCCGGACCCCATGCCCCACAAGAGGGGCTTCACCGGACGGGGCGGCACGAAACGTCGAGAGAACCGCCCCGACCAGCACTGAGAAAAGAAGGATAGACCCATGAAACGCTTACTGTCCACGGCCGCACTTGCCCTGTGCATCTCGGCCCCCGCCCAGGCGACCGAGATCGATGTCGCCTATGCCTACTCCTCGCTCTTCGATCCGACTTTCGAGGAGATCATGCAGGACTTCACAGAGGCGCATCCCGACATCACCGTCAACTTCCGCACCACCTACGAGCAGTACGAGGACGGCACCAACACCGTCCTGCGCGAGGCCGTCTCCGGCGACCTGCCGGACGTCACGCTCCAGGGCCTGAACCGCCAGGCCATCCTGGTGGATCGCGGCATCGCCCGCTCGCTGGAACCCTTCATCGAACAGGAAAGCGATTTCCAGAAGGACGGCTACCACGAAGCCATGCTGGATCTCTCCACCTTCGACGGCGAGGTCTACGGCCTGCCCTTCGCGGTCTCCACGCCCATCGGCTACTACAACATGGACATCCTGAACGAAGCCGGCGTGGAGGAGATTCCCGAGACCTGGGACGGTATCGTCGAGGTCTGCCAGAAGATCAACGCCAACACCGATCACGAGGCGATCTTCTGGTACTGGAACATCACCGGCAACTGGTTCCTGCAGTCGCTGCTGTGGAGCCAGGGCGAGC
The DNA here is from genome assembly GCF_000686045.1 of Fodinicurvata fenggangensis DSM 21160. Lineage (GTDB taxonomy): Bacteria > Pseudomonadota > Alphaproteobacteria > Kiloniellales > DSM-21159 > Fodinicurvata > Fodinicurvata fenggangensis. The sequence continues at coordinate 107,026 of NZ_JMLV01000006.1, forward strand.
CCACCATCGCGGACGGCCGCTTCAACTTCGACAACGAGGCCGGCCTGAAGAGCCTGCAGACCATGGAGAAGATCTTCGACGGCTGCGAGATGAAGAACTACTCCAACGCCGACGCTCGCAAGTCCTTCTCGTCCGGGCAGATCGGCATGTATTTCACCTCCACCTCCTCCGTCGGCTTCGTGGACAGCAACAAGACCGGCGACTGGACCTTCCGCACCGCCCCCTTCCAGGGTATCGACGGACCGCCGGAAGCCCTGCCGGCCGGCGGCAACGCGGCGATGCTCGTCTCCGACAGCGAGGATCCCGAAGTGCTGCAGGCCGCCTGGACCTTCGTGAAGTTCATCACCTCCGGCCAGGGTGCGGCCGCCGTGGCACGCACCACGGGCTACATTCCGCCCAACAAGGCCGCCAACGAGGAGATCCTGGTGGACTTCTACGAGGAGAATCCGAACAAGGAAACGGCGGTCAAGCAGCTGCCCCTGCTGTCCGAGTGGTTCGCCTATCCGGGCGACAACGGCCTGGCCATCACCCAGACCATTGAAGACCACATGGAATCCATCCTGGTCGGCGACGTCGAGGACATGGAAGCCCTGCAGCAGCAGATGGTGGACGAGGTGAACGAGATGCTTCCCGAGCCGGAAGGCTCCTGATCCATCCATCCGACACCCGGCGGGGGTGCGTCCAGGCGGACGCACCCCCGCCTCCTTCCCTCAGGGCGCGCAATGCCCTTAAAGGAGTGCCTTCCATGACCCAGGCCCTCACCTTCCTGATCCTGACCGACACCCATTTCGTCCCGCCGGGCGGGCGCCTCTATGGCCTCGACCCGCAGGCCCGGCTGCAGGCGGCCATCGACTGCATCAACCGGGACCATCCGGACCTGGACTTCGTCATCATCACCGGCGACCTGGCCCATCTCGGCGAACCCGCGGCCTATCGCAGCCTGTCCGAAACGCTGGCGGGCCTGCAGGTGCCGGTCATCCTGCTGCTGGGCAACCACGACAGCCGGCCGGACTTCATAGAAGCCTTCCCCGAGGCCCCGCGCGACCGCGACGGCTTCCTGCAGCTGGTGCGCAGCTATCCGGCGGCCACCGTCATCACGCTGGACACCCTGGACGAGGAAACCCGGGGCGGCCACGGCGTGCTCTGCGAACGGCGCCGCGATTTCCTGGCCCAGGCCCTGCGCGGCGCGCCGGCCGACCGGCCCGTCCTGCTGTTCCAGCACCATCCGCCCTTCGACACCGGCATGCCGCACATGGACCGTATCAAGCTGGTGAACGGCCCCGACCTGCACGCGGTGTTCGAGACCACGGGCCGCAAGCCGGACCACCTCTTCATGGGCCACCTGCACCGCCCCATCTCGGGCACCTGGCAGGGCATTCCCTTCCAGGTCCTGCGTTCGCTGAACCACCAGGTGGCCTTCGACCTGGACCGCGCGGATCACATCCCGGGCACCCACGAGGCGCCAGACTATGCCCTGGTCCGGGTCCAGGACGGCCAGGTCCTCGTGCATCAGCGCTCGTTCCTCTACGAGGGGCCACTCTATTCGCTACAGGATCCGGAGGCCGTGGCGGCGCGCGCACCGGAAGAGCTCGCCGCCCTGTGAGCGAGAAATCCGTGAGAGACGCCGATATCCCCCACCCGGAGCAGAGGCTGGCCGAGAGGGTTGACCTCGACCGCTACCGCGCCTTTCTCTGCGACCTGGACGGCTGCCTGGTCTCCGGGCAGACCGTCCTGCCCGGCGCCCGGGCCTTCGTCGACTACGCCGGCGCGCGCCTGCACCTGCTCAGCAACAATTCCACCGACACGCCGGAAACGCTCAGCGAACGCCTGCGCGCCCTGGACCTGGTCATCCCGCCCGAGCGCATCCTCCTGGCCGGCACCGCCAGCCTGGACCACCTGGCCAACACCGTCCCCGGCGTCACGGTGGCGCTCTACGGCACCCCGGCCCTGCACGACCATGCCCGCACGCGCGGCCTGCACCTGACCGACGACAACCCCAGTCATGTGGTGCTCACCCGTCATCCCGGCTTCACCTACGACGACCTCAACCGAATCATCCGCCAACTCGCCCAGGGCGCCCAGCTGATCGTCACCAATCCCGACCGCACGCACCCGGGCGCCGACGGCCTGCCGGTGGCCGAGACCGGCGCCCTGCTGGCCGCCCTGCGCGCCTGCCAGCCCAAGCTGACCTGCCAGGTGATCGGCAAGCCCGAGCCCCTGCTCTACCGCATCGCCCTGGACCGCCTGCAGTTGCCCGCCAGGGACATCCTCGCCATCGGTGATAACCCGGCGACAGATGGACTGGGCGCTCGGCGTGCGGGGATGGCAGTGGCGTTGGTTGGGGAATCTGATGAGGAAGAAAGAGAGATTACTGGGAAGCTGCGCACTCTTGTTGATTTCCTAAGTATTTCACCTCAAGGGCAAAATAGTTAATCGCCACGCTTTGCCCGCTCCTCACCAATCACCTGCAAAGCCACCGCTAGTGGCAGATACAAGGTGCGGGGCTGATCCAAGAGCGACGTAAAGCCAAAGGCTTCGTAGAATTTTACGGCGTGGTCATCGATGGCGTTGACGAAGACCGCGTGTGCACCGATCGAGGATGTTGCCACGGTTTGGATTGCATCGAACAGCAGTGCCTCGCCCAACCCCAGCCCCGCAAAATCCTGATGCCGTGCCAGCCAGCCGATCAGGACGGCCGGGACGCTCGGGTAACGAGGCAGCTTCTTCGCAAGCGTCTCCGGCACGTCCGTCAACGGCACGTTGCTCGATGACAGGGTGTAGAAGCCGGCCACCCTTTGCGTCGTCAGTTCGCAGGCGACAAAGCAGGTGGCGTAGTTGCGCCTGATGTCCTGGGAAACGGTCTTTCGGAAATAGTGGTCGATCCGATCATTGCCGCAGGCGAAGTCGGACCGGTCATGCGCCTTGGTCAGGGGCTCGATCGAAAAGCGAGCTGTCACCGGCGTGCGATGAGATCGGCATGACGTTGCGCGGCTTTCTTGAGGCGCTCGGTGGGCTCCGGCGGGTGGATCAGTGCCTCGGCAAATCGAACCTGGTCCTCACGCACAAGACGGAAAATGTCAGCCTGCTCCACCTCCCGACGGGCCTCCTCGCCGGCCGTGGCAACCAGATAGCCGGTCAGCGTCATGCCGCGCAGCTTGGCGGCCCGTTGCATGGTCTCATAGACATGCCGGGGCAAGCGCGCTTCCAAGCGGGCGGTTTCGTTGTCAGTCGCTGTTCTCGTCATGGCATAGCTTCCTTTCTTGCCATACATACGGCAAATTGCCGTACACAACAAGAAATTTGCTGGCCTCATCGGTTCTCGACAGCTTTCTGTGAGAGGCAAGCCCGCTTTCCTTGACACACCTCGGATCGCATCTCCCCTCTATCTGTCGATCGCGGCCAGTTCATACTGATTCTGCAGATTGAGCCAGAACTGCGGGTCGCTGCCAAACCAATGGCCAAATCGCAGGGCCGTGTCGCCGGTAACCGCACGCTTGCCGGCGATGATCTGGGAAACACGGTTTGGCGGCACGTCAATCTGGCGTGCGAACTCCGTCGGGGTGAGGCCGAGTTCATCAAGTTCATCCTTGAGGACAGCGCCGGGATGTACAGCTCTCATAAACATAGGTGGACCTCCTTTCCTCAGTGATAGTCCACAACGATCTATTCGAGACAGGTATGAGCCACTACGCACATGGTGTTGGGTGTTTCGATGTTTATACCTCAGTCTTGCACACAAACAATCAGTATGAAGCCTGAAGAAGGACCTTATCCGTAAAGTTAAATCAACTAACCCACGCATTGACAGCACATAAGCACCAGGGGTTACAATCAAAGCGCGATATAGTTGTTTTGAAACGGCCTAACAGCCGATGGGACCAACATGGGGGTGCACGGCCATGACGCGAGCAGAGAAGCAGTGTTTTCTCGTTTATGAACGGCCTCACCTAGCCAGGATGCTTAATCAACAGCCGGCGTTCCGAAGTAGGAAGATCAAATGCGGCCTTGGTGAGTTTGTTGATGACAGAGGTGTTTTACATTCAAGGCGATATAACTTTGTGCAAGCGGAATTAGATTAAGATGAGCGAGACAGTTCAATATAGCGTGAGCCAAGAGGATATTCCCACCCCAACACCTCAAAAAACCTGGGTTGGCACTCTTTGCTCCTATTTTCGAGATTTCCTCGATACCGACTTTAAGCGCGCCCGAGCACCGAAACGTTCGATCACATCCCGAGACACATCAAATAATCTTACAGGCGTTGCACTTTCGAAGTATCCAGATCTTGGTCGAGACCTATTGAACCTACTCGCCGAGCCACTTGATAAGACACTTTCTCTCACTCTTACCGTTCGTCGCGGTAAATACCGTTCACGTTTAAGTAAGAATTTGAATGATGTCATTCAGCGCCAGATTCAAGGCTACGCAGACGATCAAGCCGATAAGATTATTTCGCAGTTACAAGTTCAGGCACGTGAGTTACGGGACCACTATATAGATGATCCTGAACGCTTTGCCGATGAGTTGGCTGGCCAGCTACGATCAAACCTCCTCCTTTCCATCATCAACCCGCTTTTAGGCTCTTTAGATACAGTTTTCTCGAAACATTCATCTGAAAGTCTAGAGAATATATTCAATCTTGAAGAAGAACTTGGGGAACAGATTGTTACTGGATTCTCGGAAAATTTATCTCCAGTAATAGCCAAAGCAACTGTTGATAACGATTTCACAGATCTCGACAATTTAATAAAAGATACCTGCTCACCTGATTTAATTAGGGGGAAATTTATTGGATTTTTTGAAGGATTCGCAACAAATGATTTTTTTAATGAGCTCAGCGAACTTCGATCAACATTACGGTTGAAAGATAATTTTCAGATTTACGTATATGTGTGCGCTCTCCGTTATGGTTCCTCAAGCTATCCATTATTCTATTTTCCCGTTGAAGTAACTCTCGAAAACTCTATTTACACGGTCAAAGCTGATCCACATCTCTTAATCAACAAGAAGGCGATTGATTTTGCTGTTACTGAAGTCGCCCGAGCCAGTAAACAAGCCATTTCCTTCACGATTCCAGAGCGGATCATTTACATTTCCGAAGGGGAAAGCTTCCTTAAGAAGCTGCAATCAGTGCTGGATGACTTCACAACTGCAATGTCGTTGAAGGGGGCCATCGACCTTCATGAGCCACGTTCGCAAAATATAGCACGAAGCGACATCCGGGTCGATAATTCACTTTTCTTTGCTGCATTCGATACGGCTGACGAGAGCCTCCTCAACGATTACGAGGACTTACTGTCTTCTTTAGGCAAAGAAACTCCGGAGGCAAATGATTTCGAGGCAATGATATCCGGATTCATGGAGAGCAATCCAGAATCTTTTGATGATTTAGTTGCCGAGGAATGGAGACAGACGCCTTTAGATGAGCGGCTTGTTTACGATAGTCCGGTTCCACTCAACGAAGAGCAGCGTAAGATCCTCTCTGCGCTCAAGAAGGACAAGTGCCGCTTCATAGCTGTAGAGGGTCCGCCAGGGACGGGTAAGTCGCACACAATAACAGCTTGTGTGTTCGACATGATTCTGAAAGGAAAAAACGTCCTTATCTTATCAGACAAGAAAGAAGCTTTGGATGTTGCGGAAAATAAAATCCGCCAAACTTTGAGAAAGGTCCGTATCGACGACACGCTTCAGGACCCAATCCTAAGGCTTGGTAAACAAGGAAGCAGCTACACAAAAATACTGTCGACCAAGTCAATTAACCAGCTGAAACTTTCGCTTCAGGTCGCAAAGGATGGCGCCAAGGAGCTGGATAGGAACATTGAGGAAACCGAATCTAAACTTAAGTCAAGGATTACCGAACAGCTTAAGATAGAATCAACAATAAATATACAAGATATAATCGATCTCCAGAAATCGGAGAGAGAATTTAATAGATTTCATGAAAACCCAGAGGAACTATTTCAAAACAAACAGTTTATCAATGGTATTGAAGCAGCGAACAGCCTTATAGATTATCTTTCTTTTGAATCTGTAGACCGCCTCTTGAGTGCGGCAGGCGCTTCTTTTTCTCAGGAAAGTCTTGAAAATACACTTTCTGATCTCGCTCGTGTCACTGATATCCTACAAGATGAATATTTCGACAACTTTACCAAGCGATTCGGTCGCATGACAGCATCAAAGCTAAATACATATGCTAAGTTGGTCGATCAGATTGAAGACGCACGCGTACCAATCATTGGCTATCTCTTTTCAGGCTCAAAATTAAAGCAAGTTAATCGTGAAATCCGGGATACGTTCGATCTTAATATCTCTGGTAAACTACCTGACTCTTTGCCTCAGCTTAATAGGGCACTCAAAAGTTTCAGAGCAGTTAACCGTACCCTTGATTCCGCTGGATTAACTGATGACGATCTTAAAGACCTCGCCTTTCATATAACCATCAATGACTATGAAGTATCGCCCGATATATTTCAGGATATACTGGAACAGTTAGACATCCTGTGTACCTCCATAAATCAAGATGAGGAGGGGGTCTTCGACGAAATTGGAATTTCCCTCGAAGATCTATCTGCTTTGAGCATTAGCGGGTCAGATCAAGTGAAGAAGAGAATACAGGATTTTGCAGAACACGCACAAAAGATAGAATCCATATCAGCTTCCTTTAGAAAATCGCCTGTATTCGACTATGCTGCCGAACTCGATGGTCTTGAGCACCTTCAAACTCAGCGTCTCGCGAATACGCTTGATGAGCGTGTAGTTCGCTTTGCCAACGAGAAACGAAATGAAGCGCAGAAGATCAAAGATATTATCAAACGAAAACAAGTATTTCCTAAGGACCTTTTTGGCGAATTGCGAACGGCATTTCCGGTAATGATAGCCGGTATACGCGATTTTGCCGAATATGTGCCCCTCGAAAAAGGTCTCTTCGATTTGATCATTATTGATGAGGCAAGCCAGGTTTCCATTGCCCAAGCCCTGCCTGCCTTTATTCGCTCTAATAAGGTTGTTGTTCTCGGTGACCGATATCAATTCAGTAATGTTAAGACGGAACGCGCTTCTAAAGTAATCAACCGAACTTATAAGGCACAGGTTTTAGAACAATTCCGTAAAGAGGAGGTGCTTGACGTATCCCAGGTTAACCAGGTCGATAGGTTTGATATAAAGACGAGTGTACTCGATTTTGTAGAGAATATTTCCAATCTAAAAATAATGCTTCGGAAGCACTTCCGCGGATATCCAGAATTAATTAGTTTCTCTAGCAAGAACTTTTACAGCAATCAACTTCAAGCCGTAAAAATTCGCGGCAAGCCAATTGAGGCTGTGATCTCGTTTCATCCAATCGAAAGCGACGGCAAGATTGACCTAATTCGCAACACAAATGTGCGTGAGGTAGATGCAATTATTGAGCAATTGAATGAATTTTTCGGAATGGATGCGCCACCACAGTGCTGCGTAATCACACCTCATACAGAGCAGCAAAAACTTATACTGCAGAAGATCATGGCACTGCCAGAAGGACGTAAGCTTATGGAAAGGCTTAACCTTCAGGTTTTTACCTTCGATACCTGTCAGGGGGAAGAGCGGGATACGGTTCTATATTCAATGGTCGCGACAGAGGCCACCGACCGGCTTAACTACATTTTCCCAAGCACATTAGAGGCCTCTGATGAAGTCGAAGACAATCTACGTCTCCAACGCCTTAATGTAGGTTTCAGTCGCGCCAAAGAGCGAATAATGGTCTTTCACTCAAAGCCAATTGAGGAATTCAAGGGCGCAATATCAGATGCTTTACTACATTTTAGAGATACACTGAATAGTACCAGGGCAACTCCTACTTCAGATGACGTTGATCCTAAGTCCCCAATGGAGGCGCGTGTTTTAGGCTGGTTGCAGCAAGTCCCAGTACTGGATGAACTAGGGGACCAAATTGAGGTTGATGCGCAATTTGAGCTTGGATCGTATTTAAAACAGCTCGATCCAACCTACGATCACCCCAATTATAAAGTTGATTTCCTAATTAAAATTACTGGCAGCACGTCCTCGATACATATTATCGTTGAGTATGATGGCTTCAAGGAGCATTTCACTTTGCTCGACGATGTCGATGCATCAAACTACGAGCACTATATGAAGCCTGCAGATATTGAGCGCCAAAAAGTCCTTGAGGGTTATGGCTATAAGTTTCTGCGCATAAACCGTTTTAATATCGGTGAAGACCCTATTCGGACACTGGACGAAAGACTTCGAAATCTTATCAAGAGTGTTGATGTAGAACGGCAGCCGCCAAAATTAATAGAAGAATACCAAAAGCGCCAAAGTAAATTAGAAAGCGGTAAAGCCAAAGTATGCCCTACCTGCGAAGAAGTAAAACCCAAGAAGGCCTTTTACGATAAGAAACTGAAAAAGGGTAAAGGCGGTTATGGCCGAGTCTGTCGCGATTGCAAGGGACTCACTGATGAGGCCCAGAAATCACAGGCATCAAGCAGAGCAACCAGAGAGAATCTTAAGTCTGTCCAGGCTTCTGGCCGGACTTATCTGAACTGCCCCTACACCGAGAAAGAAGAATGTAAAAAGCTGGGCGGTCGCTGGGACCCTTTTCGTAAACAATGGTATGTCCCCCATGGTCTTGACATATCGCGCTTTTCAAAGTGGTTCTACGACTCGTCTTCATCGAAGACACGGCGCTGAAAACCAATATGATCAAGACCACCGGCTGGGCGCCGTGCGGTCACTGCCCCCTAATGTCCCGATCTCAATCCCATCAAGATGGCGCTCTCAAACCCAACTTAAACACCACGTTTTACATAAGCGAGCAAATACAACAGGTTGCGCAGCCGGTTCCGGCTGTTAGCACTACAGTTGGGGGGCAGATGGCTCAGGCGACGTCGCGCAGGTTGGGCGGCAGGGCGACGCCGACGGCCTTGAACAGGCTTCCGGCAACGCCGGTGGCGGGGGTGCGCACCCCCATCGTCTTGCCGTCCTTGGCGAACTCGATGTCCTGCAGGCGGTCGAGATCGCGCAGGACCTCGCCCCACTCCGGCTTGAGGCCGGCGGCCGCGCAGCGCGCCTGTAACTCCTTGCGCAGGACCAGGGCGAGGAAGGAACAGAAGACGTGGCCGCGGATGGGGGCGTCGGAGGAGTGGTAGATCGGCCGGGTGCGCATCAGCGCCTTGGCGTTGCGGAACAGCTCCTCCACCTGGAGCAGGTCGCGGTATCTGAGAACCGCCTGCAGCGGTGAAATCCGGGCATTGGTCCGGAGCACGAAGATGCCGTCATAGCGCGCCTCCTCGGCAAGCTTGCCGGCGTCAATCTCGAACGCAGCGCCGGGCGTGCCGGCCGGCTCGCCTGCCTTGCGCAGATAGCGGCGATAAGCGGAGTTGCCGACGAGCGCCTTGTCGCCCTTCTTGAGCTGGCGCTCGAGCGCCTCCAGGATGGCGGCGCGATCGGCGCGGTCCTTGCGGGTTTCCGCCTCGTTGCGGACGACGATGTAGCGGCGGCCGTCCGCCAGGACCTCCTTGACGAAGAGCTGCGTCTCGCCCGTGGCCCGCTCGATCAGCAAGGGCGTGAAGGGGGCGCTGTCCTCCAGGACGGCCTCGCGCACCAGGCGCTCGCTGCGCTCGCGCACGCCCAGCACGTATTCGAGCCCGCGCTCTTCCAGCCCGGCGATGGTGGCCGCCGAGATCATGCCGCGATCGGCCACCACGCAGACCCGGCCGATGGAAAAGCGCTGGCGCAGCCGGTCGACGATGGGCAGCAGCACCGTGACGTCGGCGGTATTGCCCGGCCACATCTCCGAGCACACCGGCCGGCCCTCGCTATCGATCACCGCCCCCACGATCATCTGATTGAGATCGGGACGATGATCCTTCGAATGGCCGCGGGCCCCGAGGGTCTCCCCGCCGGCGCCATGAAAAGCCAGCGAGGTGGTGTCGAGAAACACAACAGAGAGATCGGTGAACAGGTCGCGGCGACGCTCGAACAAGGCCTCCTCGACCTCGTCCTTCACCGTGCGCGGCGCAAAGGGCGTGGCCTGGGCCTGCCGGTCCGCCGGCAGTTCCTCGCCGAGCCAGGCCATGGCGCGATAGAAGTGGTGCAGCGACAGGCCCTGGGCGCCGGGGATATCGTAGTCCGCCATCCATGTCTCGCAGGCCCGGTCGGAGCCCGAGACCATGATGCGGTGGAGCACGGCGGTGAACACCGCCCGCTCGAGGGAAAACTCGAACTTGCGCTGCCCGGCGAGCGCCGCCAGCACCGCCTGGCAGCCGCTCTCCTCCCACAGCCGGCCGAACAGCAGCGGCGGCCCGATGCGCCGGCAGGACAGGCCCGCCATCTCGCCGCTTTCGAGCTGCGAAAGCACAAGGCTGCGCTCGGAGAACCGTTCAATTGAAGCCAGCAGGCGCTCGAGATCGCCGTTGGCCTGGACGCTCTCCTTGCGCCCCAGGTTCTTGATGATGCGCTGCTTGCTGCGCCCGCCCTCGCGCACGCTCTCGACGAGGTAGAGGTAGCTGTAGCCGCGGATGGTCTTCTCGCGCACGAACATGACAAATCAGCATCACAGAACCTGCCGATTCGTCAACTCTATTCAAGAAAAAACATCAAGAATTTAGCACCACAGATAATTCACCGCCAAACCCCGCCTCAATAAAATCAACCACTTGGCGGTCAATTCCGCGCCAAATCGACGTCCAACTGTTCAAGTTGGGCCAAAGTTGAAAACTCTGATCCGCAAAACCGCTGCTCACTCCTGCGACGAACTCTGGCAGGCCGTCGGCCATGCCTGCCACCTCTTCATCAAGGAGGAATGCACCAACTTCTTCAAAGCCGCCGGGAACGAAACCGATTCAACGCAACAAGCTCGAAGTGAATCTTTGAGGTCACGCCATCCGTGTTCCGGGCGCCATGGAGACAGCATCAAAGTTAACGCCTGAAGCGCAATTGGCACTTTCTCATAAACTTTGATTATTTGTTAGAAAAAATGGCGCGCCCGGGAAGATTCGAACTCCCAACCTCCTGATCCGTAGTCAGAAGAACTGCATTTCCCTAAGCCCTTGTGTCTCCACAATATCCGTTGTCTCCAACTATTATCCTGTTCTTATAACTAAGAAATTCCTTGCCAGCTTCTGACAGAAAGTGACAAGGTAAGACACGTTTCGCCATGAAGCGTGGAGACACTGTGGAGACACTATGGAGAAAACATGGAGACACAGAAACGGCTGGCGCGCCTGAACGAAAAGTTCGTGAAGGGCCTGGAACACCCACCCAGGGGGCACCGAATTATCTATGACGAAGATCTAAGAGGCTTCGGAATCCGCGTTACCGCAAAGGCAAAAGCATTCGTTCTCGATTACCGCTTTGCCGATCCCGATGACCTGAAAAGCAAGTCCGGAAGATACCGCTACACAATCGGACAGTTTGGCGAGCGGGGCTGGAGCGTTGCCGCGGCCCGATCCGAAGCAAAGGCATGGCGCCGCAAGATCGATCGGGGCACCGATCATCCCATGGCGCACCGCACAGAGCGGCGCGAAACCGTGAAGGCGCGGCGGGAGGCGGAGACCTTCAAACAGGCCGTGGATGATTACATCCACCGATACCAGAAGGGCCAGAAGGGCAATTCCACGGCATACGAAGTCGAGCGCGCCCTGAACCGCGAGTGCGCAGACTGGCTGGACCATCCGATTACTGTGGTCCAGACCGAAGATATCCAGCGCTTGCTGGAAGAAATGCGCGATGGCAGCGGAGACAATCCGAAGCCACGGCCCTACCTTGCGAACCGCGTCTTTGCCTATCTGCGAACCTTTTTCGCTTGGTCCAGCCAGCGGGGCATCAACAAGATCACCGACAATCCCATGCAGGGACTTCAGCGCCCGTGGGACGGCGAAGAATCCCGCGACCGCATCTTCACTGATGACGAGATCAAGGCCTTGTGGCAGGCCGCGGATACGATCGGCAATCCCGGCGGCCCCTTCCTGAAGCTTGCGCTGATTACCGGAAAGCGGAAGGGCAAACTGTCGTCAATGCGCTGGGAGGAGATTGACGAAAGCTGGACATGGACACCGCCCCAAGACACGCGGCGCAAGAAAGGCAACAAGCGCGCCCATGCCATCCCCCTGCCCGTTCTGGCGCAACGCATCCTGACACCGCTGAAGCCAGCCGAAGACGATGAACAGGCCAGTCCCTTTGTCTTCAAGGGCCGCCGACGCGGCACGCACCTAGACCCGGGGACACCGCTTCAGACCACCATCAAGGAAAAATCCGGGATCGACGACTTCTTTTTCCATGCCTGCAAGCATACTGTCGAAACGCGCATGGCAGAACTCAGGATATCGTCCGATGTCCGCGATCTTCTGCTAGACCACGCGCCCCGCAGGGGAACCGGCCAGCGATACGATCATTACCTCTACGCCGAGGACATGACGGAGGCGCTGGAGAAATGGTGCGCTGAGATCACAAGACTGGTTTCGCCTGAAGGCGTGGAGGTGCTGCGATGATGACGAAGCGATTGTTACTAGAACTTGCAGAGATCACATACAATCAAGAAGAATCGACACCTCCCCCGGACCCCGGCGATGCCCTTGGCCTTGAGTTTCTTGGTTTGCTTGAGGACCTCTATAAGGTCGATGGCAACCCATTATATGCTTGGGCCGCCTACCGAATAGCACGAAAGAAAGGAGATTCTGTACCTGAATGGGTATTATCCTATTTTGACAGTAGCTCCTTGGCTCTTTTTCAATCTCTAAAAGATCATAATGATTCTGGTTCCGATGTTAAAAATCCATCTTCCCTAATCGCAGAATGCTTAAAGATGAAAGGTCCGGGCAGAAGCGGAAGAGGGAATGTATTTTCAAGCTTTGGGGAAGCATCATGGTTATTCTATGCCTCTTTAGTCGCCGGATACATGAGAATGGGGGAAAAAGAGTATATTGCTATAGAAAACGCGGCTGAATTTCTTAGAGTAAGCCCTGCAACAGTTCGGCGAGCTTGGAAGAAATTTGAAAGCGCGTATTTCAGAGATGAAGAAGACACAAGCAGCTAAGAACAAATTTTCAGAAAGTGGCTTTCTTTCAGAAAGAAGCTGTTTTTACGAAACCTTAGATTGTTGAACTAAATTTCTTTCGCTGACTAGGTTAGTCCCGTCGCGTCGTTCTCTGACGCATTAAGACGGAGATTGACCTAATGAGTGAAATATTTGGCGAATGGATACTGGAGGCGGATGCCGCCCGGCAGGCTGATGAAAGCCCGCGCACTTGGCACCGCCGCCGGCAGAACCGCACTGGCCCGCCCTATGTGAAGATCGGCGGGCGCGTTTATTACCGCAAAGATGCTATCCGGCAATGGCTGCTGGACCAAGAGGTTCAGCCAGTCTGTTCCCCTGTCTCGAACCGGGGGGCTGCCTGATGACTATGCGAAGAAAAGGCCCCGCTGCGCTGGCACGCAACGAGGCCCAAGATCATTCACGCAACGACGCGAACGACCCTACCCTACCGGCCTGCCTGCGGCATGAAAAGCCTGATCCGCGCATGGGTAAGCGTCCTCACTACATCATCCGCCGGACTGCGGAAGGATACTTCGCAGTACCTTTCCCCGGAGGCGCGTCAATGGCGAAGCCCCTGGGCAAGGAAGCGGGGGAATCCTGGCGCGAAGCCCGGAAGCTGGCGAAACGCGGCGTCCTGATCAATGGAGACGCCCGATGAGCAAGCCATCTTCCACAACAATCAACTTCGACCTGCCCGAAACCTATCCGTTCCCGAAGGACACGCATTTCGGCGTCTGCCCGAAGTGTCATTCACATAACGGCTACCTCAATGTGAGCAAAACACACTGGTTCGTTTGCGATCGCCATAAGGTGAAATGGTGCGTCGGCGTCGGTCTGTTCTCCACTTGGGAGTTTGAAACGCAAGCCGACTGGACCGCCGCTGACGCCAAGCTGCGGGAATATACGAAGGTCGAGCCGGACTTTCCGGAGACGGGGGCAGCTAATGACTGATCCCAAACTCCACAAGGCTGCGATCTGGTATGCCCGCCACGGCTGGCGCGTCCATCCCTGTCGATCCCGTGACAAGAAGCCCTTGCTGTCCGCCTGGCAGAAGAAAGCCAGCACCGAACAGGGAATGGTCTCCACCTGGTGGCAGCAGTGGACGGAAGCGAACGTCGCCATTGCCACGGGGCCGCAGTCCGGCATCTGGGTTCTGGATATCGACGGCGAACCCGGCGAAGCCGCCCTGGCTGAACTCGAACGGAAGCATGGGGGCCTGCCAACTGGCGCACCAACACAGTTTACCGGAGGCGGTGGCAGGCAGATGTTCTTTGCCTGGCCCGAAGGCCGCCGGATACGCAACAGCGCCAGCCAGCTTGGCCGCCATATCGATATCCGGGGCGATGGCGGTTACACGATTGTCCCGCCATCCATCCATCCATCCGGAACGCCCTATCGCTGGGCCGATGGCCTGTCGCCCGCCGAGGTGACGCCCATGCAGGCGCCTGCCTGGCTGATCACCTTGATTGATCCGCCGAAGCCGAAGGCGCCCGAACCGGCGCCCGTGATCACGCACCCGAACTTGACCCGCTATGTCGCCGCGGCGGTGAAGAACGAGCTGGAGACCGTGGAGCGCGCCCGTGAAGGCACCCGCAACGATCGGCTGAACGCCGCCGCCTTTTCCCTGGGGCAATTCATCGCCGCCGGCTGGATTCCTGACGACTGGGCCAGGCATCGCCTGGAGGAAAGGGCCGTGATTGCCGGCCTGACCCTTACCGAAGCACGGCAGACGATTGACAGCGGAATCCGGGCCGGGCGCGCGAACCCAAGGGAGACAGCATGACCGCAAAAGCAGACGTCACGCAGATGGTGGACAGCGACAGCGGTTATTCCATGCGCCGCAACGGCCTGTTCTGGAAAGATCCGTCTGATCCGGAAAAGCCGGAAATGAAGATCGCCGGCCCCTTCGAGATCATGGCAGAGACCCGCGATGCCGAGGGCGGTAATTGGGGAGTCCTGCTGCGCTGGTGGGACAACGACGATCGCGAACACGAGTGGCCCATGCCGCGGTCCCTGCTGGCCAGCGATGGGGCAGAGGTCCGCAGAATCCTGCTGGACGGTGGCCTGTTCGTCGCGTCCAGCCAGAGCGCCCGCAACAAGCTGACAAACTACCTGGCGAGCGCCAAGGCGAAGACCCGGGCCAGGGCCGTATCGCAGACAGGATGGCATGATGGCGTTTTCGTACTGCCGGAGTGGACCGCCGGTAATTCCGAGGAACGTGTGATCCTGCAATCCGCCGGGGCCATCGATCACGCCTTCCGCCGGCAAGGGACGCTGGAGGAATGGCAAGTGGAGGTCGCGGCCCTGGCGATCGGCAACAGTCGTTTGATCGCAGCAATCTGTTCAGCGCTGGCAGCGCCTTTGTTGCATGTTGCCGGCAGTGAAAGCGGTGGCCTGCATTTCCGTGGCTCGAGTTCCACGGGCAAAACCACCGCCTTGAACGTAGGGGCCAGCGCCTGGGGCGGAGGTGGGATCGCCGGATATATCCGATCCTGGCGCGCCACGTCCAACGGCCTGGAAGCGGTGGCTGCGGCGCATTGCGATGCCCTGCTGTGCCTGGACGAGTTGGGACAGGTCGCGGCCAAGGAAGCCGGCGAGGTCGCCTACATGCTGTCCAATGGCAGCGGGAAGTCACGGGCCGCACGGGATGGCGGTGGACGGCGCCCGGCACAGTGGCGCCTGCTGTTCCTGTCCAGTGGCGAGATCGGCCTGGCCACGAAGGTCGCGGAAGATGGCCGCGGCCGACGCCTTGCCGCCGGCCAACAGGTTCGCGTCGTGGACGTGCCTGCCGATGCCGGGGCGGGCCATGGGATCTTCGAGGAACTGCACGGCCATGAAACCGGGGACGCCCTGGCCCGCAAGCTGAAGCAGGCCACAACCCGGCATTACGGCCATGCCGCACCCGCCCTGATCCAGCAGATCGTCCAGAACCCTGACTGGTTCGGCCGGGAGGTCCGCGCCTTCATCGAGGAGTTCAGCGGGGAGGCCTGCCCAACCGGAGCGGACGGGCAGGTTCAACGTGTTGCACAGCGGTTCGGACTGCTGGCTGCCGCCGGGGAGATCGCGGCGAAACTGGAGATCCTGCCCTGGCCAGAGGGAGGCGCCATAGAGGGCTGCCAGCGTTGCTTCCAGGCCTGGCTGGACAGTCGAGGTGGGCCGGAGTCCGCAGAGGTCCGCGACGGCATTGCCAAGGTCCGCGCCTTTGTCGAGGCGCACGGCGAAAGCAGGTTCGCGCCCTGGCAAGACGACAGCCACAAGACGACGATCAACCGGGCCGGGTTCCGCCGCACCACCGATGGCGGGGGAAGCGAATGGTTCGTCTTTTCCGAGGCCTGGGCAAAGGAGATCTGCGAAGGCTTCGACCCCACCCTGGTCGCGAAAGCCTTGGCTGATCGCGGAATGCTGAAGCCCGGCAAGGACGGCAAGCGCCTTCAGTCTCGACAGAGGCTGCCAGGCTTTGCCGGGCCGGTGCGGTGCTACCACCTGACCGACGCCCTCCTGGCTGGAGGTGAAGCCGATGACTAAGAGACTGGCCAAGCGTTTCGACTCTTTGAAGCGAGTAACTCGTTCAAAATCGGTGGGAACGGTGGGAACAGTGGGAACAGAATTGACGGAACCGCAGAAAACTGCGGCTTCCGAAGAGGGCAATCTGTTCCCATCCGACAAAACGCCAATGGGAACAGTGGGAACACAGGACGATCCTGTTCCCACCGTTCCCACCAATGGGAACAGCAGTGGGAACAGGATTGACGCCTCAAAAGCCGCAGAAAACTGCGATTCTTTAGAAGTTGTTCCCACTGTTCCCACTGTTCCCACTAAAAACGAACAAGCTACTTCAGAACCCGAATGGGACGACGAACTGGAAGAGCGTGCGGCCCTGATCGCAGAGGGAAGCGGATGCCCGGCCGAATGGGCTGAAGGCTTTGCCCGGCTGGACCCGAACTTCCCGCCCGCGGATATCACCGCGAACCGCTGGCGCGTCTTTGTCGATGACTGCGGACGGTTCATCGATCAATGGGCCAGCCACGCCGCTGCCTTGGGCTGGGGGCCTGCGGACCTGTTCGGCTGCGATCGGCAGAAGCCCCTGGCCCGGATCGATCAGGCTGGCCTGCTGTGGCTGATCAACGGCCGCCGGCTGATCGCCCTGTCCGAACAGGAAGCCATCATCGAGACACCGAACGGCGGCCGCCTGACCTACCGCCGCAGCACCACCGCGGAGCCAGGACGGGCGGCCCTGGCCTGGGATCTTCAGGGGAACTGATATGAGCAATATCACGAAACTGCACGCGGACCATGAGGAAGGCCCGTGGACACAAGCCGACCTGGACCGGCTTCGAGCAGAACGCCGCTTGGATACCCTGCGGGAAGCGATCGAGCAGCTTCCCTATCGGGGGACAACCATGGTCGCCTTCGAGGATGCCTGCCGAGCGGCCGTGCCGGATGTCACGTCGGATGAAATCGCAACGGCCCTGCGCCAGCTTGGCGAAGATTATATCGGCATGGCGATGGCCGTTGCAGCATTCGCGCCCGCTTATGAAATCGAAAAGGAGTAACCGCCATGACGATCGAAACCTTTCCCGCCCGTGGCCCGCAGCGCCATGAAGTCCTGTGCCAAGCCTTGCGCGCCATGAAGCCGGAAGACGTTCCGGACCTGCCGGCCAACGTCGCGGCCATGGAAGCGGCCCTGCCGGACGCCACGGCAGAGGAAATGCAGGATGCTCTTCGCCAGATCGGTGACGAGCACGCCGCCGAAGCCGAGGCCCTGCGAGCTGAAGCTGAACGGCGAAACAGCACGACACGAAACCACCCGGACGGTTAAGACCCGCTCACTAAGGCATCTGCGGTTACTGTTGCGTTGAAGGAAACAATCAACTAGATTGTTTCTACATAGAGAACAATGCAGGACCGCAGATGCTGGAGCGACTGCGAACTTTCCTTGGCAAGACCGACACGGAACAGAAGAGTTCCCTTGCCGCGCCATCCGCCGAACTCCTGGCCTTGTTCGGTGCGCCGCGCACTGCGGCCGGCGTGAGCGTCACGCCTGAAACCGCCCTGAAGTCACCCACCTGCCTTGCCGCAACCCGCGTCCTGTCTGAAACGATCGGTAGCCTGCCGTTTCACTGTTTCCGCCGGGGCAACGATGGTTCCCGCGAACGGGAAACCGATCATGCCGCTGCCCGCCTGCTGGGCGGACGCTGGGCGCCATGGAGCAGCAGCAGCGAAGTTCGCTGCGCAATGCAGGTTGACGCTATTCTGCACGGCCAGGCCTTCGCACAGGTTGTCCGCGCCGGTGGCCAGCCACGAGAAATCCATCGTCTTGATCCGCGATCGGTCACAGTCGAGCAAGACCCGATCAGCTTGGAACCCTCTTTTCGCGTCCAGTATCCACAAGGCGGGGATCGCGTTCTGCACTGGCGCGACGTGCTGCACGTCACGACACCCGGCAGCACGATCGACAGACCCTTGTGTTTGATCAGCGAGGCCCGCGAGGCGATCAGCGTCGATCTTCTGATGGCCGAGCATCACGCCAAGCTGTTCGCCAATGGCGCAAGACCCGGTGGCGTCTTGACGTATCCGAAGGCCCTGTCCCCGGAGATCATGGAACGCCTTAAGCGGTCCTTTGAAAGCGCCCATGCCGGCGGTCAGAACAGCGGCCGCACGATGGTTCTGGAAGACGGAATGGAGTATCAGGCAACGCAATTCAGTTCGGTTGACTTGCAATTTCTTGAACTAAAGAAGCACGTTATTCAACAGATTGCCTCCGCCTTCCGCGTGCCGCCGATATTACTTGCCGATCTCGAGCGCGCCACCTGGCGCAACGCCGAAGAACTTGGCCGGCAGTTCCTGCAATTCACCTTGTTGCCCTGGCTCGAACAGTGGCAGGCCGCCCTGGAGCGCGTGCTGCTGAACCCGGAAGACGAAGACCGCCTCTTTATCGAACCGATGGTCGACGACCTGCTCCGGGCCGATCTGTCCGCCCGCTTCACGGCCTATCGCGAAGCCTGTGGCGGAAGCTGGATGACGCCCAACGAGATCAGGCGCCTGGACAATATGGGGCCGGTGGAAGGCGGAGACAGCCTGATCCGGCAGGCCGGGCAGTCCGATGGCGAAGACGGCTTCAACGAAGAGGAAGACGCCGCATGACAAAGAAGGAAACCCGGCAACTACCTGCCAGCGAAGTCAAGTTCGCCGCCGATGACGAGACAGGCGCGTTCAGCGGTTATGCCAGCGTATGGAATGAACCCGATTCCTTCGGGGACGTGATCCAGCGCGGCGCGTTTCAGAAGACGCTGACGGAACACCGCAGCCAGGGCGGACGCCCGGCGATGTTCTGGAATCACGATCCCAGCAGCCCGATCGGCGTCTGGGACAGCCTGGAAGAGGACACCCGAGGCCTGAAGGTCTCCGGGCGCCTGGTCACCGATACGACGAAGGGCCGCGAAGCGCACAGCCTGCTGAAGGCCGGTGCGATCAATGGCCTGTCGATCGGCTTTCGCTCCAGGCAGTCCAAGCGCGGCGCCAATGGCGGCCGCGTCCTGACCGATCTGGAGCTAGTGGAAATCAGCCTTGTGACGCTCCCCGCTGCCAGCAAGGCACGGGTTACGAGCGTAAGGAACGCGGGACGACCGACCCGCAATGCGGCTTTTGTTCAGGCGGTTCGCCGCGCCGCCAAGTCGTTGAAGGGGGATTAACCTATGCGACATGAGTATGAAGTGCGGTCGGCCGAACCGACCGAAACCCGTTCCGAGGATGACGGCGAAGAGCTGGACAGCGCTGTTCAGGCCGTCGAGGAACTCAAGAGTTCAGTCTCCAGCTTCCAGCAGAAGGCTGATGAACGGATTGAGAAAGGCTTCAAGGAAATCGGTGATCGCGTCACCGATCTGGAGGCTAAGCTTAATCGTCCGGGCGCGACTGAGGCCCGCAAGGACGGCGACGACCTGGAACAGCGGGCATTTGGCAAATACCTGCGGTTCGGAACCGAACGCATGCAGGCCGAAGAGCTTCGCAGCCTGACCGCCGGGACCGACAGTGAGGGCGGATATACAGTTCCTGAAACCTTCCTCAACGAGATCGTGAAGGAACTCACCGAGATCAGCCCCATGCGTCAACTGGCCCGCGTGACTCCGGTGGGCGGCACTCCGGTGCTGCTGCCACGCCGCACGGGCACTCCGACAGGCGCCTGGGAAGGTGAGACCACCGCGGCGGGCGAGACTTCGAGCGCTTACGGCCAATGGTCGATCGATGTTCACGAAGCCCGCGTCTACTCGGATATCTCCAACCGCCTGCTGGAGGACAGCGCCTTCAGCATGGAAAGCGAGATCCGCACGGATCTTGCCGAAGCCTTCGCGGAGCTTGAAGCCGGGGCCTTCGTCTCCGGTGACGGGACCGGGAAGCCTCAGGGCCTTATCACGGATACGGACTTTGTAACGGCAACGGCAAGCGGATCAGCACTCACGGCTGATGACCTGATCGACCTGCACTATTCGGTGAAGGCCCGTTACCGCATGGCAGGCAGCTGGATTATGAACTCCAGCAGCATCGCAGCAGTTCGGAAACTGAAATCCTCGAATGGGGACTACCTTTGGCAGGACAGCCTGGCTGCTGGCCAGCCTCCGACCCTGCTGGGCCGTCCGGTGGTTGAGTTCCCCGATCTTGCCGACGTGGGCAGCGCAACCATCCCCGTGGTCTTCGGGGACTTCGCCCGCGGTTATCGGATTGTGCAGCGGATGGCCATGACGGTGATGCCTGACCGCTTCACACAGGCCGCATCGAGCATCGTTCGCTTCCACGCCCGTCAGCGTGTTGGCGGCAAGCTGGTTCTCCCTGAAGCCCTGGTCGGTCTCGAGATGCCGGCCTAAGGCTACTGAGGCGCCACCGTCTCCCCTGGGCGGTGGCGCCCTTCTTTCCCTGGAGGAAGGCCCATGCTTGTTCAGACGACACCGCCGGCCACAGACCCGCTGACGCTCGAGGACGTGAAGGCACACTTGAAGGTCGAGGGCACCGAGGAAGACGGCCTGATCAGCGACCTGATCGCCGCAGCCGTGCAGAAGATCGACGGCCGGGACGGCGTGCTGGGGGCCTGCCTCATAACGCAAAGCTGGGAAGCCACCTTCGATCGCTTCCATTCCGAGATCGTGCTGCCCCTGCCGCCCTGTCAGCAGGTGGACAGCATCACCTATCTGGACCGCAGCGGCACTCAGCAGACGCTGGACAGCAACGATTACCGCGTGACCGGCCTGAAGACCTTGGGCGGAGCACGGATCACGCCCGCCGCCAGCAAGTCCTGGCCTTCCACGATCGCCCTGCCCGATGCCGTCACCGTGGCCTTCACCGCCGGCTTTGGCGATGACCCGGCAGACATACCTGAACCCGTCCGGGCCGCCATGCGCCTGCACATAGGCCACCTGTATGCACACCGCGAAGGCGTCGTCGTCGGCAGTATCACCACCGAAATGCCCTACGGCCTGGAAGACCTTCTGCGGACCTACAGGGTCTGGAGGTTTTAATGCGTGCTGGGAAACTGGACAGACGGATCACCATTGAGCGGCTTGTGACGGGTACTGACCCGTATGGCGCACCGACCGAGACATGGCAGACCCTGGCCAGCGTATGGGCACAGGTGCTGCAGGAATCGGGACAGGAATTCTTTGCCGCCGATGCCATCCAGGCTGAGCGCCGTGTCGTCTTCCGCATACGCTACCGTGACGACCTGGCGATGACCGATCGCGTGACCTATGGCGATTGGCAGCACGATATCCACGAGATCAGAGAGCTGGGCAGGCGTGACGGCCTGGAGCTTCATTGCACTGCCAGGGAGTCCGAGTGATGCCCATGGCACCGCCGAAGCACTGCCCCAAGGCTGGCCATCCGCCCTACACACAGCGCCGCTGTCCTGCCTGTTCGGCTGCCTGGCGAGCCAAAGGTGAAGCGCGGCGCCCATCGTCCAGCGCTCGAGGCTATGGCGACCCGGAGTGGAAGGCTGCCAGCAAAGAGTTTCTGGCCCGTCCCGAGAACAAGCTGTGCGCCTGCGGATGCCAACGCCGGGCGAATGTCGTGGATCACATCGTTCCTCATCGTGGCGATGAGCGCCTGTTCTGGGACCGATCGAATTGGCAGCCCATGGCGTTCTCCTGCAACTCCCGCAAGGCCGCGAAGTCTGAAGGCGGGTTCGGCAACCGCGCAACCGTGACGGGAGGGGGGATATGCTGACTTTCTGCCACACCCGGCCAAAACCGCGCGATCCTATCTTGCGCACAATTTCGTGGAATATTCTTGCTGAAAATGGGGATTTTGAGCAATGAGAGGACGCAAGCCAAAACTGGAAGTTGTAGAGCCGATTTCTGCGCCTTCCAATCCCTGCCCGAAGGCGCCGTCCTGGCTGTCCGCGCATGCGAAGGCCGTTTGGAGAAAGACCGCTCCGGACCTTCACCGCCGCCACCTGCTGTCCGAGGACGTGGCTGCGACCTTGGAGCACTACTGTCACCAGGTTGGCCTGGTCCGCGAGTGCGAAGAGATCCTGCAGCGCGAAGGCCAGGTCCTGGAAGGCAAGGCCCATCCCGCCGGTCGCATCCAGGCCGGGGCCATCAAGGAAGCCCGCCTGCTGGCCGCCGAATTGGCGCTGACACCGCACCGCAAGGCTGCCTCAATGCCCACCGATGAAGGAGATCAGGATGACGGATGGTCCGATCTTCTCGCCTGATCCGAGCCTTTACCCGGACCCGAGCGGCCGGGCGGAGCGTATGTGCCAGTTTGTGCGCCGCCTGAAGCTATGGGAAGGCGAGTTCGCGGGCCAGCCCTTCACCCTGCACCCCTTCCAGGAAGCCGCCATCCGGCGCATTTACGGTCCCGTCACCGAGGACGGGAGTCCCCTGGTCCGCACGGCTGCCCTCTGGCTGCCGCGTGGCAATGCCAAGACGACCCTGGCCGCAGGCTTGAGCCTGGCGCACTTCATGGGGCCGATGGCCGAAGCCGGTGGACAGGTGATCTTCGCCGGTGGCGATCGCGAACAGGCCGGCATCGCCTTCAATCACTCCTGGAACATGGTGCAGCAGGACGATGCCCTGCGCCGCCGTGTGCAGCCCATCCCTTCCCGCAAGCGCCTGATCCATCCGAAGACCCGGTCGAGCCTGAACGCGATCTCGAGCGAGTCCTACAGCAAGCACGGCATGGCCGCCTCGTTCTTCCTGGCTGATGAAGTGCACGCCTGGCAGCCCGCAGAGGCCCGCCAACTGTTCGGCGTGATCCGCGATTCCATGGTGAAGCGCGAACACCCGCTCACCATCATCATATCCACCGCCGGAAGCGGCACGGGCGGTCTCGCCTGGGACTTGTGGGACTACTCGCACAAGGTCGCATCCGGAGAGATCGACGACCCCAGCTTCGCACCCATCATCTTCGCGGCCCCGTCCGATGCCGACTGGCTGGACGAGGACGCCTGGAAGCAAGCCAATCCCGCCATTGAGGGCGGCTTCTGTTCGCTGGAAGAGCTGCGGATCAAGGCCCGCCGGGTTCAACACTTCCCCGCAGAGATCGCGGACTTCCGGCGCTTCCACCTCAATCAATGGACAGAGGGCGCCGCCGAACCCTGGCTGGCCCTGGAACTATACGACACGGCAGAGGACCGGCAGCCTGAAGAGGCCCTGACAGGCCGGCCCTGCTGGCTTGGCGTGGACCTGTCCAGCGTCGAGGATCTTACCGCAGTCGTGGCTGTCTTCCCCGTCGAGGATGACAGCGAAGGCCGCCGCTATGACGTGCTGGCACAATTCTTCCTGCCTGAAGCCGGGATCGATCGGAAGGCTGAACAGGACCGTGCCGACTATCTCCGCTGGTCAGAGGAAGGCTTCCTGACCCTGACACCCGGCAACGTCGTGGATCACTCCGCCATCGTTGAGCACGTCGCCAGCCTTGGCGAGCGCTTCAGCGTCCAGGAAGTGGCGATCGACCGCTGGAACTCTACCGCGGTGAACACCGCCTTGCAGGAAGAGGGCTTCGAGGTCGCACAGTTTGGCCAGGGCTTCGCATCCATGGCCGGGCCGGTGAAGGAACTGAAGCGGGCGATTCTTTCCGGTCACTTCCGGCATGGCGGGAATCCGGTGCTGCGCATGTGCTTCAGCAATGCCGTTGCCGAAAAGGACGCAGCCGAGAATGAAAAGCTGACGAAGAGCAAGGCCCGCGGACGGATAGACGGAGCGATAGCATCTGCCATGGCAATCGGACGGGTTCTCAGTAATGAAACACTTCCCTCCCCCTATGAGACGGCCCGCCCGGAAGGATTCGTCTTCCTCTAGGGAAAAGCCGCGGAAGCTGAACAACGACCGGCGCCGGCACCTGATAAGCCGGGCTGTCGAGATCCTGGACCACGGAGAGCCGACCCGCTTCGCCCTGGAGGGCACCTGCCGGCACTGGCTGCGGGCGAACTTCTGTCTGCAAGGCTGGCCCTGGGGGCAGGCCGACGAACTTGCCGCCGATATCGTACAGACCGCCCTGAACCGCCTTGGCGCCAGCAGACCTACCTGGGCAGAGGCGCAACCGGAATGGACGCAGCCCGGCGTCCTGAGCCTGCCGCGTGATACCTGTGTGCATTGCGGCCGCGATCTCCCCGAAGGCCATTTCCGCTTCTGTTCAAGGATATGCAGACAGGCCAGGCGCATCGCTGTTACCGATCGCGACGAACGGCTCCAGGACGTGGCCTTCACGAATCAGGCCGTGCGCCAGCATTCCCGATCCCTCAAGCCTGAACGCACCTGCCCCACCTGCCGCGAACCCTTCCAGCCGCGGACCTACGGCAATCCGGCCGATCGCTGGTGCTCCGACGAATGCCGGAGGAAGGCCGATGCCCGGTGATCGTGAAGACTGGTGCCTGTGGTGTGGTGCGGACCTGCCGGAAGATAGGCCCTGGAAAAAGATCTACTGTTCACGGGAATGCAGCCAGGCCTGCAACAATCGCATTGCAACCGAGCGCCGCCGGGCCGCCCGCCTGACGCCGCAGAACTGCCCCTGGTGCAAGGCATCCCTGCCGCCCGATCGTTATATCCACCAGATCTACTGTTCCAGGAAATGCAGGCACGCCCATGGCGCCCGCATCCGTTCAAAACACTACCATGAAAACGTCCTGACCCCGCGGCCCTGTGTCGCCTGTGGCAAGACCTTCAAGCCCATGCGCAAGGATAAGGTCGCCTGTTCCAAGACCTGCCAGAAGGCGCACTGGCTTGCCCAGCAAGGCCCCGACTACGACGAGAAAGAGCTGGAGGCCAAGCGGGCATCCGTTGCCGCCAAGCGCGCCGCGCAACCGCCTAAGCCCTGTGCCTGGTGCGGCACGCCTTTCAAGCCCGAAGGCCGCAAGGGGCGCAAGGAAATGTGGTGCTCGAACTCCTGCCGGGCGAAGGCCTGGCGCGATCGCATCAAGGTGCCGCCGGAGACCCGGACCTGCGCGCATTGCAGCGCTGGCTTTGAAGTCAAACCGAACAGCAAGAGGCGGTTCTGTTCGCAAGCCTGTGGTCGTCAAGCCAATCGCCTGCCACGAACGCCGAGCCGCTGCGAGCATTGCGGCTGGACCTTCACGCCAAGGCGCCTGCGACGGGAGCGGACACTGCGGTTCTGTTCCAGGGAATGCGCGTGGAAGGGGCTGCGGGGAAAGAAGGCTGGTTAATCAGACATGGCAGGACAGCCTTGTTCCTGCGCCTACGTTTATGTTGTCAAAGTTTTGCAGATCGCTCTCAAGTGGTGCTAGGCTGCTATTATCGGCTGTATCGGGGGCCATTGATATTGGCGAAGGAAAAGCAGAAGTCGAACGCCTGGGTGCCATTGCTGTTTATCGGTGGCTTCGTGCTCTATGCCATTGGTTCAGGTGGCAGCGACGATGAGAAAGATGAATCACGATACGACGCTGATGGATGCCTGCCCGCTGAGGATGCATTCTTTGTCAGCCAACAGTTCGTCGAAAGAAGCCTGAAGGCGCCAAGCACTGCGGAGTTTTCATCTTCCTTCGATCGCGAATCAGGGTACCACAAGACAGGTGCCTGCACTTATCGTGTGAGCGGCTACGTTGACGCTGAAAACAGCTTTGGCGCCAAGATTCGCACGAACTGGTGGACTGAGGTTGAATACAGCCCTGAAGAAGACGGCTGGCGCCTGCTGGATATGACTACAGATGAATAACCTTGGAAAGTTCTATGAACATTCGTGAAACCGTGGTCGGCAACGTGGTCGCCAACGTGCGCCAGCATATAGAGAGATCAGGCAGCGTGCCGGAACAGATTGCCCTGCTGCGTTATAGCGTCCAGAGCGACCTGGATGACTACTGGCCTGAAATGGCCGGCCTGCCGCTGTCAGAGCATGAAGCCGCTTTGCTCGAGATCAAGGAACGGATTGAAGGCGAATGGGATATGTCAGTCGCCATCGTGAACTTCGATCACGAGCATTACGTCTACTGGCTGGATGGCGCGGCGGACAGCCAAGATATGCGGGTGCAGTATGCAGCCGAACATGCCGATGAGTGATCCCGGCTGAATTGTTACCGCCTTGCCCATCGGCAAGGAACTTTGCAGAGAAATAGAAGTGGTGCACTACTATGAGAGGACGACGCGAGAAACCGACACATCCGCCAACCGCCAGAGAGATAGTCGATCTCGCTGAACGGTTAGATAGGGATGCCATCAACTTGGAGCGCACAACCAGAGGGCTGCTGTGCCGCGTTGAGCCTGTAGAGGACTTAGAAAAAAGGTTTGTGCGAGACTGGAAGCCAGATCCAACAGAAAAACCTGCGACTGACCGACAGATACGGAATGCCTTGTTCGCGGCGGTAAACCGTATTGAGTGGGCTATGTCCGATATTAGACTGGCGGCAGCTACCTTAAGCGAAATAGCAGGCGACCTGGAAAGCCGAGGGCACTTGCAAGAGTGGATTAAGAGCAAGGACAAGGACCAATCTTCCTGATTCCAAACCTGCCCATTCACATCTTATGCAGCTCCGCCCTTCCCGGCGGGGCTTTTTTGTCTCCGCAAACAGGTTCAGCTTGGAGACACTGTGGAGACACTATGCAAAATCGTGTCTTAGCGGTTTTTCCCGCCGCCTTTATCTTGCTGATTTTCTTTGAGAAAATGGCGCGCCCGGGAAGATTCGAACTCCCAACCTCCTGATCCGTAGTCAGGTGCTCTATCCAGTTGAGCTACGGGCGCTTGCTGTCCGCTTGGTGTCTTGCGGGACGGTCCCGACCGGCCGCGTGCGGGCCTGTCGTCGTCGGGATGCGCGTGTCTAACAAAAGGACGGGGGCCGGACAAGCCGCTTGTTGAAGATTTTTTTGCAGCCCGCCCCGCCCCCACAACCCAGGGGTCGGTGACGCCGGAGGGTCACAGCCGGCCGCTTTCCTGCAGCATGCGGATTCAAAAGGGGAAATCAGTCTTGTTCCGCTTGACTCCATAAAGTACCATCAGCGCACCTTTCGGGGAGGCGTCCGCGCGTCCATCCCGTACTGCCGGGGTCGCAACAAGGCAGGCAGTCGTGTGCGGCGGACGGCAACAAAAGCCAGGGGTTCGGGGTTGAATTAAAACATGTCATTTTTCCAAGGTCGCATTATCGGCGCCGTCAGCGCGCTGTTCCTGATCGCCGGATGCACGACGCCAGGCGGCGATCCTGGATCACAAGCCGGAGGGGGCGGCGTCCAGAGTCCCCTGGTCCTGGGAACCGGGAGTTTCGAGCCGGAGGGCGTGCCCTCGTTCGAGTCCACCGGCACCGACGTGGGCCGCCGCGTCCAATCGCTGCGCGAGGACCTGGTCGATATCCAGGACCAGCTGCGCA
The DNA here is from genome assembly GCF_000686045.1 of Fodinicurvata fenggangensis DSM 21160. Lineage (GTDB taxonomy): Bacteria > Pseudomonadota > Alphaproteobacteria > Kiloniellales > DSM-21159 > Fodinicurvata > Fodinicurvata fenggangensis. Next base: position 134,856 of record NZ_JMLV01000006.1, read on the forward strand.
GCGAGAACGAGACCCTGCAGGCGCAGCGGCAGCAATCGCGCCAGTCGGCACAGAGCTATCATGCCCTGAAAAGCGACATCAACGCGAAGCTGCAGGTGGGCACCACCCCCGGCAATCCACGCCTGGTCTCGCAATGGAACCAGGCCCAGAGCGAACTGGGCCAGGTGGACCAGAGCATCCAGCAGATGAATTCCCTGTCCAGCGAGGTGTCCTCCACCGCGTCCGAGACCGGTTACCTGCTGGATTCCATCCGCTCCACCTTCGGCCTGTCCGGCGCCGTGGACGCGGATCATGCCCAGCTGACGGTGCTGGAGGACGCGGCCAACCAGACCGCCGTCCTGGTGGACCGCCTGGACAGCGAGCTGACCGAGGACCTCCAGCGGCAGACGTCCTATCTGTCGACCGAGCGCTCCAACCTGAACGCCATGTCGGTGGCCATAGAGAACGGCGAGTCCACGGGCGTCAGCCTGTCGAACCGCATCTATGGCCAGGCAGCGCCCGCCGCCCCCGGCGGCGCAACCGGCCGCCTGGGCCAGGAGCGGCCGCTGGCCATCATCACCTTCCGGGACGAGAACACGCGCTACGAGCCCAAGCTCTACAACGCCGTGAACCAGGTGCTGGAACGCCGCCCCAACGCCGGCTTCGACGTGCTGGCCGTGGCGCCCCAGGGCAACAGCGAAGGCGAGACGTCGCTGGCCACCAACCGCACGCGGCGTGACGGCGAGCGCGTGCTGCGTTCCCTGGCCTCCATGGGCCTGCCGGCCGAGCGCCTGTCCCTGTCGGCCACCTCTTCGCCCATGGTCAGCAACGGCGAGGTCCACGTCTACGTGCGCTGAGAGGACCAGGTGCGCTGAAGGCACCGTCCCGACGCACAGGCCCATCTGCACAGCCCGCCCTTGCCTTGGCGGACGGATTGGCATAAGTCCCTGCCTCAAACTCGGCCAAGCAAGGAGGGTACGGCGTGAGCCCCAGCGATATTCCAGCCAAGACCTTTCCCGTTTCCTGGTGGGAACTGCACCGCGATGCCCGGGCACTGGCCTGGCGCCTGATGGGCAACGGCCCCTACGAGGGCATCGTCGCCATCACCCGCGGCGGCATGGTGCCCGCCGCCATCGTGGCCCGCGAGCTTGAGATCCGCCTGATCGACACGATCTGCATCGCCAGCTATGACGAGACGGTCCAGGGCGAGTTGAAGGTCCTGAAGGACGTTGAGGGCGACGGCGCCGGCTGGCTGATCATCGACGACCTGGTGGACACCGGAAAAACCGCGCGCGCCGTGCGCGACCGCCTGCCCAAGGCACATTTCGCCAGCATCTATGCCAAGCCCGAGGGGCGGCCGCTGGTGGACAGCTTCATCACCGAGGTCAGCCAGGACACCTGGATCCTGTTCCCCTGGGACACCGACATGCAGGCCGTGCCCCCGCTCATAAAGCGATAATCCACACCGGAAGAGTTCTGGCGAACGGCGGCGTCAGCGCCGCATGTTCTGTTCCCAGCGCTCCTGGTCTCGCTCGCGTACACGTTCGGAATTGCCGGTCGGCTCGCTGCCGGTCAGTCGGCCGATCAGGTTGTCCAGGAACCCGCCCACGGCCTCGGCCGGGCCGCTTCCGGACGCGCCTTCCGCCGCGGTATCGGGTTGGCTGCGCGCCACCACGGGCTCCGCGGCCCGCTTCAGCGGACGCGGCGGCTCTCCCTCCAGTGCGCGGGTGACAATGGCGTTCCACAGACGCGCCGGCAGGCCGCCGCCGGTCACGGACTTCATCACGGTGTTGTCGTCGTTGCCGACCCAGACACCGACCACCAGCTCGGCCGTGAAGCCCACGAACCAGGCATCGCGGGACTCCTGCGTGGTGCCGGTCTTGCCGCCGGCCGGGCGTCCCGGATCGGCCCCCTTGGAGGTGCCCCAGCCCACCGAGGCCTGAAAGACGTCCACCATGGCGGCCTGAACCGGCCCCGCGATCGCCTGCCCCGGCCCCTCACCCGAACGCTGGTAAAGCAGGGAACCGCCCCGGCCCGTCACCTTGCGCACACCATAGGGCCAGATCCCCCGCCCGCCGTTGGCAAAGGGCACATAGGCCGCCGTCAGGTCCAGCAGGCTGACCTCCGAGGTGCCCAGCGCCAGGCTGGGGTTCGGCTTCAGGTCGGAATCGATGCCCAGGCGTTCGGCCGCGTCCACCACCGACTCGGGACCGACCTCCATGATCAACTGCACCGCCACGGAGTTGAGCGAGCGGGCAAAGGCCTCGCGCAGCGTCACGTCGCCGTAATAGCGGTCACCATAGTTGCCGGGGTTCCAGGGCCCGCTGGGCAGGGAGACCTGGACCGGCGCGTCCCGCACGCGGCTGTCCGGGGCCAGGCCGTTCTCGAAGGCCGCCAGATAGACGAAGGGCTTGAAGGCCGAGCCGGGCTGCCGCCGCGCCTGGACCGCGCGGTTGAACTCGCTGCTGTCCCAGGAGCGCCCGCCCACCATGGCGCGGATCGCCCCGTCGTGGGACATGACCACCACCGCCGCCTGGGTAGCTCCCTTGGCCTCGCCCTCGGCCTTCAACAGGCGCTCGACCTCCTCTTCGGCGATGGTCTGGATCTTCGGGTCCAGCGTGGTGGAGATCTTCACGTCCTGGCTGAGCGGCCCGACGATATCGCCGATCTGAGAGGCCGCCCACCTGGCGAAATAGCGACCGGTCTTGCGCAGGTCCGGCGCGGCGGAACTGCCGTCCTCCAGCGCCTGCTCGGCCTCGGCCCGGCTGATGTAATCCGCATCCACCATGGCGTTCAGCACCTGGGCCGTGCGCTGGTGGGCCAGCTCGGGATTGTTGGTGGGACTGTAGCGCGAGGGCGCGCGCAGAAGGCCGGCGATCAGAGCCGCCTCGTAAAGCGTGACCTCGCGCGCCGACTTGTCGAAATAGCGCTGCGCCGCGGCATCCACACCATAGGTGCCGGCGCCGAAATAGACGCGATTCATGTAGAGCGCCAGGATCTGGTCCTTGGACAGCCGCCGTTCCAGCCAGAAGGACAGCAGCAATTCCTGCACCTTGCGCTTGAAGGTGCGCTCGTGGGACAGGAAGACGTTCTTGGCCAACTGCTGCGTGAGCGTGGAACCGCCCTGGACCACGCCCCATTCCATCAGGTTGACATAGGCCGCACGCATCAGGCCCAGGGGGTCCAGGCCGAAATGGTCATAGAAGCGGCGGTCCTCGATGGCCAGGACGGCCCGGGGCAGGTGCGGCGGCATCTGGCCGACAGACAGCGGCTCGCCGTAGACCTCGCCAAAGGCCGCCAGGGGCCGGTCGGTGACATCGACCACCTGGACGCTCGGCCGCCGTCCGGTGTCGGCAATCCGGCTGACATCGGGCAGGTCATAGGCGTAATAGACCAGGATACCGCCCAGGATCAGGATCCCCCAGACGGCCGCGACGGCCACGGCCGTGGCGCCGACCTTCAGCCAGCCCAGACGGCCATTGCCGCGCGAGGCGGACTTGCGTCCGCCACCTCCCCGGCGCCGGCCTCCATTTCCGCCCCGGCCGCCCGTGTTGCGCCCCCCGCCCTTTGCGGAGGTGCTGCGGCGGCTGGGCTTGGTCGCGGCTGGGCGTGCCGTGGTCTTGCGCTGGGCGCCGTCCTTGCCGCCGCGCTGGCTGCGCGTCCGGCGCTCGCCCTTCAATTCCCTGCCCGATTCGGAAGAGGTCCCGCGTTTCGTCATGAATCCTCTTTAGGACAGATTTGCGGGCAAGGCCAGAAAGGCCTTAAGGCAACTTCGTGGCAAACCGCTGTCCGGCAATGCCATAGCCAAACCCGGGGCTGTCCCGGCGCGGCCTCAGATGTCCAGGTTGGCGACCTGCAGGGCGTTGGTCTGGATGAAATCGCGGCGCGGCTCCACCTCGTCGCCCATCAGCGTCTCGAAGATCAGGCCGGCGTCCTCGGCGTGCGCCACCTTCACCTTCAGCAGCGAGCGCACCTCGGGGTCCAGCGTGGTCTCCCAGAGCTGGTTCGGGTTCATCTCGCCCAGGCCCTTGTAGCGGGCCACCGACACGCCCTTCTTGCCCCAGGCCAGCACGGCATCGGCCAGGGAAACCGGGCCATAGACCTTCTGCTCCTGGTCCTTTCCGGTCAGCACGCCGGGGGTCTTGTAGACCTCCCACAGCTCCTCGCGCATGCCCTTCAGCTGACGGCCCTCGCTGGAGGCCACCAGGGTCGCATCCAGGTGCCGCTTCTCGGGCACGCCGCGCAGTACGCGGGTGAAGACCAGCCCGCCGAAGCGGTCGCTCTCGCCGCTCCAGCCGCGCTCGTGTTCGGGCGCCAGGGTGTCCAGGCGTTCGGCGACAGTGGCGGCGATCTCGTTGGCCTTGTCCTCGTCTTCCAGGAGTTCGGGATCCAGCGCACCGGCAATGGCCGCCTGCTCGATCACTTCATAGGAGCCGACCTTGTAGACCATGGTCTCGATCTGGTGGCGCGCCTTGACCGCGCGGCGCACCAGGCGGGCCAGGTCCTCGCTGGCCAGCTGCGTGCCGTCGGCCAGGACCAGGGCGGTATGGTTCAGCGCGTTGCGGATCAGGTACTCCTCCATCTCGCGGTCGCCCTTCAGGTAGGTCATGGATTCCCCGCGCTTGGCGCGAAAGAGCGGCGGCTGGGCGATATAGAGATGACCGCCGTCCACCAGCTCGCGCATCTGCCGGAAGAAGAAGGTCAGCAACAGCGTGCGGATATGGCTGCCGTCCACGTCGGCGTCGGTCATGATGACGATCTTGTGATAGCGCAGCTTCGCGAGATTGAACTCCTCGGGTCCGATGCCGGTGCCCAGCGCGGTGATCAGGGTCCCGATCTCCTGGCTGCCCAGCATCTTGTCGAAACGCGCGCGCTCGACGTTCAGGATCTTGCCGCGCAGGGGCAGGATCGCCTGGAACTTGCGGTCGCGGCCCTGCTTGGCCGAGCCGCCGGCGGAATCGCCCTCGACGATGAACAGTTCGGACTTGGTGGGATCGCGCTCCTGGCAGTCGGCCAGCTTGCCGGGCAGCGAGGCCACATCCAGCACGCCCTTGCGCCGTGTCAGCTCGCGCGCCTTGCGCGCCGCTTCGCGGGCGCTGGCGGCCTCGACCACCTTGGTGACGATCTTCTTGGCCTCGGCGGGATGTTCCTCGAAGTACTGCTGCAGCTTGTCGTTGACCACGGACTCGACCACCGGCCGCACCTCGGAGGACACCAGCTTGTCCTTGGTCTGGCTGGAGAACTTGGGATCGGGCACCTTCACCGACAGCACGCAGGTCAGGCCCTCGCGCGCATCGTCACCGGTCAGGCTGACCTTCTCCTTCTTCAGCATGCCCGTCTCCTGGGCATAGGCATTGATCTGGCGGGTCAGAGCCGCGCGCAGGCCGGCCATGTGGGTGCCGCCGTCACGCTGGGGAATGTTGTTGGTGAAGCACAGCGTGGTCTCGTGATAGCTGTCGTTCCACTGCATCGCCAGCTCGACCGTGATGGCCTCGCGCTCGACGCTCATCTGCACCGGCTTCTCCAGCAGCGAGTGCCGGTTGCGGTCCAGATAGTGCACGAAGGCCTCGATCCCGCCATCATAATGCAGGTCCACCTCGACCTCTTCGGGGTGGCGCTTGTCCACCAGCTTGATGTGCACACCGGAGTTCAGGAAGGCCAGCTCGCGCAGGCGGTGTTCCAGGGCGCTGAAGTCGAACTCGATATGGGTGAAGGTCTCGGGCGAGGGCATGAAATCGATCTGGGTGCCGCGCTTGCCGTTGGCCGGGCCCACGACCGTCAGCGGCTCCATCGTATCGCCATGCTCGAAGCGCACGTAGTGTTCCTTGTCGTCGCGCCAGATGCGCATCTCCAGCCAGGAACTGAGCGCGTTCACCACCGAAACGCCGACGCCGTGCAGACCGCCGGAGACCTTGTAGGAGTTCTGGTCGAACTTCCCGCCGGCATGCAGCTGGGTCATGATCACCTCGGCGGCCGACACCCCCTCCTCGGAATGGATGTCGACGGGCACGCCGCGGCCGTTGTCGCTGACCGTCACCGAGCCGTCACCGTTCAACTGCACCAGCACCAGGTCGCAGTAGCCGGCCAGCGACTCGTCGATGGCGTTGTCCACCACCTCGTAGACCATGTGATGCAGGCCGGAGCCGTCATCGGTGTCGCCGATGTACATCCCCGGCCGCTTGCGCACGGCTTCCAGCCCGCGCAGCACCTTGATGGATTCCGCACCATAGTCGCCGTTCTCGCCGGCGGCTTCGGGGGTTTCGTTCACATCGGAAGTGGCCATGATCAAGTCTTCTTTGCCTATGATGAAATGGTTTCCGCGACTCACGCCTCGCGCAACACGAGGCCCTCGCGCAGATGAAAGCGCTGGACCTTCGGGCCCAGTGCCGAAAAGAGAGCACTGTCCGTGCCGCTCATCCAGGCCTGGACCCCCAGGTCCAGGATGCTGTCGTACAAGGCCGCGCGCAGGTCCGAATCCAGATGTGCCGCCACCTCGTCCAACAGCAGCAGCGGCCCGGATCCGCGTTCCAGCGCCAGCAGGCGCGTATGGGCCATGACCAGCGAGAGCAGCAGCGCCTTCTGTTCGCCCGTCGAGCAGAAGGCCGCCGGCATGTCGCGCTCCAGATCGCTCGCCGCCAGGTCGCTGCGATGGGCGCCATGGGCCGCCCCACCGGTTTCGGCGTCCTGTGCCCGGCTGTTCGCCAGGCTTTGCAGCAGGCGCTCCTCGACCTGCACGGCCGGCAGTTCGTCCATCCAGCTCTCGGCATCGCCCGCCAGCGCCAACCCCACGGCCGGAAAGGCTCCGTGCGTTTCCTGGCAGGCGGCCGACAGGCGCGCCACCAGCGAGCGTCGCGCCGCGGCAATGGCCACGGCCTTCTCGGCCATGGTGCGCTCGAGTCCGCCCAACCAGGCCGGGCCGCCGCGCTGCTCGCGCAGCAGGCGCGCGCGCTCGCGCATGGCATGTTCATAGGCCGCGATCCGGCCGGCATGGGCCGGGTCGAAGCCGTAAACCAAGCGATCCAGGAAGCGCCGCCGAGAGGCCGGTGATTCCTGGAAGATCCGGTCCATGTGCGGCGCCACCCAGACGGCCGAGACGACCTCGCCCAGTGCCTGCTGGCTTGAGACGAATTCCCCGTCCAGCTTCAGGAGCCGCCGCTCGCGCCCCGTTTCGTTCGCCGGGTCCAGGCCGGTGCCCAGCTCGCGCGGGCCCTCCGTCGTGTTGACCCGCGCCGCCACGGCCCAGGCCCCGCCGTGGTCCGGACTGTTGCCCGGCTGCCGCCGGTTCAGGTCACCCAGCCGTGCCCGGCGCAGGCCCCGCCCGGGCGCCAGCAGGGATATGGCTTCCAACAGGTTGGTCTTGCCACTGCCGTTTCCACCCAGCAGCACCACCGGACGCGCATCGCAACGCAATTCGCTCTGGGCGAAATTGCGGAAGCCGGTCACCGTCAGGCGCTCGAGCCAGAGGGCCTGGCTGCCTGCCGTTCCCTGCCCCGTCCGTCGGGTGCCCGTGCCTGGCGGAGCTGTGCGCTCGGGCCTTTCGCTCTGACTGTGAATCGCAGGGGTTCCCATCATCCAAGAGCCATTACGGGCGCTGTCGCGTGTCAGCCATAGCTAGAACCGGGGCCATAGCTAGAACCGGGACCATGCCCTAGACCCGCATCGGCATCAGCACATAGAGCGCGCTGGTGTCGGCCAGATCCCGCACGATCGTCGGCGAAGAGGAGTCCGCCAGCATGAACTCGGCGCCCTCGCCCTCGATCTGATGGGCGATGTCCAGCAGGTAGCGCGAGTTGAAACCGATCTCGATGGGCGGGCCGTCGTACTGGATGACCACCTCTTCCTCGGCGCTGCCGGCCTCGGGACTGGTCGCCGACAGGGTCAGCGCGCCGTCGCCCAGGGACAGCTTCACCGCGCGGCTCTTCTCGGTGGAGATGGTGGACACACGGTCCACAGCCGAGGCAAAGGTCTTGCAGTCCACCGACATGGCCTTGTCGTTGCCGCTGGGAATCACGCGCTCGTAATCCGGGAAGGTGCCGTCGATCAGCTTCGAGGTCAGAATGGTGTTGCCGAAGGTGAAGCGCACCCGGGTGTCGGACAGGGCGACCTCGATGCCGTCCTCGACCTCGTCAATCAGCTTGCGCAGCTCGTTCACCGTCTTGCGCGGCACGATCACGCCCGGCATGCCGGACGCGCCTTCGGGCAGCGGCATCTCGAAGCGCGCCAGGCGGTGACCGTCGGTGGCCACGGCGCGCAGGACCGGCAGGTCGCCGCTGCTGGCGGCATGGACATAGATGCCGTTCAGGTAATAGCGCGTCTCCTCGGTGGAGATGGCAAAGCGCGTGCGGTCGATCAGGTTCTTGGCCTCGCCGCCCTGAAGCGTGAAGACGTTGGGCAGGTCGGTCGGGCCGACCGCCGGGAAATCCTCACGCGGCAGGGTCGACAGCGTGAAGGTGGAGCGCCCGGCGCGCAGCCGCAACTGCCCGCCGTCGCCGGCCACGCTCAACTCGACCTCGCTGCCGTCGGGCAGCTTGCGCACAATGTCATACAGCGTGTGGGCCGAGACCGTGGTGGCGCCGGCTTCTTCTATGCTGGCGGCCGTCTGCTCGACGATGGTGAGATCCATGTCCGTGGCCGTCATGCCCAGCCGGCCGTCCTGTGCTTCCATCAGGACGTTGGAGAGGATCGGTATGGTGTTCCGCCGCTCGACGACAGACTGCACGTGGGCCAGCGAGCGAAGGAGGGCTGCGCGTTCAATTGTCAGCTTCATAGCGTCTCTGAATGACTAAACCGTTGGAAATACGGACAAAGCCCCCGGGAAGGACCTGGATCGGCGCCCGTTTGCGTTAAGGAACTCCGAAAGGGGCCCAAAGGCCCCCTTCGCATGTGGCCGCACTATAACACAGATGACCGATTCCGTAAGGAATTTCCCTGTCTTATTGTACGGGCACACCCCGATTGTTATGTCCCCTAGGATGGGGGGAAACGGATCATCCGGAAAGGGAGAAACATCATGCAGCTCGAAGGCTCCTGCCACTGCGGCGCCGTCACCTTTCAGGTGGACTCGCCGCACCCCTATCCCTACCAGCGCTGCTATTGCTCGATCTGCCGCAAGACGGCCGGAGGCGGCGGCTACGCCATCAACATCGGCGCCAAGGCCGACACGCTGCAGGTCACGGGCGCCGAGCACAAGCGCATATACCACGCCCGCCTCAACGGTTCGACAAGTTCGGGCGAGCGCCACTTCTGCGGCACCTGCGCCTCGGCGCTATGGGTCTATGACCCGGACTGGCCGGAGCTGGTTCATCCCTTCGCCTCGGCCATCGACACGGACCTGCCCGTGCCGCCGGAGCGCGTGCACCTGCTGCTGGACAGCAAGGCGAGCTGGGTGGACCCTGATGTGGGGAAGCACGACAAGTGCTTCGAGGGCTATCCCGAGGAAAGCCTGGCCGCGTGGCACGAACGCCTGGGGCTGGTGCGCTGAAACAGCCGGCGCGGTCCGTCAGCCTTCCAGCATGCGGCGCAGCATGTCCACGTCCTCGGCAAAGCCGTTGTCCGTGGCTTTCAGCTCCTCGACCTTGCGCACGGCATGCATGACGGTGGTGTGGTCGCGTCCACCGAACTTGCGGCCGATCTCGGGCAGCGAACGGGCCGTCATCTGCTTTGCCAGGTACATGGCCACCTGGCGCGGCCGGGCCACGGCCCGGGCGCGGCGCGCTGAGGACATGTCGGACACGCGTACGTTGTAGTGTTCGGCCACGCGCTTCTGGATCTCCTCGATGGTGACCCTGCGGTCGCTTGCGCGCAGCAGGTCCTGCAGCAACTCCTGGGTGGTTTCCAGGGTGACCGGGCGGCCGACCAGGGTGGCATGGGCGGCAATACGGTTCAGGGCCCCTTCCAGTTCGCGCACGTTGGACGAGACCTTGTGAGCCAGGAATTCCAGGACCTTGGGCGGAATCGGCGCATTCAGCTGTTCGGCCTTGGACTGCAGAATGCCCAGGCGCAGCTCGTAGGTGGTGGGGTGGATGTCGGCCACCAGCCCCCAGCCCAGGCGCGAGCGCATGCGCTCCTCGACCCCCTCCAGGTCCGAGGGTGACTTGTCGGCCGAGATGATCAGCTGGCGGTTGTTGTCCACCAGAGTGTTGAAGGTGTGGAAGAACTCCTCCTGGGTTGCCTCGCGCCCGCCGATGAACTGCACGTCATCGATCATCAGCACGTCCACCGAACGGAACTGGTCCTTGAAGGCCATGGTGTCCTTGGTGCGCAGGGCGCGCACGAACTGGTACATGAACTTCTCGGCCGACAGGTAGATGACCCGCCTTTCAGGCGTGCGCGTGCGAATCTGCCAGGCAATGGCATGCATCAGGTGAGTCTTGCCCAGGCCCACGCCGCCATAGAGGAACAGCGGATTGAAGGGCACGCCATCGGCCTCGGCCACGCGCTGGGCGGCGGCATAGGCCAGTTCGTTCGGCTTGCCGACCACGAAGTTGTCGAAGGTAAAGCGCGGGTCCAGCGGCGCCGAGATATCGCGGCAACGTTCGGCCTCGGAGTCGGCCGCAGACGCCAGGCCAACGGTGTTGGCGGAGGCCTCCCCGGCGGATACGGCGGACGCCGTATCCGAGCCGGCACCGTTCGCGCCGACAGAAGGCTCACCCGCATCGCTGCCGGGGCGCGAGGCCTTTTCCGGCGTCGCAGGCCGGGCCGGTGGCTGGACCACGATCTCGACATGGCGGACCTGGGAGAACTCCTCCATCCACAGGCCGCGCAGGCGGTCGGCATAGTTGCTGCTGACCCAGTCGCGCATGAAGCGCGAGGGAACGGACATCCGCGCCACGCCATCCTTCAGGCTGACCAGGGTCAGGGGCTTCAACCAACTCTTGAAAGCGGCTTCGCCCACCTCGGAACGCAGGCGCCCCCGCACACGTGCCCATTGTTCGGAATAATCATCAGCGGCAAGCCCGGCCTGATCTGCCCCGGCTTCCTCCTGAAGCCGTTCGGTCCCCTGCTTCGCCTCCAGACCTGCGCTCATCTGCACCTCGTTTCTCCCTGCGGCCAAATGACTGTCATTTCGACCAGTCGCCCCCAAAATCTCGAAAACCAGGTTCCAAACAAACTCTGCGACATCTGAGAAAAGTCTTCTCCATCCCTACCTGGGCAGTCTTCGCATAGACGGTTTGGTTTTGAATATTCTTTACTTAATCAAGTCACAGTCAATACTCAGGATTTTAGAATAAACCCCAATTTGCACTTCCATGCCTTTGATATTTAGTTTCCGGAGCCCTGCTTTTACTAAGCGCCCCGTTAATGGATTGGACACTCTACAGATGGACGTGAAGGGAGGCAACGAGACCGTTTGCAGAACATTCCCCACAGGCTGAGACGATTTCTCAGAAGCAGGGGACAAAGCTGTCATATTCCCGAAAGAATCCTGTAACCGACTCGCAAAAATTTTTTTTTACGAACACTGCCCACCATCAAGGGTCGCAGGAGGCAGCCTTGCGACACACGAATAGCAGGCATGCAAAAAGGTGCCCGCAAGACTGCGGGCACCTCTTGTTCCTGCAGGGCGCCCCGAAGGACGCGGCCGTTCGGTTTACGCGATCCGCTTGATGCGCGAAGACAGGCGGGAAATCTTGCGTGCCGCAGCGTTGCGGTGCATGACCCCCTTGGTCACGCTGCGGTGGATCTCGGGCTGCGCCTGCTTGAAGGCATCGGCGGCAGCCTGCTTGTCACCGCTGTAGATTGCCGTCTCCACACGCTTGATATAGGTGCGGATGCGGCTCATGCGGTCCCCGTTGATCTGGGCGCGACGCGTATTTCTGCGGATCCGCTTGAGAGCGGACTTGTGATTGGCCATGAATGGACCCGTCTCTGCTTGAGTGTGCCTTGAGAGGTCGCGGTTATAGCGGTCGCCCCAGCCAAGGTCAAGCCCTCAGCCTGCAGGAAAACGGCCTTTTTCAGGCGCGTCGAAATGGCATTCTCCATCTGTGCCATTGACCTGCCACGACACAGTCGGCGAAGCTTCCGACAAGCACAATAAAGCAAAATATGCTGAGGGAACGTCATGAGCGGCAAGGGCATGTGCGACTCCCTCCCGTCAGGAGAGAGACAGCAGCGCGAATCACTAAGGCTCTCGCGACGCCAGTGTCTGGCTGGTATGGCCGGCTTGACGGCAACGGCCATGGCCACGCCGTTGCGGGCGCAGACTCCTGAGGCCCTGAGCTTCGGGTTGACCCCCGTGTTCCTGACCTCGAATCTGGCCCTCCTGGAGCGGCTGCAGACCTACCTCGAGGAAATGACCGACCGTCCCGTGCGCCTGGTCACGCGGCGCACCTATCAGGAGATCACTTCGCTCGTCGTTTCCGGGCAGGTCGATGCCGCCTGGATATGCGGTTATCCCTACGTGCAGTATCGCGATTCCCTTTCGCTGATGGCTGTGCCTGTCTGGCGCGGACGACCACTCTATCAGTCCTACCTGATCGCCGATGCGAACAGGTCCGGCGATGACTGGCGGGTCATCGAAGGCGACATTCACGCCTTTTCCGACCCTGATTCCAACTCCGGCTACCTGGTCACGGCCGCGCTTCTGGCCGAGGAGGGCAAGATTCCCGACGGCTTCTTCCGGAACAGCTTCTACACCTACGGTCACCGCAATGTCGTGCGCGCCGTGGCCTCTGGTCTCGCGCAATCGGGCAGTGTTGACGGCTATGTCTGGGAAGTCATGAAGGAGATGGAGCCGGAACTGACGGGACGCACCCGGATACTCCACGCCTCGGATTGGCTGGGTTTTCCGCCCATCGCCTGTGCCCGGGAAAGCGCAGGCGCGCGCAAGACTCAGCTGCTGCAGAATGCCCTGCTCGGCATGGAAGACAGCTCTTCGGGCCGCAGTGTCCTGGAGATGCTGCGACTGGACGGCTTCACCTCCGCCCGCGATGGTTTGTTCGACAGCATCGCCCGCAAGGTTGAACTGGTGAGGCGCACGGCATGAAGCGGGCGCTCGCCACAATCCGTGCCTGGCCGATCACCGTCAAGATACCGCTGCTGGTGGCCGTCTTGATGGTGGTGGTCAGTGCCGTCATTTCCGAACGGGTGCTATCCCGGCTGGGAGACACCCAGTCGCGCCACCTGCAGGAACTGGGCAACGCCTATCTTGACGGGCTGTCGTCCTCGCTAATGCCGGCTGTCCTGCGTAATGACGTCTGGGAAGTCTATGACACCATCGACCGGGCACGTGGCCGCTATCGCGGCCTGGAACCGGTCGATACCATCGTCACCGATCCCGAGGGCGGGGTCCTTGCCGCCTCGGACCCGCGGCGCTTTCCTACGGGCAGCAGCTTGTCGGAAGGCTATCTCGGTGAGTTTCCCGCCTCCGGCGAACTGCGCGCCGACGACGGACAGAAGCGCGCCTTCCTGCAGCGCGACCTGGTCTACCAGGACCGCAGAATCGGGACTGCCTATGCCACCTTCAACACACAAAGCCTGCTGGCGGAACGCCGCGAGGTCTTCCTGACGCTGCTGGCAACCAACACCGTGATCACCTTTGCCCTCGCTCTTCTGGGATACCTGGCGATCAGCCGCATGGTCCGCCCCTTGCGCATCCTCAGCGAACATCTGCATCAGGGCGCCGCCGGGAACGTGCAGCCGATCACGGATACGCAAACGGCCGCCGGCAGCGAGACCCAGCACCTCTTCAAGGCCTACAACGACATGGCCTCCGCCATGCGCGAGCGTGAGGCGCTGGCCCATCGCCTGGCAGAAGAGAAACGCCTGGCCAGCCTCGGGCGTCTCGCCTCTGGCATGGCGCACGAAATCAACAACCCGCTGGGTGGACTCTTCAATTCCCTGGATACGCTGAAGCGGCATGGTGACACGCCCTCGGTGCGCAACACCTCCATCGACCTTCTGGAAAGAGGATTGGTGGGCATACGCGATGTGGTGCGCGCCGCCCTGGTCAATTACCGCACCGGCGGTGAGGCCCGCCCCCTGCAGCCCGTAGACATGGAGGACCTGCAGGTCCTGATCAAACCGGAACTGACCCACCGCTCGCTTGCACTGACCTGGTCTTCCGACATCGACAGCGAGTTGCCGGTCAACGCCGGGGCCGTGCGCCAGATCCTGCTGAACCTCCTGCTGAACGCCTGTGCCGCCTCGCCTCCAGGATCGGTCGTCGCCCTTGCCACGCGGACCAGCGAGAACGCCCTGACCCTAACGATCGACGACAGCGGGCCAGGCCTGCCGCAGGAGGCCCGACGCTTCCTGACCAGTGAAGATGAACGCCAGGACACACCGCCGGAAGCCGGTGCCCGTCTGGGTCTCTGGCTGGTGCGCCGCCTGGGCCGGGAGATACAAGCTGAATTCTCCGTCACCGAGAGCGAACTCGGCGGCACGCGGATCAGCCTGAAGATTCCCTATTCCGACAGGGAGGAGCAGCGCCATGTCGCTTGAAAACAGACGTATCGCGGTGGTCGAGGACGACCCCATCATGGGGGAATCCCTGCTCCAACGGCTCAGCCTGGAAGGCGGGGAGGTAACCTGGTGGCGCGACGGCAATCAGGCGCTCGAAGGGTTCCGTCAGACGCGTCCCGAAGTCGTGGTCTGTGATATCCGACTGCCCGACCTCAGCGGGGAAGAGCTGTTCCGACGCACCGCTGAGCACGCCAGCCTGCCCTTCCTCTTCATCACGGCTTATGGTGACATCGATCAGGCGGTGCGCCTGATGCGGGCCGGGGCCGGCGATTACCTGACGAAGCCCTTCGAGATGGAGGCACTTCTCGTGCGCCTGGACGACCTGCTGCGCCCGGCCGAACCGGCCCGCGGGGGCAGCCTGGGAGCCTCGCCGCAGATGTGCGAAATCGAAAACCTGTTGCGTCGCCTTGCGGATCGACCAAGCCCCGTCCTGCTGACGGGTGAAACGGGCGTAGGCAAGGAAATTTGCGCCCGTTTCCTGCACCAAGCTTCGCGCAACGCCGGCGAACCCTTCATTGCCGTCAACTGTGCCGCCATCCCCTCCGAGCTGCTGGAAAGCGAACTCTTTGGCCATGAGAAAGGTGCTTTCACGGGCGCCTCGGCACGGCATCTCGGTTACGCCGAGCGAGCGGGCAGCGGCACGCTGTTCCTGGACGAGATCGGAGAACTGCCCTTCGCCCTCCAGGGCAAGCTGTTGCGCCTGCTGGAGGATCGCAGTTTCCCGCGTGTCGGCGGCGAGAAGCCGATCGCGTTCAAGGCCCGCGTGGTTACGGCTACGACTCGCGATCTTGCTGCGGACGTACGCGACGGCCTTTTCCGCGATGACCTCTATTACCGCATCAATGTGGTCAGCGTGGACATACCGCCCCTGCGTCAGCGCTCCGCCGACATCACCCTGCTCATGGAGAATTTCTTCGAGGCCTTCATGCAGGATGGCGAGTGCAGCCTGCGCGGCATCAGTTCCCTGGCCGAAGAGGCGGCCCTGGCGCATGACTGGCCAGGCAACGTGCGCGAGCTTCGCAATCGCATCGATCGCGCCGTGGCCTTGGCGCCCGGTCCGCACATCATGCCCTGCGACCTCTTTCCCGAGCAGGAAAGCCTGGGACACGAGACGGCCGGGGACACTCCTGCCTCGCTGGCCAAGGTGCGTGAAGCTGCAGAGCGCCGCGAGATCCTGCGCGCGCTCGAGGAGACCGGCGGTCAGCTGAGCGCCACGGCCCGGCGCCTGGGGGTCTCGCGCACCACGCTATGGGAGAAGATGCGCCGTTTCGGTATCGGCAATTCCCTTAGCCAGTGAAAGGCCCTGTCCGGATTTCCGGACAGACCCCGCTTGTGCCTGTTCGGGAATCCGGACAAAGCCTCACTGTCGCTTTACCCGGACTGAAACATAAACATTATGAATCAATAACATAGCTCACTGGCATGAAGGTTGCTCTGCTTCCTGGAAAACATCAGCAGGAGAGGAGAACCCTATGCGCAGATGCTCGAAACTTGTCGAAATGGGACGCCGCCAGTTCCTGTCCGGGAGCGCCGTTGCCGCCGCCACGGCCGCCGGCGCCTCGATAATGCCGGCCGAAGCCAAGGCCGCCAACGGACAGGCCCGTGTCAACTATCCCTCGAACCGCCTCGCCAATGTCGAAGACCTGAGCGAGAACGAACCCCTCAACGTCGCCTATCCGGACGACCAGGCCCCTGGCGTGCTGCTGAAGCTCGGCCAGTCCGTGCCAGGCGGTGTCGGGCCCGACGAGGACATCGTCGGCTTCTGCACGCTCTGTCCACACCAAGGCTATCCGGTCAGCTACAACACCGAGGCCCGTACCTTCAACTGTCCGGGCCACTATTCGGTCTTCGACCCCGAACAGGCCGGATCCCAGGTCTGGGGCCAGGCAACCCAGAACCTGCCCCAGTACATCCTGCGTGTGGACGAGGACGGCGAGATCTATGCCGAAGGCGTGGACGAGCTGATCTACGGCCGTCTCTCGAACGTTCTCTGAGGAGGAAACACCCATGACCTACAAACGCCAGATCGATCGCCTGCCGATCATCCCCGCCGACGCCAAGGAGCACAACGTCGTCTGCCACTACTGCATCGTCGGCTGCGGCTACAAGGCCTATACCTGGGATATAAACCGCCAAGGCGGTACGGATCCTTCCGAGAACGCGATGGGCGAGGATCTCTCGCAGCAACAGTACGCCGAGAGCCCTGCCTGGTACGCCCCGTCCATGTACAACATCGTCAAGCAGAATGGCCGCGACGTTCATATGGTGGTCAAACCCGACCACGACTGTGTCGTGAACTCAGGCCTGGGCTCCCCGCGCGGCGCCCGCATAGCCGAGATGAGCTATTCCCAGGCCCGCAATACCCAACAGCAGCGCCTGACCGATCCGCTGGTCTGGCGTTACGGGCAATACCAGCCTACCAGCTGGGAGGATGCCCTTGACCTGGTGGCGCGCGTGACCGCCCGGGTCATCCAGGAACAGGGGGAGGACGGCCTGTTCGTCTCCTCCGCGGACCACGGCGGAGCCGGCGGCGGCTACGAATTCACCTGGGGCACCGGCAAGCTCTACTTCGGTGCTATGAAGGTCAAGAACATCCGCATCCACAACCGCCCGGCCTACAACTCCGAGGTCCACGCCAGCCGTGACATGGGGGTTGCCGAGCTCAACAACTGCTACGAGGATGCCGAGCTGGCCGACACCATCATGTGCGTCGGCGCCAACCCGCTCGAAACCCAGACCAACTACTTCCTGAACCACTGGGTCCCCAACCTGCGGGGCAGCTCCATCGGCAAGAAGGAAGAGCAGCTGCCCGACGAGGCGCACGCCCCCGGACGCATCATCATCGTGGACCCGCGCCGCACAGTGACGACCAACGCCTGCGAAATGGAGGCCGGCAGCGACAGGGTCCTGCACCTGGCCATCAACTCCGGCACCGACCTGGCCCTGTTCAATGCGCTGTTCACCCACATCGCCGACCAGGGGTGGCTGGACCAGGATTTCATCGAACACTTCACGGCCCAGGCCTCCGATTCGGGCCGCAGCGGCCTGCCCGACGATCAGGTTCATGGCTATCTCACGGACTTCCAGGCGGCCATCGAGGCCAACCGGATGTCACTGGAGGAAGCCGCCGAGATAACAGGGCTGGAAGTTCCGGACATCGAGAAGGCCGCCCGATGGATCGCCGAACCCAAGGAGGACGGCGCCCGGCGGCGCTGCATGTTCGCCTACGAGAAGGGCCTGATTTGGGGCAACGACAACTACCAGACCAACGGGGCGCTGGTGAACCTGGCGCTCGCCACCGGCAATGTCGGCCGCGAAGGCGGCGGCTGCGTGCGCCTGGGCGGCCATCAGGAAGGCTACGTCCGCCCCGACGAGAGCCATGTGGGACGCCCGTCCGCCTATGTGGACAGGCTTCTGATCGAAGGCTCAGGCGGCGTGCATCACATCTGGGGCTGCGACCACTACAAGACCACGCTGAACTCCATGGAGTTCAAGCGTGTCTACAAGCAGCGCACCGACAAGGTGAAGGACGCCATGAACCGGGTGCCCTACGGCGACCGCGAGGCCATGGTGGACGCCATCGTGGAAGCCATCAACGACGGTGGGCTGTTCGCGGTGGACGTGGACATCGTCCCCACCCGCATCGGCGAAGCCTGTCACGTCATCCTGCCGGCGGCGACCTCAGGCGAGATCAACCTGACGTCCATGAACGGCGAACGCCGCATGCGCCTGACGGAACGCTATATGGACCCGCCGGGCCAGGCCATGGCCGACTGCCTGATCGCAGCCCGGTTGGCCAACAATCTCGAGCAGGTCTTCCGCGAGGCCGGTGACGAAGCGACAGCCGACAAGTTCCAGGGCTTCGACTGGCAAACCGAGGAAGACGCCTTCATGGACGGCTATCACGCCAACGCCAATGGCGGTGAGCACGTCACCTATGATCGCCTGCGGGAGCTGGGAACCAACGGCTTCCAGGAACCGGCTGTCAGCTTCGAAGACGGGCAGATCGTCGGCACCAAAAGGCTCTATGCTGATGGAACGTTCGGTACCGAGGATGGCAAGGCACGCTTCATGCAGAGCCCATGGCGCGGGTTACAAGCCGCCGGCAAGCAGGACGAGAAGGACAGATATCCTTTCCTGATCAACAATGGGCGCGCCAACCTGGTGTGGCAATCCGCCTATCTGGACGTGGACAACGAGTTCGTCATGGACCGCTGGCCCTATCCCTTCATCGAGATGAGCCTCGAGGACATGGACGAACTCGGGCTGGGCAACGGCGACCTGGTCGAGGTCTGGAACGACAACGGCGCTACCCAGGCCATGGTCTATCCCACGCCCACAGCCCGCAAGGGAGAGGCCTTCATGCTGTTCGGCTACCCCACCGGCATCCAGGGTAACGTCACCTCGGACGGCGTGAACGAACTGATCATCCCGAACTACAAGCAGACCTGGGGCAACATCCGCAAGATCTCCGACGCCCCGGAAGCTGTACGCAACCTCTCCTTCAAGTCGAAGGAATACAGCGTCTAACACAAGGCCTCACACGGATGCGGAAAGAGGCGGCACCTATGTGCCGCCTCTCTTCTTTCGGCCAAGCTTGCCGGTTCTTCCACACTGGCTTGCGGCAGCGGGTTTAATGATTCCCCTCGCTGAAATCCAGTGCCTCCTGTCATTCGGCATGCGAGCGCCTGGCCGGCATCGTAGCCGGTTGGCCCTTGCGACGATCGTGAAGATCCTTGAAGCCCATCGCGAGCGCAGCAAGGAGCACAAGCCCGATCAAGGCGAAGCCCGTGATCACAGCAAGCGACCACGAGGTGTATTCGAGTGTGGCGAAGACTGCAGCCGTGATGACGGCGATGCCCACCGATGTTCCCACACGCTGTCCAGTTTGCACGATCGCGCCCGAGCTTCCTGCATATTCCAGGGGCACCTCCGCCAGGGTCAAGGTCTGGTTCGGGCTGATGACCGAGCCCTGCGCGAGACCGATGAAGCTCAGCGTCAGCAGCAGCCACCAGACGCCGAGATCGAAATATTCGTGCAGCATGATAACGCCACTGCTCGCCGTCAGACCGAGCAAGGCAAAGAAGAGCCCGACGATCACGATCCTGCGACCATAGCGGTTGACGCGCCGCCCGGCCCAATTCGCCGCAAAAGCTGAGCAAAGAGCGGAGGGAACACCAAACAATCCGGATTCGAGGGCTGTCATGCCTTCACCAATCTGCACGTAAAGCGCGACCAGCACCCAGATGCTGGTCATGCCCAGAAAATACAGGGACATGATGATTGTCCCGTTGGTAAAGCTGCCGGTGCGAAAGATTTCCAGATCGACCATCGGCTTGTTCCCGCGCCGGGCAAAATACCTCTCCCACCGCAGCCACAACCAAACAAGGACACCGCTCAGTGGCAACAAGCCCCACAAGAGGCCGGTGCCGCGATGCTCAAGAAATGGGTAGAGAAACGAGAGGACCGCCAGCGCGAGAAGAACGGAGCCAACGGGATCCAGCGTGCGCACAGCCCTTCCGAAAAGACCGGGCGCGCCTGGAGCAAGCTCGAATGGCCGATGGAAGAGAGGCTTAGGAAACCACAAGAGTCCCAGGAGGATGGCGATGACGCCGATGGGAACATTTACCAGAAACGTCAGGCGCCAGCCGAGATCCGGACCGCCTGCTTCGATAAGGAAGCCGCCCAGCACCGGTCCGATGGCGACGGATATCCCGACAACGGTTCCGAAATAGCCGAAAGCGCGGCCTCGCTCCTCCCGAAGAAAATACTGCTGAATCATCCCGACGCCCTGCGGGTTGAGCAGTCCCGAGCCCAGCCCCTGCACGAAACGTGCGGTATTGAGCCACATTGCGTCGGGGGCTAACCCCGCCGCGATCGAAGAGGCGGTAAAGATGCCCACGCCGACAAGAAAGATACCGCCTCGCCCCATGATGTCGCCAGCTCGACCGGCCGCCACCAGAAACACGCCGAATGTCAGTGCATAGCCCGACAGCACCCATTGCAGGTCGGATGAATCCGCATTCAGCCCGCGCTGGATTGCAGGGAGTGCGACGTTGACGATGCTCACACTGACAAGCGACATGAAAATGACCGCAAGCAGCACGAACAGAATGCGCCAGCGCTCGGAGCGCGCCACGGATCCGTCGGATTGACCGCTTCTTTTCACGTCTTGTGAGGCTGGCACCAGAGTCTCCCTGTTCCCCCCAACTATCCAGATGACGAAGGGATAGACAAGGATCGGCACAGCCCTGGAATGCCCATGTTGCCCTGGGCGAAAGGCGCCATGGAGTGGCGGCACACCACAGCATGGCACAAGCCCCCAGACCACTGGGCAGGCTGCGCGCGCACTTCACGCTCAACCGATCAGCAAAGCTGGCGCACCGGCACCCAAGCCGTGCGCGCAGCATTCAGGGGCTCGATCCTGCCAACAGCTGCAGGTATTGAAGCCCGCTCAAAATGTCAGATCCTCTGCGCCAGAGCTCTTACCGGTTCTTCCAGTCCGGCTTGCGCTTCTCGGTGAAGGCCTGCATGCCCTCGCTGCGATCCTCCAGGGCGAAGGTGCTGTGAAAGGCCCGGCGCTCGAAGCGCACGCCCTCGCTCAGTGTGGTCTCGTAGGCGACCTTGACGGCTTCCTTGCAGGTGGCCACGACGGGCTGGGACAGGCCGGCAATCTTCTGTGCCACCTTCAGGGTCTCGTCCATCAGGTCGTCGGCCGGCACCACCTTGGCCACCAGGCCGGCCTGCAGCGCGGTCTGGGCATCGATCCTGTCGCCCGTCAGGCACATGTACATGGCCATGGACTTGCCCACCGAGCGGGTCAGGCGCTGGGTGCCGCCGGCGCCCGGAATGGTGCCGATCGTCACCTCGGGCTGGCCGAACTGGGCCGTATCGGCGGCAATGATCATGTCGCACATCAGGGCGAACTCGCAGCCGCCGCCCAGCGCGAAACCGGCCACGGCCGCGATCACCGGCTTGCGGCAGTGGGTGATGACTTCCCAGTCGTCGGTGATGAAGTCCTCGCGTTGAACGTCGGCAAAGGACTTGTCGGCCATTTCCTTGATATCGGCACCGGCGGCAAAGGCCTTTTCGGAGCCGGTCAACACCATGCAGCCCACGGTCTCGTCCGCCTCGAAGGCCAGCAGCGCCTGGCCCACCTCGGCGACCATGACAGCGTTCAGTGCGTTGTAGGCCTTGGGCCGGTTCAGGCGAATGATGCCGACGGCCCCGTCGGTTTCGACCTGGATGTTCTCGTACGCGGTGGTGGAGGCGGGCATGCCTATCTCCCTTGCTTGAAAGAGCGTGGCTTCATGTTGCGTTGCGGGATTGAGGCCTTCCGGCCCGCTCCTGTCAAGGTACGAAGCGGCGGATCAGCGCTGGTGCCGTGGACAGTAGAAGGTCGAGCGCCCCGCTTGGACGATTCGACGGATCAGGGCTTCCTGTCCGCTCTCGGCGCAGTGACGACAGGCCTGGCCAGCACGGCCATAGACTCCCCACTGGTGCTGGAAATAGCCCAGTTCGCCGGTGGCCTGGACATAGTCGCGCAGCGAGCTGCCGCCGGCCTGGATGGCCCGCTCGAGCACAACGCGCACGGCCCGCGCCAGGCGCTCGGCGCGCTGCCCCTGAACGCTGTAGGCCTGGCGGCGCGGCGACAGGCCGGCCTCGTACAGGGCCTCGGAGACATAGATGTTTCCCAGGCCGGCCACCACCTTCTGGTCCAGCAGGGCCGCCTTGACCGGCGTGCGCCGCCCCTTCAAGGCCGCCGCCAGGGCCGGCCCGTTGAAGGCGTTGCCCAAGGGCTCCGGCCCCAGCTCGGCCAGCAGCCGATGGGACTCCAGCGCCGCCGCTGGTACTAGGTCCATGATCCCGAAACGCCGCGCATCGTTGAATCGCAGTTGCAGGCCGGCATCGGTCTGCAGGATCACGTGGTCGTGCGGCGCGAAGGGCAGGTCGGGGTCGGCCACCAGGGTCATGCGTCCCGACATGCCCAGATGGCACAGCAGCACCTCGTCCCCGTCGGTGTGGGCCAGAAGGTACTTGGCGCGCCGATCCAGCCGTTCGACGGTGCGGCCCTCAAGGCGCGCGGCGAAATTCTCGGGCAATGGGAAACGCAGGTTCTCGCGGCGCTGGATGACGCGCTCGAGCCGGTGGCCTTCCAGCGCGTTCAGCAGTCCACGACGAACCGTTTCCACCTCGGGCAGCTCGGGCATCGATCCTCGGATTGCATGTCAGAAAGTTCAATTCTCACCGTAGCCTAAAAGGACCACAAAGGCTATGTTCCGCAACATGTCATCAAGATCCTCCGAAACACCGCCTGCGGGCCAGACCCACTTCGGATTCCGCAGCGTCAGCGAAAACGAGAAGACACCCCTGGTTCACGGGGTCTTCCGCAACGTGGCCGACAACTACGACCTGATGAACGACCTGATGTCGGGGGGCATCCACCGGCTCTGGAAGGCGGCCATGGTCGACTGGCTGCGTCCGCGCCCCGGCTGGCAGGTCCTGGACGTGGCCGGCGGTACGGGGGATATCGCCTTCCGGATCCAGGACCGCATCGACGGGGAGGGCACGATCCACGTCTGCGACCTGACCTGGGACATGCTGTCGGTCGGTCGCGACCGGGCCATCGACCAGGGCCGCCTGCAGGGCCTCAACTGGATCTGCGGCAACGCCGAGACCCTGCCGCTGCCGGACCGCTCCATGGATGCCTACACCATCGCCTTCGGCCTGAGGAACGTGACCCGCATGGACAGGGCCCTGTCCGAGGCCCGGCGCGTGCTGAAACCCGGTGGACGCTTCCTCTGCCTGGAATTCAGCCAGGTGGTCCTGCCGCTTCTGGACCGGCTCTACGACCTCTATTCCTTCCGCCTGCTGCCGGCGCTGGGCGGCATGGTGGCCGGAGACCGCGAGTCCTACCAGTACCTGGTGGAGTCCATACGCCGCTTCCCGGCCCAGGAGGACCTGGTCCAGCGCATGGTGGCCAACGGCCTGGAACAGGTGCGCTACCGCAACCTGTCGGGCGGGATTGCCGCCCTGCATTCGGCCTGGCGCCTGTAAGGACGTTCGGTTTCATGCGCACGCTGCTGTCCTTCCCTTTCCGGCTTTTGCACATCCTGCGCGTCCTGACGCGTCACGACGCGCTGGCCGTGGCCGATGCCATGGGGCTCTATCCCGCCCTCATCAAGCCGCTGCGCCGCTTCAGCCACCGCAAGGCGGAAGGCCGGCCCGGCCAGAAGCTGGCCCGGGCGCTGGGCGAACTGGGCCCCAGTTTCATCAAGCTGGGACAGTTCCTCGCCACGCGCGCCGACCTGGTGGGCGAAGACGTGGCCGGCGACTTGGCGGAGCTTCAGGACCGCCTGCCCCCCTTCTCGTTCGAGGAAGCCCGCCGCCTGATTGAAAGCGAACTGGGCCAGCCGCTGGAAGTGCTGTTCGAGGATTTCGACTCCACGCCGGTGTCCGCCGCCTCGATCGCGCAGGTTCATTTCGCAACCACGCGCCCCAGCGACGAGGAGATCTCCGCGGCCAACAGCGAGGACCAGGGCTTCGACGAGGACGAGACGGCGGCGCCGGCCGTCGCGGCACGCGAAGTCGCGGTAAAGATCCTGCGCCCCGGAATCGAGCGCGCCTTCGAACGCGACCTGCAGCTGTTCTACCTGGGTGCCCGGATGATCGAGCGCAGCCAGCCGGCGCTCAGGCGCTTCCGCCCGGTGGCGGTGGTGGAGCTGTTCGAGAACACCGTGCGCCTGGAGATGGACTTCCGCATGGAGGCTGCCGCGGCCTCCGAACTGGCGGACAACTTCGCCGACGATCCCGACTACGAGGTGCCGGACATCGACTGGGAACGCACGGCCCAGCGCGTGCTGACCCAGACACGGCTGACCGGCATCCGGCTGGACGACCGGCAGGCGCTGGTCGAAGCGGGCCACGACCTGACCGAGGTCCTCAGCAAGGCCTCGGCCATCTTCTTCAACCAAGTCTTCCGCGACGGCTTCTTTCACGGCGACCAGCACCCCGGCAACATGTTCGTGACCGAACGCGGCACCATCGCCGCCGTGGACTTCGGGATCATGGGCCGCCTGGATCGCCGGACCCGCTATTTCCTGGCCGACATGCTGCTGGCCACGCTGGACCGCGACTACCGGCGTCTGGCCGAGGTCCAGATGGAGGCCGGCTACCTGCCGTCCGACCAGGCGGTGGACACCTATGCCCAGGCGCTGCGCGCCGTCTGCGAGCCGATCTTCGGGCGTCCGCTCAACCGCATCTCCTTCGCACGCCTGCTGGGCCAGCTCTTCAAACTGACCGAGACCTTCAACCTGTCCGTCCAGCCGCAGCTGGTCCTCCTGCAAAAGAACATGCTGATGGCCGAGGGCGTCAGCCGCCGACTGGATCCGGCGCTGAACATCTGGCTTCTGGCCGAACCGCTGATCGTGCGCTGGATGCAGGAGAACCGGGGTCTGAAGGCCCGCCTGAAACATTCCGGCGAGGCTCTGGCCGGCTCTCTTGAACGCCTACCGGACACGCTGGTGTCCATGGAGCGAACCCTGCACGACCTGTCGGACAACGGCCTGCGCCTGCACAGCGACACCGCAGAGCGCTTCGCCGGCCGTCGCCGCATCGGCTGGGCCCTGCCTATCGGCAGCCTCGCGCTGCTGCTGGCGCTGGCGGCCATTCTGCTCGATTGAGCCAGCGCGATGAACCGCCCCACCAACCCGAGAGGGCTGACGTGACCTCCCCTAGCGACATCCTGAAGCCGGTCCTGGTTCCCATCCATTCTGCGGGCTATCCCTTCATTGCCGGCTTTGCCGCCGCCACCCTGCTGCTGGGTCTGCTGTGGGCCCCGCTGCTGATCCCCGGAGGGCTGCTGACCGCCTGGTGCATCTATTTCTTCCGCGACCCGCCGCGGGTAACACCCCAGCGCGAAGGACTGGTGATCTCGCCCGCGGACGGCATCGTCCTGCCCCATGTCCAGGCCGCCCCGCCGCCGGAGCTGGGCCTGGGCGAAACGGCGCGCACACGCATCAGCATCTTCATGAACGTCTTCGACGTCCACGTGAACCGCACCCCGGTCAGCGGCCGCCTGCGTCACCTGGCCTATCACAAGGGCCGCTTCCTCAATGCCTCTCTGGACAAGGCCAGCGCATACAACGAACGCAACGCGCTCTGCATCGAACTGCCGGATGGGCGCGACATCGTCGTGGTCCAGATCGCCGGCCTGGTCGCACGGCGCATCTTGTGCGAGGTCCGTGAAGGGCATAGCCTGATCCAGGGTGAACGCTTCGGCATGATCCGTTTCGGCAGCCGCCTGGACGTCTACCTGCCCGAGGGCGTGGCCCCGCTGGTCAGTCCGGGGCAGCGCATGATCGCCGGCGAAAGCGTGCTGGCCGACCTGATGCCCGAAGGCTACAGCCAGGAAGCCCGGGACGGGCGTTCCGGAAAGAGTACATGATGCTGAATCGCCGCAGGAACCGTCGCAAGCACCGTCGCCCCCAGAGCGCCTCGCTCGGACGCCTGGTGCCCAACGCTCTGACCGTGGCGGCGCTGTCCTCGGGCCTGACCGCAGTGCGCTTTGCCTACGAGGGGAGCTGGAACGCCGCCATCGTCGCCATCCTAGTTGCCGCCATTCTGGACGGCCTGGATGGACGCATGGCGCGCCTTCTGCGCGCCACCAGCGAGTTCGGCGCGGAACTGGACTCCCTGTCCGACGTGATCGCCTTCGGCGTGGCGCCGGCCATGATCCTCTATTTCTGGTCCCTGGACGGGCCGGGCAGTGCAGCCTGGGTCGTGGCCCTGTTCTACGTCGTCTGTGTCGCCCTGCGCCTGGCGCGCTACAACACCGACCAGGACAAGCCCAGCTATGCCTACAACTACTTCACCGGCATCCCCTCTCCCGCCGGGGCCATACTGGTGCTGCTGCCCCTCGTGATCAGCCGCGAGATCGGCAACGACCTGGTGGGCAATCCGCTGTTCATATCCGGCTGGATGGCGCTGATCGGTGTCCTGATGGTCACGCACATCCCCACCTTTGCCATCCGCAGCCAACGCATCCCCAACCGCTATGTGCTACCCCTGCTGGCCGCGGTCGGGCTGATCAGCGCCGGCCTTGCCGAACGGCCCTGGTGGACCATAACGCTGGGCAGCGTAGTCTACCTTGTCAGCATTCCGCTGTCCTACTGGTCCTTCAAGCGCCTCGAGGCCAAGGTGGCACAGGCAGAGGCCGAAAGCACCGAAACGCCACAGGCCACCACGGATGACCCCCAGGCCACCGCTGACGGCCCTGTTCCGCTGCGCAAACACAAGTAGACCGGAGGTCAACTGCGGCACGGGAACGCTGCAGCTGCATCACATCTGAACGCGCCCTCACGGCAGGTTGACCAAGGAATGGCTCGGGGTCCCTGAAATGGCGTGGAAGCCCATGAAAAAGGCCCGGATGCGAACACCCGGGCCTTATCGTCTCATGCTGTTCTCATGCGGTTATTCGCGCATGATCCCCAGGATGCTGAGGATGTAGATGAACAGAGTCACGAAGGAGCCGTAGAGCATGAAGGCCCCGAAGATGGCCTTGCGCATGGTGATATCGGCACCATCGCTCTCCTGGTACATCTTCTTGATCATCTGGGTCTCATAGGCGGTCAGCCCGGAGAAGACCAGGACCACCAGAACCGACAGGCCAAGCTGGAACATGCCGCTCTGGATGAAGAAGGCATTGACCAACAGGGCGATCAGCAGGCCGATCGTGGCCATTGCCAGGAACGCCCCGATCGGGCCCAGGTTGCGCTTCGTGGTGTAGCCATAAAGACTGAGCCCGGCGAAAGCACCGGCCGTGATGAAGAAGGCACGTGCGATCATCATCGGGTCAATGGCCGCATAGGCCGCCATCATCGGACCCAACAGGGCCCCCCAGAGCGCGGCATAGACCCAGAAACAGGCCTGAGCCGCCCCAATGGACTTTGACATCATGATCTTCGGCGCAAAGAAGCCGAGACCCATGATGCCGATGAAGAACAGCCAGAACGAGGATGCCACGGCCTGAACCAGGGCCGGGTTCATGGCGACGACCATTGCGATCGCGCCCGTGAAGGCGATCCCCAGTGACATGTAGTTGTAGACGCGCAGCATGTACTGGCGCAGGCCGGCATCAATCTGTTCCGCCGTTTGCGCCCGGCTCTGCGCGCCGGTCATATAATTGCGATCTGGACCGAGGGCCATCTCACTCCTCTCTTTCGAAATGCTGTGTTCGACTGCAATAGATATGAGGCATTCTCACATGCAAATCAATCGAATCCGGAGGGGCAAGCCCTGCAAAAAATGCAGGTATCGCGCAATCTTGCCCCGTTTCCATCATAATCTCCCTTGCGCGCCAGGAAAACAGGACTGCCGTATCCGACCTCTAAAAATCGAAAGGCGATGCCTTGGTTGACGCTGTCCCCGGAGGGCTGGATTCGAAGCGTAGCCACCTTGTGAGAAACAGAAGGTTCCAGGGCGCGCATAGGTCCGGCAACAGGCGTGCCGTGACAGGCCGGCTCCAGGCAGTGATAGTTCCCTGGAATAACGCAACAGAACGGGATGGAGTCGAGATGGATCTGAAACTGACTGGAAAAAGCGCCCTGGTCACAGGTGCCAGTTCCGGTATCGGAGCGGGAATTGCCCGGGTGCTGGCCGACGAGGGCGTGCAGCTCGTCATGACCGCCACAAATCGGGAGCGCCTGGAAACGGTGGCCGACGAGATCGTGGCCGCCGGACACGAGAAACCTGCCCTTGTCACCGCGGACATCACCGATCCACAGGCCGTGAATTCACTGGCCGAAGAGGCGCAAGGCATCCTGGAGGGGATCGACATCCTGGTGAACGCCGCAGGTAGTTCCCGGCCCACGGATACGCAAGCCGACGATGCCTTCTGGGAGGAAGCCTTCGAACTGAACTTCTCGTCGGCGCGGCGCCTGACACAGGCCCTGCTGCCCGCCATGCGCAAGCGGCAATGGGGCCGCATCGTCAACATCAGCGGCACCATGGAGCCGCGCAGCCTCAATGCTGCGAGCGCCGCCAAGGCGGCCCTGCATGTCTGGGCCAAGGGCCTGTCCTGCGACGTGGCCGCCGAAGGCGTGACCGTGAACTGCGTGGCACCCGGGCGCATCAACAGCGCCCAGATCCGGGACCGCCTGCATCCCACCGAGGAAAGCCGTCAGGAATTCATCGCCCGCAACATCCCGGCCGGCACCTTCGGCGAACCCGAGGACATGGCATACATGACGGCCTTCCTTGCCTCACCGTTGGCCTGGTACATCACGGGTGCGGTCATTCCCGTGGACGGCGGCATGCACTACTTCGCACACTGAAAGACAAGGATAGCGGCAAGCCCAGGACCAGGACTCAGAAAGGCTGGCCATCCTTGTGCGTGAACTGCCAGGTTCCGTCCGACCCCAGGACCGCCTGCAAGTCGTCCTGGGGATAGTAGACCGCATCACCGCTGCTGCGATCCCCAACCTCCAGGAAGACGGCATCCTGGTCCGTACGATTAACCAGGTGGTGGGCCTGACCGCCGGCAGGAAAACCGGCACACATGCCTGGCGACAAGGTAACCTCTCCCTCCTCGGTGATCAGCGTCGGCGCGCCCTCCAGGATATAGACGAACTCGTCCTGACGGCTGTGACGATGCAGCAGGGCCGATTCGCCTCCAGGCGCCAGGCGAGTCAGGTTTACGCCGAAGTTTGCCAGGCCGAACAGCGTGCCCAATGGGCGCTTCTCCCGCTTCGCCATGCGGCTGAAGAAGGGTTCGGGATAGTTCGAGGGCTTGCTGCGTTTTTCGGCCTCCTCTGCCCTGAGGGCGCGCGGCGCCGTGCGTGCGGATTCGTTCATGGCCTTGCCTCCTTTCCCGGCCATGCAAGCAGAGCGATCCGGATGTGTCGAGATCACCCGCAGGGGCAATCCCGACACACAAATCCCCGCTAGAGCTTCTTGACTTCAGGAGGTGGGCCGACTTTCACATGCGAAACCTCCTCGCTCCTCAGACCGCGCGCCAGGGCAAAGATCATGGCGAAGACCAGTACGAAGATCGGAAGACCGATGACCGTAATGACCTGTTGCAAGGCCTCCAGGCCGACGGAGCCCGCCAGCACGATCAGCATCGCAGCGACCGCGCCCTCGGCCACGCCCCAGAACACGCGCTGGCGCACGGGTCCGGGCTCGGCATCTCCGGTGCAGAGCATATCGACAACCAGGGAGGCCGAATCCGACGAGGTGGCGAAGAATATGGCCACGATGACGATGGCCAGGCCCTGGATCAGGGTGGTCCCGGGGAAGTGCTCGAAGAAGGCGAACATGGCCAGTGGCACGCTTTCGGCAACTGCCGCCGATAGCTGTCCGGCCTGATCGCCCATGGCTTCGCGGGCAGCCGAGCCGATGCCGTCGATCTCCATGGCCGACCAGCCGAAGATCGCAAACCAGACCAGGGTGAAAAGCGAGGGCGCGAAGAGCACACCCAGAACGAATTCACGGATCGTGCGCCCCCTGGAAATGCGGGCGACGAAGATGCCGATGAAGGGGGACCAGGTGACGGTCCAGGTCCAGTAGAAGACCGTCCAACTGCCCTGCCAGCCCCAGCGACCGTCCTCCTGGGTGTACTGTGCGAGGGTATCGTTCCAGAACGCCATGGGCACGATATTCGAGATATAGATCCCCAGTGTCTCGACGACCCCCCTCAGCAGGAACACCGTCGAACCGGCCACGAGCACGAAGAGCATGAGCCCCGTCGCCATGCCGATATTGATGTTGGACAGCAGTTTCACGCCGCTGTCGAGCCCGGCGACGATCGAACTGACGGCAACCATGGTCAGTACGATGATGATGAGGACCTTGGTCGTCACACTGTCGGATACGCCGGTCAATTCCGTCAGCCCGGCATTGATCTGGGACGTCCCAAGCCCGATCGACACGGCAACACCGAACAGTGTGCCCAGGACGGCAAAGATATCGATGGTCTTGCCGATGGGGCCATAGATCTTGTCGTGAAGCAGGGGGTAGAACACGGAACTCACCCGCACAGGCAGGTTATAGCGATAGATGAAATAGGCGAACGCCAGGCCGGGCAGCGTGAATATGGTCCAGGTATGCAGCCCGAGATGATAGAGCGAGAAGCCTATGGCGTCCCGTGCGGCCTCCACGGTATGGGGTTCCACGTCAGCCCGGGGCGGGTTGGAGAAGTGGAAGACCGGCTCGGCCACACCCCAGAACATCAGGACGGTGCCGATACCACCGGCGAAAAGCATCGTGAACCAGGACAGGTTCCCGTACGCCGGCCTGGCGTCCTCCCCGCCCAGACGGATATTGCCGTAGCGGCTGATGGCCACCCACAGCAGGAATAAAAGCCAGACATTCACCCCGAAAATGAAAAACCAGCCCAGGTTGGTGACAATCCACTCGCGCCCTGCGGTGAAGGCATCCCGTATGGACTCCGGCATGATGACCAGGGCCAACAGAAAGACGATCATGGCAGCGGCGGACACGAAGAAGATGGTTGGCTCGGTACGCAGCCCGAGACGTTTTGCGAGTTCGTCCATATCAGCATTCCCCTGTTCTCGGTTATGCTTCAGGCCTGAAATCTGCTTTATCGGCCGCGTCCTATCCTCTTCGCGCGACGATACGGTCCTCTCTTTCCTTGGCCCGACCCAGCCCGGCTTCCAGGAAGCGGGACAAGTATTCTTGCACTAAGGTTACACGCACCTGCCAGCATGCATTGTTATTACGCTACATTGCAATCGATCTTTGAATACTCCGACACCCAAGGCCAATATTTGTCATAAGGCAGGCAGAAATCTTCAAGTTTTAACAACCACAGGACAGACTCGATCTGCCCGGCTGAAGAAAACTATTACAAAGTGAGCCTTGAATGGTTCCCAGGCGGCCAGAGATCACTGGCTGCCCCGAAGTCCTGGATTGACGAGAGGCGAAAGGGCTCAGCAGCGCCCTGCCCAGCAAGTACGCCCAAAGTACCGATGGCCGTAATGATTGCTGCAGTGGGCGCGATCAGCGACTGCCGCCACTGTCCAGCTATTTCAGTGCATCTGCCTTGCTGTCACCAGAACGGGCCTACTGCTTCCCCTGAGATGGCTCGTCAGTCTCACCCTGGGGAAACCAGTTCCGTGTGCGATTGGCGAAGGCCACCAGCGAGAGCATGACCGGCACTTCGACCAGGACGCCCACCACCGTGACCAGGGCGGCTCCCGAATTGAGCCCGAACAGGCCGATGGCCACGGCCACGGCCAGTTCGAAGAAGTTCGAGGTCCCGATTAATGCGCAGGGAGCCGCCACGTTGAAGGGCACGCGCCACAGCCAGGCGGCCGTATAGGCCAGGGCAAAGATGCCGTAGGACTGGATCAGCAGCGGCACGGCAATCAATGCGATCAGCAGCGGCTGGTCGAGGATGACCGGCCCCTGGAACCCGAAAAGCAGCACCACGGTCGCCAACAGCCCCAGTACCGACAGGGGTTTTACCCGGCCTGTAAAGCGCGCCACTTCGGCTTCGCCCTGGGGACCGTCGCCTGCCCTTTGCGTCAACTTCCTGCGGGTCAGTGCGCCTGCAATCAAGGGGATGACGACATAGAGCAAGACGGAAAGCAGCAGTGTTTCCCAGGGCACCGAAAGGTCGGTCACACCCAGCAACAGGGCCACGATCGGCGCAAAGGCGAAGACCATGATCACGTCGTTCAACGAGACCTGGACCAGAGTGTAGTTGGGATCACCGCGTGTCAGCTGGGACCATACGAAGACCATCGCCGTGCAGGGCGCCGCACCCAGCAGAATGAGGCCGGCGATGTACTGCCCGGAATTCGCCGGATCGATCAGCCCGGCAAAGAGGTATTCGAAAAACAGCACGCCCAGAGCCGCCATAGTGAAGGGCTTGATCAGCCAGTTCACCGCCAAGGTGATGATCAGGCCCTTCGGCCGTTCATGGACCCGTTTCAGGCTGGAGAAATCCACGGCCACCATCATGGGGTAGACCATGAACCAGATCAGGATGGCGACCAGGAAATTGACGGAGCCATACTCCAGGCCGGCCAGAACCCCGAACAGCCCGGGCAGAAGGCTGCCCAGGCCAACCCCTGCCACGATGCAGAGCGCAACCCAAAGGGACAGATAGCGTTCGAAATTCGACATATGGCTGGTCTTTCCCGGCTTGAACAGAGGGTATCGGTGCAACGGCTATCAGGCTTCCCGAGGGCGGTAACAGTCCGGTCCCGTCAGTTCACCCTGGCTGTCCTGTTCGAAGATCCGTTCCAGCAGGTCGGCCAGCGGCAGGAGCCGGCTTGGATCAAGGGAATAGCAGACCCGCGGGCGTTCGATCTCGCCGACAATGACGCCGGCGGCCTTCAGGATGCGCAGATGCTCGGAAACGGTGGACTGCGCAAGACCGACCTCGGCGACAATGTCGCCGCCGATGCAGGATTGCTTGTCCAGCAGCAGCCGGACGATGCGAATGCGCACCGGATGGGCCAAGGCCTTGGCGAGGTGCGCCACCTCCTCGTCCCTATCCGATGCAGAAACTTGTTGAAAGCTGGAGAGGCTCGTCATGGGCAGAGCAATCCGTATATCGTCGATTGGCGATACATAGCATGCCGAACCAAGGGCCTCAAGCAACACGCCAGGCCAGGTCGCTCAATCGTTGCGCAGCAGGGGACCCGCTTTCTGTGACAGGGCACGCCAGGTGCCGGCGAAGCCGAAGATCAGGGTAACCGCCACAGCGGCCAGCACGGTAACGACGGCCTGCAGCGGCAGGAAGTGGAACTCCGCCTTCATCACGAAGACCAGAACGGCCCAGGCGCCCATCGTTCCGAAGGCGACCGCCACCAGGGCCGCACTCGTGCCCAGCAGGCTGAATTCCATCAGGTAGGCACGCGCCAAGTCCCGGCGTGTCGCGCCCAGTACCTTGAGAACCACGGAATCATAGATCCGCCGCTGTTGCCCGGCCGCCACGGCCCCGGCCAGAACCAACAGGCCCGCCAACAGGGTGACGGAGCCTGTGGCGGTCACGGCCGCCGCCGCATTGCGCAGGATCTCGGCCAGACTGCCCAGGGCCTCCTTCACGCGGATGGGCGAGACGTTCGGGTAACGGTCGGTCACCATGCGCTCGAGCGCCAGCTCCTGCTCGGGGTCCAGGCGAACGGTCGCAATCTGCGACTGAGGTGCTGCCTCCAGCATGCCAGGGGAGAAGATCATGACGAAATTGATGGCTAGGTCCGACCAGTCGATCTCGCGCAGGTTGGCGATTTCGACCTCGATATTGCGCCCCAGGACATTGATCGTCATTTCGTCCCCGGGACCCAGGTCCAGGGCCTCCCCCACCTCGTTGTCCAGCGAGACCAGGGGCGGGCCGTCATAATCGGCTGGCCACCAGTCACCTTCCGTGATCCGCGCACCCACTGGCGGTTCGGCCGACCAGGTCAGTCCGCGATCGCCCCGGAACACCCAACGAATGTCCTCGGGAATGTCCATCTGCTCGGGCGCCATGCCGTTCACCTCGGCGATGCGCCCACGCAGCATCGGAACGTGATTCACTTCCTCGACCCCCTCGAAGTCCCGCACGTCCTGAACGAAGCTGTCGATCTGATCGGGTTGGATATCGATGAAATAGAAGCCGGGCGCCTCTTCGGGCATGTCCTCCAGCACCTGGCGCTTCAGATTGCCCTCGATCAGCGCAATGGCCACCAGCACGGTCAGCCCCAGGCCCAGCGATGTGATCACGCTGCCCGTCGCCGCGCCGGGACGGTAAAGGTTGGCAATGGCCAGCCGCAACCCGGGCCGGCGGCTGCGTGGCAGCTTGCGTGCGGCATAGGCCAGGCCGGCCGCGGTAACCCGGAAGGCCAGCAGCGCGGCAATGGCACCGCCCACGAAGCCCAGGGCCACACGGCCCCCATCCGTTCCCAGGACAGCCACCGCAACCAGGGCGCCCCCCAGCAGCAGGATGGTCAGGGCCACCCTGGGCGAGGGGCGCGCACGGGTCTGCGAGACCAGGCCGCGGAACAGGGCCGCCGCGGGAATCTGCTGGGCTTGTGACAGTGGCCAGAGCGAGAAGACCAGTGTGGTCAGAACACCGAAGACCGTCGCCAGAAGCAGCGGATAGAGATAGACACCTGTTGCTATGGGATAGTTCAGGCGCTCGGCCAGAAGGGGACCGAAGACCAGCGGCGTCATCGCCCCGATCAGCAGGCCGCCCAGTATGCCGGCCAGGGCCAGGACCATGATCTGCAGCAGGTAGGTCATGAAGACCATCCGCGCCGTCGCGCCCAGGCACTTCATCGTGGCAATGGTCGCGCGTCGGCTTTGCAGGAAACTGCGCACCGCATTGGCGATACCAACCCCACCGACCAGCAGGGACGTCAGCCCCACCAGGGTCATGAAGATGGTGATCTGATTGACGAAGCGGTCCAGGCCCGGCGCCGCATTGCTGAGGTCGCTGACACGCCATCCGGCATCGGGAAAGCGCGCGTTCAATCGCTCCTTCCAGCTTTCCACCCCCTCGCCTTCCGGCAGGTCCAGGCGATAGTGGTGATAGATCAGGCTGCCGGGCTGGGCCAAGCCGCTTTGCTCCAGGCCTTCCTGGGAAATCATGACACGCGGACCCAGTGTAAAGGCGCGTGTGGTCCGGTCGGGTTCGTGCGTGATCACCCCGCGGATCTGAAAGCGGCTTTCACCAAGCTCGACCCTGTCGCCCCTGTCCAGTTCCAGGCGGTCCAGGACGCCGCGGTCCACAAGCACGCCTCGCACGTCCTCCCGGTCGGCCAGGAGCGCCTGCGGGTCCTCGTTGGATTCGAGTTCCAGGCTGCCATAGAGCGGATAGGCGTCATCCACGCCCTTCAGCTCGACAAGCCGGCGCTGGTCCGGGTTCTCGGCACTGCGGACCATGCCCCGCATTTCCGTGGTGTGGGAAAATCGCGCGCTGTTCTCGCGCAGCCAGCCGGATTCTTCCTCTGTGGCCGAGCGGTGGATGAGCCGCAGTTCCACCTCGCCCCCCATAAGGCTGCGCCCATTGCGCTCCAGCCCCGTCATCAGGGCCTCGGACAGGGACTGCACGCCGGCTATAGCCGCCACACCCAGCAGCAGGCAGGCCAGGAAGATCCGGAAGCCCTTCAGGCCACCGCGCATCTCGCGACGCGCCATGCGGGCGGCCAGAGCCAGTGAAGACGCCATGTTTCTGGAAGTTCCCTTGGCCGTCATGCGCGCGAGGCCGCCCGGCTGCTGTCGTCCGCCTGTTCCTCCAGGTACTGGTCCGAGACGATTTCGCCATCGGCAATGCGGATGCGCCGCTCACAGCGCTCGGCCAATGCCGGGTCGTGGGTGATCAGCAGCAGAGTCGTGTTGTGCGTGCGTTGCAGGGAGAACAGCAGGTCGATCACCTTACCGCCCGTCTCGCCGTCGAGGTTGCCCGTCGGCTCGTCGGCCAGCAGCAGGTCCGGCGAGGTGGCGAAGGCGCGGGCCAAGGCAACCCGCTGCTGCTCGCCGCCCGAAAGCTGGCCGGGGTAGTGATCCAGCCTATGATCCAGCCCGACATCGGCCAGGACCTCGGCGGCCCGTTCGAAAGCCTCGCTGCGACCGGCGAACTCCAGGGGAACAGCCACATTCTCGCGGGCCGTCATGGTGGGGATCAGATGGAAATCCTGGAACACGATTCCGATCCGGTCCCGCCGGAATTCAGCCAGGCCGTCCTCGTCCAGCCGGCCGATATCCTGGCCGGCAACCTCGATACGGCCGCCCGTGGACCGTTCCAGTCCGGCCGAAACCATCAGCAGCGAGGTCTTGCCGGAGCCCGAGGGCCCCACAAGCGAAACCGTCTCACCGCGGGCAATGGAGAGGGTGATGCCGCGCAGGACATGCACCTCGGCCGCCGTGCCCCGATAGGTCAGGTGCAGGTCCTGCAGGTGGATCATTGGGGTATCATCGGGGCTTTCGTGACCGTTGCGGGGCAAGACGGACTCCTGGAACAATTCGAAATGGCGGGCACAGCCGACGGACTGGAAACATTTGCTGCAGTTCCCGATATAGGCTTCCCTGCAAGCGGATCAACGCAGGCTTGCCTTGATTGCGCCATTCTGCAGCTTAACTCTGTGCATGTCAGAATTATGGCTCTGACCCAAGAATCCGCATGAATCGCTCCAACTTTCGGTATCTCATGACAAAGACGACATTCCTGCCGGTTTTCCTCTGCGTTGCCCTGTTGTTCACCCTGCCGGCCCTGGCCCAGGACAGACTGCAGTTGATGGCTTATGGCGACTCGCTGGTCCACGGCTATGGCCTGAGCGATGGCGACACCTTTCCCGACCAGCTGGAATCCGCCCTTCAGGACCGCGGGCACCAGGTGGACGTCCTGAACGCCGGAAATTCCGGAGACACTTCACGCGCCGGCCTTTCGCGCGTCGACTGGGCCCTGGCCGACGATCCCGACGCGGTGATCCTGGTTCTGGGGGCCAACGATGCCCTGCGCGGACTCGAGCCCGATGCCATGGAGGACAACCTTTCCAAGCTGATCACCCGCTTCCAGGAGGAGGAACTGCCCATTCTGCTGGCCGGGATGATGGCCCCCCGGAACATGGGACAGGATTACACCGAGGACTTCGATGCCGTCTTCCCGCGCCTGGCCGAGAAACACGACGTCCTTTTCTATCCCTTTTTCCTGAAGGACGTGGCCGCCGAACGCGATCTCAACCAGGACGATGGCATCCATCCCAACGCCGAGGGCGTGTCGGTCATCGTCGAGAACATCCTGCCCAAGGTCGAGGAATTGATCGAGACGACGCGCAGCGCATCCACCGACGACGACGGCGCCTCCTGACACCTGACTTGCGTTCCGGCCTGTCTCTCTTCAGAAAGAGGCCGCCACAAAGCAAGCAATCCGCAACAGAACGGAGTTTCATGATGCAATACCGTCCGCTCGGTCGTACCGGCCTGAACGTGAGCGCGCTCTGCCTGGGGACCATGACCTGGGGCGAGCAGAACAGTCCCGAGGAGGCCTTCGAACAGATGGACTACGCCGTGGCCAACGGCGTCAACTTCTTCGACACGGCCGAGATGTATCCCATTGCAACGCGTGCGGAGACCTATGGCCGGACCGAGGAAATCATCGGCGACTGGCTGGCCGCCCGCGGCGGACGCGACAAGCTGATCCTGGCCACCAAGGCCGTTGGACCGGGTGGGGACCGTTTTCCCTACATCCGCGATGGACAGCCCCGTCTCAATCGCCGGCACATCCAGCAGGCCGTGGATGACAGCCTGAAGCGCCTGCAGACCGACTACATCGATCTCTATCAGCTGCACTGGCCGGAACGCACGACCGACCGTTTCGGCAAACTGGGCTTCCGTGAGGTGGCCGACGAGGAGACCGTGCCCATCGAGGAAACCCTGGCGGCCCTGGACGAACAGGTGCGCGCCGGCAAGATTCGTCACATCGGCCTGTCCAACGAGACGGCCTGGGGCACCATGACCTTCCTGAAGCTGGCTGAATCCGGCAAGGGGCCGCGTGTCGCTTCCGTCCAGAATCCCTACAGCCTGCTCAATCGCAGCTTCGAGACCGGCCTGGCCGAGGTGGCGCTGCGCGAGGACTGCGGCCTATTGGCCTACGCCCCCGTCGCCGCCGGCGTGCTGACCGGAAAGTACCAGGGCGGCCGCCGCCCCGAGGGCGCCCGCCTGACCCTATTCCCGCAGAACTCGCGCTACATGAACCCCCAGGCCGATGCCGCCGTTGCAAAGTACGTGGCGCTGGCGCGTGCCTGGGATCTCGACCCGGCGGTCATGGCCCATGCCTATGTCTTCAGCCGGGCCTTCGTGACCGCTTCCATTGTCGGGGCCACGCGGATGGAGCACCTGAAGCTGGCCTTCCAGGGCGAGCAGGCCACCCTGCCCGAGGAACTGCTGGAGAGCATCGAGCAGATCCACGCCGAGCACACCTATCCCTGTCCCTGAATACCTCCTTCTCTGACCGGCTGTATTCCGGCCCCGCTCGTTTTGCAGAAAGACCCTTGCCAGCACGGCCCTGCTAAAGGCTATGCTGGCAGGGTCGCAAGCCGGTGCAGGAGGAAAGGTCATGAGACTCTTTACAGCCCTCGCCTTGCCAGAGGAGGTCCGCGAGGAACTCTCCGCCATCTGCAGCGGCGTCCCGGGCGCCCGCTGGATTCCGCCGGAGAACATGCACCTGACCTTGCGTTTCATCGGCGAGGTGGATAACGCCCTGGCCCGGGACATCGACGACATGCTGTTGGGGCTCAACGGCAAGGGATTCGAGTTGACCCTGTCCGGCGTTGATGTCTTTACCGACGGGCCGCGCATCACCTCCCTCTGGGCCGGAGTGGAAGCCAACGAAGCGCTCAACCGCCTGCAGGGCAAGGTGGAGCAGGCCGTCATCCGCGCCGGTCTTCCGCCTGAACGGCGAAAGTTCAAGCCGCACGTCACCCTGGCCCGCGGGCGAATCGAGAACGGACGCAAACTGCAGCAGTTCATGTCCCACAATGCGCTGCTGAAGATAGGCCCCTTCCGAGTCGAGGACTTCGTGCTCTTCTCCAGTTTCCTCTCCCAGTCGGGACCGCTTTATACCGAAGAGGCCAGCTATCCCCTCGAACCGGTCTATGCCCAGATGCCAATGCGGTGACAGAGTCTGGACAGGACGGCTGGACCTTGACCTGCAAGCGCCGGCACGCCAAGTCTTGCGTTCACCAACGACCCTCAGAAGGCAGGCTACATGCTCGATCATCACAGTGCTCTCATCTATTCCATGGTCCTGGCGTCCGCAGCGGACCAGGAGATGAACGACCAGGAAGTCGAGATGATGAGCGAAATCATCAAGTTTTTGCCGGCCTTCCGGGATTACGATCTCAACCAGCTCTCCAGTACGGCGCGGGCCTGTGCCGAGATGCTGCGGGACGAGGAGGGGTTGGAGCTCGCCGTCGAGAAGATTCGCCAGTCCCTGCCGCAGCCCCTTTGTGAAACCGCCTACGCCCTGGCCTGCGATGTTGTCGCTGCAGACGGCACGGCCACCCAGGAAGAATTGCGCCTGCTTGAACTGCTGCGCCACCGCCTGGAAGTCCCGCGCCTGGAGGCGGCCGCCATCGAGCGCGGTGCAGCAGCCCGGTTTCGACAGGCCTGAAATTGGCAGCAGTCACACTCGATGGCTGCCAATTATTTGTTATAATTCACTTTTTTGTTGCGCGCAGTGAAGTTTGTCGCTCAGAATCTTCCTCGGTTCCAAGTTGAACGGAGGTCTTATGAGCCATGAACGCAGTCGCTCTTCAACTTCGTGACTACCGCCTGACGACGGCGGAAATTCTCTATCACATGCCGGATCATCCCGGCCTGTTGCAGACCTTTGTCTGGCAGGAATATGACCTGGCACCAAAATTTCCGGAACTCCGCCGCTTCCTGGATTTCTGGAGCCGGAACCTGGACGGCAAGCTTCATTCCGTGAAGGTCGCCAACCAGAAAATCATATCCGCAAGCGACTGGATGACCCACGACTGCGAACTCACGCTTCACTGAGACCCGCCCACCTGGGCGCGGCGGCAAAGCGTCGCGCCCCGCTGGCTTGGCGCACGGCTGGTCACAGCCTATTGTCTGCTGAACCGCAGGCAGCACAGGAATAGGCATGGCCACCCAGCTTTCATACGGCAGCACTCGAAACAAAGGCGCCGCACTCACGGACCCTGGCCGGCCGCGCGCGGTAATCGCCTGGCTGCTGGCCTGTGCCTTCATGGTCTTTGCCATGGCGGTGATCGGTGCCATCACGCGGCTGACGGAGTCCGGCCTCTCGATCATGGAATGGGCGCCTCTGAGCGGAACCCTGCCGCCTTT
Source organism: Fodinicurvata fenggangensis DSM 21160 (assembly GCF_000686045.1). GTDB lineage: Bacteria > Pseudomonadota > Alphaproteobacteria > Kiloniellales > DSM-21159 > Fodinicurvata > Fodinicurvata fenggangensis. The sequence continues at coordinate 175,122 of NZ_JMLV01000006.1, forward strand.
GTCCGATGCCGAGTGGCAGCGCCTCTTCGCACTCTACAAGACGATCCCCCAGTATCAGCAGATCAACGCCGGCATGTCGCTGGCCGAATTCAAGACCATCTTCTGGTGGGAATACATCCATCGTCTCTGGGGCCGCAGCATCGGCCTGGTCTTTGCCCTGCCCCTGGCCTGGTTCTGGTGGCGGGGCCGCTTGCCGGCCTGGCTGAAACCCCACCTGTTGACCCTTCTGGGGCTGGGTGCGCTGCAGGGCGTGATGGGCTGGTACATGGTCGCCAGCGGTTTCGCCGACCGGGTCTCGGTCAGCCAGTATCGCCTGACCCTGCATCTGGGCCTGGCCATCTTCATCTATGGCTACATGCTCTGGCTGATCTTTCGCCTGGCATGGCCGGACGCTGGCGAGGAGAGTGCGGAGGGCCCACTGCACCGGCTTCGGCGCGGCCTGCTGGGCCTGCTCCTGTTGCTGTCCGTCACGCTGGTCTCGGGCGCCTTTGTCGCCGGTCTGAACGCCGGACTGACCTACAACAGCTTTCCCCTGATGGATGGCCGCCTGGTTCCCTCGGGCTATGGACAGCTCTCCCCCTGGATCCTGAACTCCTTCGAGAACATCGCCGCCGTTCAGTTCAATCACCGCCTGCTGGCCAGCCTGACACTGCTGGCCACACTGGGAATCTATTTCTGGGCCCTGCGCCTTCCGCTCACCGCAGCCGGCCAGTGGGCGCTCTCCCTGGTCGCGCTAGCGGCAGTGGGGCAATTCACCCTGGGAGTCGTGACCCTGCTCGCCGTAGTGCCGGTCAGCCTGGGCGCGGCCCACCAGGCCGGCGCGCTGTTGCTGCTGACGGCTGTGCTGCACGCGCTCTATCGCCTGCGGCCCAAAGCATGAAACAGCGCCACAGCGGACTTTTACAGCCCCCTTCGCTCGGCTAGGCTGCGCATCCATACAACAGAGAACAGATGAGAGGACCCATCATGATTCTGGCCGGACGCAACCTGTCCCCCTTCACGCGCCGCTGTGCCATCTCGTTGATCCATGCCGGCATGTCCTATGAAATGGATGAGTTGAACGCCGCGCAGGAGAAGGAAAAGGTCCAGCAGTACAACAAACTCGGCCGCGTGCCGGCGCTGAAGCTGGACGACGGCACCTGCCTGGTGGACAGTTGGGCCATCCTGGACTGGATCGACCAGACGGCCGGCCCGGACAAGGCCCTGGTTCCAGCCAGCAGCGACGCCCGGCGCGATGTCCTGCGCCTGACCGCCTATGCCATGGGCACCATGGAAAAGGCCGTGGCCTATTTCTATGAAACCGGGCTGCGCCCCGAGGACAAGCGCTGGAAAGACTGGGGCGACCGCCTCGGCTCTCAGGTCGTCGACGGCTTCACCTTTCTGGAGGAAGCACTCGGCGACAGCGAATGGCTTCACGGCAATCGCATGACCCAGGCGGACATCACCACCGTCTGCGCCTATGACTTTGCCACGGTACGCGCAGCCGACCTGCTGGACGGCGGCAAACGCTTCCCGAAGCTGGCCGCCTTCACCGATCGCTGCAACAAGCTGGAGCCCTTCGCGAAGACCAACCTGGACCCCTATCGCGGCTGATCCCGCCTTTCAGCCAAGGTCAGGTTTCCAGAGTCAGACTGCATTCGTGACCTACAGACATGGCAGGACCATGGTGCTTCCAAGCCTTGCCGTGTCTGGGGGCCCTCAGCTTCACCACTGACATGCAACTGCCCGTCAACCTGAGCTGTTCGTCACCTGAAGCAGGATCGCTCCAGCATAGATAACAAGTAGCGCTAGGCTCTCCACACCGATGCGCCCAGGCCCAGTGCGTTGTCGCAGGATCAGCCCGCCCAGGAGAACTCCCGTCATCAGGAGGGCGGTGACGGTCCAGAAATGGTCCGCCATCCCCGTTGCGTGGTAGAGTGAGCCTTCGCGGTAGGAAACATCCGCGGCCGTCAGGAAGAGCGTGTCGAAGATGTTTCCGCCAATGATCCCGCCGACGGCCAGTTGCAAGGCCCCGCGCCGCACCGCCGCTATGGTCGTGACCAGTTCGGGCAGCGAGGTCACCACCGCCGTCGCCAGCGCCCCCACCAGCGATTCCGAAAGCGCCAGGCGGGCCGCGATCTCGGCTGCGGTCTTGGAGATCACCCAGCCGCCCAGGCCCATCAGGATCATCAGCATGGCGAAGCTGGCAAACAGGCGCAGATTGCTTTTCCGGCGCGTGGCGGGGTCCTCGCGCTCGGGCGTGTCCTCGCGGGTTTGCCGCGTCGAGACCGGCTTCCACATGGGTGTCTCTTTCAGCGCACGCGTGGCAAACAGCGCGCTCACATAGACAACCGGGATCAGCAGGGAGACGGGATGCACCGCTAAGAGAGTGAATTCCTTCAGGCTGATTGCTAGCAGAGGCAAGGTCAGAAGTACGATCAGCACCACGGCCTGGAAGATGTTGGCGATCTCGGCCGCGGCATGTTCCAGGTTGGCCTTGCGATAGGTCAGGTCCGCAATGGCCAGGAAGGCTGTCTGGGCCGCAATTCCACCGATACTGTTGGAGTACGCCAGCGAAGCGTGGCCATCCAGCGCGGCCGTGATCGACACGATCGTCCCGCTGAACGACGTGGCCGCACCCAGCAGGACGGCGCCCGAGATGGCTTCGCCCAAACCCGTCCTGTCGGCCAGAACGTCCGCCAGTGCAGTGATGCGCAGGCCGCTGAACAGGACCAGCAGCGCGGCGAGCGCGAAACCCGCCAGCAACCCCAGCATCGACCATTGCTCAAGCATGCTCCCTGTCCTTTCCTATCCTGACGGCCCTCCACGCGGGCACAGGCAAGATGAGTCGGTGCCTGCTGTACCTGCAATGGAACCTGTCCGCGAGATCAAGGTCCTGTCCTGCCCACCTGGCCCGCCGCACCCGACGATGCCCACCAAACTCGCTATGAACGCGCCCCCAGCCAGCGGCGCAGCAGATACCAGGCCAGCAGCACCAGAACCGCCAGGCCCAGGAGCACAACCACCACCTCCCAGCGCTCCGGCTGGGTCCGGGCCCAGACCACGCCTTTGGCCGCCAGATAGCCCGGCGCCAGGAGGACGGGAACCCAGACAATGGCCGACACCACATTGGCCAACTGGAAACGCAGCTGTGGCATGCGAAGCGTGCCGGCCATCAGCGGCACACTGGCCCGCAGCGGTCCGATGAAACGGCCCAGGAAGATCGAGGCTATACCATATCGGCGGAAGAACAGGCGGCCCCGGGCCAGCATGCGCCGGTTACGCCTGAACAGCGGCACCCGCAGCAGGCGCAGGCCCAGCCAGCGCCCTAGCCAATAGGAGACACTGTCGCCCAGAATGGCGCCGGGAATGCTGCTCAGCAGCACGGGCCAGGGATCCATGGCCCCGGCGCCGATCAGGCCACCACAGGCCATGATCAGGGCCGTGAATGGCAGCAAAACACCAACCACGGCCAGGGATTCGCCAAAGGCCATCACGAACAGGATGGGAGCAATCCACGGTCCGTTCGCCTGCACAAAGACCAGAAGATCGTTGAGCCAACTGTCCATCTGGCCCGGCCTCTATGCCGGTGCCAGCAGATGCCGGACCCGAGCCCGCAGATCCGGCAACAGCACTTCCGCAAACCAGGAATTGCGCCTCAGCCAGGCTGTGTTTCGCCAACTGGGGTGCGGCAGCGGAAGAAAGTCAGGCAGGTAGCTGCGCCAGTTCCAGACCGTGTCGGTCAAGCTGCGCGCACGCCGCTCGCCCAGATACCAGCCCTGTGCGTAACTGCCGACCAGCAGGGTCAATTCCACCGAGGCCATCAATGGACGCAGTACGGGATGCCATGTGGGCGCACAGATCTTCATGGGCGGTCGGTCGCCGCCACGCGGATCGCGCCCGGGATAACACAGCCCCATGGGCATGATGGCGATGCGTTCGGCGTCATAGAAGGTCTCGCGGTCCACCTGCAACCAGTCGCGCAGGCGCTCGCCCGAAGCATCGTTGAACGGCAGGCCGCTTTCATGAACTTTCGTCCCCGGTGCCTGCCCCACGATCAGCAATCGCGCTGTCGTGCTGGCCTGAATCACGGGCCGAGGCCCCAGGGGAAGCTGATCGGCACAGAGCCGGCAAGCCCGCGCCTGGTCCAGCGCTTCCTCCAGGCGGTCAGGCTGCATCATCGTCGCGCCGCGCCCTTCAGCAGGCTGCGTACATAAGCCGGCACGACCTCCGAGGCCGGCCCGTGATGATGCTCATGGAACAGGTCCCGGCCCTCGCTGGGCTCCAGGTTCAGCTCCACGGTATGCCCGCGTCCGGCCATGCGCACCTCCTGCACGAAGCCGGCGGCCGGATAGACGGAGCCCGACGTACCAATGGAAAGAAACAGATCACAGCTCTCCAGCTCAGTTGCGATGCGCTCCATCTCGAAGGGCATTTCGCCGAACCAGACCACATGGGGCCGCAGGCCACCGCTTTGACCACAGGCAGGACAGCGGCTGGAGACCTGCAGGTCATCCCGCCACGCATGCACTGCAGAGCACGCCTCGCAACGTGCCTTGAAAAGCTCGCCATGCATGTGGATCAGGTTGTGGCTGCCAGCCCGTTCGTGAAGATCGTCGATGTTCTGCGTCACCAGCAGCACGTCTCCAGGCCAGTCGCGCTCCAGTTCCGCCAGCGCAAGATGGGCCGGATTCGGCTTTATTGCGACATCGCACAGCCCGGCGCGCCGGTCGTTGTAGAAGGCCTGGACGCCTTCCGGGTCGCGAGCAAAGGCTTCGGGCGTCGCCACGTCCTCGATCCGCACCTGGGCCCAGATGCCATCGGCATCGCGGAAGGTGTTCAGTCCGGATTCCCGGGACACGCCCGCGCCGGTCAGGATGACGATTTTTCCTTCGGGGTGCAGCTTCATGATGATAGGGACTATAGCCGAAGCAAAGCGGCCACCACACCCCCTGGATGATCCCAGCCGAAGGAAAGGTCAATCATGCGCATTCTCTTCGTGTGCACAGGCAACATCTGTCGGTCGCCCACGGCCGAGGGTGTCCTGAAACGAAAGCTCCGGGAAGGCGGACTCGATCACCTGCGGGTCGATTCGGCCGGCACCCATGGCTATCATATAGGCGAGAGCCCGGACCCCAGAGCATGCGAGAAGGCCGCCCAGCGTGGCTACGACCTGAACGACCAGTCCGCCCGCCGCATCGCCATGGAGGATTTCGAGCGCTTCGACTGGATCATTGCCATGGACCGCGGGCACCTCAAGCAATTGCAGCGCCTCTGCCCGCCCGAAGCCACGGCCGAAATCCATCTGTTCCGCGATTTCCTGGGCGCACCGCATGCTGGCCAGGACGTGCCGGATCCCTATTACGGGGCCCTGGGGGGCTTCGACGAAGTCCTGGACCTGGTCGAAGCCGGCTGCGATGCCATCCTGGAACGGCTGGAGACAACCCCTCCCGAGCGATAGGACCCTATGACCTGTCGATAAGGCCACAGCCTTGGGTTCCCAACAGAGCCAAGAGGAACAGGGCAGAGGAACAGGCTCACCAGATAGACAAGGCTACCTGCCAGCAGGATCAAGGCGCAGTCCCGAATTCATCGCGGCATGCTCCAGGCGCCGTCGGCCGCCGCCGTGCGGACGTATTCGGCAAAATCGCGTGGCGGGCGGCCAAGCGCCTCCTCCACGCCGCGGGTCAATCCGCTGTTCCGGCCGTCGAGGGTTTCGGTGAAAAGCTGTTCCAGGAGCGCGATCATCTCGGCGGGGACGGCCATCTCCTCCAGTCCTGCCCGGAACGCCTGGAGCGAGAGCTGCGTATAGCGGATGGGACGCCCGAGCTCCCGGGAAATCCCCTCCACGGCTTCGGCGAAAGTCAGGGCGCGTGGGCCGGTGAGTTCGTAGAGCCGGTTTGCATGGCCCTCGTCCGTCAGGGCGGCAACAGCCACCTCGGCAATTTCATTGGCATCCACGAAGGGCTCGCGCACCTCCCCGGCCGGCAACGCGACCTCTCCGGCGACGATGCTTTCGCGCAGGAAACTCTCGCTGAAATTCTGGTTGAACCAGCTCGCCCGCACGATGGTCCAGGCGACCCCACAGCCCTTCAGGGCCTCTTCGGCGCGTTCCGCCCCTGGCTCTCCACGCCCCGAAAGCAGCACGATTCGCTCGAGCCCCTTCTCCTGCGCAAGCCGGCCCAGCTCGGCAATGGCTTCGGCCGCGCCGGGCACCGCGAGGTCCGACTGGAAGGTGACATAGGCGGCCGAGGCACCCTCCAGGGCCTCCGCCCAGCCCTCGGGCCAATCCCAGTCAAAGGCAGGAATCGTCGAGCGCGAGAGGGGGCGCGTCGTGCATCCCTTCACCTTGAGCAGGACATCCACCCGGCGGCCGGTCTTGCCGCGGCCGCCGACAATCGCGATCGGTGAGTTCGAGGTCATCGGCTGTGCCTTTCCTTGTTCAAAATGCGATAATGTCTCGTATTTATAAATGCGATAAACTCTCGTATTTACTTTGTCAAGAAACCCGTGCAGGAAGGGCAGGATGAGCGACACCACACCCAAACGCGACGAGGCGGAGACCGCGACGGGCGGCCTGGCCCGGCGCGTTCCCAGCCAGCGCCGCAGCCGCGAGCGCTTCGAGCGCATCCTTGAGTCCGCCATGGAAATCATCTCCGAGAAGGGCAGCGATGCCTTTCGCATGAGCGATATCGTGGAGCGCACCGGCATTCCCTTCGGCTCGCTCTATCAGTACTTTCCCGACAAGACGGCAATCATCGGCACGCTGGCCGAACGTTACAACGCAGAAGGACGCGCCTGCGTCGAGCAGGAGCTGGCTTCGGTGGACACACTCCCGAAGCTCCACGCCGCTCTCTGCCGCATCGTCGAGGGCTATTACCGGATGTTCCTCGACGAGCCCATCCTCTGCGACATCTGGCACGCCACGCAGACCGACAAGGAGCTGCAGAGGGCGGACGAGGCGGAGATGCGGCGCCTGGCCCAACTGCTGCTGGCGCGGATGAAAGGGCTCGCCCCCTCCGCCGACGAGACGGAACTGACCAGGACCGCGGAACTCGTCATGGTCCTGATCGCGGCAACGGTGCGCCACGCCATCACCCTGGAGCGACCGGAGGGCGAGCGGGTCGTCGAGCAGTTCAAGGCCATGCTCTCAAGAAGCCTGCCCGAGATGCCCGGCTGATTGCACACGCTCGAGAGGCGGAAAGGTGGCTGGACAGGACAGGAGAAGGGCTTCAGACTTCGCGCCATGATTGATTTCCTGGACAAGTCCCATCGCGAACGCCCTCTCGGCGGCGGCTGCATCGCCGAGGTCAGCCTGCTGGAATTCGAGGACGGCGAGAAACTGGTTGCCAAGCGCGACGGTGGCCGCGGCGGCGACCTGGAGACCGAAGGCTGGATGCTGCGCTACCTGGCCCAGCACAGCAGCCTGCCCGTGCCCGAAGTCCTGCATTGCGACAGCCAGCTCCTGCTCATGACGTGGCTGCCCGATGGGGGCGGCCTGACAGCAGCGGCAGAGCAGCATGCAGCAGAGCTGATCTCGGCCCTGCACGCGATCACGGCGCCGGATTTCGGTCTTGAGCGCGACACCCTCATCGGACCACTGCATCAGCCCAACAGCCGCGAGGCCGATTGGGTCACCTTCTTTCGCGAGCACCGCCTGCTCTACATGGCCGACCTGGCGCAGCAGCGCGGCCGCCTGCCCTCGGCCACACGCCGGCAGATCGACCAATTGGCCGCACGCCTGCCTGACCTCATTCCCAGACAGGTGAAACCCTCGCTGCTGCATGGCGATCTCTGGGGCGGCAACATCCTGGCCAGCAAGGACCGGATTTCCGGGTTCATCGATCCGGCGATCTACTATGGCGATCGCGAGATGGATCTTGCCTTTTCCACGCTTTTCGGCAGCCTCGGCGATGGATTCTTCCGGCACTATCAAGAGCGGCAGCCCCTTGAACCCGGCTTCTTCGAGGAACGCCGGGACCTCTACAACCTCTACCCCCTGCTGGTCCACACGACCCTGTTCGGCGGTGGCTATGCTGGTGCGGTGAAACGGATAACGGAGGGTTTTCTGTGAGCCAGGACAGCAGCGACAGTTCGGACCAGGGGGAAAACCGGCTTCTGATCGGCATCTCCGCCATGCTGACCGGCATGGCCTGCCTGACCGTCATGGACGCCACGGCAAAGTGGCTGGGCGAGGGCTACGCCATCAGCCAGATCGTCTTCTTCCGGAATTTCTTCTCGCTGATCCCCGTGGCCTTCATCGTCTGGTTCGGCGGCGGCCTGCCGGCCCTGCGCACGAAACGCCTGAAGCTGCACCTGCTGCGCGGCGTCTTCATCCTGGTGGCCATCTACAGTTTTTTCTACGGCCTGCGCTTCATGCAGTTGGCCGAAGCTGTTTCCATCGCCTTCCTGGCGCCGCTGTTCGTGGCCGCACTTTCGGTTCCCATCCTGGGCGAGAAGGTCGGCCCGCGCCGCTGGACCGCCGTCCTGATCGGCCTGCTGGGCGCTCTCATCATCATTCGCCCGGGCACCGAGGTCTTCAAGTGGGCCTCGCTGCTGCCCGCGACGGCCGCGCTCAGCTATGCCTTCATCATGGTGATGGGCCGCAAGCTCAGCCGTACCGACAGCAACGCCGCCATCATGGTCTATGGCACCGCTGTGGCCGTGCTCGTCTCGGGCATCTTCCTGCCTTTCGACTGGCGCATGCCCAGCCTGTTCGATTGGCTCCTGCTGGTGGAAATGGGCGTGCTGGGCGGTTCGGCCATCTATTTCATCACGGTCGCCTATCGCAACGCCCAGGCCTCACTGGTCGCCCCCTTCGAGTACTCCGCCCTGCTCTGGGGCCTGATCCTCGGCTGGCTGCTGTGGCGCGAGTTCCCCGGTGCGCACGTTTGGCTGGGCGCCGGTATCGTCATCGCCAGCGGCATCTACCTGCTCTATCGCGAAAACCAGGTGGCCCGTCAAAAGGCCCGCGCGGTACCCGAAACGCCCGTCGTCCGCCCCCGCAGCTTCCGTTAAAGAACAGCTTTCGTTAAAGAACGGCGGCAATCTGCTCCACGGCCCAGTCGATCTCTTCGCGGGTGATGACCAGCGGCGGTGCCAGGCGGATGGTGTCCACGTGGGTTTCCTTGCACAACAGTCCGCGCTCCTTCAGCGCCTCGCAATAGCGCCGCGCTCCACCGGCGTCGGCGTGGAGCTGCACCGCAATCATCAGGCCGCGCCCGCGCACCTGGGCCACCCGGTCACCCAGGGCCTGGCGCAGGCTGGACTCGAAATAGGGGCCCAGTTCAGCGGCAGTCTCAATCATGCCCTCATCCACCAGCACGCGCAGGGCCGCACGCGCCACGGCACAGGCCAGTGGGTTGCCGCCGAAGGTGCTGCCGTGCTCGCCGGGTTGCAGGACGCCCAGCACCTCGGAGTTCGAAAGCACGGCCGAGACCGGATAGAAACCGCCGGACAGCGCCTTGCCGATCAGGGTCACATCCGCCTCGATGTCCTCGTGTTCTTCGGCCAGCAAAGTGCCGGTGCGTCCCAGTCCGGTCTGGATCTCGTCCAGGATCAGGGTGGCGCCACGCTCCGTACAGAGCTGACGCATCCGCTTCAGATAGCCTGCAGGCGGGATGACGACACCGGCCTCGCCCTGGATGGGCTCAGCCAACACGGCTACGGTGTTGGGGGTAAAGGCCGCCTCCAGCGCCTCGGCGTCACCAAAGGGTACGACCTTGAAGCCGGGCGCAAAGGGTCCGAAACCGCGGCGCGCGTCAGGGTCCGTGCTGAAGCCGACGATCCCCAGGGTGCGGCCGTGGAAATTGTTGCGGCAGACGATGATCTCGGCCTTGTCCTTCGGCACGCCGCGGACTTCATAGCCCCACTTACGCACGGCCTTGACCGCGGATTCCACGGCCTCGGCCCCGCTGTTCATGGGCAGGACCTTGTGCGAACCGGTCAGCTCGCAGACCTCCTCGTAGAACAGGGCCAACTGGTCATTGCGGAAAGCGCGTGAGGTCAGGGTCAGCCTGGCCGACTGCTCGACCAGGGCTTCGCGGATGCGCGGATGGCAATGCCCCTGGTTGACCGCGGAATAGGCCGACAGGCAATCCAGGTAGCGCTTGCCCTCGGTATCCCAGACCCAGACACCCTCGCCGCGCGCCAGGACCACGTCCAGCGGCTTGTAGTTATGGGCCCCCAGGGCGGATTCCACCTCGATGTAATCGCTGGGGGTACGGAAGTTGCGGTCCTCTTCGCTGGCGATGGCCATGGCGCGTCTCCTTGCCGGTTATCCGATTTCTTGAAGGTCTTGTTGCTGCCAGTTTGCAGCGCCGTCCTGCGCCGCGCTGCTGCGGTCCAGGTGCAGGGTCATGCAATAGGCACCGCCGCCCGACAGGATGAAGGGCGCGAGGTCCAGTTCGATGCAGCGATAGCCGCGGGCCTCGAGCTGGTCCTTCAGGCGCGGCGTGCCTTTCGCCATGAAGATGTCGTGGCCCAGGTTGACGGCATTCAGGCAGAGCAACTCGGCCTCCGCCTCTCCGGCTTCGATCCGCAGGTCGTCCGACACCCGGCGGCGGATCTCGGCACGCGAAGCCTCCGAAAGTGCGCCCGGATAGTAGACCACTTCCCCGCCCGGCAGGGGATAGAAGCAGACGTCCAGGTGATAGTAGCGCGGCGAGACCAGCTGCAATGGCACCACGGGAAAGCCGAAGTGCTTTTCTATAACGGCGGTCGCCTCATAGGCGGAGCGTTGCCCCCATCCGACCCAGAAGTGACGGCGCAGCGGATCCCAGATGCAGTCCCCGGCGCCCTCGTGGATGAGACCCTCCGGCAAGAGGTCCACCTGTCGCAGATGCCCCTGCTCGCGGAGCTGCTGGAAGAAAGCGTGGAAGTAGGGTTCCTCCCCCTGGCGTTCCGGATAGAGGAAACGCGCCATCAGCGCGCAGCCGTCCAGGACCACGGCAGCGTTCGCGGGAAACAGCATGTCCGGCAGGCCGGGTTGCCCCGGCACCACCTCGACCCGGGCGCCGGCCTGCTCCAGGGCCTGGCGCAATGCCCTCCAGCAGCTCACCGCCTGGCGATGCCGTTCTTCCGGCGCGGCTGACCAGTGCGATGGCTCCATCCAGGGATTGATGGAATAGCTGACCTCGTAATGGGCCGGATCGGTCATCAGGAAGGTTGGGACAGATGTCATTCATTGCCTCCGGGACAAAGCGAATTCCTCGTGAGTGTGAGGCCGAAAGAAGTTGGCATAAAGGTCATGAAGTGCCAATTTCGCCAGCTATACTGACGTTATGACATATGAATCTGGCAAAATGACGATGAATACCTCCATCGACGAAACCGATCGCCGCCTGATTGCCCTGCTGCGCAGCGATGCCCGCCTGCCGGCTTCCAGCCTGGCGGCCGAGTTGGGCGTCTCGCGCAGCACCGTGCAGAACCGCATCGAGCGCCTGAAGCGCGCCGGCCTGCTGCTGGGCTTCACCGTGCGCCTCAAGCCCGAAGCAGAACCGGCCCCGGTGCGCGCCATCACCATGATAGAGGTCCAGGGCAAGGCCGCCGAGAAGGTCCTGAAGACCCTGCGCGGCTTCCCCGAGATTGCCACCCTGCACACCACCAACGGCCGCTGGGACATCGTCGCCGAACTGCACAGCAGCGACCTGGAGGCCTTCGACAAGGCCCTCAACCGCCTGCGCCTGGTCGAAGGCATCGCCCACACCGAGACCAGCCTGCTGCTGTCGACCTACAAGTAGAGGGTGCAGCGAATCATCGTGAGCTTGTATCTGACGCCTGCGCCGGGATGCTTCGAGGGGCCGCTTGCGCAGCCCACCTTAGTATGAGGTAATTAACTATATGAATTTAAAGAATTATCCTCATCTTGAAGTAGTCCCCGAAGGGGGCCTCGAAAGATCCCGGCACAGGCGTTTCCGTAGACACGGATTAAACCAAGCCCGTGTAGAAAGCATGCCTTGACTCAAAATAGACGACCGGTCTACTAATAAACTCATGACCCAAACGAACACACGCGATCTGCTTATCGACGAGGGCCTCAAGGCGTTGCTGTCCGGCGGTTACGACGGCACGGGCATCGGGCCGGTGCTGAAGGCGGCCGGTGTGCCCAAGGGCTCGTTCTATCACTTCTTCGACAGCAAGGAAGCCTTCGCCGGCGCCGTGCTGGATGCCTATGCTGCGCGCTATGGCCGGGCGCGACGCGAGATCCTCGAAGACCGCAGCCACCCGGCCTTGGAGCGCCTGCGCCGCTACTTCACCTACATGAGCGAACTGCTCAGCCGGGAAGAGTTCGGCGGCTGCCTCTTCGGCAACCTGGCGCTCGCCAGCGCCACGCGGAGTCCCGTCTTCCGCGAGAAGCTGCAGAAGAGCTTCAGGGCCTGGCAGGGCGACCTGGCCGCAGTCCTGCGTGAAGCCCAGGGCGCAAGGGAGATTGCAGACGATCTGGAACCGGAGGAAACGGCCGCCTTCCTGATCGATGCCTATGAGGGCGCCTTGCTGCGCGCGAAAAGCGAAGGCACGAGCCTCCCACTCGAGCGCTTCGCGCACATTACGCTCACGCGCCTGCTGGCACCGACCACCTGACAGCTCCGATCTTCGGGACGGAGAGACCACGAACGCAGCCGAAAGGGGATGACAATGACCACCATAGAGACGACCGGTCTACTCCTGAACAATACCCTGCTCCATTCATCCAAGCACGCAAATGGCAGAACCTCGTTCTGGCAGCATCTGGCCACATTCGCCCAGGCGCGTGAGCGGGCCCGCCGTCACCGCCTGGCCCAAGCCCAGTTGGCTGCTCTGGACGAACGCCTGCTCTGCGATATCGGTTGCAAGTACCTGGAGGCACGGGCCAATCGGGCACCGCGCTACAGGCCCCTGGCGGCCCCCGTGCTGCACATCCACGCGGAGTGAGGCGGGCGGCCCGTAGAGATCGACCAAGCCGAAGCCCTGCGATACGGCAAGAACAGCCCTGCAGCCTCGGGCCTCGACAAATCGGGTCCGAAACGGGAAAGTGCGCGCCGTCATGAACGCCATCCTCAACGTCGTCTTCCCCGTTTTCGGACTCATGCTGGCCGGCTATCTGGTGGGCCGTGCCGGCCTGCTGGGCGAGGACAGCGGGCGCGCTCTGAACGGTTTCGTCTACTATGTGGCGCTGCCGGCACTCTTCTTCGGCTCCATGGCCGAGGTGCCGCTGAACAAGATCTTCAATTGGCCGCTCATCCTGGCTTTCGGCGGCGGCACGCTCATTACCTTCCTGCTCGCCATTGTCGTGGCATTGGTCTTCTTCCGGGGCCGTTTTGGCGAGATATCGATGCACGGCCTGACGGCCATCTTCTCCAACACCGGCTACATGGGCGTGCCGCTGCTGCAGATCGCCTTCGGGCAGGAGGGTGTGCTGGCCGCCGTCATCACCACGGTGATCACGGCAGTGGTGGTCATCAGCATTGGGGTCATCCTGCTGGAACTGGATCGCCACAAGGACAGCGCCCCCCTGGTCATCGCCCGCAACGCAAGCGCCGGACTGGCGAAGAACCCGCTGATCCTCTCGGCGTTGGCGGGTATCCTCTATTCCGCAAGCGGCCTGCCCCTGCCCCTGCCGATCGCCACCTTCATGGAACTCGCGGGCAACGCTGCCGCACCCGCCGCACTCTTCGCCATCGGCCTGTTCATGGTAGGAAAGTCGCTGACCGAAGGCATGGTCGAGGTGGTCTGGATCTCATCGCTCAAGCTGCTGGTCATGCCCCTGATCACGGCCTGGCTGGCCTATTCCGTCCTGGGCATGCAGGGCGTGGACGCCAAGGCCGCAATCATACAGGCGGCCCTGCCGACCGGTGCCCTTATGTTCGTTCTGGCCCAGCAGTACGGGGTCTATGTCCAGCGCGCCACCTCGGTCATCCTGGTCTCGACCGTGCTCTCGGTCCTCTCCCTGTCGGCCCTTTTTGTCCTTCTGGGCGTAGAGTAGTCAGCGCACCAGCTTGTTGCCGGGGGCCAGGAAGTCCCGGGTTTCCGCCAGAGCCTCGGCCAGGCCCACGCGCCTTGGCTCCACCCCCTCGGGGAAAGCCCCATAGAGGCGCGAGGGCATGCGCGAGTCCAGCAGCACGAAGACTCCCCGGTCGTCCGCCCGGCGCACCAGCCGTCCGAAGGCCTGGCGCAGGCGCAGGCGGGTCAGCATCTCGTCGTACTGGCGCTTGCCGAAGTGTTCGCGCCGCGCCTTGTGACGCAGGTCCGGGCGCGGCCAGGGCACCCGGTCGAAGGCGATAAGGCGCAGGGCGCGGCCCGGCACGTCCACCCCGTCGCGCACGGCATCGGTGCCCAGCAGGCAGGAGTCCGGCTCGGCCCGGAACATCTCGATCAGGGTCGAGACATCCACACCGTCCAGGTGCTGGGCCAGCAGTTCCAGTCCGGCCTCCTCCAACGGCCGCACGATACGCCCATGCACGGCCTTCAGCCGGTTGATGGCGGTGAACAGCCCCAGCGCGCCGCCACCCGAGGCCAGGAACAGTTCGCGCACGGCCGCGGCGATCTGGTCGGGATTCTCCCGCGCCAAGTCGGTAATGATGAAAACGCGTGTCTGGCTGGCATAGTCGAAGGGTGAAGGCACCCGCGCCCGCGTCGGCGCCGACAGCAGATGCGCCGCTCCGGTCCGCGCCTCGGCCGCCTGCCAGTCGCCTTCGCCCTCTCCGGGTCGGTCGGTCAAGGTGGCCGAGGTGACCAGCGCACCGTGCGCCGGCTCGAAAACCGTCTGTGCCAGGGGGATGGTGGGGTCCACCCAGTGGCGGTGCAGGCCGACGTCGATGTCCCGGCCTTCGATGCGATCCACGGCCAGCCAGTCCACATACTGCTCCGGCGTCTCCTCGGCAAGGGCGGACAGCATGGAGCGCCAGGCCGTCACCTGGACGATGGCACGGCGTTCCAGGGACCGCTGCGCGGCCTCGATGCGCCGGCGCGTGTCGCTGTCCAGCTGGGCCGCCTCGGCATCCAGGCGCCGGGCCAGCAGGCGCTTCAACTCTTCCAGCGGGCCCAGCAGCTTTTCCAGCGCCCGGTCCAGTTCGGCGGCACCGCTCAGCAGTTCCTCGTTGGCGGGCTTGACCTCGGCCTCAAGGCTGTAGCCCTCAGCCGCCCGCGGCGCCCGGGCATAGACCTGGCGGCGCACCTGCAGCAGGAAGGCCTCGCAGGGCCCTTGCGGCTGGCTATCGTTCAGGCGCGCATGCCAGCCCTCACCCGGCAGGACCACCGCCGCGCGCACGATGGCATGCACGGCGTCCGACATCTGCTCGTCCTGGGCCACCAGTTCCTCCAGGCGCCGCTTCAGGCCGCGCAGGCGACTGGCCGAACCGCCGCGCCGGCTCTCGGCTCCCAGAAGCCAGCGCCGCAGCTCCAGCCCCTCCTGGCCGCTCAGGTGCGCCGAGAAGGCGGCATCGGCGGCATCGAACAGATGGTGTCCTTCGTCGAAGACATAGCGCAGCGGCAGGTGCCCGTCCTCGGCGCCGCCCATGGCGGCCTGGATCAGCACCAGCGCATGATTCGCCACCACCAGGTTGGCCCGGCGTGCCCGGCGGATCGACTTCTCGATGTAGCACTTGCGATAGAACTCGCAGGCCGAATGGATGCATTCGCCGCGCCGGTCGGCCAATCCCAACGTGCGCGCCCTGCCCAGCAGGTCGACCAGCCAGCCGGGAAAATCGCCGCCCACCATGTCGCCGCTGCGCGTACGCGCCGCCCAGCGTGCCACCAGACCCAGTGCGATGGCCTGGTCCGAGGCCTGCGCCCCACCGACCGAGGGGACACGCTCGGCGTAGTTCAGCAGGCAGAGATAGTTTTCCCGCCCCTTGCGGACCACCACCCGCTGGCGCTTCTCGGCCGCCTGGGGGTAAAGCCGGTCCAGTTCGCCGTCCAGCTGGTGCTGCAGATTGCGGGTGAAGGTGGACAGCCAGACCGGGGCCTCGTTCTTCTCGGACCAGAGGCTGGCCGGCGCGATATACCCCAGTGTCTTGCCCACGCCGGTGCCGGCCTCGGCCAGCACCAGGTTGGGGGCGCCTTCGTCGGCACGCGGCTGGAAGGCCGTGGAAACGGCCGAGGCGTAGTCCGCCTGCTGCGGGCGCTCCTCGGACTCGTCCCCCAGCAACTCGGCCAGGCGTGCGCGCGCCTCTCCGGCCTCCACCGGCGCGCTGGAAGGCTGTGGCTCCGGCGCATGCTCGCTCCATTCGCCCAGCTTCTCCCAGATACGGTACCCCTGGCCCAGGCGCGGCGGCGTGCCGCTGCCGTCATGCAGGCCCAGGGCCTGCATCACCCAGGGACCCCAAAGCCAGCCGGCCCGTGCCATGGTATAGGCGATGCCCGCCGCCGCGGCGTCCTCGCGCGACAGGGCCTCCAGCTCACGCAGCAGCAGGTCGGTACAGCGATGCAGGGTTACCGCCTGCTCCTCCAAGCTCTCGGGCTGCGGCAGGCCCAGGGCCTGGGCCATGCCACGCGGCGTCGGCGCACAGAAGCTGGCCGGCCGCGTGAAGGCGTAGAGCTCCAACACGTCATAGGCGCGGAATCCGGCGTCCAGGCGCAGGCGGCGTCCTGCGGCCCGGGCGTGACAGACCAGGGGCGCTTCGTCCTTGACGCGGCGCGCCGCCTCCTGGGGCGACAGCCAGTCCACCTCGCCGTCCGAGGTCAGCCAGAGCACGCGCGTGACCCCTGCCAGCATCACCGGCGGCGGCTGGTCGGGCAGATCGATGCGCGGGCTGCCTTCGGGAAAAAGGCCGGACTCGGGATCGCTGGCTGTCATGGCGCTGGAGTATAACGACGCCCCTGCATGACACCAGAGACGATACGAACGGGACAAGGTTGGCCGGTTCAGTAATGCGTGCTCGTGTCATCTCTTTATAATTGAGTAATTGTAATAAAACGTCTTTTAATTGCTGTATTGTGATAGAATCATCACCCGGATGACACAGAATTGGCTTATTTCCCGTTTTTCCTGCCCACCGTCCTTGCTTTCGGCAAGAAACTAAAAAACTCAGCTTTTTGAAGAAGGAGATAGAAGATGAATACAGGGGAAATTTGGGGACAGGCGAAACCCTATCTTGTTGGAGGGGCTATCGGAGTGCTTGCGGCAGTCGTCATAGAGTTCAGTGCGGGATGGGTTGTCACTTCCGGCACCATGGCCGAGGAGGTCTACAGCGCCCGCACCAATGCCTATGCAACGGTCTGCGCCACCAATAGCATCGAAAGCTGGAAGGCAGACAACAACGACATTGCAGACCTTGAGGGCTTTTCCAATGACCAGCGCGACGCATTGATCGAACGGAACATGCCCGTCCTTGCCGACGATGCGGCAGCCTCGCTCGCCGACGATATACAGGACAACTGCGAGGACAAGATCCGCGCTCAGGTATAAGGCTTGCACGGGCAGGGCTGCGGCACTGGCGACAGCCCTGCCAGCAAAAATATCCTATCCCCCTGTCCTACCACCCTGGCGAAACCCGGAGTCTCCGTCAGGGTGGTCTTTTTTATTTCTACACCTATGAATTTGGACGCATAGCCCAAAGCTCCCTGCTTGGCACAGAGGAGCCCTGCACGCGCGCACGTTGACGGATTGCAAGGCCGCGCCTAGTTTCCCCGCCCATTGACGGTTTATTCAGCACAACGGCGGACAAGCGATGGCGAGAGAACGCGATCTGGCTCTTGCGGGCAAGGCCTGGCCCTTCGAGGAAGCACGGAAGATTCTGGACCGCCTGGACGGCAAGCCGCCGGAGAAGGGCTATGTCCTCTTCGAGACAGGCTATGGCCCCTCGGGCCTGCCGCACATCGGCACCTTCGGCGAGGTGGCGCGCACCACCATGGTGCGCCGCGCGTTCCAGCGCATGAGCGACATTCCCACCAAGCTGTTCTGCTTCTCCGACGACATGGACGGCCTGCGCAAGGTGCCGGACAACGTCCCCAACGCCGACATGCTGCGCGAACACCTGGGCAAGCCGCTGACCCGCATTCCCGATCCCTTCGAGGAATACGAAAGCTTCGGCCATCACAACAACGCGCGCCTGCGGCGTTTCCTGGATTCCTTCGATTTCGAGTACGAGTTCCAGTCCTCCACCGACTGGTACACCTCCGGCGGCTTCGATACGGCGCTGCTGAACGTGCTGCGCCACTACGATGAGATCATGAAGGTCATGCTACCCACCCTGGGCGAGGAGCGGCAAAAGACCTACAGCCCCTTCCTGCCCATCTCGCCCAGCACCGGCGAAGTCCTGCAGGTGCCCATCCTGGAGCATGACGCCGAAGCGGGGACCATCGTCTTCGAGGACACGGACGGCCGGAAAGTCGAGCAGCCGGTGACCGGCGGTCTTTGCAAGCTGCAGTGGAAGCCCGACTGGGGCATGCGCTGGTATGCACTCGGCGTCGACTACGAGATGTCGGGCAAGGATCTGATTGAGTCCGTGAAGCTGGCCAGCCGCATCTGCAAGATCCTGGGGCATCGCCCGCCCGAGGGTTTCAGCTACGAGCTGTTCCTGGACGAGAACGCGCAGAAGATCTCCAAGTCCAAGGGCAACGGACTGACCATCGACGAGTGGCTGACCTATGCCCCGCAGGAGAGCCTTGCGCTCTACATGTTCCAGAAGCCGCGCACGGCCAAGCGGCTCTATTTCGACATCATTCCCAAGGCGGTGGACGAATATCTCTCGCACCTGTCCAAGTTCGAGACGGAAGAGCCCGAGCGCCAGCTGGAGAATCCCGTCTGGCACATCCACAACGGCCAGCCGCCGCGCGAGCGCGCGCATTTGAGCTTCAGCCTGTTGCTGAACCTTGTGGGCACCTGCAACAGCGACGATCCGACGGTGATCTGGGGCTTCATCTCGCGCTATGCGCCGAAGGCCACGCCCGAGAACGACCCTCTGCTCGACCGGCTGGTGCGCTATGCCATCGCCTATTACCGCGACTTCGTACAGCCGACAAAGAAGTACCGCGCTCCGGACGCCGAGGAACGCAAGGCGCTGGAGGATCTGCTGCAACGCCTGGAGCAGCTACCCGCCGACGCCGAAGGCGAGACCATCCAGAACGAGGTCTATGCCGTGGGCAAGGAACATGCCTTCGAGCCGCTGCGCGCCTGGTTCAAGGCCT
Source organism: Fodinicurvata fenggangensis DSM 21160 (assembly GCF_000686045.1). GTDB lineage: Bacteria > Pseudomonadota > Alphaproteobacteria > Kiloniellales > DSM-21159 > Fodinicurvata > Fodinicurvata fenggangensis. Next base: position 194,208 of record NZ_JMLV01000006.1, read on the forward strand.
GTTACGAGATCCTGCTGGGCCAGCAGCAGGGGCCGCGTCTGGGCTCGTTCTTCGCGCTTTATGGTCTGGAGAACAGCCGCCAGCTGATCCGCGACGCGCTGGCCCAGGAAAAGGCCTGATACAGAGGATAAGGGCTGACCGCCTGAACCGGCAGACGGCGCAGCAAGAGCGCCCGGGAGGACAGGACCATGCAGGAAGCGCTCTACTGGCTGGACCTTCTGGGTGTGGCGGTCTTTGCCGCCTCGGGCGCCCTGACCGCCTCGCGCAAGCAGATGGACATCTTCGGCTTCGCGCTGGTGGCCACGGTCACCGGCATCGGCGGCGGCACGCTGCGCGACCTCCTGCTGGGCATCCAGCCGGTCTTCTGGATCAATGATCCGGCCTATCCGCTGACCTGTGTGGTCATCGCCGTCCTCGTCTATTTCACCGCCCACCTGGTGGAATCGCGTTTCCGCACGCTTCTCTGGGCCGACGCCCTGGGGATCGCGATGTTCTGCATCACCGGCGCGGCCATCGCGTTGGCAGCCGGAGCCCCGCCGGTCTCGGCCGTCATCCTGGGCACCGTCACCGCCACCTTCGGCGGCCTGACCCGGGACGTGCTCTGCAACGAAATCCCGCTGATCCTGCGGCGCGAGATCTATGCCACCGCGGCCGCCACCGGCGCCACGGTCTTCGTGGTTCTCGACCTGCTGGGCTTGCCCGGTTGGCTCGACATCGCGCTGGCCTTCATCACCGCGCTGTCCCTGCGCGGCGCGGCGCTCAGCTTCGGACTCTACTTCCCCGTCTACAAGACCCGCCCGGGCCGCGACTACAGCGACGACGGCTCGTGAGAGCACCCACACAGGATTGCCTACCTGAGATGGGGGAGATTGCAGCATCGCGTCGCCGAAATCCGAAAGCCGGTTCAGTCCATTGTTCTCCAGCTTCGCATTCTTTGATATGGGAAACGCCTTGTGTATGACTATACACAAATACATCTTTCCAGAATAAACATTGATGTGTATATTTATACACAAGGCGGAGCGATGTGGATAGCAGGACGATCATCCGGAGGTTGGAGAAAGAAGGCTGGCAACTGGACCGGATCACCGGCAGCCACCATACCTTCGTGAAACCGGGAAGCTCGACAATCGTGACCGTTCCGCATCCGCGCAAGGACCTGGGAAAGGGCCTGCTCCGCAGCATCTACAGGCAAGCAGGTTGGGCTTGGCCGCCTCGTTGAGATGGCCGAAGCGCACGTCATGACAATCGACCAAGGAGGGCCTTTGGAATGAAACGCTATCCTGCTTTCGTTGAGCGCAGTGCCAACGGAGAATGGTATTGCCATGCTCCGGATGTTCCAGGCTTTGGAGCGGGGGCCGACAGCCTTGACGAGCTCCTGAACGTGGCCCCGGAAGTTCTGGCCGCCCATATGGCTGCCTTGCTGGAAGCCGGTGGCACACTCCCCGAACCACGCAGTTTCGAGGCCCTGCGCGACGATCCTGAATTGTCAGAGGACTTTCAGGATGCAGAGTTGATCACGTCGATCGCATGGTTACCCCTGGGAGGGAAATCGATGCGCATCAACATCTCGCTGGACAGTCTGACCGTCAGTGCGATCGATGAACAGGCCGGTCGTCTGAAGATGTCCCGCTCGGCGTTCCTCTCGGCAGCCGCCCGGCGCATGATCGCGGAAAGCTGACAGAGAGAACATCCTCAACTTGCTGACTGAAGCATCTCTTTAATAGCCTGACCTTGCAACGCCATCTGATGCACCTCTCTCAGTAGAGGCATCATAGCTCTCGAGCACGATCTTGACCAATAGCTTCAAGCCCCGAGCCTACACATGATAGACGTCAGTGGAAACTACGAGCGACACTCTGGAAACCCGCTCACCATGCTATCTTTTGACTGATTGGTATCACTGGCTGTAGAACTCTGATGTATCCAGTTCAAACTCCTCGTGAATCTCGAGCTTCTTCATAATTGCTGGCAACACTTGATGGATAGCCCGCATTCCCACAAGAAGCTCATTCATGTAAATGTCTGGGTGTAATCTGGAGTCGTTTATACCAAGACTCTCTGCCTCAGCCTGATGACCAAGTTCTCCAGGTGGACGATGTGCAAGTGATGCCAACTCTGCTCGGAGTGGAACACCTGAGCGGAAGGCTTTGTCCTTTACTATGGCGAGCCACTCATCAAAGTCCTTAGTTACTCGATACCTGAACTCGCCGATCTTCGGCGCAAACTTCATGTCGACATCAACCTTGGAGGCAGCAAGCCACAGAAGACTTGGCTCGATGTTCTGGGCATCCGTGTCCATGAGATCCAGCTGTTCATCCCACACAAGCGGGCTCACGTATGCAGCATAGAAGCCGTAAACGTCGTTGAGAGAGTGGAAAATTTTGTCGATCAACGACGCGTGAGGGTTCCCCTCTATCAGAGACGAGAAAACCTCGTCAGCCTCATCGGGATCGGCGTCGCAATTGATATTCAGTTCCTCTGGGAACTTTGAAGGCAGTTTGATGCCCATATCGCGCAGTACACTGAAAGTCTGCCAACACAGAAGCTCATTGTCGTCACTCAGCGGCTCTGTCTCATACCCTGTCTCAGCACTGTCTAGGGCCCATTTAGCCAACTGTTGGATGAGCTTTTTCCACTTCTTGGCGTCCTCGAAAGAACCCGCCATGAGGATGAATGAAGGATCCATATCATCAATATTGAGAATCTCTCGGAATCTCCTTTCCATCTCATGTGACATGTAGTCGCCATTTTTCCATTTGCTGATTTGCGTAGGCGAGACTCCTAAGCGCGCGGCAAGCTTTTTTTGAGAACACGACAGGGAATTCAGCGCCAGTTCCACAAAGGCTTTGCTATTCATGGCCGAGCCCTCCTCAATAGCTTCAGTAAGTTTCTTCCTCGAAGGAGGATTTACATATATTGATCAATATGTAAATATAGTTTAGTAAATTTATATTGAGTCTGGTGTGGGAGTGACTGCTGTTGCTCTGCACTAATCCGCTAGCCTTTCGGTTGCCGGAACGGCCAACCCGGAGGAGACGCAAATGCCGAGTGAGATTACCGGAGGGTGCCTGTGTGGCGGTCTGCGCTACCGTGCGGCGGGCACACCATTGAACGCGAGGATCTGTCATTGTCGGCAGTGCCAGAAAGCCGTTGGTGCGGCCTTCAACGCGCGAATCCTGTACCCGTCCAACCAGGTTTATCTGGAAGGGCCATACAAAACCCGGCACTCCTCCGCCGATCTGCTGCGCGGCTTCTGTCCCGAATGTGGAACATCCGTCTTCACGCATCGCGTGTCGTCTGACTGGATCGGCATAACCGCGGGATCGCTCGACAGGCCCGAGGAGTTCAAGCCGGAGGCGCATACCTGGATCAGCGAAAAGCAGCCGTGGCTGACGATTGCCGATGGTCTTCCGCAATTTCAACGCATGCCGAGCTGATCCTTCTCAACAACGTCGACTTTGCCAGATAGATCGGTGCCGAGAATCGCGCGCTGAGAGCGCTTCATTGTAAGTGTTGAAAGTGCATCGAACCGTTCACAACAGGCAGCGTTCTTCTGCCGATGGGAAGCGACCCGGCTACAGGCTTTTGCGCTGACGATTCGGGAAGAACGACAGATCTTTCACTCTCTCGGGTAGGCGAAATCTGTGGCAATCCGGCCACAGAATCAGAAAATCCATCCAGGGCGGATTGGGGCCTGATTTTCCACGTTGCGAAACCCGCATTTCGGCACTTTATTCCTCTTCTCAAGACACGATGTCTTAACGAATTTTCCCTTAGATTTCGCTCTGCCGCCAGGGTTGGCGGCCGAACACCGTTTCAACGCGGCGCAGCATCCGTGCGAGGCCGATCGTAAGGCATGGATGGAGAACGAGTCATGGACAACACACCACAGGTCCAGCCCCAGGACCCGCCAGCAATCGACCCGACTCTCAACCTGGAGTCCGGACCGGACACAGGTGCCAACGCGGCCCAGGTCAACAGTCCGGGCGAACTGGCGGCGCTGGGCGTTCTCTTCCTGGCCGTCTCCTTTATCGCGCTCGGAGCTTTCGCTTCCCTGATACTTTGACGTCGGCCCGGCCCGGAGGATTGCCGCTTTGCGGCGCGAGTGGGGGTGGTTGCAGACGCTTCTGGGGAAGATGCGCGCGCACAAACCAGGATCAGGCGTGACCGCGTGAGGCGGGCAAGGCGCGGCTACCTGTTCAGTCCCGGCATGTGGTGGATCGGGTTTAGTTTGAATCGTTGAGGCTGTGACGTCCAGGCTTTGCAGATGAATTCATAGGGCGTGAGACCACCCAGTGTCTTCAGCCTTCGTGCAAAGTTGTAGGCTTTCACGAAGTCGTAGAGATGGGCAGCAAGCTGACTATGACTGTCATAGTGGAAGCGCTTGACGGTGGCGTCCTTAATGGTGCGGTTCATGCGTTCCACCTGTCCGTTCGTCCAGGGATGACCGATTTTGGTCAGGCGGTGCTCGATGCCGTTCTCGGTGCAAACCCGTCCGAAGATATGGCCGCTGTCATGGATGTCCTGGGCACGCAGGCTGAATTGGACACCATTGTCAGTGAGCACTGTGTGGATCTGATAGGGCACGGCCTCCACCAGGTCCCTCAGGAACTGGGCGGCCGCCATCTTCCCGGCCTTCCTGGCCAACTGGACAAAGGCAAACTTGCTGGTGCGGTCGATGGCGACAAAGAGATAGATCTTGCCTTCACCGGTACGCAGCTCGGC
>NZ_JMLV01000007.1 GCF_000686045.1 Fodinicurvata fenggangensis DSM 21160
CGGATCTTCGACCAGGAGGATGCCCCGGTCGAGCGCCTGGTCACGCGCACCGTCATGTCCGGCGCCATGATCGGCAAGGGCTCCTATCGCCATTTCATGCAGAAGGAAATCTTCGAGCAGCCGGTTGTCATCGGTGACACGCTGCAAAGTTATGTCGACCCCTTGAGCCGCCGGGTCACCCTGCCGGATATGCCGTTCGATTTCGCGGATATCCCGCGACTGACGGCCAGTGCCTGCGGCACCGCATTCTATGCCGGCATGATCGGCAAGTACTGGTTCGAACAGGTCGCGCGCCTGCCGGTGGATATCGACATCGCCAGCGAGTTCCGCTATCGCGAAGCGCCCCTGCCCGAAAACGGGGCCGCGCTGTTCATTTCGCAGTCCGGCGAGACCATCGATACCCTTTCGGCCCTGCGGTACACCCGAGACCAGAAGCAGCACATCCTGTCCATCGTCAACCAGCAGGAAAGTGGGATTGCCCGGGAATCCGACGTGGTGATGAAAACCCTGGCGGGACCCGAGATCGGGGTTGCCTCCACAAAGGCCTTCACCACGCAGCTTGTGGTTCTGGCCTGTCTGGCCCTGGCTGCGGGACGGGCGCGCGGCAGCCTGTCGCCCGAGGCCGAGGCCGAATTGACCTCGGCGCTCATCGAGGTGCCGGCCCAGGCCTCCTATTTCCTGGAACGTGAAGCGCAGTTGATCGAGATTGCGCACGAGATGGCCGAGGCCAGCGACATTCTCTACATGGGCCGTGGCAGCATGTACCCCCTGGCCCTGGAAGGCGCGCTGAAGTTCAAGGAGATCAGTTACCTGCATGCAGAGGGCTATGCTGCCGGCGAGCTGAAACACGGGGCCATGGCACTGATCGACGAGCATGTTCCCATTGTCGTCTGTGCGCCGAGCGGACCCCTGTTCGACAAGACGGCCGGCAACATCCAGGAGGTGATTGCGCGCGGTGGACGCGTGGTCCTGATCTCCGACGCGCAGGGCATCGAGGCGATCGGCGATAACGTGACCCATGCCGTCCAGGTCCCGGAGGTGTCGCCCTTTGTGGCCCCGATCCTCTATGCCCTGCCACTGCAGCTGCTGGCCTATCACACGGCCGTCATCAAGGGCACGGACGTGGACAAACCACGCAACCTGGCCAAGAGCGTGACGGTGGAGTAGAGACTGACACGACCCTAAAGCTTTATCCAGTTGCGGCTAGACGCCTCCCGGCAGGGCGTCTAGGTTCGGGCTGGACGCCACGCAGGATCGGTGAAGTACCTATTGTGATGCAGGACGCCTCGAGTTCTTCTGGCCGGACAGCGGCGCAGACGGTCAGTGAAAGCGCCGGTCGCCTTGTCACCGTGGATGCGCTGCGCGCCATCGCCCTGTTGGGCATCCTGATCATCAATATCCGCAGCATCAGCGGCCTGGATTTCCTGAACGCCGAAACCCTGGCCACGGTCCAGGGCGGGGGCGACCGCTTGGCGGCCACCACGCTGGCCGTTCTGGTCAAGGGCAAGTCGCTGTCGGCCTTTTCCTTCCTGTTCGGCTTCAGCTTCACGCTGTTCCTGGCCAGCTGCATCCGCAACCAGCGGCCCTTCCTGTCGCTCTATCTGCGGCGCATCTTTTTCCTGTTCTGCTTCGGCCTGATCAACGCGGCCTTCTTCTACTGGGGCGACATCCTGATCAACTATGCGGTCCTGGGCCTGTTGCTGCTGGTCGCCTTCCGCCTGCCCCAGTGGCTGGTGCTGACCCTGTCGCTGATCCTGCTGCTGGTCCTGCCCATCGCCATGGCCATCAGCGACATGCCGGTGGCCGACCCGGGCATGCTGTACGAGGGGCTGCGCTCGCTGGCGGCCTACAGCGACCCCTCGTTCTGGACCACGGTGGAGCATAACCTGAAGCGCTTCTTCGGGCCGTCGGACGAGCTGTCGGTGGTGCGCCTGTGGCGTTATACCGACATCGTGGGGCTGTTCCTGCTGGGGCTGTGGACCGGGCGGGCCGGCCTGTTGCACGACGTGACGCGCCATCACCGCACGCTGCTGGCCATCGCGCTGGTCGCCGTGCCGGCGGGCCTGGTCCTGGAGCTGGGGCGCGCCCTGGCCACGGCCGAAAGCACGCCCCAGGCCGCTTTCATGGCCGGCACGCCGGTGCTGGCCGTGGGCTATATCGCCACGGCCGCCCTGCTGCTGAACCTGGCCTGCGCGGCGCCGGTGCGGAACTTCTTCGCACCGGCGGGCAAGATGGCGCTGACCGTCTATCTGATGAGCGGCCTGATCGGCGAGATCATCTTCTATGGCTGGGGCCTGGACCTGATCGGCGAGGTCGGCACCATGGAGGTGCTGGGCATCGCCATCCTGGTCTATGCCGGGCTGCTGGCCTTCTGCCACCTCTGGCTTGGCCGCTTCCGCTTTGGCCCCTGGGAATGGGTCTGGCGCTGCCTGACCTATCTGCAGTGGCTGCCCATCACGAAGCGGGCCCCTGAACAAGCGGCGCCCCGATAAGCGGTGCCTCGCTGAGCGGTGTCTCGATCCGCGGTTCGCGCGGGCCCAGACCCTGGGCCGTGGCACAGACCGTGTCGGCTGTGCCCGCCGTGCCGCCGGGCAGCACCTGCAGGAAGGCGCGGCAGGAGTTGCGCCCGGCAATGTCGCGAATGGCCTCCTCGTCAAAGGGCTGCGGCCGCTGCCGCATGATGGCGGTCAGGCTGTTCAACTCCTCCACCCCGATCAGCGGCAGGACCGAGCCGTCATAGTCCGAGCCATAGGCGATGTTGCGCGCCGGGGGCAGGTTCATGTCCTCCGCGATCTCCATGATGTGTTCCATGGCGTCGGCAATGCGCCAGGGGCTGTCCCCCACCGCGCGCGTCCAGAAACCCACGCCGATCACGCCGTCGTTGCGCAGCACATGGCGGATGTCCGAATCACTCAGGTTGCGGTCCAGGGTACAGGGCGGGGCACAGCCCTCCTTCACGCCGCTGTGCGAGATGACAAAGGGCTGCTGCAGCAGTTCGGCCGCCTCGTGCAGGCCGTTCTGCGAGATGTGCGCCAGATCGATCATCATGCCCAGGCGCTCGGCCTCCTGCAGCGCGACGCGCCCGTGCTGGGTCAGGCCATGGCGCCGGCGCCCCTCGTTGGATCCGGACAGGTTGTTGTCGAAGCGATGGACCGGCGCGAAAAGGCGCACGCCGGCGTCGAACAGCTCGCGCACCTCGGCCTTCACCTGTTCGTCGCTCTTGTTCCCGCCGCCGATCCAATGCGCGCCCTCCAGGCCCAGGATGCCGCCGATCACGGCCTCGCCCTGGCGCCGGCGCTGGACCAGCTGGCGCAGGTCCTCGGCGGACTGGATGTGCAGCAGTTCGGGGGCGTCCTCATCCTCGCGCGAGCGCTCCACGGCATCCTTGAAGCGGTTGATCTGATACAGCGCGCGGCCCCGGGAACTGAAGGCCGGCCGGCCCTGCATGGCCGCCAGCACGGCCGCCATGTTCAGGCTGTGGCTGCTGACGTGGTCGCTCCAGGGCATCTTCAGCGGGCTCATGGTCACCATGGTAAAGACCTGCAGGGCCACGTTGCCCTCCCTCAGGCGCGGCAGGTCCACGTGACCGGCATAGCCCCGGGCCAGCAGGTCACGGTTCCACTTCAGGGTATCGGCATGCATGTCCGCGATGAACAGCGACTGGTGCAGGGCCGCGTCCTCGGGCGTGACGATCGCCTTCTCCAGCCCCGGGGCGGGCTTGTTCATCTGTCGGTCATAGATGTCTATGAGCGGTTCCAGACTCAGCATGGTTGTCGCCAGACCCATCAGGGCGAGGATCACGAACCAGATTTTCAGACCTCGCACGCGCAGGTCCCCTTTCTTCCGGTCTCAAAACAGCCGGCACCTCACCAGAAGCTGTTCGTCCTGTCCAGCCTGTCCACCCCCGGAATGCGGTACTTACGGGCTAGAGGACAAAGATCGCGGACGTGCGCATATTGCGGACCCTGTCGACCGAGGTCCCGTCCCAGTGAAAGTGGTAGTGATCCCCCTGCACCGGTACGCTCATGAGATCGGGCCAGAACACCGCGGCACATTCCCCCTGGGCACAGCGCACGCTGCGGAAGACAAGGCCGTTGCTGCCCTCAGCGCGCAAGCGCCGGCCGAGCCGTTGAGACAGGCTGTAGTCATCCGGATGGTGATAGTCCGCGAAAGGGCGCAGGTCGTGCAGGTCCAGATCGATGCTGTTCACGAGAAGCCGGAACTGCGAGGTCCAGCCGGGCTCCTCGCCGCTGTCGGCCATGGCGACAGCATGGTGGTGGGCCACCTCGTACAGCGCGACCTCCTCGCTGTCGCCGGCGCTGTAGACACCATAGGTTCCATCGGTGAAACGTCCCGGCCGGTCGGGCGAGACATGAACGAAAGGCGCCATGAGCCAGCTGGCCCCCGGGCCGCTCACGCGCCGTTCGGGCGGCACCAGGTCGAGCTGTCCCAGCTGTTCCCAGATACGCGGATTGGTCTTGGACTCCGCCGAGGCCAGCGCCTCCCAATCCCGGGGATCGGCGATGTCCTCGAACAGATCGATGGGCGGATAGATCGAACGGATGATCCTGTAGGCCTGGGGCCAGGTGACGCGGGCCAGATCCGGCTCGGCACTCACCAGCCACCACGCTCCGCATCCAGATAGGCGCGTACGCGCTGCAGGGAAAAGATGTCCCCCTCGGCCATCACCTCGATGGGTGCACGGCCCTGGAAGGCGCGGTTGGGTTTGCGAACCCAGGCATAGCCCCGGTCCGGCTCCGTGAAGAGGTGGCGCAGCCCCTTGTGGATCCCCATCAGCAGCGACAAGCGGGTGGCCAGGTCCCGGTCGATGCGCCCGATGTCCCCGGCCTTCCAGCGTGCATAGGTCCGCGCGGGAAGACCGCCCAGGACCTCCTGGGCCTGCGCCGCCGTGATCTGCCACTTGTCGAAAAGCCGGATCACGGCCCGCGCCATGGCACGCGCTTCTTCAGCGGTGATTCGCGGACTGTCCGGGCGGGCTCTTGTCTTCTCGACTTCCTGCAGCATGATTCAACTCCTTTGGCATAATATAGGTCTATTATTGCCATTTGGCAATCGCTCTGCTGCAAGGAAACTCCGGGAACAAGAACGGCATGTACCCGGGCCACGGCCGTCAAAACAGAATTGGCGCGCCCGCCGTAACAGATGGTACAGTAAGCACGATTCAACCGCTGAACTTGATCAGATCATACGGATCACGGCCAGGGAGCCCCTTGGGCATGGCGAACATAACCGAACGCATCCGGCGGGAAATGGGCCAGTTCACCCGCACCGAACGGCGCATCGCCCATGTGCTGCTGTCCAGCTATCCGGCGGCCGGCCTGGAAACCGTGGCGCAGTTCGCCGGGCGGGCCGAGACCAGCGGCCCCTCGATCCTGCGCTTCATCGGCAAGATCGGCTTCGGCAGCTATGCCGAGTTCCAGCATCAGCTGCGCGCCGAGGTGACCGCCGTGATGCAGTCGCCGCTGACCCGCTCGCGCGCCGACGAGGCGGAGGGCGACAGCGCCGAGGTCCGCATCAGCGAATTCGGCAGCCGCACCATCGAGAACATGACCCGGGCGCTGGAGCTGCTGGACGAGGCCACGGTGGAGGCGGTCACTGGCCTGCTGGCCGAGGACCGGCGCCCGGTCTATCTGATCGGCGGGCGCTTCAGCCGGGCCAATGCGCTGTGGACCTATCAGTTCCTGCGCGAAATGCGTCCGCGCGTGCACCTGGTGGACGGCCAGCCCTCGACCTGGGTGGATCACCTGGTGGACCTGGACCGCCGTTCGGTGCTGATCGTCTTCGACTACCGACGCTACCAGGCCGACGTGAAAAGCTTCACCGAGCAGGCCGTGGCCCGCAAGGCGACGGTGATCGCGGTGACCGACGAATGGATGTCACCGGCCGCCGCCCTGGCCGACCACGTCATCACGGCGCCGGTGGCCGTGCCCTCGCTGTTCGATTCCACCATTGCCGGCCTGATGCAGATGGAAGCGATCATCGCGCGGCTGGGCGAACGCCTGGGCGCCAAGGGCCACAAGAGGATCGCCGAGATCGAACGGGCGCGCTTCGCCCACGAGGGACGCCCCTGTTCCACGCCGCCGGAGAGCGCCTGAAGGCCCTGCTGAAGACGCGGCCTGACACGAAACAATGGGGAGATACTGCTGTGCGGTTGGAGGACTATAACGCGTTCTGTGCATCCCTGCCGCACACCATGCATGTGGTGCAATGGGGCGGTGCCCATGTCTGGAAGGTTGGCGGCAAGGTCTTTGCCATCGCCGGCTGGGGGGACCGCGAGACGCTTGGCGTGACCTTCAAGTGCTCGGAGGGCGCCTTTGACATTCTGAGGGAACAGCCCGGGCTGCGCCCCGCGCCCTATCTCGCCGCGCGCGGACTGAAGTGGATCCAGCGCCTGACGCCGGAAACGATGGACGACGCCACACTGCGGGACTACCTGCGCGAAAGTCACCGGATCGTGGCCGCGGGCCTGCCCAAAAAGACCCGCCGGGAGCTCGGGCTTGGGGAGTTCGGGCCTGCCGAGTCCCGACCTAAGAGGGACTGAATTTGCTGTCCGGACGGGCGCCGCTCGAGCTCGAACGAGACCTCACGCGGTCCTGTTGGCCCCGTGCTCCAGTTCGGCCAGCAGCTCCTCGCTCCGTGCCTGCCGGCAATAGCCCTTGAAGGCGTTGAGCGCGGCCAGGTGGCGCTCCTCACTGTCAGTGGTGCAGGCATCCACGGGGCAGACCATGCGCAAGCCGCGGTCCGAGCCGTCGCGCACCGTGTGATCGATGCACTGGTCGGTCAGGAAGCCGGTTACCACCACCGTGTCCAGGCCCATGTTACGCAGCAGGTATTCGAAGATCGTCGAGTTGAACAGGCTGGACGAGGTCTTGGGCAGGACCAGTTCGTCCTCGCCCGGCGCAACTTCATCGATCACCCTTGCCTCGTGACTGCCGGGCAGGATGTGAAATCCCGTCTGCTTGTAGTCCCAGCCGCGGTCGCGGCCGTCGCGGGTCAGGCTCTCGATGACGGTATAGATCACCTCCGCCCCACCGGCGCGCCCGGCCTGGACCAGGCGCTGCATGTTGGGAATGGCCATGTCGCGGGCCGTGCGGAAGAAATAGGGCCGCGTTTTCTCGGCCTCGGGGTTGAAGATGCCGTTCTGCACGTCGATCACCAGAATCGCCGTGGCCGCGGGATCAAGCGGCGCGTTGCGTTCGGGCAGGACGAAGCGGCTCATTGCGCGACACTCCTGTAGGCCTCACGCGCCGCGCGCAGCACGCGCTCCAGGCGCTCGGCCCAGGTCTCGGCCGCTTTGTCCCCCACCGTCGTGTCCTGGCGCAGCTCGAACTCCACATAATCGATGCCGCGTTTCTCGGCATGCAGCGGAATGGAATAGTCGCCCTCCATGACCACGGTATAGGGCTCGTTCTCGCCCACGTTCAGCCCCGCTTCCTTTTGCAGCTCGGCCAGGACGGGCCGGCCGAAGCGGTCGTTGTCGGCCCACATGACCGAGACCTGCCAGGGCCGGTCCTGCTCCCGCGCGCGCAGTTCCGGCGTGAAGCTGTGGACCGAGACCAGGATGGTCTCCTGCCCCGCCTTCTGGCGGGCCTGCAGCGCCGCCTCGATGCGCTCGTGATAGGGCATCAGGACCTCGTCGCGCCGCTGTTCCCGTTCGGCCTGCGACAGCTCCTGGTTGGCCGGGATGGTCGTGCCGTCCGAGACGGGCGGGATGGAATCGGCCACCTGGGTCTGACGGTTGGAATCGATCACCAGGCGGGAATAGGGCTGGTAATAGAGCGGCGCGTTCAGGCGCTGGGACAGGCGCTTGGCGATCTCCAGCGCGCCGATGTCGATGGCGATATGCCGCTCCAGCTCCTCGCGCGGCAGGCCCAGGTCGTCGAGCGCCTGGGGCACGGCATTGCCGGCATGATCACAGATCAGGAAGAAGGGCGAGTCCCCCTCTGGATTGACGACACCGGCCGGATCGGGGTCGCCCGGCTGCAACAGACGCTGTTCCTTGTTCTCGCGTGTGGCGGACATCAGTAGACCTCGGTGTAAAGCTGGCAGATTTCATCGGTGGACTTGCCCTTGAGCATCCCGATCTCGCCGCGCTTGTGCATGATATAGGCCTCGGCCAGCTCGGGCCCCAGCCAGGACAGCGCCTTGGCATCACCCTCCAATGCCTGCAGCGCCTCCTCCAGGCTTTGCGGCAGGGTGGTGATGCCGCGCGCGGCGCGCTCCTCGACGGACAGGGTCTCGGGATCCTCCTGGCCGATGATGGGTGCAGGCAGCTCCTCGCGAATTCCGGCCAGGCCGGCATAGACCAGCATGCCCAGCTGCAGGTAGGGACTGGCCGCCGCATCGGCGGCGCGGTACTCGAGGTTGTAGCGCTTGGCCACGTCCACCGAGGGATCCTCGGGCACTGGACAGATGCGCAAGGTCGCCTCGCGGTCGCGCAGGCCCAGGTTGGTCCAGTAGGCGGACCAGGAATGCGGCTTCAGGCGCTCGTAGGACATGACGCTGGGCGTCGCCAACGCGCAGAGCGCACGGGCGTGGCGCAGCAGGCCGGCGCTGAAGCTCGCGGCCTGGCGGCTCAGTCCTCCCGGTCCGTCGGGATCGTAGGTCACGGGATTGCCCTGGTCGTCGGTGAAGCTGAAGTGGATATGCACCCCATTGCCCGCCGCACCCCGCGTGACCACGGGCGAGAAGCTGACATGCCCGCCGTGGCGACGGCCCAGGGCGCGCGTGATCTCGCGCAGCTTCACGGCGTGGTCGGCGGCGGCCAGGCCATCGGCGGGATCGATTGTGACCTCGAACTGGCGCGGGCCGTATTCCGGCAGGAAGGTGTCGGGCTGGATGCCGTTGGCGCGCAGCGCGCCGATCAGCTCGTTGATGAACTCCTCGACACCGCGCAGCGAGCCGATGGAATAGGAATCGCCCACCCGGTCGTCGGCGGCGTCATAGTGAAACTCGTGCTCGAAGGCCGCCAGCAGGTTCAGCCCCGTCTCGGCCTTCAGGTCAGCAAGCGCGCGGCGCAGGAAGCTGCGCGGGCAGCAGCTCCAGGGCTGGCCGTCCAGCGTCTTTATGTCACCCAGGATGAAATGCTCGACGGGCGCGTCGTCATAGTCCAGGCGCACGTCGCCGTCCGGGTCCGGGGTCAGTATCAGGTCACCAAGCGCACCCCAGGGCGTGGCCTGGATGCTGCCGAAGCAGTTGATCATGCTGTTGGTCGGGGTCCAGCCGACGCCGAACTTGCGCCGCTTTTCCAGGTCGCGCGCGGGAAACCCCTTGCCACGCACCTGTCCGGCCAGGTCCGAGGTGCAGAGGGTCACGATGGATTCGGCTTCAAATGCCATGGCGCAGCTTTCTCCAAATTAATCTTGGCCGGTCTTTTCAGGGCAGGAAGGGCGGGAGGCGGCAGCCAGGCCGCCTCCCGCCGGACAAGGACGCGTCCTTACTCCTGCAGTTCGCCCTCGAGGCCTTCCTCGGGACGCCAGATCTCCAGGACGTTGAACTCACCGCCCTGCACCTCGATGATCGAGATGGGCTTCGGCGGCACCATGTTCTCACGCGTGTAGGAGATCGGGCCGGTCACCGCCTTGTAATCGCGGGTCTGCTCCAGGGCATCCCGGATGTCGGCGGGATCGGCAGAACCGGCGGTCTCGATGGCATTGGCGATCAGGCCGATGGCATCGTAGCCCAGCGGCGTGAAGGAGTTCTCGGGCGGACGGTCGTATTCCTCCTCGTAGTCCGCGATGAACTGCTCCACCTCGGGACGGTCGTCGCCGCGGTAGGTGTGGCTGGAGAAATAGACGTCGTTGGCCAGCTCCGGCCCCGGCGTTTCCGCCACCAGCGGGGTGTCGAAGCCGTCACCCGAGACGATGGGGATGTCGATCCCGGCCTCGCGGATCTGACGCACCGTCAGGCCGGCCTCGCTGGGGATGGCCGAGATGAAGACGCCTTCCACCGGCGGATCCAGGGATTCCATGCGCGAAATCTGGCTGGAGAAGTCCGTGTCGCCCATCATGAAGCTGACTTCCTCGGCGATCTCACCGCCGTTCTCCTTGAAGCGCTCCTTGAAGAACTTGGACAGGGCCTTGGTGAAGTCCATGGACTCGTCGGTCCAGACCATGACCCGATCGAGATCGAGCTCCTCGCTGGCGTAGTCGGCGATGGCGTAGGACTGGTCATCATCGCCGAAGGCGGTCATGAACATGTAATCGCCAACCCAGGTCGGCAGCATCGGGTGCGTGGCCCCGGAGGTCACGAAGGGGATGCCGTTTTCCTGGAAGGTCGGGGCGGCGGCCATGACGAAGGTGGTGTCGCCGTAGCCGATGCCGGCCACGACGTCCTCGGACACCGCTTCCTGGGCTGCGGTGGCCGTTTCGCCCTGGTCGGTGCGGGTGTCGTAGGAGATCAACTCGACCTCGCGGCCCAGCAGGCCGCCGGCTTCGTTGATCTGCTTCACCCGCAACTCGGCGGCGGCGAGCGCCGGCGCGTCGATGGAAGACATGCCCCCGGTCAGGTTATAGAGTGCGGCAATACGGATCGGTTCGTCGTCCTGGGCGGACGCACCTCCAATTCCCAGGCTGAGAGCCAGTGCGCCAGCGGCGACACCGGTCAACAAGTCACGACGTTTCATTAGGAAACCCTCCTCTGTGCTCGTGGGATGTTTTACTTGGTGGTTTGCCAGGCGTTGTCATCCGCCTGGTTACCGGCTCGCCGGAGCCGAAGAGCCCCTGCGGCCGGAATAGCAGCACCGCGATCAGGAGGGTCGCGGTGACGATCTGGACGAGGCCATAGGCATCGATGGCCCGCTCAATGGGGCGTGCCGCCTCGCTGATGACGCTGAGCGCGATGGCCGCCAGCGCGGCGCCGATCAGGCTGCCGCTGCCGCCGAGCACCACCATGACGACGATCATGAAGGCCGTCACGATGCCGAAGGAGTTGGGCGTCAGGTTGGTGACCAGATGCGCCCAGAGTGCGCCGGCCACACCGGCGAAGAAGGCCCCCAGGACGAAGGCGAACAGCTTCAGCCGCGCGCGG
This sequence comes from Fodinicurvata fenggangensis DSM 21160, assembly GCF_000686045.1. Classification (GTDB taxonomy): domain Bacteria; phylum Pseudomonadota; class Alphaproteobacteria; order Kiloniellales; family DSM-21159; genus Fodinicurvata; species Fodinicurvata fenggangensis. The sequence goes on from NZ_JMLV01000007.1 coordinate 11,050, forward strand.
CGCACGCCAATGGAGGCCGAGGCCAGCTCGTTCTCGCGGATCGACATCAGGGCCCGCCCCAGCGAGGCATGCTTCAACTGCCAGGTCACGAACAGCGTGACCGCCACCCAGCCGTAAATCCACCAGAGATTGGACAGGCGCGGCAGGCCCGCCAGCCCGATGGCGCCGCGCGTGATGGAGTCCATGTTGTTGATCAGCACCTGCACGATGACGATCAGGCCCAGGGTGGCCACGGCCAGGTAGTGCCCGCGCAGGCGCAGCACCGGAAAGCCGGCGATCAGCGCCGCCACGGCCGCCACCACGCCGCCGGCCAGTGTCGCCGGCAGCAGGGACAGCTCGGACGTGGCGATGAACTCGGGCAGGCCGGGCAGCATGGTGGACTTGCGCATTGCCGGGAAGGTCAGGATCGCCGCCGTGTAGCCGCCCAGCATCATGAAGGCGGGATGGCCCAGCGAGAAAAGGCCCGTCAGGCCGTTCGAGAAGGACAGGCTGACCGCCAGGATGATGTTGATGCCGGCAAAGCCGATGACGGTGCGCTCGAAGGGCGTCAGCCAGGCCTCGGCCCCGGCGATCAGCGCCGCGCCGATCAGCAGCAGCCCGATGCCAAGCGCGGCCGGATTGTGGCGCAGTCTGTCCATCATGCCCGTTCCCCCCGTCATGCCCGTTCCTCCGCTGGCTTTCCGAGCAGTCCGTTCGGCATGACCAGCAGCACCAGGATCAACAGGCCGAAGACGAAGGCGTCACGATAGGATCCGTATTCGCTGGGCAGCATGCCGACGATCATGATCTCGGCCATGCCCAGCAGGTAGCCGCCGAGCGCCGCGCCCGCCAGGCTGCCGACCCCGCCGATGACGGCGGCGACGAAGGCCTTCAGGCCGGGCACGAAGCCCATCAGGGGATCGATCTGGCCATAGCGCCCGCCCCACATCAGGCCGGCCAGGCCGGCCAGCGCGCCACCCACGGCGAAGGCCGCCGTGATGACGCGGTTGACGGGGATACCCATCAGCTGTGCCGCCGAGACGTTCTCGGAGGTGGCGCGCATGGCGATGCCCAGGCGTGTGCGCTTGACGAACAGCGTCAGCACCAGCAGCGAGATCAGGGTGGCGGCGACGATCAGGATGTCCAGGGTCGTCACGCGGGCGCCGAAGAAGTCGTGGTTCGTGCGCAGCAGGCCCGGCAGGCGCACCGAGCGCGGCTGCGCGCTCAGCAGCAGGATGCCGACGTTCTGGATCAGGATCGAGACCCCCAGCGAGGTGATGAAGCCGTTGACCTGAGGCGCCTGGCGCTGGGGCCGGAAGACCAGGAACTCGATGATCGCCGCCACCGCGGCCCCCACGGCCAGCGTGGCCGGCACGATCACCCAGAGCGGCAGGCCGGCCGCGGCGAAGACCAGGAAGGTGCTGAACGCACCGATCATCGCCACGTCGCCATGGGCGAAGTTGATCAGGCGCACGATGGAATAGATCATCGAGAAGCCCACCGCCACCAGGGCGTACATGGACCCCAGGACCAGACCGTTGATCAGCTGCTGCAGGACATAGGCGCTCATGAGGAGGTCTCCATGGGCGGGATCTCAGCTCCTGTGGCTTGTGTCGTCTCGATTCCCAGATAGGCCTCCCGGACCGAGGGGTCCTCGGCCAGCTCGCTGGCGTTGCCGGAAATCGTGATCTTCCCGTTCTCGATCACATAGGCCCGGTCGGCGACCTCCAGCGCCATGGCGGCATTCTGCTCGACCAGGAAGACCGTGGTGCCCTGGGCACGGATCTCCTCGATCCGGTCGAAGATCTGGTCGATCACCTGGGGTGCCAGGCCGAGCGAGGGCTCGTCCAGCATCAACAGGCGCGGACGCGACATCAGGGCCCGGGTCAGCGCCAGCATCATCTGCTCGCCGCCCGACAGCTGCCCGGCCTTCAGGTCGGCGCGCTCGCGCAGGATGGGAAACAGCTCGAAGTAATGCTCCACGTCAGCGCCGATCTGGTCGTCATGGCGCAGGTAGGCGCCCATGCGCAGGTTCTCCATCACCGACAGGCCGCCGAAGACCTGCCGCCCCTCGGGACAGTGCGCGATGCCCAGCTTGACGATGTTTTCGGGGCGCAGGCTGGTCAGCGAAACCGGCCCTGACTCTCCGGCAAAAGTGATGCTGCCGCTTTTCGGGCGCAGCAGGCCGGAAATGGTGGAGAGAGTCGAGGTCTTGCCGGCCCCGTTGCCCCCCAGCAGGGCCACGATCTCGCCCTGCCCCACCGACAGCGACACATCGTTCAGCACCTGCGAGGCGCCGCGCCAGACATTAATGCTTTCCACCTTCAGCAGCGCGTCAGGCAACCTTCTTCCCCCTGCCCTTGCCAAGATAGGCCTCCGCCACCGCCGGTGTCGCCTGCACCTCCTCGGGCGTGCCGTCGGCAATCAGTTCACCGCGATTGAGCACCTGGACACGCCGGCACAGCGACATGACGAAGCGCATGTCGTGTTCCACCAGCACCAGGGTCAGGCCCAGGTCCTCGTGGATCACGGCAATCATCTTCTTGAGTTCCTCGGTTTCCGTGGCGTTCATGCCGGCGGCCGGCTCGTCCAGCAGCAGCACGCGCGGCTCGGTGGCCAGCGCGCGGGCGATCTCGAGCTTGCGCTGATGGCCATAGGGCATGTCGCCGGCGCGCTGGTCGATGAAATCCGCCAGCCCCACGGTTTCCATCAGGGCACAGGCCTTCTCGCGCATCCGGCGCTCGCTGGCGCGTGCGCCCGGCAGCGCCAGGATGGTGGACAGCCAGCCCGCGCCATGGCGCATGTGATAGCCGGCGGCCACGTTTTCCCAGGCGGAGAGATCCTTGAACAGGCGGATGTTCTGGAAGCTGCGGGCGATGCCGGCCTCGGCGAAGGCTTCGGGTTGCGATCCCGTCAGGTTGCGGCCGTCCAGCGAGATGCTGCCGGCCGAGGGCGGCAACACGCCGGAGAGCAGGTTGAAGGCCGTGGTCTTGCCGGCGCCGTTGGGTCCGATCAGGCCCAGCAGATCGCCCTTGGAGAGCTTCACGGAATAGTCCTGCAGCGCCACGACACCGCCAAATCGCCGGCTCAAACGATCGCCTTCCAACAGCGTATCTGGCGTATCAACCATCTCTGACCCTTTGCAGGATTTCGTTTGTTTGCACGCCGTCAATTCTGGCGCAGCTGTGAATGATACGTTACAAAATACCGATAAACCTTGCAATCCTGTAATGATTGACAAAGCCTTTTTCCACGGCGAAGAAACATCTTCCAGCAAGCAGCGCCGGCGCGCCACAAGGGCTGCACCGGCCCCAGGTCCACAAGACTGAGAGACAAGAGGAGCCCGCAGAAACCATGACCAGGACCCTGAACCCGATTCCGCCCGTCGACGCCGAAGACGGCAGTTACCGTTACCGCCCCATCGAACCCGGCAAGACGGCGCTGCTGTCCATCGACATGCAGAACATGGAGGCCGGCAAGCCCTTGCGCGAACGCGCCAAGGTCGAAGGCACCCCGGAGTGGAAGAAGCGCTTTTTCTTCGAGCGCGTGGAGACTGTGGTCATCCCCGCCCAGCAGCGCCTGCAGGCGGCCGCGCGGGCGGCGGGCATCGAGGTCATCTACACCGTGATCCAGAGCCTGACCCAGGACGGGCGTGACCGCAGCCTGGACCACAAGATCTCGCGCCTGCACGCGGCCAAGGGCTCCTGGGAAGGCGCCGTGATCGACGAGGTCGCCCCGGTGGGCGACGAGATCGTCATTCCCAAGACGGCCTCGGGCATCTTCAACTGCACCAACATCGAATACGTCCTGCGCAACCTGGGCGTCGAATACCTGGTCGTCTATGGCGTGGTCACCGACCAGTGCGTCGAATCCACCGTGCGCGATGCCGCCGACCGCGGCTTCATGGTGACCGAGATCGAGGACGCCTGCGCCACCTATACCGAGGATCGCCACCTGCGCTCCATCAAGGCCATGGACGGCCACTACGCCCGCGCGCTGTCTGCCGACAGCTTCATCGCCGAGTTGGACGCCCTGGGCCTGAAGACGGCGTAAGGCTCAGGTCCTGCCCCAAGCTTCCTGCCACGTCGGCAGGCTATCCCCCTCTGCCGGCGTGGCGGCATGAACACCGCGGGCGATGGCGCGCGCCAGACAGCTCGCGGCGGCGTGTCCCAGCAGCATCTGGTCGCTGGCCGGGTCCTCCAGCGGCCGCGCCCCGGTGGCCAGTGAGAAGACCAGATCCCCGTCCAGCGGCGTGTGCGAGGGCACCAGACTGCGCGCCATGCCATCATGGGCCACGGTCGCCAGGCGCTTGGCCTGCCCCTTGGTCAGCACGGCATCGGTGGCGACAATGGCAATCGTGGTGTTGGCCTTGGCGTTCAGCGCCTCCAGCGTCTTGTTCTTCGGCAGGGTAAGCGGCACGGCCTCGGGACAGGGTCCAAGGCCCCCGAATTCGGCGCCCACCTCAAAGGGCGCCGCCCAGAAGTGGGGGTGCCCGGGCACGTTCGCACTGCCGAAGGCATTGACGGCCACCAGCGCGCCCACCGTATGCCCTGAGTCCAGAACCAGGGAGGCGGAGCCCAGACCACCCTTCAGCTCGGCGGTGCTGGCACCGGTGCCGGCCCCGGCGGTGCCGAGGGCGAAGTCCGTGCTGACGGCCTCCAGGGCCTCCGCACCCAAGGCCCGGTAAGGGTTGTTGTTCCAGTCCTTGTCGCCGCCATTCAGCAGGTCGAAGAGGATGGCCGAGGGCACGATGGGCACCCGCATGTCGCCCACGGCAAAGCCGCGCCCCTGCGCGCGCAGGGCATCCACCACGCCCGAGGCGGCATCCAGGCCGAAGGCAGAGCCGCCGGAGAGCACCAGGGCGTCCACCCCCTGCACCGTCTTGTCGGGCGCCAGCAGGTCGGTCTCCCGCGTGCCCGGCGCACCGCCCATGACCTCCACCGCGGCAACGGCCGGCTGGTCGGCCAGCAGGACCGTGGTTCCGGACTTGACCCGCTCGTTCCGGGCATTGCCGACCTTCAGGCCGGGTACATCGGTAATCAGGTTGCGCACACCGGGTTTCATGCCCCCTCCCTTGCGTTCAGATGCAGCGTCCGCCGTCCACTTCCATGGCGACACCGGTCACCATGGAGGCCTCGTCCGAGCAGAGGAAGGCTGCGGTATTGCCCATGTCCTCGGCGGTGGAGAAGCGGCCGATGGGAATGGTCGAGAGGAACTTGGCCCGGACCTCGGGCGTGTCCTCGCCCATGAAGGACTTGAGCAGCGGCGTGTCACCGGCCACGGGATTGATGGCGTTGACGCGTATGCCGGCCGGGGCCAGCTCCACCGCCATGGCCTTGGTGGCCGTGATCATCCAGCCCTTCGAGGCATTGTACCAGGACAGGCGCGGACGCGGGCTGACGCCGCCGGTGGAGGCAACGTTCAGGATGGCGCCGGTCCCGCGTTCCTTCATGTGTGGCAGCAGGGCCCGGGCCGTCAGGTAGACGGACTTCGTGTTCACCGCCAGCACGCGATCGAAGTCCTCCTCGCTGACCTCTTCCATGGCGGCCGGCAGGTGCGTAACCCCGGCGTTATTCACCAGGATGTCCACCTGGCCGAAGGCCTCCAGCGCCGCCTGGCTCATCGCCTCGACGCTGTCCTTGCTGGCCACGTCCACTTTCTGTGCGATGGCCCTGTCGCCCAGCTCGCCGGCCAGGCTTTCGGCGGCCTCGCCATTGATGTCGGCGATCATGACCCGGGCGCCCTCGTCCAGGAACTTGCGCACGATGCCGGCTCCGAAGCCCGAGGCGCCGCCGGTCACGATGGCCGTCTTGTCCTTCAGTCTCATGCTCTTGTTGTCCTTTGTCTCTGTTGGTAAGGCGGGCTCAGCCGTGGTGTGCCGCCACGGTCTTCAGCGACGAGAAGCCATAGAGCGCCTCGAAGCCCTTCTCGCGGCCATGCCCAGACTTGCCGACCCCGCCGAAGGGCAGCTCGGCCCCGCCGGCGGCCCCGTAGTTGTTCAGGAAGACCTGCCCGCAGTGCAGCTTCCTGGCCATGCGCATCTGGCGATCCCCGTCCTTGGACCAGACACCGGCCACCAGGCCGTAATCCGTGCCATTGGCGATGGCCACGGCCTCCTCCTCGTCCTCGAAGGGCAGGACCACCTGGACCGGGCCGAAGATCTCGTCCTGGGCCAGCTTGTGGTCCGGGGCCAGGCCTGCGATCAACGTCGGCGCCACATAGTGACCGCCGGCCGGGGCTTCGGCTGAAATCTCGCCCTGGGCCGCAATCTGCAGGCCGTCCTGCCTGGCCAGATCCAGGAAGCCGGTGACGATCTTCTTCTGACTGCCCGAGATCAGCGGCCCGACATTCAGGTCGGCGATCGCAGGACCGACCTTCAGCCCGCGATAGCTCTCGGCCAGCCGCTCCAGCAGGCGGTCATAGAGACCGCGCTGGATCAGGAGACGCGAGGAGGCCGAGCAGGTCTGGCCCGCATTCTGCACCCCGGCACGCACCAGGAAGGGCAGCGCCTTGTCCAGATCGGCGTCCTCGAACACCACCTGCGGGGACTTGCCGCCCAGTTCCAGGGTGACCGGCACCACATTCTTCGCGGCCGCTGCCTGGATCATGCTGCCCACCGGCACCGAGCCCGTGAAGGACAGGTGATTGACGCCGCTGTGCTCCGACAGGGCGGCGCCGGCCTCTTCGCCCAGGCCCGGCACGGTGTTGAGCGCGCCTTCGGGCAGGCCGGCCTGCCGCGCGATCTCGGTGAAGACCAGGGCGGTCAGGCTGGCCTCCTCGGCCGGCTTCAGGACAGCGGCATTGCCCATGGCCAGGGCAGCGCCGACAGAGCGCCCGATGATCTGCATGGGATAGTTCCAGGGCACGATGTGACCGGTCACGCCGTGCGGCTCGCGCAGGGTATAGACGGTATAGCCTGCGTTGAAGGGAATGGTTTCGCCATGCACCTTGTCGGCCGCGCCGCCGTAGAATTCCATGTAGCGGGCCAGCGCGACGGCATCGGCGCGCGCCTGGCTGAGCGGCTTGCCCACGTCGCGCGCCTCCAGTTCGGCCAGCTGGTCCACCTGTTCCAGCACGAGCTGGCCGATGCGGACCAGGACGCGTCCCCGCTCGGTGGCCGTCATGCGTCCCCACTCGCCCTGCAGGGCCGTGCGGGCGGCGGCCACGGCCCGGTCGATGTCGGTCGCGGCACCCCGGGCAATCTCGCCCATGGTTTCCCCGCTCGACGGGTCCTCGGCCGGCAGGGTCTCGCCCGAGGCCGTGGGGCCCCAGGCGCCCGCAATGAAGCAGTGCCGGCTGTCGATACCGAAATCGCTCAGGATGTTGCTCATGACTCTTGTCCTTCCTCTGGGTTCGGGCCTGCTGCGTTCAGGCCGCGCGTTCGCGTGCCTTCAACGCCCGCTCCAGGTCGGGCGTGGCGGCGAGCAGGCTCTTGGTGTAGTCGTGCCGCGGCTTGCTGAAGACGTCTTCCGTCCTGCCTTCTTCCACGATCTGTCCCGCCTTCATGACCAGGACGCGGTCGGTGATGGCACGCACCACGGAAAGGTCGTGGGAGATGAAGAGATAGGAGACCGAAAGCCGGTCCGAGAGGTCGGCCAGCAGGTCCAGGATCTGAGCGCGGATCGAGACGTCCAGGGCCGAGACCGCCTCGTCCAGGATGATCAGCGAGGGTTCGATGATCAGCGCCCGGGCAATGGCAATGCGCTGGCGCTGGCCGCCCGAGAACTCGTGGATATATTTCTGGGAATCGCCCGGCTGCAGCCCCACGGCCTCCATCATGGCCTCGACACGGCGGCGGCGCTCCGCGCCCGTCGGCGCCTGCGGGTCCAGGTGGAAGGGCTCGGCCACCAGGCGTTCCACGCGATGGCGCGGGTTGAACGAGGCATAGGGGTCCTGGAAGACCACCTGCACCTTGCGGCGCAGGTCGTGGCCGGGGCGGAAGCCACGCCGGTTGAAGGCCGTGCCCTCGAGTTCCACCGCACCGCCCTGCAGGTTCTCCAGCGCCAGGATGGCGCGCGTCAGAGTCGACTTGCCGCAGCCGGACTCTCCAACCAGTCCGACGTTCTCGCCGCGCTGCACGGCCAGGGATACATGGTCCACGGCGCGAAAGACATTCGGCCGGCCCAGCGGAAAGCGGCGCGGCAGGGCATAGTCCCGCACGGCCTCTTTGACCTTCAGGACCGGCGGTCCGCTTTCGCTTCGGACCGTCTGCGCGCGCTCCGGACTGTGCGAGGAGGCAGCAAAGAGCTTCCGGGTATAGGGATGCTGCATCTGTCGGAACAACTCGAGCGTCGCCCCGCGTTCCACCACTTCGCCCTCGCGCATGATGACGATGTGGTCGGCCATGTCGGCCACCACGGCCAGGTCATGGGTGATCAGGATCAGGCCCATGCCGTCCTCGGCCACCAGGCGTTTCAGCAACTGCAGGATCTGTGCCTGGGTGGTGACGTCCAGGGCGGTGGTCGGCTCGTCGGCGATCAGCAGCTTGGGCCTCAGTGCAATGGCCATGGCGATCACCACGCGCTGGCGCTGGCCGCCCGAAAGCTCGTGCGGATAGCGTGACAGCGGGAACTTGGCGGCCGGCAGGCCGACGCGATCCAGGGTCTCGCGCGCCCTGCGCTCTGCCGCGCGCCGGCTGCCACCGCCGTGGATACGGATGGTTTCCGAGACCTGCTGGCCGATGGTCTGGACGGGATTGAGCGCCGTCATGGGCTCCTGGAAGACCATGCCGATGTCTTTGCCGCGAACGGCGCACATGGCCTTCTCGCTCTTGTTCTCCAGAGGGGCGCCGTTCAGGCGGATGCGCCCCGACCACTGCGCCCCCTGGGGCAGCAACTGCATGATTGCACTCGCGGTCATGGACTTGCCCGATCCGGACTCGCCCACCACGCCCAGCACTTCACCGGGCTGTAGCGACAGGCCTACATCCCTGAGGATGGGCAGGTCGCGGATCGCGAGGTTCAGGTTCTCGATGCTGAGGAGAGGGACGGACTTGCTCATCGTGCGCGCCTCAATCGCGGATCCAGGATGTCGCGCAGGCCGTCGCCCATCAGGTTCAAGCCCAGGACCGTCAGCACGATGGCCAGACCCGGGAAGATCGCCAGGTGCGGCGCGAAGGAGATCATGGTCTGGGCCTCCGCCAGCATCCGGCCCCAACTGGGCATGGGCGGCTGGGTGCCCAGGCCCACATAGGACAAGCCGGCCTCGGCCAGGATGCCCAGCGAGAACTGGATGGTCCCCTGCACGATCAGCAGATTGGTGATGTTGGGCAGGATATGCTCCGCGGAGATGCGCGTGGCGGATTTGCCGCTGACCCGTGCGGCCAGAACATAGTCCCGGGTCCAGAGCGACAGCGCCGCCCCGCGGGACAGGCGGGCAAAGACGGGGATGTTGAAGATGCCGATGGCGATGATGGCGTTGACGGCCCCGGGGCCGAAGACCGCCGTGATCATGATTGCCAGCAGCAGGGCCGGAAAAGCGAAGATCAGGTCATTGGTGCGCATGATGACCTCGTCCAGCAGCGAGCCGCGCCGTGCCGCCGCCGCCAGGCCCAGCGGCACGCCTAGCAGGATGCCGATCCCCACCGCGATCAGGGCCACCGCAATGGAGGCGCGCGCGCCCACCATCACCATCGAGAAGATGTCTCGGCCCAGGTTGTCGGTTCCCATCCAGTGCAGCAGTGAGGGGTCCTTCAGCTTCTCGGTCGGATTGAGCTGCGTCACCTCATAGGGGGTCCAGCCAAAGGACAGGAGAGCGGCCAGGAAGAAAACCAGTGTCAGGACCGCACCGACCAGGAAGTTGGGCGAGCGCACCGCGGTGGCCAGGAACCCACGGCGCCCCTTTGCGCCGGACATGGTCTGCATACCCTCACTCATGAGCGCTGCCCCCTCAGCCGCGGGTCCACAGCCGCATAGGCCAGGTCGACCAGGAAGGTGATCAGGATGACGGCAAAGACCAGCAGCATGATTACGGTCTGAACCACGATCAGGTCACGCTGGGCTATGGCCTGGAAAGCCAGACGCCCCAGGCCCGGCAGGAAAAAGACATTCTCGATGATGATGGCGCCGGCCAGCAGGAAGGAGAACTGCAGGCCGATGATGGTCAGCACGGGAATCAGGGCATTGCGCAGGGCATGACGCCAGAGCGCCTGGCTGCGCGTCAGGCCCTTGGCCCGGGCGGTGCGCACGAAGTCTTCGCCCAGGGTTTCCAGCAGCGACGAACGCATGACACGCGCCAGGATCGAGGCCTGGGGCAGGGCCAGAGCCACGGCCGGGAGGGTCAGCGCATGCAGGGCCAGCAGGAACCCGCTGTCCCAGCCGGGAAAGCCACCGGCGGAAAACCACTGCAGGATGATCGAGAAGAACAGGACCAGCAGCATGGCGAACCAGAAGTTCGGAATGGCGATGCCAAGCTGCGTCAGGCCCATGATGGACAGATCCGTGGGCGAGTTGCGCCGGGCTGCCGAAAAGATGCCGGCCGGAAAGGCGATCAGCGTGGACAGCGTCAGGGCATAGAGGGCCAGCGGCAGGGAGACCCACAGCCGGTCGCCGATCAGCTCCGACACCGGCACCTTGTAGGTATAGCTGGTGCCGAATTCGCCCACCAGCATGCCCTGGAGCCAGCTGAAGTAGCGCTGCAGCAACGTCTGATCCAGGCCCAGCTCGCGCCTCAGGGACTCCAGCGCCTCGGGCTGGGCATTCATGCCCAGCATGAAACGCGCCGGATCTCCCGGCACCACGTTGATGACCATGAAGATGACAAGGCTGGCGGCCAGCAGACTGAGAGTCAGCGAGACAAGCCGTTTCAGGACGAACGAAAGCATGGATCAGTCTGGACGCATTGGCCTAAATGAGGACCGGCCGGACACTGCCACGGCAGCGCCCGGCCGGCCACGCCTAATCTTCGCAGGTTACTCTTTCCAGTGGACATCCGTCAGATCGTTGGCCTGGGTGGGTTGGTCCTGCCACAGGCCCATCAGGTCGGTCTTGGCCACGCCCAGTTTCGGCAACTGGAAAAGGAAGGCGTTGACGTAATCGTCGGCCAGCTTGCGCTGCGCCTGTTTCAACAGCTCCGTCCGCGCCTCGTCATCGGCCGTGTTTTCCAGCTCCGCCATGATCTGCCGGAATTCCTCGGAGTCATAGTTGAAGTAGTAGTCGTCACGGGCATAGATATTGATGTCCATGGGCTCGGTATGCGCCACGACGGTCAGGTCATAGTCCGTGTCCTCGAAAACGCTCTGCAGCCACTGGGCCCACTCCACATTGATGATCTCGGCCTCGATGCCGACATCCCGCAGGTAGGAGGCCAGGATCTCGCCGCCACGCCGCGCATAGGACGGCGGCGGCAGTTTCAGGGTCGTCTCGAAACCCTCCTCGTAACCGGCTTCAGCCAACAGTTCCCGGGACAGCTCGGGGTCATAGGCCGACTGCTCGGTCAAGTCCACATAGGCCGGATTCTGCGGGGCCAGATGCGATCCAATGGGCGTGCCATAGCCGAAGTAGGCGCCCTCGATCAGGCCCTGCCGGTCGATGGCATGCGCCACGGCCTTGCGCACACGAATATCGTCGAAGGGTTCGCGGGCATTGTTCATCGCCATGATGATCTCGCCCTCGGTCGAGCCCTCGATCACCTTGAACTGCGGATCGGCCTCGAACTGGGCCATGTTCTCCGGGGCCGGGAAGCTGGGATAGGCATCCAGATCGCCGGCCATCATGGCCGAGAAGGCCGCCGTGGGATCATCGATGAACTTGAAGGTGGCGCTTTCCAGAGCCACCGGCTCGCCCCAGTAATCCTCGTAGCGCGTTAGCTCCACGCTGTCCCCTTCACGCCAGTCCTCGAACTTGAAGGGTCCTGTGCCAACGGGGTTGGTCGCGTTGTCGGCGGCGCTTTCCTCGGCCACGATCACGGCATCGCCCCAGGCCATATTGGACAGGAAGGCGCCATCGGGCTGCGAGAGATTCACCTGGACAGTGTGGGGATCGACAACCTCGACAGCCTCGATGCCCTCGAACAGGACCTTCTGGGCGTTGGTGGAGTCCTCTGCGCGGGCCCGGTCCAGCGAGAACTTCACGTCCTCCGCCGTCATCTCGGTGCCATCGTGGAAGGTCACGCCTTCGTGCAGATGGAAGGTATAGCTCAAGCCGTCGTCCGAGATGTCCCAGGATTCAGCCAGCGCCGGCTGGATCGAGCCGTCCTCGGCATAGCGGGTCAGTCCCTCGAAGAGATTGGCATAGACCACCTCGTCAATGGCGGCGGCGGCGCCGGCGGTGGGGTCCAGGTTTGGTGGCTCAAGCACCATGCCCAAGGAGACCGAGGTCTTCTGGGCCAGGGCCGGCCCGGCAACGGCCACGGCCGCGCCCAGCACGGCCGCCGAAAGGATCTTTCCCGTCGTCGTCATCTTCTCACACTCCCTATCATTCTTCGGCTGTTGTTCTATCGCTTTTCAGCTTTCCGTGCCCAGCAGGCTGCAGAGCGAAAGTGCCATCACCTTGGCGGACTCCACCATGTCCTCGATCCCGACATACTCGTCCGGCTTGTGCGCCAGGTCCAGAATGCCGGGGCCATAGGCGATACAGTCCTTCAGACGGCCGATGCGATCAATATGCTTCTGGTCATAGGTGCCCGGCGAGACAACATATTCCGGCGCCCGGCTGAAGACCTGCTCGATGGCCTTGGACACCGACTGCACCACCGGCGCATTGCGGTCCGTCATGGTCGGACTGACCTGCCAGAGTTCCTTCAGGTCATAGCGGAAGTTGTCGCGGCTGGATTTCACCCGTTCCAGCAATTCGACGATCTCGCCGCGCACCTCCTCGGGCTTCTCCTCGATCAGGTAGCGGCGATCGATGATCATGCGCGCGGAATCCGGCACGCAGGCCGAGGGAAAGCCGGTGAAGTCGGCGTCCGGTTCCTTCTGCCCGCCGTGGAAGGAATTGATGTTCATGGTGGACTGGCGCGCGCCTTCGGGCACCACCGGCATTTCCGTGCGCCGGCTTGCCAGGGCCGGATAGAGGCTTTTTTCCATCTCGCTGAGCACAGCCCCCATGTGCCGCACGGCGCAATCGCCCAGGAAGGGCATGGAGCCGTGCGCGATCTCGCCCTGGGTCTCGATCTCCGCCCACCAGACACCGCGATGGCCCAGGCAGACACGGTCCTTGTTGAGCGGCTCGGGAATGATGACGTGCTGCACGCGCTTGGGATCGAAATAACCCTGCTCGGCCAGGTAGGCCACACCGCCGTAACCACCGGTCTCCTCATCGGCCGTCCCGGAAATCTCGATGGCGCCCGGGAAGTCTGGATAGACCTCCAGGAAGGCCTCGGCCGCGATGATCGAGGCCGCCAGGCCGCCTTTCATGTCGCAGCTGCCACGGCCATAGATCCTGCCATCCTTCACCTCGCCGCCGAAGGGATCGAAGGTCCAGCCCTTGCCGACCTCGACCACGTCGATGTGTGAGTTGAAGTGCACGCAGGCGCCGCTGTGCCCGCCTTCGCGCCGGGCCACCACGTTCCAGCGCGGATACTTGTCACTGTCGCCGGGCGTGCCTTCGGCCCGGATGAACTCCACCTCGAAACCGCTGCGCTTCAGGCGCTCGGACAGGAACTCACAGATTTCCAGGTAGCAGTCCCCCGGAGGGTTCAGCGTGGGAATGCGGATCAGCGCCTGCGTCAGTTCGACCAGGTCGTCGCGGCGCGCCTCGATGGCCGAGTCAAGTCGATCGGCTCCGGCAATGGCTTGATCCATAATTTCATTCTCTCCCTATTGTACGCAGCTCTATTGCAGTATTCGACAGCGAGACGCAGTATCGCAATCTGGTAGAATCACGGCCCGTAAAAATACGGGGGCACGCGCGAGGCGGCATGACCGAGGCTCCGGAGATGGCTCAAGAAGACCTGGACCAGCTGGCGTTCGACCATGCGCCGGTGGGGCTCGTGCTGACCGAAGAGCGGGTCATACGGGCCTGCAACCTCACCTTTGCAGAGCTCTTCGGCTACGCGCGCGAAGAGCTGCTGAACCAGTCCTTCCGCATGCTCTATGCCAGCCATGGCGAGTTCGAGCAGATCCGGGACGTCGGCCTGGAGGCCCTGCGCAGCAGTGGGCGTTACACCGACGAACGGGTCATGCCACGGCGCGACGGCTCCTATTTCTGGTGCCGCGTGCATGTTTGCACCTTTTATCCCGAGACGCCCATGAAGCGGGTCATCCTCAGCTTCGCCGACCTGACGCAGGTCCGCCCCTCCATCTCGCTGACGGCGCGCGAGCGCCAGGTGGTCCAGCATCTGGCGCAAGGCCTGACCAGCAAGGAGATCGGCCGCGAACTTGCGATCTCGCCGCGCACGGTCGAGGACTACCGCGCCCGCCTTCTGGACAAGTTCAATGTGCGCAATGTCGCTGGCCTGCTGGCCCGCCTGGGCGGGATATCCACGTAAGGCCGGCGTTCGAACCCGCCTTCAGGTTTCGAAAACCAGTTTCACCTGCTGCTGCCCCTGGCGCTGCACCAGGCGGACGCTGTCGGCGAAATGCCGCATCAGGCGGAGTTCCAGTTCGCCTTCACCGGGCAGCTCCGCGGCCGTTGAGGATGCCGGCTCGGGCGTTCCCGCGCTGTCCGGAGCAGAAGCCGTGAACGCCACACTCGCCCGGATCCGGAACTCGTCATAATTGACTTGCACCTTGAGTGGGCTGCCCTCGTCTCCGCGGGCCAGGACCAGTTCGCCGGCTTCGGTCAAACCGTTGGCCACCCGCTCCATCACGTCACGGCGTGCGCCCCACAGCGCCCCCTGTTCGCGGCAGAAATCGACCAGTTGTGGCAGCAGAGAGCTGTCCAGCGGCAGCTCAAGGTCGGCCGTGCGCTTGACGCCGATACGGAACAGGGCATTGAGTCCCAGGGCGATGACCAGCGCCACCACCAGTGACGATCCGCTGATGGATTTCATCCAAAGCGGAAAATGATCGTAGAACTCGGGAAAGACATCGTGGCTGAGCCCGAAGACCAGGGCCACACCGATGGTCAGGATGCGGCGCGCATCCAGCAGCCTGGCGACAATGATGCTGAGCCCGTTGGACAGGATGAAGGCCGAAGAAAAGATCAGGATTGCCCCTGTAAGGGGCTGCGGCATGCCAATGGTCAACATGACAATGTCGGGTGAGAACGCCAGGAGAATGAACAGGCCGCCGATGGCCAGCCCGACCCGGCGCTGGATCACGCCGCTTGCCTGCGACAGGCCGATGGAACTGGAGAAGGTGTTCAGGCCAACGGTACCCAGCAAACCGGCGCAGACCGTAGCCAGACCGTCCGCGCGCACGCCGCGCGCAATGCTGCGCATGTCAGGGCGGACCCAGTCCGTATCGGCAATCCGCTGGCAGGTCGTGATGTCCCCGGTGGCCCGCAGGGCACAGGCAAGAGCCCCGATCATGAATGGCAGAGCCAAGGAAGCATCGAAACTGGGCAGCAGCAGAGGCAACTGGGGGATGTCGAGCAGTCCGTGAGGCGCAATGTCATGACCACCGGCCAGGTCGACCTTCTGCAGCACCACGGCCAAGGGGTAGACCACGGCAATGGCGATCAACACCGAGAACAGCTTGAACACCCCCCTGCCCCAGACGTTCAGCAGGATGATCAAGGCCAGTGCGAACAGGCCCAGCCCCACGGCCTGGCTGTCCAGCGTATCACCCTGGAAATCCCCGTGACTGTCCAGCCCCAACAGCAGACGGAAGCCCATGAAGCCCAAGATCAAGCCGATCATGACGACGGCCAGCCCGGCTATCTCAGCCGGCAGATAGGGGCGCAGGCGCCGCAGCAGGAACGAGAAGGCCACTTCACAAAGACCGGCGAAGATGGTCATCCCGAAAACCAGCGACAGCCCGCCGGCATCGGCGGCCGCGAGGGATGCGGGCAGGTAGGCCGCCGTAAAGACGGCCGGGCAGAGGTAACCACTTCCCAGCATGCGCCCGCGCAGGCAGAGCAGCAGGTTGCCGATCCCCAGTGCCAGCAGAGACGCTGTGATCACCGTCTCCTGAAGCGCGAAGCCGGCGTCGGCAGCTCGCAGGACCAGAAGCGGGAAGACCAGTCCGATGGGTGCGATGATGGCAATATGCTGCAAGGCCGAGAAAAGCAGCGTCCCGTGAGACAGTGACTTTTCCTGGGGCAGTTCCCTGCTGTCGCCTGTCATGCCCTTACCGCCATGGCTCACCAAGGGGAAATCTTCTCAAGATCGCAACCGCTTGTCACGGACCGGGCAAAGTCTAGCAAGCATATCCAGGACCTCCATCACCTGCCTTTCGACCGGCATTGCTCGGCTGGTTCAGATCTTTCGGACGCCGCCAGGATTGCTCATCTGCATGACGGGCGCATTGGAGCCGAACTCGTAACAGGCCAGTAGGATATCCATCCGGCGCCCCGGTTCCAGGGCAAAGGGAACGCTCAGACGACTGTAGGTGACATGGTCGCGTTCGACCGCTTCCATCCAGCCGTGAACCAGTTGGGGCAGGGGATTGTCATAGAGATCGCGCGCTGCGCGCTGTCCTGCAGCCAGGCGTTCGGGCGTCGAAATCTGGCTGAAGCGCTGGCCGCGCAGATTGCGCCCGACATGGCGTTCGAACTCGGCGCCTGCCAGGCGGAAGAAGAGATCCGCGCCCTGGTCCAGGACTTCATAGACCACCAAGCGCGTAATCACGGTCCAGAGACGCAGGGGATCGAAGCTGCCCCACTGGGGCAAACTGCCGTCTTCTGGTTGCAATTCCTGCCAATAGGCCAGCAGGGTTTGCTGCCGATCCGTCAGCAATGCGTCCGGGCACTCCACCGCGCCCGCCTGGTTTGGCAGGCCCGTCCAGACCACCCGCTGGCTGTCTCCGGCAGGTAAGCTATCGCGATTTTCCATATGATTCTCGTTGGGACATGCCTTTGTGAACTTCCTTGTATTTTATTCGTAAGTCGTGAAAAAGCCCTTAATGCATCACACTTCATGCGGGGGCCGCCAACAGGGAAAGCCCGCCCGACAATCACCGCGGCTTGGCTTTACATTTCGCGCGGCACTGCTTTACTGTCCGACGAAAACGCCCAAGAAAAATTGTGAGGAAGATCATCATGGAAATGCAGAACCTGGATAAACTCGTCAAATTCCGCCACGACATCCACCAGCATCCCGAACTGGGTTTCTGCGAGCATGAAACTTCACGCAAGGTCCAGGCCTACCTGGACGATCTGGGCGTCGAGTATGTCTCTGGCATCGGCAAGACCGGTATCGTGGCCTGGATCAAGGGCAACACCGAAGGCAGCGACCGCACTGTGGGGCTGCGTGCCGACATGGACGCACTGCCCCTGGAGGAGACCAGCGGTGTCGAATATTCCTCCAAGAACAAGGGTTGCATGCATGCCTGCGGCCATGACGGCCACACCACCATGCTGCTGGGTGCCGTCGAGCACTTCCACAGCAACCGCGACTTCGCCGGCACCATCTATTTCGTCTTCCAGCCCGCCGAGGAAGGCGTGGGCGGCGGCAAGGCCATGGTCGACGACGGCCTGTTCGATCGCTTTCCCATGGACGAGATCTACGGCCTGCACAACTGGCCCGGCCTGCCGGTCGGCATGTTCGGTGTGATCCCCGGCCCGCTGATGGCCAGCGGCGACCGCATCGATGTCACGATTCACGGCAAGGGTGGACATGGCGGCCTGAACCCGCATGGCTGCATCGATCCGGTCCGCATCGCGGCCGACTTCATCAACCGCGCCCATACCATCATTTCGCGCGAGGTCGATCCGCTCAGCCCGGCTGTGCTCAGCATCTGCGCCATCGAGAGCGGCGACATCAGCGGCTTTGCGGTCATCCCCGATACCGCTCGCATGAGTGGCACGCTGCGCAGCCTGGACAAGGATACCCGCAAGGTCATGGTGGATGCGCTGGAGCGCCTGTCCAAAAGTCTGGAGGCCTATTACGGCTGCACCATCGACTTGAACATCGAAGACAAGTTCGAGGTCACCTACAACGAGGAAGCGGCCACGGAATCCGCAATCAAGGTCATCCGCGAGACCTTCGGTGAAGAGACTCTGGCCCCGAACCACAAGCCAACCATGGGCGGCGAGGATTTCTCCTACATGCTGGCCGCCTGCCCCGGTGCCTACATCCACCTGGGATCAGGCGACGAGGAGCATACCCACGGTCTGCACAATCCAGGGTATGACTTCAATGACAAGGCCATCCCCTTCGGTGTCGAGCTGCTGGCGGGTGTGGCCCTGGAATCCCTGGGCAAGCAGAACCGCCGCGGCTGAGTTTTCCGAAACGGCCAACCGCAACGACAGGGGCCCGCTTCGCCGGGCCCCTTTTGCGTGTCAGGACTCGAAAGCGTAGCAACAGAGAATGTGCGCAACCGGCCCGCCATCCTGCTCGGCAAAAGCCACGGCCAAACGCCGATAGCCCACATGTCCGCGATCAAAGGTGGAAAGCGACCCCGCACTCAGAACCGGACGCGGATCTCGGATCATGTCTTTCACCGCATCCTGAATCTGCGGAACCTCATCCGGGTTGCCCACCGTACTTAGGCGTACGCCGCGCAGGTTCGAGCCGGCCCGTTCCGCGAAATCCTGTCCGACCAGGCGGAAGACAATGTCCTCCCCATCCCCCAGGACCTGCAACAGGACAATGCTGGCGACCCGTGTCCAGACCTCGAGCGGGTCGAAACGGCTGCGTGCCGGCAGGCCCTGGACCGGCTTCAGGCGATACCAGTAGCCCAGAACATCCCTTTGCGCCTCGCTCATCTCGCGCGCGACCGTTTCCGGAAGGTCCTGCGGCTTGCAGGAACCTTTCCAGATCATGCGATACGGTTGAATGGTGAGCGGGTAGACCATGAGACGTTCGGACAGGACAGATGAAACCAGCACCGCAGCCGCAGAAAGGGCTGCGGTGCTGCAACTCAAATTAGTTCATCTGTCTGCGAACGACAACACACCCGATCATTGAGAGGCGATGCCGCCCGCTGTGGCTACTCCGCCGCTTCCTGATAGGCACTGAGCGGCGGACAGGTGCAGACCAGGTTGCGGTCGCCGGCCACGTTGTCGATACGGCCCACCGGCGGCCAATACTTGGCTTCGCGCAGGCTGTTCAGCGGATAGGCCGCCTGGTCCCGGCTGTAGGCGTGGCTCCAGTCTTCGGACAGGACCGCCTCAGCCGTATGCGGGGCATTGCGCAGCGGATTGTCCTCCTTGTCCGCCTCGCCCTTCTCGATGGCCGCGATCTCCTTGCGGATGGTGATCATGGCCTGGCAGAAGCGGTCCAGTTCGGCGCGGGATTCCGATTCCGTCGGCTCGGCCATCAGGGTCCCGGCCACCGGCCAGGACATGGTCGGCGCATGGTAGCCGAAGTCCATCAGGCGCTTGGCGATGTCGTCCACGGAAATGCCCGCGGTGTCCTTGAAGTCGCGGGTGTCCAGGATGCACTCGTGCGCCACCAGGCCGTTGCGCCCCTTGTAGAGCACGTCGTAATGCCCCTCCAGCCGCTTGGCCATGTAGTTGGCGTTCAGGATCGCCACCTGGCTGGCCTTCTTCAGACCCTCCGGTCCCATCAGGGCCAGGTAGGCCCAGGTGATCGGCAGGATTCCGGCGGAACCCCAGGGCGCAGCTGCCACCGGTCCCACACCGCTTTCCGGTCCGGCTTCCTTGACCACCGGATGGTTGGGCAGGAAGGGCGCCAGGTGATCGCGCACCCCGATGGGGCCGACACCCGGGCCGCCACCGCCATGGGGAATGCAGAAGGTCTTGTGCAGGTTCAGGTGCGCCACGTCGGGGCCGAACTGTCCCGGCTGGCAGAGGCCCACCATCGCGTTCAGGTTGGCGCCGTCCATGTAGACCTGGCCACCGTTCTCGTGAACGATCTCGCAGATGCGGCGGATCTCCTCCTCGAACACACCGTGGGTCGAGGGATAGGTCACCATGAGGGCGGCGAGGCTGTCGGCCTTGGCGCTGGCCTTCTTCTCCAGGTCGGCCAGGTCGATGTTGCCCTCTTCGTCGCAGCCGACGACCACCACGTCCATGCCGGCCATGATCGCGCTGGCCGGATTGGTGCCGTGGGCCGAGCTGGGAATCAGGCAGACGGTGCGCTGGTCGTCGCCGCGGCTGTCGTGATAGGCGCGGATGGCCAGCAGGCCGGCATATTCGCCCTGGCTGCCGGCATTGGGCTGCAGCGAGATGGCATCGAAGCCCGTGATGCGCGCCAGCCAATCCTCCAGGTCACCGATCAGCTCCATGTAGCCCGGCGCCTGGTCGGTCGGCGCGAAGGGGTGCATGGCGGCGAATCCGGGCAAGGTGATGGCCATCATCTCGGCGGCCGCGTTGAGCTTCATGGTGCAGGAGCCCAGCGGAATCATCGAGCGATCCAGCGCGATGTCCTTCTCGCGCAGGCGACGCAGGTAGCGCAGCATCTCGGTCTCGGAGTGATAGCTGTTGAAGACCGGATGGGTCAGGTAGTCGCTCTTGCGCTGCAGGGCCTTGGGAATACCGCTGTCCGCTGCCTCGTCCAGCTTCAGGAGATCCAGGCCATGGTCCTGCTTGTCGGCAAAGACCGACAGGACCGCCTGGAGCGTCGCGCGCGTGGTGATTTCATCCAGCGAGATGCCCACATGCGAATCGTCTACCGGGCGCAGGTTGATTCCGGCCTCACGCGCACGCTGCAGGACTTCGGGACCTGCCTTCACGGTCAGGGTGTCGAACCAGCTGTCGTTGACGACCTCATAGCCCAGCTTGCCCAGCCCCTGGGCCAGGATGCCGGTGAAGCGGTGCACGCGATTGGCAATCCGCTTCAGGCCCAGCGGACCGTGCCAGACGGCGTAGAAACCGGCGATCACCGCCAACAGGACCTGGGCCGTGCAGATGTTGCTGGTCGCCTTCTCGCGGCGAATGTGCTGTTCGCGGGTCTGCAGCGCCAGGCGCAAGGCCGGATCGCCGTTGCTGTCGGTGGACACCCCGACAATGCGGCCCGGCACCGAGCGCTTGTAGGCATCGCGCGTGGCAAAGAAGGCCGCGTGCGGCCCGCCGTAGGCCATGGGCACGCCAAAGCGCTGGGCACTGCCCACCACGATGTCCGCGCCCCACTCGCCCGGCGGCGTCAGCTTTAACAGGCTCAGCAGGTCACTGGCCACGGTCACCAGCGCGCCGCCCTCGTGACAGCGCTCCACCAGTTTGCCGTGGTCGCCGATGGTGCCGTAGGTGTTGGGGTATTGCAGGATGACGCCGAAGTAGTCGGAGGCATCGAAGTCGCTGTCCGGTGCGCCGATGTCCAACTCGATGCCCAGGGGCTTCGCCCGCGTCTTCAACACCGCCAGGGTTTGCGGGTGCATGTCGTCGGCCACGAAGCAGCGCGCGGATTTGCTCTTGCCCACACGCCGCATCAGCGTCATGGCTTCCGCCACCGCCGTCGCCTCGTCCAGCATCGAGGCATTGGCCAGGTCCAGGCCCGTCAGGTCGACGACCATCTGCTGGAAGTTGATCAGGGCTTCCAGGCGGCCCTGGGCAATCTCGGCCTGATAGGGGGTGTAGGCCGTGTACCAGCCCGGGTTTTCCAGCAGGTTGCGCTGGATGACCGGCGGCAGGATGCAGTCGTGATACCCTTGGCCGATCAACGATGTCAGCGGCTGGTTGCGGCCGGCCAGTTCGCGCAGCTTGGCCAGAACCTGGGCTTCGCTGCGGGCCTCTGGCAGGTCCGGCAGGTCAGTGCGAATCTTGCCGGGGACCGTCTTCTCGACCAGTTCGTCGAGCGACGACAGCCCGAGTGTCTTCAGCATGGCGATGCTTTCGGCCTCATCGGGACCGATGTGCCGATTGGCGAAGTCGTCAGCGGCTTCCAGCTCGCTCAGCGTCGGGCGTGTCTCTGTCATTCCAGTTCTCCTGCGGCCGTCCGTAACGCACGCGCGGGTGCGCCCGGCAGCCATTCTTCCAATAGGCAATCGCTGTGCCCCGCCCGAATGGTGGGGCTGCAGATCCGGGACCTGTCAATGGCGCGGGACCGAAGGGCCTCGCAGTGCTCAGTCCAGACCCTCGATGAACTTCTTGTAGGCGGCCTCGTCCATCAGCGCGTCCAGCTCGGAGCTGTCGGACAGCTTCAACTTGAAGAACCAGCCCTCGTTCTCCGGGTCTTCGTTGACCTTGCCAGGCTCTTCCTCAACGGCGCCATTCACTTCGGTCACCTCACCGGACACGGCGGCATAGACCTCGCTGGCGGCCTTCACGGATTCGACCACGGCGGCCTCGTCGCCCTTGGACAGGCTCTTGCCGACGTCCGGCAGCTCCACGAAGACCACGTCACCCAGTTGTTCCTGGGCATAGTTGGTGATGCCGATGGTGGCGTTGTCGCCATCGACCGCGATCCATTCGTGTTCGTCGCTGTAATATGTCTTGCTCATGATCTCGTCTCCCTGGGGGTTGCTCTGTTGTTTGAAGTCATCCGCGATAATAGCGGCGTTCGACGAAAGGCATCTTCGCCACTTTCATCGGACGCTCACGACCGCGCACCACGGCCTTGATCTCGGTGCCGGGCTCCGACAGTTCTCGCGGCAGGTAGCCCATGGCCACCGGTGCCTCGGCCGAAGGTCCGTAACTGCCGCTGGTCACCGTACCGACCACATCGCCGGCCGCGTTCACCAGCTCCGCACCCTCGCGTACCGGCGCGCGGCCCTCACCGATAAGGCCCACGCGGCGGCGTGGCGTCTTTTCGGCAATCTGCTTCAGAATGATGCTGTCGCCCGGAAAGCCGCCATCGGCCCGGCGGCTCTTGGCGATGGCCCAGGTCAGCGCCGCCTCGATGGGCGTCGTCGTCTCGTCGATATCGTGGCCATAGAGGCAGAGGCCCGCTTCCAGGCGCAGCGAATCGCGCGCACCCAGACCGATGGGCTTGACCCGTTGGTCGGCCAGAAGCTTGCGGGCGAAGGCCTCGGCCTGGTCGCCCGGGACAGAGATTTCGTAGCCGTCCTCACCGGTATAGCCCGAACGGCTGATGCGGCAGGGCACGCCGGCGATCTCCAGGTCGCGCATGGTCATGAAGCTCATGGTCGCCACCTCGGGCGCCAGTTCGGACAGCACGGCCGCCGCCTCCGGCCCCTGCAGGGCCAGCAGCGCCTTGTCGTTCTCCTCGACCACCTCGCAATCGGCCGGCAGGCCGGCCTTCAGATGCGCAATGTCCGACTGCTTGCAGGCGGCATTCAGCACCATGAAGACATGGTCGGAAAAGGGCGTGGCCATCAGGTCATCCAGGATTCCGCCCTTGTCGTTCAGCAGGAAGCTGTAATGCATGCGGCCCTCCTCGCTGTTCACGAGATCGGCCGGCAGGAGGGTTTCGACGGCGCGGCGGACATCGGGGCCCTTCACGCGGACCTGGCCCATGTGCGAAACATCGAACAGCCCCGCCGCAGAGCGGCAGTGCAGGTGTTCGGTCATGATTCCATCGGGGTATTGCACCGGCATGTCATAGCCGGCGAAGGGCACCATGCGCCCGCCCAGTTCAAGATGCAGGGCGTGAAGCGGTGTTCTGGCGAGGTCTTCCTTGGTATCCGTCACATCAGATCCTTCATGACAGTGAGCCCGGCCGCCGTACGGCGACATTGCCCCCTCTGTCCTCGGACCTGAGAGATTGGCCGGCACGACATCTTCGTGCGCGGCTTTCCCCATCGGTGTGAAACGTGACCGGGAACCCTGTCCGATCCCGTTTCAGCTTTCCAGAGGTGCCTGTTCCGTACGGTCCTGGATGCCTGAGAGTTTCCGGGGCGGTTGCTCCTTCGGCGCCGGGAAGCCGAAACTTCCCGATCTCTCCCATACGAAACGTATAGACACTTGCTGCTAGGGTAGCGCCAACATCAGTGCTGTCAATCCTTTGGCGGACTCAGGCGCAGCTGCCTTACCGGCAGAATGCGAAAACCGACTCTCAAGCCTGCCGCTGCAGGGCCTGCTGGCGGTGGGCATCGCCGATGTTGTGCCGCGCCGTGAAGCTGTCGGGGTCGGCGGCCTGCCAGGCTAGGGCATAGGGCGTGTCCTCGGGCGCCTCCACCAGCTGGTTGCGCCCGACGAAGGGATAGATCTCGTCGGCCATGCGCGCGGCCGTGGGGCTGATCCGATGGAACAGGTGGTGCGGCTCAAGGTCGTGAATACGCTTGACCCCTGCTGAGGCTGCGATCTGGACTGCGGCAGCAACGGTTTTCTGGTGAAAACGTACCACCTGCTGGGCCTTGTCCTCGACCACCAGGCCACGCTGGCGACCCGGGTCCTGGGTGGCCACCCCCGTGGGGCAGGTATCGGTGTGGCAGCGCATGGACTGGATGCAGCCAACCGAGAACATGAAGGCGCGTGCCGCATTGGTCCAGTCCGCGCCCAGGGCAATGGCCTGGGCAATGCCGGTGCCGGAATGCACCTTGCCGCTGGCCCCAAGGCGCACGCGATCCTTCAGGCCGGCGCCGATCAGGGCATTGCGCACGATGACCAGGCCGTCGTTCAGGGGCTGGCCCACATGATTGCTGAGCTCGACTGGGGCGGCGCCGGTGCCGCCCTCGGCTCCGTCTACCACGATGTAGTCCAGGTAAATGCCCGAGGCCAGCATCGCCTTGACCAGGGCGAAGACCTCGTGGGGATGCCCGACACAGAGCTTGACCCCTACGGGCTTGCCCCCCGAGAGCTCGCGCATGCGTGCAGCGAACTCCAGCAGTTCGCGCGGGGTCGAGAAGGCCGAATGCCCGGCCGGCGAAACGCAATCCACGCCTACCTGTACCTTGCGGGTCTCGGCAATCTCCTGCGTCACCTTGGGGCCTGGAAGCACACCGCCGTGCCCGGGCTTCGCGCCCTGGCTCAACTTGATCTCGACCATCCGCACCTGGTCCGAACTGGCCGCTTCCTGGAAATGGTTCGGCTCGAACCGCCCCTGGTCGTCCCGGCAGCCGAAGTAGCCCGAGCCGATCTCCCAGATCAGGTCGCCACCGCCCTTGCGGTGATAGGGGCTGATGGCGCCTTCGCCTGTGTCATGGGCGAAGTTGCCCAGACGTGCACCGGTATTGAGCGCCTCGATGGCGCGCGCCGACAGGGCGCCAAAACTCATGGCCGAGATGTTCAGGATGGATGCGTTGTAAGGCTTTGAACACTCGGACCCACCGATATCCACGCGCGGATCCTCGCTTTCCGGCTCGGCCGGTGCCATGGAATGGGTCAGCCAGCGGTATTCGCTGGAATAGACGTCCAGTTCCGTGCCGAAGGGATGATTGTCCGCTTCGTCGCGGGCCCGCTGATAGACCAGCTTGCGTTGCTCGCGGTTGAAGGGCCGCCCCTCGCGATTGCCCTCGACAATGTAGGTGCGCAGGTAGGGCCGCAGGCTCTGGAAGAAATAGCGCGCCCAGCCCGCGCCCGGATAGTTGCGCAGGATCGCGAATCCCTTCTGCCGCACGTCATGGGCCGCCAGGGCCAAGACAGCCAGGCAGGGCAGCAGGCCCCACAGCCACGCGGCCTCCCACAGACCGGCCAGCAGGAAAACGACAGCCAGGGCAGCGGCCAGGACCGGCACGATGGCCCGGCGGGCGCCGGGAAGCCCCCTGAAGGCGCTCAGGATGTTGTCCGAATCACGCATGTTTCCTGTTCCCGTCGTGTCTGTTCTACTGATTGACTTCTGGTTGACTGCTGCGCCGCTTCACGCAGGCCTCAAAGATCGCGCAGGTATTTCAGATTGGACCGCACCTGCTTCAGGACCTCGGCACCGCGTCCCTCCAGGACCATCTTGGCCTCGCTGAGCGCATAGCTTTCCAGCTGTTTCAGGCTGGTGTGCGGCGGCATGGCCACGGCATTGCGGTCGGTCTTCACGTCCAGGAGGACCGGCCCCTCCTGGGCCATGGCGTCCCTGACGGCCCCGTCCACCTGATCCGGGTCCTCGACGGTCACGCCCCGGATGCCGCAGGCCTCGGCCACTTTGGCAAAGTCGGGATTGTAGAGTTCCGTCTGGTAGTTCGGGATGCCGGCCAGTTGCATCTCGATCTCGACCATGCCCAGCGTGCCGTTGTTGAAGACCACCATCTTCACCGGCAACTGATATTGTCCAATGGTGGCCAGATCGCCCATCAGCATGGACAGGCCGCCATCACCGCAGAGGGCAACGGTCTGCCGACCATTGCCGGCCAGGGCCGCCCCGATGGCCTGGGGCATGGCACTGGCCATGGAGCCATGGGAGTAGGAGCCCATCAGGCTGCGCCGGCCCGTGCTGCGCAGATGTCGCGCCGCCCAGACGGTGGTCATACCGGTATCGGTGGTAAAGATCGCATCGGCATCGGCATGGGCGTCGATGCGCGCGGCCAGGTAATCCGGACCGATGGCACTGTGGGCGCCAGCCTCCTGTTCATGGCGGGCCAGACTCTCCAGGTCCTCTTGATAGACCTTGCGCCGGTCCTGCAGGAAGCTGTCATCACCACGATAGGCCACCCGCGGAACAAGCGCCTCCAGCGTGGCATGTACCTCGCCGACCAGGCCCATGTCCACATGGGTACGCCGCCCAAGGCGTCCGCCATGCGTCAGGACCTGAGCCACGCGTGCCTTGGTGTGCAGGAAATCCTTCCAGGGAAAGTCGGTGCCCAGCAACAGCAGCACATCGCACTGGGCAATGGCGTCGGCACAGGCCTTGCCGCCGATGAAGCCGGTCATGCCGATGCCGTGGGCGTTGTCATGCTCCAGGGCCATCTTGCCCTTCAGAGTCCAGCCCACCGGCGCCTGCAGTCGCTCGGCCAGGGCCGTCACCAGCGCATGGGCGCCCTCGCAGCCGACACCACCATAGATCATCGGCCGCTCGGCCCCCGACAGCAGCTCGGCCAGCGCATCCAGCTCGCGGTCGCCCGGACGCACCACGGTCTCCGGCCGGTAGGACGGCGAGACGATGGCCGAGTCCGGCAGCTTCTCGGGCAGGAGATCGCCGCCATAGCCGAAGACGCCCACGCCCTTGCGGGTCAGCGCGTTCTGGATCGCCTGCTGCAGCATGCGTGGCGCCTGCTCAGGCGTCTGGGCCAACTGGTTGTACCAGCTGCAGCCATCGAACATGCGCAGGTCGGTTTCCTGGAAGGATTCCATGCCATAGTCCGAGCGGCTGATCGTCGAGGGCAGAGCCACCACCGGCGCGCCCCAGCGATGGGCGTCATAGAGCCCGTTGATCAGGTGTACATGCCCGGGCCCGGAACTGCCGGCGCAACATCCCAGGCCGCCCAGAACGCCTTCGGCCATGGCGGCATAGGCGCCGGCTTCCTCGTGACGAACGTGAATCCACTCGATGCGGCCATCGCGCCGCAGGGCATCGTTCAGAAGGTTCAGGCTGTCACCGGTCACGCCATAGAGGCGCTTGACCCCGGCCTGCGCCAGCATGTCGATGATGGTCTCGGCAATCGTGCGTGTCATGAAGCCCCCTGGTGCCGCTTTGCGGCTGGTTCTTGTTCAGGGCAGCAAGCATCAGCCGATCCTGCCCCTGAAATTTCTTAACTTATTGAATCTCTATACAGTTTTCCTTTCACCTTCGCAACAAGAGGTGTCCGGGCCGGCAAGCCGGTGCCATGTCCGGTCAACGCCAGGGCTGTTGCTGCCTTCACTTGCGGCCTGGAATGCGATCACGGGGAGAACAGGCCCGGCAAAGCGGTTGCGCAGGAAATAGGCTTCCTGTAGCTTCGCGCCGCATTCGGGGCCGGGCCGGTCACGGCAATCACTGGCAGCAATACAGTGGATCCGCGACACATCAGTCGGCTCCTTTTCGGGAGGGCGCTAGAGCGATGGGTTTCCTGATAGGCCTGAGTCGTGCAATCGACAGCCTCAATGGCTTCATCGGTCGCTGCGTCTATTGGCTGATCCTGATCGTTGTACTGATTTCCGCCGGCAACGCCATCTCGCGCTATCTCTTCAGCCTCAGCTCCAACGCCTGGCTCGAGATCCAGTGGTATCTTTTCTCGGCCGTCTTCCTGCTGGGGGCCGGCTACACCCTGCTGCGGAATGAGCATGTCCGCATCGACGTGCTCTATGCGCGCCTGTCGCCGCGCCGCAAGGCCTGGATCGACATCATCGGCGGCCTGTTCTTCCTGCTGCCGGTTGCGATCTTCATCATGGTCCTGTCCTGGCCCATGTTCCACAACGCCTTCGTGCGCATGGAGATGTCCGGCAATACGGGCGGCCTGATCCGCTGGCCGGTGCTGCTGCTGATGCCGGTCGGCTTTTTCCTCTTGAGCCTCCAGGGTGTTTCCGAGGTCATCAAGCGCATCGCCTTCCTGGCCGGACGCGCCCCCTATCCGGGCGGCGGCCAGGCCCACAGCGATGTCATCCGAGACAGCTGACGGGACCGGGGTGCCATCATGATCGAACTGCTGCAAAGCTATCTGGCCCCGATCATGTTCGCGGGACTCGTGGTGTTCCTGCTGTCGGGTTATCCGCTGGCCTTCGCGCTGGCGATTACCGGGCTGATCTTCGCCTTCATCGGCATCGAGCTGGGCATGCTGACCACGGCCCTGCTGCAGGCCCTGCCCAACCGGATCTACGGGATCATGAGCAACGAGACCCTGCTCGCGATCCCCTTCTTCACCTTCATGGGCCTGATTCTCGAACGCAGCCGCATGGCCGAGGATCTGCTGCACACCATAGGCCAGCTGTTCGGCCCCCTGCGCGGCGGCCTGGCCTTTGCCGGTGTCTTTGTGGGCGCCATCCTGGCCGCCACCACCGGCGTCACGGCCGCCTCGGTGATCTCCATGGGACTCATCTCCCTGCCGATCATGCAGCGCTATGGCTATGACCAGAAGATCGCCACCGGCACGATCCTGGCCTCGGGCACGCTGGCCCAGATCATCCCGCCCAGCCTGGTCCTGATTGTCCTGTCCGACCAGTTGGGCCGTTCGGTGGGCGACATGTATCACGGGGCCCTGGTGCCCAGCCTGGGCCTGATCACGCTCTATACCCTCTATGTGCTGGTTATCGCGGTCTTCCGGCCCAAGGCTGTTCCGGCCCTGCCGCCCGAGGCCAGGACCCTGCGTGGCCTCCAGTTGGTCAAGCGCATCCTGATTTCGCTGGTGCCGCCGTTGGCGCTGATCTTCCTGGTTCTGGGCACCATCCTGATGGGCTTGGCCACGCCCACGGAAGCCGGCGCCATGGGCGCCGTGGGGGCCCTGGGGCTCGCCATCGTCAAGCGCCGGCTGACCCTGCCCATCCTGAAGCAGGCCATGGACGCCACGGCCAAGCTGACCTCCTTCGTGATCTTCATCCTGGTGGGCGCCAGCGTCTTCAGCCTGACCTTCTGGGGTGTGGACGGCGACCTCTGGGTCGAGCACCTGCTGACCAGCCTGCCCGGCGGACCGCTCGGCTTCCTGATTGCCGTCAACCTGCTGATCTTCGTGCTCGGCTTCTTCCTGGACTTCTTCGAGCTGGCCTTCATCATCGTGCCGCTGGTGGCGCCGGTGGCCGAAGTCCTAGGCATCGACCTGGTCTGGTTCGGCGTGCTGCTGGCCGTGAACCTTCAGACCTCGTTCCTGACGCCGCCCTTCGGCTTTGCGCTGTTCTACCTGCGCTCGGTCGCACCCAAGGAGGATTACACCGATTCCATCACCGGACGGCTGGTGAAGTACATTCCCACAGAGCGCATCTACCTTGGTGTGTTGCCCTTCCTGGCCCTGCAGCTGATCATGGTGGGCCTGATCATCACCTTCCCCGAACTGGTCACCGGTGTTGACCAGGGCGCGGCGGTGGATCCGGCCGACGTGGACATCGACATACCCGCCGGCGACATGGGCCTGGACGGCGGCGACGAGCCGCCCCCCATCACCTTCGATTGACGACTTCAACACAAAGACGCAAAAATCCTGAGGGCATACATCCTGCGCAACGTCCTAAACACGAGAGCATTCAACCAGCCCCGGACCAAACCGTCATGAAAATCACCGACGTTCAGGAGCGCCGCGTCTCCATCGCCTCCGACATTGAGAACGCCTATATCAGTTTCGCTGGCATGGATGTCTCCATCCTGGCCATCACCACCGACACTCTCGTCGACGGAAAGCCTGTCGTGGGCTATGGCTTCAATTCCAATGGCCGCTACGCGCCCAGCGGTCTTTTGCGGCACCGCTTCCTGCCGCGGTTACTGGAAGCGGATCCGGCGAATCTGGTCGACAAGACAGGCCGAAACCTTGATCCCTTCCGCATCTGGCAGACGCTCATGCGCAACGAAAAGCCCGGCGGACACGGGGAGCGATCGGTCGCTGTTGGCGTAATCGATATGGCCATCTGGGACATCGTGGCAAAAGTCGAGGGAAAGCCACTCGCCACACTTCTCGCCGAACGCTTCGGCGATGGCGCAGCCGATGAAAGCGTCCCTGTCTATGCCGCGGGCGGATACTACTATCCCAATTCTGATCTCAGTGCATTGCAGGCCGAAATGCGCAGCTACCTGGATGCAGGCTATACCGAGACAAAGATGAAAATCGGTGGCCTGCCACTGGACGAGGATCTGCGCCGGGTCGAGGCCGCACTGGAGGTCGTCGGCAGCGGCGACCGCCTGGCGGTGGATGCCAATGGCCGCTTCGACCTCGAGACCGGACTGGCATTCGCACAGGGTCTGTCCCCCTATGGCCTGCGCTGGTATGAGGAAGCGGGCGATCCACTCGACTACGATCTTCAGCGCGTTCTGGCTGAAAACTATGCAGAGCCGATGGCTACAGGTGAAAATCTCTTTTCCCATCAGGACGTCCGCAATCTTCTACGCTACGGTGGAATCCGCGCTGATCGTGATATCCTCCAGATGGATCCGGTGCTCTCCTATGGCCTCGTCGAGTATATGCGCATGCTCGACGAGCTTCGCCTGCGTGGCTTCTCGCCGCGTGTGTGTATTCCACATGGCGGGCATCAGTTCGCCCTGAACATCGCTGCTGGCCTGAAGCTCGGTGGCAACGAATCCTATCCTCGCGTGTTCGCGCCTTTTGGCGGGTTTGCCGATTCAACACCTGTCGAGAACGGACGGGTCCGCACCTCCGATCTTCCTGGTATCGGGTTCGAGGACAAAGCAGACCTGATGGAGCTTTTCCGTAAGGAGTTGTCCTGAAGAGGGACAAACAGCAGCCATCGCCTATGGAGCAGGAGGGCGATGAACCGCCATCCATCACCTTTGAATGATACCTGCGAAAAAGAAAGCCCCGCCGAAGCGGGGCTTTCCAAGATTATCAAGGACAGGCAAGCCCGGCCTTAATTGCCCTCCTCTTCCTGCTCCAGGCGCGCCTGGGCGGTGAAGGCGAAGTTATCGTAGCTGTTCTCCGCCACACGGAACCAGAGGTACTGTTCGTCGCGGAACTTGCGCCACTCCTCGTAGATGGCCCGGAACTTGTCGTTGGTTTCCACCTGTTCTTCATAGAGTTCCTGGGTCGCCTTGTAGCAGGCCATCAGGATATCGCGATTGAAGCTGCGCAGCTGCGTCCCCTTTGAGACCAGACGGCGCAGGGCCGGCGGATTCTCCGCGTCATAACGCGCCGTCATGCGGATGTTCGCCTCGGACGCAGCGGCCTGGACGATGGCCTGGTATTCGGGTGTCAGCTCGTTCCAGGCATCCTTGTTGATGTAGAGAGTCAGCTGCGGTCCGGCTTCCCACCAGCCGGGGTAGTAGTAGTACTCGGCCACCTCGTTGAAGCCCAGCTTCTCGTCATCGTAGGGCCCGACCCATTCCGTGGCGTCGATCGTGCCGCGCTCCAGAGCCGGATAGACGTCCGCGCCCGGAAGCTGCTGCGGCACCAGGCCGAGTCTCTCGAGAACCGCGCCGGCAAATCCGCTGATGCGCATCTTCAGGCCGTCGATGTCCTCGACCGAATTGATCTCGTTGCGGAACCAGCCGCCCATCTGGGCGCCGGTGTTGCCCATAGGGAAGTTGATGATGTTGTAGTCATCGAACAGCACCTCGCGCACCAGCTCGATGCCGCCACCCTCGTACATCCAGGCGTTCTGCTGACGCGTCGTCAGCCCGAAGGGGGCCGCACAGTCAAAGCCGAAGGCCAGGTTCTTGCCGACGTAATAGTAACTGGCCGAGTGACCGCACTCGACGGTGCCCTCGCTGGTCGCATCCAGGACCTCGAAAGGCGGGACGAGTTCGCCGCCGGCAAAGACACGGATGTCGAAGTTGCCATTGGTGGCGTCGGAAACGCGCTGGGCCATCATCTCGGCCGTGCCGTAGATGGTATCCAGCGCCTGCGGAAAGCTGGAGGCCAGGCGCCAACGCACCTGGGGCTGGCTCTGGGCGATGGCCGGGGCGGCAAAGCTGGTGGCCGCGGCGGCACCTGCACCGACACTGGCCGAAGTCAGAAACTTGCGTCGATTCATGAATTCTCCTCCCTGTGTGGACTGGGCAGCTCCGGCCAGGCGCCGGCCACCCTTGCGGGCATGATACACAAAGCGCCTGTTCAGGATAGGAAAAATGCACCCTTCCCAACAGGCAACGGCCCCGCCGGAACGGGGCCGTGCAAGCCGGTCAGCCTGGACGGACCGCAGTCACTCCTCTTCCTGCTCCAGGCGCGCCTGGGCGGTGAAGGCGAAGTTGTCGAAGCTGCTCTCGGCCACGCGGAACCAGAGGTACTGCTCGTCGCGGAACTTGCGCCAGTCCTCATAGATGGCGCGGAACTTGTCGTTGGTTTCCATCTGTTCCGCATAGAGCTCCTCGGTGGCCTTGTAGCAGGCCATCAGGATCCCGCGATTGAAGCTGCGCAGCTGCGTGCCCTTGGAGACCAGACGGCGCAGGGCCGGTGGATTCTCCGCATCATAGCGTGCGGTAATCCGCACATTGGCCTCGGCCGCAGCCGCCTTGAGGATGGACTGGTATTCGGGGGTCAGCTCGTTCCAGGCGTCCTTGTTGATATAGAGGGTTGTCTGCGGTCCGGCCTCCCACCAGCCGGGGTAGTAGTAGTACTCGGCCACTTCGTACAGCCCGACGCTCTCGTCGTCATAGGGGCCGACCAGTTCCGAGGCATCGATCGTGCCGCGCTCCAGGGCCGGATAGATGTCGCCGCCGGGAATCTGCTGCGGCACCACACCCAACTTTTCCAGGACAGCGCCGGCGAAGCCGCTGATGCGCATCTTCAGCCCCTTCATATCCTCCAGCGAGTTCACCTCGTGGCGGAACCAGCCGCCCATCTGGGCGCCGGTGTTGCCAAGCGGCAGGTTGATGATGTTGTAGTCATCGAACAGCACCTCACGCACCAGTTCGATGCCCCCGCCCTCGTACATCCAGGCGTTCTGCTGCCGCGTCGTCAGGCCGAAGGGGGCCGCACAGTCGAAACCGAAGGCCAGGTTCTTGCCGACATAGTAGTAACTGGCCGAGTGGCCGCACTCGACGGTGTCGTTGCTGACGGCATCCAGCACCTCGAAGGCCGGGACCAGTTCCCCGGCGGCAAAGACCCGGATGTCGAAATTGCCGTCGGTGGCCTCCGAGACACGCTGCGCCATCTGCTCCGCACCCTGATAGAGAATCTTCAGGCTCTGCGGAAAGCTGGAAGCCATGCGCCAGCGCACCTGTGGCTTGCTTTGTGCGATGGCCGGGGCTGCGAGGGTCGTGCTGGCCGCAGCCCCCAGGCCAGCGGATGTCAGGAACTTGCGTCGGTTCATGGGTCCTCCCCCTCTGTCGTGATGTCCAGCCTGACGTCGCTCCGGCCCAAGGGAGCACCAGTCAGGCGGGCGGCATCATACAGATTTGCCCGCGCAAGTGAATAGGCCTCTCCCTCCGAATAGGGACTGGACAGTTTTCAGGAAAGCGCCGTCTCGTCCGTCTGCTGGCCTATTTCCTTCAGACGGTTCTGCAGGCTCATGCGGTCCAGGCTGTCCAGCGGCAGGCTGGTGAACAGCCGGATCCGGTTCGACAGCATGCGGACCACCTCCTGCACCGCAAGACGGGCCTGCTCTTCGTCCCCGGCCTTGGCCACGGGATCCGGCATGCCCCAGTGTGCCGTGATGGGCTGGCCCGGCCAGACCGGGCAGACCTCGTTGGCGGCGGAATCGCAGACCGTGAAGACGAAATTCATGTGCGGCGCATCCGGAGTGGCGAACTCGTCCCAGCTCTTGGAGCGCAGCTGTCCGGTCTCCAGGCCCTGGCTCTCCAGGAAGTCCAGAACCGGCGGGAAAATCCGGCCCGAGGGATGACTGCCGGCGCTGTAACCGCGAAAGCGCCCGCCACCCAGGTGGTTCACGAGGCATTCGCCCAGGACGCTGCGTGCCGAGTTCCCGGTACAGAGGAAGAGAACGTTGTAGCGGGGTTCAGTCATGAGTCTTTTGCTTTTCCGGTTGGCCGCCTAAGCTGTCCGGCGGCAGGTGGGGCGGGCTGCAGGCGGCTTGTCCGGCCGTCGACAGCAGCGGTTCGCAGATCTCCGGCCGCCCCTGGCAGCAGTCACGCAGCAGGAAGCTCATCAACCCCTGCATGCCCGAGAAGTTCACGGAATAGATGATCGAGCGCCCCACGCGGCGCGCCCGGACAAGGCCGCTGTGGGTCAGGATCTTCAGGTGACTGGACAGAGTGTTCGGGGCAATCGACAGTTCCGCCGCCAATTCGCCTGCGGGCAGGCCGTCCGGTCCGGCCGACATGAGCCGGCGGAAGACCTCCAGGCGATGTGTCTGGGCCAGTGCGGACAGGGAAGCGACGGCGTCTTCTGTTTCCATAATTCGAGAATTATCGAAATATTTATTCCGCCGCAAGGTTCTTTTGCCTCGCCGAGGACAATTCAGGTCAGTTTGCGGTCTGTGCGTTGTCGGAGGCTTCGGCCGGCAGCACCTCGATGGGCCGCATCATGTCGTTGTCCTCGTGATCCAGCAGGTGGCAGTGGATCACGTATCGGCCCGGAAAACCGTACCAGCGCACGGCCAGCCGCGTGACATAGCCGAAGGGCGCCAGCGCCACGTCCTTGGGCCCCGTCTCCTGCGGGGCGGGCGCCTCGGCCTGGGATGGGATCAGGTAGCTGTCCAGATCCTTCAACTGGCCGGCATCGCGGTCCCGGATGTACGCCTCGACGCCACCCTCCCGGAAGGGCACCCGCTCGATGATGCGGAAGCTGATCAGGTGGATGTGGAAGGGGTGCGCCTCGTCGGTCAGGTTGACGATGTTCCAGACCTCGGAGTCCCCCAGGCGCGGCCGGATCTCCACCGGCGCGTCGAAGTGCCGGTCGTTGATCAGGAACAGGAAATCCTCGTGCTCGTCCAGGGTGACAGCGCGTTCCACCGTCTTCTCGGCCAGGATGCGCTCCAGTTCCCTGTCTTCGGCGACGGGATGCTGGGGAATGGCGCTTTCATCCGGGCTGTCGGCCGTCTCGGCCACCCGGAACTGCATCAAGTGGGGCAGCTCCACGTCCCCCATGCGCTGCTGGCCATCGCGCTGCGGCCCGAAGCAGGAAGTGGTGTTCTCCAGGACGATCTCCGCGCCGGCCATGTCCGAGAAATCGACGATGATGTCCGCGCGCTCGGCCGGGGCCAGCAGCAGTTCATCCGTTTCCACCGTGCGCGTCAGCAGGCCGTCATCCCCGCCGATCACGGAAAAGCTGGCGCCGTTCGACAGCGCCAGGCGCTTGATGCGGAAGTTGCTGCCGTTGAGCACGCGGAAGCGATAGCGCCGCGGCTCGACCTCCAGATAGGGGAAGACGGCGCCGTTCACGACCCCGAAGTTGCGGC
Organism: Fodinicurvata fenggangensis DSM 21160; assembly: GCF_000686045.1. Taxonomy (GTDB): domain Bacteria; phylum Pseudomonadota; class Alphaproteobacteria; order Kiloniellales; family DSM-21159; genus Fodinicurvata; species Fodinicurvata fenggangensis. The sequence goes on from NZ_JMLV01000007.1 coordinate 46,665, forward strand.
AAACACCGGGATAGACCAGCGTCCCGTCCTCGGCGAAATTGCGATCCTGCAGCACCAGCGGAATCTCGTACGCTCCGGAGGGCAGGTTCAGCGCCGCCTCTTTCTCGGGATTGCGCAGCAGGTAGAAGCCGGCCAAACCGGCATAGACATTCAGGCGCGTGTTGCCCATGGCATGGTCGTGATACCACAGCATGGCGCCGTCGCCCTGGGCGTCGCCGTTCGTATAGTGATAGAGCACCTCCTCGCCGGGGTCCTGGGTCCAGGTGGGATAGCCATCCGAGCGGCTTTTGGTGATGCCGCCGTGCAGGTGGGTGACCGTCCGGATCCTGTCATCCGGCACATGATGGCTGAGGTTGACCGGCAGCCAGTCCGGATAGTGCTCCGGCAGCGCGTTGCGCCATCGTACATGGACAGGCTGATCATGCTGAACGTTGAAGGTGGGGCCGGGCCAGATGCCGTTGTAGGTGAAAACCGGCGTGGGCGGCAGGTCGCGATGCAGCTTCTGCTCCACCTGACGAAGGGTCACCTCGTACAGCGGCGCCCCCTCGTGCTCGCCCACCGGTTCGGCGCGAGGCGGGATGGGCAGTGGATCGACGAAGGGGGTCAGGGCATCCTGTTCAAGGACCGTCCTGTTGTCCGAAGAGTCGGCATGGGCGCCATGGCCGCTGTCCTGATCCGCCGCGTCTGCGCCCCCGTGCAAAGGGGCCAGCATGACACCCAGCCCCAGGACCAGGCAGACCCACAGACTTCGCATCGGAACATCCCCCTTCCTGCCCTTCAGCACACTGCGACAGCCGGCCACTTGCCAGCAGGCCGCGCAAAGAGTAAACGCGCCTTATGGAAAGCGAAAAGAAAATCCGCAAGGCTTACGAGAACAGCGACTTCCTGCGCAGCCGCGAAGGACGCTCTCTGCGCATACTCTCGGAGTTCGCGGAACCGCAGGCCCGCTTCGAAAGGCTGGGCCTGCGCGACACCATCGTCATGTTCGGCTCGGCCCGCGTGCCCAGCGCCGAGGAGGCCCAGTCCGAGAGCTGCGACAAGTCCGAGGACCTGAAGGCCATGTCGCGCTATTACGAGGCCGCGCGGGAGCTCTCGCGCCGGCTGAGCGAATGGTCCATGGGGCTGGAGGACGATCCCGGGCGCTATGTGATCTGCACCGGCGGCGGCCCCGGCATCATGGAGGCTGCCAACCGCGGCGCCCGCGAGGCCGGCGCGCGCACCGCCGGCCTGACCATCTCCCTGCCCAGGGAGGAGTTCGAGAACCACTACGTCAGCGAGGAGCTGGCCTTCGAGTTCCACTACTTCTTCATGCGCAAGTTCTGGTTCACCTACCTGGCCAAGGCGGTCATCGCCATGCCCGGCGGCTTCGGCACCCTGGACGAGCTCTTCGAGCTTCTGACCCTGGTGCAGACCAACAAGATGAAGAAGCAGATTCCCATCGTTCTGTTCGGCAACGAATTCTGGGACGAGGTTTTCAACCTGGAGACCATGGTGCGCCACGGCACCATCAACAAGGAAGACCTGGACCTCTTCTACCGCACCGATTCCGTGGACGCCGCCTATGACTACATCACCGACCACCTGATCAACGGCCCGCCGGAAACGGGGGCTGTGCTATAAAGGGGCTTTAAAGCCAACACCTTGTCCGCAAATGGCGCAGTCTGGATAAAAAGACCGGCCTTTCGGCAAGAGGAGAGAACTGAATTATTCGATCCGAATGCGGCTCTGATCAATTCACTCGCATTATACAACTTTCCCAGGCCCGAGCTTGAGACTGGGAAGGCTGGAAGCAGCCACAGCGTGTATGGAACGCCTATACCGGCTGCTTCATTCAGGTCAGGACGAGCTCTCATCACGTGAGCCCTACTACCCCTGAACGCTAAGTTTCTCGAAGACTAGTCCAGCACCTCAATTTACAGCCGCATCAAGTAATCTGCGCTGAACTAAAGGCTCGTCCATATCCCCCCGCCTCTTGAATCATTCATCCCATTTGGACGAAGTGCTGCCGTCTTTAGCTCCAGCCGATGCAAGGTCAGCACTCAACCACACTATGAGCCAGCTCACCCTGGCACCATGTCGTAGGGGGAGGCTGATATCCCATTCCAGTCCCGCCAAGGCCTGGGCTATGCTGTCTTTCATAGGCTGAACCCAGCCAAACAATCCCATAAAAGCCTGCTGTGGCACCTACCTTCCCAGGGACACTGCCCTGAAAGCTGTAAAAACGGGAATGAAATTTCATTCTAACTTTATTTATATGGGTTGAAAATTTTTGCTCTTTAATGAATAATAAAGGGTACTTTTTTCACTCAGGCGAGAAACATGCAGTGAAAGTAACCAGGAGAATTCAAAGATGAAAAGAACATGGATGGCAGGACTGGGAGTTGTCGCTGGCGTACTGGCGGCTGGAACGGCAAGCGCCCAAACTGAATTCAATGCCAGTATCTGGTTTCCGGATACACACCCTCTGACCCGCTCCGGCTATGTCGAGTGGGTTGAACAGCTGGAAGAAGCCTCTGACGGGGATTTAGTCGCTAATCTCTTCACAGGATCTGCCCTCATCCCTCCCAGCGCCCATCTCAGCGGACTGCAGGACGGGATCGCTCAGGTGACCTATCATGCCGGCACCTATACCCCGAGCGAACTTCCCGAAGATAATACCCTGTCCATCCTTGGGCTTGGGCTCCGGGATATCATGACTGCAGGCTTTGCCGTGACGGACTTCTACATGAACGATCCGGAAATGCAGGAACGGTTCCAGGAGCTGGGCATCGTTTTTGCCGGTGGCTACGCCACACCACAGTATCACCTTATGTGCTCCACGGAAGTCGCCAGCCTGGAAGATCTGGAAGGCTTGAAAATTCGCATGCCAGGACCGATCCACGCGGACTGGGCACGGAGTGTGGGGGCCACACCTGTCAACGTGCCATCTTCGGAGATGTTCACTGGCCTCGAGCGCGGCCAGCTTGACTGCGCTGCAAATGCCGCAAATGACCTGAAGAGCCGTTCCCTCTGGGACGTCGCCAAGTACGTTAACTTGGTTCCGCTTGGCTCCTATTTCGCTGGCTGGGAATGGGCATTCAATGAAGGCTTCTGGCAGGGTCTCAACGACGAACAGCGTCGCACCCTTCTCGACACCATATCGTCCTCCCTGGTGGATGCCTTGCTCGACTATGAAGGATCCTCAATGGAAGCCTTGGAAGAGGCGCCGGATCATGGCGTAACAATCCACGAGCCAAACGAGGCGATGCTTTCTTCAGTCAACGAGTTCGCCAACAACGTGGCGCCTGAAACCGCGATTGAACAGGGCACGGATCAGTTCGGGCTGGAAGACCCGGAAGGGCTGATCAAGCGTTTCGAGGAAACCCTGGCCAAGTGGGACAAACTGCTTGAAGGCGTGGATCGTACGGACGGCGAAACGCTGAAGGAGATTCTCTACGACAATCTTTACGCTGAGGTGGATGCAAGCAGCTACGGCATGCAATAAGAAGCTGCATTCAGGCAAAGAAAAGCCTCCCGCGGATCTCCGCGGGAGGCTTTTTCTTGTTCTTACCCAGCTTACCCAGCTAGGTGAGCCGAATATCACGCACTGCGCAGGGTCGAATAGAGTTCCGGCCGGCGCTGATCCATCAGGGGATAGCGCCGCTTGACCTCCTGAATGAATGTCCTGTCAATGTGGGCGGTCACGCATTCCTCCCTGTCGGATGCAGTCGCCACGACAGTGCCCCAAGGGTCGACGATCATGCTGCGGCCGACAAACCCAAGTCCGGATTTGGGCTCCGTACCGTACTGTCCTGAGGCAATGACGAAGCATTGATTCTCCGTTGCGCGGGCCCGTAGGAAGAATTCCCAGTGATCGTAGCGTGGGCTTAGGAAGGCTGATGCACAAACCAGGATTTCGGACCCCTTGAGCGCCATTTCCCGGTAGATTTCGGGAAAACGCAGATCTGAACAGACGGAAAGCCCGACCTTCCCTAACCCAGTTTGGTAGACGTTCAGGTTATCTCCGGCTTTTACCTTTTTGGATTCCATGATGCCCGGGGGGATATCTGTCCGATTGGGCGCATCGAAAAGATGTGTTTTTCGATATTTTCCCACGACTTCGCCCTCGGGGGTGATCAGGGGGATTGTGTTGAAGTAGTTACTCCCCGCCTCTTCGTACATTGATCCTGCAATGTACATTCCGTACTGCCTTGCTTTCTCGGCCAGGCGCTGCGTCACGGGCCCTGGAATGGGCTCGGCGATCGAGCGATAGATGGACTCATCCGAGAAGCCCAGTCCCGTCCAAAGTTCCGGCAAGACGCAAAGCTGTGTACCTCGTTGTCCCGCTGTATCGAGAAGATCCAACATCTTGGCGACAGTGGCATCCTTCTCTCCGTCCTCAGCCGTGATCTGAATCGCCGAGACCACTATTTCGTTCGGGTTTTCAGGCATTCTTTTCTCCATGACGTCTTTAACTGAGAATTCCCGGCAACCAAAGGGATAGAGCCGGTATTGCCACGAGCAATGAAAGTGTCACCAGTTCGATCACGACGAACCAGGAGACTCCCCTGAAGATATCCTGAAGCCTGACCAGACTGCCCAGAGAAGCCTTCATGACATAAACATTCAGGCCCACCGGAGGTGTGACCAGGCCAATTTCGAGCAATTTCACCAGAATTATGCCGAACCAGATGAAGTCTATCCCCGCCTCGCGGGCTATAGGCAGAATGATCGGCAAGGTGAGTAGCAAGATACCGATTGAATCGAGAAACATCCCTAGCAACAGGTACAAGGCCGTCACCATCAGGATTATGGTCAACTCGTCTCCGCCAAAAACCAGCAATTCGCCGGCGATGAAAGTTGGCAGGCCGCTCATGGCCATGAAGCGTCCCAGCAGAACAGTCCCGATAACGACCATGAAGATACTGGCTGTGCTCGAAAGCGTACTGACGACGGCATTCTTGAAAACTCTCCAGTTGAGAGCCCGCCGGACCACTGCGAGCACAATGGCCAGGAAAGCGCCGATCGCGCCAGCTTCGGTTGGTGTAAACAGACCGATGAATATGCCAACCAGGACACCGAGAACCAGGACGGGAAGTGGCCAGATATCCTTGAGCGCCTCTAGTTTCTCTTCCGTTGTAAAACTCTCTTCGACCCTCGGCGCCAGGGAGGGCGTGATGGTTGCACGGGTCACGATCATCAAGGCCATCATGACGGCTGACAGCAACCCTGGAATAACCCCAGCCATGAAGAGTTGGGCGATGGAAACCTCGGCATAGTATCCATAAAGCACGAGCAAGATACTGGGCGGAATCAACGATCCCAGCGTTCCTGCCGTCGCCACCACACCGGTTGCCAGACCCGGGTTATAGCCGTATTTCAGCATCTCCGGCGTGGCAATCCGTGCCATTGACGACGATGTGGCGACACTGGACCCAGAGGCTGCGGACATCAGTGCACAGGCCCCCACACTGGCAACAGCCAATCCCCCTGGCAGGCGTGACATGAAGATCCTCATGGCACGGAACAAACCCTGGGTCAGGCCCGAAGACGAGGCCACATAGCCCATCAGCAGGAACATGGGAATCGCGGTTAGGTTCCAGTCACCCACGAAATGAAAGGGCGTAGCCGTAAGCATACCCCATGCCGCGCGCATATTTGCGATCACCGCAATCCCGATAAAGGAAACAAGGCCGACGGCAACGCCGATCTGCACCCGCAACGCGATCAGGAAGAGCCCGGCACCAAGTCCGATGAAACCGATCGTGATATTGTCCATGGCTCGCCCTCAGGCTCCGCTTTGTGTGGTTTTGGAATCCTCCGTTTCCGGAGCAGCTGGAGTGGGATCGAAATGCGGATCGATCAGGGCCTTCCAAGCATGAAGCAGGACTACCAGCATGATGAGGAGAAAGCTGAAGGGCAGGATGAACTTGGCCGGCCAGATAGTAACGTAGACAGCCCCCATGACAATCTCGTCAATGCGATAGGATTTCAGGGCGTCAAGCCACGTCTGGTAGGCGAGAATGGCAAAGAAGGCTGCGGAGATCAGACTCCCGAAAATGTAGATTACGCGCTGCATCCACTGTGGCAGCCAGCGTACAACCAGATCCACATGGATATGCTCATGCCTCAACTCCACCATGGCCAGCGGCAGGAAGACCACTGCAACCATGTGATAGATGGAGACGACCTCAAGATTACCTTCAATCGGCTGGTTGAAGAAATAGGTCAGGAACACGTCGAGCACCATCTGGCCCATCATCAGAAGCAGTGCAATGCCCGCCAGAAATGTCAGTCCGTTGGAAAGCGCTCGGATTGCGTTCTCAGGCCAGGATCGGCTGCTTGAACTGTCGTCCCGTGTCATTGTCCTCAAACCATGTACCAAATTCTAAATCGCTTCATGGCCATAGAGATCCTTGGCCGCTTTCGGGCCGATCTTGCCGTCGGCTATATCAGCAACAATGCTTTTCCGCTCACGGCTGAGGGCATTGCCCCAGCCCCCGCCGCCTGCCGTTTCCACCAGAACCCGGTCTCCCGGATAGAGCTGGGTGACCATCTTTGAGGGTATGATTTCACTGCTTCCGTCCCGTCGCAGGATCCGAGAATACGCACATTGCCCTTCGCCTCCCCCAGCCAGTCCCTGAGCCGGAACGAAGTGGCGTTCCCCACGGTGAGAGAAGCTGACGGCTCCCTCCACACCCTCCAGTATCTCGATTTCCTTGATAAGGCCCAAGCCACCCCGGTTCTCTCCAGCCCCACCAGAATCTCGACGCAGCCGTAGTTGGCGTACACGTATCGGCGATTCCATTTCCATGGATTCCGCCGGAACATTCATGCAGTTGGTCGCATCGGTTTCCACGACATCAACGCCATCAACTCCCTCGCCGGCTCCACTGCCACCGGCTATGAGCTCCCCGGTCACGAAAGCCTCGCCTGAAGCCCGACGTCCGCCAAAGGCCATCACCAGCAGTTGCCCGGCGGGAGGAGCCGGTATCCGGTCGGGAAGTGCCTGGGCCAGGGCGGAAAGCATACAGCCAGTAATCCGCTTGATGGTCGCTGTCCGTGCATTCACGGGTGCAGGCGAACGAGGATTGACGAGACTGCCCTCGGGCAGGGTCAGACGCAGCGGACGAAAGCAGCCGCCATTATTGGGTATGAGGGGATCCGTTACAGCCTTGACCGCAAAACAGGCGGCCGCCAAGCTGCCCGAAGGCACACAGTTGATAGGTCCTCGGACCTGAGCACTGGTACCGGTCAGATCGAAATGAATCTCGCCGTCGCGAATCTCCGCAGCCACTTCAATGCGCACCCGGCTGTCCATATCGATCCCGTCATTATCCAGCCAGTCGACAAACCGGTACGTCCCTTCCGGTATCTTCCGGATAGCCTCGCGGGTCATCAATTCGGCACGATCGATCAGAAGACCGAAGATGGTCAGAAGCGCGTTGTTCCCATGCTTGCGCGCCAGTTCATCAAGGCGCAGCGCCCCGACCTTGCAGGCTGCGATCTGGGCATTGAGATCCCCCATAAAGGTCTCCGGAATGCGAACATTCAGACGCAGCAGGTCCGTCAGAGTCCGATCGAATGTCCCGGCCCTGGCCCAGCGCACAGGCGGTAGGCGCAGGCCTTCCTGGTAGATCTCAGTGGCGTTCGTCGGAACCGAGCCTGCGCTCATTCCGCCGACATCCTGATGGTGGGTCATGGTTGCTGCGAGGGCAATCGGCCGTCCTTCGGAAAAGACGGGCATGGCCACGGCAATATCGGGAAGGTGCGTACCACCATGATAGGGATCGTTCAGCAGATAGATATCCCCCTCTTCCATGTCCTCTACTGAAAAGGTCCTGAGAATTTCTGCAACGGCAGGGATCAAGGTTCCCAGATGAATCGGCACCGCGCAGGCTTGCGCCAGGGTCGTTCCATTCAGAGTGAAGAGGGAAGCAGACGCATCCAAGCCTTCCTTGACCAGAGGGGAACAGGAACTCTTGAACAGCGTAACCTCCATCTCCTCGGCAATGCCGTCCAGCTTGTTGCGGACAACTTCAAGAGTGATAGGGTCGAATGTTTCCTCTGTAGCAACAGTCATCACGCAGTTGCCTCCTGTTCCAGCAAGAGGGCTTCACCCTCGACCAATTGCCCGCGCCATCCCGGCGGCACGAGAACCGTCGTATCGCTCTGTTCTATCACGGCCGGCCCCCGCAAGGGGCCGTCGTCCTGCTTCAAGAGAGATCTGTCATAGACAGCGGCGTCCTGCGGCATGTCACTTCCCTGGAACCAGACACTGCGCTGCCCCTTCAGTGCCACACCTTCTACCGCCTCCAGAGCCAGGTCCGTACTGGGCAGGTGGGCACGATGGATGCTTCGCAGATTGACCAACTTCGCTCCGGCCCCGGTGGCATGGCCATAGATGCGATGATGCATGTCCTCGAAGTCTCTGTAGAGCCGCTCAAAAGGCTCGGTGTTCTCGATATCCAGCGGAATCTCAAGGGTATAGCTCTGCCCAAGATAGCAAACGTCAGCCAAATGCCGTCGTTCCGTCTGCAACCCCTCCAGGCTCTCCGCCGCCATGAGTTCGGCCGTCTTGCGGTCGAGCTCGGAGAGAAAATTTCTCACTTCCTCATGTCCGGCTTCCTGGAGTGGCTTGTTGAATGCGCTTGAAACTTCATGCTCAACCGGCGCCGCCAACAATCCGGCAGCCGAGAGTACACCGGGATAGCGCGGCACCAGGACGCGGTTCAGTCCCAATTCCTCGGCCAAGGGAACGGCATGCAGACTGCCGGCGCCCCCCAGGGGAACCAACGCAAATTCTCGTGGATCATGCCCGCGATTGAGCGATACCAGGCGAATACCTTCGGCCATCTGAGCGTTGGCGATCCGGTGGATGCCCAGAGCCGCCGCACTTACGCTCAATCCCATGGGCTCGGCCACATGCTCGCGGATGGCCTTTTCAGCAAGTTCGGACTTTAGAGTGAGTGTGCCCCCTGCAAAGTAGGCCGGATCAAGATATCCCAGAACCACAGACGCATCAGTGACGGTTGGCCGTTCGCCGCCCCGGTCGTAGCAGGCTGGTCCTGGCTCCGAGCCGGCAGATTCAGGCCCGACACGCAATCCCTTTGCCGCATCCAGCCAGACAAGGGATCCCCCTCCAGCTCCCAATGTCTCAATATCCACCATGGGGACACGTACGGCATAGCCGGAGATGGTGGTTTCCGAGCGCACCAGCGCTTCACCGCTCTTGATCAGGGCAATATCGCTTGATGTACCTCCCACATCGATGGTGATGGCATCTTCGAACCCGGCGGCACGCGCTGTGGCCGACCCCCCGATTACGCCAGCCGCCGGTCCTGAAAGGAATAATCGCACCGGTCGCTGGCGCGCCACTTGGGAAGCTGCCAATCCGCCGCGCGATTGCATGATCTGCAGAGGCGCCGGGATCTTCGCCTGAAGTAGGGAAGTCTCCATGTTCTCGAGATAACGATCGACAACCGGTTTCACGTAACCGTCGAAGGCCGTGACGGCTGTACGCTCGTACTCCCGGAATGCCGGGTCAACCTCCGAGGACAGAGACACCGGTAACTGAGGAGCCACCTCGTGTATGTAATCTGCCACCGCACGTTCATGCGAGGGGTTGGCGAAAGAGAACAGCAGGCTGACCGCTATGGCCTCAACCTCCTGTTCCAACAACTTCTGGACTGCAGCTTGCAGGCTTTTCTCATCCATGGGGACAACGATGCTGCCGTCCGCGGCCACGCGTTCGCTGACTTCCGCTCGACGTACGCCCGGAGCAAGCCAGCCAGGAGTCTGTGGCTGTATCTTGAGGTCATACATTTGGCGGCGCATTTGCCGGCCGATCTCGAGAACATCACTGAACCCCTCTGTGGCGATAAGGCCGATCCTCGCGCCCTTACGCTCAAGGACTGCATTCGTCGCCACAGTGGTGCCATGCACGAAACGTGCAATTCCCTCAGAAGCCACGCCATGCTCTTCGGCCAGCTGCCGTATGGCCGCTTCAACGGCCAGGCTGGGATTCCGCCGGGTAGAGGGCAGCTTGAAGATGTGCGTTCGGCCATCTCCGACGCAGACAACATCGGTGAAGGTGCCCCCTATATCAATTCCTACGCTGTGTCTTCCATCTTGCTGTGTTTTCATCACGCTTTTCTTTTATGAGACAGGATTCACTGTCCTGCCCCTGGCAACAAACTGTCGAGGGGTCAGACTGCCACTCCGTAGGACTTCTCCGCCATCTCACGCGATAGATAGCCGTGCTTGACATCATGGCGAATTGCCTCGGGATCGCGTTCGTCCGCCTTGCCATAGCCGGCTCCGCCAGCTGTGTAGAGAGTCAGGATATCTCCCTTTTTCAGATCCATGCCGTCCTTGCTCTTCACCTGGATAACCTCGTCGCCCCGCTTGATTTCGCAGCGGGCGACCTGGCCATCCGAGCCCCCGAAGAGGCCATAGGGCGACAGGCGGAAACGATCAGCATAGATTGCGAAATTCACGCCATCCTTCAGGATCTCATAACTGCGATAGAAGCCCAGGCCCCCGCGATACTTGCCATGACCGCAGGAATCCGGAAGCAGACCGTAACCGATGATCCGGAAATGCGAGAAATCCATGTCCGTCGCTTCGATGGGCGTGTTCGCACAGTTTGACAGGGGAGCGTCCACAGCATCGCAGCCATCCTTGTGGGCCGATGCACCATAGCCTCCACCGAAGACTTCCAGATAAACGCGATAGCCCTCGTCCCCAAGATGGGAGATGGCAGTCACCGTGGTTGTATCGTTGCCCCCTGAGATGACCCTGTCGGGCACGATCTGCGCCAGCGCCTTCATGACGGCGTTGAAACAGCGATAGCCCGCCTCCATACGCGCACGCACCGGAGCCGGATAGTTCGGATTCAACAGCGAACCCTTGGGAGCGGAAATCGTGATCGGCCGCTTGACGCCCTCATTGAATGGGATATCCGGGCTGGTCAGAACGGACTTGATGGCCGAGAGGGTTGCGGAGATGGTGGAAGTGTAGGGGCAGTTGAGATTGCGCGTCACCTGCGCACAGGTCCCCTCGAAGTCGACGGTGATCTCTCCCTTCTCGATTGTCAGGGCCGCCTTGACCACCAGCGGTTCTTCCGTGATGCCGTCATCGTCGATGGCATCCTCTCCGTAATAGGTTCCCTCCGGCAGTTCCGACAGCGCGGCACGGAAGCGCCGCTCGGAGTAGTCCATCAACTGGTTCATTACCGACTGTATGGTTTTCAGGCCGTATTTCTCGCAGAGCTGTGCCACCCGTTCACCCCCGATGGCATTGGCAGCAAATTGGGCATTGAAATCCCCGATCGTCTGCGCCGGAACACGAATGTTGGCCGAAACAAGTCGTTCAAGCGGCCCGCCTCGCCAGTCGCGGTAGAGGTTGTACTTGGAAGGCGGGAATAGAAAGCCTTCGGCATGAACATCGGCCGCCTCTGTGGTCAAGCCTGGGTTCCCGCCCCCCAGGTCAAGATGGTGCGCCACCGTTCCCGCAAAGCCTATGATTTCTCCCCCAACGAAAATGGGAGAATATATGAAAACATCCTGGAGGTGCTGCCCACCGGAAAAGGGATCGTTGTTGATATAGAAATCCCCCTCCTGCAGCTCATCCACAGGATAGAGTTCGGCGCAGGCCCGGAAGGTGTCCGCCATCGGACCCAGCTGCATGGGAATCAACTCCGCCTGGGCCACGACATTCCCTTCGCGATCCAGCAAAGCTGCGGACGCATCCGCTGCCTCACGCACGATGGTGGAATAGGCCGAGCGGATCAGCTTGGCCCCCATCTCGCGGGCCGCAGCAATCAGGCCCTGGCTGATGACCGCGTAATCAACAGGATTCAGTGCAGTTTCCGTGGTGATTTCACTCTTACCTTCAGGCATCACTCGCTCCTCTCAAGCACGAGATTGTGCTGGTCATCGCTTCGAGCATCCCATCCCTCGGGGACAAAGAGCGTGGAGGTTGGATCCTCGAGCAGGAGCGGACCCTTGAGGGTTCGCTCCGGCGTCAGGGAGCTGCGGCTCAACAGCTTGCCCTTGTGCATCTTTCGCTGATCGAAAAGTTCAATATCTCCTTCGTCCACACGATAATCCGGGGTTTCCGAGAGAACGGGCAGATCGTCCAGCTCCGCGGTGGTTCCCAGTCGGAAGGAAACGAATTCTATGGGCTTCTCGGAACCTTCGCCAAAGAAATAAATCTTCTGGTGCGCCTTGCCGAACAAACGACGTATCTCTGCGGTATCCAGATTTACAATCTGATCTTCCGTCAAGGATACTGGAACTTCGAAAGCCTGTCCGACAAACCTCATGTCTGCAATGAAATCGAGACGCAGGTTGCTGTTCAGCCCCATGCCCTCGAAACGTTCAAGCGCGCGCTCTTTCATGAACTTGAAGGTCTCGCGCACGAGATCGCCGGCATTCTGGTCAACCACCGCACGCCGCGTCAGACTCTCGAACTGGACGAAATTGGAGGCAATCAGGCCATAGGCGGACATGACACCAGCATTCGGTGGCACCACGATTGTTTCAATTCCCAGATCCTTTGCCACCTGAGCCGCATGCAGCGGTCCCGCGCCCCCGTAGGGCACCATCACGTAGTCGCGAGGATCCTTGCCGCGTTCCGTCGAGATGAGCTGAATTGCGCGCACGATATTGGCATTGGCAAGCTGGATCGCGCTGTCAGCCGCCTCCTCCAGGGACATGTTGAAATGCTGTGCAATGGATTCGAAGACCCTGCGCGCGGCCTCGACGTCGATATTCATGCGCCCACCGAGAAAGGCTTCCGGCCGCATGGTCTGTCGTATCAGATGTGCGTCGGTAATCGTGGGCTGCTGCCCCCCACGCCCGTAACAGGCCGGCCCAGGGTCGGCGCCCGCCGAGTGGGGACCAACACGCAGCATGCCCCCCTCATCGATCCAGACGATACTGCCGCCACCGGCTCCCACCGTATTGATATCAATGACCGGGATGCGGATGGGCAGACCATCGATATGGAATTCACTGGTCAACTCCGGCTTGCCCTCGGTCACGACACAGACATCTGTCGATGTCCCCCCGATATCCAGGGTGATCAAGTTCTTGTACCCTGATCGACCCGCCTGGCGCGTTGCTCCCATCACCCCGGCGGCAGGCCCGGATAACAGTGCCGTGACAGCGCTCTGCCGCATGGCCTCAGCCGGCAGTCGTCCGCCATTGGACTGCATGACACTGAAACGTCCCCGAAACCCGTGTTCCTGGAGACGATCCTCGAAACGCCCGATGTAGCGGTCAATCACCGGCTGTACATAAGCCGAGATAGCAGCGGTCGATGCCCGTTCGAACTCGCGGAACTCACGCGTGACTTCGGAGGAAAGGGTCACGTGCAGGTCCGGTAGCTGCTGCTTGATAAGCTCGCGCAGTTTTTCTTCATGCGACGGATTTACATAGGAATTCAGCAAACAGACCGCGACGGCCTCGTAATTCCCGTCTTTCAGACGAGGCACCAGCTCGCGCAGGACCGCCTCTTCATCAAGTTGCCGCTCGACCTCTCCACTAGAGAGAACCCGCTCATCCACCTCGAAACTGTCTAGCCGAGCAACAACCGGAGCTGGCTTCTGATATTCCAAGTCGTAGATGGAGTTCCGATTATGGCGCTGCAGCGCCAGAATATCCCTGAACCCTTGGGTGGTGACGAAGGCTGTTGGAAAACCTTTGCGCTCCAGAACAGCGTTGGTTGCTACGGTAGAGCCATGAGCCAGGTCTTCAATGGCCGAGATATCGAGCTCACTGGCCACCAGGGCATTGAAGGCTCCCTCATCCGGCCGCTTTGGTACACTCGGCACCTTGGTAACACGAACTCCGTCCTTTCCGATTGCGACCAGGTCGGTAAAGGTTCCCCCGACTTCCACACCAACGCGCATAGACCCTACTGCTCCCGTACAATTCTGTGAGAAGTTACGAAAAGTATCACCCGTATTGAAGATTTTCTATTATTTTTTTAGTAACGCATGAACTAAGCAAGATTATTACGTTATGCAAAACTGCGGAAACATCGCATGAACATGCCAGTCTCGCCCGCCTCCACAGCCCGACTAGGATCGACTGGAACACAGCGCCGCTTTCCCCAGGCGACGGCAAACATCAGATCATGAGCAGCTTTTGGCGCGGATGGCCTCTGACGGTCGCTCTATTGAGCGTTCTCGTCTTCGCGTGGGGTGGCAATTACACTTGGGTCAAGGTCGCTCTCGAGGACAGCGGCCCTCTTACCTTTAATGCACTGCGCTATTCAGGGGCTGTTATGGTCATTGGAATTGGCCTTTGTCTGGCCGGGCGTGGACGCGATTTGATCCCGGTACGTGGAGAGGCGGGATTCATGGCCATTATCGGCCTGCTTCAGGTCACGGTCATGACCGGCTTAACCACTGTGGCCATGCTCTGGATCGAAGCCAGCCGCACCGTTCTGATCGCATATTCCATGCCGATCTGGGCTATGATCATCAGCCTACCGGTGCTGCGTGAAGGAATCTCCTGGCGCATGGTTATCGGCGCCACCCTTGGGTTGAGCGGCTTGTGTCTGTTGACGGATATAGTGAGCATGGAATGGACGGGCGGCGGCACCCTGATCGGCTCTGCCATTGCACTTACAGCCACGCTCGGCTGGGCTCTTGGTTCCGTGCTCTACCGCTTGCGGCAATGGCGGAGCAATTTCTGGCAGCAGGTCTTTTGGCAACTCTGCTCAGCCGCACTGAGCATGACCATCATCGCGCTTGTCCTTGAAAGCGATGAACCAATCACCTTTTCTCCGGAATACGTCACGATTGTCGTCTACAACTGGTTGGTCCCCACAAGCCTTGGCTTTTGGTGCTGGGCGCGCGCTCTGACGCGGACTTCGGCAACTGCAGCCGGTCAGTTTCTTCTACTTTCACCGGTTTTCGGCGTCTTTCTCAGTCATCTTGTACTGGATGAACCGTTACATCCCGCCCTGCTAAGCAGTGCCTTACTGATCCTAGCGGGTGCGTTTCTCTCCTTACGCCGTCAACCGGCGGGCAGAAACTAGTAAGCCACCACATGCCGCCGCCGGCGTGCCCGGCTTGTGGCAAAAGTTCAGAGACCTTCAGTACGGATTCACGCTCAGGCACAACACCGCGAAACTACCCTTTGTTGAACCTGCTTTCCTTCTGGTCAGGCCCCTGCATGTTTGGGAGCAATCCCAGAAAGATCTCAAGAGGGCTCTATGAGAAATGACAATTACAACGCCTGCAGTTCGGAAAGGGCAGCCTCAAGACCGCGCACCTCGCCCCATCCTACAGATATCATTTCGATCGCCGGATCGTGAAGATGAGGCAGTGTGGTTCCCGTCGCCTCCTCAACCACTATAGGCTTGAAGTCACGGAAGTTGGCATCTTTGGAAGTAGCCGCCACACATTGGTTGGTCAGAACACCGGCAAAGAGTACAGTTTCAGCAGATAGCGAGCGGAGAATGAGTTCCAAGTTTGTATTATAAAAAGCACTGAGGCGATTTTTTTCCACATACCAATCGTCAGGTCGGGCACCAACCTCGTCATGTATTTCGTACCCCCAAGAATTAATTCGCAATCCGCCTTCTTTTAGAAAAGGCCGCAGGCGCAGAAACACACCGGCATCCCGCTCGTCATGAAAACCATGTCGAGTCCATACTATCGGAACGTCACGTAAACGCGCCTCTTCAACCAATTTCTTGGTTGGTTCTATCGTGCGGCGCATATGAGAAATATCGACCCCGCTTTGCGCATACCAACCATCAGGATCGAGAAAATCATTTTGCGGATCTATGACCACCAAGGCCGTGGCACCCGGTATCAGTTCCCACTTTGTTTTTTCAAAAGGTTTACGTTCGCTCAATGTCTTCATCTCCTGTTCTTGATCTTTATTGATTATAGGTCAACCATGGGACTTTCATCACATTAGAGAGATACATGGAGGCAATAAAGAGACATTTTCGTTCCTTAACCGGTTGGTGCATGGAACTGGGTTGGTGTGCAATGTAGGGCTTATTTCATGATGATTGACCATCAAAATATGGCACACTTTGTTGCCCTGCATGCAGTCGCTCTGCCTAGAGAAAGATTGAACGGATAAGGTCCCATATATCCGGGCGAGCGGAAAGTGGATGCAGCAAAAGCGGGCAGCGATCGCTTGGAACTCGCCTCGAAAAAAGCGGCCTTGTATGCTCGATAACAGAAGGCCCGTGCAGCCTCCTGTCGAGTTGGTGCGCATCAACAGACATACATGGCGTGCCTATACCGAAGCTTTTCTGCAGTCTATAATTGAATTTTCGTTTTTATCTCCAACATAAATATTGAACTATTGTCATGTTTTTTTCATTATGAATGAAGAAAACATGATTGCAAGAAGAAGGGGTCTTTCGTGAGCGTTGCGCGAAGCAGGACATCAAACGAAATGCCTAGCGGTAGCATCGGTCGCAAACTGCGCCTTCGGCGTAAAGTGCGTGGATTGTCGCTACAAGAGATTGCGGACCGCAGCGGCATCTCAATAGGCCAATTGAGCCAAATTGAACGAGACATCTCATCACCCTCACTGCGTTCCTTGCGCCTCATCTGTAGCGCATTGGATATGCCGATGGGCTGGCTGTTCGATAGTGGAGGCAGGGATGCGGATGAAGAAGACCCCGTTGTCGTGCGCAGTGAGAATCGCAGAATTCTGGATCTGAACGGCAAAGGAATGGTCAAGGAACTTCTGACTCCAGATAGCTGCCCAGCTATTCAGATGATGTTCATCACACTTCGTCCGGGCGGCAGTTCGGGAGAGAAGGCATACAACAATTCCGAGGGGGCCAAATGCGGCACTGTACTGGAAGGTACACTCGGATTGGAAGTTAATGGCAGATCCTACACCCTCGAGACTGGCGACAGCTTTGCTTTCGAGGCTGTGAAATATCACCGTTTCTGGTGCGCTGGCGACAGGGATTGTCGTGTTGCCTGGGTCGTGGCACCGGCTATTTACTAAATAGCTTCAGGACTGACACCAGCTATCCTTTAATCGGCGCAGCATAGCTGTTTGCTCAGGAAGATTCCCATATGGTCATCGATAACGAACGCCCCGTCCTCGCCAATTCCGCCTGGACCGCGACATCCAATTCACACCCTGACACGCCGCCCCTCGGTGAAGATCTACAAAGTGACGTGACGATTGTCGGCGGTGGTTTCACCGGGCTCTCCACGGCGATTCATCTGGCTGAGAAGGGCGTCTCCGTAACGGTCCTGGAGGCCGAGTATCCTGGCTGGGGCGCCTCGGGTCGTAACGGCGGACAGGTTATTCCGGGCTTGAAGGAAGATCCCGACACCATCGAGGAGATGTTCGGGCCCGAAATGGGGGGCCGCATGGTCCGCCTCTCCGGCGCGGCCCCGGATCTCGTATTCGGTCTCATCGACAAGTACCGCATCGACTGTGGCGCAGTACGCGAGGGATGGATCCAGTCCGCCCACAATTCAGAAGCTATCAGAACCTGCCAGGTACGGGCGAAGCAGTGGCAAAGACGCGGGGCGGAAATCGAACCGCTCAACAAGCAGCAGGTCGACGAACTTCTTGGTAGTGAAGTTTACCATGGCGGACTAATCGATCGGCGCGGTGGTGGGGTCCATCCGCTCAATTATTCTCTCGGACTGGCACGTGCTGCTTTGGCCCAGGGTGCCCCGATTTTCGGAGAAAGCCCCGTCACTTCGATCGAACGGCAGCAGGAAGGATTCCTGGTTCGCACGCCCCGGGGATCGGTGCGCAGCGGCAAGGTGGTGCTGGCCACCAATGCCTATACGCCGGAACTGACCGGACGACTGCGGCGCAGCGTAGTGCCGGCCTGCTCCGTGCAGGTGGCCACCGCACCGCTGTCCGAGAATGTGCGCCGCTCCATCCTGCCCTATGGCCAGGTGGCATCCGACACCCGCAAATTGCTGGTCTATTATCGCCTGGACGGAGACGGTCGTTTCCTGATCGGCGGCCGCGGAGCCTATGGCGATGGCGGCATCGAGGCCCAAATGGCACGCTTGCGCGCTCGAGCCTGCCAGATGTACCCACAGCTCGGCGAACCGGAATGGGAACACCAGTGGGGTGGGTTCGTCGCCATGACCAAGGACCATTTCCCGCATCTTCACGAGATCGAGCCGGGCCTGATCGCAGGCCTGGGCTTCAACGGCCGCGGCGTTGCCATGGCCACCGCGATGGGCCGGGTCCTCGCCGACAAGGCGAGCGGCACGGCGGACAAGGACCTGGATTTCCCGGTGACGCCGGTTCGGACTATCCCATTCTATTTTCTGCGCAAACCTGCTGTCAGCGCCCTGGCAGCCTGGTATGCCCTCGTGGACAGGGTGTAGCGGCGCACGGACTTGCCCCGCTCCCCCCACGACTTCAGCAAGGCTTGCAGGCAAACCCTGCAGGGGAGGCCCAGGTGAAAGCTCTTTCCAGGTCCCGTTTCCACAGCGAATAGGCCGCGTCCGAACCCTCGCTTGACGCACATTCATTGCTGCCCGGTAAGGGATTTCAGGCGTGCACGCGCAATGCTACAATAATTTGCGGTGTGGCAGGCTGCCCGTTTACCACAACCACCACTCGCATGATCGGCACAAGCCAGACCGGCCTGTAAAAGTTCAATATTCCCATTCTTATTATACACTAGAATAAAATTCAGGTATTGCCCTAAACTGACAATGAAAAATAAAGAAGCCGAAGCAGATAATATTGATTCCCGATTGTTCGTAGGCGGTGCGGAAAAGGCACTCCGTGTTCTGCGGGCTTTCCAGGACCATCGGCATCCGCAAAGCCTGACCGAGATCACTGAATCGACTGGCCTGGGACGCAGCGCCACCCAGAGATTCATCTACACGTTGAAGGCACTGGGATATCTGCGACAGGACAAGTTCACCAAACGCTACACCCTGTCCCCCAAGGTCCTTGATTTCGGTTTTTCCTATCTGCGCAACGATTACCTTGTCGAAAAGGCCTTCCCCTACCTCCTGGAAGCCAGCAAGCGCACGGATGAAACCGTCAACCTGACCGAGCTCGACGACACGGAGGTTATCTATGTATCCCGATTGCCCAGTCGCAACCTGATCAGCGTGGACATTCTTCTCGGGCAGCGCTTGCCCGTTTACTGCACGGCACCGGGAAGAGCCATCCTGGCAGGGCTTCTACCTGAGCAGGCGACTGATATACTTGAAAGGTCGGATCGCCAAGCACGAACCAAACACACCATCACCGAGCTTTCCGAAATCGAAAGGAAGCTCGAGGAGATCCGTCACTTCGGATACGCGCTGAGCAATCAGGAATCTTTCCTGGGTGACATTTCGATTGCCGCCGCAGTTCGCAATCATGCGGGGGACGTGGTGGCAGCCATAAATATTGCGGTCCCTCATCCACGATGGTCTATCGCGGAGGCCGAACGTGACTTGGCGCCGGTGGTGATCGAAACCGCGTGGGCGATTACGAAAGCCTTGGGGGGCCGGAAGATCTAGCGCCTCGGCGGTGCCTGGACTCGCTCCAGAATCATGTGTCCGGCAACGATATCCGCCAGGGCAACACCCGGAAACAGGAAGGCGATACGCTCCGAAGTCCTCTGGCGTCCCTCGACGTCACCCGCCAGCAACCCCGAGAGGTCACCTGAGAAGGACATTGCGGAAAATGCGGCGTTGTTGTGAGCGAGCGCAGCACTCTGATCGAGATCGTCCGTCAGGCAGCGATCGAAGTCCCCAACGGTGGCCGCATCCCACGACCGCCCCAGGTCCACCATGGACACGAAAGCGCCCTCTGGAAGGGCACGCACATCAAGGAACCCTACCAGATCACGATGGGCCGGAACCGTGGTTACGACGATGTCACTGGAGGCCAGCACCTCTTCTGGATGGGAGCAGGCAACCGTTTCCAAGCCGTAGCAATCCGCAACATGTTCCTCGAAGGCTGTCACGCTCTGCCGGCGAGGACCATAGAGGGCCACCTGGCGAATGGGAAATTCCTCGGCGAAGGCCTGCAGATGAGTTTGCGCCTGAAACCCGCAGCCGATGAAACCCAGCCGCTTCGCTTCGGGTCTCGCCAAGGACCGGGCGGCCAGCAGGGACAAGGCAGCCGTTCGCAAACCGGTCAGATACCCCGCTTCGACAACTGCGATCGGCACCCCCGTCTCGGCATTCGACAGGATCAGGTGCGCATGAATATGCGCCAGACCGCGGCTGCTGTTGGAAGGAGATCCTGCGACCCATTTCACGCCCGCAGCGACCCCAGGGACCAGCGCGGGCATCGAATGGAAATACGCATCCGAGCCGCTGGGGTGCATCCCGGTCTTCGCCGGCATCATGACCACCCCTTCAGAGCGCTTTCGAAAAGCCGGAACAAGCGCATCCGCCAATTCGCCGATCGGCAGGGCTGCTCCCCTTACATCATCATCGGTCAGATAGACAGGTGCTGTCATCCGACTGCCCCTGAGGTTTCCCGGCCAGTACGAATTGTCCCAGCTGTTGGCTCAGGCGATTTGGTGGGAAATCTATCGGGCCGAAAGGCGCTGATATCGATCTCGGGGCTTTCACCCGACGCCAGAGCCGCAATGATCCGCCCGGTCGTTGCACTTGCCGTCAAGCCTGTATGACCATGCCCGAAAGCCAGGAGAACATCCGGATGCAGTTGCGAACGGCCGATAACCGGCAGGGTGTCCGGCAAACTTGGCCTGGGCCCCATCCACGAGGTCTGCTGGTCGGAATTCAAGTTGGGGAGGTTCTCTGAGGCCAATCGCGTCAGCATGTCAATTCGTCTCTGCTTTGCAGGGCGCGTTATCCCGGCAAACTCCGCCGTGCCCGCAACCCGCAATCCGGCATTCATGCTATTTGCCACGAACTTTGCCTCAGCGAACATCACAGGGCGGTTCAAGCTGACGGCCGGTTCGCGAAACATGACATGATAGCCGCGCTCCGCGACCAGGGGAAAATCGTGCCCGAGCGCCCCTGCCAGCTGTGCGGACCAAGCGCCCGCCGCCAGGACCAGCGTATCAAACTGTATTTCCTCTTCCCCGGCCCGCACGCTCACGCCGCGCGGACCGCGCGGCATGATATCGTGGACCTCTGCCTGAATGTATCGGCCCTGCCGGCTCTTGAAGTCGCTTGCCAGTGCCTTGACCAACCCGCCGGGATCCAACACTGCGCCATGTCCCTCCAGCAGAACGCCGCACGCAAAACTGTCGGGTAACGCAGGCTCCAGATCCCGCAATTCCTGCCCCCCCACCTCGCGCATCGGAATGCCGAGGTCCCGGCGCAGCTGCCACCCAAACCGATCCGCTTTATAGGCGGCAGTGGTTTTATACACATGCAGGTACTCGCTGCGGCGGAGCAAGTGATCACATCCCGCCTCCGTCGCCTGGTCCAGATGATCGGTGAGTGCCGGGGCATGAAGCCCGCGCAAGGCCGTGGTGGCAGCATGAACGCCCTCCGCAGTCGCCGTACGCTGGGCTTGGAGAAACCAGTTGGCCAGGCGCGGCACATCGCGCAGGTCAATCGCCAGAGGTCCATCCGGGTCCAGGAGCCATTTCGGAACGTTGCGCCAGGTTCCCGGCAGAACCAGAGGAATGCAGGAACTCGTCGCTATGACGCCTGCGTTACCGAAGGAACAGGCTTCGCCCGGCTCCAGCCGATCGATCAAGGTGACCTGAAACCCCCGCTTCTGGAGCTGCCATGCACAGGAAACGCCGACGATCCCGGCACCCACTACGGCAATGTGCCGTTCCTGATCCTTGCGCACCGTCACAGCCCCTTCTCATCCTTGCGGGCAAACCAGGCCATTGCCACGGCCTGCCCCAACCGGCGAAACGCAGCAAAAGGATATTTCGGAAGACCTCGCGCCATCGGCGGGGGAAACGCCTGCCCCCTTCCTGCAATATGCTCCGCCAGCCGGCGACCTGCATGAATACTGCAGGAGACGCCGCTGCCGATATATCCCATGGCATAGTGTAACGACTTGTCGTCTTCCGCGGTTGCAACATGCGGGATGGAATCCCGGGTCAGCGCCACCCAGCCACCCCAGAAGTAATCGGCGCGCGGGCGCTGCATGAAGGGGAACTTCCTGCCGATTGCAGCCAACAGGGCGTCTCTGTGTCGGGCCATGGCCTCGGGCTCGGGTTGCACCGGCCCCTTGCCTCCAAGCATGATCCGGTCGTCAGGAAGACGGCGATAGTAATACAGCATCTTGCGGGTATCGCTGATGCAGTCCGTGGTGTGGAAGTTCCCTTCGGCCTTCTCCTCGGCTGTCAGAGGTTGTGTCACGACCACGTTGGACATAACGGGCAAGAGGCGGCTGCGCAAGGGAGCAAACAGCTTCTCCACGGAATAGCCATTTGTTGCGACGATGACATGGCGCGCCCGGACTTCGGCCGCCGGCGTGGTCAGGCGGTGATACGCACCCTCCTTGTCCAGTCCGATGACGGGTGTTCCGCCATGGACACTGGCGCCCTCCTCGCGGGCCGCGTTCACCAGTCCGTTAACCAGTTTCACCGGATGCATGGCAAAGGAAACCGGCCATCGCAAGGCGGCATAAGCTTCCCCGCCTCGGACATGCTCTGCCGCCAGGCGTTCATTGTCCAGATAATCGACATCGAGACCGAAGCGTTCTCGCAGCAGCGCTGCTTCCGTCTGCAGGGCGGAAGCCCGTTCTGGCCGATGAGCGACTTTCAGCCAGCCTTCCGGCATGGCTTCGCAATCGATAGCAGCCTCGGCAATGGTATCGCGGACCGACTGCAGGGCTGCCAAGGCTTCGGAGAACATGGCGTCGGCAATGTCGCGGCCCCAACGACGGTCCCACTCTTCATAGGGTATGCGCCCTATGGCGGGGCGGGCAAAACTGCCGTTGCGGCCACTGCATCCCCAGCCAGGACGATTGGCCTCCAGGACCGCGACCGGCCCGATTCCCGATCGGGCCAGATAATAGGCAGAGGCCAGGCCGGTATATCCGCCCCCGATCACGGCAACTTCGCAGGTCACATCCTGCTTGAGCACGCCGTCGTCGTGCGGAGCTGCTCCTGCTGTCGCATGCCAATAGGTGTCCGGGGCCTCTTCGCCATGAACGGGCAGACGCAGGGACAAGGGGTCCGCGTAACTCGGAGCCTGGTCGCTCATGCTCCCTCTCTCCGGCGACGCATGTACTCGGAGAAGAGGATGATCGCGGTCATGAACAGCAGGACCAGCGTGGCCACGGCTGCAAGCGTGGGCGAAACCTGCAGCAGGGCATTGTCCCACATCTGCCTGGGCAGTGTGGTCATCTGTCCGCCTGCAAGGAAGAGGGCGATCGTCAGTTCGTCAAAGGAGATGACGAAGGCGAACATGAAGGCGGCAACCAAACCCGACTTGAGCAGGGGAAATGTAACGTAACGGAACGTCTTCGCCTTGCTTGCTCCAAGCGTATAGGCCGCCTGGTCAAGGCGTTCGTCATACTGCTTGAGAATGGCGACGACTGTGACGACGACATAGGGGACGGCCAGCACGGTATGGCCGATGGCCAGGCCGATGGTCGTGCCCACAAGACCTATGCCCGCAAAGAGATAGAACAGCGACACCGCAATGATGATGTTAGGCATGATGATGGGCGAGACCAGGAAGCCGATCAGTGCCGTCTTGTGGCGTGAGCGCCTGACGATATGGAACGCCGCAGGCACCCCGAGCAACAGCCCCATGGTGCCGGCCAGCAGGGCGACGATCAGCGAACGCACCGCCGCCTCGATCCAGAGGGGGTCCTGGAATACGGAGTCATACCACTTCAGCGAGAAGCCCTCGGGCGGCCAGCCCAGGAAGTTTCCTTCGGTAAAGCTGACCGGTATGATGAAGAATGCCGGACCGGCCAGGAAAAACAGGATCAGCCCCCCGACAAGCCACAGAACCCGCCGACCAGCCGGAGCCCTCGGGCGGTCGGGACGGGTTGGTCGCAGCATCTCAAAGCCGCGGCCTATAGCCTCACAAACGAAAGCCAGCACCTCGATTATCAAGTTGCCAAGCTTGCGTCCGCCCCACCCGATCGGATTGCGCCAGGGCTTGTCATCGGCGCGCATAGCGCCGCCCGACAAGGTGGAAAGACCCACGAGGCGATCATAGAAGAAGAACACGACCAGGGCCACGACGAGCAGCATCACGGCGATTGCGCCCGCAAATCCCCAGTTCAGCAGGTCCTTGATCTGGAATATAATCAGCTGGACGATCACGGTTTCCTGCTCCCCGCCCAGCAATGCGGGGGTGATGAAGAACCCGAGTGCGGTGATGAAGACCAGCAGTCCGCCAGCCGCCATGCCCGGGATCGACAGTGGCAGGTAGATGCGCAGGAAGGCTTGGGAAGGCCGTGCCCCCAGCGTGTTGGCCGCGCGTGTCAGATTCTGATCGATGCCTTCCATGACGGACAGCATGGTCAGAACACACAAGGGCATGAGCGCATGCACCATGCCGATCATGACGCCGGTGAAATTATAGAGCATACTCGGCATTTCCGGCAGGCCGAGAGCCGCTGCGAACTGGTTGATGGCTCCGTTGCGGCCGAGCAGAACAATCCACGCGAAGGTACGAACCAGGAAACTGGTCCAGAACGGCATCAACACCCAGATGATCAGGAAGTTGCGTCGGTTCTTGCCCACTGTGGAAAGCAGGAACGCAACCGGATAGGCGGCCAGCACCGAGAATACCGCCGTCCAGCCGGCAATCTTGAAGGTTGTGGCCAGGACTTGCCCGACGACAAATGACTCCTGCAGCTTCACGTAGTGATCAAACGTGAAGCCTCCCTGCTCTCCGCTGACACTCTGGCTGAGCAGCAGGACCACAGGATAGACGAATGCAGCTGCCAGGAAGAGCAAGGCAGGCATGAGGGGCCACGGCAACCGCCCCCGGGACATCCTTGAGACTATTGAGCCCATCATCTTCCCATTCTTGCTCATTCGTCCGGAAGCACGACGGCACGCTCTGAGGCCCATCCCAGACGCAGGGACTCACCGTTCGCCACAGATGCCCCTGTCTGGGTCAAGGACTTGGTAAAGAGCCGCTGGTCGGATCCGATGGTGAAGAAGCTTTGCGTCGTACTGCCGCTCATGACTTCTTCACTGAAGCGGGCCTCGAGCACATTCTCCGCGCTTTCTCCCTGGGCAAGCACCCCGATCGTTTCCGGTCGGACCATCATGCGCACATCCTGGCCGATGGTAAGGTCATGGTCGCTCACCCCGCGCACCCGGGTACCGTCTGCAAGATCGACCAGCACGGTTCCGTTGTCCTGTCCGGCCACGCGTCCGCTCAGCAGGTTCGCCTCACCAAGGAAATCGGCTGCGAACACAGTGCGGGGCCGAAAATACAATTCCCAAGGCGTACCCAACTGCTCGATGCGCCCCTCACGCATCAGGCAAATGCGATCGGACATGACCAGGGCTTCTTCCTGGTCATGGGTGACATAGAGCACTGCGATATTGAGCTCCTTGTGCAGGCGTTTGATTTCAAGCTGCAACTGCTCGCGAAGCTTCTTGTCGAGCGCACCGAGTGGCTCGTCCATCAGGATGACAGACGGTTCGTACACCATGGCGCGTGCGAGCGCGATGCGCTGCTGCTGCCCTCCCGATAGCTGACGCGGATAGCGCGTCGCGACATGCGGGAGCTGGACAATCTCCAGGACGCGCTCCACCGCATCCGTGATTCGGTCTTTCGGCCACTTGCGCATCTTCAATGCGAAGGCGATGTTGTCGAAGATCGTCATATGCGGAAACAGGGCATAGTTCTGGAAAACCATCCCGATATCCCGCTTGTACGATGGCAGGAAGGTCGCCAGCCTTCCATCGATGTGAATCTCGCCGCTGTCCGGCTCGTTCAAGCCGGCAATCGCCAGCAGCAAGGTCGTCTTGCCGGAACCGGAGGGCCCCAGGAGAGTGAGAAACTCACCATCCGCAAGGTCCAGATCGGCCCCCTCCAAGGCAACGAGGTCACCGAATGTCTTACGGAGCTGACGAACTTGAAGTTTCTGCTGCACCTGTGAGGTGGTCATTTATACATCCCCGTCGCGGGTAGCGCCGCAGCGAAGCTGGGACAGCCTGTAAAGAAATCGCCAGGGAGGGACGATGCCGGAGTTTCACCGACATCGTCCCGGACACTGCGAAGTGCTGGACGTTACGAAAGGAGCCATTCGTTGAAGCGGCTTTCTGCTTCTTCCTTGTGCTCGCCCCACCAACCCTGGTCGGCCAGTGTCATGCGCTTCAGGTTGTCAGGGGCCGTGGGCAGGAACTTGGCCCGTTCCTCCGATATGTAATCATAGGCCTTCGGGTTGGTCGGCCCATAGGCGAGCTTGTCCGTGAAGGCCGCCTGTCGTTCCGGATCGGCACAGAACTTGATGAATTCCCGGCCCAGGTCTGCCTTGGGATTTCCTTTCGGAATGCTCCAGCCCTCGATGGAATAGAGTCCTTGATTCCATAGAATGCCCACCGGTGCATCATCGTCGATTACGGTCTGTGCGCGACCGTTCCAGGTCGGCAGCATGTCAACTTCACCGCTCGCCAACAGCTGACTGGTCTGCGCGCCGCCTGTCCACCACACATCGACATGCTCGCGGATCTCATCCAGCTTGGCCAATGCCCGGTCGATATCCAGGGGATACAAATCCTCCATGGCCACGCCATCCGCCATCAGGGCGATTTCAAGCGTGTCGATGGGGCTGCGCCGCAGGGCCCGCCGGCCCGGGAAGTTCTCCACATCCCAGAAATCAGCCCAGGATTCGGGCGCCTTATCAGGAAATGTGTCGGTGCGATACGCAAGGATCGTGGCGTAAACATCCGTGCCCATCCAGACATCGGTTCGAGCGTCGGACATGATATTGTCCATATGCTCCCCGGACCAATCCAGTTCCTCCAGTAGGTCGCGATCGCCCAACAGGACCTGGTCGGCCTGCGTGACCGTCACCACATCCCAGCTGTAGGAGCCTGTTTCCACAATGGATTGCACCTGGCTTGTCGGCTGGTGTTCCCGGGCCGTGTTCGCAATCGTATGGCCCGTAGCCTCTTCGAAGGGGCGATAGAAGGCTTCTCCGAACGCGGCTTCGAACGGACCGCCGGGATCGGCAACCGTTAGACGTTCCTGAGCCAGAGCGTTGAAAGGCAGGCCCATGGAACCCACCGCAACGCCGGCCCCGGTAGCGAGCAGCATTTCCCGCCGGGTCAGCGGGAAAACCTTGTTATATTTCGTCCTAGACATGATTTGTACTCCCAATCCTTTGTTATACTTGTGGAATCAGTATTCAGCCGACCCCAGCCGGGGCCATGACGCGCCGCAAGGCCTCACCGATTCCCATGACATCATTGACTACGCTTGCACCCGCAGTCTGCAAAGCGGCGCGTTTTCCGGGTACATTCTCTTCGGGTGACCCGAGCATGGCCCCCGCATGTCCCATGCGTTTGCCGGGCGGTGCATGCAGCCCGGCTATATAGGCGACCACGGGCTTGCGCATCCGGGCCACCAAATCGGCGGCATCGAGTTCGCTGCGCCCGCCGATCTCGCCGATAAGGACGACAGCCTCCGTATCGGGATCCGCCTCGAACAGTTCCAGCACCTCGCCATGGCTCATCCCCACGACGGGATCACCGCCGAGACAGGCAACTGTGCTTTGCCCCAGGCCGTGTGCATTCAGGGTCTCTATGACCTCATAGGTCAGCGTGCCGCTCTTCGAGACGATGCCTATGGGGCCGCGGCGCAGAAGCGCCGCATTCAGGTCCGACAGGTTCGCAAGGCCCGGGCTGATACAGCCCGCCGCGTTTGGTCCCAGAACCCGAACGCCGCGACTGCGGGCATATGCCGATACCCGAATCGCGTCCATGACCGGGACACCCTCGGTATAGACAACCAGGGTGGAGACCCCTGCATCGATGGCCTCAAGCGCCGCCTCGCACGCCAAAGGAGCCGGAACGGATACGAAACTGCAGTTTGCCCCCGTTGCCGCCACGGCCTCGTAACAGGACGCGAACACAGGGATTTCACTGACCTCTTCGCCGGCCCGTTTGGGCGATACACCGCCCACGAGCGGACTCTCCTCCGAGCGCATCTTCTGTGCCAGGTTGCGCCCGGTATGTCCTGTGATGCCCTGAATGAGGATCCGGCTGTTTCCGTCAACGAGGATCGCCATCAGACCAGCTCCCTGGCTTGTGTCAGCGTCTCGATGGCCGGACCCAGGTCCTCGAAGACATCGAAACCCTGGTCAGAAAGGAGGGATCTCCCGACATCGCTGTTCCTGCCCTTGAGCCGCACGAGGACACGCCCCTCGAGGGGGGCAATACGTTGCGCTTCGATCATCATTCTCGCCAGCTCGTCGCACAGGGCGGTGTGCATATAGGCATTGAGGAATGTTGCCCGTGGCCCTGCAGCGACGACGGCCTGGAAGACCCTCCCCAGCACCTCTCCACCGGCAAGAACAGAGCCTCCCAGATCCACCACCGCCCTGACACGGAGCTTGGCTTCACAGAGGATATCCAGCGTGGCCATCATCAGCCCCGCGCCACTGACGACGGCAATGATATCCCCGTCGGGATCGATCTCGATCCCCACTGCGCCGGCGTCCGCCACGGCCTGTTCAAACGACGAGCGACGAGATGCCGAGGACTCACTTGCCCCTTCCACGGGATGACGGCGAAAGGCTGCATTGTCGTCCAGGCTGACTTTGGCATCTGCGGCCACGACGCTTCCGTCAGCAGACACCACAAGCGGGTTAATCTCTACCAGTTCGGCGTCCTCGGACAGCATCAGTGCATAGAGCGCGTGGACCACCTCTACCAGCTGCTCGCCCGTCTGACCCTCGACACCCAGCCACCGGGCAACGGCGGAAATATGAAAACCGCGAAGGCCAAGAAACGGATGTATCGGCAGGCGCAGCAAGGAGCCTTCAGGGGCGTCCTCGACATCGATGCCGCCTTCGGCAGACGCAAGCAGTACCGGACAGCGACGGTCGCGGTCGATTGCAAGGGCGAGGTAAATTTCACGAGCTATATCGAGGCACTGCTCCACATAAATCGTGGCAGCCGTCTCGCCTTCAAAAGACAGGGATTCCATCTCCTGGACTGCCTGTCCGGCTATCTTGCGGTCATCGGCGAAACGGATACCGCCGCGCTTGCCGCGCTTGCCTGAAGCGACTTGCGCCTTGAGCACGAATGGGCCGGCACACTCTGGAATCTCGGGCCAGAGAGCTCCCTTTGGAATGGGAATTCCGTATCGATGGAAGAGCGTCTTTCCTTGGTATTCGAGCAGATCCACAGCGCAATGCCTCCTGTCAGGCGTTCTGCTTACGCTTTTCACGCTCGGCGAAGAATGCCTCCATCATGCGTTGCGGCTCCCCACTGGCATAAGCCTCCTTCTGGTTCCGGCTGCCGGCTGCAAGGGCATCCTCGAACCCGGGCTGGGTCATCTCCGCAAAGCGACGCTTGTTCAGTGCCATTGCGACCGGAGGCTTCTCCGCCAGTTCGCCAGCCACTTCCATCGCCTTGGCATGAACCTGGTCGGCGGCAACGAGGTGATGTATGAGGCCAATATGATGGCACTCCTCCCCGTCCATCATGCGCCCCGTCAGTGTGAGTTCTATGGTGCGCGACAGCCCCAGCATCTCCTTCATGAGCCAGGGCCCCAATGTGCTGGCGATTCCCGAGTTGATCTCGGGCTGTCCCATCTTGCTGCCCGCATGGCCGACGCGGATGTCACACTGCAGGGCCACCTGGAATGCGGAACCGGCAGCCACTCCGTTCAGGGCGGCAATCAACGGCTTCGTCATGCCGCGTATGGCGCTGTAGAGGGCACGCCACTCCTCGACCCATTCGCGCGCACGCTCGGTATCGAACGACTTGGTCTCGTTCAGGTCCTGTCCGGCAGAGAAGGCACGCTCTCCCGCCCCGGTCATGATCACGGCGCGCACCTCTTCATCCGCATTCATTGCCTCGAGGGCCGCCGCGAGCTCCCGGCGCATCGGCGAATGCCAGGCGTTCAGCACATCCGGGCGGTTCAACGTGATGATGCCCACCTTCCCTTCTGTACTGACCTTCAGAAATTCATACATTCTTGCCTCCTAGGGTTAGCGTTTGTTCTTCGCCTTATCGCCGCGCTTCGAAGAAACGAGCCATCTGGGCCTGCGGTTCCCCGGTGGCGATGGCTTCCGATTGGTAAGAGACAGCAGCCGTTTCGGCCTCGGACAGGCCACGGCGCATCATGCCTCTCAGCATCTCCAGGGTCAGTCGCATCGCGACCGGAGGTTTCTCTGCGAGATGGAGGGCCATGGCTTCGGCGCGCTCCATCAATTGGCCAGGTGACCTGGTCTCCTGCACGAGTCCCCATTCACTGGCCTCTTCTGCGGTAAAGACGCGGCCGGTGAGCACCAGCTCCCGCATCCGGGCCTGGCCGAGATGGGTCTGCAACAGGTAGCTCCCGGCGATGGCGGGCAGGCCCACATTGATCTCCGCCATCAGGAACCGGGCCGTTGGCACGGCCACGCGCAGGTCCGCCATCAGGGCAAGCTGCAATCCCGCGCCCGCGGCCGTGCCATTGACCGCCGCAACGATGGGTTTCCGACATTGGCTGACGGCGGCAAAGAAGCGTTGCCAGGTATCCATCCAGGCATCACCACCATCGGGAGAGAGCTGGCGGCTTTCATTCAGGTCCTGCCCGGCACAGAACGCGCGCGCGCCCTTGCCGGTCAGAATGACCGCCCTGACCTCATCATCCTCGGAAGCAGCATTCAGTGCCTCCACGATGGCCGTTCGCATATCCGTATCCAACGCATTCAGCCGCTCTTCACGGTTCAGCGTCAGACACAGCAGCGCGCCTTTGCGCTCGATTTCAACTCCCAACACAGCCTCGTTATTGAATAGCAATAATCATTATTGTTGTTCAATTACTATGGCGTGCCTTGTCTTGCGCTGTCAATCCTTTGCAACGAGTCATTTTTCGGGATGATATGAAGCGGCACTCGGAACTGAAAGTCCTGCCAGCCGCAGCCTTTGCCGTCCCATTTGCCGGAACGTCGCGCTAGTCCAATAGTGCGTTGGCATCAACCTTCGCTGCGCGGGAGAAATAATAGACGAGCGTTCTCCTGATTTTGTCGGAGTAGTCTGTCCGCCTCAATCCAGTTGCAGGCAAGCTCCATCATGGCCTCGCCCCCATGGCCTTAGGACCTGAGCGAGGACCAGACGGAAAAGGATGGACCGTAACGACCAGTGCTTTGAGGCGCTCATCTGATACCTCGCAGTGTGGCCAACGAGCAGGCATTTGTGTAGCCTAAAGTTGTAGTACTTTCCACAACGTACCGTGCTGGTGTGCGGTTTAGCGACGGGGTGAAATGATTCATGAAGGGGGATGGGACTATCCGCAGAGGACAATCGAGCCACAGCCTCAATCAACTGATCGGCGCCGGGGTCGCTGCTGGCGTTATCTCTGCGCTTGTGAAGTCAGGCGTGGAGACGCTGCTGCCCCCTAGACTGCCAGACGCAGTCCCTCCGCCCATCGGCCTGCTTGAACTGCTCGGCTTCGATGCGACGGGGATGACCTACCGGTTCTCGGACCAGGTCGTGAACTGGGGCGGCAACGGAGTACATATTCTGTTCTCGGTGGTGATCGCCGTGATCTATTGCCTGCTGGTCCAGGCCAAGCCCATTTTTCGCGCGGGACAGGGCATGCCCTTTGGCCTGGCCATGGGGCTGGGGGCACACATTCTCGTGCTGCCGATCATCGGCGTCGGCCCGATGTTCTGGACCATCCCTTTCGAAGGCTATGTCTCGGAAATCGTCGGCACGATCATCTGGATCTGGACGATCGAATGCGTTCGACGTGCCCTCCTGGCCGACAGCCAATCCTATTTAAGATCTATCACCCATTAATGGGGTACAGCCGCCAACTCAACTATAGTTTGCAAGAATAAGTGGTGGGCCCGGCAGGATTCGAACCTGCGACAACACCGTTATGAGCGGCGCGTTCTGACCACTGAACTACGGGCCCGTGGGGGCGGCATTTTGCCGTTTCCGCCAGAGGGTTCAAGAGATTTTCGGCCGCCCCGGGTTTCAGGGCGGCCGATCTTGGATCAGGTGTCCAGGAAGGAGCGTAGCTTGCGGCTGCGGCTGGGGTGCTTCAGCTTGCGCAGGGCCTTGGCCTCGATCTGCCGGATGCGTTCGCGGGTCACCGAGAACTGCTGGCCCACTTCCTCCAGCGTATGGTCGGTGTTCATGCCGATGCCGAAACGCATGCGCAGCACGCGTTCCTCGCGCGGCGTCAGACTGGAGAGCACCCGTGTCGTGGTCTCGCGCAGGTTTGACTGCACCGCCGAATCCACCGGGATGATGGCGTTCTTGTCCTCGATGAAATCGCCCAGGTAGCTGTCCTCCTCGTCGCCGATCGGCGTCTCCAGGGAGACCGGCTCCTTGGCGATCTTGAGCACCTTGCGCACCTTGTCCAGCGGCATCACCAGGCGTTCGGCCAGCTCCTCCGGGGTCGGCTCGCGGCCGATCTCGTGCAGCATCTGCCGGCTGGTGCGCACCAGCTTGTTGATGGTCTCTATCATGTGGACCGGGATGCGAATGGTGCGCGCCTGGTCGGCGATGGAGCGCGTGATCGCCTGCCGGATCCACCAGGTGGCATAGGTCGAGAACTTGTAGCCGCGCCGGTACTCGAACTTGTCCACCGCCTTCATCAGGCCGATGTTGCCTTCCTGGATCAGGTCCAGGAACTGCAGCCCGCGGTTGGTGTATTTCTTGGCGATCGAGATCACCAGGCGCAGGTTCGCCTCGACCATCTCGGTCTTGGCCTTGGTGGCCTCGCGCTCGCCCTGCTTCACCGTGGTGACGATGCGGCGGAACTCGCTGACGGGCAGCCCCACCTCGGCCGAGATGTCGCCGATCTGCTCGCGCAGCTGGGCCACCTCGTCGGCTTCGCGCTCGGCGAACTTCTTCCAGTTCTTGTTGATCTCGGCGACCCGCGACAGCCAGTTCGGGTCCAGTTCGTGCCCGTAGTACTGCTTCAGGAAGTCGCCGCGATCGACCTTGCTCTTCTCGGCCAGGCGCAGCAGGCGCCCCTCGAGCGTGACCAGCTTCTTGTTGTGCTCGTACAGGTTCTCGACCAGCTGCTCGATCCGGGCATTGTTGAAATGCACCTTCTCCATGTGCTCCACCAACTGGTGGCGCAGCTGGGTATAGCGCTTTTCGGCCTTGGCGGGCACGGCCTCGCCGGCCTGCATGTACTTCAGGCGCTCTTCCTGGGCGCGCGACAGGGCCACGAATGTCTCGGAAATGGCATCCAGCGTCTCCAGCACCTGCGGGAAGAGTTGCTGCTCCATGGCCGAGAGCGAGATGGAGCTTTCCTCCTCGTCCTCTTCCTCGGACTCGCCTTCGGTGGCTTCCGTTTCGGACTCCTCGCCCTCCGCGTCCGTCTTCTTCTTCGGCGCTTCCTTCTGGGCGTCGTTTTTCTGGGCCCCGTCCTTCTGGGCCTCGTCCTTCTGGGCCTCGTCCTGGACCACCTCTGCCTCGTCGGCGCCCTGCTCCTGCACGGCTTCCTCGGCCTTGGCCGCGGTCTCCAGCGCCGCCTCGGCCTGCGGATCGCCGGCCTCGGCCGCACCGGGGTCGGCGCCATAAGTGGCATCCAGGTCGATGATGTCGCGCAGCAGGATATCGCCCTCGACCAGCGCCTCGCGCCAGGACAGCAACGCCCGAATGGTCAGCGGACTCTCGCAGATGCCGCCGATCATCTTTTCGCGGCCGGCCTCGATCCGCTTGGCAATAGCGATCTCGCCCTCGCGGCTCAGCAACTCGACGGAGCCCATCTCGCGCAGGTACATGCGTACCGGATCGTCGGTGCGCGCGGCGTCGGCATCGTTGATGTTGCCGCTGACGGCCTCGCCTTCTTCGCTTTCCTCGACGGCCTTGGGCTCGGCCTCCTCGCTCTCCTCGTCCTCGATCACGCTGATCCCGCTTTCGGACAGCGTGGCCATGACGTCCTCGATCTGTTCCGAGGACACCTGGTCGGGGGGCAGGATCTGGTTCAACTCGTCATAGGTGACATAGCCGCGCTCCTTCGCGCGCGCCAGCATGCGCTTGACGGCCGCCGTGACCTTGTCGCCGAGGGCGCCTTCGCCACCTTCCTCGGTGGCTTCCGTCTCTTCGCTGTTTTCCTTCGTCTTGGTCGCCATTTACACCCTCACCAGAAAACCAAACAGGCGGCTATACCGGCCCGGACACGGGCCGCCCCTGTCAGTCATCCGAGTCCTTCTTTTCAAAGCGATTTATGATGCGCGGATGCGCCGTCGAGTCTTCCGCTGCGGAAATCTCCGCTCGCATGCGTTCGAACTGCCCTTCCGTCTTGCCTTCGACACTGCCGTCACTGGCTCCATCGTCCTCGGCCAAGCTATGCTGAGCCCGTTTCCGGATTTCCTCGCTCTCCTGCGCGCCCCGCACGGCTTCGCCCGTGCGTTTCAGCCAGTACTCCATCCTGCGCTGCACCTCTACGGAAGAGGCCTCTTCCGTCAGGAAAGGTTCATGCAATACGACAGAGGCCTCCGAAAGCCCTTCGAGAAGCCCGGAAAAACCCTGATCGCGTAGGTGGCACTTAATCTGTGAAGAGTCAAGGTCCACGGGCTCGGCCAGAAGGTCCAGAAGCGCCCGGCGCAGGCTGTCCAGGTCCGCGGCCCCCAGCTCGGCCATGGCCAGTTCCTCGGCACGGGCCAGGGCCGCCTGGGGATAGTCCAGGGCCAGGGCCAGCAGCACCTGGGCCGGACGCCGGCGCAGAGCCGCCTGCGGCGACGGCAGGGGACGGCTGCGCACGACCGCCTGGCCCCAGTCCGCACGACCGCCCTTCTGCCACTGGCCACGCGGGCGGCCGCCGCTTCCGGCCCCCTGCTTATTGCGGCCGCCCTGGTTGCGCGCCCCGTACCCGCCCCTCTGCGGTGCGAAGAGGGCGTCCAGTCGCTCGAAGACATCGCGGCGATAGGCCGAACGCACGGCCGGGTCCTGGATGGCATCCACCTGCTTCAGCGCGTCGTGGCGCAAGGCCGCGCGGCGCTCGGGCGTGTCCAGACGCCGGCTGGCCACCTGGATGGACCAGAGCAGGTCGGAAAGCGGCTGCGCCTGGTCCAGCAGGCCCTTCAGGGCGGCCGCCCCGCCCGATTGCAGCAGGCTGTCCGGATCCTCACCCGGCGGCAGGGTCGCAAAGCGCAGGCTGTGCCCCGGCTTCAGCAGCGGCAGGGCGCGTTCCGACACGCGGCGCGCCGCACGCTGGCCCGCCTCGTCCCCGTCCAGGCAGATCACGGGCTCCGGCGCCATGCGCCACAGCCCCGCAAGCTGCGCCTCGGTCAGCGCCGTGCCCAGGGGGGCCACCGCTGCGGGAAAGCCGGCCTGGGCCATGGCGATCACGTCCATGTAGCCCTCGGCCACGATCAGCTCCGCGCCGTCCCGGGCGGCCTGGCGGGCCTGGTGCAGGTTATAGAGCACCTGCCCCTTGTGGAACAGCTCGGTATCGGGCGAATTCAGGTACTTGGCCTTGGCATCCTGGGCCATGGCGCGGCCGCCGAAGGCGATGACCCGTCCCCGGCGGTCGGTAATGGGAAAGATGATGCGGTCGAAGAAATAGTCGCGGGGCTCAGAGCCGTCCTCGGGCTGCTTCAGCAGGCCCGCCGCGATCAGCAGGCGGTCGTCCAGGCCGCGCGCATTCAGGGCCTGGCGCAAGGCGCCGCGTTGGTTGGGGGCAAAGCCCAGACGAAAGCGTTCCAGCGTTGCCGGCTCCAGGCCGCGCCCCTGAAGATAGCTTCGCGCGCTGGCGCCCTCGCCGGAGGACAATTGAGCCTCGAACCAGCGGCAGGCTTCCTCCAGCACCTCCTGGATGCCGGCACGGCGCTTCTCGCGGGCATGGCTCTCCGGCCCCGTGCGGGGAACCTCCAGGCCGCACAGCGGGGCCAGCTTCTCGATCGCCTCGCGGAACTCCAGCCCCTCGGTCTCCATGACGAAGCGTATGACGTCGCCATGCGCACCGCAGCCGAAGCAGTGATAGAACTGCTTGTCGTCATTGACCGTGAAAGAGGGTGTCTTCTCGTTGTGAAAGGGACAGAGGCCACTGTGTTCCCGGCCCCGACGGGTCAGGCGCACGCGCCGGCCAACCACCTCGGAAACAGGCAGGTTGTCACGCAGCCGCTCTAGAAAATCCGTGTCGAAAGCCATGGCCCCGTTTCACCGGTTGCATCGAGAACGGGCCTTTATGCCCCATCATCCAGGCCGTGGGAACGCCCGTGCATTAAAGATGGGGTCCCGGCCGTGGCTGCGGAAGACCCGATCGGTCTTTCTTTCATCCACCGCCGGGGGGACAGCCTGTGGGTAAGGCTGTGGACAACACCAGGACAAACGGGCCGCTAAGCCAGCTGTACTGCGCCGCCCCGGCAGTGTGGAAAAACGCAGGCCCCAACTATCAGGACAGCTGCTGCTTCACCATCTGGCTGGCGCGCGTGAAGTCCATGCGCCCGGCGTGACGCTGCTTCAGGGTTCCCATGACCTTGCCCATGTCCTTGACGCTGTCAGCCTCCAGCTCGGCAATGGTCGCGTCCACGGCAGCCTGGACTTCCTCCTCGCTCATGGGCTGGGGCAGGAAGCGCTCGATCACCTTGATCTCGGCCTTTTCCTTGTCGACCAGGTCGCCGCGGCCACCCTTCTCGTAGAAATCGACGGACTCCTTGCGCTGCTTCACCATCTTCTGAAGCATCTCCAGGATCTGGTCCTCGTTCAGACCGTCGCTGTTGCCCTCGGTCCGGGCCTGGATATCGCGGTCCTTGAGGGCAGCCAGGATCAGACGCACCGTCGACAGGGTCGTCTGGTCCTTGCTTTTCATGGCTTCCTTCAAGGCGGTGTTCAGTTCCTCGCGCAACATGACCGCGCATCTCCTTGCATTATTGCACCCATGCCGAAACCGGCTCCGGCGTCCTGTCCCAACTACATGAGATTGAAAGAAAAATTCGCAACTACCTGGTGCTTGACCCTTGCCGGTCCGTGACGTAAAGACAGCGCCTGAAAGCTTGTGGCCACAGGCCTGTCACGCCCCTTGCTCCGCCCCCGGCCGATCCCTACTGGTCAAGGCGGAAAGGCCCTATATAGTAAAGCCGGGGGGCAACGCAACAGCTTTGCCACTCCACCCGTGGGGACGGCCGCACGGGCTTGGCCAATGACACAGGACGAAAGCGACCCATGGACGACAGTCAGACGACCAGCAGCCCCGCAGCCCAGGCCTTTCCGACCGGGGCTGGACAGCGCCCCGAGGGCGCGACAGCGGCGGTCGTCCTGGCCGACGGAACGGTTTTCTGGGGTAAGGGCATCGGGGCCGCCACCCACAAGGTGGGCGAGATCTGCTTCAACACCTCCATGACCGGCTATCAGGAGGTGCTGACCGACCCCTCCTACGCCGGCCAGATCATCACCTTCACCTTCCCGCACGTGGGCAATGTGGGGGCCAATCCCGAGGATGTGGAGACCACCACCGCCGCCGCACGCGGACTGA
The DNA here is from genome assembly GCF_000686045.1 of Fodinicurvata fenggangensis DSM 21160. Taxonomy (GTDB): domain Bacteria; phylum Pseudomonadota; class Alphaproteobacteria; order Kiloniellales; family DSM-21159; genus Fodinicurvata; species Fodinicurvata fenggangensis. The sequence continues at coordinate 84,157 of NZ_JMLV01000007.1, forward strand.
TCCTGCGCGCACCGGTGACCGAGCCCTCGAACTGGCGTGCCGCCCAGCACCTGGACGCCTGGCTGAAGTCCCAGGACCTGCCTGGCATCACCGGTGTGGACACCCGCACCATGACCCGGCGCATCCGCGACCTGGGCGCGCCCCACGGCGTGATCGTCCATGCACCGGACGGCAAGATCGACCTTGAGGCCCTGCAGAAACTGGCCGCCGACTGGTCGGGGCTGGAAGGCATGGACCTGGCCGCCGAGGTGACCTGCCGCCAGACCTACAGCTGGGACCAGACCACCTGGACGCTGGAGCAGGGGTATGGCCGGATGACCGCACCGCGCTATCACGTGGTCGCGGTCGATTACGGTGCCAAGCACAACATCCTGCGCTGTCTTGCCGCGCTCGGCTGCCGCGTCACCGTGGTACCGGCCCAGGCCACGGCCGAGGACATCCTGCGCCACGAGCCGGACGGCGTCTTCCTGTCCAATGGACCAGGCGACCCGGCGGCCACGGGGGAATACGCCGTGCCCACGCTGCAACGCCTGATGGAGAACGAGAAGCTGCCGATCTTCGGCATCTGCCTGGGCCACCAGTTGCTGGCCCGGGCCCTGGGTGTCGAGACCGAGAAGATGCACCTGGGCCACCGCGGCGGGAATCACCCCGTCAAGGACCTGGCCACCGGCAAGGTGGAGATCACCAGCCAGAACCACGGCTTCGTGGTCAAGGACGACAGCCTGCCCGACAACGTGGAAGCCAGCCACGTCAGCCTGTTCGACGGCACCAACGAAGGCCTGCGCGTCAAGGATCGCCCGGTCTTCTCGGTACAGTACCATCCCGAGGCCTCGCCAGGTCCCCAGGACAGCCATTATCTGTTCGAGCGTTTCTTCGAGCTGATGGACAACGCGCTCACGAAAGCGTGAAGCGCCGGTTTTCCGGAGACCTCTTGTCTCAAGGCGCTGCAGCCCAATTTCATGGGGAACGCTTTTCAAGACACGGGAGGTCTTCTCAATGCTCAAGCACACCCTCGCCCTGGCCTGCGGCCTGGCCCTCATCAGCGCCCCGGCTCTGGCTGAAAACGACGACCTGGTTATCAAGAGCAGCCCGCATGGCGTTTCCGAAACCCTCGACCGGCTAAGCGATGTCGTCGAGGAGAACGGCGCCACGGTCTTTGCCCGCATCGACCATGCCGCCGGTGCCTCGGCCATCGACGAGGACCTGCCACCCATGGAGGTCCTGATCTTCGGCAATCCGCAGATGGGTACGCCGCTGATCCAGGAGAACCCGGAAGTGGGCCTGGACTTGCCGGTGCGTGTGCTGGCCTGGGAAGACAGCTCCGGCAACACCCGCGTGGCCTACCTGGAGGCCGAGGAACTGGCCGACCGCTATGACATCGACGAGGACCTGGAGGCCGTGCAGAACATGGAAAAGGCCCTCGACAACCTGACCGGCGCAGCCATCTCCGAGTAACCTCCGACTCTTCCATGCCAGTTGGAGGCGTGTACCGCAGGCCTTGCGGACACGTCCTCCACACCACTCCCGAAAGTCCAGAATCGCATATCGCCTGCCGCGGCCTTCATGGCAGGCAGTGTTGACCCGGGGGCGCCCCTACATGGATCGGGGTAGCGGGCCACTTTTGCGTTCGAACTGGAAACAGGCCAGGATGGATGCGATGTCGCCGTCGGGGCCTGCCAGAGGCACCGCCAAGCGTTCATAGGTTACATATTCCCGGCCCAGGTCATAGAGATTGCCCCGATAGAGGTGGGGTTCGCCGCTCTTCACGATTTCCGCGTAGCCGTCGATAACCTCCCGGCTCTCGTGCCGGGCGTGGTATTCCAGGACCGTCTCGCCGGTGAAATCCCGGCCGATTTCCTCGGCAATCTTCGTTCCGACCACGCGATAGCGGAAGTCCGTCCCGTCATCGAGAACATCCAGCAGGATCAGGTGGCCCAGCAGAGCGCGCGGTGCCTCGACGATGTCGAAGGCGCTGCGCTTGGCCACGGCCGCCCCGTTGCAGAGGCTTTTCCAGTGGTCGCGAAAGCTGAGTAGACGCTCGGATGTGATTCGGTTCGCGTCCTGAACCATTTGCATGAAGAAAACTTCTTCTACTTGTTAAACGACGGTCCCTTTATGTGGTGCGCGTTCCGGAATAAATAACCCCGATGGCTTGCCAGGGTGTCCGCACCCTGTGACAGCCGCCTGACCTCTAGCGTTCCTCTGACCTCTAGCGCTCCAGGGGCTTGTACTTGATGCGATGCGGCTGGTCGGCCTCGGCGCCCAGGCGGCGTTTGCGGTCGGCCTCGTAGTCCTGGTAGTTGCCCTCCAGCCAGACCACCTGGCTGTCGCCCTCGAAGGCCAGGATATGGGTGGCGATGCGGTCCAGGAACCAGCGATCGTGGCTGATCACCATGGCGCAGCCGGCAAATTCCAGCAGCGCCTCTTCCAGGGAGCGCAGGGTGTCCACGTCCAGGTCGTTGGTCGGCTCGTCGAGCAGCAGGAAGTTGGCGCCCGACTTCAGCATCTTGGCCAGGTGCACGCGGTTGCGCTCACCGCCCGACAGCTGCCCCACACGCTTCTGCTGGTCCGGTCCCTTGAAGTTGAAGGCGCCCACATAGGCGCGCGAAGGCGTCTGCCTCTTGCCGATCTGGATCATGTCCAGGCCGTCCGAAACCTCTTCCCAGACCGTCTTGTCGGGATTGAGGGAATCGCGGCTCTGGTCCACGTACCCCAGCTTCACCGTCTCGCCCACGCGCAGCTCGCCGCCATCGGGCGTTTCCTGGCCGGTGATCATGCGGAACAGCGTCGTCTTGCCGGCGCCGTTGGGGCCGATGATGCCCACCAGGGCACCCGGCGGCACCTTGAAGGACAGATCCTCGATCAGCAGGTGGTTGCCGAAGCCCTTGCGCAGGTCGTTGGCCTCGACCACCAGGTCACCCAGGCGCGGGCCCGCGGGAATGGTGATCTCGCCCGGTTCGGGCGCCTTCTCCTGCCCGGCCCGCAGCAACTCGTCATAGGCGTTGATGCGCGCCTTGGACTTGGCCTGGCGCGCCTTGGGGCTCTGCTGGATCCACTCCATCTCGTGCGACAGGGTGCGCTGGCGCGCGGCCTCTTCCCGGGACTCCTGCGCCAGCCGCTTGCGCTTCTGCTCCAGCCAGCCGGAGTAGTTGCCTTCGAAGGGGATACAGTTCCCACGGTCGATCTCCAGGATCCAGCCGGCCACGTTGTCCAGGAAATAGCGATCGTGGGTCACGGCCATGACGGTGCCCTTGTATTCCTCCAGGTAGCGCTCCAGCCAGCTGACGGACTCGGCGTCCAGGTGGTTGGTCGGTTCGTCCAGCAGCAGCACGTCCGGCTTCTGCAGCAGCAGGCGACAGAGCGCCACACGGCGCCGCTCGCCGCCCGACAGGTTGGTGACGGCCGTGTCGCCCGGCGGGCAACGCAGGGCATCCATGGCCACTTCGATCCGGCGTTCCAGGTCCCAGGCGTCAGCCGCGTCAATCTTCTCCTGCAGTTCGGCCTGTTCGGCCAGCAGGGCATCGAAATCGGCGTCCTCGTCGGCGAACAGCGCGCTGACCTCGTTGTAGCGGTCCACCAGCGCCTTCAGGTCGGCCAGCCCCAGCATCACGTTGCCAGCGACATCCTTGTCCTCGTCCAGGCGCGGTTCCTGAGGCAGGTAGCCGACCTTGGCGCCCTTGGCGGCCCAGGCCTCGCCATTGTACTCGGTATCCTCGCCCGCCATGATGCGCAGCAGGGTCGACTTGCCGGCACCGTTCGGGCCCAGAACACCGATCTTGGCGCCGGGCAGGAAGTGCAGATGGACGTCCTTCAGGACCTGCCGCCCGCCGGGATAGGTCTTATTCAGTCCCTGTAACGTGTAGATGTACTGATAGCTCGCCATCTTGCCCTACCTTCACTGCTGTCGGAAACGCTGCGCCAGAGCCTTTGCGCCGGCGCGCCCGATGTGTCGCACAAGCCATGCCCAAGGTCCAGCCACCTTGCGCCTTCCGCGCCTGGCCGAAGTTGCAAGTGACGTGCCTTGGCCGTGCGGCAATGTTACCCTTTCGACCGGAATCCTCACGGGCGTCGTCAACGCCCGTGCTTCAAGAAGATAAAAGCCCAAATACGGAGACAGACAGCATGAATCTTGCCCGCTTCCCCCGCGTCCGCCTGGGTCACCTGCCCACCCCGCTGGAGCCCATGGAGCGCCTGTCGAAGCACCTCGGCGGCCCGAACCTCTGGATCAAGCGCGATGACTGCACGGGCCTGGCCTCCGGCGGCAACAAGACGCGCAAGCTGGAATTTCTCATGGCCGATGCCCTGGAGCAGGGCGCAGACACGGTGATCACCCAGGGCGCTACCCAGTCGAACCATGCGCGCCAAACTGCGGCCGCCACTGCGAAACTCGGTCTTGCCTGTCACATCCTGCTTGAGAACCGCACCGGCAGCGACGATCCGAGCTACGTCCACAATGGCAACGTCCTGCTCGACCAGCTGCACGGCGCCAGTATCGCCAAGCGTCCGGCCGGTGCCGACATGCAGGCCGAGATGGAAAAGCTGGCCGAAGCCCTGCGCGGCCAGGGCCGCAAGCCCTATGTCATTCCCGGCGGCGGCTCCAACCCCGTGGGTGCGCTGGGCTACGTCAACGCCAGCCTGGAACTGCTGAACCAGTCAGTCGACATGGGTCTGCGCGTCGACCATCTGGTTCACGCCACCGGCAGCGCCGGTACCCAGGCCGGCCTGGTCACCGGCCTGAAGGCCCTGAACAGCCAGATTCCCGTGCTGGGGATCGGCGTCCGCGCACCGAAGGACAAGCAGGAGGAAAACGTCTTCGTCCTGGCCGAGCGGACCTCCACCCATCTGGGCCTGGACGGCGTGGTGCGCCGCGAGGACGTGGTCGCCAACTGCGACTACGTGGGCGAAGGCTACGGCATTCCCACCGACAGCATGGTCGAGGCGGTCAAGCTGCTGGCCCAGCAGGAGGGCATCCTTCTGGACCCCGTCTATTCCGGCAAGGGCTTCGCCGGCCTGCTCGACCTGATCGGCAAGGGCCACTTCGACAAGAACGACAACGTGGTCTTCCTGCACACCGGCGGTTCGGTCGCGCTGTTCGGCTATCCCGACATCTACGGACTGCCCGGCTACCAGGCATGACGACGGGCCAGCCGCACCCCGGGTCCAGGAAAACGCTCGGCCTGCTGGGCGGCATGGGCCCGGAAGCCACCGTGGAGCTGATGCGTCGCGTCGTCGCCGCCACGCCGGCGCGCGACGACGCCGACCACATCCACATGCTGGTCGACAACAACCCGCAGGTGCCCTCACGCATTGCCCATGTGATCGAGGGCACCGGCGAAGACCCGACGCCGGTGCTGATCGCCATGGCGGAAGGCCTGAAGCAGTCCGGCGCCGACTTCCTGGCCATGCCCTGCAACACGGCGCACTGGTACCTGCCGGCCGTATGCAAGGCCGTCGACCTGCCCTTCCTGGACATGATCGACCTGTCGGTGCGCTATCTCCGGAACAGCCGGCTGCGCCCGCAGACGGTCGCCTTGCTGGCGTCGCCCGCCGTGCGCAAGGTCGGGCTGTTCGACCAGCGCCTGCAGGCCGCCGGTTTCACGCCGCTGCATGCCGATGGCGAGGAGGCGGAAGAGCTGCTGAAAGCCATCCGCGCCGTCAAGTCGAAGGGCTATGGCGAGACGGAGCGCCAAGGCTACCAGGCCGCCACCGACGCGCTGCGCCGACGCGGCGCGGACGCTTTCCTGATCGCCTGCACGGAACTGTCGGTCATCGACCTGCCGGACACGGCCGGCCTGCCCATCGCCGACACTCTGGACCTGCTGGTCGCCGAGATCCTGAGGACAGCGGGCGTGACTCCTTGAGCGTCTGAAGCTCCAGGTCCTTGCATAAAAAAAGACCGCGCCAGAGGGAAGCTGGCGCGGTCTAGGATGGGGGGACCATGATACTGGTGCCGGGGTCATCCCGTCAGGAAGACCCCGGGGTCATTGGATGTGCAGTTGGCTCAGCGGCCGCTGTAACGGACGCGCTGCTCCATCTCGGCAAAGTCGTCACGGGTCTGGCGCGCCTCGATGACATCCGAGGTGACCTCGGGATTCGATGCGTACTGCGCACTATCAACCGTCAGCGTACCGAGGGCCGCATTGGCATTCAGGGTGCGCTCACCGCTATACCCCTCGATGCCCGGGTTGCCGGAAAGCTGCGTGCCATTGGCATCGAAAGAGGGCACCACATCAGCCGTGCCGAGTGCGGTCTGCGCCTGGACATGGCCACCGGCATAACCCTCGTTGCTGGGGGATGTCTGGGCCAGGGCCGGCATTGCCAGGGCGGTGGTGATTGCGAAACCGATGGCGGGAATCATTGTCTTGGTCATATCTTACGTCTCCTTCGTCTCTGGAAAAGCCCGGGGCCAGTTCTGTTGGAAGGCCCCGGGGTCATTGGATGTGCAGTTGGCTCAGCGGCCGCTGTAGCGGACGCGCTGCGCCATTTCGGCGAAATCGTTACGGGTCTGGCGCGCCTCGATGACGTCCGAGGTGACCTCGGGGTTCGAGGCGTACTGCGCACTTTCAACCGTCAGCGTACCGAGGGCGGCATTGGCGTTCAGGGTGCGCTCACCGCTGTACCCCTCGATGCCCGGGTTGCCGGAAAGCTGCGTGCCATTGGCATCGAAGGACGGCACCACATCAGCCGTTCCGAAAGCGGTCTGGGCCTGGACATGGCCGCCGGCATAGCCTTCGTTGCTGGGGGTGGTCTGGGCCATGGCCGGCAGGGCCAGCGCTGTCGTCAGGGCGAAACCGATGGCGGGGATCATTGTCTTGGTCATATCTTACGTCTCCTTCGTTCTACTAAGCTCCGAACCGCAGGCTGCGGTTCGGCTGGTATCTGCAAGCCAGGCATTGGCTGTTGATGAAGGAGTTAAGCTCTTCTCCGCCGTAAGATTAGACGCAGATTGCGCAAAAGATTGGTGACTTGAGATGAACGATAACTTGTAAAAATGCGTTCACGTTTCCGTGAGGAAACTTTGAAGGCTCTTTACCAGGCGGCTGTAAACCTGCCTCAAGCGTCCTGCTGCAAAGGAGCCATAGCCGGATAAAGACGCGGCCACCGAATTGGCAGGCTCACTCCGCCGCAGAATCCTGTCGTGCGTCCTCGGACTCGCTTGTAGGCAGGGAAAAGCGGAAGCAGGCGCCCGCGCCGGGCGTGCTTTCCACCCAGATGCGCCCGCCGAAGCTCTCGATGATCTGCCGGCTGATGGGCAGGCCCAGGCCCGTGCCCTTGGGCTTGTCGGACAGCGTGCTGCCGGCCTGCTGGAAGCGCTCGAAGATGCGCTCGTGGTCCTCTGGCGTGATGCCCGGTCCGTTGTCGCGGATCGAGACGACAACGCTGTCGCCCTGCAGGGCCGCCTGCACCGAGACTTCGCCATCCGGGCTGCGGCAGAACTTCACCGCGTTGGACAGCAGGTTCACGATCACCTGCATCAGGCGGTCCCGGTCCACGCGCAGCAGAGGCAGCCCCTCGGGCACCTCCACCTCCAGCGTGACCTCGCGCTCGTCGAACAGGCCGGCGGTGGCCGCCAGGGCGTCCATGACCACCGTGCGCGGTTCCACCTCGCTCATCTCCCAGTCCATGCGGCCGGCCTCCATGCGGGCCAGGTCCAGGATCTGGTTGATCAGTCGGGTCAGGCGCTCGCTTTCCTTGACGATGATGTCCAGGAAGCGCGCGCGCTGCTCGGCATCGGTATCGGGATTGTCGGCCAGCAGCTCGCCGAACGAGCGGATGGCCGTCAGCGGCGTGCGGAGCTCGTGGCTGACCGTGGCCAGGAAGTCGTCCTTCAGGCGGTCCAACTCCTTCAGGCGCTCGTTGGCGGCCCGCAACTCGGCTGTCAGCTCCTGCAGTTCGCGGGACTTCTGCTCCAGCTGCCGGCTGTAGGAGATGACGTGCGAGGTCTCGTCCAGGATCTGCATGACCTCGTCGAAGCCGACCCGCTCGCCCTTCATGATGCTGCCCACCATCACGCGCGCCGAAGCGCCGCCGATCACGCCTGCCAGTGCACGTTCCGCGCGCGCCAGCATGGCCGGGTCGGCATCGGCATTGGCCGAGGGCACGCCCGGCTTGCGGCTGCCCGGCTCGGACAGGACGCGCTGGGCCTGGGCGGGCCCTAGGAAGCGGCCCAGCAGGTCCTGCAGGTCGCCCTGGGTGGCCGTGCCGCGCCAGGTGACTTCGCCCCCCGGCCCGGCAAAGACATCCACGAAGCGCACCGCCTGGATACGCTCCAGCGCACCCGGCCGGTCATAGGCCGAGACCACGACGTACCCCAGGATGTTGCCGAGCATGCTCCAGATCAGGGAATGGGTCAGCTCGTCCAGGCCGGTCAGGCCGAACAGCGCATAGGGTTTCAGAAGCTCGATGCCGAAAGGCCCCGCCTCGATGAACTCCAGGGGCAGCCAGCCCGAGCGTGCGAAGGACGGCAGCAGCAGGGTGTAGCTCCAGAGGAAGAAGCCGAGCAGCAGGCCGGTCAGCGCGCCGTTGCGCGTGCCGCCCTTCCAGAACAGGCCGCCGACGATGGCCGGGGCGAACTGCGCGGCGGCGGCAAAGGAGATCAGGCCGATGGTGACCAGTGTGTAGGAGCCGCCCAGATTGCGCACATAGAGATAGGACAACAGCAGGATCAACAGGATGCTGCCCCGCCGGATGCCCAGCAGCAGGCGCGTCAGGTCCCCGCGTTCGTTGAGGCGCAGCGCCCGCCAGCGCAGCAGGACCGGCATGACCAGGTCGTTGCAGATCATGGTGCTCAGCGCCACGGTCTCAACGATGATCATGGCCGTGGCCGCGGACAGGCCACCAACGAAGGCGAGGAAGGCCAGGAGGGTCTGCCCCTCGGCCAGCGGCACCGCCAGCACGAAGGTGTCGGGGTTGACCCCGCCGTCCGGGAACATCAGCAGGCCGGCCAGCGCGATGGGCATGACGAAAAGGTTGATGGCCAACAGGTAGAGCGGGAACAGCCAGACCGCCTTCTTCAGGTGACGCTCGTCCACGTTCTCGACCACCATCACCTGGAACTGGCGCGGCAGGCAGATGATGGCCGCCATGGACAGCAGCATCAGGGTGATCCACTGGAAGGGCGTGCCCATGGCGTCCAGCGACAGGACCGAGGCGATCTCCGGCACCGCCTGTGCCTGGCTGAACAGGTCCCCGAAGCCGTTGAACAGGCCGAAGGTGACGAAAATGCCGACCGCCAGGAAGGCCACCAGCTTGACCACGGACTCGAAGGCGACCGCCGTCACCATCCCCTCGTGATGCTCGCTGGCATCGATGTGCCGCGTGCCGAACAGGATGGCAAAGCCGGCCATCAGCAGGGTGATCAACAGCGCGTTGTCGATAAAGGCCAGGCCGTCCAGCGGCATCTGCAGTTCGGCATTGCGCGCCCCCTGCAGCATGACGATGAAACTGCCGTAGACTGCCTTCAGCTGCAGCGCGATGTAGGGCAGGATCGCCACAACGGCGATCACCGTCACCGCTCCGCTGGTCACCGTGCTCTTGCCATAGCGCGAGGAGATGAAGTCGGCGATCGAGGTGATGCGCTCGGCCTTGCCGATGCGCACCATCTTGCGCAGCAGCACCCACCACAACGTGAAGACCAGCGTCGGCCCCAGATACGTGGGCAGGAAGCTGAAGCCCGTGGTCGCCGCCTGCCCCACGGAGCCGTAAAAGGTCCAGGAGGTGCAGAAGACCGCGATCGACAGGGTATAGATATAGGGGTTCAGCAGGCTGCGGCCCTGCTCGGCGCGCTTGTCCGCGAAATAGGCGACCGCGAACAGCAGGCTCAGATAGCCCACCGCCACCAGCAGGATGATGCCATAGCCCTGCATTCAACCACCATCCCGCGAGGCTGTGCCGGGGGGGAGGCGGGAAGAAACCTGGGAGGACGCGCGCCGGGCCGCCTGCTGGACGTCCGGCGCGTTCGGATCCCGGTTCAGCCCCTCCCTGTCCCGCTCATGGGGGGTGTCCTCCTGTGCCGCGGGCAGGTCCGGTGCCCGGCGTGTTCCCAGTCCGATCATCAGGATGACCAGCGCCCAGCTGGCGAAGAAATAGACGAACAGCAGTGGAAGGCCGAAGAACTGGACAGCCTGGTCGAAGACCAGAAGCAGCGGCGGATTGAGCAGGAGAATGGTCAGAAGGAACAGGGCGACGGAGCGCGCCGGCGTTATGCGCAGGCCGTGCAGCCCGCGCCGTTCTCCGATCTGTCTGCCTGGCTCCTTCATCCCCTCTGCCATCCCGGCTGCCGTTCGGCCCCCCATCTCCCTGACTTGGCGTCTCCCTGACCTGGTGTCTGCCCGACCTGTTCGATCCTGTCGTCAGACCCACGCACTGTCCAGCAGGGCCTCGACCTCTTCCAGGATCCTGCGGTTCGAGAAGGGCTTGGTGATATAGGCATCAGCCCCCATGGCCAGCCCCTTCTCGCGCTCTTCGTCGCGGCCGCGCGCCGTCAGCATGATGATGGGCACCGAGCGCCAGGCGGCCTTCTCGCGCAGCAGGCGACAGACATCATAGCCATCGCGTCGCGGCAGCATCACGTCCAGGATAATCAGGTCAGGTTTGTGATCCTGGCACGCCTGCAGTGCGGCCTCGCCATCCGGCGCCACGCGCACGTGATAGCCGGCGCCGCGCAACAGCACCTCCAGCGAAAGTACGATATTGGGTTCGTCATCGACCAGAAGGATCGACGGATTCATGGGGTCTCCCTAGAACAGTTTATCGGCTTTTCACGCCCGTTCTCTTGCGGGTCTCTTGGGGCGCGCAGTCTAACGACTGCAGCGTTGAACGCCAAATTATTCGGCAAGCATATGAAATAATGGGTTTCTATAGGGATGCAGGTTTCCGCATCCAGCCTGTGAGATCAGGAACGCACGGCCTGCCGGTCGGGGATCAGCGCGATCAGTGCCCGGAAGGGCACCAGCATGGTCAGCGCGATGGCGACCTTCACGCCATAGTCGCCCAGGGCCAGCGTCACCCAGGGCACCGCCGTGGCCCAGAAGGCGAGCGCGAAGAACAGCGCCGTGTCGATGGCCGAGGCGACGAAGGACGAGAGCAGCGGCGCCTGCCACCAGGCCGCCCGGCGCAGGCGGTCGAAGATGAAGACATCCAGAAGCTGCGCCGTCAGGAAGGCCGCCCCCGAGGCCAGCGCAATGCGCGGCGTGGCCAGCACCAGAGACAGCAGCACGGCCACTGCGAAGCCGGCCAGGACCACCCGGCGCGCCTGCTGCGCACCCAGGGCCCGCGTGCAGAGATCGGTCACCAGGAAACAGATCGGATAGGTCAGCGCCCCGAAGGTCAGGAAGTCGTTGATGGGATACTGCACCAGGACATTCGACGCCGTGACCAGCAGCGTCATGGCCACCAGTCCCATCAGGAATCCCCGCTGCATGTAAGCGCTGTCGAACGCGCGCATGTAACCCTTGCCTTTGCCCATGATCTCGCTGATCGGCGTGTCCTAACAGAAAGCCCCCCGGAAAGCCACTGCAGCTTCCATGGTGAATTCATAGCAGGGCGTAGAGTTGGACAATGGCAGAGTCAGTCCCAAGACCTTTCGAGGCCCGCTCATGCGGGCACCTCAAGGCGAGGGTATTTTTTACATTAAAATCAATGCACTAACATCCTCATGGTGAGGTGGCTTCCGCAGGAGACCCTCGAACCATCCGGCATAGGCGCCGCCGTCATAACGCCGCACTCAGTCACTCGGCTATTATATCGCTGGTCACCTGGACGAGGTCTCGCCCACCATTTCCGGACTCTGCCGCCTCAACGGCCTCGGACGCACAGACACCGGTTGGCTCAGCCTCACCCATTGCGATCGCAAGAGCCTCGTGGGCGCTTTGCACCAATTCCTTTCCAAGGCTCATCTCAATCTCCTCATTTCGTGAGACGAAGTTTCCGCACACTGCTCACACCGACTCTTATGCGCCAACGGGGCGCTTTGATTATGGCAGACCGCGCTGGAAGTGGTTGTTATCGCTGCCGCCAAGGCGAGTGGTGCTGCTGAAGAGGAAAACCAACCGCCAGAAGCTGTTGCAAACATTCTTTTTGACGGGAGTGATGACAGTAAACTCCACCACCAACTCTCGGTCAGATTTTGATTCGTCAGGGTTCAAGTACACTCTTATATGTTGTATTTTTCTGGAATTCGATACAACTCTAATATGGATGGTCAAGAATGCCGGAAACGTTATTCAACCGAGCGCCCAGCGAAATGTCTCATTCTGCGTTTTGGGCGTGGTTCTTCGATTCCCTGAATGCAACATCTGGGAAACGCGCTGCATTGGCCCAGCATGCGAAAAAGGCACTCAACGAGCTAGGCTTACAAAACACAGGGGCAGGAATAACTGTCAGAACTGAGGTGAAAGCGAGAAAAGGCGGCCGCTATGATATTACAATAGAATCAGACAGCGAAAAAATTATTATAGAAAATAAGATAAAATCAACTCCAAGCAACAAGCAGTTACAGTCATATTCAAATCATAGCAATAACAGTACAGCAACCTCAGGTGTTTTATTTTCTCTAGCGTTCGATCAAGATGTGCGAGCTGATCTTTCCTGGCCCTATTTCGGGTTAGATGAAATGATTGTCTGGCTGGAACAAGCTGAGGGCACCCATGATATCAGCGATGAATATCTTGCTTTCCTGAAGAGGGAGCGAGATTTCCGCGACTGGATTTCAAGTGCCATCAACTCGAATGATGCCAATGAGACATACAAAGCTTTCAAGGAACCGTCGGGGCAATGGCTATGGATGCATCAGTTATGTAAGGGCATAGGCCAAGATGCCTCACAGATTGTAAGAGGCACCAATAATAGTGGTGCTCCCTGGACCCAAATTCACTTTGCTGATGCCATAAGCGCCCCGAAAGACTGCCTTTTCTATCGTTTGGATCACGACCGGAATGGATATTACCTCGCCATTCGACAGTATAATTCCCAAGACCACACTGCCAAGAGAGATGGACGACTTGAACACCTTTCATCGTTATGGAAAGAAGCAGCAGAAGAGGAAAACATTCCACTTACTTACAAGTCCCCTCGCAACCGGCGTAAAAACCAGAATGAACGCACTGTCATTCACTTGTCATTCAAGGACAACAACGGCCCAAAAGCAGTGCTCCAAGCAGTCCCTGGCATCCACAAGAAATTCATCAGAAAGCTTTTGAACACAGGCCAGTACACGGTTCGCATCCCATAGGGTTACACCTCAATAGCCGGGCCACCTACAGCCTGTAGCCCGCCTCCGTCTCCTGCAGGTGGTTGAGTTCGCAGAGGGTTTGCAACAACGCACTCACGTCCTGGCGGCGGGCGCGCTTGAAAAGGGACGCCACCTCCTCGGTGCTGGCGGGGCGGTCCAGGGTGGCGAGCGCCGCGCGCACGGCCTGCACACGTTCGGGCAGGCTCTTGGGCCAGGCCGTCTTGCCGGCGGCGGCCAGGGCCGTTTCGCCCAGGTCCAGTTCCGCGGCGCGGGCTGCGGTGCGTGTCGCCTGCCCCTCGGGGTTCTGGTAGGCGGGGCGCAGCCAGCGAATCTCCCCGCGCGCCTCCTCCTCCGCGCGCGTCCGGTTGAGCGCCACCAGGCGTTCCAGGATCGCCTCGTCCGACAGCTCCCGAGGCCAGCCATAGGCGGCGGCCACCGCCGCATCCAACTGGTCGTGCAGGTCGCGCAGCACCGAGACCAGGCCCTTCTCGTGGATCGCCTGCTCGCTGTCGCTGAGCGCACGGCCTGCGCGCAGGGCCTCCAGCACATTATACATCTGGGTCAGGCTCAAATCCGGCTGCTCGGCCTGGCGTTCCTTGCGGAAGGCGTCCAACCGCTCGGCCAGCGCACGAATCTCGTCCTGCTGTGCCTCTGTCGCGTCCGGGAAGGGGAAGGGATCGAAACAGCGCGACTTGTTATAGCGTGGTCGGTCCTCAAGCGTTCCACCCGAACTCAAGGCCCACACGACATGGATGCGGCTGGAGAGCACGCCCAGGAAGAAGGCGTCCTCCAGCGCAATGTTCACCAGCATGTTGTCGGGCAGGATCTCGGCCTCCAGGAACTGGAAGACACGGTGCTTGGCGGTTTCCACGGTGGCGATATAGCGTGGCAAGCCAGAAAGCGCCCGGCGAAGTTCCGGGCGTGTCTTGCCGAACAACCACCAATCCTTAGCATACTGGTCTGAATCTGACGTGGTTCCCTTGCGCCCATCACGTGTTGGCTTCAGCCGATCGCTTACCCATTGATAGACCTCGGGATAGCGCGCCAGGACCTCCCTGGCGGACAGGCCGTAGAGGTCGATCACCATCACCTCGCGCGGCCGCCCCATCAGGTCACGGCCGTTGCGATAAGGCCGGATATGCTGCTCCAGGCCCGGACGGCGGCCCAGGCCCAGGGCTTCGGCCTCCTCGGGCGTCACGATGAAGCCGCTGCCATGCAGCTTCACGCCGGGACAGCAAAGCCCATCATTGGCCTTCAACGCGTGGGTGCCCGACACGTCCGGGCCGATGGTCAGGTCAGCATGGATCCGCCCCTGGCGCGTGTCGAAGCGCAGGGCCCGCGCGCCTTCTTCGGCAGCCGGGTTTTCCGCCGTTACCTTGTGGAGCTGGCCCGGGTGCTCGCCGGGCACGCCTACGGTCATGGCGATGCGCACGTCGGCGCCGTCGGCGGCGTCCACCCAGGGGTGATCGGGGATCGCGAAGGCGAGCGACAGCGGCTTCTTCCCGCCCATATGCTTGGCAATGACCTGGCGGGCGAACTTCTGGCGCAAGGAATTGGTGGTGATCAGACCGAAACGCTGCGCCTTGCCGGTGGCGACCAGATCGGCCGCCTTGTGCCACCAGTACATTACGTAGTCCACGGACTCCGGCACCTGGGGATAGGTGGCGCGCAGGGTCTCCACGTAACCTGATCCCAGCTCGTCGCGCATGCGCCAGTTGCCGATGAAGGGCGGATTGCCGACGATGAAGTCGGCCCGTGGCCAGCTGGCCGGGCGCGGATTTCGGAAGTGATAGAGCGGACGCGTCTTGCTCTCGTCCGGTACCTCACGGCCGGTGACGGGATGAGTCTTCATGGAAAGGCCGTCCCAGCGCTCGACCGGCCGGCCGGTCTCGTCGCGCACCAGCTCCGGCTCCCCATCCCAGTCCAGGACCGCGTCCCGGCACTCGATGTTGCCGTAGGCCTTGAGGACGGGACTGGGCAGCTGCCGGCGCGCCCGGGTGCGGAAGTGCCACTGCAGATAGCCGATCCAGAGCACCATCTCGGCAATCACGGCGGCGCGCGGATTGACCTCCAGGCCCAGAAACTGCTGAGGGTCGACGGCATAGAGGTCGGGCTGGTCGTCGCCCAGTTCCTCCAGGGCGTTCAGCACCTCGCCTTCCAGGCGCTTCATGTGCTCCAGGGTGACATAGAGGAAGTTCGCCGAGCCGCAGGCGGGGTCCAGCACCCGCGTGTCGCAGAGCCGTTGGTGAAAGGCCTTGATCTCCTCGATGGCCTTTGTGCGTTCGCCATCCTCCAGCCGGCGCTCGGCGGCGATGCGCACGTTCTCCCAGGCTTCTCGCAGGGGCTCGACGACGGTGGGCAGGACCAGACGCTCCACATAGGCACGTGGCGTGTAGTGGGCGCCCAGCTTGTGCCGTTCGCGCTTGTTCAGGGCCCGCTCCAGCAAGGTCCCGAAAATCGCGGGCTCCACCTCCTGCCAATCGGCGGCGGCGGCTTCCAGCAACAGGTCGATCTGTCCGGGCGCCAGCGGCAGGGCGGTGTTCTCGCGGAACAACCCGCCGTTGAAGACCAGGACCTCGGCACCCAGGAAGCTATCGAAACCGCCCTTGTTCATGGTCTTCCAGAGCGATTCCAGCGAACGCTGCAGCACCTTGGGATCATCCCGCCGATCGCGCAGCAGGCGCGTGAAGCCCTCTTCGGACAGCAGGCCCACGTCCTCGGCAAACATGGTGAAGAGGCAACGCATCAGGAACTGCGCCACCTTCTCGGGCTGGTGATCGCGTTCCAGCGAGCGCGCCAATTCCGCCAGGTGATCCGCGATCTCGCGCGTGACCCGGGCGGCCCGCCGCGTGGGGTCCAGGGACTGGGGATCCTCCCAGATGGCCTTGAGGTAGGCGCGTGTGTCAGGTTCGGCCAGTTGCTGCAGCCGGATGCGATGGGCGGCCGGATCGGGAAACGGCAGGTAGGTCTTGCCCGATTGCGAGAAGTCGGCATAGACCTCGATCAGGTGCCCCACATCGACGATCAGCAGGAAGGGGGGCCAGGGCTCGTCCGCATCGTGCAGGGCCTTGGCATAGCGCTCCGCCTGCACGCGGGCCGCCTTCATGCCCTTGTCCCAGCCGCCGGTGCCACGCCGGCCGATTCCGGCCGCACTGGCATCGCTTCCCTGCTTGGCCTCCAGCACGAAGCAGTCGCGCTTGTAGAGATCGATGAAGTTGGCCTGGTGGCGCGCGTCCTCCAGTTGATAGGCGCGCACGCGCCGCTCGAATACATAGGCGTTGTCCGCTTCGGGTGCGTAACCCTGGGGCTGCGCCACCTCCAGCAGCTGGCAGAGCTCGCTCAGAAATAGCTGGGCGTTGGAGCGTTCGCCGCCGCCGGTTTCCTGCCAGCGCGCAATAAAGGCCTGTGCGTCTGCGGTTTTCCCGTCTTCTGGCTTGCCTGTACCCTCCAAGATGAGTCCTGCCCCCGCATGCTTCTTGCCCAGCTTATCCCGCAGGAAAAACACTAGCCGGGGTTGTCATGCAAGGAAAGAGGAGGATGCGCCATTTGGGCTGGGCCAAAGGCCTGGTCTGTGCCGAGGCCTTTCGAGGCCCGCCCGCGCGGGCACCTCAAGGAAAGAATATTTTTTCACTTTAAAATCAATGCCCTAAAACACTCATGGTGAGGCGGCCTCCGCAGGGGGCCCTCGAACCAGCCGGCAGAAGCATGGCAGTCCGCCGCCAAAATCCCGGCTTATCCACAAGGGCGGGACTCAGTCCCGACTCGACAGGGCGACCACTACACGATATCGTAGGGAGACTGTGGAAAATCGCAAGATATAGGGAATAGGGCGATGACTTGGACACCCGACCGCATCGACGAACTGACGCGCCTGTGGAACGAGGGCCAGTCTGCCTCGGCCATCGGCAAGCAGCTCGGGATATCCAAGAATGCCGTCGTGGGCAAGGCCCATCGGCTGAAGCTGGCCGCGCGCCCCTCGCCCATCCGCAAGCAGGAGGCTGGCAACGCCACGACACAGCGCAAGCGCAGCGAATCCCTGGCCATGCCGCCCCGCTCCGAAAGCAGCGGTGAGGCGGCCGAAAGTGCCTCACAGCCGCTGGCCCAGCCCAGACCAGAGGAGAGCACCCCGAAGCAGGTTTCGCAGCCCCAGTCCCCGGCCAGGGAGAAATCCCAGGCCCCCCAGTCCAGGGAGACAGACAAGGCAGGCGCTGAACCGGAGAACGCGGCGAAGTCCAGGGCGAAAGCCCAGCCCCAGGCGGCAAAGGACCGTAACCCGACGGCTGTTGACAGCGCGGCGCCGCCCCCCTCCGAGCAGGCCCTGGAAGCGATCAACGCGCGCGCCAGCCGGCCAAAGCCGGCGCCGCGCCCGCAGCCCGTCTCCCGCACGCCGAAGCCGGCCGAAAGCGCGGCACCTTCCAACCGCAGCTGCCAGTGGCCCATCGGCGACCCCTCGCAGCCGGATTTCCACTTCTGCGAAAGCCCGGCCGCGCCCGGCCGCCCCTATTGCGCCGAGCACTGCGCCATGGCCTATATCACCCGTTCCAAGGACAGCTCCAAGAACAAGTCCTCGGAAGCTGCCTGATCCAAGCGGCACGGCCGGAACCCGCGGCAGGACAGCCATCCGCAAAGCGCATTTGACGCAGCTTTCAGACTGGCGCAATCCTTTAGGTCAGCGGTGCTGACAGGTCGGGAGTCGAAGAATCGTGCTTGAAATGCTGCCTGCCCCGGAACTGATCCCGGTGATCGCGGCTTTCGCCTTTGTCGCCACGATCACGCCGGGACCCAACAACATCATGGTCACCGCCTCGGGCGTGAACCACGGCTATCGCGCCACCCTGCCGCACATGCTGGGCATCGCGATCGGCTTCCCGGTCATGGTCCTGGCCGTCGGCCTGGGCCTGGGTGGACTGTTCCGCGCCTTTCCGGCCTTGCACGACGTCCTGAAGTGGGCCGGCGTCGCCTATCTGCTGTGGCTGGCCTGGCGCATCGCCACCACCCGCAAGCAAGGCGAGGCCAGCAGCCGCCCGCCGTTGACCTTCCTGCAGGCGGCGGCCTTCCAGTGGGTCAATCCCAAGGCCTGGATGATGGCGACCGGTGCCGTGGCCGCCTATACCAGCGGCGGCGAAAGCGTCTTTGCCGAGGTGCTGCTGATCACCGCGCTCTTTGCCCTGGTGGCCTTTCCCTGCGTCTCGGCCTGGACCCTGCTGGGCTCGGGGCTGGGCCGTTTCCTGGCCAGCGGCCGGCGCCTGCAGGTCTTCAACATCGCCATGGCAACCCTGCTGGTGCTCTCGGTCCTGCCCGTAGTCTTCGATTAATTCCTCCGGCCCTCGGTATCGGCAGTGGCATTGGCCAAGGCTCTGTCCTAGACTTGGCCCCATGATGACACGCTTCGCCATTCCAAGTACGCTGCGACTGCCCGCCCTGGTCCTTGCAGCCCTGCTGCTGGCGCTTTCCCCCGCTGCCGCCCAGGAGGTACCGGAAGAGGACACTCAGGAAGAAGGCACATCCGGCGAAGAGAATGCCCTGCCGGAAGAGGCCCGCACCCTGATCCAGGAAATGCTGGCACGTCTTTCGGAAAGCATGGCCGGGCTGGTCGAGATCCTGCCGCGCTATGGCATGCCCCGCATCAATGAGGACGGCGACATCGTCATTCCCCGCCTGGATGAGACGCCAGAGGACAGGCCGGAGAGCGCGCCCAAAGGAAACGGCACGAACGAAACGGAAGACACACAAGGTGCACGCGAGATATGACAGACACCCCACAGCCCCAGACTGCGGGGGAAGAGGCTGGCCAGGCTACCGGCCACGATCCCCTGAACGCCTTCATGCCCGGCACGCGCCTGACGCTGCCGCCCAACGCGCCCGGTTCCCTCTCGGGACTGGAATTCGCGGTCAAGGATATCTATGACATTGCCGGCCATGTGACCGGCTGCGGAAACCCCGACTACCGCCGCACCCACGGGCCGGCCGAGACGACGGCCACAAGCGTGACGCGCCTGCTGGACGCCGGGGCGGCCATGGTGGGCAAGGTGCTCACCGACGAGTTCGCCTACAGCCTGAGCGGCCAGAACCCGCACTACGGCGCCGCAGCCAACAGCAATGCCCCCGGACGCACGACGGGCGGCTCCTCCTGCGGCTCGGCGGCGGCCGTGGCCGGCGGCCTCTGCGACAGCGCGCTGGGCACCGATACCGGTGGCTCGGTCCGCATACCGGCCTCCTACTGCGGACTTTATGGCCTGCGCCCCACCCATGGACGTATCCCCATCGACGGGGTGGCTCCACTGGCGCCTTCCTTCGACACAGTAGGCTGGTTCGCCCGCGATCCGGAAACCTTCCGTGCGGTGGGTGAAGTGCTGCTGGGCGCGGATGAAAAGAGCTTCGCCTTCGACCGGCTGCTTTATGCCAGCGAGGCCTTTGCCCGCCTGAATGCGGAGGTGGCTGCAAAGCTGGAGGTCTTTGTCGAGCGGCTGGAGATGCGGCTGGGCAAGCGCCAACCGGTCAGCCCGGCCGAGGCGGATGGCGGCCTGGACAGCTGGAGCGACGGCTTCCGTCACCTGCAGGCGGCCGAAGCCTGGGACAGCTATGGCCCCTGGATCCAGGAAAGCGCACCGACCCTTGGCCCCGAGTTGCAGGCCCGCATGACCTGGGCCAAGGAAGTGGCCGGCATGACCGACAAGCTGGCCCAATGCCGCGCGTTGATGGCTGACGTGCGCACGCGGCTGGACAGCCTGCTGGGCGACGACGCCCTGATGGTCCTGCCGACGGCTCCGGATATCGCCCCCCTGTTGGGCACCGATGCCGACACGCTGTTCCGGCAACGCCTCGACGTCATGGCAATCACCAGCTATGCCAACCTCTCCGGCCTGCCGCAGGTCAGCCTGCCCGTCACCACGCGGCAGGGCTGTCCCCTGGGCCTGTCCCTGATCGGGCCGCGCGGCAGCGACCGGGCCCTTCTGGAGTTTGCGGAAAGCTTCGCGCGCTCGGCCGGATTCTGAAGCCTCACATTTCCTGCAGCAGGGATCCAATCGGCGCGTCAGGCGCTCCCTGAGGCGTGCTGCTGCAAGGCCGCACCCTGGCCTTCGACCAGGCACTCCGGCGGCAGATGGATGGTCACCAGCGTCCCCTCGTTCGGTGTGGATTCCAGGATCAATTCACCACCGTGCAGTTCCACAAGAGTCCGGCTGAGCGGCAGGCCCAGCCCCGTGCCCTCGTGACGCCGGCCCAGTCCGCTGTCCAGTTGGGTGAAGGGCTCGAAGACGCGCTGGATATCCTCGGCGCCGATGCCGATGCCGCTGTCGCGGATGGTGATGTCCACCCCGCTCTCCTGGACGTGGACCACTTCCAGGTGAACCCGGCCGCCCTCCGGCGTGAACTTGATGGCATTGGACAGGACGTTCAGCAGCACCTGCTTCAGGCGCCGCTGATCGGCATAAAGCATCAGTTGAGGCACCGCCATGGTGTAGTCCAGGTCGATGCCATTGTTCTCGGCCCGGTGCTGGACCAGCCGGATCGAGGACTCGACGAGCTGTTGCAGGCGGAAGGCCTCTTCGAAAAGCTCCAGGCGCCCGGCCTCGGCCTTCGAGACCTCCAGGATGTCGTTGATGATCTGCAGCAGATGCGTGCCGCTCTCGCGAATGTCGTGGCTGTAAGCGCGATAGCGCTCGTCACCCAGAGGCCCCAGCATCTGGTGTTCCATGATCTCGGCAAAACCGATGATGGCATTCAGCGGCGTGCGCAGTTCGTGGCTCATGGTGGCCAGGAATTCGCTTTTGGTGCGGTTGGCCAATTCGGTCGCCTGCATGGCCTGCAGCATCTCGGCCTCGGCATTGCGGCGCTCGCTCACGTCCTGGACGGCACCTAGGACGCGTTTCAGGCGCCCGCTCTCGAAGTCGTGCTCGCCGCGTGCCAGGATGCGCACCCAGAGCGGCTTGTCGCCGTTGGACTGCAGGCGCACCTCCTCCGAACAGTCCTCGCCCCGGGCCAGGCGCAACAGGCATTGACGCAGCACCGGGCGGTCCTCGTTGACGACCAGGTTCTCCCAGTCATCGGTCGTCTCCGGCAAGCCGGGCAGCTCCAGGCGGGACAGCAGGGTGCCGGCATGCCACTCCAGGCCCAGGCGGCCGTTTTCATCCAGGCCATAGGAGAAGACCATGTCCGAGGCCAGGTCCGAGATCAGGCGATAGCGATGCTCGCTCTCGCGCAGGCGCTCCTCGGCCTGCTTGCGGTCCGTGACATCGATATAGGTCGCCACCACGCCCCCGTCAGGCAGGGGATTGCTGCGTATTTCCAGGCTGCGCCCATTGGGCCGCACCTCCTCGGTGACACAGGGCCGCGGCAGGAACAGGCGCTCGATCCGCTGCTGCACCAACTCCTCCACATCGCCTTCGCCGTAATCCCCGCGCCGGGCGCTCTGGCGAATGATCTCGCGGTAATCGCCCCTGGCCATCAGTTCCGGCGATATATTGGCAACCTCGAGGAAGCGCTTGTTGTAGGCCAGGACACGCAAGTCCTTGTCGACGACCTTGATGCCTTCGGTCATGTGATCGAAGAAGATCTGCAGCAGGCGCGCCTGCTGCAGGCGCTCTTCCTCGGCCTCGCGGCGTTCCAGCTCTGTAGCCACCCAGCGGGCAATCAGGTTGACGATGTCCCTGTGGCGCTCTTTCTCACTGTCCGGCTGGTCATGAACGGCAAAGATATGCCCGATCTTCTCGGCATTCTGGCTGAAGAGCGCCTCGCCGACAAAAGCCTGCCCTCCAAGTTGAACCAGCATTTCGTCTTCGGGAAAGCGCGCGTCGGCATTTTCGGCAATGTAGCAGTGAGAGGAGTCCCTGTAGACGCCGTCACAGGGGGTCCCCTCCAGGTCGTAGCTGAAGGTCTCTCCCGCCTGGCCGTCCAGCCAGCATGAAAGCACATGCGCCCGGTCTTCGTTCGCCTCCAGTTGGGCAATGCCCGCGAACCGATAATTCAGCAGGACCGAGAGGGCCTCGCAGGCCGTTTCCAGGAAATCGCGGCCACGCGCCGGTCCGGTGACCAGCAGGGTCAGGGCGCTCTCGCGGCGCTTCATCTCGGTGATATCGGACCAGAGAATGACCTGTCCACCCTCGGCGGTGCGGTTTCCCGTGACCTCAAGCGTGCGATCGACGCTGTAGCTCAGCTCGATGCGATAGGGCGGATTGCGATAGATCGCCAAGCGCCGTTGAATCGCGGCCTCGTCATTGACATCCCATTCCCTGGTCAACCTCTGAGAATGAGCAGCCCGGGCCACCTCCTCGAAGGTGATACCGGACTTGATACCTGCGCCGTGGTCCAGGGTCGAGAAGCTGTCGCGATAGACCTTGTTGGCCACGATCAACTCCTCGTTCGCGTCGAACAGCGCCAGGCCCTGGGGCATGGAGTCCACAGCTTCCTGCAGGCGTTGCTGCGCCACGTCCGCCTGCTTCCCGGCGCTGGCAACCCCGGTGATATCGCTGGCCACACCGCGATACCCCAGGAAGGTGCCCCCGGCATCGAAACGCGGTTGGCCCGAGGTGCGGAAGACCCGAAGGCCGCCGTCGTGCCCCCGGCACATGTAGATCAGGTTGCGAAAGGGACGATGTGCCTCAAGGTCGCGGAGATGTTGTTCCCAAAGGCCCGGTTCGACCTCCAGGTTCATGATCTCCCCGCGGGTCTTGCCGATATAGTTGGCGCCCGGATGGCAGGTCAGATTGACGTAGTTGTCGGAAAACCAGGTGAAGCGATGTTCGGCATCGGTTTCCCACTGCCACTCCTCCGTGATCTCCTGCAGTGCGGCCTGTTTCCGTTCCAGCTCCGCCAGCCGTGCCTCCAGCTCTCGCTGCCGCCGGCGCGCACGGTGCAAGGTCCAGCCCAGCCAGAGGCCCGCACAGACCGGCAGGCCCGCGGCCAGTGCTGCGGAGAGGATCACCCCAACTGACATCCACACTCCGTATCTGAGGCCAAGACAATCGCTGGCGCTAAGCAGTCTGCAACAGCCCCGCGCGTGTATAAGTTACGATCCTGCCATGAAAGGTTCGTTAACGGCGAGAGGATTCTACAGCGGCCGCCATTGACGCAATAAAAGATACAGAGGGAGACAGCTTGGGGGATGCGAAACCAGCGCCGCTCCCAGCAGATCGATGGAATTCAGGAGTCGTAGGACACCAGGGCATGGACCGGCACATCTAACTTGCTGCGCCCCTCCAGGAAGGACAGCTCGATAATGCAGGCGGCCGCAGCCACATCGGCGCCGGCCTTGCGCAGCAGCTGCACCGAAGCATCCAACGTACCGCCGGTGGCCAGCAGGTCGTCCATCACCACCACACGCTGGCCGGATTTCACGGCGTCGGCCTGGATCTCGATGGTATCGCTGCCATATTCCAGGCCATAGCTGTATTCCAGCGTCTCGCCGGGCAGCTTGCCCTTCTTCCGGACCATGAAGAAGCCGATCCCCATCTGGTGCGCCAAGGGCGCTGCGGTCAGGAAGCCGCGGGATTCGATGCCCACCAGCATGTCGGGCTTGTAGGGCGCCACCGCGTCCGACAGGCGGTGCACCGTTTCCTGCCAGGCTTCGGCATGCATCAGCAGGGTCGAGATGTCATAGAACAGGATGCCCGGCTTGGGAAAATCGGGAACCGAGCGGATATGATCTTTAAGGTCCATGGGTCCGTTTGTCTTTTGTGCAGTCGGCAAAACGGCGCACACGCTAGTGCCTGAAGGCGCCCAGTGCAACGAAGATCCCTGCAGCGAAGATCACGGCAAGGAACTTTCCCAGCGCCCCCAGCCCAAGCCATATCCGGGCATCAACCGTTATAGGTCACCTGCCCCTGCTGTCCCAGGTCATAGCCGCCATGGCTTTCGGCCCGGCGTCGGAAGGCGTCACTGCGCAGGAAGGCCATCAGTTTCTGGACCGGCGGCTCGAAGTAATCCCGCCGGCGCAGGACCAGATCGAAGGATTCCCAGACATCCAGGGGAACGAAGTCCAGACCGTGGCGCCCGGCCACCGCGGCAATGCCCAGGCCACAATCGGCCTCGCCATCGGCGATCATCGTGGCCAGGTCGCCCTCGGTCTGGGCCTCGCCGGACAGCCTGTTCAACCTGGACTCGTCCAGGCCCCGCGCCATAACCAGTGCATCGAACAGGCTGCGGCTGCCCGTGCCCTCAGGGCGCAGCAGGACACGCGGCTGCCGCGCGACAAGGTCGTCCAGGTCCCCGATATCCAGCGGATTGCCGGGCGCGACCAGCAGGCCCTGCGCCCGCTCGGCAAAACGCACGGCCACGATGTCGGGAAAGGGAATCTCGCGCCCGATGGTCTCGACGTTATAGCCCGGGCCATTGGGATCCTTGATGTGCAGACCGGCCAGCAGGGCTTCGCCCTGGGCAAGGCGTTCCAGGCCGTTACGACTGCCGCTGGTCAGCAGGGCCAGACCGCTGCCCGACTCCCGCAGCGCCCATTCCAGCAGCGGTTCGCTGGACCCGGCATAGATCGGCGGCGGCGCGGCATCGTAACCGAGCGGCAGATCCGTGCGCCCTTCCACCCAGCGCTCGATCAGCTTGCGCGAGAACAACAGCTTTCCGGTGGCGCGCGTGCAGGGTATCTGCCGCTTCGATGCCATCTCGTAGACCGTGCGCTCCTTCAGGCGCAGGTAGTCCGCGACCTCGGTCGTGGTCATCAGGTCCATTGCATATAACCCTGTTTGACTGCAATTATTCCATTCTTGTCGATATTTACCTTTCTGTCCATAATCTACTGAACTTTCAGGGATTTTCCATGGACGGCGACAACGCGTTCCTGACCGCATTTCACCTTATCCTCAGCGGCGACCCGGCCCTGGCCCAGATCGTGGCGCTGTCCCTGCGCGTCACCCTGACGGCCGTGCTGGTGTCCTGCCTGATCGGGCTGCCGCTGGGCGCCGCACTGTCGCTTGCGCGCTTTCCGGGCCGCGGCGCGGTGATCGTCGTCTTCAATGCTCTGATGGGCCTGCCGCCGGTGGTGGCCGGTCTGATCGTCTATCTGGCGCTCTCCAACACGGGCCCGCTGGGTTTCCTGAAGCTGCTCTTCACGCCCACTGCGATGATCATTGCCCAGAGCCTGCTGATCACGCCGATCATCATCTCGCTCACCCGCTCGGTGATCGACGAGCTCTGGAGCGAGTACGAGGAACAGCTGCGCTCGCTGGGCTCCTCGGCCCTGCGCGCCATCCCGACACTGCTCTGGGACGGGCGCTTCAGCCTGGTCACCGTGATCCTGGCCGGGCTCGGCCGTGCCATGGCCGAGGTCGGCGCGGTGCTGATCGTGGGCGGCAACATCGCCGGCTACACCCGTACCATGACCACAGCCATCGCGCTCGAAACCGCCAAGGGCGACCTGGCGCTCGCGCTCGGCCTTGGCATCATCCTGCTGCTGCTCACCCTGGTCCTGAACGCCGGAGCCTTCCTCTCAAGCCGCATCGCACAGCGGCAGGCGGCCTGATCCATGCACGGCACGCTTTCCATATTGCCGCTCGAAGTCGCGGACCTGCGCTATGCCGTGCGCGGCAAGGAACTGCTCCGCGGCCTCGGCTTCAAGCTGCTGGACGGCAGCCGGACCGTCATCATGGGGCCGAACGGTGCCGGCAAGTCGCTGACGCTCCGGCTCTGCCACGGCCTGCTCAGGCCGACGGGCGGCCGGATCGATTGGTCTGGGCCAGCCGGCGGCAACGCCACCAAACGCCACGCCATGGTCTTCCAGCGCCCGGTCCTGCTGCGGCGCACGGCGCGTGCCAACCTGATCCATGCTCTCTCCGTGTCCGACGTTCCACGCGCCGAGCAGGCCGAGCGCGCCGTAGCGGCCCTGGCGCACTTCGGCCTGAGCGCGCTGGCCGAGCGGCCGGCCCGCACGCTGTCGGGCGGCGAGCAGCAACGCCTGGCCATTGCGCGCGCCTGGGCCCTCAGGCCGCAGGTCCTCTTCCTGGACGAGCCCACCTCGCCCCTGGACCCTGCCGCCACCCGCGCCATCGAGCAGATGATCCAGTCCATCCATGACGAGGGCGTGAAGATCGTCATGACCACCCACGACCTGGGCCAGGCCCGCCGTATCGCGGACGAGGTTCTCTTCCTCCATCACGGCCGGCTTCTGGAGCAGGCACCCGCGGATCAGTTCTTCAGCCAACCGCAAACCGAGGAAGCCCGTGCCTTCGTGAAGGGCGAGTTGCTCTGGTGAGCGCCCCCTAACCACTGATGCCAGGGAGCACCCCCATGAACACCGTCAAGACCCTGTTTTCCGCCACGGCCCTGGCCGCCGCCCTGATGGCGTTGCCGGCCACCGCCCAGGACGACGTCATCACCGTGGCCTCGACCACCTCGACCGAGAACTCCGGCCTGTTCGATCACCTCCTGCCCCTGTTCGAGGAGGAAACCGGCATCGAGGTGCGCGTGATCGCCCAGGGCACCGGCCAGGCCCTGGAGACCGGACGCCGCGGCGATGCCGACGTGGTCTTCGTGCACGCCAAGCCGGCCGAGGAGAAGTTCGTTGCGGACGGCTACGGCGTCGCGCGCGTCGAGGTGATGTACAACGACTTCATCATCGTCG
This sequence comes from Fodinicurvata fenggangensis DSM 21160, assembly GCF_000686045.1. Taxonomy (GTDB): domain Bacteria; phylum Pseudomonadota; class Alphaproteobacteria; order Kiloniellales; family DSM-21159; genus Fodinicurvata; species Fodinicurvata fenggangensis. Next base: position 110,952 of record NZ_JMLV01000007.1, read on the forward strand.
GCCCCGCCAAGGATCCGGCCGACATCGCCGGCGGGGCGGACGCCGTCGACGCCTTCACATCCATCGCCGAGACGGAGTCCGCCTTTGCCTCGCGCGGCGACGAGTCCGGAACCAACAAGAAGGAACGCGCCATCTGGGAGGAAGCGGGCATCGAGCCCTCGGGCTCCTGGTACCGCGAACTGGGCCAGGGCATGGGCCCGACCCTGAACACCGCCGCCCAGATGCCGGCCTACAGCCTTGCCGATCGCGGCACCTGGATCAGCTTCGAGAACCGGGGCGACCTGGAAATCCTCGTCGAGGGGGATAACCGCCTGTTCAATCAGTACGGTGTGATCCTGGTGGACCCCGAGCGCCACGAGAACGTGAATGCGGAGGACGGCCAGGCCTTCATCGACTGGCTGGTCTCCGACGTCGGCCAGCAGGCCATCGCCGACTACAAGCTGGGTGGCGAACAGCTGTTCATGCCGAATGCGAAGTAAGGCGGAAATCCCTTGACCTTCCTCCTGCTGGAAGCCCCAAATTGTGGGTCTATCCAACAGCCTTCATCCGGCAGAAGGAACCCCTATCATGGTAAAAGCCTTATCCACTCTCTCCCTTGCTTCGGCCATGGCGGTCACGGCAGCACCCGCGGCTTTGGCCCAGTCGGGCAATTCCTATGGCTACCACATGATGGACGGCTGGGGCGGCTGGTTCATGGGCCCGATCATGATGCTCCTGGTCTTCGGCCTGCTGATCCTGGGCGTGGTGCTGGTCCTGCGCGCCCTGGGCATTGGGGACAGCACCCACAGCAAAGGCAACAGTCAAGACCGCGCCCTCGAGATCCTCAAGGAACGCTTCGCCCGCGGCGAGATCGACGAAGAGGAATATCAGAATCGCAAGAAGCACCTGCGGGACTGAGTCCCCTACACAAGGATTTACAGGTATGACCATGAGATTCCGCCTCTTCCCGGCTCTGGTACTGGCCGGCAGCCTACTCCTGGCCCTGCTGCAGCTCTCTCTGCCGGCCCTGGCCGCGGAAAAGCTCGAGGTCTACAAGTCGCCCTATTGTGGCTGTTGCGAAGCCTGGGTGGATCATATGCGCGCGGCCGGCTTCGCTGTAGAAGTCAATGACGTTGAAGATCTGACCCCGGTCAAGGAGCGCTACGGCATCACGCCGGATCTGGCTTCCTGCCACACCGCCGTACTGGGCGACTATGTGATCGAGGGGCATGTGCCTGCTGAAGACGTCGCACGGCTGCTCGAGGCCGCGCCCCAGGCGCAGGGTCTGGCCGTTCCGGGCATGCCGCTCGGCTCGCCCGGCATGGAGCAGGGGGACCGCAGCCAGCCCTACGATGTCATCGTCTTCACCAAAGGTGGCAAGCAGGCCGTCTTCGCCCGCCACTGAGTGGTACTGTCCAGTATCGTCAGGACCACGCCCTGGTGAATACCGCTTCAAGGCCTCCAGTATTCGGGCATCACCAGTATGGCCAGGGTCAGGACTTCGAGCCGCCCCATGATCATGCCGAGGCAGAGCAGCCATTTCGCCGTATCGGGCAGGGTGGCGAAATTGCCGGCAGGGCCGATAATGGGACCGATGCCCGGTCCCACGTTGGCGACGGCGGTTGCCGCGCCGCTGAAGGCGGTCTGGAAGTCCAGGCCCATGAAACCCAGGGCCATGGCAATCGCGGCAATGGTGGACACGAACAGCACCATGAAACTCGCCACCGAATGCATGACCTCCTCGTCGATGGGCTTGCCGCCGAAGCGGGCGAAGAAGATCCCGTTCGGCGTGATCATGCGCTTCTCTGAGATGGTGAACAGCTGGACCAGGATCTGCAGGCGATAGATCTTGAAGCCGCCCGCAGTGGATCCGGAACAGCCGCCCATGAAGATCAGGAAATAGAAGGCCACCACGGCAAAGGGACCCCAGAGGGTATAGTCGTCCGTGGCATAGCCGGTCGTGGTGACCACCGAGGTGACGTTGAAGGCGGCCAGGCGCAGGGCGTCCAGGAGTCCCTCTCCCTTGATGAAGACAAGCCAGAAGGCCAGCAGCAGCGTCACACCCAGCAGGAAGGCCAGCAGGGTGCGGACCTGGCTGTCCCGGTACAGAAGGTAGGGCCGCCCCCGCAGCATCTGGATGTAGAGCACGAAAGGCAGCGCACCTGCCATCATGAAGAAGGTGCCCAGCCACTGCACCAGCGGTTGCTGAAAATGACCCAGGGAAGCGTCGGAGGTGGAATAGCCGCCGGTGGAAATGGTCGTCATGGCGTGGTTGATCGCCTCGAAACCGCTCATGCCGGCGGCCGCATAGGCGATGGCGCAGAGAAGGCTGAGACCCAGATAGACGGAGATCAGCAGCTTGGCAAAGTCGTTGGCGCGCGGCACCACCTTGTCGGAACGGTCCGAGGATTCCAGCCGGAAGATCTGCATGCCGCCCACGCGCAGGAAAGGCAGGATGGCAATGCCCATGGCGATGATGCCGATGCCGCCCAGCCACTGCAGCATGGAGCGCCACAACAGCAGGCTGGGCGCCATCCCGTCGAGCCCCGAGAGAACCGTCGACCCAGTCGTGGTCAGTCCGGAGACGCTCTCGAAGACGGCATCGGCCGGGGACAGCCCCAAGTCCGACCAAAGCAGTGGCAGGGACCCGATCAACGGCAGGACGGACCAGGCCAGACAGGTCAGCAGGACTGCCTGTCGCCGGCTCAGCTCGATCCGCCCGGGCCGCTGGCTGAGGATCAGGATGCCAGCCAGGAAAACGGCGGCCCCCAAGGATGCCAGAAATCCGAACCACTCCCCGTCACCTACCTGAAGTGACAGCAGGGCCGGAAAAGCCATGGCCCCGGCCAGCGCCAGGATCAGGAAGCCCAGGATAAAACCAACCGGGCGAAAATCCATGCTATTCCCCCACGAGAACGACCGGCCCCCCGGCCACGGGCGGAAGTTACGCCCTCGCCCCGGGACAAGCAATCGACAACCATGCGGCTCCCGCATCCGGAGAAGTTCGCCAAGGCAGGCTCAGTCAAACCGGCGGCTGCCGCACTTCCCCTCTAGACCCATGTTCAACTTTCGGCTGTTGCCTTGAGCTGCGGCGCCAGGTCCCCCTGGTGGCGGATATCCACCCTTTCGAGGCCAAGCCAGGCGGCCATCGAGGTCAGCGCCTTGAACAGCTCGGCGGCCGTTTCCGGCGGGGCCTTCCTTTCCGCGAAGGCACTCTGCACCTGCAGGGCAGAGGCGCGGCGATCGGCCTTGAGGTCGACCCGGGCGACGATCCGCTCTCCCAGGAGGAACGGGAAGACATAGTATCCGTAAACGCGCTTTTCGGCGGGGGTGTAGATCTCGATCCGGTAGTGAAAGTCGAACAAGCGTTCGGTGCGTGAGCGCTCCCATATCAAGGGGTCGAACGGGGCCAGCAGGGCGCGGGCCTCGACTTTGCGGGGGCGCTGGGCAGCGCGGTGGAGATAGGCCTGCTTTGTCCAGCCCTTCACCGCCACCGGAACCAGCACGCCGTCTTCCACAAGTTCCTCGATACGCGGGCGCGCATCCTCCGGGGCAAGGCGGAAATAATCGCGCAGGTCGCTTGCCGTGGCCACACCATGGGCCTTTGCCGCGATCTCCATGAGGCTGCGCTGCGCATCGGCGGGCGAGGGCGTCGGGCGGGCCGTGATCTGCGGCGGCAGCACGCGTTCGGGCAGGTCATAGAGCCGCTCGAAGTTGGGGCCGCGCGAATGCGTGGTCACCAGCCCGGCCCAGAACAGCCACTCCAGTGCCCTCTTGGGTTCGCTCCATTCCCACCAGCCACTGGCGCCGCGGTGGCCATCGATGTCAGCCGCGGTCAGCGGACCATTCCGCTCGACCTCCCGCAGAACATGGTCGATGACGGTGCGGCGCTCGCGGCCGAAGGTGGCGAGACCGCTGTAGATGCCGCGTCCCTGCCGCGCCCGTTCCATGCGCCAGCGCAGCAGCGGTTCAATCTCCACCGGCAGCAACGAGGCCTCATGGGCCCAATATTCGAACAGCGCACGCGGCCGCCGGGCCTGGGCGCGGTCGAGGATGCTCGTGTCGTAGGCACCAAGCCGGGAAAACGCCGGCATGTACTGGGCCCGCTGGGCAACATTGACGGAATCGATCTGAAACAGACCGATGCGATCGAGAAGCCGCAGCAGATGGCGGCGCTCGACCCGTGACGCCGGCTTCCGTCCGGTGAACCCCTGAGCGGCCAGGGCAATCCGCTGCGCCTGCAACCGCGTCAATCGTTCCTGCCCCGCCATCACGTTTTTTCCCAGCGCCCTGCCGTCCCAGTGCCGTGTGAAGACGGGAAACTAGCGTGACAAGGACCGGCAAACCACCTGTTTTGCCCGTCCCTCACGAGGCCTTCTGCCAGACTGGAAGACCAAGGCAGGTAAGACACGGCTATTCCGTTCAGGGCACCACCGGCAACGGCGGCTGAGGGAAAGACAAAGATGGCACAGGCCTTCAAAGCCGACGGGTTATGGCCCGCCCCGTCCTCTTGCCGCTAGCCAGAAGGCAAGGCTTGGCAGAATCACCCATTGGGCGAGAGGCGTAATCCCTGCATTAAGGACAGGCACCACCGGCATGACTTCGCGATACGCCCAGGCTTCCCGTACTTCTATGTTCAACCACTCACTGAAGAGAGTATAGCCAAGGCCGATCCCTATGGCTGGCAAGGCCACCCGCCAATAGCCCTGTCCGGGCCATTGCTCCGTTCCGAAGAGGAGAAGGGAGGCGGTCAGCGCCGATAGCGCGATCAGGATGTCACCAGCCGTGCAATGCAACGCCGCAAAAACAATCTCGCCCGGTAACCCGGTTTCCCAAAGAGTAAAAAGCGGCATGTGGGCAAACTCCCAGAGAAGATTGCCCACAGCCATCACGGCAAGATAGCGCCTGAGACCCGCATACCAGCTGAGCTGATGTGACGCGGCTGCTGACAGACTCGTGTGATCTTGCTTTCGGCCTTGCGACACTTATTCGGTGATCTGTCGAACCAGGCCCGGAAAGCGATTGAACGCCAGTTTCTGCACCAGGGAACCGTCGACTGTGACGATCTCCGCCGTAATTGTGGCTTCGCCTTCCGCCACGATATCTCCAACCTCCAGACGGGGATTGCCGTGATGCGCCAGTCTCCTCTCAAGGAGTCCACGCACCTGGTCCGGTGTCATCTCGTTCTGCGCATTCTCCGGGATCCCGTAGAGGATGCCTGGACCAGCCATCCCGGGGTGCCCCTTTCCGTGACCGCCGACTCCCGTCATCGCTTGCATCATGGGGCACATCATTCCAGCCATGGGCATTTGAGCCTGACCCATCGCACCTTGTCCCATCTGGCCCATCATACCGCCACCCATCATGCCGCGACCCATCATACTGGGCCCCATCTGGCTCATCATGCCGGGCCCCATCCGGCCCATACCTTCCTGGTCTGGCATCATTTGCCTCATACCCGGCATCGTGCCCATCATGCCGGGCATACCGCCCGGCCTTTCAGCTGCACCGGGTTGTGGCTGGTCGGTACTTTGGTTTTGCTCGGGATGATGTGTCTCCTGGTTATCGTTCTCGTTCTGGGCAAGCGCCGAAGCCGAGCTTGCAACCAGAAGAATTCCAGCAAACATAACTGAGTACAGCCTGTTCCCACTCATCATGGCGTTTTCTCCTTTTCCTGTAAGGGAATGCGATATGGGGTAGCCCTTCTGCGCGGATCTACAGAACAGTGTGCGGCAGGTGAGGTCATCAGGCCGATACACATTCCTGAAGTCCTTCCTTCATGGGACAGCCCTTCGGTCGGTCCGCATTACAGGATGAATGTGGAGGTTCCAGTGCATGGAAGGTCAAGCGATTGATGGCTTCATGGGGCAGTTAAGCATTCCCCCGCTCAGACAGAACGCAGATAGGAACAAGACCCCTTATCTAGTTGCATTTGCTACGCCTCCCAAGGCACACTGACAGGGATGCACAGACCGCCTCTCCGCGCCCCGCGACATTTCGCGCGTGAGCCAGAAGCCGGCCCCGAGCAGGAGCGCACCGCCATAGATCATCCCCTGCGCCGGCACCTCGGCGAAGATCAGGAAGCCGAGTGTCGTGGCGACAACCGGCGAGACGATGATGTCGACCAGCGCATAGACATTGGCATCGAGCGTTTTCAGAACGATGGAGATGCCGAAATAGGCGAAACCGGTCGACACAATGCCGAGTGCCGCCGCCCAGAGCATCACCGGCAGCTCCATCCCCAACGCATCATAGGCAATCGTCGCCGTGAGCGCGCCGGGGCCCACCAGAACGAGCGCCGGCATGAGAATCAGGGCCGCGACCAGCATCGACCAGGCGATGTCGTTACCGGCCTCGCTCTTCCCCTCATAACGCATGTAGGTGACCATCGCGGCATAGATTGCGCCATCTCCAAGCGCCACGAGATTGCCGAGCATGTGACCACCTTCCAGTGGCTTGGCGAGCACAATGCCAATCATGGCGATGGCGAAGATCACGATATAGCTTTTCCGCGCCTTCTCGCCGAGAAAAAGTGCGGAAAAGATGAAGACGAAGAAGGGTGCGATGCTCCAGAAGATCACGGCGTTGGCAATGGGAACCAGCGTCATGGCGTAGTTGAAAACGCTTATCTGCGCAGCAATCAGAGCCCCTATGATGATCGTGTCCTTCAGATTGCCCCGGGGAAACCGCAACGACTGGCCGGTCGCCACGGGCATGACGGCCATCAGAAAGGCCGCTGCAAAGGCAAGGGCGTAGAAATTGAGCGTCTGGATCGGGATCAGCCTGTCCGTAAGCTTCACGAAGACACCAATCGTGGCCTCCGACAGCGTGATGAGCAAAAGCAGGAGAAGAGTCTTCATTCCTGACTTCCCTGCGGTGCGGGCCGCGTCACATCAATGGCCTCGGCGCCCGATTCATCCAGGCAGGCGCTTTCCACCTGCAGGGTAACGAAAAAGAATCCGAAGCGTTTCTTCACCATCCCATGCGCCTCTTTCAGGATCGCCTGGCTGTCCACGCCATCCGCCACCCGCAAATGGCCTGAGAAGACATAGCGGCCACTGGTCAGGGCCCAGGCGTGCACGTGATGCACGTCCTTCACGCCCTCCAGCGCATTGAGCGCGTCCGAGACCTCCGACAGGCTTATATCCGCCGGCGTGCCCTCCATCAGCAGATGCGCGGAATCCCGCAGAACGCCCCAGCTCGCCCAGAGCAGAACGAAGCCGAAGCCCATGCCCAGGAGCGGGTCGATCAAGAGGAAACCGGTAAAGTGGATCACCAGCGCGGTGATGATGATCAACAGGCTGCCTATGAAGGTCTGGATGATGTGCCAGAGCGCGCCCTTCACGTTCAGGTCACTCTGGCTCTGCTTCCAGATCAGCGCCAGCGAGATCACCTCGGTCACGATGCCGCCGGCCGCTGCCAGCAGCATCGGCGTGGGCGGCAGTTCGATTGGCTGGGCCAACCGCATCGCGCCCATGACGATGACCACCAGCGCCATTGCCAGGAGGAACCCGCCATTGACAAGCGCCCCCAGAAGCTCCGCCCGGTACCAGCCGAAACTGCGATCCTCGTCCGCCGGCCGCCGCGCCAGCCGCGCGGCAAAAATCGCTACCAGCACGCCGCCCACCGCCGAGAAGGTATGGAAGGCATCCGAGATCACGGCGATCGAACCGGTCCAGAGTCCGATGCCCATCTCGATGAAGAAATAGATACCTGTCAGCCAGGCGGAGATCGCCATTCCGCGCCCGCTCGAGGGCATGTGACCTGCATGCCCGCCATGTGCCTGTGCCATTTGTCTCACCCTTGAGTCTTCGGAATCTTCAGCCGAGCCGAAGGGGCAGGACGCGCCCCTCCGGCCCGGCAGAACATCAGTGTTTCAGTTCGAAGTCGCCGACCATGCCCGAAGCGTAATGCCCCGGCACGTTGCAGCCGAATTCGAGCGTCCCATCCGTCTCTTCGGGAAAGGTCCAGACGACCTCGCCGCTCTCGCCAGGCTCCAGCAGAATGCTGTTGGCATGCCCATGCATGCCTTCCATCGCCTCCTCATCCAGGCTTTGCGGTGTCATGATCCCCTGTTGCATCATCGCCATCATTTCCTCCTTGTGATCGGCATGCATCTCGGGGGTCCCGATGTTGAATTCGTGCACCAGGTCGCCTGTGTTTCGAAGCTCGAAGCGGATTGTTTCGCCAGCCTGGACCTCCAGGCGTTCCGGTTCGAAGCGGGTGTCGTCCATGACGACCTCGATGCTGCGCGAGACCTGGGAGGCCTCGCCCGGCGTGCCATGGGGCGCAGCATGGCCGTCGTTGTTGGCGCCGTTGGCAAGCGCGCCTGTCGCGGCGACAGCGAAGGGCAGCGCTGCCAAGGCAAGGCAGCGCGTATAAATCGTTTTGAACATGTCTATCCTCGTTCCTGTAACGGGTCGCAGACTCCACCCGAAACCGTCCTCACCGGACCGCAGGTGGAGTGTCGATGAGAACTTCCGCTCTCTCAGGAACGTGGCGGCGGTATCTCCACCTCCAGGAATCCGCCTATCGCCAGGTGCTCGTCAAATGGGGCCAGCACGAGCAGCAGGTTAAAGTCAGGCACCGCGGACCAGCTGTCCTGCCCCATCTGGAAAGAGGTACAGTGCCCGGCCGTCGTCTTGCAGCCACCGGGCTGGTCATGGGAATGCCCGTCATCCTCGGAGTCCATAGCCCTGGGATACGCCCTATCACCCGACTCCATCTTGCCATCAGCGGCCCCATGGACATGATCCGATTCGGCGGCTGTCGGGTTTTTCTCCGGCAGAGCATTGGCGACAGCGCCGGACAGCCCGAAGGCAAGGGCCAGCAACAGGAGTGCGGAAAAGCGGGTGAGCCGTGCCATCATGACCGTCCCATAAAAGCGCATTTCCCAGGGAAGAGTCCAGACGTTCAGTCCCGGACGATATAGTAGTCCAGGCTGTTGTTCTGCATGACCTCGATGGTGTGCGTGCTGACGCCCCGCGAATGATGCGCCTCCACGTAATACCAGCCGGACGGCAGGCTCATCCTGGGATTGGCGCCCCTTCTCTGTTTGACCAGGTAGCTGTGGTTCCCGCCGGCGCCCTCGTGATGATAGATGCGCCAGTCGATGTTCTCACCGACACGCCGCATGCTCGAGCTGTCCGTCAGCAGGGCCAGGGAGATATTCCCCGAGCCGCTGCGCGAACGGGCATAGCGGCGGCTGGGCAAGTCGCGGCCGGAGCCGCAGCCGGCCAGACCACCGGTCAGCGCCAGGAGGCCGAGCCCGGCCAGCGCCTTCCGGCGGGTCAGGAATGACGTCTGGGAATGCGATTCAGGCATGGGAAGAATCCAGTCAGGCTTTTGCGCGAATCCAGATCATAAAGCAGCCGAATCGCAAATTCATCAAGAATTGTCATATCCTGTGACCGAATCTTCATACGATGCATGCAGAAATGGCGCATTTGGCGCTTTCCTTGCCAACGCCCAAGGACCAGAGATCGATCCCCTGTGTTAGCAGAAAGCGCAATCCATGATAGTCATGCCTGTGCCTTCGAAGAAGGCACATGACAACTGGTGCCACCCGCAGCCGAAGAAACACTCATGAGACAGGTCATCGCCATCACCCACGTCACGCTCGACGGTATCATGCAGGCGCCTGGAGGACCGGAGGAGGATCCGACTGGAGACTTCAGGCAAGGCGGCTGGATTGCACCCTTCTTTGATGAAGCCCTGGACGAGGCCCTGGGTGAAATCATGTCCGGGGAATTCGACCTGCTCCTGGGGCGCCGCACCTACGAAATATTCGCGGCCTACTGGCCCTATGCCGGCGACCATCCCATCGCGCGGGCCTTCAACAAGGCGGCGAAATACGTCATCACGAACAGCCTAGACAGCTTCGATTGGGTGAACACGCACCCCCTGCGCGGTGATGCCGTTGAGAATATCCGCAAGCTGAAGGCCACCGACGGGCCCGCATTGCACGTCTGGGGCAGCAGCGAACTGCTTCAGGCACTGATCGCCGCAGATCTGGTCGACGAGTTCCACATCTGGATCTTCCCGCTGGTCCTCGGCAAGGGCAAGCGGCTGTTCGAAAATGGCGTACCGCCGCGTGGCCTGACCCTGGTCGAGTCACGCAGCGCACCCAAGGGCGTCCTCCTCAATACCTACCGTCCGGCCGGACCTCTCCCGGAAGCATCGCTTGCTCCTGACACTCCATCCGAAGCCGAGCTGGCACGCCGCAGGAAGCTGGCCGCCGAGGAAGGTCAGGGCTGATCTTGGCGTTGGACAGCTGGACCGAAGAAGACTACAGTATTATCAGGTAATACTTGGTGATAAGAGCCCACTGATGGCAACGTCCCTCAAGATTGATGACGCGCTGAAAAGCCGTATCCAGAACCTCGCCAGCCAGCGTCGCCGCTCGGCGCATTGGCTTATGCTGGATGCGATCCAGCAGTATGTCGAGCGCGAGGAGGCGCGCGAGAGCTTCAAGCAGGAAGCTCTCTCGTCCTGGGAGGCTTATCAGGAGACGGGGCGGCATCTGACGGGCGAGGAAGTTCGCACCTGGCTGAACACCTGGGACAGCGACGATGAAAAGGCGCCGCCCGAGTGCCACGAGTAATCGTCACGGAAGGCGCCGTACAGGGTTTGGAACGCTGTCGGCAGTTCCTGGCTGCCAAATCCACGACAGCGGCCAGGCGTGCGGGCCAGGCAATCCAGCAGCAATTCCTGCTCCTGGAAACAACACCCAGCATCGGCCGGCCGCTACCTGATGCACCGGAGTTGCGCGAGTTGGTGATCGCGTTTGGAGACTCCGGTTATGTCGCGCTCTACCGCCACGACCCAGCCGAAGATGCAGTCTACATCCTGGCCTTCCGGCATCAGAAGGAAGCGGGTTACTGACAGCGGGCCTTTCAGCAAGCTGGATCCTTTCAGTGCACCTCACCCTTCCCTTTCCAGGATTTCACCATATTACCGCTGTCACGGCGTAAAAGTTTTTCTTAAAGAGGACTAATAGTTGCTATTTCTGCCGCTTACTCTTTCTCTTTCGCTTCTTCTGCGCCTTGGAGAAATTAATATCCACCTTTTTGAGTTCTCCCGTTTCCTTGATGTTCCAAGGTGGCCGATAACATTCCCGAGAACTCATAGCTTCTAACGTTAATTCTATTCTATCCCACCACTGTAATATGTGAGCGGCCTGTAAATAACCTTTGAAGTTCCCCCACTTAGGCGGAAGGTGTATCACCTTGAGTCCCGTGTCGAAAACAGCATTTATCTGCGGCTCAAGAATCACAAAATCTTTATCTGCTGTCAGAATGGCGTGGCCGCCTTCATTGGCAAAATTAGTGATCCAATGTACATCGCTACTTCCACTATCTCCAACCTCATGGATTGAAGTGATTTCCCAGCCGTCACGAATCGCAATATCACGGATTGCAGCTACAATGAACGGGGAGACGTGTTCATCGGCACGAATTATCAAGCAGCCACCAATTCGTATTCTATTGCCGAAGATACCAACTCTGGAGGCACGTCAAACCATTTTGCAACACGTGCTTTGCTGCCTTCGGCTTTCCACTGTTGAAACAATGCTGTAGTCGGTACTTTCGTACCTTCTATTGTTGGACGTCCAAAGGCAACATGAGGGTTGATTATTATGCTCGGGAACTCTGCGGGACGGGGCTTCCACATACGAGCCAGATACGTTTTCGGGTCAAACACAACACCCTTTTCAATCGTCTGCTCTATCGTGTCCCACATTTCGTGCTGACCAGTAACCAAATCCCGTGTCGTGCTGTCTCCGTGCTTCTCAGCTACTCGTGCAAATACCTTGCGCCTGTCGGTCACATATTGTGCGCGGGACAAAGCCAACGGATGAGTAACCTGCCAGTCTCTGCGAGCATTCTCTGCCGCTGTCCTGATCGTTGCCATTGGAACACCCTGTCCTCGAAATATGGCAATGAACCGCAATTCCATGAGGTCAAGAAAACTCACCGTACGTGTGCCCTCAAAGTCACGATCAACAATTGGACCTGACTTGCTATTCGGATACCCGGTAAGCCAACTCCTGATCAGTGCAGACTTAACCCCAACAAGGCGTGCCACGTCAGAAATACTGAAGAACCCGGCCAATAATGGGTCTGTCTTATGTGCAAGCCGGACACTCATAGTTTGTCCTTATAAAGCACCTCGCATCTAATGCGATCAGTGCAAATCATATTGAGATGGCGTAATTTGTCCATGTTAACATTAGAACGCTAGTTGAGTTCATTTATCACTTATGAACAACGCTGCCCAGCTTTCTAGCATAGAAACTCATGAACCGACCTAGTTAACGCTAAACAAAATTACGTTTCCAAGGAAATTCCTGCATAGGCTCCAAGCGGCCCACTACCCCTTCCAGGACTTCACCATCTTCTCGCCGCTGCGGCCGACGACGTAACCGCCGACGCCCAGCGTCAGCAGGTCCCAGAGGCGCTCGGGCAGCTCCAGGGTCAGGCCCAGGCCTAACAGGACCTGTAGGTAGGGCGCCAGCAGGTAGTTGTTGGCGATCACCGCGGCGATGACCAGCATCAGCAGCGGCCGCCAGGTGGCCGTCAGGGGATGTTCCGAGCGCGCCTCGGCCAGTACGATCTCGGCACCGGCGCGCTCGATCTCGCCGGCATGGGCCAGCAGGGCGGCGGTCAGTTCGCGTTCCGCCTCGTTCCGCGCCCCTTTGTCGGGCAGCACGCGGTCCAGCACCTGTCCGAAGACTGGCGCCAACGCCGCAATCAGGGCCGGAAAGGCCATCGTTCCCTCCTCCTCATCCCGTCTCAATATTCTTCATGCCAGGCCACGCCGGCCATCCTTGCCGAAGGCAGCAACAGCCTTGCGTCTTGATTCCGCCGCGCGCGCTGCCGACAATGCCGGGGTCGGCAAGCTGCAGGTCGAGCCATGTTTTCAGGACCGCTGAGCGACAGGCGCTACAGGCATCTCTTCGCCGCCCAGGTGATCGCCCTTCTGGGCACCGGCCTGACGACCGTGGCCCTGGCACTGCTCGCGGATGCCCTGGCCGGCGCGCAGGCCGGACAGGTGCTGGGCACCGCCCTGGCGATCAAGATGGTGGCCTATGTGGGCATCGCCCCGCTGGTCGGCGCCTACGCCACGCGCCTGCCGCGGCGCAGCCTGCTGGTCGGGCTCGACCTGCTGCGCGCCTCGGCTGTCGGTGTCCTGCCATTCGTCAGCGAGATCTGGCAGATTTACCTGCTGATCTTCCTGCTGAACGCCTGTTCCGCCGGGTTCACGCCGCTGTTCCAGGCCACCATTCCCGACATCCTCGAGACGGACAGCCACTATACGCGGGCCCTCTCCCTCTCGCGGCTGGCCTACGACCTGGAAAACCTGCTCAGTCCCCTGGCCGCCGCCTTGCTGCTGACGATGATGGGCTTCGACCTGCTGTTCCTGCTGAACGCCCTGGCTTTCCTGGCCTCGGCCCTGCTGGTCGTTTCGGTCGTGCTGCCCCGGGCCCAGGCGACGGACGCCCCGCAGAGCCTGCGCGACCGGCTCGGACACGGCCTGAGGATCTACCTGCGCACGCCCCGCCTGAAGGGACTGCTGGCCCTCAGCCTGGCAGTGGCCGCCGGCGGCGCCATGCAGATCGTGAACACCGTGGTCTACGTGCGCAGCGGCCTGGGCCTGGGGGAAATTTCGGTGGCGCTCGCCTTCGCCGCCGCCGGTGGCGGCTCCATGGTCGTGGCGCTCGGCCTGCCGCGCCTGCTCGACAAAGTGGCCCAGCGTCCACTCATGCTGGCGGGCGGCGGCCTCATGACTGCCAGCCTGTTCCTCGGCCTGCTCCAGCCCGCCTTCGGTCCCCTGCTACTTCTCTGGTTCCTGCTGGGCGCGGGCAGCTCCCTGGTCCTGACGCCCTCGGGGCGGCTGCTGAAACAGTCCTGTCGCGGGGCGGATCGCGCCGCCGTTTTCTCGGCCCAGTTCTCGCTCTCCCATGCCTGCTGGCTTGTGACCTATCCGCTGGCCGGATGGCTGGGCAGCCAGTACGGACTCTCGCTCGCCTTCCTTGTCCTCGGCCTACTCGCCTTGACCGGGACCCTTGCGGCCGCACGGCTCTGGCCGGATGGCGATCCTGTTGTGCTGGAACACGAACACCCGCCCCAGCATCACAGCCATCTGCACGTCCACGACGAACACCACCAGCATGAACACGAAGGCTGGGAAGGTCCGGAGCCCCATGCGCATCCGCACCGCCATGCGCCCGGCCGCCACCGCCATGCCTTCGTCATCGATACCCATCACGCGCACTGGCCCGTGTAATCACACCCTCCCGCACATCGATTGACGCCGCGCACAGCGCCAACGCGGCGCCGTGGGCGGCCAGGGTGCGACGCAGCCAACCGCGACCGTAACGCGCGAAGCCGGCCAGCCCGGCGTAATAGGCCGCCCGCTCGGCGCAGAGGTCGCGCAGCACCGCCGCCTCCTGGCCCCGATCCCTGGCGGCCGCCAGGGTCACCGGGCCGAAGAGCCCGTCCACGTCCACACCGCAAGCCTCCTGCAGCGTCCGCACCGTCACCTCGGGCGGGCAGTTCACGGCCATGTCAAAGACCAGCAGCGCCAGGGGCGGCGGCAGCCGGTCGCAGAACTGCGCCTGCCAGAAGTGCTCACGATAGAGCGCCGCCGCCGCGGCCTCGTCCAGCCGGCGGATGTCCGCGGCGTCCGCATCGGGATGAAGCCGGCGATAGAAGCGCAGGGAAATCCCCCAGCGGGTGGTGCCGCCGGGATCGACCGGATCGTCGGTGACCGCCCCGCCGCCCTCCCAGGCCAGGACGAAGGCGAGGGCCGATTCGAAGCCGTGGACGCCATCAAAGCCGGGTTGCATCAGCTGTCTCCTCTTCCCCTGTTGGCCGATGGGGTGTGGACCGATGGGGTGTGGACCGATGGGGTGCGGGGCGATAGGCGGACTCCCGCTCCAGGTAGCGCAGGCGCTCGTCGTGGTTCTCCAGCTGCCGGGTCACCTGCTCGCGCATCAGGCGCAGCTCGGTGCGCACCTCCACCAGGGTCTCCACCGATTGCCAGGCCACGCTGCCGGTGCCGACCAGGGCAGCCAGGATCAGCGCCCGCCAGAGGCCCATCCAAGCCCCGCGCAGGCCCATGAAGGTCGTATTCAGGCTGTCGGGTTTGTCGTACAGGCTCATCTCCTCCTCCCCTCTCATGAGATATCGGTGACCAGGCCGCCGGTGACCGTGACGGTCTTGCCGTCGGCGCTCTGGAAGCTCCCGCTGACCCCGGCCTGGCCGGCGCTGGCATAGCCGGCGGCGCTCACCGCACCCTGAAAGTCCGCGTCCCCCAGCGAGCTCACGCTGGCCACGCTCTGCGCCCCGGAATCGCGCACCTGGAAGCTGGCGCCACCGGCCTGGTCCTGCAGCTCGACGATCACGCGGTTGTCGGCCCCGGCGCGCCCGAAGAACAGGCGCGTCGCCCCGTCGGCGTCCTTCAGATAGCAATAGGTGCCATCAGCCGAGAGGCCGGCCGCACCGCCGCCCAGGGTCAGGAAGCCGCCCCCCGCGTGAATATTGTTGGCCGCGCTCAGATTTCCGCTCGTCCCCACATCGCCGGTGAAGGCCGCCCCGGCCAGCGGCGCATAGTCGGCCAGCGCGGCCGCCAGCCCCGTCGGCTGCACGGCGCTCTCAGCCAGCTGCCCCTGCCCCGGGCTGGCATGCGGCGCGCGCCAGTCCTGGCCGTCGAAGAAGAGGTGCCGGTCCTCGTCGGCGATCCAGGCCTTGAGGCCCGCCGGCGGATCGAGGAAGTCCCAACCGTCCAGCCAAAGCGCGATGCGCCCGGCCTGTCCAGCCCAATCCCCTTGCACCCCGGCCGGCAACAGCCAGGCCTGCATGGGCTCGGGTGCGGCCGGCGGCGCCGTCTCGGTGCGGCTGGCCAGCACACAGGCCAGCAGGGCGTCCAGGCGGTTCAGCGCCATATTGTGGAACAGCTCCTTCTGCGCCTGTCCGCTGAACAGATAGGGCAGTTCCAGCCTGGGGGTTTGTTCGTTTTCGCTGCTCACAGCTCCGCCTCCGTGGTTAGACCCCGGCCCACCACCGGGGAGATCTGGCAGACGCGCAGCCGCACCGCTGCGGGCAGGGTCCCGAAGTCGGCCAGTTGCTGCTCTGCCGTATAGGTGAAGGCTGGCGCCGGGCAGGTCTCCCGGCGCAGCACGGCCCCGCCCCCCAGCACGTCCCCGTCCAGGACCTCCAGCTCATAGGTCTCGGGCGCGTCCTCCAGCGCCGCGTCGAAGCCGTCGCGCCAACGCCGGTCCAGGCGGGCGCGGCGCACCCAGCTGACCGTCAGGTCGCCGTTGGCGGCCCGTGCTCCACGCAGGTGCACCGGCGCCCAGGGCTGCAGCGCCCGGCCTTCGCAGCTCCGCTCCATCACCTCCGCGTCCGCGTCGTCCCGCCCCCAGGTGACGGCGCGGTACCAGCGCGGCCGGCCCAGGTCGTTCACGTCCAGGGCGAAGCGCCCCAGCCCCGGCCCGTCCAGCAGCACCGCCGCTTCCTCGGCCTGGTGGCCGGCCACCGCGGCCTCGCTCCCCAGCCGCCCGCGCAGCAGGCGCGACAGGCGATAGCTTCCCGGTCCCAGCAGCTCGGCAGAGGCGAACTGCAGGATCTCGCCGCCCAGCCACAGCAGGTTGCGTCCCGCCGCCACCTGGTCTTCCGGCAGGCTGTCCAGTTCGCGCTCCGGGTCGTCCAGCTGCAAATCCACGGACGCCGCCCGGTCCCAGTGAGTGACCGGCCCGGGCGCCAGGGCCGTCAGGGCGCAGCCCGTGACCGCGGCCGTCTCACTCTCGGCCAGCTTGCGGAAGCTTTCGGGCTGCGGCTGGCCACCGCCCTCGATCAGCGCCCCCGGCCAGCGCAGATCCGGCGCCTCGGGCCCCAGCGCGAAATAGAACCCGGCGCCGGCGTCCTGGCTGCGCAGGGCCGGCAGGTCCAGCAGGATGAGCCGCGTCGGGCTGTTGCGCAGCGGCGCCCGGTTGCGCGCAGCCAGCGCCGGCACGCCAGGTGGGGCCGCGCTCTCCAGGGCGCTGCCCGGACCCGTGCGGTCGGCCACCAACTCGAGCGACAAGAGGCCGGGCGCAGCAAAGCGGCGTTCCGTGATGCGCCCCTGCAGGCGGCCGCCGTCCAGCTCCAGGCTGACCACGTCGCCGGGCCCCAGCCGGCAATAGGCCGGCGGCAAGGTAATCTCGTGGGTCACCCGCTGCTGCCAGGCCAGGGCCAGGCTGCGCTCGGCGATGGTGCGCGCCTCGTCGGCGGTCAGCAGCAGGGGCAGCTGCAGCTCCGTCTCGCTGCGCGACAGGGCGTCCCGCCGGCGCGCCTGCTGCACACCCGCCTGGTGGTCGCGCGCCACGTCGGCGTACTGCACCGCCAGCGCGCGTGGCAGGCTGTGGACATCGGCCCGCCGGCTGGCCAGCCGCGGCACCGGCGTGTCCTCCCCATGGCTCTCGGCCGCCCGCGCATCGGCATCGAAGGAGCCCAGGTCGTCCTCGGGAATGCACGTTTGCGCCGCCTGCGCCAGGGGCAGGAAGGTCAGCTGCCCGTCCTGTTCGCGCACGTCGAAGAAATAGGCACGCTGCAGCGGCTCGATGGCCTCGCGCGCTGACATGATGCGCGGGATGGCATAGCCGCGCAGCGGCTGCCCCTCCAGCGCCAGGGCCTGGACCGGCGCCACCCCGGCCCGGGCGCAGAGGTCGCTTAATGCATCCGACAGCCGCGTGCGCTCGGGCGGCAGCGCCACCTCGAAGGTGAAGTTGGGCAGGCGGTTGCCGAAGGGCCCCAGCTCCAGGCGCTCCAGCACCACATAGGCCAGGCCGCGATAGGCCGGCACCCGGCCCGCGCCCTCGACGCTCTCGATCACCGGGCTGAGGTCCTGCGCCGCGTCGCCGGGATAGAGCTGCAGCCCGGCGGCCAGGCCGTCCAGGTCCTGCCCCGCCTCCCACAGTAGGCGCCCGTCCGCCCAGATGCGCCTGAGCGCCCGAACCGGCCCCTGGCAGAGCCCCAGGGCCAGCGAAACGTCATAGCTGTAGGTCGTGGTGGTGGTCTTGCTGCTGGAGCTGCCCCCGCCCTTGCCGCCACCATGGGTTTCCGTGCGCGTGGACTTGCGCTCCGCCACCGGTCCCATCCAGATAACCGTGCCCGACAGGCGGCAGGCAGCGCCATAGACCAGCGGGATGGCGCTGCCGTACTCCGAGCCCGAGACCCGCAGCTCCGACAGCCGCGGGCCCTCCACCCGCTGGCGCGGCAGCGAGGCGCCGAACAGCACGTTGTCCACCGCAACCCCGGCCAGCCCGCCCACGGCCTGGCCGATGGCCGCACCACCCAGGGTCTGGCCGAACAGGCTGACCCCGGCCGGCAGCAGCGACTGACCCAGCGCGCCGCCGGCCACCGAGAACGCCAGTGTCGCCATCAGCCCTGCTCCCTTTCATGCGGCGCCGCCAGGCGATAGGCCGCCACCGCCGGCCCGGGCCAGCGGCCGTCATAGCCATGCTCGATCACCCGCCCGCTGGGCACATGGGCGTGCAGGATGCCCCGCTCCGTGACGATGGCCACATGGGTCGCCCGACCGCGGCAGGACAGGCGCAGCAGGTCCCCCGGCTTCGCCGCCTCCGGCGCGCAGGGGGCCAGCACCCGGGCCAGGCCGCGCGCCAACTCGTCCTCGTCGGGCCGGCGCGGATAGCCGGCCGCATCCTCGTAGGGCAGGCCCAGGGCCCGGGCCACGCCGATGGCCAGGCCGATGCAGTCCACGCCGGCACCCAGGCGCCGCCCGCCGTGACGGAAGGGCGTGCCCAGCCAGCGCCGCGCCTCGGCCACAACGGCTCGGCGCAGATCATCCTCTGTCATGGTCCCTGGTGTCAGGATCTCTGATCCTCAGGCGCGGCTGAGTTGGGTCACGGGGCGCAGCACGGCGTCGCTGCCGGGCAGGGCGGGCTCGCCGCGGAAGTTCACCAGGTTGTCGAAGCGCCGGCGGCAGGTCTCCGCCCGCTTGTCGCAGCCGGGCGTCAGGCGGATGCGGTCGCCGAGTTCCGGCGGCCGGCCCAGGGGCTCGAACAGCACCAGGCGCCCGCTGTCGGCGCGCAGCTCCTTCACCTCCAGGGACCGGCCGGCATGAGGGCCGTCCAGGAACTCCACCAGGCCGCCGCGATAGGCCTCAGTGTCCGCCGGCGCCTGATCCCAGGCCAGCACCTGGTCCTCGGCCAGTCCGCCCGGCCCGCCGGCGCCCAGGGCCGTCACCGCGCCCTCCAGCGCCAGCGCCGCCAGGTCCACGCCGCAGCGGGCATCGCCCAGGTCGGCGCGGCAGTGCGGCTGGTAGACCTCGCCCAGCGGCTGGTTCAGGCACTGGGCCGGCCCGCGTAACTCGGCGCGGAAGTGATGGTCCTGGGGCTGGATCTCGCCGATATGCCCCTCGGCCAGGACCAGCGGCGCCGTTCCCTCCCCCGATCCCTGGGAGTCCTGCCAGTCCACCTGCAGGATGCGCACCTCGGCCCCGTCATAGAGCCCGGCGCGCAGGTCCGCGGCAGCGATCTCGTCACTGTGGAAGCCGCCCCAGGCCTCCAGGCTGTCGCCGGTCAGCCGCCCGGTGGCGCGGATCTCGCTGGGCTCGAAGCTGACGGCCGGACGATAGCTCTCGCCGGCGATCACCAACTCCCGGTCGTGGGTGGTGAAGCCCTGCACCAGGCCGTCGCGCCGCTCCACCCGCCAGCAGAGCGCCAGGCGGGTCAGCGCCGCGCCCGCACCCGGCCAGCTGACCTCGGGATCGTAGACGAAGCCGTCGCGCACCACCTGCTCGCGCGACCAGACGAAGACCCGGGCCGGCCCGCGCGCCAGGGCCTCGGCCAGGGCCCGGTCGATTTCGCGCCAGCGCCAGGCCTCCTCGCCCAGCAGGACGAAGCCCGCGAAGTAGTGAAGGGCCGACAGGGGATAGCCCAGCACCTCCTGCGCGATGCGCCAGGTCTCGGCCATGCGCTCGAAATCGCCCGCCACCACCCAGTCGTAGTCCTCGACCTGCAGGACGTCATAGGCCGGCCAGGCCCAGGCCGCCGCCGGGAAGTTCAGGCGCGTCAGGATCTCGCTGTCGGGGCGGAAGACCTGCGGCGTGAAGAGCAGCAGCGCCACCTGCACCGCCGGATAGGCCGCCCGCGCCCGGTCGCGCAGCGCGTCGGTGGCCGCGCCCAGCCGCCCGCGGCACCAGTCCAGGTAGGGCCCGTGCACCCCCGCCGGACCCTCCACCCGCTGCAGCCAGGGCGTGGGCGCATAGAGCCCGGTCTCGGCATGATAGGCGTTCAGCGTGAAGGCGTCATAGATGTGCGGCACTTGGGCGCCGAAGCTGCCGTCCCACCACCAGGGCTCGCCGATCTGCAGGCAGGGCTCCAGACCGGCGCCCTCCGCCAGGCCCAGCGCCGCCTCGGCCACGCCGCCCAGCCAGTCCAGCGCAGCATCATTGCAGGGCGAGATCAGCGAGGAGGGCGGCTGCCAGCCGGTCAGCGCCATCCGCCCCGCATGGTCCTTCTGCGCCCAGTCGGCCGGCATGAAGTCGGCCAGGATCTCGAAGCTGAGCGACAGCCACAGGCGGAAGCCTGCCGCCTGCAGCCGCGCGCAGAGATCGGCCAGCCAGGCCGCCGCCGGCGCGTTCAGCGGTGCCTGCGCCGGATCCACCAGATAGCGCCCGGCGCTCTCGTCCCAGGCCAGGTTGTGGAAGTGCGAGATGCCCAGGTAGAGCACCCAGTCGTCGCGGTAGCCCAGCTGAACCGCCTGCGCCACCACCCGCGCCGGCGTCAGGTGATAGGCATTGTCGTAGCCGTCGGCCATGGCCAGGCCGTGCGGCGCGCAGCCCTGGTCGTTGATCGCCAGCAATGCGCCCGGCCCCTCACAGACCAGTTCCTCCAGATGCACCTCCACCGTCTCGGCCTGGGGCAGGCGCTGCTGCGTCTCGACCGTCACCCGCACTTCCTGCCCCGTGGCCATGCTGTCGGTCAGCACCGCCGCCGGCTCGAAGCTGACCGTCTGCTGCGGGCCGCTTGTGGTGCTGGTGACGATATATTCCTCCGGTCCCGGTGCACGCTGCGCCGGAAACACCAGGCGGTCGCCCGGCGAGATGGCCAGGCCGCTGGGCACCGACAGGCTCACCTGGCTGTCTCCGCTGGCGAGTGGTGCCGCCAGGGTGGTGCGCCCAGCCATGTAGCTCTTGGGTGGCAGGGTCAGCAGGACACGGCGGATGTCGTCCACCGGCACCCACGCCGCCCGCAAGGCCTCCGGCTCGTCTTCCGACGGCGGACTGAAGCCGCTGGTGAGAGCCTCGTCGAAGACTACCTCGATCACCTGGTCGTAAGGGTCGTCGTCCGGCGCGTTGGGATTGGGCAGGACGCGGTGGTTCCAGAGGCGCAGGTGGTGGGTCGGCCCGCCATGGGTCTCCAGCGCCAGGGCCGGCCCGTTGAAGGCGTCCAGGCCCAGGGACTCCGGGTTGGCGCGATAGCGGAAGCGCAGGGTGCAGCCGCGATTGCTGGGCTGCGCCTCGTAACGGTGCAGCAGGTGCCCGGCCCTGTCCTCGCTCGCCCAGTGCGCGCCGGCCAAGTCCAGGTTGCGGCGATAGACGGCGCGGAAGACCAGGCTGTCGCCGCCTTCGCTCACCAACGAGGCCGAGGTCAGCAGGTTGAAGTCCGTCTGCCAGTAGTCCGGCGCAAAGCGCATGATCTGGCCGTTCCGCTCGGCCGCTGGCAGGCTCATCAGATAGCTCATGACAGGATCACCTCCACCAGCGGCACCTCGGCAATCTCGTGTCCGCCCGGCGCCAGCCAGGCGATGTCCAGCCGGTCGCTGTCGAAGCGCACCGGCACGTCGAACAGGAATCCGGCGCGCAGCTCCGCGCCCTCGGCCGGCGCGCTGTCGAAGACCAGCTCGGCGGCCAGGCGATCCACGCTCCAGCCGCCGGTCACCTCCGCCCCGTCCACTTCCACGCCATCCAGGGCCACGCGCAGGCTGTCGGCCAGCGGCAGGGTGATGCGCCTCAGGTAGCTGCCCGCCCCGACGCCGTAGCGCTTGACCAGCGGGAAGCGCCGCCGCACCCCGTCGCCGTGGCCCAGCAGTTGGTCCGTGGGCTGCACCGCCTGGGCGGCCGGGCAGGACTTGTAGTCGGCCCAGTCGCGCAGGGGGAAGGCGCGCGCCCGGCCCCGGCGGGCGTAGAAGAAGTCCAGCAGCAGGTCGCGGTCGGGGGCCGAGCGCACCCCGCGCGCCGCATTGAAGCGCAAACGCGCCGCCGCCCGGTTCTGGTTGCGCTGCTCGCGGCCCGAGGCGGTCTCCACGATGGCGGTGCTGAACTCCGGCCCGCCCTGGGATCCGCGGGCCAGGGCCAGCGGGAAGGCCACGTCGTCAAATCCTTCCAAGGTCGCTTCAGGCATCGCGCCGTCCCTTCTCGACAATGCGGGCCAGCTGCACCGCCGCCTGGCTGGCGGCCTGGCGCACCCGGCGCGGATCGCCGCCGGTGCCCTGGATGTTGATGGTGATCTGCGGGGCCGCCGCCTCCTGCTTCGAGCCGTTCGGCAGGATGCGCCCGCCGCTGTCGGGACGGAAGATCTCGGGTCCGCGCTCGCCCACCAGGTAGGCGCGGCCCGGCCGCACCGGCCCGCCATTTGCGCGCGCGCCGCCGAAGGGCAGCAGGTTGCCCAGCAGGCCTCCCAGCTGGTTCGTCACGCCCTGGCCCAGCTGCTCCAACGGCCCGTCCAGCACCCGGCGCAGGGTCATGCGCTGCAGGTCGCCGACCAGGCCGCGCAGCACCTCGGACAGCTTGCCGCCCTCCAGCGCCGCGCCCTCGAAGGCGCGGGCGAAGGCCGTGCCCAGGTCATCGGCGGCCGCGTCCAGGCCGCGCGCCGCCTCGCGGCTCTGCAGCAGGCCCCGGCGCAGCTCCGCCAGCGCCTTCGGGTCGGGCAGGCCGGCGGGCGACGCCTCCAGCCCCCTCCTTGCAAGGCCTTGCCCAGCTCGGCTTCGGTCTCGCGGCGCAGGGCCTGCAGTTGCCGGCGATAGTTCGCCAGGTCCACCTCCAGGCGCAGCGGCGGCGCCTCACGGCGCCCGTCATGACCATAGGGCGACGACAGCTCGGCCATGCCCGACCTCCTCTTCGAGTGGGTGAGTCACGGAATCTTCCCATTTTTGTTTCAGGGTTCCCGCGTTGCCTTGCCGGCCCCGCAGGTCTAGGCTTCAAGCTTTGACGCGGCTTTCCAGGGAAACAGACGCATGGCCCGCTTCCTGCTTTATATCTTCTGTCTCGCCCAACTGGTGATCGCCGTCCTGCCGCTGGCGCGGGTGGTCGTCTTCCAGGGCCTGTCCGGAGAGATCTTCGGCACCTCCGAGGGCGCCGCAACGCTGGTGATGAACATGCCCGTGGTGGCCAGCGGCTTCTGGCTGATCGGCTGGCTCAGCCTGGCTCTGCTGTCCTACAGCTTCGCCCGCCTGCTGGCCCAGCAGGCCCGGATGATGAAAAGCCTGGAGAACCTGCCCGCCCGCGAGGCCCCGGCCCGGGAAACCGCCCCGCGCGAAGGCCGCGCCCGCGAGGAAGCGGTCCCGGAAGAGCCCAGACGCGAACGCAGGGCCCACCGCGAACCGCCGCTCACCGACGCGCCGCCGCTGAAGGACGAAGAGACGGAAGAACCGCGCAGCCGCCGCCTGCGCAACGAGAAGCCAGCCCGACAGGACAAACAGCGCCGCGAACCCGTGCTCGGCACACCGGGGTCAGCCAGCGACGAGCGGTAGCTCTAATTGAGAAGAGAAATCTTTGGGTAGTGATATTTTATCAGCTATTTCCCTGTATATTCGGTGTGTTCTTGAACACAGGCATTATGTTCATTCCGAATTTGATCCCCGGTTCATCTTCGTCACCCGATCCTGAACACGGTTATCGTCACAAAAGTCTTCATTTTTTGCATGTGACCAATAACTGGACACACTGCCCTTCTCATTTTTAAGCCAATTACCGATATTATCTAATTCATAATCGGTAAACCCTGCATCAAAGCTCCTATCTATATGTTGTTCGCACTCTTCTATGCCCAGACCACCGTCTCCTGGTATGGAATCGCTTATTCTATCCCAACCTTCCCATGCACGTAGAGAGACGAAACAACGCGAAGCTTGCTGAACCTCAAATTCAACTGAACTACAATTATAATCACTTTCTTTTAAAATAATAAATATTAATGAAATAGCTATTGGTATCGTAATGAACCAAAATGATAATAAAAACCTAATTAATTTTGATATACTTTCCATTATAGATAATCAGTTCCATAAATTATAATTTCCCTACTCTGTATTCAACTTTATTTCCATCCTGATCCTGTCCCTCGCCCACTGATCCTTTACCAGGACCGAGCGCTGTAAACCCTCCTGAAGCAGAATTACCGTCGTTGCAAGCCACTGACCAACTCCCCTCGGCCTTATTTGCGAAGGCATATGAGCCTGTACATTTAACATTATCATCCATGTCTATTTTAATATCCCCTGTTTTCTTATTATTTATTTCTATTTCACCAATCATATTTCCATATTTATTATCCCAATAAATTGCCATTTTCCTAATATCACCAGATTTATCATCCGATTTTACCGAAAAGTCTCCACTATTAGAAAATTTTTTCTGGGTAGAGGCATTGGATTGTTTGGTAGTACGACCAGCAGAATCTTGTTCGCTGATGTCCCCTTCCCAAACCACTCTATGATTGATGCCGTAGGTGTAGCAGGGGACACCATTTGAGGCCTTTTCGCATCGGTTGATAGCTTTCTGCGCTGTAACGACTCCCGAACAACCATCATACACGGATGGGCAACCATACCCACCGTAGGTTTCCCCGTCTTCGGAAACAGCAAAGTATCCTGTCTGATAAGAACTTCTGTAGCTTTGGTAAGCGCTCTGAACGTCCGAACTAAGTGTAATATCCCCTTGTCCAACCTTATCCGCGTTCTGCAACTGACAGGAGGAGAGAATGATGGAAGAAATAGTTACTACTGGAATATAAATAACTGCTTTTGATAGATTTCCACTCATAACCACCCCCCATGACATACTGGGACGAATATTCTGGAAAAATGGGACCCTAGATCCAGAATAATTCTATAACTAAAGATTACCCGCTGAAGTTGTTTTTAGTCAATGAAATCATCAACCATTTCCGCCAAAGTCTCCAGCTCGTCCCCCTAGTACCCACCAGTGGCCGGGCTCAGCCAACGACGAGCGGTAAGCGGCACCTGCACCTCAGGCCCTGTAATAGAAGCACCGGAGCGGCGGCGGTCTAATTCCCGTGCCCGCCGTGGTGATGACCTTCGCCTTCCTGCCCCTCACCCGGCTGGTAACCGCGCAACTCTGCATAGGCTGCGATCTGCTCGGCGCTCAGCAGGTCCCTCGTGGTCAGATGGGATTTCAGGTGCGTGGCTCTTAACGCGGCCCGGGCCTGCCCGATCTCTGCGGTCAATGCCTGCAGGCTTTCGGACGTGATGCTCTGCTCGGCGAACTTCCGGTCGAGCTTCGCTTCCAGTTCGACCAGCCTTGCCCCTTGCTCCTCCGCCGCATCCTTCATGCTGTCGTAAAGCGCTTGGACGCGCGCCTCCTGCTCGGAGGTCAGGTCCAGTTGCCGGGCAAGTTCGAGCACATGCAAGGGGCCCGGATAGCCGTTCAACTCAGCCGCCAGGGCAAATCCCATGCCCCGCCCAGCCTGCAGGTCGGCAAGCTCCTCCTGCGACAGGGCCTTGATCTCGCGCTCCTGAAGTCCGGAATAGGGCTGCGACGTCTCGGCCCAGGCGGGCGCGGCTACCAGGAACAGACAGGCCGCGGTCATGATAACGGGTACCCTCACTGCAAACCTCCTCGGTTGCCTCATTCCATCGTTCCTTGAATCTAGCGCATCCACTGTATGCCGACCACCTTCAACAGGACTAGTCAACCTCCTCCAGCATGCCCGCCAAAGCCTCCAGCTCCTCCTGCGACAGACCGCCGTTGACCGGGGTCAGCAGGCCGCGGCCTTCCAGCAGGGCGGTGAACTCGCCCGGGGTCATGGCCCAGAAGACGGCCGGGGTTAGCCCCAGCGGCCCGAAGGCCAGCGCCATCAGGCGGCGCCAGTCGATGCGCCAGCCGGGCGTCCCGGCTTTCCCGGCGGATCGGTCGCGCCGCCTCCTGCCCCTTCCTTGCTCTCCGGCTCGCCCGACAGCGCCTGGATCAGCAGCTGCGCCGCCACGGGAAGCAAGCGGGCCGCGCCGGCGCGCAGCAGGCGATCCTCGATGCCTGGCTCCGACAGCTGATCCGGTCCTTCCTCCAGAGCCAGAACCAACAGGGTGACCACCTCGCCGATGCGCCAGCCCTGGCCCGCGACCAGGCGTTCGGCCAGGTCGGGCAGCGGGCCCAGCGCCGCCTCGGCCCGCGCCACGAAGGCGAAGGTCGGGCGCAGGCGATGGTGCCGGCCCTGCAGGCGCAGCACCACCTCTCCCCTATAGAGATTTCCTTGCTGTGGGTTTCCTGTTGCTGTTGCGCCCATGGTCATGGCGTGCCTCCGCCGGCGGTGAAGCTGACCGGCCCGCTGCTCTCCAGGGTCAGCGAGAAGGTCTCGGCCTCGTTGTAGCTGCCGGTGCGCACGAAGCGGGCGATAGCGAAATCGCCCTGGAAGCGGTCGCCGTTGTCGAAGGTGATACGGCAGCGCTCGACCTGCCGCGCCACGGCGCTGGCGTGCAGGCGCGCCCAGGCGGCGTTGTCGTTGGCCAGCCCCTCGGCCTCGACGCTCAGGCGCTGCACCCCGGCATCGGGCAGCAGTTCGCGAAAGCCCTGGGAGTCCAGGGTGGTGGCGTCCTGCAGGTCGTTGTCCAGGCTGACGGCATTGCTGCGCAGGCCGGCCACCACCTCGAAGGTCTCGGGGTCCCCGGGCGCGGCCAGGAACAGGCGGGCCAGGCGCCCGCGATAGGCCTGGTGACTCATGGCGTGCTGCCTCCTTCAGGCTGTGGAAAGTAAAGGCCCGCGACCTCCAGGCGGAACGCCCGCCAGGGCCGCTCCGCCGGCACCGCCAGCGGCCCGCGACAGGTGAGCGAGACCAGCTGCCCGTCCGGCCAGGCCAGGTCGGCACCCTCCAGCAGGGTCCGCGCCCGGCGCAGCGGTGCCTCGGCCTGCCCGGGCGGTGCCTCCTGCCGCGCGAAAGCCGTGAGCGCGAAACCCAGACGGGCCAGGCGTACGTCCTGTACGTCCAGATTGTCCTCCTGCTCCAGGGCACCGATGACCAGCAGCGGCAGGGGTGCGGCCGCCGGCACCGGCAGGGCGGTGAAGATTGCCGGGCTCCCGTGGAAGGCGGGCAGCAGGCCAGCCAGCTCGGCATCGCCGCTCAGGCGTTCGTAGAGGGCCGCCGACAGGCTCATGAGCTCGCCTCCGGCCGCACCGCCTCCAGCCGCACCTGCTGCAGGCCGTCGGGGCCGGCGGCGGGCAGCAGGGCGCGCAGCTCGTAGTCCAGGCCTTGGTGGCGCAGGCGGTCGCCGACCTTCATGTCCAGGTGACCGGGCAGCCAGAGCCGCCCCATCACCGCACTTACGTCATAAGGCACGTCCGGCGCGCCCGATGGCAGATGCAGTTGCAGCTGGCCGTAGACCGGCCCTTCCTCCTGCCAGTCCACCTGCCACTGGCCCTGGGCGTCGCGGTTCTCGACCCGGCGCAGCCAGGTCAGGCGCTCGTTCAATCCCATCACCGCCATTTCCTCACGGTTTGCGCCAGGGCCGCAGCAACAGGCGCGCCTCGCCGGGCAGGCCCTGGCCCTGCAGGTTGCGCGTCACCTGCTGATCGCCCAGGCGTTCGCGCGCGCGGCTCAGGTCGGCGCCGCGGCCCAGCAGGCTGCCCGCCACCAGGCGCAACGCCTGGCGGAGGGCATCGGGCAAGGGGACTTCGCCGGGACCGTCCCCCCAGCCCGCCTGCAAGGTCAGCGTCACCGGAACGCCGGCGCGGAAACCGCTGGCCCGCGACACGGCCCAGGGGCGGGCCGTGAAGCCCTCGGGCGCCAGCACCGCCCCGTCGATCTCGACGCCGGACAGCGCGCTCAGCGGCCCCTCCGGCAATTCCAGCAGGCGCCGCCGGCGCGGCGGCGTGATCTCGCAGGTCACCTGCCGCGCCGTCAGCGACGCCGTGCCCAGCCAGGCCGCCACCAGGGCCTCGGCGGACTCGGCGGCCGCCATCAACCGCGGATGGCCCACGTCCACCCCGGCGAAGGCGGCCAGCTCCGCCTGCGTTAGTAAAGACATCGTTACTTTCGCTCCCTTGCTCGAGAAAAAGCACGGGCGAGTCCAAAGCCAGGGACCCGCCCGTCAGTCAGGGGGATAGGGGCCAAGAAACCCAGGTCAGGCCGCTCAGGCCAGGTGGGCCGGCAGGTTGCCGGCCAGCACGATGGCCTCGCCGGTGGCGTACTGGTAATCGGTGCGGGCCGTCATGGTGTACTCCACCACACGGCGGCGCGGCTGCCACTGGCCGTCCACGGTCATCTGCCGCTGGATCCCGAAGAACAGGTTGCCGGCCGGCGTCATCATGATGCGCTCGCCGGTGGCGCCGGTCAGGTGCGGCTCGGGAATCACCGGGATGCCGAAGTAGCGCAGCTCGGGGAAGCCGCCCACCAGCACCCGGTCGCCCAGGGCCGTCTGGCGGCTCGCCGTCTCCTCGGCATAGCGTTCGGCAAAGGCCACCGGCACGAAGATCGCCTGGTCCGTGCGCCCGCGGAAGCGAACGGGCTGCTGCCGCAACAGCAGGGCCAGGACATCGCGCGCCGAACTGTCGCCGTCGATGCCGTGGGCGACGTCCGCCAGGTCCAGGTCGTTCACCGCCGCATCGGCCTCGGCCAGGGCGATCCAGCCGTCGTTGATCGAGCGAAAGGGATCACCGGTCTCGGCCTCGGCGCCGTTCCAGGCCAGGTCGTTGACGTCGTTGCCGAAGGCCTTGGCCAACAGGCCGGCGATGGCCTGCTCGGCGTCCTGCTGCTCGATGTTGTCTTCCAGGAAGGTCAGGGTCACGTCCTCGGCCCAGATCACCTCCACGGTGGACAGGCCGCGCCGCCGCACGCCCACGGCATCGGCCGGCGTGGGCGCCGTGCCCTCGCTGCCCCGGCGCAGGCGGCGCGAGGTCACGGTCAGCTCGTCGGTATGGCCCTCGGGGCTGTTCATGCGCCGCACCTGCACCCGCGACAGGGCGACCTGCTGTTCGATCAGGTAGTCGACGAAGCGGTCTGCCGTCTCGGCGGCCAGCTTGCCACCGCCGGTGAACAGGCTAGAGTCGATGGCCCGCGTCGCCGCCTCGCCCGAGCGCAGCTGGGCCAGCCGCGCCCGCACCTCGCCGGGATCCGACAGGAAAATGCCGCGGAAGGCCTCACTGCCGCCCGCCACCCCGTCGCCGCCCGCTGCCCCGTCGCGGGGCAGGATCGGCCCCGCCCGCTGCAGGCGCAGGCTCTCCCTAGCGTCGGCCAGGCGCGCCTCGGCCTCGCCCAGCCGGGCCTCCAGGTCGCTGACCCTGCGGTCGCGCGGCCCGGCGCCGGCCTGCATCTCGGCCAGCAGGCTGCCGCGCAGGGCCTCCACCTCGCGCCGCACGGCGCCGGTCAGCGCCGCCTCCTCCGCTGCTGCGTCCGCCGTCTCGCGGTCTCCGGCACCTTCCGGCGCCCGGGTCTCGGTCTCTGCCGTCATGCTGTACTCCCTTGCTGTGCGTTGAATGTTCGAACCTGTACTGTCTGTCGGCGCCAGGGCGCGCAGCAGCGCCAGCGCCTGGGGATTCGAGGGCACGGGCACCAGCGAGACCTCCAGCAGCTCCACGGCATCGAAGACCGTGACGCTGCGCCCGCCCGGCGCCTCCTCCTGGTGGCTCTTCAGCGGCAGGAAGCCCACCGAGACGGCCTGCAGGAAGCCGGCGCGCACCAGGCGCAGAGCCTGTTCGGCGCGCGGGTTCACCTCCGCCCCGGCGAACT
Source organism: Fodinicurvata fenggangensis DSM 21160 (assembly GCF_000686045.1). Lineage (GTDB taxonomy): Bacteria > Pseudomonadota > Alphaproteobacteria > Kiloniellales > DSM-21159 > Fodinicurvata > Fodinicurvata fenggangensis. The sequence continues at coordinate 140,896 of NZ_JMLV01000007.1, forward strand.
CCACCACGATGTCGAAGCCCGCCGCCCCGGCGCTGTGCCGCACCACCCGGCCGATGACGTTGCCCAGCTCCGGCGCCTTGCCCTGGGCGGCATAGCCGTCGTGACCCCAGAGGAAGACCGGGTTGCGGTCGAAGTCGGCGGTGCTGACCCCGCGCGGGTCGATGCGCGTGCCGTGGCGGTCCACCCCCGGCCCGATAGCGCGGAAGGTCACCCGCCGCCCCTCCATGCCTGCATTCGTCTCGCCCGCCGCAGGCAGGGCCGCCCCTTCGGCGCGGCGCAGCACGCCGGCCGCCTGGCCAGCCGTCTCCATCTCAGTTTCCATACAGTCTCCCCTTCAGCTCTCGGATACGCCGGCATCCCCGCGCGCAGCGCCCGGGTCCTCGCCCAGCAGCTCGCGATAGCGGTCCAGCGTGATGGCCCCGTTGGCCAGCAGTTCCCCGGCCCGGCGCAGCAGATGCTCGCGGTCCTCGCGCACCGGGCTTTCGAATTCGAACCACAGCCGGCCCCCGTCCGCCGGCCCCGCCGCTTCCTCCGCCAGCCGCGGCAGCAGGGCGTGATTGATCGCCTCCTCGATGCGGCGCAGACGCGGCAGCACGGCGTTCTCCTTGTAGGTCGCGTCCGCCGCCTCGGCGTTGGCGCGGTTGGTGTCGGTGGTCAGGCCCACCTTGCTGGCCGGCAGCTTGTAGACGGCGAAGACCTGGTCGCGGCTCAGTTGCGCCAGCTCCAGGAAGGCCAGATCCTTCAGCTGCCCGCCCAGCTGCTGCACCTTGCCGCCGCGGCCCAGCACCGCCGGCCCGCTGGCCGGGTCGCGATAGCGTTCCAGCCAGCGCTCGCGGATCAGGTCGGCCTGGTCGCTTGTCAGCTCCTCCTCGCTGGTGATCACCAGCTCCGGCGTCGCCCGGTTGCGCAGCAGCGCCCCGGCATAGGCCCGGGCGTGCAGGTCCAGCTCCTGCGACAGGGCGAAGGCCTCCACCGGCGAGGCACCGCGCAGCGGCTCCAGCGGATGGGGATAGCGCAGGAAGACCACGTCCCGGGCCGGCAGGGTCCGCGGCGCATGGCCCGGCACCTGCAGGCGCCAGCCCGCCAGGCCCAGGCCGTCGCGGTCGAAGACCGGCCGCTCGATCCAGTGCGGATAGAGCAGCTGCAGCCCCGTCACCTTTTCGCGCCCGCGCCCGTCCGCTTCCGTCAGCAGGTGCCAGAAGGCCTCGCCCGCCAGGTCCAGGTGCAGCTGCGTCAGCTCCAGCAGGTCGCCCCAGGTCTGCAGCCCGTTGGGCCGCAGCAGCAGGGGCGGGATCTCCGTCTCGGCCAGCCGCCGCCAGTGCTGTTTGCTGCCACTTCTTCGCCAGAGGTCCCAGGGCGCGGCGCGCACGTCCTGGGCCAGCGCCCCGGCCGCCGCGGCGACCCAGCCGGCATAGGCCTCCAGCGCCTGCCGCCGGCTCCGCACCGGCCGCAGCTCCAGCTCCGGCCCCCGGCGCAGCAGGCCGGTGAAGCCCGTCCCCCCACCACCATCATTGCTACTGCCCCGCGGCAGCGCCACCGGCGCCGCCCGCCGTTTCGTCAGCCAACGCCACATTCATAGCCCTCCCGAGCACGCAGAGACGCCTGCGCGCGAACAAGGCCGGGCACAGCGCCATGCTGTCTTCAGTTTTCAGTGAGTCGTTCGACCGTCAGGCCGCAGGCACAAAGCGCCTGGGCGTCACCAGCTCCAGGCCTTGGTGTCGAAGTCGTTGTCGAGCGTGTCGGGAATCAGCGGTGCATCGTCACCACTGGCGGCCATGCGCTCGAAGGCGGCATCCCAGCCCTCCCGAACACCACGGCAGGGCGTCAGGACGACAGCTCCGTTCTCGACCCGCAGCTCGAGCATATCGCCCAGGCCACAATCCCGGATCACGGTTTCGGGAAGGCGCACCACTTTTGATTTGCCGATGGTTTCCAGCCTGACTTTCATGCCTGCTCTCCTCCGCGAACGATCCTACCGCAAGCGCACGCGGCAAGCCATTCAAGCCTGCCCCTCCCCATCACGCAAAGACCTGTGGCGGGCGAGCGGCGGTCAGCTCGGCGAAGGCACGGCTCAGCGCGTCGATCTGGTCCTTGTGGGCTCCGTTGGGAAACAAGCTCGCCTCCTCCAGAAAGGTGTCGTTCCAGGCGCCGCGGATCAGGCGCAGGTTCCCGGCCTCGGCCTGGGCGGCCACCGGTGCGGCGCGCGTGACCTTGTCGCCGCTTTCCGGGCTGGCCTTCACGCGATGGCCGGCCAGCCGCCGCACCAGGTACGCCGCCTGGGCCTTGCCCGCCTGCCCCGGGTCCTGGGGCAGGGCCACAAGGCACTCGGGCCCGTCCTGCTGGGCGCAGTTCAGGATGGCGCGCTCGACCTCCAGGCCGCTGCCGCGCAGGCGCAGGATATCCTCGATGTAGAAGACACCCTCGGCCGAGCGGCTCAGCTTCACGCCCACGGTCCAGTCCGGGTCACTGCCGGTACCGGCGCGCGTGGCCGCCAGGTCCCAGCCGCGCACCGAGGTGCACTCGACCGGAAGGGCGCCCGCCACCGGGAACCACTGGCGCCGGAACAGGCCGCCTTCGCGCGGGGCCGGCCGCTGCTGCAGCTGGCCGGCGGCGGCGTAGCTGCCCAGCGTGTCCTTCAGGCGCTTGACCTCGCGCGCCGGAAACTGCTCCGGCCACAGCAACTCGCCCGCCCGCCGACGCGGATCGGCCGGCCCCAGGCGGGTGACGCAACGCCGCTCGGGCTCGAACTCCATGGGCAGCATCAGGTGCTCGTAGTCCAGCGCCCGGGCCAGGATCAGGCCGCTGACATCGCGCTCGTGCACCCGCTGCATCACCACCACCAGGGCCGAGTGCGCAGGGTCGTTCAGGCGCGTGGGCACCGTTTCCAGGAACCAGCGCAGCGTGGCCTCGCGCACACGGTCCGAGTCCGTCTGCTGCACGTTGTGCGGATCGTCGATCACGAAGCGGTCGCCGCGCTCGCCGGTGGCCAGCCCGCCCACCGAGGTGGCCAGGCGGAAGCCGCCGGCCCGCGTCTCGAACCTGGCCTTGGCGTTCTGCTCGCGCGACAGCTGCACCCCGCCGCCCCAGCGCGCCCGGTACCAGTCCGAGCCCACCAGCCGGCGGCAGCGCAGGTTGTCGCGGATCGACAGCCGCTGGGAATAGCTGGCCAGCACGCCGCGCAGCCAGGGCCGGCCCAGCGGCCCCCATTCCCAGGCCGGCCAGAAGACGCTGACCGTCAAAGACTTCATGGTCCCCGGCGGCACGTTAATCAGCAGGCGCGTGATCTCGCCCCGGCTGACCGCCTCCAAGTGGCGGCAAAGCGCGTCGATGTGCCAGTTGCCGCGATAGCGCCGCCCCGGCTCCAGCACCGGCCAGGCCAGCTCGATGAAGGCCGACAGCGAACCCGCTGCCTCCAGCCGGTCCAGCGCCGCCAGACTGGCGCCCGGATCGTCCAGGACGGCCATCTCGTCCAGAGTTGAGTTGTCCCGACCTGCCACGGCGCTGGCTCGTTCCTCCCGGTTTTCCTGGTGCCATCGGGCCGTTCGGTGCCGTCCTCTTCGCTGCTGGTCGGGAATGGGTGGACAGCAGTCGGTCAAATCCCAACCTGTAGATGCATGTTTGCCGGAAAACCCGGCGACACGGACGGGTTTCGCCCGCATCCGGCCGGCCTGACCCGCACCACAAGGGACAGGGCCCTATAACTGTGGAATCAAAGGAGGCAACATGTCTCAGAGCAATGACCGCACCACGCGCGACGCTTCGAGTGAAGAGACGGACGACACCCCCACACGCACCGGCGTCAGCCGCCGCGGGGTGCTCGCCGGCACCGCAGGCCTGGGCCTGGGCAGCCTGCTCGGCGCATCGCCGGCGCTTGCCCAGAAACAGGGCCATGTCCAGCTGGCCGAACACGGCGGCACCATGAGTGACCGTCTCTATTCGGTGAATCCCAAGCATCCCGACATGGCGGACATTGCCGAGAATCCGGCGAACGTGCCCCCACCCATCGAGCGCAGCGAACCGGCCACCGTCCAGGTGGAGCTGGAGACCATCGAGCTGGAAGCCCATCTGTCGAACAACAGCACCTTCCGCTTCTGGACCTTCAACGGCACGGTGCCCGGCCCCATGGTTCGGGTGCGCGTCGGCGACACGGTCGAGGTGACCCTGAAGAACGCCGACGACAGCTGGATGATGCACAACGTGGACTTCCACGCCGCCACCGGGCCCGGCGGCGGCGCCGAGGCCACCACGGCCGGTCCGGGAGAGACCAAGCGCTTCAGCTTCAAGGCGCTCAACCCCGGCATCTATGTCTATCACTGCGCCGTTCCGCCGGTGGCGCTGCACATTGCCAACGGCATGTATGGCATGATCCTGGTCGAGCCCGAGGAGGGCCTGCCCCCCGTGGACCACGAGTTCTACGTGATGCAGGGCGAGATCTATACCGAGGAGCCCTTCGGCACCTCGGGTGTCCTGACCGAAAGCTACGAGAAGCTGCTCAACGAGCGGCCCGAGTACTTCGTGATGAACGGCCATGTGGGCGCACTGACCGACCACTACCCCCTGAAGGCCCAGGTGGGCGAGAGCGTGCGCATCTTCTACGGCGTCGGCGGGCCGAACTACCCCGCCTCCTTCCATGTCATCGGCGAGATCTTCGACCGCGTCTATCCCTATGGCTCGCTGACCAGCCCGCCGCTGGAGAACGTCCAGACGGCCATGGTGCCGGCGGGCGGTGCCATCATGACCGAGTTCACCACCCAGGTGCCGGGCACCTATGTGCTGGTGGACCACGCCCTGTCGCGCGCCGAACGCGGCCTGGCCGGCCACCTGATCGTCGAGGGCGAGGAAAACCACGAAATCTTCAACCCGATGGAAGAGGACACGGCCTGACGTGACGGCGCCCAAAGGGCACTGACGTCAAAGTCTGAAACAGCGACGCCCCAGAGAAACTAACCTCTGGGGCGTCGTCCTTTTCTGGGGCGCCGTTCGTTCCGGGCCAGCCGCTTGTTCAGCAGACGGCGCAGGAAGGCGCGCTCGGACCGGTCCAGCTGGGCCGCGGCCAGCAGCGCCTCCGCCCGTTCGGCGCCCACCTCCGCAGTATCGCCCGCATTGTTCTTCTTGCCGGAACCGTCCGACGCCGCGTCCCCCGCCGGCAAGGCCGCCGCCCGGCGCGTCATCTCCTGCACCCAGCGCCGCGCCTCCATGCGCAGGCGGGCGTGGCTCAGCGCCAGGCGCCCATCGCCCTCCGGGTCCGCCGGTTCGCTGCCATCCGCAATCTCCAGGATCTCCTCGGCCCATTGCTGGCGCTGAAGCTGCAGGGCCAGGGCAAAGCGCCGCGCCAGCTCCGGCTCGCCCGCCAGCGCCGCCAGCACCGCCCCGCGCTCGGGAATGCCGCGCCGCCCGCAAAGCTGCCCCAGCACCTCCCCCGCCGCCAGCCGGCGACAGAGAAGGTCGCGCCAGTCCTCGGTAGCGGCGCCGGCCGTGCCATCCGCTCCAACCGGCCCGTCCCCCACCGCGTCCCCGCTCACCGCACTCTCCCCAACGAAAAAACCCGCCGCCACAAGGGCCGCGGGTTTCGCTCAAACTTTTCGATGATGCGTGAACATAACCGGAACATGCCCCGGCTATCAAGAGGGTTTAATGGCCTTCGCCTGGTCGGGCTGAAGCAACCCGCCTGGCGCCACCGCGGCCCTCACTTTAAATAGCTTCTTATGCCTTATTAGCCTTTCTAGACTGTTCGCTTGTCAGTCCATAAAAAGGCAATTTCACTTCTGAACGGCGTGCGGTTTGGCCGTCATGTCCACACCAAGGGCGCGCATGACCGAGAGCGTGGTCTTCAGCGTCGGGTTTCCCCGCTCGCTGAACGACCTGTAGAGTTGTTCCCGGGACAAGCCGGTTTCCCGGGCAATCTGGGTCATGCCCTTGGCACGGGCAACGACACCAAGGGCCTTGGCAATATAAGTCGTGTCTCCGGTTTCAAAGGCATCAGCCATGAAATCAGCAATATCCGCTTCCGTCTCCAGCATGGCCGCTGGATCGAAGGTTGTGAATTTCTCAGCCATATTGGGCACTCCAGTCCTCGGCAATCTTCTTTGCCTTCTCGATATCGCGGCTTTGAGACTTCTTGTCTCCACCACACAAAAGCAGGATCAGGACATCTCCACGCTGCTGGAAATAAACGCGATAGCCAGGGCCGTAGTGAATGCGCAGCTCACTCAAGCCCCCGCCTATGGGCTGCACATCACCGGGAAGGCCTTCTGCCAACCGATTGATACGTGCGGTAATGAGGGTGCGTGCACGTCGATCTTTCAGCTTACCCAGCCACTTGCGGAAGGTCTCTGACTGCTTGATGTCCATCATCTATGATGACTGTAGTCTAAAAACTACAGTCTGGCAATCTTTTTCCCTTCCCAATCCCAAAGCCCCAGTAAGCTTCATACAGCCTTTCTGCACAGCCGCACCAGCCAAAGCACTCACCCGAAGTAATCCTCATCCACCCTTTTCAGGTGCAGGACCTCCTCGTCCCGGCAACCGACGTTGTAGCGGATCATCAGCTTCGTCAGCTGGTCGCCGTCGATCAGGACGATCCGCATACCTAGCTCCTTCGCCGTCTGCTTGGCCGAGGTGCTGAAGGACGAGGTCGTGAAGAACAGGCCCTTCTGGGCCTTTTTCACATTCAGCGCGCCGAAGAAATCACGGATATCGCTGGCCCCGACATTGTTGCCCTCGGCATAGCGCTTGGCCTGAACATAGATCTGGTCCACGCCCAGCGGATCCTGGTCGATCACGCCGTCCACGCCGTTGTCCCCGGATTGCCCCAGCGCGCGGGCCGCGTCCTCCGAGGTTCCTCCATACCCCATGGCAAGCAGCAGCTCGATGATCAGATCTTCGAAGAACTGGGGCGTGGCCTGCCGCACCCGGTCGAGCAGGTCGGCGGCAAGCGCGGCGTTGATCTGGCGATGGGCCGTGCGCAGCACTTCATCGGGTGTCGAGCCCGTCGGCTCCGGCGGTTCTTCGGGTTTTTCCTTCGTGGGCGTCTGCGCACCCCGGCGGTTCTGGAAGGCCTGAAACGACTCGTACTGCTTGAGAAAGGCGTTATCGATGCGCTCCGGCGCCTGGGCCAGCACCTTGCGGCCCTCGGTCGTCGCGATGTAAGACCCGCGCCGCGTGTAACGAACCAGCCCCGCCTGCTTCAGGTAGCTCTTCGCCCAGTGCACGCGATTGTCGAAGATTCTCTGCCGGCCGCTGGGAAGCAGCTGCTCCCGCTCCTCCACCGACAGGCCATGCTTGCCCGCAAGTGTCTCGATCACCTCCCGCGTGCTGACTTCTGTTTCCGCAGCCTCCTGCAGCACGGGCAGCATCAAGCTCTGATAGTCGGGAATCATGCGCCTAGCCTTTTTCGGTATGGTACTACGATGGAAAAGTCGTCTGGCGTATCAAGCAAACACACTCGCTTTATTTGTAACACCAATACGCTGAAGCCTGACAGACTTCTACCGCTTTCCAGGAGATGCCGGCCAACCTTCGTCTGCTTGAGCAATACACACAGCTTAGAGTGCGCTCACGTCAACCCACTGACAGCAAACTCTGATCAGGGCAAAGCGTTATAGTTACTTGTAGTATGTCAGAAACTAACTTATATTCCTGACAAATGGAGAAACGAACATGACCTCGACAGCCGAAAGCATCCTACGCGAAGCCAGGGAACAACCTGAAGGCGCCGTCATCACGGCCAGGGGCATGCTGCACTTGGGCAGCCGGGCGGCCGTTGACCAGGCGCTCTCCAGGCTTGTCCGAAGCGGGCATTTGATGCGCATTGCCCGCGGCGCCTATGTCGTCCCTGTCAAAAGCCGCTTCGGAGCCCGCGCGCCCTCCGCCAACAGGGTCATCGAGGCCCTGACCGCCACAGGCGGCGAAAGCATCGCCGCGCATGGCGCGGCCGCAGCGAATGCCCTTGGCCTGACGAGCCAGGTCCCCGTTCAGCAACGCTTCGTCACATCGGGCCGCGGAAAGCGCCTGAGCCTCGGTGCCCAGACGTTGGAGATCCGGCACGTGCCGCACTGGCAGATGGCCCTGGAAGGCCGGCCCGCCGGCGATGCTATCCGGGCGGTCGCGTGGCTGGGCGAACGGCATGCGCGACAGGCTTTCGCGAAGCTCCGGAAGACCCTGCCCGAAGCCGAATGGCAGGCCCTGGCGTCGGCACGCCCTCTCCTGCCCACCTGGATGGCCAAGGCCGTGAGCGAAGCCGGAACGCATGGGTGAGGCGTTCTTCGAGCTCTCTGCCGAGGATCAGGGCGAAGCACTGGAGACCGCTGCCGCTCGTTCGGGCCAACCAGCCTATCTCCTCGAAAAAGACATATGGGTTGTCTGGTCGCTCTCCGTCCTGTTTGACACGAGCATGGGACGTTACCTGTCCTTCAAGGGCGGCACGTCCCTCTCAAAGGCCTATGGGCTCATAGATCGTTTCTCGGAAGATATCGATCTGACCTATGACATTCGAACGATGCTTCCGGAACTGGCAGGGGATGGAGATGGCATTCCAGCCAGCAGGAGCCAGGGTCAGAAATGGACGGAGGCAGTTCGCCGGAAGCTGCCCGACTGGATGGACAGCACCATCAAACCCCTTCTGACCGACGCGGTGGCAAGGCAGGGAATTCCGGCCTCCCTCCAGCAGGAGGGGCAGGATCGGCTTTTCATCGAGTTTCCAGTACATCGTGAGGGCTATGGCTACGTGAAGCCCGCTGTCATGCTGGAGTTTGGCGCGCGATCGACCGGAGAACCAGCGGAAGTTCACACAATCACCTGCGATGCGGCCCCTTTCCTGCCCGAAGTCACCTTCCCCATCGCCAGGGCACGGGTCATGAAAGTCGAGCGAACGTTCTGGGAGAAAGCCACGGCTGCGCACGTCTTCTGCGCCCAGGCGAAACTGAAAGGCGAACGCTTTGCCAGGCATTGGCATGATCTCGCTGCATTGGCGAACAGCGACTATTTCGATCAGGCCTTGAGTGATCGTGAGATCGCTGAGACCGTTGCACGACAGAAGGCCGTTTTCTTTCGTGAGAAAGCCGCTGATGGAACGCTCATCGACTATAAAGAGGCCGTGAACGGTGCGTTGCGTATCGTGCCTGAAGGCGAAGCACAGCAGGTTCTGGCCGATGACTATGCCCGTATGATCGATGCAGGGCTCTTGCATACACATGCAGCGCCCTTTGACGATCTCATGCAGGCTTGTACCCGAATTCAGGACCAGGCAAATGATCTGGCCTGGTGAATTCTATCCATCAGACAAGACTTCACCTAAAACCCCCTGCTCCGCCTTCATCCCCTGAAGCTGCGCGCGCAATTCCGTCTTCAGGACCTTGCCGTAGTTGTTCTTGGGCAGTTCTTCCACAAAGACATACTTCTTGGGCTTCTTGAAACGCGCGATCTCCGCACTGCAGGCGGCGTCCAGGGCGGACGGCTCGGGCCGGGCGCCGTCGGCGGCCACGACGAAGGCCACGACGATCTCGCCCCACTCGGGGTCGGGGGCGCCCACCACGGCCACTTCCCGCACCGATCCGTGGGTCAACAGGGCCTCTTCCACCTCGCGCGGATAGATGTTGGCGCCGCCCGAGATCACCAGGTCCTTGGCGCGGTCGTGCAGGGTCAGATAGCCCTGCTCATCCAGCTGCCCCAGGTCGCCGGTCCACAGCCAGCCGTCGCGCAGGGACTTCGCGTTGGCCTCGGGATTGTCCAGATAACCCTGCATGACCGAGGCGCCGCGCACCACCACCTCGCCCACTTCGCCGACGGGCATGTCACGCCCCTGCTCGTCCACGACCCGCACCTCCACCACGCTCTGCGCGCGGCCCACCGAGGCCAGCCGCTTTGCCCAGTCGGGATGGGCGCTATCCGCCACTTCGCTGCGCGACAGGGCCGTGATGCACATGGGACTTTCGCCCTGGCCATAGATCTGCACGAAGACCGGGCCCAGGACCTGTAGCGCCTGCTGGATATCGGCGACGTACATGGGCCCGCCGCCATAGACGATGGTCTTGATCCCTTCTCCGCCTGCGCCCTGACGCCCTGTATCCCGAGGCCCTGCATCGCGCCGCTGGGCCTCCTCGGTCAGGCGCTTGACCACGGTGGGGGCTGCGAACATGGAGAGGTTGCCGATGCGTGGCGCCAGGTCCAGGATCTCGGCCGCATCGAAACCGCCGCTTTCCGGAATGACATGGCGCGCGCCGCGCAGCACATGGACGAAGTTGTAGAGACCGGCGCCGTGCGACATGGGCGTGGCATAGAGCGCCGCGTCCTCCGGCTGGACCGGGTCCACATCCACCAGATAGCTGAGCGACATGGCCATCAGGTTGCCGCCGCTCAGCAGAGCCCCCTTGGGCCGCCCCGTGGTGCCGGAGGTATAGAAGATCCAGGCGGTCTGCTCGGGCGGCAGGGGCACGGGCCAGTCCATCGGCGGCGTATCGTAGAGCGCCGCAAAGCCCGCGGCGCCCACCTCGATCACCTCCAACGCGCCGGTCAGGCCGCCGGCCGCGCGGAACGCCCCGGCATCGGGCAGGAAGACCAGCCGGGCCCCGGCATTGTCCAGGATCCAGTCCACCTCCTTGGCGTGCAGCTTGGCGTTGATCGGCACCGCCGTGGCGCCGGCATACCAGATGCCATAGAGAATCGGCAGATAGTCCGGACAGTTGGGCAGCACCACGGCCACCCGATCGCCGGGGCCGATGCCGCGGCCCTGCAGCGCCGCGCCCAGGGCCGCGCTCTGGCGCGCGAAGCCGCCATAGTCGGCGATCTGCTGCGCGCCGTGGAACAGGGCCGGCGCCCGGGGATGGGCGCGCGCCGTGCGGGCCAGCCACTCTGCCGGGTTCATCGCCGCGCCTCCAGCACCGAGCAGTAGTTGGCGACCCCGCTGCCGCCCATGTTGAAGACGGCCCCCAGTTCGGCGCCCACGGTCTGCCCCTTGGCCTGCATCTCTCCGGCGGCGCCGGCCAGCTGGCGCGCGGCCAGGACATGCATGGAGACGCCCGTGGCGCCCACGGGATGCCCCTTGGCCTTCAGCCCACCTGACAGGTTGACCGGCAGCTTGCCGTCCTTCAGGACATGGCCGTCCGCCAGCAACCTTGCGCCCTGGCCCGGTTCGGCCAGGCCCATGGCCTCATAGATCATCAGCTCGGCGATGGTGAAGCAGTCGTGGACCTCGGCGAAGTCCAGGTCGTGCACCTGGATGCCGGCCTTGTCGAAGGCGCTCTGGAAGGCGCGGCGCGGCCCGGGCAGCTCGGTCATCTCGCGCCGGGACATGGGCAGGTAGTCGCTGACCTGCGCCGTAGCGCGGAAGGCGACGGACTGCTTGAACTCGGCCGCCACGTCCGGCTGCGCGATCACCAGGGCCGCCGCGCCATCGGAAATCAGCGAGCAGTCCGTCATGCGCAGGGGCTCGGCGATCATGGGGTTCTTCTCGGACACCGTATTGCAGAAGTCGAAGCTCAGCTCCTTCTGCAGCTGGGCCAGAGGGTTGGACAGCGCGTTGGCGTGGTTCTTGACCGCGATCCGGGCCAGGGCCTCGGAGGGGTCGCCGAAGCGCTGGGCGTACTGCCGGGCCAGGTTGGCGAAGATCTGCGGGAAGCTCTGGCCCGCCTCCTCCCGCTGGTACGAGGCGCGGGCCAGGGCCTTCGTCACGCCCGGCGTATCCAGGTGCGTCATCTTCTCGACGCCGATCACCAGGGCGATGCGCGCCGCGCCGCTCTGGATGGCGTTGAGCGCGGAATAGATGGCCGCCGAGCCCGAGGCACAGGCGTTTTCGCAGCGCGTCGCCGGCGTGAAGCGCAGCCCTTCGTCGGCTGCCAGCGCCAACGAGGCGGGAAAGGCCTCGTCCACCATGCCGGCGTTGAAGTGGCCCAGCCAGATGCCGTCGACGTCCGCGCCCGAGACACCGGCATGATCCAGGGCCTCCCGCGCCGCATTGCGGATCAGGGCCTCCAGGTCCTGGTCCTTGTGCGCGCCAAAGGGCGTATGACCCCAGCCGACGATTTCAGGTTTCATCCTCTATTCCCTTTCATCTCTGGCCCTTTCATCTCCAGTCCGCTGCGTAATTTCAGACCTTGGCCGCAGAATCGCAATAACAACCTATGCGCTCTGCCCGCGCGCAATACCGGAAGGCCGGCATTGCAGAGCGCGCCTGGAGCCGCATAATCCGCACCGCTTATGAAAACAAACGGAAGACCGCACCACAGATGACCCGATCAAACGCCTTCAATCCCGACAGCATCCTGGACGGCCTGCTGGAATGGGTGGCCATCGAAAGCCCCAGCTACAGCCGCGAAGCCGTCAACCGCATGGTCGACAAGGTCGAGGGCGAGCTGCGCGCCCTGGGCGGCGCCATCGAGCGCGTCGACCAGGGAGAGGGGTACGGCGACGTGCTGCTGGCGCGCTTCCCGGGCCAGCAGGAAGGTTCGGGCATCCTGATCCTGGGGCATGTGGACACGGTGCATCCCGAGGGCACGCTGGACGGCCCCCTGCCCATCCGGCGCGAGGGCGACCGGGTCTATGGTCCCGGCATCTTCGACATGAAGGGTGGCCTCTACCTGGCCGTCCATGCCCTGCGCCAGGTGCTGCGCGACGGCGGGCGCCCGAAGCTGCCCGTCACCGTCATGGTCATTCCCGACGAGGAGGTGGGCACCCCCAGTTCGCGCCCGCTGATCGAGGCCGAGGCGCAGCGGCACCGCCACGTCCTGGTGCCCGAGCCCTCGCGCGAGGGCAAGCTGGTGACCGGCCGCCATGCCTTCCTGCGGTTCGTCCTGCGCTGCCACGGCCGGCCGGCCCACGCCGGCGCCGACAACCGCGCCGGGCGCAGCGCCATCAGCCAGATGGCCCGGGTGATCCAGCAGGTGGAGTCCTGGTCCGACTTCGAGCGCGGCGTGACCTATTCCGTGGGCGTCATCCAGGGCGGCACCTTCGCCAACGTCATGCCCATCGAATGCAGCGCCCAGCTGCTCTGCGTCGCCCCCACCGAGGCCGACATGGAGGAGGTGCGCGCCCGCGTCCTGGGCCTGGCCGAACAGAGCGAGGCGCGCCATATCGAGGTGGAGGCCGGCCCGGTGCGCCCGCTGTTCAAGCCGCACGAGGGCACCCTGCAGCTCTATGAGATCGCGCGCGAAATTGCCGCCGAACAGGGCCTGACCCTGGAGCACGGCCAGTTCGGCGGCGGCAGCTATGGCAACTTCACCGGCGCGCTGGAAATCCCCACCCTGGACGGCCTGGGCGTCTGCGGCGGCGGCCCGCACACCCACGAGGAACACCTGCTGGTCAGCTCCCTGGAACCCTGCTGCCGCGTCCTCGCCGGCCTGCTGGACCGCCTGGAGTAGGAACGGTAAACTTGGCCAGGCTGGGCGCATGATCCTGTTGCACAGGGTCGTGGAGAAGAACCCAAAAGACGCCTGCCCCCGGACTGGAGATGGTCCGGAGCTGATAAATGGAGATGGAAGAATGACGCACCCGATCCGGGGATCGTCCCTTGACGACTCCCTCAAGGAAGCGGACCTGCGCGACACGGCGCAGCCTCATGTCCTCAAGTCCCTGCTTGCCTGGCAGCTCGACCAGGAAATGAAACGCCAGGGCCTGACCAAGAGCGAAATGGCCCGCCGCATGAACACCAGCCGCGCCCAGCTGGACCGCCTGCTGGATCCCGGGAACGACCGGGTGCAGCTGGACAAGCTGCAGCGTGCCGCCACCATCCTGGGCCGCTCGCTGCGCCTCGAACTGGCCTGAACCTCAGTTCTTCAACAAGGTCCGGGCGATGATGTTGCGCTGAACCTCCGAGCTGCCTTCATAGATGCGGAAGATGCGCAGATCGCGCAAGGAACTTTCCAGGGGAAAAATTACGGCAACAGCCATAGCCGCCGTGGACCTTCAGTGTGCCCTGGGCACCGGCGACAGCCGGCCGCCGAGCCCGATACAACAAGGCCTCAAATAAACCACATTTACGGTCCAGTTTCTTTTTATTGATATGCAGGCCAGTGGTCCGACATCTCGTGTTGTCAGAGAGCCGACTGCCGCCCCTTTCCCGCATCCCACGCGACAGGCCCGAACCGCGGCTTCTTGGCCGGCACTCGGGCGAAGGAGCCGGCCATGCCCGCCCAGACACGCCAGACAATCATCCACTTCACCGCGCCCTTCGTCCTGACCGGACTGGAGGGTGTCCAGCCGGCGGGCGACTACGCCGTCGAGGAAGACAGCGATGAGATCCAGGGCCCAAGTTGGGTCGCCTACCGGCGCGTGGCCACCTTCATGCAGTTGCCGGCCCTGACCTCGGGCATCAAGCTGCGCGAGACGGTTGCGATCGATCACCTGGAACTGCAGGCGGCGTTGCTCCGTGACCAGGCAAAGGACGGCTCCCACCAGGCCTGACAGACCAACCCCGAATCCCTACAGTTGCACCGGAAAGGTGCACAGAGTCCGGAAAGGACACTCCCATGGCGAAAGGCCAGAAACGCAGCGGGCGCGAGCCCCGAAAACCCAAGCAGGTCAAGGCGCCGCAAGCCGCCACCTCCCCCTTTGGCGACCCGCACAAGACCGGCCCGTCCGGCGCGAGCCGCAAGACAGCCTCCGCGCGCTGACCCCGGCGCAGCGGATTATATCGAACCAGGAGACCTACGATGACCAACAAAAAGACCACATCCGCCGGCCCGCCAAACGGACCGGCCGACCGCTCGAAGGAAGCTGAAGCCGTCCGCGACTGGGAAGGCGAAGGCGGGGCCGCCCCGTCCGATCCTGCCCGCCAGCAGGTCAGAGGCCGCCGCGGCAACGCGCTGACCCGGATGATCTGCCGCGTCTTCTGTCCCTCCAGCGGAAAGTCCAAGAACGCACACACCTCCCCCGACGCCTCCTGATAGCCAGGTTAGACCTACCTGTGCCAACGCGCTTCGAGGCCCGGCCTGGCGGCCGGGCGCCTCAGCGTGACGCGTTTTTTTGTTTTATATCAGCGAGTTAAAACATCCCCTTATGTTGAGGCGCACCCCGAAGGGATGCTTCGAAACATGTTAGCACCGGCTGTGCCATTGGCATGACCGTGGCCCGACCTCCCATCGGAACCCCACTTGTAAAGTCCATCACCAGGTCTTGACTTGTCACCAACTGGTGACTATACAATGTCACTTATCAGTGACATGAAGGCTTGCAGCATGACCGACACCCTTGCCCGCGACCGGGACACGAGCGAAATCAGCCTGATCCAGGCCGTCGAGTCCGTCATTCTGGAAGAAGGATTCTCGGGCATCGGCGTTAACGCGCTCGCGCGCCGCGCCGGCGTCGACAAGGTTCTCATCTATCGTTATTTCGGCGGGCTCGCTGGCCTGTTGACGGCCTATGCCGAGGCCGGCGATTTCTGGTGGAGGGTTGACGACCTGCTGGCCGAACCGCTGCCTGATCCGGATCGTCCGGACGCGCTCCCGGACTGCCTGGCCCGCGTGTTCGAGCGCCATGTCGCCTTCCTGCGCAGCCATCCCGTGACACTGGAGGTGATCGCCTGGGAAATGAGCGCGCGCAACGAGCTGACGGCTGCGCTGGAAAGCGTGCGTGAAGATCGCAGCCTGGCCGTAATACGCGGCCTGGCGTTGCGCTTCGATGTGGCCGAATCCGACTTCCAGGCTCAGGTCGCGCCGCTCTTTGCGCTGCTGGGGGCCGCCGCGAACTACCTCGCCGCACGCGGCCGTCACCTGTCTCGCTTCAATGGCCTCGACCTGCAGTCGGAGGCCGGCTGGACACAGCTGTGCAAGTCGGCTGAGCACATGCTGGGCGCTGTGCGGTTGCCGGATCCGCCTACGGCCATCACATCCACCAGCCAGGATCAAACCCCATGAGACTCAAGATGACACGCCGTCAGGTTCTGGGAGCAAGCCTGGCGGGCTTTGGCGTGGCCGCCGGCGGCGGACTCGCCTGGCGCGCCTGGGACAACGGTGTATTCTCCGTTGGCGAAGGCCCCGCCTATGCGCCCTGGCACTCCTGGACGGATGCCGAGGACGGCCCGCTGGCCCTGGTCAAGGCGGGCATCCTGGCGTCCAATGCGCACAACACCCAGCCTTGGCGCTTTCAGGTCGGCAGCGATTCCATCACCCTCTACGCCGATCACAGCCGGCACCTGGGCAGCTTCGACCCCTTCCGTCGCGAAATGATGCTGTCCCTGGGCTGCGTCCTCGAGAACATGGCCCAGGCGGCCAGGGCCCAGGGGCTCGATGCTGAGGTCTCAGCCACTCCGTCCCGGCCCCTGACCCAGCCCCGTGGGGACGAGATCGAACGGGTGGCGGTGCTCAGGCTTTCTCCAGGAAAGCCGGCAACCACCGATCTGTTCAAGGCGATTCCAGATCGCCACACCCACCGTGGTTCTTACGACACCGCCAGCGCGGTGCCTGGCGATCTCGAGGAAGAGCTGCAGGCGCTCGTGTCGGCGGACCAGCCTGTGCGACTGTATCTCTTCGGCGCCGGCGAGGAAGTGGACAGAGACAAGCTCGGAGCACTGATCGTCTCAAGTACGGAGGCGATCATCGAGGACCGCCAGATGGCAAAGGACAGTGCCCGTTGGTTCCGCTTCGACTGGCAGTCGGTCCAGGAGCATCGTGACGGCGTGACCCTCGACACCGTGGGCCTGCCGCCCCTTCTCAACGCCGTCGCCAAGATCCTGCCCGCACCCTCCGACGAGGAGGCGGACCAGCAATGGCTCAAGGGCACCCGCGATGTTCACGTCGCAACGGCCCCCTTGCTCGGCATGATCGCCGTGCGCGACCTCTACGATCCGGCAACGGCGCTCCAGGCGGGCCGGCTCTGGCAAAGGCTGCACCTTTGGCTCACCGCGAACGGCTTCGTCGCGCAGCCGCTCAACCAACCGGTGGAGATGGTGGATCGCGAAGCGCAGACCGGTGCACCGCCCGTCACGGCGGACCGGCTGGCTTCCCTGACGGGAGGGGCCGCTTGGCGCCCGACCTTCGTGTTCCGGGCAGGCCAGGCCACGGACACGGCCCGTCTCAGCCCGCGCCGGCCGCTCGACCAGGTCCTTGTGACCTGACCAACGCGCAGGCGTTCGAGGACCGGAAAAACCCCGGCTGTTCCGTTACCCCCCGCAGCAGTAAAGTGCGTGGCCGGAAGCTGGACAAAAAAAGCAATACAAACCTAGGCCGCCTCGAAGGAGTCGATGGCTTCCAATTCGCGTTTCTTCCTCTCCGCCTCGACCTTCAGGTCATGGGTGGCCTGCATGTTCATCCAGAATTCCGGACTTGTGCGGAAAAAGCGTCCGAGACGCAGTGCCGTGTCCGGTGTGACCGGCGTCTCCTGCTTCACCAAGCGCTCGATACGCGTGCGCGGCACGCCCAACCGCTTCGCCAAAGCACCGGCGGACAACCCCAGGGGAACCAGGTATTCCTCACGCAGGATTTCACCGGGATGGACCGGGGGCAAAATACTGGTCATCAGTGGGTCCTATCTCCTAATGATAATCGACAATCTCGACACCTTCCGCGCCGGCTTCTGTCCATACAAAACATATTCGCCATTGCTCGTTTATGCGGATTGAATGCTGCCCCTTTCGATTTCCAGCCAAAGCCTCCAGCCTGTTACCTGGCGGAGACCGAAGATCATTTAGGGACATTGCATGCTCAAGTATTGTCAATTTGCGAATGGCCGGTCTCAGCAAATCCGAGGGGAACCCTTTCGGCACTTTTCCGCGTGCCACAGTCTCGGTCTTTTTATCTCGGTAAGAGAGGATCATGCAGGCTTCCCGTCTTCCTATATCATTGCGTGATACATTCCTGACGTCAACATAAATGTATCATGACACGATACATATTCTGGCGCCTCCCTGAATCCTGCACTCTCACTCCTGCTCGCCCCTCACCCCCGCCGAACCGGCCAGCCGCGCAGGCGGCAGTAGAGGGCCAGGCCGTCGGCGATCTGGGCGCGGCTGTGGCCCTTGCGGCGGCGGCGTTTGCGGTCGGTTTCGGCACAGCCCAGGCCATAGCCCAGCACATCCATGATGGTGGCATGCTCCACCCCCTCGGCGGTGCACCAGCGCGCCCAGCGGAAATAGAGGTCCACCAGGCGCCGCGCGCCCTCGCCGTCGGCCGGGGTGCCGTCCACCCGTTCGCGCGCCAGGGCGCAGGAGGCCAGGCCCATGCCGCGCGCAATGGCGGAAAAGGCGAACCAGATGCATTCGGCGGCCGCCTGTTCCTCGGCGGTGAAGCTGTCCCACAGCCGCGCGTCCAGGCGCCGGCGCCGCGTGCGGGCCTGGCTGAGGGTCACCAAGGCCAGGGATCCATCGCCCTGCCGTTCCAGGCGCTGGCCCAGGCGCAGCTCCACGGTGGTGGTCGGCGCCTGCCGCTCCTGCCAGGCGGCTGGGGTAGAGTGTTCAGCCGTCGCCCGTTGCAGCGCCAGGCGGCGCCGTGCCTGCGCGCGCGTCATCAACGTTCCTCCCCTGTCTGTTTCAGGCGCGCCGCCGCGCGGGCGGTGGTGCCGGGCAGGCGGGGCGAACGGAAGCCGCTGCGATAGGCAAGCGTGGCCTGCCGCGGCCGCCGGCAACCCGCCGCCCGGTCCAGGCGTCCCGCCTCGTGCTCGCGGCGTTCGCGGCAGGCCGGCGGCGGCAACCCCAGGGCCCGGCGCGTGGCCCCCGTGCTCATGCGCCCCCAGGCCACCCGGCTGGACAGGCGTTCGGCCAGGGCCTCCAACTCCTCCTGCCAGTCCCTTTGCCAGCGCTCCACCTCCTGCTGTCCCGCGTCCCGATTCCCCGGCTGCCTGTTCTGCATCCTGAAAGCTCCTTCCCTTGGGCTGTCCTTGTCGCTAGGATGAATGTTCTTGTTATGTTCTCTATACAGGCAAGCCTGTTCCGAATGCAACAAATTTTCTTGTTGATAACTTGTGGAAAGGATCCTATGCTTGGACATCATGGACGAGACGGGCGAGATACGACCGCACCGCCTGGGCGAGATCGTGCGCCGCTGGCGCCAGGCTGCCGGCCTGTCGCAGCCACAGCTGGCCGCGCGCCTGGGCGTGACGCAGCAGGCCCTGGCCCAGTTGGAGGCCGGACAGACGCGTGCGCCGCGCTACCTTCTGCAGCTGGCCCAGGTCATGGACATGGAGCCCGGCGCCCTGGCAGCCGGGCAACTGCCGCCCGGCCTGGCGCGGGGGGCGCAGCATGAGGCAACCGAACCGGCACCCGCCCCGGCCCAGCCACCCCCCCCACAGCCAGCCCCAAACGTGGCCGGACCGCCGCGACCGGCGCCACTGGGCGCGCGCGACCTGCCGGTCTTTGCCAGCGCCCAGGCGGGGCCCGACGGCATGATGGTCTCCTATGACCCCATCGAGTGGATCGAACGGCCGGCGCCCCTGGCCGGCGTGCCGGATGCCTTCGCCATGTACGTGGTGAACGATTCCATGGAGCCACGCTACCGCCAGGGAGACCTGCTGTTGATCCATCCCCAGCGGCCGGTGCGCCCGGGCAAGGACGTGCTGGTGATCTCGCGCGACAGCCTGCCGGCCGAGGCGGACACCGCCCTGCCGGAGGAAGAGGCCACGGCGGTCCAGGTCGACGGGGACCACAGCGCCTGGATCAAGCAGCTCGTGCGCCTGGACGCGGGACAGGTGATCCTGCGACAGCTGAACCCCGCCCGCGACTTTGCCCTGCCCCGCCACCGCGTGGCCGGCCTGCACCTGGTGGTGGGCGTCTACTACGATTGAGCCCGTCCAGGCCCCTTGTCCGGACCAACCCGCCAGCCCCTGAACTCACAATTTTCCTTGTAACTTCCCGGCTTGTGAACAAGGCGAGCCTGGGACAGTCTCGCTGTCCTGAACAGGGCGCTCGGGTTGGGCTCGGCGCCGCGCCAACTCTAGTCGCGTCAACTCCAGTCGGGGGGAAGCATGTCCGAGGGGTCCTCACCACGGAAAACCGGCCCAGAGAGCGGCACGGCGGAAACGGAAGGCGCAGTGAAGCGCAGCCTGCCCGGCCGCCTGTTCAACATGCCCTATCTGCTGCTGCTCACCGCCGTGCTCTGCTGGTCGGGAAACGTGGTGATCGGGCGCGCGGTCTACGAGGACGTGCCGCCCATCGCGCTGGGCTTCATGCGCTGGTCTCTGGCGCTCCTGATCATCCTGCCGTTCACCTGGCGGCGCACGCTGCAGGACTGGCCCGTCATCCGTCGTTCCCTGCCGGTCGTCCTGCTGATCTCGGCCACCGGAATCGCAGCCTTCAACACCCTGGTCTACTTCGCGCTGAACCACACCCTGGCGCTGCACGGCGCCCTGCTGCAATCGACCATTCCGGTGCTGATCGTGGTCTTTTCCTTCGTCTTCTTCCGCGAGACGATGACGCCCAAGCAGCTGCTGGGCGTGGGGCTGTCCATCGTGGGGGCCAGCATCATCGTCGGCCAGGGCAACCCGCTGGCGCTGCTGTCCATTCAGTTCAATCCCGGCGACATGATCCTGATGATCGCCTTCTGCTGTTACGGCGTCTATGCCGTCTTCCTGCGCAAGCGGCCCCAGGTCCATCCGCTCAGCTTCATCACGGTGACCTTCACCATCGGCGTGGCCCTGCTGTTTCCGGTCTTCCTGCTCGAGCTGACCTTCGGGCGCCAACCCAGCGCCAACCTGCCGACCATCGGCGCCGTGCTCTATGTGGCCTGCTTCGCCTCGGTCCTGGCCTATTTCTGCTTCAACCGCGGGGTGGAGCTGATCGGCGCCAACCGGGGCGGGCAGTTCATCCACCTGATCCCGGTCTTCGGCAGCCTGATGGCCGTGTTCTTCCTGGGCGAACAGCTCCACTGGTATCACGGCGTCGGTGTGGTCTTCACCGGCTTCGGCGTCTACCTGGCCGCCATCCAGAAGGCCGCGAGGGCCCGCTGAGCCCTCCCGCCTATTCTTACCCCCGAGCCAATTCTGACCTCCGGGCCTATTCCTTCAGAAGCTGCAGCCCCGTGCTGAAACGGCCCTCGACCCGGCGGCAGTCGTCGGAATCGGCCTCCGCCATGATTCCCTCGCGCCGGCAGATTGTGGCCGTGAAGCTGCCCTCGGCCCGTCCCTCGCTGTCGCCCAGCTCCAGGCTGTCGAAGGTGATGCTGGCTGCGCCAGCCTCGGCCTCACTGACATAGAAGGGATTGTCCAGGCCGTCGGGGAACAGGTTGACGCCGGCATCCAGCACCTCGGCATCGGCGTTGCTGCCCGCCAGCGTCGCCTCGAGGTTCAGGACGTTCTTCAGCAGGGAATCCGCCTGGGGATCGTGCCCCTGTATGGCGATGTGCGTGGTCTGACCGCCGATGCGGAACGTCGCCGTGGCTGCATCGTCCGCCGGCACCGCCAGGGTTTCCCAGTTTCCCGCCTCGCCGGCAATCGTGGCCTCGATGCTGCCCAAGGGTTCGGTCTCCTGCGCCGGAGCCGCTGTGGACAGCAGCACAGCCCCCAGTCCCGTGGCCAGAAGAAGGGCGGTCCTGCCGAAATCGAAGGTCATGGTGAACTGTCTCCTGTTGCTCTTGTCACATCTGCGAACGAGCCTGTCGGCGCGCACGGCCCGGATCATTGCGCCCCGCTCTTAGCACGCGGAAAGGACGAAGGGTAGTTCAGCGCGCGTAGAAGTCGCTGCCCTGGTCGTCGATCACCAGAAAGGCCGGCATGTCCTCCACTTCGATGCGCCAGACCGCCTCCATGCCCAACTCGGCGAAGTCCAGGGTCTCGACCTTGCGGATGTGGTCCTGGGCGATGGCCGCGGCCGCGCCCCCCACGGTGCCCAGATAGAACCCGCCGTGCTCGGCGCAGGCCTGGCGCACCTCGGGGCTGCGATTGCCCTTGCCCAGGGTCACCAGCGAGCCGCCGGCCGCCATGAAGGGCGCGGCATAGGGGTCCATGCGCGCCGAGGTCGTCGGTCCGAACGAGCCCGAGGCCATGCCCTCCGGCGTCTTGGCCGGCCCGGCGTAATAGATGGGGTGGTCCTTGAAATAGTCGGGCAGGTCTTCGCCGGCCTGCAGGCGCTCCAGCAGCTTGGCGTGCACGACATCGCGCGCCACGACCAGCGGGCCGCTCAAGCTCAGCTTGGTGCCCACCGGCTGGCCCGACAGAGTCCGGCGGATCTCCGCCATGGGACGGCTCAGATCCAGCTTCAGCGGCGCCGTGCCGGCACCCTCCGACAGTTCGGGCAGATAGTGCTCGGGATGCGCCTCCAGCTTTTCCAGGAAGATGCCATCGGCCGTGATCTTCGCCTTCACCTGGCGGTCGGCCGAGCAGGAGACGCCCAGGCCCACCGGCAGGCTGCCGGCATGGCGCGGCAGGCGGATCACCCGCACGTCGTGACAGAAGTACTTGCCGCCGAACTGCGCGCCGATCCCCAGCTTGCGCGTCATCTCTAGCACCTGCGCCTCCAGCTCGCGGTCGCGGAAGGCGCGGCCCGTGGCATCGCCCGAGGTGGGCAGGCCGTCCAGGGCGCGGCAGCTGGCCAGCTTCACGGTCTTCAGCGTCTGCTCGGCCGACAGGCCGCCGATGACGATGGCCAGGTGATAGGGCGGACAGGCCGCGGTGCCCAGGCTGGCCACCTTCTCTTCCAGGAAGGCGTGCAGCTTTTCGGGGTTCAGCAGCGCCTTGGTCTGCTGGAACAGGAAGGTCTTGTTGGCCGAGCCGCCGCCCTTGGCCACGAACAGCAGGTCATAGCTGTTGCCCGGCACGGCGGAGATGTCGATCTGCGCCGGCAGGTTGGTGCCGGTGTTCTGCTCCTCGAACAGGTTCAGCGGCGCCAGCTGGCTGAAGCGCAGGTTGCGTTCGGCATAGGTGCGCGCAATGCCGGCGCTGAAGGCCGCGGCGTCGTCGCCCTCGGTCAGCACCTGCTGCCCCTTCTCGCCGACCACCAGCGCCGTGCCCGTGTCCTGGCAGGACGGCAGCACGCCGGCCGAGGCGATTACGGCGTTCTTCAGCAGCGAGCGCGCCACCTCGCGGTCGTTGTCCGAAGCCTCGGGGTCTTCGAGGATGGCGCGCAACTGCTGCAGGTGCGAGGGCCGGAAACGATGCGCCAGGTCGGCAAAGGCCCGCTCGGCCAGCGCCGACAGGGCCTGCGGCTGCACGGTCAGGAATTCGCGCGCACCCAACCGCTCCACCGCCAGGCCGTCCTTACCCAGGCTGACGTACTCGGTCGCATCCGCGCCTTTCTGGAATAGGGGACTGTAGTCGTTCATGGTCGCCAGCTTAGCACCGGGATTCGGTGATGGCACGTATGGTGGAGGCTCAATGGGCCAGAAAACCCACCCGTGCCCGAATTTCATCCCGAAAATTTATAAAATCGCGCGCTAAATTTTTATAATTTCGCGCATATATAGTTTGTAATTTCGCGCCTTATAATTTTATAATCTCGCTGAAGTGGCTTGTTCTCTGCGGTGGCTTGAGTGAATGACCAGAATGAACAAAGAGCTGATTCAGCGTTGGCAGCAATCCTGCGTTGAAAAACGATTGAAGGATCGACGCGTTCTGTTGTTGGCCGGGGCGCGTCAGTGCGGCAAGACCACGCTTGCACGCAGCCTGCACGGCGCGGACACGGAATACCGGACTCTCGACAACCCCAATATCTGTGCTGCCGCACTTGAGGATCCGATCAGCTTTGTGCATCACGACGCGCAGACACTGATCATCGATGAAATCCAGCGTGCACCTGCACTTCTTTCGGCAATCAAACTTATGGTGGATCAGGACCTCCGGCCAGGCCAGTTTCTATTAACCGGTTCCACCAACCTGTCCGCCATACCTCAGGTCCAGGAATCCCTGGCAGGCCGAATTGCCAGAATTCGCTTGAGACCCTTCACCCAGGCCGAGCGCATAGGAACGGCTCCGCATTTTCTTCACAATGCCTTCAACATGAATTTGCCAAAGAAAGTCCCACCGATCAGCCGTGAGCAGATTGGCAATCTCGCATTCATGGGCGGTTATCCGGAGGCTCTTGGGCTTGATAAAAGCGGACGGCAGGAATGGCACCAGGACTACATCAGAGCTCTTCTGGACCGCGACCTTGCCGATATAGCGCGCATCCACCGCCACGATGCCATGCGCCGGCTGGTAGAAATCGTCGCGGCATGGTCCTCCAAGTTGTTGACGATCGCGGATATCGCCTCCGGCCTCTCAATCAAACGCCCCACAGTAGAGAGCTATCTCGCGGCACTCGAAGCACTTTATCTTGTCGATCGTGTCCCTGCCTGGACAAAGACCGATTACGAGCGCGTTGGAAAACAGGATAAGCTGTTCATGTCGGATAGCGGTCTTATGGCAAGTATTCTGAATTGGCGCATGGAGCAGGTTCAGTATGATGCTGACCGTATTGGCAAGCTGGTAGAAACCTTCATCTATAACGAACTTGCGGCATTGAGCGATCTGGAAGAGGACTATCGGCTGTACCATTACCGCGATCGCCAACAGCACGAGATCGATTTCCTGGTGGAACGACAATCAGACGGTGCACTTCTGGGTATAGAGGTAAAATCTTCTGCTACCTTGAGTAAAAACGCCTTCAAGAGTTTGCGCTGGTTTCGCGATAACATTGCCGGCGAACGCGCTTTTATTGGGCTCGTCCTCTATTCCGGAGACCAGGTACTGAATTTCGGCGACCATCTGCAGGCCTTGCCTCACAGTGCAGTCTGGGCGGAATGACCCTACATTCTGCCGGACAAGGTGTCTGGTGGCATGGATACACGCGTACAGCGCGTCCGGAACATGCCGGTACTTGCCAATGGCAGCGCCTGGGCCAGGGCGCTTCGAGGCGCCCCCTTGCGGGAGCACACCTCAGCGCGAGGGAATTTTCTATTTTGATTCAATACTTTAGGACTAGCCTCATGTTGAGGTGCGGAGTGCGAAAGCGCGAAGCCTCGAAACAGCCTTGGCACAGGTGGATTGCCCCGCTCGCCAGCATCCCACCCGGAAACTACAAGGAAATGTTGGGCAATCGGCGTTGAAAGCGGCATACTGCCCGCCACAAGGGGAGGCGTTCGAGCGGGGGTTCGCAATGCAGGCGCTCTACCGCATCACGGTTCTGGCGCTGCTCAGTATCGCGATCGGCACTTTGGCATCGTTGGCCGCCATCGGCTTCGTGGAGCTGGTGGCCTGGCTGAACGACCTGCTGCTTGTCGCCCCGCGTGCGCGGATCATCTGGGAAACCAGGCCGCTGCTGGTCATGGCGGCGACCATCCTGGCGCCGACGCTGGGCGGACTGATCGTGGGACTCATGCTCGCGCGTCTGACTTCGCAGGGCCGCGGCTTCACGCCGCCGGATGCCATCCTGGCCGTACAGACACGCACCTCGATGCCGTCCTTTCGCGACGGTCTGGTCTCCAGCCTGGCGGCGGCACTGTCCCTGGGGGCCGGCGCCTCCGTCGGACAGTACGGCCCCATGGCCTACATGGGCGCACAGATCGGCGCACTGGGCGCCCGCCTGAACCTGGGCATCGCCCACCTGCAGGGGGTCGCCATCGGCTGTGGCGTCGCAGCCGCCATCTCCACCGCCTTCAACGCCCCCATTGCCGGGCTGGTCTTCGCACACGAGGTCATCCTGCGGCACTATTCCCTGCGCGCCTTTGCGCCAACCACGGTGGCGGCGGCAACCGGCTATGTCTTCGCCAATGTGGTTTTCGAGCATGAGCCTCTGTTCACCGTCGCCTTCGAAGGCGTCAAGCACAGCTATGAATTCGTCTTCTTCGCCCTCGAGGGCATTCTCTGCGCCTTCATCGCAATCGCCTTCATGCAGCTGATCCTTGCCTGCCAGAATCTTTCGGGCCGCATGTCCCTGCCCTTCGCCTTCCGGCCCATGCTGGCGGGTCTGGCCGTGGGCCTGGTGGCCCTTGAGCTGCCCGAGGTCATGGGCATCGGCTACGAGGCGCTGCGCTTCGCCACGATCGAGGGCGCCTTCGCCGGCCACGAACTGGCCCTGCTGGTGGTGGCCAAGATTGTCCTGACCGCGCTCTGCCTCGGCTTCGGCTTTCCCGGCGGCGTCTTCAGTCCCTCGCTGCTGATCGGCATCCTCTTCGGGGCGCTCTTCGGCATGATCGTCGCGCAGTTCTCGCCCTTTGATACCTCGGGCATCGTCGTCTATGCGATCTGCGGCATGATGGCGGTGACCAGCCCTGTCATCGGCGCGCCGCTGACCACCATCATCGTCGTCTTCGAGCTGACGCGCAGCTACCCGCTGACCATCGCCGCCATGGTGTCGGTGGTCTTTGCCAACCTGGTCGCCTTCCGCCTGTTCGGGCGGTCGATCTTCGACGTGCAACTGCTGAAGCGGGGCTGCGACCTGGCCCGGGGACGGGACGGCGCGATCCTGTCCCACACCTACCTGACCGATTACATGGTCAAGGAATTCCCCCGCTGCGACCGGCAGGACCGATTGGGCGACCTGCGTGCGCGCCTGTGCGAACAAAGCTGGGACAGCCTTTTCGTCACCGATTCCGCAGGCCAGTATCTGGGCACGCTCACGGCACGCCATATCCTGGCGCAGGATCCCGAGTGCACGGCCGAACAGGCCTGCGTGCGCAGCCCCGTGATCTTCGACGAAACCACCAGCATCCGCGCGGCGATGGACAACCTGGTCGACTTCCTGGGGGAAGCCGCTCCCGTTGTCTCCTCGCAGGACGGACGCCTCATCGGCGTGGCGCCGGAGGGCGTGGTCATCAGCGCCTATCTGGACATTTCCCGGGAATTGCGGAGGGAGGAAAATGAAGCGGCCTGAAGCCGTGCCGGCCCTGGTTCTGGGGCTCCTCCTTGTCCCTGCCGTCGGCCTTGCGGCCGAGGACGAGACCCTGACCGTGGTCTCCTGGGGCGGCGTTTACGAGGAAAGCCAGCGCATCGCCTACTTCGATCCCTTCGAAGAGGAAACCGGCGTCGAGGTCAAGGTGGTGCAGTACGAGGGCGAACTGTCGGACCTGCGCGCGGAGCTGGAGAACGGCGAAACGGAGTGGGACGTCATCGACCTGGTCTCCGCCCATGCCCGCCGTGGCTGCAGCGAGGGACTGCTGCGCCCCATCGATCCCGACATCCTGCCGCCCGCGCCCGACGGCACGCCGGCGCGCGAGGATTTCATCGAGGGGGCGCTGCTGCCCTGTGCGGTGGTGCAGCTGGTCTTCTCCACCGTCGTTGCCTATGACGAGCGCGCCTTTCCCGGCGAAAAGCCCACGAAGATCGAGGACCTGTTCGATACCGAGCGCTTCCCGGGCAAGCGCGCCTTGCGCAAGATGCCGGGCGCCATCCTGGAATGGGCACTGCTGTCCTATGGCGTGCCCCGCTCCCAGCTCTACGACCTGCTCAGCACCCGGCGCGGCATGGACCTGGCCTTCCGCCAGCTGCAGGACATTCGCGAGGACATCGTCTGGTGGCAGGACCCCTCCGAACCCGCACGCCTGCTGGCCGAGGGCGAGGTTGCCATGGCCAGCGGCTTCAACGGCCGCTTCTTCGAAGAACGCACCCAGGGCAGCCCCATTTCGATCATCTGGGACAACCAGATCCTGGATTACGACGCCTGGGCCATTCCCGCCAACAGCGACCAGCCCGAACTGGCGGAGCAGTTCATCGCCTTCGCCACCCGGCCCGAGCGCATGGCCGAACAGGTCCGCCACATTCCCTATGGTCCCTCGCGGCACTCGGCCATGCGGCACCTGGGCCTGGACGAGCGCACACTGGCCCCCATCACCTCGCAGCTGCCCACGGCAGAGCACCACCTGGGCACCGCGATCTGGGAGGACAGCGAATGGTACGCCCGCACCGAAGCCTTCCGCCAACGCCTGTTCGACAACTGGCTGGCGGAAGGCGATCCCTTCACCGACAGCGAGGGGGGAAGCTGAACCCGCCTATTCCGCGGCCACGCGCGGGGCCGAAACCCGCGCCGGACCGGTAAAGGCGATCACGGCAAAGAGGATGGCGCCGGCGAAGACCAGCAGCGCGCTGAAGACCACCACGGGCTCCAGCTCCGGCCGGCCGCGCAGCATCAGGTAGAGCATGGGCCCCATCAGCACCACGCCGGCGACATAGACGCCGTACTGCACCCTGGCCAGCCGCCGCTCAGCCTGCGATGGGTTCAGTGCGAAGTAGCCGGCGAACAGCGCCGGCGTCACCCAGCCCAGCAGGTTGACATGGGCATGGGCGGCCAGGGTGCTGTGATCATGCGTGGCCGCCATTTGCAACCCCATGAGGATCCCCACCAGCAGGAAGACGGCCGCCGTTCGGAAGTACAGCAACGAGATGAAAGGCATCGAACCCTCCTATACGGTGCGGCCTTCTTGATCGGGGCCGCATGAACAATCTGCTATACACCAACCGCAACTGCTGTCTACTGCTCCCGACGGGGTACACTCTTCCTCTCAAGCGCTGCCTGCGGCACTGCCGGTGCCGGGCTGCTTCGAAGCTCGACTTGTCGGTCGAGCACTTCAGCATGAGGATGTTTTTTTGTTTACTATCAGCAAGTTAAAGAAACCCTCATGTTGAGGCGCACCCCGCAAGGGGTGCCTCGAAACACCTTTGCACAGATGGCAAGGCCAAGCGCCTGCCTACAGCACTGCTCCCAAAACGCCGGCCATGCAGTTGCCACAACCCCCGTGCGCGCAGCCCGGCCATTGTTTCATCCCGCGGCCATGCCAAACTGCAAGGTACGAGTCCCTTATATCCAACCCGGCGGAGCATCATGACGGCTTACTCCATTCTCGACCTCGCACCCATCGTCGAAGGCGGCGACGCGGCGCAGTCCTTTGCCAACACGCGCGACCTGGCCCAGCATGCCGAGCGCTGGGGCTACAATCGCTACTGGCTGGCCGAACACCACTCCATGCCGGGCATCGCCTCTGCCGCCACATCGGTGGTCATCGGCCATGTGGCCCAGGCCACCTCGACCATCCGGGTGGGCGCCGGCGGCATCATGCTGCCCAATCATGCGCCGCTGGTGATCGCCGAGCAGTTTGGTACGCTGGAATCCCTCTACCCCGGACGCATCGACCTGGGCCTGGGCCGCGCGCCCGGCTCGGACCAGACCACGGCGCGCGCCCTGCGCCGCAACCTGGACAGCGATCCCAACGCCTTCCCCCACGATGTGCAGGAGCTGCAGGCCTACTTCGCCGATCCCCAGCCGGGCCAGAAAGTGGTCGCGGTGCCCGGCGCCGGGCTGAACGTACCCATCTGGATCCTGGGCTCCAGCCTTTTCGGCGCGCAGCTGGCGGCCGCGCTGGGCCTGCCCTATGCCTTCGCCTCGCACTTCGCGCCGGGCGAGATGATGAACGCCATCGACATCTACCGCAGCCGCTTCCAGCCGTCGGCACAGCTCGACCGGCCCTATGTCATGCTGGGCCTGAACCTCTTTGCCGCCGACAGCGACGAGCAGGCCAACCTGCTTTTCACCTCGCTGCAGCAGGCCTTCGTGGCCCTGCGCAAGGGCCGTCCGGGGCCGCTGCCGGCACCCGACGCCCGCTTCCTGGAGCAGGTCGAGGGCCCGGCCCGCGAGATGCTGGACCATGCGCTGGCCTGCACCGCCGTGGGCAACCCCGACAGCGTGAAGGCACAGATCCGGCAGTTTCTGGAGAGCACCCGGGCCGACGAGTTGATGCTGACCGGCCAGATTCACGACCACACGGCACGGCTGCGCAGCTTCGAGATCGGCGCCCAGGTCATGGCGGAACTGACCGCCTGAAGCAGGAGGCGCCTCCTTGGGGACCCTTCCGGCCTATGTCCTGGCCGCCTTTGCCGGGATCGGCGGCTGCTTTGCCTTCTGAGCCTGGCTGCGCCTGGATCGCTCGGCACTGTGGCTGGTTCCCGGCCTGGCCTGCCTGGCCCTCTTCGCCTGAGTGCTCACCCGCATCGACGCCGATTTCGCCGGCCGCGCCTATGCCGCCTATGGCGGTATCTACATCCTCTCCTCGCTGGCCTGGATGTGGGCGGTCGAAGGCGTCCGGCCCGGCCGCTGGGATGTGATCGGTGCAGCCACCTGCATCCTCGACGCCCTGATCATCCTCTTCGGCTCGCGCCAGCCCTGATCGTTTAAAGGTCTGACGCCCCCTTCACGGAGTCAATCTTCACCCCCGCCCCGCCCGGCAGCGCCACCACAGCAGTCCGAAGCCGATCAGCGGGATCAGGATGTCGCTATAGAAGATCACGCCGGCATTGCCGGGGGCGAAGTTGCCCGCCGTGATCATCTGATAAACATGGCCGCCGGCCGCGCCCCAGAGGAAGCAGGCCGGTCCCACCACGGCCGCCAGGCGCAGGCCGAAGCCGCCGCGCCAGGCCAGGAAGCCCACCACGGCAAAGCCCAGGCTGGCGAACCCCACCTCGGCCTGGAAGGGGCTGTCCGCCCAGCCGATGAAAGCGGCCGCCATGGCGCCGAAGAAGACATGCATGACGAAGTTGTAGAAGAAACTGACCCCGATCGAGAAGAACAGGAACCAGGCCAGCAGCTTTTCCGCCACATCTTCACGCGTTGGCGGCTTCTTCATGCGCAGCAGCGCCACGCCCGCAACCACAAGGCCCAGCACGAAGAAGCTCAGCGTGAAGTTGGACAGGATGAACGTGATTGCGGCTTCCATGTCCTCGCACCCCCAAGTTGAAGACATCGCCAAACTACACCGCTTTCATCAAAAGCGCCAGCGGCCATGGTCCCGTCCCCTCACGCCGGAGACATGTCTAAAGGCCACAGCTTCAATGCAAGAATCTAGTTAAACTATTGATAATAAATAATAATCCTCACGCTGGAGACCTTTGCGCGGAAATCAGAGATGTGATTCAATTTTGGAATACACATTGCTGATTGGGGGCGGTTATGGCGCAGAAATCGGTTGGTCAG
>NZ_JMLV01000008.1:0-165000 GCF_000686045.1 Fodinicurvata fenggangensis DSM 21160
TCGATCTGCCCGTTGCGCAGCGTGGCGACGCCAGCCGAGTCATACCCGCGGTACTCCAGGCGTTTCAGTCCATCCATCAACAGGGGCGTGACCGCTTTCTGGCCCAGGATGCCAATAATACCGCACATCAGGATGTCTCCTTGCTGTTCTTGCGCTGCGCCCGAAAGCGGGCGGCTGCATCGGGACGCACCGTCTGTTCCGCACGTGCCAGTCCAAGGGCGTCATCTGGGACATCCCCTGTTATGGTCGAGCCGGCGCCTACGATGGCGTTCGCCCCGATACGCACGGGCGCAACCAAGGCTGTGTTGGACCCGATAAAGGCACCCGCCCCGATGTCGCTATGATGCTTGTCATAGCCGTCGTAGTTGCAGGTAATGGTCCCCGCACCGATGTTCGCATCTGCGCCGACCGTGGCATCGCCAAGATAACTCAGATGATTGGCCTTGGCGCCGGCGCCAAGGCGCGTCGCCTTTATCTCCACGAAGTTGCCCACGCGCGCCTTCTCCCCGATTTCACTGCCGGGGCGCAGGCGCGCGTAGGGACCGATACGTGCCCCTTCGGCAATCCGGGCCCCTTCCAGGTGGGAAAAACTCAATATCTCGACACCTTCGGCCACGCGGACCCCGGGTCCAAAGACAACGTTGGGATGGACAACCACATCGGTGGCAAGCTCGGTATCGTGAGACAACCAGACCGTATCCGGATCGACCAGGGTCACACCCTGCTCCATGGCTCGGCGGCGCAGGCGTTCCTGCATCAGCTTTTCAGCCTGGGCCAGTTCGCTGCGCGAATTGACACCGGTGACCTCGTCCACCCCGCACTCGCTGACCCGGGACATCCGTCCAATCGCACGCCCGAGCCGGACCAGGTCCGTCAGGTAGTACTCCCCCTTGGCATTGTCATTGTCGACCTGCTCAAGCAGTTCGAGCATCCCCCGTGCATCGCCCAGCAGGTAGCCGGCCCAGCACAACGCGACACGCCGCTGTTCGTCCGAGGCATCTTTCTCCTCGACAATAGCCTCAAGCGTTCCATCCTCAGCCAGCAACAGACGGCCATAGCCCGTCGGATCGGGCGGCCGGAAGCCCAGCCAGACCAGCTCGGCTCCGCTCGACCGCTTCTGCTCCTGGAGCACGTGCAGCGTCTCGGCCGTGATCAAGGGGCCATCGCCATAGAGGACCAGCAAATCCTCCTTCTCACCCATGTCCTTCAGAAGCGGCGCTGCCGTCCGAACGGCATCCGCAGTTCCCAAGCGCTGCTGTTGAACGATGACAGGCCAGGGTGCAACGGCTTCGGCAATCTGCGGCATGTCGGGCCCCACCACCACCGCAATGCGGCTGGGCTCAAGCTGTTCCGCAGCCTTCAGGACATGCCGCACCATGGGCAGGCCCGCAACTTCATGCAGGACCTTGGGCTTGGCAGAACGCATCCGCGTTCCCTGCCCGGCCGCCAATATCACCACATTCAGGGGTGTGCCCTCACTCATACCTCTAAACCCTGCCCGGGAACTCCTTGATCATCGATTACACAGGCTTACCGCGTCCTCAGACAGCAGACAATCGCTAGTCTTTGTGGCAATCCCGTGAGCGGCACAGTCACTTGGGGGATATCACCTGCCATCCCGATTTTTAACTGACCTATAAAGGCTCTTTTAACTCCTTTTGCCTATTGTTCGGCTAACAAGTGCACATCAACACACACCAGTCTAAACAAGATCATCCAGGAGATTCGCAGCATGTCGGAAGAGCTGTCCCTTGAGAGACGCCTCGACTTTTTTCAGATCGACCAGGAAACCGTCGCCACCCTGCGTCGCATCAAGCCCATCATCGAGGCGGAACTGCCGGGGATCATGGAAGCTTTCTACAGCCATCTGGCGAACTACAAGGAAACCAACAGCCTGTTCGCCTCCGAAGACTCGCGAAGCCGCGCACGTGATTTGCAGATCAAGCACTGGCAGCAAATTCTTTCCGGCGACTTCAGTCAGGATTACCAGGAGTCCGCGCGCCGTATTGGCGAGGCCCACGCGCGCATCGGCCTGGCTCCCTCCTGGTACATCGGCGGCTACAGCTTCCTTTCTGCCCGTTTCCTGGAAGTGCTGAGTCATCACTACAATGGCCGCTGGCAGGCGAAACAGATGAGCGACCAGCGCAGTTCCGCCCTGCAGGCCATCAACAAGGCCACCCTGCTGGACATGGAACAGGCCATCTCGATCTATTCGGAAGTGCTGAAAAAGGAAAAGCAGGAAACCCTGGAGAACCTCGCCCAGGGCCTGGAAAGCAGCATCGGTGAACTGGGCAACTCGATCGCTTCCGATGCATCGCGAATTCACGACAATGCACAGG
The DNA here is from genome assembly GCF_000686045.1 of Fodinicurvata fenggangensis DSM 21160. Classification (GTDB taxonomy): domain Bacteria; phylum Pseudomonadota; class Alphaproteobacteria; order Kiloniellales; family DSM-21159; genus Fodinicurvata; species Fodinicurvata fenggangensis. The sequence goes on from NZ_JMLV01000008.1 coordinate 2,340, forward strand.
AACTTTCGCACATCGCCAAGGACACCAACAGCCAGGCCTTGTCCGTCAGTTCCGCCTCACGCCAGGCCAGCACCAGCGTACAGACCGTGGCTTCAGCCGCGGACGAGCTCTCCAGTTCGATCCAGGAAATCAATCAGCAGCTGGAGTCCTCCAACCGCATGGCCCGCGAGGCCGTGACGGAAGCCGAACAGACCAACTCAACCGTAAACAGCCTGTCCGCGGCTGCAGAGAAGATCGGCGATGTGGTCAAGCTGATCCAGGACATTGCAGAGCAGACGAACCTGCTGGCGCTGAATGCGACCATCGAGGCGGCCCGGGCCGGCGAGGCCGGCAAGGGCTTTGCCGTGGTGGCCAGCGAGGTCAAGAACCTGGCCAACCAGACGGCCAAGGCCACCGAGGAAATTTCCCAGCAGATCTCGGACATGCAGGGCGTCACAACGGAAGCCGTCGACGCCATTCGCAAGATCAGCGAAAGCATCAACGGCATCGACGAGATGATATCCTCCATCGCATCGGCCGCCGAGGAACAGTCCGCCGCCACAAGCGAGATTTCACGCAGTGTCAACGAGGCGGCCAGTGGAACCCAGCAGGTGGACGAGGTGATTTCCCAGGTTCAGGAAGCCGCCGACAAGACCGGACAAATGGGCAACGACGTTCTTCAGGCGACCGAGGGCCTGACCGAGCAGGCCAACAGGCTCAGGAACGAAGTCCAGGGCTTTCTCGACAGGATGCGTGCCGCCTGATTGGCGGTTCCGCAGGGCCGGTCAGGCCTGACCAGGAAAACGGCGCGCCAGGAAGGCGCGCCGTTTTTCATTTTTGCGCTATATGCATCCAGAAATCAGGAAGGGGGAGGACGGGTATAGTCCTCGACAATCTTGCTGAGCGAACGCCTCAATTCAGGCGAGGCCCCAAGACAGAACCCGGCAATCAGCCCGGCATAGACCCTTTCCCAGGGCCGGCCCGGCAACGGCAGACCCTTCAGAGGCGAGTCCTTGCCAAGAGGAAGGCCGCTCGCCGGGTCCACGGCGGGTTGCTTGGGTTTGGATGATCCGGATTTTCGCAAGACAAGGCAGGCGATACCGGCAAGAACGGCTGCCGATAGAAGGACCACACCTCCGGTGATGGCAGCCGCAGAAGCGGCATCCATGATCTCTTCGAGGCGCAGATAGAGGGCAAATGCCCCCCAAACGGCCGCCCCCAAAAGGGCGAGAGCCGCCAGACTCATCAGGAAGAGTGCGGCCGCAAAACGCGCCGCAAGGCTGCGCAGTTCTTCGAGCAACGAAATACCCCTGCCTAAAGTAACCTCAGGATAGCCGGGTCAGAGACCGGCGCTCAGCGCCGGTCCAGAAGCTTGCCCAGCACGAAACCTACGCCAAAGGCGGTTGCCAGGCTGGCCAGGGGATGGCGCTCAACCTGCTCGTGAACCACTTCAACGCCCGCCTTGCCGTGATCGGATGCGTTACCCGCCAGGCGATTCAACTCACCGCGCAAGCGGTTGATCTCCGCGCGCGTCTCGTCCGAAGCAGCGCGGGCACCAGCACCAGCAGTCTTGCCGACCTGCTCGCTCAACTTTCCAAGATCCTTGCGAAGATTGTCCAGCTCCGATTTCAGGTTCTCGGTTTCCTTGTCCACGCTTTGATTTGCCACGGTTATATCCTTTCCGTTTTATGATTCAGCATATTGCAACCCTTATGATGTGGGAATGCAATCCCCACTTCGCCAGTCCTTATCAGAACCCACTGTCAGGGGACGACAACCGCGGCTCCGGCCAGACCACTGATTACTGCAATCAGGAAAAGCACCAGGAAAATGAAGAAAAGTATTTTAGCTATCCCGGCGGCTGCACTTGCAATGCCACCAAAACCGAAGACGGCAGCGATGATGGCAACGATAAAGAAAACTATGGCCCACTCAAGCATTGCTCTTCACCCCATATGAATTGATGAATTTTGCAGCGTTTGATTGTAGGCCAAGTGGTCGCCTGATTCTGGGGAATCAAGAAAAGCGACTGGGTCAAAAATGGTACGCCATAAGTTGCGCAAAACAAAAGGCCCACCCCAATTCAGGGATGAGCCCTCGATCATCGTATCTCTTGGCCTGAGCGAGGTCAGGCCAGACATCTAGTAGTGCACAAGTGTGTAATCGTAGCGTACGCCACTCGTGACTTCGATGGTGTGCTTGATCTGTTCGCCTTCATTGACGGCATGCACGACGTACCAGCCTTCCGGCAACACCAGGAAGGGATTCACGGCAGTTTCTTCATAGACAACCTTGCGATTGCCGTTGCTGTTCTTGCCATAGGTCATGATCGTCCATTCGATCGGCTTGGTGACCGAAGGCTGACCGACGCCGCGAATCACATCCAGGGTGATCTCGCCGGCGTCCAGATTCACGACATGGCGTGATCCCTCATCATCGATACGGACCTTCTGCTGGCGCGTCGTGGCGCCGTAAACGGTCGTCAGGATGTATTCGCCCGGCTCTGCCTCAAGGGTGGCCTGGCCACCCGTGCCGGAGGCCTCCAGCTTGCGATCGCCGCGCCCGTTGGTGCTGTGCAGACTGAAGGAAACATCCTTGGTTATCGCGCCAGCGCCTTCCATGATGACGGCGTGGACCTCAAGGCCCGTTCCATCGGTCTTCGCTGCTGTCTGTGTTGCGTCCTCAGCCGTCGCAACCGAGGCCAAAGCCAGCCAGACGCCTCCGATGACCGCGCAGACTACAGCTTTGATATGTCCTGTCATAGAAGCCCCCTTCTTGACCATCCATATCCAATACACGCAAGCTGTTGCGGACGCAATGCCTGATCGACGGCTTTCCGCCGACCAGGCCGGCACGCAAAGGGGTCAGAAAAGCCCTTCGATCCGCCCTTCCGAATCAAGCTTGATATTATTGGCCGCTGGCACGCGTGGCAGGCCCGGCATGGTCATGATATCTCCGCAGACGGCGACAACGAACTCGGCTCCGGCCGAAAGGCGTACTTCACGGATCGTTACGGAATGACCGGATGGTGCCCCCTTCAGGTTGGCATCGGTCGAGAAGGAATACTGGGTCTTCGCCATGCAGATTGGCAGATGGCCATATCCGGTGTCCTGAAGCTCCTTGATGCGGCCACGCACCGACTTGTCCGCCTGGATGTCGTGCGCTCCGTAAAGGTGGGTGGCGATGGTCTGGATCTTGTCCCACAGCGGCATGTCGTCGTCATAGAGAGGGGCGAACTGGTCGACGCCGCTTTCGACCAGATCCACCACGTGATGGGCCAGTTCCTCCGTCCCTGCTGAACCATCGGCCCAGTGCGTGCAGAGAATGGCCTTCGAACCCAGTTCCTGCGCCACGGACTGCACGGCCTCGACTTCCGCATCGGTATCGGTGATGAAACGGTTGATAGCCACGACGGCGGGCACGCCAAAGGCCTTCACGTTTCGGATATGCCGCGCCAGGTTCGAACAGCCCTTCTTGACGGCTTCCACATTCTCCTTGCCAAGATCGTCCTTGCCAACGCCGCCATGCATCTTGAGCGCACGCACAGTTGCTACGATGACGGCTGCATTGGGCTTCAGTCCGGCCTTGCGGCACTTGATGTCGAAGAACTTCTCTGCGCCCAGATCGGCGCCGAAACCGGCTTCGGTGACAACGTAATCGGACAGCTTCAGCGCCGTCTTGGTGGCAATCACGGAATTGCAGCCATGCGCAATGTTGGCGAAGGGACCGCCGTGGATGAAAGCGGGATTGTTCTCCAGGGTCTGGACCAGGTTGGGGGCAATGGCATCGCGCAACAGCACGGCCATGGGGCCTTCGGCCTTCAGGTCGCGCGCCAGGATCGGTTTCTTGTCGCGGGTATAGGCCACGACGATCTTGCCCAGGCGCTCGGTCAGGTCCTCCAGATCGCTGGCCAGGCAGAAGATGGCCATGACCTCGGATGCGACCACGATGTCGAAGCCGTCCTCGCGCGAGAAGCCGTTTGCCACACCGCCGAGTGAGGACACGATCTGCCGCAGCGAACGATCGTTCATGTCAACGACGCGGCGCCAGGCCACCCGGCGGCTGTCGATCTCAAGTTCATTGCCCCAGTAGATATGATTGTCGATCAGGGCCGAGAGCAGGTTGTGCGCAATTCCGATGGCGTGGAAGTCGCCCGTAAAATGCAGGTTGATGTCTTCCATGGGCACAACCTGGGCATAGCCGCCGCCGGCCGCGCCGCCCTTCATGCCGAAGCAGGGCCCCTGAGAGGGCTCGCGCAAGCAGATCGATGCGTTCTTGCCAATCTTGTTCAGGCCATCGCCAAGCCCGACGGTCGTGGTGGTCTTGCCCTCACCGGCCGGGGTCGGGGTGATGGCGGTCACCAGGATCAGTCGACCGTCCTGCCGGTCCTGAAGCGAACGAATGAAGTCGAAGGACACCTTGCCCTTGTAGGGGCCGTACTGAAGCACCTGTTCCTGCGGGATGCCCAACTTCTCACCCACTTCGAAAATCGGGCGAATCGAGGCTTCGCGGGCAATTTCGATATCACTCTTCGGCATCTGGGCTATCCCCTTCCGGATTCTTGCTAATTTCCGCTGGACGCTAGCGTTCGCCCTGCCCGGTCACTGTTCCAGGATCGACAGTGAGCGCACGAATTGCGTCACAGGGACGCTATCAGCCAGAAACGGATGGCCCCTCTTCCTGACGCAAGAGCTGTTCAGCCTCGCGCAAGCCGCGCGGCACGGGAAAACCGCCCGGTGGGTCAGGAATGTTGGTCTGCAGGACAGCAAAGAAGGTTCGGGTTTCCGGCCCATCTTCCGTTTGCCAGGGGACCAGCTGCCCCTGGGCGTTCACGGACAGGTAGGACAGTGTGACCGCATCGCGCACATTCCCGCCAATCACGGCAATGCGTCCCGGTTCAGTCTGCACGACGATGTCGCAATGCATGCCACGCGAGCTGCCCAGTTCTGCGACACGTTCGGCCAGGCTGCCTATGCGCTGCTCGGCCGGCAGGCTGCGATCGGAGCAGACGAGATCCCCCACACGCGGTGCATAGTCGGTGATTTCATGGGGCAGGAAGACGCTGTCCCGTCCATAACGCCGTTCGCTGCGAATGGCGGCATCCACATAGTTCCGATGACCGGCATCCCATTCGAAATCATCCAGGTCGATCCCGGCCGAGCGCATGACGTAGGAAATAAAGGCCGCAGACCAGGGCTCGCCCTGCCACAACCCTGTCTTCACTCCGGCACGGTGGCGCCGTCTCTGCTGGCGGACATAGCCGGCATATTCGGATCGCACTGCATTCCAGTAGGCCTGCAGATGGGGAAAGACCTCGGGATCGCCCTCCTCATAGCCCTTTCGCAATTGCTCTGCCTCCTGCCCGGTCTGATCCAGGACAGGACGCCGGAACTCCAGCCACTCACGATAGGCGATCGAAAGGATGCGTTCCTTGGCCTGATACGGATAGCTGATCGGCGGATAGCGTTCGGGTTCTGGTGTCTGGCTCGGCCCGGCACAAGCTGCCAGGACCAGAGAGAGAACAGCCATCAGCCAGACGGAGCGAAAGGAACAGATGGTTTTGAGGACAGTGGACACGCGCCAGTTACTCGCTCAGTGGGAACCGCTTGAAAGGTGCCCCAGCGACCGCCGGGACGCAACGCGTTAACAATCAAGCCGGGGACAGCAGGCTGGATAATCGCGAACGGCCTTCGGTGGACAGAGGGTCTAGGCTGAACACACGCTTCAACCCGAATGCTGCGCAGCCGCGTTCCACACTACGCCGATTCTGTGGCGACAGGTGCGAGAAGATCGCCAGGTTGCCCCCATTCAGTGGCCATCGGCTTGCCGGCAGCGCAATCGTGCCTGCCTGGTCAAGAACACGTTGAGCCATTTCCATGCCCGGCTCGATCCACAAGGTTCCTGGAGGCCCCATACGGCGCAGTTCCTCGAGAAGAAACCAGTAATGTGGAGAGCCCAGAACCACCGTATCGGGGGTCGGCGCTTCCTCATCAAGAAACAGGCCCCGGTTTCCTGCGCCAGGATGGCTTGGTCAATGGGCAAACCGCGAAAGCGCCGCTCGGCCAATGCGGCCAGGCGGCTGGTTCCCACACGCACCACCTTGCAGCTTGCCGCAGCCCGGTCCACCCACTTGCGGCATCCTCGCAATCCCAGCGTAAGCTCTGTTTCCAACAATCCTACGCACGCACGCCCGGTCATCTCGACACCGCGCTCAAGGGCAGGACAGCACCCGATAAGCGGAAACGAAAAATGATCTTGCAGGTCCTCCAGAGCCAGGCAGCTGGCCGTACTGCCGGTCACAACCACCATGTCCGGATGCCCGGTTTCGACTACTCCGCTGATCAGTGCCTTCAGTCGATCCACCAGCGCAGCCTCGTTCTGATCGCTGTGCGGAAACGCGGCTGTGTCTGCCAGATAAATGATCTCAGCCTGCGGCAGTGCCTTGCTCAGTTCCTTCAGGACAGAAAGGCCGCCGACCCCGGAATCCACCAGCAGCAGGCGCAACGACGGCACGGCCTGACTCACGAAGCCTGGCGCGCCGGTTTCAGTGCCTGCTGGCCGATCCAGATGTCCAGGAACCCGCGCAACCAGTCGCCCAACGGGTCCAGGTGCCGTTCCGTGGCGGCCAATTGCGCCTCGCGCGACTGGGCCCCCGGTATTTCCAGCATGTGCGCGCCTGCTTCAAGCCACTGAGCCTGGATTTCGCGTGTCACCTCGGGGTGAAACTGCAGGCCATAGACGGACTCCCCATGACGGAAGGCCTGATGTTCGAACACGGGGCCACGGGCCAGTTGCTCGCTGCCCGGTGGGGTCTCGAAACCCTGAAGATGCCAGTGAAAGACCATCATCTCCTCGGGCATCAGATCCTGGCCCGCTTCGGTCGGTTCAATCGGCACAAATCCGATTTCCGCTTTTTCCTCCGCATGCGGTCCGACCTTGCCGCCCAGCGCATGGGCAATCATCTGGGCGCCCAGACAGATCCCCAGCATGGGCTTGTCGGTCTTCATCCAGCGGGTGATCCAATCGATTTCCCGCCCCAGGTAATCAAGTTCGTTGACCTGGTCGACCATCTGCGCACCGCCATAGATGACCGTGGCCGCATAGGGCTCTGTCTCGACCGGAAGTTCATGCCCCTCGGCAATCCAGCGCGTATCCAGCTCGAACCCGCGGCGCAGCAAATCGGCGCTGACCCGGTCGTTGCGCTCGCCCGGCATATGTCTGATCTGTAGAACTTTCGGCTTCATCTGAAACAACCTGAAAAGAGGGACATCGGCTACGCTGTCGGCAGGCAGTGTGCAGACGCGCAGCGCAAGGACAAGCAAAGACTGCCCGCAGCCTGCGAAAGGCCGCTCTGCACTACATTCAGATCCAAGCGATAACAAGCATGGACGCCGGGCTTCGATGTGCATATGCTTTCGGGAAACCGTTGCTGACTTGGCCGCCAAAAGAAGCGGCAAGAACCCGGCGGAGGGCATAATCGCCAACCTTAACCAGAGGTTCGAATGCCCGAAGTCATGACAGATAGCTTCCGCACCCCTTGCGCTGAAGGGAACAGTTTCCAGCTCGACGAGCAGATTGCACATCTGCTGCGTCGTGCCCACCAGCGTGCCTCTTCGCTTTTCCAGGGACAGCTCGCTCAATACGAGCTGACACCCGCACAGTACTTTGCCCTGACACGGCTGCGCGAAAGGCAACGCCTCTCCCAGAATCAGCTTGGCCGCGAAACGGCCATGGACCCCGCCACCATACAGGGGGTGGTCCAGCGTCTCGCAACCCGGGGCTTCATAGACCGCAAGCCCGACCCTCTGGATCGGCGCAGGATGGTCCTGGAACTAACCGACAGCGGCCGGAAATTGTCCGACAGCTTGGTAGAGGCAGCCTTCCGGGTGAACTGTGAAGTCCTGTCCCCCCTCCAGAAGGAGGAACAGGATGCGTTTCTCCGCCTGCTCTGCAAGATGGCCTGACGGCCAGCTTGGTGGGGGATTAACGGTCAGTAGTCACGCGGCGTGAAGGGTCGCTTGCGGCGCGTCAGCCTGCTTTTCAGGCTGTCCTTCTTTTGCGCGCCCATTACCCGCTCCGGCAGGGACATGAAGCGCGACATGGTCTTGCCGAGACGTCCACCGACTTTCAGGACTTCATCGATCCGCCGATCCAGGAATGCCCAGGTCGCGTCGTAATTCTCCGAACGGTCATTCAACCAGTACAGGAAGGTCGAGGAATAGACACCGTAGAGAAGTGCGCGCTTGCTGTAGTAGTTGTAATCCGTGGCCGTGTCTCCGGCGGCATACCACATGATATCGACTGTCCGCCAAAGCAGGCGCGAAGCCAGGCCTGCATTGAAAGGCAGGGACAGGAAGGCCGCCCCCCGGCGCACGGCTTCCTTGTCCTGTTCCAGCAATTCAAGACGCAGGCGCACCAGCGCCGCGATCTTGTCCCGTACCTTGGAATCCCGGGGAATCTCTTCATCGAATCGCTCCAGCATTTCCAGGTCGATACGATGATTGTAGGCCTCGATCAGATCGCGTCCCGGATCGGGGAAGGCATTCAGGACCAGTACCGTATCCAGGCCAAGCTCCCGCCCTGCGGCCAGCAAGGCGGCCTCACCCCAGCCATCGAAGGGCACGTGCGGCAGTGCCGCTTCAAGCAGCCGTGCCCTCAGCTCTTCCAGCGCCTCGTTTCCCTCTCTGGCTTCTTCGCTCACGCGTCCGCTCCCTGATGATGCAGTTCCGAGGAATAGATAAGCTTCCTCATGTCACCAATATGATGTGCATAGAGCACGCCGTCGAGATGATCGCATTCATGCTGCAGGATCCGGGCTTCGAATCCACTGGCCTCTTGTGTGTGCAGCTTTCCCGACTCGTCGTAATAGCGGCAGGTCACCTGTTTGTAGCGCCAGACTTCTCCCGCAAGGCCAGGCAGGGACAGGCAGGCTTCCCATCCAGGATCCTTCGCTTCACCCAGCGGCACGATCGTCGGATTGACCAGGACGCGCATGTCATTGCTGCCCAGGCGGTTCGTTTTCAGGTGACGTCCCGGCACGCGATAAACGACCAGGCGCAAGGCGCGACCGATCTGCGGCGCAGCAAGCCCGCTGCCTCCCTCGCATTGCAGGGTCTCCTTCATGTCCGCGATCAGACGGCGCAGCTCGCCGTCGTGCAGATCCTGAATGACCTGCGCCTTCTGCGCCAATAACGGATGTCCCATCCGCAGGATCTTGAGAACAGCCATAATCTGTTGTATGAATCAATTGTCCTTGGGCGTAAAGATTGCGTCTGCGGAAGGCATATAGGTTCTTTTCACAGGAACCGAGCCGTGCTATTGAACCGGCTCCGCAGCGACGAGCGTTGCGGAACGGTTGTTTTTGTTCAAGAGATCAGGAGGTTCGAGCTTCCGTGCAAGTACACGTTCGCGATAACAATGTCGATCAGGCCCTGCGCGCACTCAAGAAGAAGCTGCAGCGCGAAGGCGTCTTCCGTGAAATGAAACTGCGCCGCCATTTCGAGAAGCCATCCGAGAAGCGCAAGCGTGAGCGCGCCGAAGCCGTGCGCCGCTATCGCAAGCTTCTCCGCAAGCGCATGGAGCGCGAGGGCTTCTAGGCCTCTCTCCTCCTCCAGAGGCTCGAACAATTCTCAAGAAAAGCGCAGCTCGGTTTCGGGCTGCGCTTTTCTTGTGTCTTTGCACAGCACCGCTGCTGGCCGGCCTGGGCCATAACTCTTGACATATTCTCGTATATGAGAATTATTTTCATATATGAGCGAGAACCCAATTGATAACCGCCTTGCGGACCGCCTGAAAAGCCTGCGCCTGGAACAGGACTGGTCGCTCGATCACTTGGCTGGGCAAAGTGGTATCAGCCGCGCGTCCCTCTCTCGCATCGAGAACGGCGAGGTCAGCCCGACAGCGAACATTCTGGGGCGCCTCTGTTCCGCCTACGGCCTGACCCTTTCGCGCCTGATGCAGATGGTCGAAGACGACTACACGCCCCTGATCAGGCGTACGGAGCAGGAGGTCTGGCACGACCCGAACGCCGGCTTTTTCAGACGCAGCATTTCACCGCCGGCCCAGCAACTGGCCGGGGAAGCCATCGAGGCGGAACTCCAGGCCAACCAATCCATTGCCTACGACAGGCCCCCACGCGATGGCCTTGAGCATCACCTCTTCCTGCTGGAAGGCGCCCTGGAAATCACGATCAACGGGCAAAGTCACTGTCTTCAGGCCGGAGATTGCCTGCGCTATCGGCTTTCAGGGCCGAGTCTGTTTCGAACGCAGCCTGACAGCGTGGCCCGCTACGTCCTGTTCACGGTCTAGGAGCACGCTCATGCAGGAATCACCCTCCGTGACTCTGGCCCGCCTTAGGGGAAAGGACCTCTCGGACAACCTGCAGGAGCTTGGCGAACTGCTGCATGCCTGCGTCCACGACGGCGCGAACATCAACTTCATCCTGCCCTTCAGTGTGGGCGATGCGATCGCTTTCTGGAACGACAAGGTCATGCCCGCCTTGGACGAGGAGCACCGTTTCCTGTTTGTCGCCTGGGAGCATCCGCCAGAAGGCGCCGCGCGCCTGGCCGGTGCTGTCCAGTTGAACTGCGACATGCCGCCCAACCAGGCCCACAGGGCGGAAATCACCAAGCTGCTTGTCCACCCGACATGCCGCCGTCGCGGCATTGCCCGAAAGCTGATGCGCGAGGCCGAAAACCAGGCCCGCAGGCTGGAGCGCAGCCTGATAACACTGGACACCACGACAGGCAGCGCGGCCGAGCAACTCTATCTCTCTCTTGGGTACCTCAGCCTCGGCGCCATCCCGGCCTATGCCCGGGATCCCAAGGAGGACCGCCTGGACCCTGCCACCATCCTCTATAAGCAGCTCTGAGAACCACCAACCCTGGGTGTTTGGTTCCGTTATTTGATTATGGGTCATCCATGCAAGGATCGACGGATGTTCTATGGGAGAGGTTTCTGCGATTCGCTGGATGCATTCAGAAGCCAGGCAGACGGTGCCCAAGACGGGGCATCCCTCCTGATGCAGCGATGGCTACATCAGGAGGGAACTCCTTAGCGGCAGCTTACACTCGCAGGCAGCGCCCCGAACTCAGGCAAGGTTCCGCTGGCAGTCTGTGACAGCGTCCAGCTTCCGCTATTGTTGTTGTCAATCCAACCCCACTGTCCTTCGCGGAAATCGCCGTTCTTGGAAAAAAACTTGAGGTCGAACCAGCCTGTCCGCGCGCCGTTGGTAAAGCGGCCAACGAAGCCATTACCATCCCACATGCCGGCCATAACGCCTTTATCGGCGTGGTCGCCGACCATAAAGAGATCGCGCGACATCAGCGTGATGGGACCGTAATTGCTGTCGTATCGCCCGTCGTAGACCGTCCGATCCTGCTGGATGGTCTGAGTTGTTCCTTGTCCACGAGTGAAGTTGTTCAGCCTGTCTGGAGCCGGTCCGGTGCGTTGGCCACTCCAGGAATCGCTCAGTCCCTGGTCGTGCCAACCCCAACGGCCTTCGAATCGACCATTCCCGGCGGCCTCCCAGCGGAACACGCCGTTCCGACCGCCGTTGGTAAAGACGCCGGCCACACAGCCATCAGACACCTTGCCCACCATGATTCCTTGGTTTGCGTAGTCGCCCACCAGGTACCGGCCGATCCGATGCAGCCGCAGTTCCCCGTATGAGCTGTTCCACGTGCCAGCGAAGTGGTCACCGTCGGCACTTGAGCTTGCATCGCCTGTCGTTCCAGTGCCCTGCTCGCCGTCGCTTGTCTGGGCAGGACCGGATACACGATACGGCTGCCCATTGACCAGAGCGCGCCCGCCGTTCGGATTGTCAAATCGGATATCCCGGATCTTGCCGCTGGTGCGGTAGCCATCCGCACCACTGCTGACACGCCCCGTAGCGCTGTTACCGGATACGTTGTCATTACTGTTGAAACTGACCTGATTCCCCTCGAGCTGCCCGTTGACCGGCTTTAGCGATGCAGTTGCAGTGATCGTGTAACCGGTAGCCCCGGAGACGTTGCGACTGTCGATCACCACTGTATCTCCGCCGCGGGCCTTGGTGTCCGGCTGGCCTACACTGCCACGCGGCTCACCGTCGATCAGGACGTTGGCAGCAGTTGGGTCGTCCAGTTGCACGTCGTTCACCTGGCCGACCACGCGGTAGGCATCATTGCCGCTACCGACAGTTCCGCGAGCACGTGTTCGCGACCGACTGTCGTTGGCATCGACACTGGCGTAATAGCCCGCGATCGTTCCGGCAATCGGCTCCAGGTAATCGGACACTGACAGGTTGTAGCCAGTTGATCCCGAAACATCGCTGCTGGCAATCAGCACAGTGTGGTCCGCTCCGATTCGATCGGCTTCCAACCTGTACTTCATTGCCTTGACCGCGCTCTGCCCTTTGAAAGCGACCGTCAACACGTGCCCGGGAATGGCGAAGGCGCGCTGCCAGATCTTGCCCTGATTCTGCCGGCCGGGGTCAATGGTGAAGCTCCAGATCTTCTCGCCGTCGACACCATGACCCGGACCACCGGGCGGATACTTGCACACCGTCACGCGGGTCTTGCCCTTATTGGCACGCTCGTCCCGCTTCTTGATACGAAGCTTGACGAAGGGTTCGGCGATCGGTGACGAACTGATATACATGCGCGTGAACTGGGACTTGATATTGCCCTCATAGCTGCCACCAACACGCAGCTCTCGCGGACCAATCGTGCCCCAGCCATTCTTGTTCAGCTTATTCCACTGGGCGATCATCTTGCGGCTGGTTTGGTCGATCTTATCCGCTTGCTCGAAGCATTGCTTATAGATCTGGGCAGACTGCGGTAGAGTTGCGCCAGCGCTCAGGAGCGCCGCCCCGGCCGTTCCGGCAGCGCAACCGACGCTCTTGGCAATCTTGTCGTATTCCGTCCAGATGTCAGCGGCTGCCTTGGCCCCGGTGGTGCAGTTCGCTGCATGGGCCACAGGCCCAAGTACCATCGTTGCGGCAAGCGCAAGGGCACCTACCAATCCAGGACTGAATATACGTTTCATCCCCTTTGTACCTCCTAGACTGTGTCGGTTTCGGTCGGTGCTGAGCTAGGCACCGCCCTGGCGCTGAGGCGCCCGATTCGGGTCTTCCTTGGCATCTGGAATCCTCGGTTCATCAGCTATTCTTAGTTTGCACCCCCTGCTTCGCCGAATTTCTTTAACTTTACACAAAAAGACCGCAGAATCTATCATAGAGATAGTACCATGAAACTAACGTTCCGTTTTTGGAGAACGCATCATTACGGGGGGCGGCATGCAAAAATGGGGAGTATTTTGCGTTGCCCCCGGGATACTACTGGCTTTACTGATGGCGGCATGTACTCATGGAGCGGCGCATGAGCAATCACGTGGCCTGTACCGTCCGGTCGACCTGCCAGCTCCCGTAGTACAGACTCGCAGTAAGCTGCTGAAGGCCGCACAAGCCGGTGATTTACAAGCCTTGCAGCCAATCCTTGAACAAGCCGAATACTTCCAGTTCAGCTATGCCGTCGCCTCCGACCCAATCGCCTATTGGCAGCAAAATGTCGACCGTCAAGACGGACAGACAGTCCTGCGTGCACTGGCACAGGTGCTCGCGCTTCCCGCAGCAAGAAAACCAGACGGTGCCTTTGTGTGGCCCTACCTTGCCTCCATGCCAGCACAACCCTATGAAGAACTGACTCCGGAGCAGGCCGCTGACGTTAGCCTGTTGATGACGCGCGAGGATTGGAACAGGCGGGCAGCGGAGGTCGGATATACGGGCTATCGGTTGACGATCCGTGCGGATGGAACCTGGATCGGCTTCATCGCCGGTGATTGAGGAGCCGAAAAAATTGAGCGATCGCGAAAGTGATATGAGAGAACGCACAGCCAAGCTGACGCAACTGCTGGGTCCCCAGCGTCGTCGAGAGCTGCGCCGAATAGCAACGCGTCTGATGGTCGCAAGCGTGATCGCAGCTGGCCCACTTTATCTGCTGGCCGTTCGGGTAGACGGCATTAAAGACCTGGGCGGCCTTGTCGTATTGACGACACTTTTCTTTGGTGTGCCGGCCTATCTAATTCTGGTCGCCGGACCAACGGCCTGGCGCAACCAGGTAACTGCGACTGGTCTGCCAGCCGCCTGCGCATTGACGGGCCTGCATTCTCTCGACCAGGTGGACAACACGTCGGATGCACCAGCAGCTGCCAGAAAGTTGGGACTGCTGCCCGACTACAACAGATTCGACGTCTCAGCCAGACTGAGCGGTTCGCTGGACGGTGTGCCAACCAGGCTGCTTGACTTGACTTTGAGCGAGACAGGTGGAACCGGGCATCGTGTAGTCTTCAAGGGACTTCTGTTCTGCTTTGATCTGCCGCAGGCGGCGGGAATGAAGGCGACAGTACGAGCGCGAAGCTCATTCGTGCGTCGGCTGCTGCAGAAGCTACGAACCGCGGTGCGCCACAGTTCCATGCGTGAGGTCGATCAGACTCATGCCTACACGATACGATCTGATAATCCCGAAAGAGCAAGAACCTGGATCACGCCTGAGGTATTGACCGCGCTGGAGGGCATAGGCCGAGCCGAAGGACGTCGTCTTGATACCACCACGATCGCCAGCATCCTCTGTGGACTGTTGACACGCAACATGAGAGAAAAGTCAGTGGTGGCCGGTGTGTATAATGAAACCTTCTATCTGGCCGTGGATCGCAGATCTCCGCTTGTGCACGCCCCGCATCCGCTCACAGCACCAGAAACGCCGGAAGCGCTGACAGATCTGTGGGACCAGCGCATCGCGCGTGTGCTGCAGCCGATCCGTGATCTACTCAAAACCGCCCCGTTCCGCGCCTGACCACGCTGAACCGAACGCTTTAAATTGAAACGTCTACTGCTCCAGCGCCTTGACGATATGCTCGCACATCTTCTTGGCGTCATCGAGCAGCATCATGGTCTGGTCCATGTAGAACAGTGGGTTGTCGACACCGGCATAGCCGCTGGACATTGAGCGCTTCACGAACAACACGTTCTGCGCCTTCTCCACGTCCAGGACCGGCATGCCATAGATGGGCGAAGCCGGATCGGTCTTGGCCGAGGGGTTGGTCACGTCGTTCGCGCCGATCACGAAGGCCACGTCGGTTTCTCCAAACTCGCGATTGATCTCGTCCATCTCGAAGACTTCGTCATAGGGCACATTGGCTTCGGCCAGAAGGACGTTCATATGGCCCGGCATGCGTCCGGCAACGGGGTGAATGGCATACTTCACCTCGACTCCCTCTTCCTTCAGCAGGTCGACCATCTCGCGCAGGGCATGCTGGGCCTGGGCGACGGCCATGCCATAACCCGGCACGATGATGACCTTGTCCGCATTGCGCATAAGGAAGGCGGCATCGTCGGCCGATCCCTGGCGATAGGTCCGGTCCATGTCATCGGCGGCGGCGGCGGCCGATTCCCCTCCGAATCCGCCCAGAATGACTGAGAAGAAGGATCGGTTCATCCCCTTGCACATGATGTAGCTGAGGATCGCACCCGCTGCACCCACCAGGGCGCCTGTGATGATCAGCAGGTTGTTTTCCAGCGTGAAGCCAATGCCGCAGGCTGCCCAGCCGGAATAGGAATTCAGCATCGAAATCACCACCGGCATGTCGGCGCCGCCGATGGGGATAATGATCAGTATGCCGAGCGCCAGAGTCACCAGGATGATCAGCCAGAAGGGCAGACTGGTCTGGGTCGTGCAGACCCAGACGACCAGCAGAACCGTAAGAATGCCCAGTGCCAAGTTGACCCAGTGCTGCATGGGGAAGGTCACCGGCTTGCCGCTGACCAGCCCCTGCAACTTGCCGAAGGCCACGATGGACCCGGTAAAGGTGATGGCCCCGATGGCAGTGCCGATGGACATCTCGATCAGGGAGCTCACCTTGATATCCCCCGGCGAGCCGATGCCGTAGGCCGCCGGGTCATAAAAGGCGGCCACGGCCACGAGAACCGCGGCAAGCCCCACCAGCGAGTGGAAGGCTGCCACCAGCTGTGGCAGGGCCGTCATCTTGATGCGCAGGGCAATCACCGTGCCGATGGTCCCACCGACGGCTACGCCTGCCAGGATCAACAGGAAGTTGACCTCTGGCACGACAAATAACGTGGTCAGCACGGCTATGGCCATGCCGGCCATCCCGAACTTCAGACCGTTGCGGCTGGTCTCGGGGTGCGACAGGCCACGAAGGGCCAGGATGAAGCAGACCGAGGCCACGAGGTACAGCAGGGCGGCGAAATCCTTGTCCATTGTCTTATCCCCCTGCCTATCTCTGCTTTTTCTTGAACATGGACAGCATGCGGTGCGTGACGATGAACCCACCGAATATGTTCACGCTGGCCAGGACCACGGCAACAAAGCCCATGATCTCGCTGAAGCCGTAATCCCCCGTTCCGGCCGCAATCAAGGCGCCGACGATGATCACCGAGGATATGGCGTTGGTAACGCCCATCAGTGGCGAGTGCAGAGCGGGCGTCACACGCCAGACCACGTGGTATCCGACAAAAACCGCCAGAACAAAGACCGTCAGACCAACCACGAGCGTCGAGGTGCCGCCGGCGCTTCCCGCGCCCTCTGCAGCCATGCGGCTGGCGTCCTGTCCGAGGGCCGCAATATCCTTGGAAAGCTCGCTCGCGCGATTGGCCAGGGCAACGGCCTGGTCGACAAGTTTTTCCTCAGCCATTTGCCTTCCCCTCTTCCGAAGCCTGCTTGCTGTCCGCAGGTTGGTCTGCCTCTTGGCTCTTTCCGGTCAACGCGGAATGAACCGCTTTGCCGTCCCGGCCGAGCAGCGTTCCCTTCACGATCTCGTCGTCCCAGTCGACCTTCAATGCCTTGCTTTCCTTGTCATAGAGCAAGGAAAGGAAATTGAAGAGATTGTTGGCGTAGAGCAGCGAGGCGTCGGCCGCCAGGCGCGAGGGCACATTGCGGTAGCCAATGATCTTGATGCCGTGCTTGGTGGCCAGCTTGCCGGGCTGTGTCAGCGCACAGTTGCCGCCACCTTCGGCCGCCAGATCAAAGATGACCGACCCTGCCCGCATGGACTTCACCATACCCTCGTCGATCAGGCGCGGGGCCGGTCGGCCGGGAATCTGGGCTGTGGTGATGACCAGGTCCATGTCGGCAATGGTCTCGGCGATCAGTTCTGCCTGCTTTTTCTTGTAGCTGTCCGACATCTCCTTGGCATAGCCACCGGCTGTCTCGGCCGCCTTGAACTCCTCGTCCTCCACCGCGACAAACTCTGCGCCGAGGGATTCGACCTGTTCCTTGGCGGCAGGACGAACGTCCGTGGCATAGACCCGGCCGCCCAGGCGGCGGGCCGTTGCTATCGCCTGCAAACCGGCCACACCGGCCCCCATGACCAGCACCTTAGCCGGATTGATGCGCCCGGCAGCCGTCATCATCATCGGCAGGGCGCGTCCGTACTCGGCGGCGGCATCGATAACCGCCTTGTAGCCAGCCAGATTGGCCTGCGACGACAGGGTATCCATCGCCTGGGCACGACTGATTCGCGGCAGCAACTCCAGCGCAAAGACCGTCAGGTCCTGCTTGATCAGCTTTTCGAGTTCCTGCTGGTCCTGATAGGGGCTCATCTGTCCGATCAGCAGCGTGCCCTTCGGGCAGGCCTCGACTTCATCGGCCCCAGGGCGGGCGACGCGGAGGACCACGTCGGCATCCGACAGCAGGCTCTTGTCCGACTTGGCAATCTCGGCCCCGGCCTCCTTATAGGCCGTATCGTTCAGGCTGGCTCCACTGCCGGCACCGCTTTCGACGACGACAGACATGCCCAGCGACACCATTTTCTTGACGCTGTCGGGGGTCGCGGCAACGCGCGCCTCCCCAGTCTGTCGCTCCTTGGCAATTGCGACTTTCATCTCTGCCCCCCTGTTGACCGGTCCGGGAACGGGCCCGGGACCACACAAGTATTGCCTCAGCATGCCCCGCCAGTGATTTCAGTACAAGGGGCTGCAATGCCGGATCATCCGACCAGGAGCTACACAGCCCTGGCATGAAAGGAGTATCATACCAGATAGGGAAGAGTGCGAGAGTGCGTGTCCGCTGCGCGGGCAACGCGATGATTGCTTCCAGACATGAATGGACAGGCCCATGAAGAGAACGTTTCATCCCCTGATCCCCGCACTGCTGGCAGCCATGACGCTGGCGCCCGCAACCCTTGCCCAGGACAGCCATTCGAGCCAACAGGCCGATTTCCAGGTCCAGACCTTCACGGAAGGGCTGGAGCATCCCTGGGCCCTGGCCTTCCTGCCGGACGGCCGTATGCTGGTCACGGAACGCCCGGGCCGCCTGCGCATCCTCGAAAGAGATGGCACACTGACCCCCGAGCCCGTTCCGGGCGCACCCGAAGTCGCCGCCCGGGGCCAGGGCGGCCTGCTGGACGTTGCCTTGCATCCGGATTTCGAAAGCAATCGCCTGATCTACCTCAGTCATTCCATCTTCGGCGAGAACGGCATGACCACGGCGGTCAGCCGCGCACGCTTCGAGAACAACCGCCTGGAGGGCCTGGAGCGCATCTTCACGGCAGAACCCTTCTCGGGCACGACCCGTCACTTTGGCTCGCGCCTGGCCTTCGACCGTGACGGCTATCTGTTCATCACGGTGGGAGACCGCGGTGAAAAGGACCGTGCCCAGGATATTGACGACCATGCCGGATCGCTGATTCGCCTGCACGGTGACGGCAGCATCCCCGAGGACAATCCCTTTGTCGGACAGGAGGATGCCCGGCCCGAGATCTTTTCCTACGGACACCGCAATCCCCAGGGCCTTGCTCTGCATCCCGAAACCGGCGTGCTCTGGGAACATGAACACGGCCCCCGAGGCGGCGACGAGGTAAATATCCCCCGTAAGGGCCTGAACTATGGCTGGCCGGTCATCACCTATGGCATGGCCTATTCCGGTGGAACCATAGGCGAAGGCACCGAGAAGGAGGGCATGGAGCAACCGCTGCATTACTGGACCCCCTCCATTGCCCCCTCGGGCATGGCTTTCTATGACGGAGACCGATTTCCCGAATGGCGCGGGGACCTCTTTGTCGGCGCGCTGGCCATGACCCATCTGACGCGCCTGGAAATCGAGGGAGAGGAGATTGTCGACGAGGAAAGGCTGCTGGAGGAGCGCGGCCAGCGCATACGCGCCGTCCGCAGTGGGCCGGAGGGATGTCTCTATGTCGTGATCGACGACTCCGATGCCGAGATCCTGCGGCTCGTCCCCGCTGAGTGACGGCGCGGGGCATCGGCTGTCCATTGGAACTTTCCCTTGTCGAGCCGGCAGGGTGCTGAATACCTTGGAGGTCGGGAATGTTGGCTGGAAATTGGCGGAGAGCAGTGTGAGCGCCCACTTGGATGATGATCTCCTGGAACTCTACAGCACGCGTCTGCATGAACTGACGCGCCAGGTGGAAAGTGACCATCGTCTCGAAAGCCCCGATGTCACAGTGGATCAACGCAGTCCGATCTGCGGCAGTACCCTGACGCTTGACCTCTCGGTTGATGGGGAAACGGTAACGGACATCGGCTATGCCGTACGCGCCTGTTCTCTCGGACAACTCGGAACCGCGGTTCTTGCCCGGCAGCTTCCGGGCAAGTCCTTTGCCGAGGCCGAACGCATCAGCGCGCAGATACGCCAGATGCTAAAACAGGAAGCCGAAGCGCCGCAGGGCGACTGGAAGGACCTGGAACTGTTGTTGCCGGCCATCGACATGCGCCATCGCCACGGCTCGGCCCTGCTGCCCTTCGAGGCTGTCTGCGAGGCGATTGCCGAACTGCGCGCCCGGAAAAACGACTGAATCTTCAGAAGTCCTGCCTTAAACGTCCCGCCACATTCAATGCGGAACCATCAGGATCAAGACTGAGCAGTACGATTTCTCCCGATGCAGGGTAGACGCCACTTAACGCGGTGATGTTGACCTGGTGGGTTACCAGGACGAGCGGCCCGTCACCCTGTTCGAGATGCGCGTGAATGGCGGCCTTGGCCGCTTCGGTCTGGTCCGCCTGCTTCGCGCGCTCTGCAAAGAAGGAATCAAGAAATGGCGCCTTCGTGACGTCTCCGAGATCCAGGAGTTCTGCGGTCTCCAGGCAACGGCACCAACGGCTGGACCGCACCTCGGCCCGAGCGATCCCGTTCCTGCGGAAGAGATCCCCGAGGGCCCTGGCCTGCTGCCGGCCCTCTTCCGACAGGGTGCGTTGTGTGCTGCAGTCCCCAAGCTTGAAGTTTGGCGGATCACCGGTTCCCGGCGCCAGCGCATGGCGCATCAGGGCCACAGCCCGCCCACTGCGCAGGTCCTCCCACAAACCAGAGTTCTCCGGCTCGGCACGCACGGCCCCCGCCATCGACAGTGAGAACATGAAGGCCAGGCTCAGAACGCAAAGAACGCGCGGCAACCTGCACATTGGCTTTCTCGATCCCATATGAGTCCTGAGATCAAGCTGGTTTGCACCGGCCCGACGACAAGTGCCCCCTCCACGGCAAGGAGTCATCCGTGACAGACAATGCCCCGATCTATGCCATTGGTGACATTCACGGCCACGCAGGCCTGCTGGAGAGGATTCTGGAATTCGTGGACGGCCATGCCGCCCGGCAAGGCCAACAGCCGAAAGTCATCTTCCTGGGCGACATCGTGGATCGTGGCCCGGAGAACCGACGCGCCATGGAACTGGTCTACGAGGCGCTGCAGGCCTGGCCCCAGTCCCGCTTGATCCTGGGCAACCATGACAGCTGGCTTCTGGACTTCTTTGAGCAAGGCGTTCCGGAGCCGGCTTGGCTGTTGAACGGGGGCGATGCAACGCTGGACTCCTACGGCCTTTCTGCAAGCGAACCGGCACTGGTGCGTGAAAGGCTTGCTGAAACCTATGGCCACCATCATGCCATGCTGCGCAAAGCCTCAATCCAGGAAACCGTCGGCGGCTACACCTTCGTTCATGCTGGTGTGAACCCCAAGCGGCCGATCCTGGAGCAGCGGCCGGAAGACTGCATCTGGATCCGGGGCCCCTTCCTCGATCATCAGGGCCCGCTGTCTCATGTCGTCGTGCATGGCCACACGCCCATGATCGATCCGCCCTGCCCCGTTGTGACCGAGAACCGCATTTCCATGGACACAGGCGCTTTCGCCACGGGAGTCCTCAGCTTGATGGTGCTGGACCCGTCAACGGGCAACGCCACCTTCCATGCAACGGACGAAGATAGACGCGTTCGGCCCATCGAACCCATCAGGATGGATCGCGGATATGGCTGCGCCGCCTGATCAGACCACTCAACCGCCTCGGCGGGCTGTCTTGGCGCGTCCGAAGAAATTCGCCAGACAGGCCAATGCGGCAGAGGTCAGCATGATCACGAACAGCGGATAGACGGCGCCATCCTGAAGGAAGCCCACAAGCTGCGATATCATGGCCCCCAGGGACATCTGGATGAAACCCGCAAGCCCGGACCCGACGCCGGCCATGTCGGGACGAACACTGATTGCACCGGCCAGGCCATTGGGAATGGACAGCCCGTTGCCAAGCGAACAGAGCAGCATGGGGACGAAGATTGTCAGGGGGTGCAACACGCCGGCCACAACGAAGGCCATCATGATCGCCGTTCCGATCAACGTGGCAGTCAGTCCCAGCAGGATCATGGAGTCGATGCCGCGCTGAACCGAATAGCGACCGGCCAGGCCGTTGCCTGCCATGTATCCCAGCGAGACCAGTGCGAAATAGATGCCGTACTCCACAGGGCTGCGGCCCAGGGTTTCGGTCATCACATAAGGCGCCCCCGCCAGGAACGAGAAGAAGACACCAGAGTTGAAGGACAGCTGCAACGCATAGGCCAGGAACTCCCGGCGTTTCAGCAGGATCGGGAAACCGGCGACGAAACCGCGCAGGCCGTTGGTGGTGCTACGGTCGAAATGGGTTTCGTGCAGCCAGCGCAGGCAGGCGAGGAACACCAGGGCACCTGTGATCACCAGGAAATAGAAACTGGCCTGCCAGCCGTACCAGGTATCCAGGATACCGCCGATCAGGGGCGCCACCATGGGAGCCAACACCCAGGCCATGGTGATATAGCCGATCATGCTGGCGGCCTTGTCCCGCGCGTAAATGTCCCGGACGATCGCGCGACACAAGACAATACCGGAGCAGCCGCCCACGGCCTGCAGAACACGAGCAACAATCAGGCCTTCAATGGAGGTTGCCAGCGAACAGGCCAGGCTGGCCAGGACGAACAGCCCGAGTCCGCCCAGCAACAAAGGCCGGCGACCGTAGCGATCTGACAGAGGGCCGTACAACAACTGGCTGACCGCCAGGCCAATCAGGTAGAGTGTCAGCGTCAGCTGGACCGTCGCATAATCCGCAGAAAAGGTATGCTGCAGTCCGGGCATGGAGGGAATGAAGATATTGAGCGCGAGTGGCCCGATGGCGCTGGCCGCGATCAGGATGCCGATTGGGGGCTTGGCGCGAACTTTCGTGCTCTCCTCTGCGATAGCTGACATCTCTTTCGACAAGCATCCAATAGTGAACCGGACTTGCAGGACTGCATCCGGACAGGCGAAAGCAAGAGCGACCACCCGGAAATCGGGTGGTCGCTCAAACCTGCATTACTGGGGGTATATTCTTGTCGGAAAAAGCAGGGCTGGGAAGCGACACAAGCGGGCAACAGCCATGCGCCGCACGCAGGCAGGTGGCAGAAGCTGCAGCTTCAGACGCCTTCCGGCGCCAGGTAGACACGCAAGCCCTCGAGCTCTTCGGAAAAGAGAATCTGGCAGCTCAGGCGTGAATTGTCCTCAACGCCAAAGGCCTCGTCCAACATTTCGTCTTCCTCATCCTCGCGCCGTGGCAGGCGCCCCTGCCAATCCTCGTCTACGTAGACATGACAGGTCGCACAGCTGCAGCAGCCGCCGCATTCGCCCTTTATGGGCAGCTCGTGGTCGCGGATGATTTCCATGATGCGCCAGCCGTTGAGGGCATCCAGCCGATGCTCCTGGCCCTCGCGATCAACAACAACGATGTAGCTCATATCACACCCAGCTTCTTCTGCAGATCCGTGGATGATGTGGTGTAACGGAAGACAAGCTTCTCATCGGGCCGGCAGTAGCGGAATGCCTGCTGTGCCATCAGGGCCGCCTCGTGGAAGCCCGAAAGAATCAGTTTCAGCTTGCCTGGATAATAGTTGATGTCGCCGATGGCGAAAATACCGGGCACAGAGGTTTCGAATTTCTCCGTGTCCACAGTGATCAGGTCGCGATCCAGGTTCAGACCCCATTCGGCGATCGGCCCCAACTCCATCTTCAGGCCATAGAACGGCAGCAGGACGTCACAGGGCACCTCGTGCATTTCACCATCCGCACCCTTGACCTGAACGGCTTCCAGCTGTCCGCCAGACCCCTTCAGTTCCTTGAGCTGACCGATCTGCAGGTTGATCTCGTCATTGGCGACCAACTGGCGCATCTTTTCCACGGAATCGGGCGCCGCACGGAACTGGTCACGACGGTGAATCAGGGTCACCTGGCTGGCCAGGGGATGCAGACTCAGCGTCCAATCGAGGGCCGAATCACCACCCCCGGCAATCACGATTCGCTTGTCTCGCATAGCCTCCATGCGACGGACAGCATAGAAGATAGAACTATCCTCATATTGCTCCAGGTTTTCCAGGGGTGGGCGGCGCGGCACGAAACTGCCGGCGCCCGCTGCAATCACGATCACCGTGGCATGAAAAACTGTGCCGGTGCTTGTTTCCAGCCGCCAACGGCCATCCTCCATCTTGGACAGGCTATCGGCCTGTTGATTCAGGTGATAAACGGGCTCGAAGGGCTCGGCCTGCTTCATCAGGTCATCGACCAGTTCCTGACCCGTACAGTGCGGGCGCGCCGGAATGTCATAGATCGGCTTTTCCGGATAAAGCTCGGCACACTGCCCACCCACCTTGTCGAGATTGTCGATCAGGTGGCACTTCAGGCCCAGCAAGCCGGCTTCGAACACGGCAAAAAGGCCCACTGGACCCGCGCCGACAATGACAATGTCGGTTTCTATAGGCTGGTTCTTCTCAAAGGCAATCACGTTCTCGTCCATCTTCATTCTTCCCTGCCTCAGGGTTGTCTCACAGGGCGGCTCGTTGGTTCCACCGGCCCTGCACGCGGGACATTATCCTGATCAATCACCCTGGGAATCCCGGGTGCGCGTTTACGAGAGCCGAGGCAGGTCATGTTGTGCACGCCATTCGGACAACTCTCGAATCGTCCATTTGGCGGCTTCATACCACAAGATAAAGACCTTTTGGGGCGCGTTTGCCGCAAGCGTCCATCTTGCATATCACATAGGGCCTTCCGGACATGACGCAAACCACAGCGCAAACCCCGCGCTGCCTGTACGCTGGCAGCACGCTCTGACTGGCTGCCGGAATTCCGGTATCCGTCCAGCATAGGCAATTCCACCCGTCGAATAAAGCCGCTCATTCCACAGACGACACCGGTTTGTGTATTCCACACTCGGTCTTGCCCAGGCCATGCCACCGCCCAGCACGCGGTGTTTCCCTGGAAATCACCGGGTTTGTGCAGGGCGCACAGCCAATGGAAGGATAGCCAACGCGCGTCAGCGGGTGCGCTGGAAGGTCGCGTGCCATGAAGGCATTGCGGATCTCTTGCAGGGACCAGTCTGCCAGCGGATTGACCTTGATTCGTCCTTCCGCAGCCTCGACACGCGGCAAACGTTCACGTTCGCCGCCTTGATAGCGCTTGCGTCCCGTAATCCAGGCATCGAACCCTTCAAGTGCCTGTGCCAGCGGCAGGACCTTGCGCAGATGGCAGCAGCGGTCGGGGGCCCGTTGCCAAAGCGTGCCTTCCGGATCCTCACGATCTAGCCTGGCGGCCTCCGGCTTGACATCGCGCACATCGCTCAACCCCAGACGTTCGGCAAGCCGGTCTCGGTACATCAGGGTTTCCGTGAAGTGTTTTCCGGTTTCCAGGAAGATCACGGGTATATGACGATTCACCTGGGCCACCATGTCCAGCAACACGGCAGATTCCGCCCCGAAGGAGGAAACCAGCGCAATTCGGCCAGGGAAAGCCCTATGGACCAAGAAATCCAGTAGCTCCAGGGAATAGAACTCGCGGGTCTCCGTTTCCAGGTGCATGGCCTGAAGCATGGGATCCGCTGGCCCTGGTGCGCCAGCCAGGCTTGAGACTGTCGATAGCTCCTGCATGGACAAGTCCTCCTACTGCGCGGCAACCCGCAGGCGCCGCCGCAGGGACGACACCGGGGCTCGATTGTCGGTGACCGGCTGGTACCAGACCGAGAAGTCCTCCAGCGCCCTGAGCCAGGCCTCCACCGGCGCGTTCTCGGGCAGTTCGAAGGCATCGAAGCCGCAGCGCTGCATGAAGAGAAGCTGGTCGCGCAGGACGTTGCCGACGGCCCGCAGCTCTCCGGAAAAGCCATGGCGTTCTCGCAGCAGGCGGGCGTAGGAATAGGCACGCCCGTCCGTGAATTTCGGGAACTCGAGAGCAATCAGGGAGAAAAACTGCAAATCTTCGGCCACCTGCTGGGGCGACTGGTCGCTGCGCAGGCGAAGTCCCAGTTCCATTCCGCGCGTCTGGAGCACGTCCTTCTCCTGCTGCCAGCGTTCCAATGAGACGATGACCGGCACGTCCTCAGGCAAAGTCTCCTCGTCTCCGAGCGCCAGCCAGGGGTCCGCGACCTGCTGTCCGTTCTTAATGAGCGGCATAGAGAGTCTCCTTGAAGGGCTGCTGTCCGACGCGGCGATAGGTCTCCAGGAAACTCTCGCCCTCCTCGCGGATTGTCAGGTAGGTGTCGACGATGGTCTCCATGGCATCGCCGATCTCGGCGGCGCTGAAGGCCGGACCGACGATGTTCCCCAGCGTGGTCTCGTTCTCGGCGCTGCCGCCCAGGGTGATCTGGTAGTACTCCTGACCCTTCTTATCGACGCCAAGAATCCCGATGTGACCCACATGGTGATGGCCGCAGGCATTGATGCAGCCGGACATCTTGATCTTCAGGGGGCCGATATCGCGCTGTTTCGAGAGATCGGCGAAGCGCTCGCTGATCTCCTGCGCCACGGGGATCGAACGGGTGTTGGCCAGGTTGCAGTAATCCAGGCCGGGGCAGCAGATCATGTCACTGATCAGCCCGATGTTCGCCGTCGCCAGCCCGGCCTGCTGCAGGCCCTGCCAGACCGCCATCAGGTCCAGCTTGCGCACGTACGGCAGGACCAGGTTCTGCTCGTGTGTTGCGCGGATTTCCGAGAAGCTGTAGCGCTCGGCCAGGTCGGCGACCACATCCATCTGCTCCGCCGTGATATCGCCCGGAACGCCGCCTTCCGGCTTCAGCGAAATGTTCACGATGGCGTAGCCGGCCTGCTTGTGCGCAGCCACATTCTCGTTCATCCAGGCGGCAAAGCCGGGACTGGTGCTCTGCCAAAGCTCCAGTTCGGGTGGCGAATCCTCCAGCGTTTCGTAAGGTGGGGGAGCAAAGTAGCGGGCAATGGTATCCAGCTCTTCCTGCGGCAGGGTCAGGTAGCCGTCGCGCAGCTGTGCCCATTCCTCCTCGACCATGCGGGCGAACGCGTCGCGACCGACAGACTGCACCAGGATCTTGATGCGCGCCTTATGGATATTGTCGCGCCGGCCGAGCTGGTTATAGACCCGCAGGGTTGATTCCAGATATGACAGCAGGTGTTCTTCCGGCAGGAACTCGCGGATCGTCACGCCGACCACCGGCGTGCGGCCAAGCCCACCGCCGACCATCACCTCGAAACCCGGATTGCCATCCGCGTCGCGACGCATGCGCAGGCCGATGTCGTGCGTGCGCAGGGCCGCGCGATCCTCTTCCGCCCCGGTGACCGCGATCTTGAACTTGCGGGGCAGGAAGGAAAATTCCGGGTGCAGGGTCGACCACTGGCGAATGATCTCGCAGTAATGGCGCGGATCGGCGATCTCGTCCGCCGCCACGCCGGCGTACTGGTCGGCCGTGGTGTTGCGGATGCAGTTGCCGCTGGTCTGGATGGCGTGCAGTTGCGCGTCCGCCAGATCCGAAAGGATCGCCGGAGCATCCTCCAGCCGCGGCCAGTTGAACTGCATGTTCTGGCGCGTGGTGATGTGTCCGTAGCCCTTGTCATAGGTGCGCGCCACATGCGCAAGCTTGCGCAGCTGCACCGAGGACAGCGTTCCATAGGGGATGGCGATCCGGAACATATAGGCGTGAAGCTGCAGATAGAGGCCGTTCATCAACCGCAACGGCTTGAACTCGTCCTCGTTCAGCTCTCCATTCAGGCGACGCTGCACCTGGTCGCTGAACTGGGCCACGCGTTCACGCACCAGCGCTTCATCAAATTCGTCATAGCGATACATTGTGTCCTCCGGTCTGAAACCGTTCAGGCTGCGTCGGTCCGTCGGCTTGGTCCTGTGGAACGGATTTCCTCACGGCAACGCGTGGTCAGATAACCACTGTCCAGCTCCAGGACATCGATGGCATAGGGGGCCACCACTTCGTTGCGCAGCACGCTGACCTCGGCCTGGTCCAGCAGGCTCTGGAGTTCCTCCTCATCCCTGGCCAGACGGCTGCCTTCCAGGCTTTGTGACCAGTTTCCAGCTTCAGAGAGATAGACGACACGCCCGTCGCGCAGGCGATTGGCTGTTATAGCCTTGAGATACATTGCATTCTTCCTCGTGTTCAGACGGCCAGCGCCAAGGGTGTTTCAGCCGGCGTCAGATTCTGGGCAGAGGCCGCGACGGAGCCGATCATCAGGACCGCAGGCCCTTCGACCTGCTCGCGCTTAAGCAGGTCACCAAGATCGGCCAAGTGGCTGCCGAGAACCCGCTGCTCGGGCAAGGTGCCCTTCTCCACCACGGCGATCGGTGTTTGCGCGGACAAGCCCTTGTCCATCAGCCGTTTGGCAATCTCCCCTCCATTTGAAACACCCATGTAGACGACCAGGGTCTGCCGGGCGGCAGCCAAAGCCTGCCAATCCAGATCCGGAAGACCTTCACGGCTGTAACCCGTCGCAAAGGTCACGGCAGAGGCCATGTCCCTGTGCGTGAGTGGAATGCCCGCGGTTGCGGCACAGCCCGTGGCCGCCGTGATGCCGGGGACGACCTGGACCGCTATTTCATGCGTCTGAAGGTAAGCCTGCTCCTCTCCTCCACGTCCGAAGATGAAGGGGTCACCCCCTTTCAGGCGCACCACCAGTTTGCCGGCACGTGCCTGCTGCACGAGAAGCCTGTTGATTTCGTCCTGGCTCATGGAGTGGGCTCCCTTGGCCTTGCCCACATGGATACGCTCGGCATCGCGCCGGACACAGTCCAGGATGCCCTCGCTGATCAGCCTGTCGTGGACCACCACGTCTGCTTCCTGCATCAGGCGCAGGGCCCGAAAGGTCAGGAGATCCGGATCTCCCGGACCAACCCCAACCAGGGCGACGGAGCCTTGCTGGTTGTCCCGACCTTCAGGGGCGGAATTGACAAGGGTCAGCATCCCGTCTGTGGCCCGTCGGTCATCGCCCTGCAGAACAGCTTCCGCGACAGGGCCGCGAAAGAAGCGTGACCAGAAATGCCGGCGCCCCTCCTCACCCGGGATCACGGACTTCACCGCAGGCCGGAAACGATCGGCAAAGCGTGCCAAGTCTCCCAGCCGTGCAGGCAGCAGGGCTTCGATACGCTCGCGCAGCTGGCGCACCAGAACCGGGGCACTGCCGCCGCTGCCAATGGCGATCGTGACAGGGTTCCGATCGACCATGCCCGGCACGATGAAGGACGACAGGGCGGGACGGTCGACCAGGTTGACCGGCAACCTGCGCGCCCGGGCCAGTCGCGAGACTCGTCCATCGACGCGCTCGTCGCCTGAAGCCGCAATCACCAGGCTCTTGTCCTCGAGGTCCTTCGCACGGAAACGCCGGGCATGCCATTCCACCTCACCCGCAGAGGCCAGTGCGGCAAGCTCTTCATTCAATTCGGGCGCAACAATGTGAAGCCTGGCCTCTGTCCGCTGTAAAAGCCGCACCTTGCGCGCAGCGGCTTCATTGCCGCCAACCACCAGGCAAGCGGCATCGCGCAAGTCATGAAACAGGGGAAAGTACCTCATGGATTATTTACCACTTCACTAATGTGATAATATCAATTCTCCAAACATATTTACCAGTTTTGATGTGAGAGTCAATTAATTCCACACAATGTGAAATTATTTTATATATTTCACATGTTATAACAGTTAATTATAATTCTCCCAAAGCCTTGCAAGACAGGGACTGCGCCTTCATCTTTGGGATAGACGAATACTGGGGTGCCGCAGCTTGTGCGGCTGAGATCACACCCATGGAACCTGCACTGGGTCATGCCAGCGAAGGGAGTTACGTGGCACAGGAAACGATCAACAACACGAAGGACCAACAGGTCATCATCATAGGCGGCGGCGTCTGCGGCCTGGCCATCGGCTGGGAACTTGCCGAAGCCGGAAAGACGGTGACCATCCTGGAACGTGGGCGCTGCGGACAGGAAGCCACGCACGCAGCCGCCGGCATGCTGGCTGCAGCCGCGGAATGTGAACCAGGCGAAGAGCAACTGCTGCAACTCACCCGCTGGGCACAGCAACTCTGGCCAGGCTACCTGGATCGTCTTGAGACCAGCAGTGGACAACGCCCCGATTATCGGGATGAAGGCACCCTCGTCGTGGCACTCAGCCGCGATGAAGTGGAGCGCCTGCGCTTTCGCCATGAATTCCAGTCATCCCTCGGCTTGCCGTTGCGCTGGCTTGAAGCTGCCGAACTGCGCCAGCGCGAGCCACACCTGAGACAAAGCGCAGCTGCTGCAATCTTCAGTGCCGAGGATCACCAGGTGGACAATCGCCAACTGGCCGAAAGCCTGAAGCAGGCCTATCTGAACGCGGGCGGCAGCCTGCGCGAAGAGTGCGAAGTCGAGGCTCTCGACTGTTCCGACCCTGCGCGAAAACGCATATCGCTTGGCAATGGGGATATCCTGGAAACGAAGACTGTCGTTCTGGCAGCGGGGGCCTGGAGCCGCGGCCTGCCAGGCTTGCCAGAAGAGGCAATGCCGCCGGTTCGCCCATTGAAAGGCCAGTCCCTTGCCTTGCAGATGGTGCCGCACAGCCCCTTGCTGGAACACGTCCTCTGGACCGAGCAGATCTATTGCGTGCCACGCCTTGATGGACGCCTGATCATCGGTGCCACTGTCGAGGAACGCGGATTCGACGACAGCATCACGGCCGGCGGCATCTATGCACTGATCGAAGGAGCACGTCGCGCCCTGCCCGGTATCGAGGACCTGCCTCTGATCGAGTGCTGGAGCGGCTTTCGGCCCGGCTGCCGTGACGACGCACCGGTTTTGGGAGAAACAGCCGTTCCCGGACTGCACCTGGCAACGGGCCATCACAGGAACGGCATCCTGCTCGCTCCGGTAACGGGACACTGCATTGCCCAGGAGATCCTGACGGGGGCCCTGCCCGAAGCCGCCCGCCCCTTCACGCTGGCGCGCTTCAAGCCCTTGTCAGCTCGCAGGAAGAAGTCCCATCTGCAATATCAATAGGATGGTTCAATCATGTCATTGACGATCAATCTGAATGGTGAAGAAACCCGCGTGGAACAGGGCAGCCTGCAGGACCTGCTGCAACAGCGCGGGATCGACCCGTCGGCACGGCGAATCGCCATCGCGCGCAACGGCGCCCTGGTGAAGCGCGACAGCTGGCCTAAGGAAACCCTCTCAGAAGGCGACCGCATCGAGATCGTGCGCCCCCTGGCAGGCGGCTAAGCCGCAGAAAGCCGAGATCATGTCCGACGACACCCCCCTGACCATTGCCGACCGCCAGTTCTCCAGCCGCGTTTTCCTGGGCACCTCGGCTTATCCCAACCTGCAGGTGATGCTGGATTGCGTGGAAGAGAGCGGAACCGAACTGGTGACCTTGTCGATCCGCAGACTGGACCTGGAAGGCTATGCGGAAAGCCCGGTCGACCTGCTTGAGGACTATGACTTCCTGCCCAACACGGCCGGCTGCGAAACGGCACGCGATGCCATCCTGACGGCTCAGTTGGCCCGCGAATCTCTTGAGACAAACTGGGTCAAGCTGGAGATCATAGGTGACCGGGAAACCCTCTATCCCGACGTCGAGCAGTTGCTGTCGGCAACGGACGAACTGGTCAAGGACGGCTTTACCGTCCTGCCCTATTGCAATGACGACCCGGTGATCTGCAAACGCCTGGCGGATCTGGGGGCCGCGGCCGTAATGCCCATGGGCTCGTTGATTGGCTCCGGAATGGGCGTTGCCAATCCCGCAAACATAGAACTGATCTGCCGGCAGGCAGAGGTGCCGGTGGTGATCGACGCCGGCCTGGGCACCGCTTCCGATGTGGTGCAGTCCTTTGAACTGGGGTGCGATGCCGTGCTGCTGAACACCGCCGTTGCCAGGGCACGCAATCCCGTGGCCATGGCACGCGCCGTGCGCCATGCCGCCGAAGCCGGCCGCGCAGCACACCTGGCCGGACGCATTCCGAAGCGCCCGCATGCCGAGGCATCAAGCCCGCAGATGGGGCTGGTTGGCTCGTAATGACCGGACAGCTGCCTCCGCTTATGGTCATCAGTGACCGGCAACAGGCACGCTACAGTCTCGATCAGATTGCTGCCTGGTCCTTTCACACCGGATTGCGCAGTTTCATGCTGAGGGATCGGGACCTGCCCATGGCTGAGCGCGCCGCCCTGGCAGAGCGCCTGGCCGAATCCGCCCGGGCGCACGGCGCCCAATTGATCATAAACGGGGACTGGACGCTGGCCAGAGAGGTCGGAGCCGCTGGCGTGCATCTTCAACAGCCTGGCGAGATCCCGATTGCCCGTTCCAGGCTGGGGGCTGCTGCCTTAATCGGACTATCGGCACATTCGCGGGAGGATCTTGTCGCAGCCGCCGCTGAAGGCGCCGATTACACCACATTGAGCCCGATCTTTCTGTCGCAGAGCAAACCCGGTTATGGCCCGGCCCTGGGACTGGAGGGACTGCGCAAGGAGGCGGCAAGCCTTTCCCCGCCCCTGCTTGCCCTGGGGGGGATCAACACGACGAACGCACGCGACTGCCTGGAAGCCGGCGCAGTCGGTGTTGCCGTGATGGGCGAAGTCATGCGCGCCGAAGCGCCGGGCGAAGTTGTCCTGCAGCTGCTGCAGGCGCTCAGATGATCTGCCCCAGGAACTTCTGGGTGCGTTCGTCCCTGGGATTTGCGAAGAACTCCGCTGGCGGGCCATCTTCCACGATCACACCCTGGTCCGTGAAGTACATGTGATCGGCCACCTCCTTGGCAAAACCCATTTCGTGGGTCACCAGCATGCAGGTCATGCCATCCTGGGCCAGGTCCTTGATGGTGGCCAGCACCTCCTTCACCGTTTCCGGATCCAGCGCCGCCGTCACCTCATCGAACAGCATGACCTGGGGGTTCATGGCGAGCGAACGGGCAATCGCGACACGCTGCTGCTGGCCGCCTGAAAGCTCTCCGGGATAGCTGTGTTCCTTCCCGTCCAGGCGCACCTTTTTCATCAGCGCATAGGCCCGTTCCTCGACCTCCTGCTTCGGCTGCTTCAGGACCTGTACGGGCGCCATCATCACGTTCTGTATGGCCGTGCGGTGCGGAAAGAGATTGTACTGCTGGAAGACCATGCCCACGCGCTTGCGCAATTCCAGCTTGTCGAGGTTGGGATCGTTGACCTCGATCCCCTCGACCTTGATGGACCCGCTGTTGATTTCCGTCAGGGCATTGATGCAACGAATCAGCGTGGACTTTCCCGATCCCGACGGACCAATGATGCAAACCACTTCACCCTTCTTCACATCGAAGGAAATGCCCTTGAGGACCTCGAAATCGCCGAAAGATTTGTGAACGTCCTTCAACGAAACGATCGGTTGGTCGTCGGTCCAGTTTGCTGTGCTCATGCAAGAGTCCCTTTTTGCCGTATACGGCCTTGCTGACTAGTCTGACTAGATCTTCACCGCGTACCTGCGCTCCAGCTGTACCGTCAGGCGCGCAATCGGATAGGAATAGATGAAGAACAACAGGAGTATGTACCCGTAGAGCGGCGCCAGCAGGTCGGTTCGCCCACCTTCGGCCGCCTTGACCTGATCGGCCAAGGTCATGACCTCGTTCACCCCAACCACCGAAGCCAGAACGGTCGCCATGGTCAGGATGGCATAGAGGTTCATCCAGGGTGGCAGCATCCGCTTCACGCACTGCGGCATGATGATCTGCCAGATCTGCTGGCGGCGCGTGAAGGCCAGGGATTCGGCTGCCTCCCACTGCCCCGAAGGAATCGACTGTACGGCGCCGCGCACCAGTTCCGAGACGTTTGCCATGACCGGCAGGCTCAATCCGATCACCGCCTTGACCCAGTCGGGGAAGGGAATGGTCACGCCTGCGATCTCGAACTGGAAGGGCAGCATGAACATGGCGTAGAACAGCAACACCAGCCAAGGCGCGTTGCGGAAGAACTGGGTGACGAACCAGCTGCCGAACCGCACCTGCGGCAACAGCGAGATCTGCATGAGCCCCAGGAAGGCTCCGACAACGGTTCCAAGGGCCATCGACATCACGGAGATGAGGATATTGAAAACGAAGCCGTCGAGCAGAAGCGGCGTCCACTTGATCAGGATCGAAAAGACGCCTTCCCGCCCATTGCCGCTCTGGGCCTCGGCCACGCCCGCACTGAACAGCAGAAGCGTCAGCAGGACAAGTCCATGCCAAGCCTTGAGATTAAGGCGCAGGAACGCAAGACCGTCCTTCTCCGCATATGCCGCCGCCACTTCGCTGCGCGGACGCAGCACAGGCAGGTCGGTGCCGGATTGCAGGGAAGCCTGCAGACGCTGGCGAGAGTTTGCCTTTCTGGTCATGTTCCGTACCCTGGCAGGCGCATCGCCCGCTCCCAGCGATTCATGCTCATGACCAGGATGCCCACCAGCCCCACATAGATCAGCAGAAGCACTGTCATCATTTCAGGCACGTTGGCGTAGTCCGACCAGATCTGTCCGGATACATAAAGCAGTTCGGGCACCGCAATGGCATAAGCCAGTGTTGTGGTCTTGACCAGATTGACCAGGTTGTTGTTCAGGGCTGGCAGACAGACCCGGAACGCCAGTGGAAGAATCACGTGAATGTAGGCGCCAAGTCGGCTGTAACCTAGGGACTCGGCGGCCTCACGCGTCGTCTCGGGCACCGCCTCGATGCCGGAGCGGAAAATCTCGACATTGAAGGCGCCGGCAAAGAAGCTGAGCGAGATACAGGCCCAGGCGAAGGCGCCCAGAATCGGTTGCTGGAAACCGTATTCGTTCTCAAAGGTCGGCAGCAAGGCGCTGAGACCGAAGTAAAAGAAATACATCTGTACCAGCGGGGGCGTATTGCGGAAAAACTGGATGTAGACCTGCACGATTCGCCGCGTCCACACCAGCTTCGATCCCTGCAGCCAGGCACCGACGACCCCAATCACGACCGAAGCGATCAGGCTGACGGCAGACAGGTAGATCGTCATCATAAGCCCCGAGAAGAAACGCTCCCGGTCGAAGGTATTGTAGAAGATCGGAAGGTTGATCCCGGTCGCCTCGTAGAGTTCCCGGAACCAGTTGTAGAATATATCCACGCCTGTCTACCGCTCCGTTTTGGCTGCTCCAGTCAAGCCGTAAAGAAAACGGCGGATGAGCCAGCTGTAAAGACTCATCCGCCGTTGTTACGAAATATACAGGTTATTCGCTCTTGTATTCCTCGTGCATCCGCTTGGCATACGGCGTGTTGTTGATGCCGTATTCGTCCTCGAGCTCGAGGATCGTGCCCGAACCGTGCCAGTCGATGACTACCTCTTCCAGCATTTCGCGGAAGTTGTCTTCACCCTTCGCCACGGCAATGCCCCAGGGAGATTCGTCGATGGTTTCGAGCGGCATCTCGAACTCGGACCACTCCTCGTTCTCCAGCTGACCCAGAAGTGCGGCATCGTCATAGACGAAAGCCAGGCAACGGCCCTGCTGAAGCGCGGTATAAGCCTCGGACGTGCCCTTGAAGGCGATCAGCTCAGCGCCGTAGTCCTGCTGGGTACGACGGTTGTAGAAGGCCCCCTGAACGCCGCAAACCGGCTTGCCTTCCAGATCGGACCACTCGGTGAAACCGGCTTTCTTGGGCGCCAGGATGTTGGTGCCCGAAGCATAGTGACCCGGCTCAACGAAATCGACGACCTTTGCACGCTCATCCGTGTTCGTCATGGTGGCGATCAGGACGTCAACCTTGCCCTGCTCCAGAAATTCCATGCGGTTGGAAGCAACCACCGGGACGAGTTCGATATCAACATCCAGACGCTCGGCGATGTCTTCGGCCAGATCGATTTCCAGACCGACGATATCGCCTCCGGAATCACGATAGCCAAAGGGAGGATAGTCGGCCTTGACGCCGGCTATCAGGGTGCCGCGATCCTCGACGTCTTCCAGGACGTCAGCGGCAGCGATAGAGGCGCCGACACCAAGTGCCGCAACGCCCATGACCGTAGAGGTCAGAAATTTCTTGAACATGATTATATTTTCCCTGTTCCTTGTGATCATGGCCCGAAAGCGGACCGCAATCCGAGAAGCTAGAGCTATGGGTGATTCTTGGCGAGAGTGCAACAGGCCAAGTACAACCTCCTCCTGTCTTTAGCTAAAGCCGTCAGTGATGACAACAGCCTGCAAGCATCTGTTCATCCGCATTTTGTTGCCTGAAAGACGGACCCGCGGCTGCTTCGGCAGCAATTTCTGCATCGGAAAAATCGATAAAAACAAACGAAGAATACGATGGGTATCGCGAATGTACCAAGAGTCTGCTTATCTACAGGAGATCACGAACACCGGATAGGGTGACATGCATTTCTCCGCTTTATCGCTTGCACGGCAGGCCCTGAAGGGCCACCGGGGCTGGACGCGCACCTGGCGCGCCCTCGAGCAGCCCAAGTCGCACTATGACGTCATTGTCGTGGGCGGCGGTGGCCATGGCTTGGCCACAGCCTACTACCTGGCAAAAGAGCACGGCATCACCAATGTCGCGGTCATCGAGAAGGGCTGGATCGGAGGTGGCAATGTCGGCCGCAACACCACCATCGTGCGTTCCAACTACCTGCTGCCGCAGAACAACCGCTTCTATGAGTGGGGCATGAAGCTCTGGGAGGGCATGAGCCGCGACCTGAACTACAATGTCATGTTCAGCCAGCGTGGCGTCCTGAACCTGGCCCACTCCCCCGCCCAGCTGGAAGGTTACATGCGGCGCGGAAATTCCATGCGCATCAACGGCATAGATGCCGAATTGCTCGATCGCGACCAGGTCGCCCGCATGGTTCCAGGCATGGACGTTTCGGACAAGGCCCGCTTTCCCGTGGCCGGTGGCCTGCTGCAACCGCGTGGCGGTTCAGCCCGGCACGATGCGGTGGCCTGGGGGTATGCCCGTGGCGCCGATTCCCTTGGTGTCGACATCATCGAGAACTGCGAGGTCCAGGGTTTCCTCTTCGAAGGTGACCGGATCGTCGGGGTCGACACCGTCAAGGGGCCGGTGCGCGCAGGCAAGGTCGGCGTCGCCGTTGCCGGCAACAGCAGCCGCGTCCTCGCCAAGGCCGGCTTCGAGCGCCTGCCGATCGAAAGCCACGTACTGCAGGCCTTTGTTTCCGAGCCGCTCAAACCCCTGATCGACACCGTGGTGACCTTCGGGGCCGGCCACCTTTACATCTCCCAGTCCGACAAGGGTGGCCTGGTCTTCGGCGGGGACCTGGACGGATACAATTCCTATGCCCAGCGCGGCAACCTCCCCATCGTGCAGGACGTCGCCTCCATGGCGGTCACCTTGTTCCCGAACCTTTCACGCCTTCGATTGCTCCGCCACTGGGGCGGGGTCATGGACATGTCCATGGATGGCAGCCCCATCATCGACAAGTCGCCAAAGGAAGGCCTCTACATCAACGCCGGCTGGTGCTACGGCGGTTTCAAGGCCACACCGGCTTCCGGCTGGTGCTTTGCCCATACCATTGCCCGTGACGAGCCACACGATCTCAATGCCGCTTTCCGGCTCGACCGCTTCCGAACGGGCCGGACGCTTGACGAAAAGGGGGCCGGACCGGTGCCACGCCTGCACTGACCGCGTCGCGCCCGGACCCAAGACGGCTTAACCAACCAGGACATCGGCTCATGTACTTGAACTGCCCATTCTGCGGCCATCGGCATCTGGAGGAATTCACCTACGAAGGGGATGCCACGATCAGCTGGCCGACACTCGACAGCCAGGACATCGGCAGCTGGACCGACACTGTCTACCAGCGTCGCAACCCGGCCGGCCCTCACCGCGAATACTGGCAGCATGTCCACGGTTGCCGCCAGTTCCTGATCGTCGAGCGCGATACCACCACACACAGCATTCACAAAGTTGAAGTCGCCGGCCCCTGGGCAGGTGAAACCGCCCCCCGGAATACGGAGGCCAAGCAATGAGCGGCTTTCGCCTGAACAACGGCGGACACATCGACCGGGAGCGCAAGCTGCGTTTCACCTTCGATGGCCAGCCCATGACCGGCTATGAGGGCGACAGCCTGGCCTCGGCCCTGCTGGCCAATGGTCAGGAGACCGTCGCCCGCAGCTTCAAGTATCATCGACGCCGCGGCATCTATGCTGCCGGTGCGGATGAACCCAATGCCCTGGTCGGCTTGCGTCATGGGGCACGGCACGAACCCAACTGCCGGGCAACCGGCGTGGAACTCTATGACGGCCTGATGGCGGAAAGCCAGAACCGCTGGCCCAGTCTGGATTTCGACATCGGTGCGATGAACGGCCTGTTCTCCCCCTTCTTCGTGGCCGGTTTCTACTACAAGACCTTCATGGGGCCGACCCGCCACGCCTGGATGTTCTACGAGAAATTCATCCGCAAGGCGGCCGGCATGGGCAAGGCCTCCATGGAACCGGATCCGGACCACTATGATGCACGGCACGCCTGGTGCGATGTGCTGGTGGTCGGCGCCGGTCCCGCCGGACTGGCTGCCGCACGCAGCGCGGCGGACGCCGGCGCAGATGTACTGCTTGCTGACGAGTTGCCCGTACCCGGCGGGTCCCTTCTGAGCGAAACCACAAAGCTGGATGGAAAGACGAGCCTTGAGTGGACCCGCCGGGAAATTGCGACACTGACCAAAACGGGGCGTGTGCACTACCTGCCCCGCACCACGGTCTATGGATATTACGACGACAATATCCTGGGTGCCGTGGAGCGCGTCAGCGATCACCATCCCCTGCCCCAGGCCGGTCAACCGCGCCATCGTCACTGGACCATCAAGGCCCGGCGCGTGGTGCTGGCCACGGGCGCTCTGGAACGCCCCCTTGTCTTTGCCAACAACGACCTGCCCGGCGTCATGCTGTCGGGGGCCGTGCGCAGCTATGCCAATCGCTACGCCGTCGCAGCCGGCCGCAGGGTCGTGATCGCAACCACCAACGACAGCGGCTATCGCACAGCCATCGACCTTGCACATGCCGGGGTCGAGGTTGCCTGCCTGGCCGACGCACGCCACGAACCGCCCGCGGACCTGGCCGCCGAAGCAGAAGGCCTGGCCATTCCTGTTCGAACAGGCAGCACGATATTGGCGGCAGAGGGCCGCAAGGCCGTAACCGGGGCCATTCTGACCGAACTTGATGCGGAGGGCCGCCCGCACGGCAAACAGGAAAGCATCCGTACGGATTGCCTGGCTGTCAGCGGTGGTTGGAGCCCGGTCATTCACCTGACGGCACAGGCCGGCGGCAAGCCGCAGTATGATGCGGAACGCGGACAGTTCATGCCGGGTGAGGTCCTGCAGGACTGGCAGCCCGCCGGTGCCATTGGCGGCGCGGACAGCCTGTCCGAGGCCTGGCAACAGGGCTTGCAGGCCGGCAGCGCGGCCGCCAGGGACTGCGGTCTCACGCCAAGTTCAGAGACATCTGCTCCCGAAGGACTGGACAGCCGCAAACCGGGCTCCACACGCCTTCTTTTCCAGGTCCAGGGCGGCAAGGGAAAGGCCTTCGTGGACCTGCAGCATGACGTTACGGCCCGTGATGTCCGGTTGGCGCACCAGGAAGGCTTCGTGTCCGTCGAGCACCTGAAGCGCTACACCACCCTGGGCATGGCTGCCGACCAGGGCAAGACAAGCAACATCAACGGCCTGGCCATGATGGCCTCGCTGCTGGACGTGCCCCTGGACGTGGCCGGCACCACGCGCTTTCGCCCTCCCTACACGCCGGTATCACTTGGCGCCCTGGCTGGCCGCTCGACCGGAACACACTTCCGGCCGCTGCGCCGCACACCCCTGCACGACTGGCATGTGGAGAAGGGCGCTGTCATGGTCGAGGTTGGCTTGTGGCAAAGGCCACGTGCCTATCCCGGTGAAGGCGAAAGCCTGATCGATGCCATCCGTCGTGAAGCCCGCACCGTGCGTGAGCGTGTGGGCCTGACCGATGTTTCCACACTCGGCAAGATCGAGATCAAGGGACCGGATGCTCCAGAGTTCCTGGACCGCGTCTATTCCAACCGCATGGGAAACCTGAAGGTGGGCCGGGCCCGCTATGGACTTATGCTACGGACAGACGGCATGGTCTTCGACGATGGCACCCTCTGGCGGCTCGAGGAGAACCGTTACCTCATGACCACCACCACGGGGAACGCTGGCGGTGTCATGAAGCATCTGGAGTTCCTGCTGGCAGCCGTCTGGCCCGAATTGAAGGTGCATCTCGTGTCCGTAAGCGATCTCTGGAGCGGCTGTGCCATTGCCGGCCCCAACAGCCGTGCCGTCCTGCAGACCTGCGTTTCCGGTACGGAACTGGACAACGACTCTTTCCGCCCGATGGACGTGAAGGCGGCGGAAATCGACGGCGCCCCGGTCTGGATCGCGCGTCTCAGCTATTCCGGAGAACTGGCCTACGAGGTCTATACGCCCGCCCCACACGGCGAAGCCGTCTGGAAGAATCTGCTGCAAAGCGGCAAGCCCCAGGGAATTGTCCCCTATGGGTTGGAGGCCCTGGGCTCGCTTCGCATCGAGAAGGGGCATGTTGCCGGTCCGGAGCTGGATGGCCGCACGACAGCAGACGATCTGGGCCTGGGTGGCCTGATGTCCAAGAAGAAACATTTCCTCGGGGAAGCCCTGGCACGGCGCGAAGCCATGCTGGAAGCCGACCGCCCCCAACTGGTCGGGCTGGTCTCCGGCAACGGCCAGCCCATCCCGCCGGGCGCCCAACTACTGGACAGCAAGACAGTCCGAGAGAAGGAGCCGCCACTGGACGCCCAGGGGCATGTGTCTTCGCCGACCTATGGTGCGGCCATCGGCAAATACATAGCACTCGCCCTGCTGCACGACGGGCGCGCGCGACATGGCGAGAGCCTGACCGCTTCATCTCCCTTGACAGGAGAAGAGGTTCCCGTCGTCGTTGTCAGCCCGCATTTCTATGACCCCGAAGGAGCACGGATGAATGCCTGAGGCAGCCCGTACCATCCTGAAGCGCTTCCCGACGGATACCGCTGAAGCCGCAGGCCTGCAGCTCAGGCTGGAACGCCCGCACAACCTACTGCAATGCATGGCCTGGCCGGGTCAAAAGGATGCCCTTGCCAAGGCGATGGAGCAGGTCCTGCCGTCCCTGGCCTGGCCCGAGCCGGGGCAACTCTTCCCGCTCGAGGAAGGGGGCAGCTTTTTCTCCACCGCACCGGGCAGCGCGATGCTGCTGGATGTCGATGCCGAAAGGGCAGCACGCCTGGTTGCGGACATCCCGATGGAAACCGGCTCGGTCTTCGACCAGAGCGACTCGCGCCTGCTGCTCGACCTGCAGGGATCCGGCGTGCAGGAGGTTCTGGCAAGCGGTCTCATCGTCAACTTTGCCGCCTGGCCCGACCGTTGCGTAGCGGCCACGATGATCGAACATATCGACGTGACGGTCGTGCGCTGGCATGCGGAGCATTTCAGCCTGTTGGTCACGCGCAGTTATGCCCAGTCACTCTGGGACTGGGCCTATGAAACATCTGCGAATTTTCTTGCCCGCCAGGCCGGCTAAAGCCTAGAGAGGCATCAGGCGGCCGTCTATCGGCCATGGGCCACTTCTCACGCTCCGCAAGTCTGCAGGGCGCGCGCAATAGCGGTGAGTGCAATGGAACTTCCGCAGGGTTTTGATCTGCGCAACCTTCGGGTCTTCCAGATTGTCGTGGAAGCCGGCGGCATGAGCGCGGCCGCCCGCAGGCTGTCCCTGACCCAGTCCACGGTCTCGCAAAGCATCTCCAATCTCGAAGCTGCCCTGGAAACACGGCTCTTCGACCGGGACACACGGCCGCTGGCCATGACCTCGGCAGGCGAGGAGCTTTACGAAGCCACGCGCCACCTGCTGCAGAAGGCGGCCGAAGCCGTGGAAACGACGCGCAGCGGGCATGACAATGCCGGACTGAGTTCACTGACCTTCGCCATGGTGGAAAGCTTTGCCAACAGCATTGGTCCGCTTCTGCTCAACGACTGCCGCCACTTGGCGCGGCGCTGGCGCATCTGGTCCGGGATTTCGCCGGATCATCAGCACGCATTGATGACGCATGGCGTGGACATCGCCGTGATCGCCGGGGACGAACTGGAGACGGTGGAGGGCCTGGAGCGTCACCTCCTGCTCAGTGAACCCTTCGTTCTGGTCTTCCCGGCCGATTACCCAGAACCGACCGATCACCTGCAGTTCATCGAGGATCTGCCCTTCCTGCGTTACTCCCTGCGCAGCGCCATCGGCCGTCACATCGAACGGCAGGTCAACCGCCTTCGCCTGGATCTTCCGGCCTTTGCCGAGTTCGACACGGCAACCGGACATCTGGCCGCCGTCGCCAACGGCATGGGCTGGAGCCTGACGACACCGCTCTGCCTGCTGCAAGAATCCCACCAGTTGCCCCACCTCCAGGTCATCCGGCTCGCCCGCGGCGGCTTCTCGCGCCGCATCACCCTGATGGCCCGCAAGGGTGAGATGGGCCAGGCACCGGAACGTCTGGCCATCGCCGCCCGGCGTCTGCTAGCCGAACGCCTGAACGCCGTATTCGGCACCGATTACGCTTGGCTTTTGGAGAACTGCCGAGTGCCAAACGAAGGATTGGAAGCGCAGCCTGCATCAAGCTGCTCCTGAACGGAAGGCGCTCGCTCTTGCGAAGAGGTGTCGCTTCGTCAGATGAAGGCGCGGCGCAACCGTTGGGAGATAAGGTCGATCACGGTAACGCTGGCGAGGATGATGATCATGATGGCCGCTGTCTCGGCATAATAAAAGCCGCGGATCGCTTCCCACAGCGTCTGCCCGATTCCTCCGGCCCCGACGATACCGAGCACGGTAGCGGAGCGGACATTGGTCTCGAAGCGATAGAGCGTATAGGACGCCCAGAGGGGAATGACCTGTGGAATGATCCCGAAGATCACCTCCTGCACCCCGGTGCCGCCGGTGGCTCGAACACCCTCCACGGGCCGCGGATCGATCGATTCCACCGCTTCAGAGAAAAGCTTGGCGATTATGCCCGTATTGTGGATGAACAGCGCCAGCACGCCGGCGAAAGGACCCAGCCCGACCGCCACGACGAACAGCATGGCAAAGACAAGCTCGTTGATCGAACGCGCTGCGTCCATGAGCCGACGCATCGGCTGGTAAACCCATACGGGAACCACATTCTCCGCACACAGGATTCCGAGAGGAATAGAGCAGACGACGGCAAGCACTGTCCCCCACAGCGCGATTTGCACCGTAACGACCATCTCCTCGGCATAGGTCGGCCATTCGTAGAAATCGGGCGGGAAGAAGCCGGAAGCGAACTTCCACATGTTCCCGGAATAGCGTACCAGATCGCCTGGACGCATGTCCGCGCCCTCCCACGACCAA
Organism: Fodinicurvata fenggangensis DSM 21160; assembly: GCF_000686045.1. Lineage (GTDB taxonomy): Bacteria > Pseudomonadota > Alphaproteobacteria > Kiloniellales > DSM-21159 > Fodinicurvata > Fodinicurvata fenggangensis. The sequence goes on from NZ_JMLV01000008.1 coordinate 45,172, forward strand.
GCGAGAAGCAGGGCGAGCATTCCCCAAAGCAGCCAGTGGAAGAGAGACCGTCTCACATCGCGCGGTGGCGGGGGAGGAACCTGACGCCTCGCCTCTGTGCCGCGTTTTGCGTCCCCAGATGCAATGTCGATCTGTGCCATGGTGAAACCTGTCGTTTGCCTGGACCCGAAAGAAGCCGCAAGGAACAGGGCCTGTCCTCTGCTCCTTGCGGAAAAGGTCCTTGCGTTTCGTAATCCAGCGCGTGGATTCAGGAACCTGCGCTCGCCAGAATGCGGATACGCTCGAGTTCGGCCTCGAGTTCTTCGACCCGCTCCTGCCTTTCCGCCGCGTCCATCCGTTCATCGTTCTCGAGCTTCAGGATCTGGGAGTAGAGATCGAGCTCGCGGATGGGATAGAGTTGGGCATTCGTCGAAGCGCGATAGGGTCCGAGCCCATCGGTCATGTTCGCCAGCACCTCACGCTCCTCCTCTGCGTCTGGTCCCAGGCGACCATAGGACAGGAAGAAGGCCTGAATGCTGTTCTTGAGATCGGCGCTGAGGTCGGCGCGGTAGGTAATCGGGTCGGAGGGAATGAGTGGAGAGGTCCAGATTACCTTCACGTTCTCGGCGGCTTCCGGAGCGTTGGCCTGGCTGCGCGCGACCTGCTCCGAATTGTTGGCCGCAAAGTCGACCTGCTCGTTGGCCACCGCCATCAGGTTGGTCTCGTGATTGGCGTTGCGCACCGTTTCGAAGCATTCCTCGGGGCTCACCTCGTTCTGTGCAAAAACATAGTAGGTGGGAACGAGGAAACCTGAAGTGGAATTCGGGTCACCAATTCCGAAATCGAGGCCTTCTCCGCAGAGCTCAAACATGTCCTCGAGCGTTTCCCATTCGTCGTTCGAGGCATGGGTCAGGATATGGGAATAATAGCCTTCGGTTCCGTCTTCCTTGACCTGGCGCGCGAAGATCTCCGCATTGGACCGATCGACAGCCTCGATGGCCGAGGCATTGCCGTACCAGGCAACGTGCACCTGGCCGAAACGCATGGCCTCTATGATCCCGGCATAGTCCGAGGCAAAGAAGGATTCGACCTCCATGTCGAGCTGTTCTTCCATGTCATCAAGGAAGGGTTCCCATTGGCGACGCAGATTCTGGGTCGATTCCGTGGAAATGATTCCGAAGACCAGGGTCTCCGGATCTTCTTCCAGCGGCTGGTACTCCTGCGCCATCGCGGGCGCAGCCAGCATGACGGAAATAGCGGTGAGTCCGAGAATGGATTTCATGGGATCGGGTTCTCCTTTTGCTGTTAATCATAGAAAAGGGGCGTGAAGGGACGCCCCACGTCACGCCATTACGCGCGCGTCCTGCAATTCAGGGCTGGCGGGATCATGTGGCTTAGGGTTGTCAGGAGCGTGCTCGTCGAGCGCCGTGGCCGAGCCCAGGATCACCTCGTCCGAGCGTTCACCATAGAGTTCCTGAAGAAAGCTCGGGGTGAGTTCGCGACTTGGGCCGTCGAAGATGATACGCCCGTCGCTCATTGCGATGGTGCGTGGACAGAAACGAACGGCGTAGTCGACCTGGTGCAGCGAAACGAGAACGCTCATGCCGTCCTCGGCGTTCAAAGAGGCAATGGTCTGCATGACGGACCGTGCCGAGCGGGGATCGAGAGATGCGATCGGCTCATCTGCGAGCAGAACCTGTGCGCCCTGTACCAAGGCCCGGGCCACCGCACCGCGTTGTTGCTGGCCGCCCGACAGCGTGGAAGAGCGCTGACCTGCAAAGCGAGCCATGCCGACGCGGTCAAGCGCGTCCATTGCGTGGACGCGCTCCTCCTTCGGAAACAGGGCGAGATTGCCGCGCCATTTCGGGATACGACCAAGCGCACCAAGGCAGACATTGGTCAGAAGGGAAAGACGGGGCACCAGATTGAACTGCTGCGAGACCATCCCGACCTGGGTTCGAACAGCCCGGATGTGCGGATCGATGCGGCCATTGCTTTGCACCTGCGCGCCATTGACGGTGATTTCGCTGCGCACCCCTGCATCGGGCTGCACCAGGCCGGCAATATGACGGATGAGCGTTGACTTCCCGGACCCCGAAGCACCGATGAGCGCCACCATTTCTCCCGGTTCTACGGAGAAGGTAACGCCGTTGAGCGCTTTCGTGTCGCGCCCGAAGGTTTTCGTCAGGTTCCGGATCTCGATTGCGCCAGCATTTGCCATGGCGAGGCTCCCCCTTCTCGTCATGGCCGCAAGCGATAGCACAGCCTGGCGACGCCGCTATTGCGTCCTCATGAAGATTGCATGACAGTCGGTCTGCCATCGTGGGCCAGCGTAGTCCTCCGAACAGGCAGAGGAGTGGACAGATGGTGGAATCCTTTGCGACGCAGCCCGAAGTTCGCTATAGGCCGCTGCCACGAACTGCCCTAGAGGCAGAAGCAAATCTTTTCATACAGGGCAACAGCGAGCGCATCACTGACGCAGAGCCTCAAAGCTCTTCCATAGAAGGAACTCTTCCAGCCCGGGTCACCTCTTCGGCGAAATCAGGCTGCAGACAGAGGGAATGCGTAACTTGGCCTCATAGTTTAGGAATGGCCTCGATCATGGATGAGAACCTGCCCTTCTGGGAACGCAAGTCGCTGGCCGAGATGACCCACGAGGAGTGGGAAGCCCTCTGTGACGGCTGCGGGAAATGCTGCCTGAACAAACTCCAAGACCCGGACGATGGGCAGATTGTGCATACCGACGTTGCCTGCAAACTGCTCGACCTGGGCACGTGCCGCTGCAGCGATTACGCGAACCGGCGGCGCTATGTACCCGGATGTATCAGCCTGACGCCAAGAGCGGTATCAGAACTGTCATGGCTGCCGCCCACCTGCGCCTATCGCCTGATTGACGAGGGCAAGCCGCTGTACGACTGGCACCCGTTGGTCAGCGGACGCGCGGAAAGCGTGCACGAAGCCGGCATCTCCGCGCGCGGACGCATTGTCTCCGAAACCGATGTCCCCGAAGAGGACTGGGAGGAGCATATCGTCACCTGGCCGGAAGACGAGGCGTGAGGCCCAACGCCGCGGCCATCCCACAGATTTACAACTGGATCCGCGCTGCGGATTCCGCGATGGCCAGGCCGAATTCCTGGGTGGTGGCGTTGCCGCCCATATCCGGCGTCCGCACTTGACTTTCCGCCAGCACCGTCTCAAAGGCCCGCTCCGCCAAGCGCGCCGCCTCGAGCTCACCAAGATGATCCAGCATCATTGCCCCGGACCAGATCTGGCCGATGGGATTGGCGATGCCCTGCCCGGCGATGTCCGGAGCCGAACCGTGAACCGGCTCGAACATGGAGGGATGTTCCTTCTCGGGATTCAGGTTGGCTGAGGGCGCTATGCCGATGGTTCCGGTCGCCGCCGGCCCCAGGTCGGACAGGATGTCGCCGAACAGATTGCTGCCCACCACCACATCGAACCAGTCGGGGTTGCGCACGAAATGCGCCGTCAGGATATCAATGTGGAACTTGTCGGTGGTGATGTCCGGATAGGCCTTCGCCATTTCCTCGAAGCGTTCGTCCCAATAGGGCATGGTATGAATGATGCCGTTGGACTTGGTGGCCGAGGTCACGTGTTTCCGCTGGCGTTGCTGTGCAAGTTCGAAGGCATACTTCAGGGCTCGGTCCACCCCTTTGCGGGTAAAGATGTTCTCCTGGACCGCCATTTCCTCATCTGTGCCGGCATAAAGACGGCCACCGATCTCGGAATACTCACCTTCGTTGTTCTCGCGTACGATATAGAAGTCGATATCGCCCGGATGCCGATTGGCCAATGGCGAGGCCACACCGTGCAGCAGGCGAACAGGCCGCAGGTTGATGTACTGGCGGAAGCGACGGCGAATGGGGATCAGCAGGCCCCAGAGCGAAATGTGGTCGGGGACCCCCGGAAAGCCGACTGCTCCCAGGAAAATGGCGTCGTGCCCGGCAATCTGCTCCAGCCCGTCCTCCGGCATCATGCGGCCCGTCTGGTGGTAGAGTTCGCAACTCCAGTCGAAATGATCCCATTCGAACTCGATTCCGCATCGTGCCCCCACGACATCGAGCACGCGGATACCTTCTTCCATGACTTCCTTGCCAATCCCGTCTCCGGGGATCACGGCGATGCGATACTTGGCCATCGGGGCTGCTCCTCCTTGATTTATGGGCTGCACTTTCCGTGACAGGCCATCGTAAATCAAGGACCCACCTGCGTAAGAGACATTCCTGTCCCACCTGCCCGTCATGGGCCCCTGAATATAAATGCTTGACCTTCTCCGCGTTCTAGCGCTTGATGCTTTCTGCAATCTGAGTTTTGGCCACTGCTACCGGCGTTTCTCCAAGAGGCCCCTTCAAGCTATCCAAAAATCGAGGTTGTGCGCGGCGAACGCCATTGGACGTTTTGCCTGATTTCTAATTGCGTACAAAAGGAGGCCTAAACATGGCAAACGGTACGGTTAAATGGTTCAACACCACAAAGGGCTATGGTTTCATTCAGCCGAACGACGGCGCCCCGGACGTTTTCGTCCACATCAGCGCCGTCGAACGCGCCGGGCTCAACAGCCTGAATGAAGGCCAGCAGGTCAGCTACGAGATCGTGACGGAGCGCGGCAAGAAGGCCGCTGCCAACCTTCAGGTCGAGTAAGCAAGAAGCTGCAGCCGGTCCTTCGGGGCCGGTGCCAGCCAGAAGAAACGGCGGTCCCTAGCGGGGCCGCCGTTTTTTTGTTGTCCGGAACGCTGCCGAAACAAGAAAAGGGGGCGAAGCCGCCAGGCTTCGCCCCCTATCTGGATCAACTATGGAAAGCTGACCGTTGCTCAGTTGGCAGCGGCGCGTGCTTCCTCAAGCCAACCGTCAACCGTGTCGGCGTTGTTCTCGATCCACTCCTGGGCGTGACGCTTGATGTCGTCCTCGCTGTCCTCGCCCTCATTCATCTTCGCGTTCTGGGCAAAGATGTCGTCGATGGGGATGGAAGCCTCTTCCAGCAGTGTCCGGACAGCCGGGTTCTCGCTCAGGAACTCGCTGTTGGCAACCGGACGGATGTCATTGGCCGGCCAGCCCATCTGACAGGGATCATCAACACACCCCACAACACCGGCGAGCTCGGTTGCATCTTCAAGCTCCTTCTGGTTGTCGGGCAGGTCCGCGTGAGACACTTCCAGCCAGACCACATCGACACCCGGCTCCAGAACGCCAACGGTCCAGTTCGGGGTCCAGGTGAAAAAGAAGATCGGCTCGTCGCTGTTGTAACGGCTGATGGCGTCGGCCATGGACGCGTTGTAGCTGGCCTTCACCAAGTTGACGTGATCGCGCAGGTCATAGGCATCCATATGATGCTCGATCACCTCTTCACAGCCCCAGCCCGGCGGGCAGGCAACCATGTCGGCCTTGCCATCGCCATTGGCATCGAAGAGTTCCTTGATCTCGTCCTTCTTGAAGTCCTCAAGGCTGGTGATGTCGTATTCCTCGGCCGTCTTCTTGTCGACCAGATACCCCTGAAGGGCGCCAGCCTCGACAACCATGCCAGAAATCTCGGCACCGTTGGAGAAGGTGTCCTCGTAGGTGTTGTGCAGCGGGAACCAGCCCTCGACCCAGTAGTCGATGTCGCCCTGGGCAACGGACTGATAAAACGCCGGATTGTCCAGCGTTACGGGATCGGCCACTTCGTAGCCCAGCTCACGGAGCAACTCGTTGTAGATTTCAGTGGTGAACCATCCGGTATCCCAGCTGGGACGTGCAGACTTGACACTCACTCCGTCGCCGGGCTCGTCCTGGGCTGCAACCGCAGTCGCGCCCATGACAGTGATGGCTGTTGCCAAACCAGCGGCTTTTGCAATCTTCCAGTAATTCATCTTGGTCCTCTTTTATTGGTTATAGGACAGACCCGCCAATAGAGCCTGGAACAGCCTTGGCGGGTTGAAATGCGGCCTCTCTAGCTGGAAAGGCCGCTCGCAAAAAAGGGGCGGAGACCAACTCCGCCCCTTTGTCTGCATGAGGCTTGAAGCGTACCGCTTAGTTGGCAGCGGCGCGTGCTTCCTCAAGCCAACCGTCGACCGCGTCGCGGTTGTTCTCGATCCACTCCTGGGCGTGACGCTTGATGTCGTCCTCGCTGTCCTCGCCCTCGTTCATCGTCGCGTTCTGGGCAAAGATGTCGCCGATGGGGATAGAGGCTTCTTCCAGCAAGGTACGAGCAGCCGGGTTCTCGCTCAGGAACTCACTGTTGGCCACAGGCTGAATATCGTTGGCCGGCCAACCCATCTGGCAGGGGTCGTCGACACAGCCTTCGACACCAGCCATCTCGGTGGCGTCCTCAAGCTCCTTCTGGTCTTCCGGCAGATCCGGATGATCGACCTCGATCCAGACCACATCGACACCCGGCTCCAGCACGCCGACCGTCCAGTTCGGCGTCCAGGTGTAGAAGAAGATCGGCTCGTCGCTGTTGTAACGGCTGATGGCGTCAGCCATGGAAGCGTTGTAGCTGGCCTTGATGGAGTTGATGTGATCGCGCAGGTCATAGGCATCCAGATGATGCTCGATCACGGTCTCGCAGCCCCAGCCCGGCGGACAGGCAACCATGTCGGCCTTGCCATCGCCATTGCTGTCGAAGGCTTCCTTGACTTCGTCGCGCTTGAAGTCTTCAAGGCTGGTGATGTCGTACTCCTCGGCGCTTTTCTTGTCGACCAGATAGCCCTGGAGCGCACCGCCCTCGGCGACCATGCCGACAACCTCGGCACCGTTGGTGAAGGTGTCCTCGTAGGTGTTGTGCAGCGGGAACCAGCCCTCGACCCAGTAGTCGACGTCGCCTTGGGCAACCGACTGATAGAACGCCGGGTTGTCCAGCGTGACGGGATCCGACACTTCGTAACCCAGTTCACGGAGCAATTCGTTGTAGATTTCGGTGGTGAACCAACCGGTATCCCAACTCGGGCGGGCGGATTTGACGCTCACGCCATCACCGGGTTCGTCCTGCGCCGTAACTGCAGTCGCCCCCATGACAGTGATGGCCGTCGCCAGCCCGGCCGCTTTTGCGATGTCCCAGTATTTCATTTTGGTCCTCCTCGTTTGAAGGTGATCGGATAGTCCCGCTGCCATTCCTGTAGTGGCTTCCCTTGCGGGTACTATCCGGCGTTTCACATACAGAAACCCTAGGGGAACACGGGCCCGAAGGCCCGCCGCTCCATCTCTATTTCTTCACTGCCGTTGTCCGGCAGTTTGTTTCGACCCCATGAAAACGCGTTTGAATGCGCCTGTGAAGGTCCAGTTTTCTTTCCGTTCGGATTCGCCCTCACCCATCGCCTGGGTAATGCGGTCCATGACAATGGCCAGTAGCACGATGCCGATACCACCAATGGCCGCCCGTCCAACGTCCAGGCGTCCAAGGCCGGTAAACACCGTCTCGCCCAGCCCGCCGGCGCCGATCAAGGCGGCGATCACCACCATGGACAGCGCCAGCATCAGAGTCTGATTTAGGCCCGCCATGATCGTACGCAAGGCCAAGGGCACCTGAATGTCCCACAGCACCTGGCGTTTCGTGGCCCCGAAGGCGAAACCGGCTTCGACCATTTCCGACTGGACTTGGCGAATGCCCAGGTTCGTGAAGCGGATTATGGGCGGCAGCGCAAAGATGATAGTCGCGATCACGCCCGGCACCAGGCCGACCCCGAACAGCATGACGATCGGCACCAGGTAAACAAAGGGCGGAATCGTCTGCATGATGTCCAGGACAGGCCGCAAGCTCGTCGCAAAGCGATCGTTCCTGGCAGCTGCAATCCCGGTGGGAATCCCGACTATAGCACAGAATATGACGGCCGTGAGCACCATCGAGAAGGTGGTCATGGTCGGCTCCCACATTCCGATCAGATCGATGAACAGCAGGGCAATCAGCGTGAAGATCGCGATCCCCTTGCCGGCCACACGCCACGCGAAAAGCGCGACAATCAGCGCGAAAAGCAGCATGGGGATGCCCTGCAGGAAAACATCCAGTCCCGTTAGCACCTGATGCACCGGCCACTGAATGGCCTGGAAAAAGGGGCGGAAGTTCGGAACGAGGAAATCCTTGACGAACCATTCGATCCAGTCGTCCAGGGGAAGTGTGTCGTAATAGGATAAGCTGAGGGACTCCGGCAGATCTGCAATGAACTTGCCGAACCCACTTGCCTGTTCGTTATCTGGCCCGTTCGCCATAACTCATATTCTCCGGCTGTATTTTCTTGCGCAAGGATACCCGTGCCAAAGCGGCTCTACTGTGCGGCGCCTGCAGGAGCCTTGTCCTGGCTTCCTGCCGTCGACTCCTCGCTCACCAGTTCGGTGAAGACCTGTGAGGGTTGCACGACGCCCAGGAACTTTCCGTCCTCGGACTGGACAGCCACGGGGACCCCCTCTGCGCACTGCTCGTAAAGTTCAAAAAGAAACCGACCGGGATCGGTCTGCGGGTAGTTGCTTTCCATCGCGCTGGAAATCTTGGTATCGCCCGGTATCTCGGCCAGCATGTCCCGGCGAACGTAACCAGCGGGCTGGCCCTTCTCGTCCACGACATAAAGGCAATCCTGGCCAACCTCATCCATGCGCGCCACTGCGCTGGATGCCGTGTCCTTGCCGGCCTGCAGTGTCACCGGTGCTTCCATGATCGATTCGGCGCGCAGGACGCGTCCGCGGTCCACATCATGAGTGAAGGCTGCAACGTAGTCATCTGCCGGTGCGGTCACGATCTCTTCGGGTGGCCCGACCTGAACGAAGCGGCCATCCTTCATGATGGCAATATGATTGCCCAGCTTCAGGGCTTCGTGCAGATCATGGGTGATGAAGATGATGGTGGTCTTGTACTTGCTCTGAATGCCCGCCAGTTCATCCTGCATCTCGCGGCGGATCAACGGGTCAAGAGCGCTGAAGGGTTCGTCCATCAGCAGAACCTCGGGATCCACGGCCAAGCCGCGCGCCAGACCCACGCGCTGCTGCATGCCACCACTCAGGTTGTCCGGATAGGCATCCGCCCAGGCATCCAGCCCCACAGCCTCTAGTGCCGCCATGGCCTTCTCGCGCCGTTCGCGACGCGGTATACCGCGTACCTTCAGGCCATACTCGGCATTCTCGCAGACCGTCTTGTGCGGAAAGAGCGCGAAGTGCTGGAAGACCATCGACATCTTGTTCTTGCGTAACTGCCGAAGTTCCTCGTCGCTGGCGTTCGTCAAGGACTCGCCATCGACTAGGATTTCCCCACTGCTGGGATCGATCAGACGGTTGAAGCAACGGATCAAGGTCGACTTGCCGGAGCCTGACAGTCCCATGACAACGAACAATTCCCGTTCCTTGACGGACAGCGAAACGTCGTTGACGGCCACCACGCTTTCGGTTTGACGGTAGATTTCATCCTTGGCAACACCCTGCTTTGCCAGCTCGATCGCCTGTTCAGGGTTCGGTCCAAAGACCTTGAAGAGATTCTTTACAGTTAGCTTGTCTGTCACGGCTTTTCCGATATTCAGTTTTCCGTTCAGGCGAGAGACAAAGAAAGCCGCATGCGCAAAACCCAGCGCCTGCAATACACAGATGTGGAGAGGACTACGGTATGGGGTTCTCTGGAACGCGCTTCCAAACCGCTTGTCATACCCTGTCAGTCTTTCTTCGCTGCTACGGTCTGTCCCGTCAGCCTGTCTAATTTATGTCACAGTATAATAGGCAACGACAGCGTCTTTTCAAGAAACGACATGGGCTGGCGGTAATCGGACAGAAGGGTGGTGGCCCGAGAGGCCCGGAAAACTGCCTTCGCCGGAGAAGGCCCATCAGAGAATTTTCTTTCCCAAGGGCTTTTGCCTCGGCGGGAAAAGGGCTGGACTCCGACAGAAATCGCCCTGAAGCACGAACCTGCTCCAGGGCGATTACTTATCGTTGAAAAACACTTATAGCATTCTAAAGCAACGGTCAGGAACGTTCCTCCCATGCCCGCACTTCCTTTTCGGCTTCTTCTTGCGCAAGGCCATACCGCTCCTGGATACGTCCAACCAGCTGATCTCGCTTTCCGTCGACCACGTCCAGGTCATCGTCGGTCAACTTGCCTCAGTGCTCCTTGACCTTGCCACGAAACTGGCGCCAGTCGCCCTTTATAGTATCCCAATTCATGTCTGCACCTTTTCAATTGCTTGGTTCGATTGCATCGCCGCCATTCAGTGGTGACGGCGAAACCTTCATTTGGGATCAGGACACTGTATTGACGAATGGATTATCCGTGACGTTTCGAGGGCAAATGGGTCAATTTTCAACCTGGCGTACGATTCCTGGCCCCAGCTGGTCCATGACATCCCGCGCGTCGTAGGCCCAATTGTTCCCCTCCGGCTTCTCGCCGCGATGCAGGACAACATCGGCATACGCCCTGTAGCGCGTGACGGGGCGGGTCGTACTGGTGGACAGACCCAACCCGAAACCGCTGCCACCATAGCCGTAGAAGCCATAACCCGGCGGCCAGCCGGCATAGGGAGAGCCAGTGCCGTAATAGGAGGTGCGCGGTTCGGTATCCCGGGCCGTTATCACGAAATAGTCGTGGCCGGTCTGCAGGGTAAGCTCCGAGGCGCGATAGAGCAGATAGTCCTCGACCTTTTCACGCGACGTCGCACTGTTCCCGGCATAGGAAACACGGTAGCGATTCTCCTCAAGCCGTTGCTCTGAATAGCCATACCTCCCGTCCGCGGCCGGTGCATAGACCGAGGGCGAGGTGCTGCAAGCGCCCAGAAACAGAAAGGCAGCGGCAATCGTGATGAGGCGTTTCATGAAGACTAATGTAAGCGCTCCTTTCACCCGGGCAAGCGGGCAGAAACCCCATACGCCCGCGCCCAGTCCAGCCCTTCGAGCGTCCCGGCGAGCGGATGATACTCGCAGCCAACCCAGCCGTCGTAGCCAAGCTCATCCATTACATTGAAAAGATAGGGATATTTGACCTCTCCCACGGAGGGCTCATGGCGTCCCGGCACCCCGGCCACCTGGATGTGGAAGATCTGTGGCATCTGTGCGCGAAGGCGCCTTTCCAGGTCGCCCTGCATGATCTGGCAATGATAGAGGTCGAACTGCAGGCCCAGATTGTCCGCGCCAACCTCGCTCAGCAACGTCATGGCGTCCTCCTGCAGGCTGAGGAAATACCCCGGCATGTCCTGCTGGTTGATCGGCTCGATCAGCAATCGACACCCCGCCTTCGCGGCCTCTTCGCTCGCCTGGCGCAGGTTGTCGAGGTAGACCTCGCGGCAAACCGCATGCGGCTCATCGGCATGAGGGATGCCAGCCATGACGTGGAGCTGCCGGCAGTCCAGAATCGCTGCATATTCCAACGCCTGCTGAAGCGTTTCCCGGAACTCTGCCTGACGTCCGGGCAGGGCCGCCAGCCCGCGCTCGCCCGCATCCCTGTCCCCTGGCGACAGGTTGAACAGCACCGTCTGCAAGCCTGCGTCCTTGAGCCGTTTCGCCAGTTCCTGCTCGGGAATATCGTAGGGCGAGAGATATTCGACGCCTGTGAAGCCGCAGGCTGCCGCCACATCGAAACGCTCCAGAAACGGCCATTCCGTGAACATGAAGGAAAGATTGGCTGCTAAGCGGGGCATGGCACCTCCTTGGAACGACTAGGGGAACGATCAGCCCGACGTCGGTGGAGCAGTGTCCTGGGCTTTCGGCCCATAGGAACGAAACTTCTCGACCACACGAGCAATCTCCGCATCGGACAGGATAACAGGTTCTCCCACCTGCAGGCAGGCATGATACTGGCGCGCCAAGGTTTCGACTTCACCTGCCAACCACAGGGCTTTTGCCAGATCCGCTCCCACGGCAATCATGCCGTGGTTGGCCAGCAGGCAGGCGGAGCGTCCTTCCAGGGCTTCCAGGGCGTACTGTGAAAGCGCTTCGCTGCCGAAGGTGGCATAGGGCGCACAGCGAATGGTCGGACCGCCGGCAGCCGCGATCATGTAGTGAATGGCCGGTATGCCGCGACCCAGAATGGCAAGCGCCGTGGCATAGGGTGAGTGGACATGTACCACGGCGCCCGCTTCCGGACGCGCGTGCAGGATATCCCTGTGGAAGCGCCATTCACTGGAGGGCTTCCAGCGGCCCTCGGGCCGTCCCTGCATATCAAGGAAAACGATGTCTTCAGGCTGAAGAGCCTCATAAGGCAGACCGCTCGGCGTTATGAGCAGGCCAGCCTCGAGCCTTGCACTGATGTTGCCCGATGTGCCTTGATTCAGACCGTTCCTGTTCATTTCAAGGCAGGCCTGTATGATCGCGCTGCGCAGTTCCCGGTCCGTCATCACCTTGCCTGTCGGTTTTGCTCACGGCTGCCTTGTGGCACCAAGGCAGCCTTTCGGGCTATGACTTGCCGGGCACAGCCTGTCAAGCTGAGGGCCGCAGTTGATCGCCGCCACTGAAGGAGCTTTCCATGACCGTCTGTCTTTTCGATGCCTACGGCACTCTCCTGGATGTCCATTCCGCCGTTGCCCGTCACGCGGACCTGTTGGAGCCGGAAGCAGGCGCGATATCCTCCCTTTGGCGCAGCAAGCAGCTGGAATACTCATGGGTCCATGCCCTCATGGGGCATCACCGGGATTTCTGGACACTGACCCAGCGTGCCCTGGACCACGCGCTGATGGTGTACGGCGTGCGCGATGAAATGATCCGGGACGAGCTGTTGCAGGCCTACCTGAACCTGGAGCCCTATCCCGATGCCGTGACCTGCCTGCAGGAGCTGAAGGAAAGAGGAATCAGGACGGCCATCCTGTCGAATGGCGCGCCGGAAATGCTCGAACCGGCCGTCCGGACAGCCGGCCTATCCGATCTGCTGGACGCCGTCCTTTCCATAGAAGAGATCGGGATCTACAAACCTGACCCGCGTGTCTACCAGATGGGCTGCGATCATTTCTCCGTCAGTCCCGGTTCGGTGGTCTTTCTGTCGTCAAACCCCTGGGACGCTGCTGGCGCCGCTTCCTTCGGGTTTCGCGCAACCTGGGTCAATCGCGGTGGCATACCGCAGGAGTACCCGGACAGCCCGCCGCTCGACGAGCTGGAAGACCTGGATGCCGTCGCCGAACTGATCGACTGAACGCTCGCGGCCTCAGCTCTTGGCCCGCATGCCAGAAATACGGCAATAGCGATTTACCGCACCGCCCTCACGTGCATGATGGGCCCCTCAAACCTATCGGCCCTGCCCGATCGAACCATCGGAAGACAAACCACGAGGAAAGGCGCGAGGGACAGGTCAGTCCCGCGATAACACGCGATAACATGACAAGAAGTAAAGATGCCGCCCGCAAACTGAATGGCTGGTTTCGGGAGTTCCCCGGACTGTTGCCAGGCCTGCTGTTCAGTGTGCTGATCGCCATGGCCGCACATTTCATTACCGATCACTACGGCGGCCCGACGATTCTCTTTGCGTTGCTTCTGGGCATGGCATTCAACTTTGTCTCCGCCGAGCCCCGCTTTGCCTCGGGCATCAGCTTCACAGCAAAGCAGGTCCTGCGTATCGGCGTGGCCCTTCTGGGCGCCCGCATTACGGTGGAACAGATCCTGGCACTGGGTGGAGAGGTCATGCTGGCCGTGGCCGCCGCGGTCGTCCTGACCATCGGATTCGGTTTCCTGGCCGCCCGGGCGTTGGCACTCAACAGCCGTTTCGGAATCCTCTCCGCCGGTTCGGTGGCCATCTGCGGCGCTTCGGCCGCAGCAGCCATCTCATCGGTCCTGCCGAGTTACAAGAGCAAGGAACGCGATACGGTCTTTACCATCATCGGCGTCACCACGCTCAGTACGGCCGCCATGATCCTCTATCCCCTGATCGCGGGCATATTCAATTTCGACGACACCCAGACCGGTGTCTTCCTGGGCGGCACGATTCACGACGTTGCCCAGGTCGTGGGCGCGGGCTACAGCGTCTCGGACGAGGCAGGCGATACGGCCACCATCATCAAGCTGCTGCGCGTTGCGCTGCTGGTCCCGGTGGTCCTGACCATCTCGCTGGCAGCGCGCCGTATGTCCGATGGCGAAGGCGGCGGCAAGGCCGGGAACCTGCTGCCCGGCTTCCTGATTGCCTTCCTGCTGATCGTGGGCGCCAACAGCCTGACGTTGATTCCAACCACTGTTCAGAACCTGCTCAGCGAGGCGTCGCGCTGGTGTATCATCACCGCGATTGCGGCTCTGGGGGTCAAGACCTCACTGGTCGAGATGGTGAAGGTCGGCGGCCGTGCCATCGGCATGATCGTGGCCGAAACCGTCTTCATCGCCACAATCGTGATTGCCGCCCTGCTGGCGATCTGACTCGGTCAACCGCTGGAATCACGCACAAGGGTGCGGGAAACGGCATCCTTCCAGCCTTCATACTTGCGCGCCCGGTCCGACTCCGACATCTGCGGTGCGAACTGCCGGTCCAGGTGCCAGCGTTCGGCAAAGACCTTCGGTTCTTCATAGAAGCCTGCCTTGTAACCGGCCAGGTAGGCCGCGCCGGAGGCCGTCGTCTCCAGGACAGTCGGGCGGTCGACAGGGGCATCCAGAATATCCGCCAGGAACTGCATCAGCCAGTCGCTGGCCACCATGCCGCCGTCCACGCGTAGGATGGTGTCGCCCAGCGACCCGCCGCCCCAGTCTCCGCGCATGGCCTCAAGCAGGTCACGGGTCTGGTAGCCCACAGCCTCCAGCGCCGCGCGGGCAAATTCGGGCACGCCGGTTCCGCGGGTCAGGCCGAACATGGCGCCGCGCGCACGTGAATCCCAATAAGGGGCGCCCATGCCCGTAAAGGCCGGCACCAGATAGACATCCTGGTTCGGGTCGGCGCGATCCGCCAGTTCTGCTGTCTCGGGCGCCGTCTCGATCAACCCCAGTTCATCGCGCAGCCACTGGACCGCAGCTCCCGCGACAAAGATCGAGCCCTCCAGGGCATATGTCGGCTTGCCATCCAGTTGGTAGAGGACAGTGGTCAGCAGGCGGTTGCGCGAAATCACCGACTGCGCGCCCGTGTTCAGAAGAGCGAAGCACCCGGTGCCATAAGTCGACTTGATCATGCCCGGCTCGAAACAGGCCTGCCCGACCGAGGCCGCCTGCTGGTCGCCGGCCACGCCAAGAATAGGGATCGTCCCCCCGAACAGCTCCGGATCGGTCTCGCCGAACTCGGCGGCGGAATCCAGCACCTCCGGCAACATGCTTTCAGGAACGTTCAGGATGGACAGCAATTCCGGATCCCAGGTTCCCTTGTGAATGTTGTACAGCAGGGTGCGCGAGGCGTTGGTGGCATCGGTGACATGCCGCGTTCCCCCTGTCAGGCGCCAGATGAGGAAGCTATCCACGGTCCCGAATACGAGTTCGCCGCGCTCCGCTCTTGCGCGCGCCCCCTCCACATGATCAAGAATCCAGGCCACCTTCGTACCTGAGAAATAGGAATCCAACAGCAAGCCTGTGCGCGAGCGCACCTCGCTTTCATGGCCGGCCTTCTTCATGGCCGCACAGTTGTCCGCCGTGCGGCGATCCTGCCAGACAATGGCTTTGTGTATGGCTTCGCCCGTTTTGCGGTCCCAGACCAGGGTCGTTTCGCGCTGGTTCGTGATGCCGATCGCGGCAAGGTCCGCTGCCGAGGCACCCGCCGTTTCCATGGCCTGGCGGCAGGTTTCCAGCACACTGCGCCATATATCTTCGGGATCATGCTCAACCCAGCCAGAGCGCGGGAAATGCTGCTTGAATTCCTGCTGCGCCACGGCGGCAATCTGATGGTCCCTGTCGAAAAGGATGGCCCGTGAAGACGTGGTTCCCTGATCAATTGCCATCACATACTTGGCCATGACTTCGCCTCCCTATGCATGAACCCGTTTCGATGTTGTATAATCAGCCTGGCAGATAGAAAAGGGCCGGAAACCTCTATGGTTTCCGGCCCAGATCCTTGTGGAAATCAGCTCAGTCTTCCTGAGCGTCCTGCCACTGCTCAACCAGTTCGTCGTACTTGACGGTCTCGCCCTGGGGCTTCTCGTTGTCCAGCTTGGGCTTCGGCGCCCCTTCCTGATCGAACCAGTACTGCGCATCACGCGGCTCGTTCAGCTTGGGTCCGCAGTCACCCTGGACGCCTGCACGCTCCAGGCGCGCCATGATGTCGTCCTGCTGTTGGGCAAGGCTATCCATGGCCTCCTGAGCGGTCATTTCACCGGTCACGGCCTCGGCCACATTCTGCCACCACAGCTGTGCAAGACGCGGATAGTCCGGCACGTTTACGCCTGTGGGGGTCCACTGGACGCGGGCCGGAGAACGATAGAACTCCACGAGGCCACCCAGCTTCGGAGCACGCTCCGTGAAGGACTCATGCCGGATGTCGCTGTCCCGGATTGGGGTCAGGCCAACATGGGTCTTCTTCAGACTGACCGTCTTGGACACGGTGAACTGGGCATAGAGCCAGGCGGCCTTACGGCGATCCGGCTCGGTGGCCTTCATCAAGGTCCAGGAACCGGCGTCCTGGTAACCCAGCTTCATGCCCTCCTCCCAATAGGGACCATGCGGCGAGGGAGCCATACGCCATTTCGGATTGCCGTCCTCGTCCACGACCGGCAGGCCTTCCTTGGCCATGTCGGCGGTAAAGGCGGTGTACCAAAAGATCTGCTGGGCAATATTGCCCTGGGCTGGCACCGGACCGGCTTCCGAGAAGGTCATACCGGCGGCCTCCGGCGGGGCATAGGCCTTCAGCCAATCGATATACTTCTGCAAGGAGTAGACCGCAGCCGGACCGTTGGTGGCGCCCCCGCGCTCGACGGAAGAGCCGACAGGACGACACTCCTCCATGCGGATGCCCCATTCATCCACCGGCACACCATTGGGAATGCCCTTGTCGCCTGCTCCCGCCATGGACAGCCAGGCGTCCGTGAAACGCCAACCCAGTGAGGGATCGCGCTTGCCGTAGTCCATGTGACCATAGACTTTCTCGCCGTCGATCTCTCCCACATGCTCGGTGAAGAACTCGGCGATGTCCTCATAGGCCGACCAGTTCACCGGCACGCCCAATTCGTAGCCATAGATCTCCTGGAACTGTTCCCGAAAATCCTCGCGCTGGAACCAGTCGTAGCGGAACCAGTAGAGGTTGGCGAACTGCTGGTCTGGCAGCTGATAGATCTTGCCGTCCGGACCCGTGGTAAAGGAGATCCCCATGAAATCGTCGATATCCAGCATGGGGTTGGTGACATCCGCGCCTTCACCTTCCATGTAATCCTCGAGCGGAAAGACTGAATCGTAGCGCGAGTGGGTCCCGATCAGGTCGGAGTCGTTGATATACGCGTCATAGATGCTGCGCCCTGACTGCATTTCCGTTTGCAGTTTCTCGATCACATCCCCTTCACTGATCAGATCATGCGTTACATTGATGCCCGTGATTTCCTCAAAAGCCTCGGCCAGGACATTTGATTCGTATTCATGGGTAGTGAGAGTTTCTGAAACGACATTGATATCCATGTCGCGGAAGGGTTCAGCCGCCTTGATGAACCATTCCATTTCCTTCATCTGTTCTTCTTTGGACAGGGTCGACGGTTGGAATTCCTCGTCGATCCAGCGTTCCGCCGCCTCCATGTCCGCCATGGCGTTCTGGATGCCCAGTGCGAGTACCATGGCGGAGGCGGTAAAGAGTGTTTTTCTCAACATCTGATTTCCTCCCTAGTTTCTGGTTTTTCTACTCTATGCGGGCTTTCCATGGGCGCCCGTTCAGCCCCTTCATCGATCTAGACCCACCGGAAAACCGCAATCGCATAGGCGATGCTGAGCGCAGAGGCCCAGAGCAGGTCGAGATCGACAAAACCGATCCAGATGACGTGTATGTATGCACTGCCGAGCAGCGAGATGAAGAAGCGGTCCCCGCGCGTGGTGACGATTCCCAGGATACCGACCCGTTCCACAGTGGGCGAAACCTGCTGCCACAGCGACATGGCCACCAGGCCCAGGAAGATGCCGACGAAGAACAGGCCCGTCTGCCAGGTCCAGGCCATCCATTGAAGATTGAGCTCCATGGCAAACCTCCCTTACACGCGGCCCAGGGCAAAGCCCTTGGCGATGTAGTTACGCACGAAATAGATCACCAGTGCGCCCGGAATGATGGTCAGGACTCCGGCCGCCGCCAGGACGCCCCAATCCAGGCCCGATGCCGAGACCGTGCGCGTCATTGTCGCTGCAATCGGTTTTGCATTCACGGAAGTCAGGGTACGCGCCAACAGCAATTCGACCCAGGAGAACATGAAACAGAAGAAGGCGGCCACGCCGATGCCCGATGCAATCTGCGGCATGAAGATCTTCACGAAGAACTTCGGAAAGGAATAGCCATCGATATAGGCCGTTTCGTCGATCTCCTTGGGAACCCCCGACATGAAGCCCTCCAGGATCCAGACCGCCAGCGGCACGTTGAACAGGCAGTGCGCCAGGGCAACGGCAATGTGCGTGTCGAACAGGCCCACCGAGGAATAGAGCTGAAAGAACGGCAGGGCGAAGACAGCAGGCGGTGCCATGCGATTGGTCAACAGCCAGAAGAACAGGTGCTTGTCACCCAGGAAGCGGTAGCGCGAGAAGGCATAGGCTGCCGGCAGGGCCACGGAAACCGAGATGATCATGTTCATCACGACATAGATCGTCGAGTTGATGTAGCCCGAATACCAGGAGGCATCCGTGAAGATGACGAGGTAGTTGTCCAGCGTCGGGTTCAGCGGAATGGGGGAAAGTACCGACAGGATTTCCTGGTTGGTCTTGAAGGACATGTTGACCAGCCAGTAGATCGGTATCATCAGCAGGATGATATAGATCGTCGGTATCAGCCAGCGTCCCTTCATTGTCCAACCTCCATGTCGTCGCGCCGCTTCGCCGTCATGACCGTGTAGAACACCCAGGACAGCGCCAGGATAATCAGGAAGTAGATGATCGACATGGCGGCGGCGCGGCCCAGGTCGAACTGGCCGATGGCAATCTTCACCAGGTCCACGGACAGGAAGCTTGTGGCACTCCCTGGGCCACCACCCGTCACTACGAAGGGCTCGGTATAGATCATGAAGCTGTCCATGAAGCGCAGCAGGATGGCAATGACCAGGACCCGGCGGATCTTGGGCAGCTGAATGTGACGGAAGACCGCCCAGCGCGAGGCGCCATCGATGCGGGCGGCCTGGTAATAGGCTTCCGGGATCGAGCGCAGGCCGGCATAGGCCAGCAGCACGACCAGGGATGTCCAGTGCCAGACATCCATCAGCACCACAGTCACCCAGGCACTGAGCGGATCAGTCGTGTAGTTGTAACTGATACCCAAGCTGTTCACGGCCCAGCCAAGCAGGCCGATATCCACGCGTCCAAAGATCTGCCAGATGGTGCCGACAACGTTCCAGGGAATCAGCAATGGCAGGGCCATCAGGACCAGGCAGATCGGCACACCGAGTCCGCGCCGCGGCATGGAAAGCGCCACCACCACACCAAGGGGAATCTCGATCAACAGGATCAGACCGGAAAACAGGAACTGGCGCCAGAGGGCGTCATGGAACCTGCTGGAATTCAGGATGTCCTCGAACCAGACAAGTCCCGCCCAGAAGAATTCATTGCCGCCGAAGGTATCCTGGAAGGCATAGTTGACCACGGTCATCAGCGGAATGAGCGCGCTGAAACAGACGATCAGGACCACCGGCAGGACCAGGAACCAGGCTTTCTGATTGACCTTGCGCTCCATGACTCAGGCCCCCCCTTCGCTGAGATGACCGTCCATGTAGACATGCAGGTGCGAGGGCTCGAAGCGCACCCCTGCCGTGTCCGAAGGAAGCTCGCTGCCTTCAGGCAGTATCGCGGCAACCGCCTGGTCATTCAGCGTCAGCCGCGCTATGCGATAGCGCCCTACATCATCAACCCGTTCCAGACGGGCCGGCAAGCCCTCTTCCGGACGGGTCACGGTCACGAACTCGGGCCGGATGCCAAGCTGGACCTTGTCGCCCAGGGCTGCGGGAACATGGTGGCCCGCCAGCAGGTCAAGTTTGTGTTCTCCAAGCCAGGCCTGCCTGCCTTCTAGTCGGCAATCCAGGACATTCATGCCAGGCGAACCAATGAAATAGCCCACGAATGTATGTGCCGGCTTCTCGAAGAGTTCCTCGGGGGTGCCGATCTGAACAACCTCCCCTTCATACATCACCACGACCTTGTCGGCGAAGGTCAGGGCCTCGGTCTGGTCATGGGTCACATAGACCATGGTGTGATTGAAATCCTTGTGAAGCTGCTTCAGCTGGCCGCGCAGCAGCCATTTCATGTGCGGATCGATCACCGTCAGCGGCTCGTCGAACAGGATTGCGTTGACGTCGGGTCGCACCAGGCCGCGCCCTAGAGAGATTTTCTGCTTCATGTCGGCCGTCAGGTTTTCCGCCCTGCGTTTCAGCCGATCCGTCAGGTCCAGCATCTCGGCCACCTCCCTGACGCGACGGTCCACCTCCGTAGCCTGGAATTTCCGATTGCGTAGCGGGAAGGCCAGATTGTCATAGACAGACATGGAATCGTAGATGACCGGGAATTGGAAAACCTGGGCGATGTTGCGCGCTTCCGGTGGTTCGCGGGTCATGTCCCGCCCGTCGAAAAGCACCTGTCCCTGCGTTGGCACCAGCAGGCCCGAGATGATGTTGAGCAGTGTGGTTTTGCCACAGCCGGAAGGCCCCAACAGCGCATAGGCGCCCCCGTCCTCCCAGACATGCGTCATCTCCTTCAGGGCGTAGTCGGCCTCATCCCGCGGCCTGTCGAGGTAGGAGTGCGCCAGATTTTTCAGTTCGATGCGCGCCATTGTCTTCCCTCCTGCCCTATGCCGCCGCCTGCAAACCGGGGGCCGCCTTCAGGCGCTGCTCGGCATCGAATATGAACAGTCGTTCAGGATCGATATAGACCGGCACACGGTCTCCAGCCGACAGATCCCGCACGCCGTGTGCCAGCACGACCCAACGCTCACCGGCGAAGTCAACGTGGACAAAACTCTCGGAGCCGGTGATCTCGGTCACCGTCACCTCTGCCGTAACCTCGACGGCGCTTTCGGTAGGCCGTTCAAGGGCAAGGTGGTTGGGCCGCATGCCCAGGGTGTAGCGACCATCCGGCAAGCCTTGCAGAAGGCCGGCCACAGGCATCTCCTGTCCATCAGTCAACTGGAGTCGACCGCCTTCAAGGCGCACCTGCATCAGGTTCATGGGCGGGTCCGAGAAAACCTGGGCTGTCAGCAGGTCGTGCGGGCGTCGATATACATCCAGCGTGGGGCCGAACTGCGTTACCGTCCCCTCGTGTAGAGTGGCCGTATTGCCGCCCAGCAGGAGGGCCTCCGTCGGTTCCGTGGTGGCATAGACCAGGACAGTGCCGCTTTCGCTGAAAACCCGGGGCAGCTCTTCGCGCAGTTCTTCACGCAGCTTGTAATCCAGGTTCGCAAGGGGTTCGTCCAGCAGAACCAACTCCGCCCCCTTGACCAGGGCCCGCGCCAGGGCGGTGCGCTGTTGCTGTCCACCGGACAGTTCAAGCGGAGTGCGGTCCAGCATCGCCGTGATCTTCAACAGCTCGGCGGCCTGCTTCACCTTGCTCTCGATCTCGGCTTTCGGGCGCCCGGCAACACGCAGGGGCGAGGCAATGTTCTCGAAGACCGAAAGTGTGGGATAGTTGATGAACTGCTGGTAGACCATGGCCACATTGCGCTTGCGCACGGGCACGGCCGTCACGTCCTGGCCGTTTGCCAGCACGCGTCCGGATGTGGGCTCATCCAGGCCCGCCATCAGGCGCATCAGGCTTGTTTTGCCGGAAAGCGTGGGACCCAGGAGAATGTTGAGGCTGCCGGGCTCCAGCTTCATGGAAACCGACCGGATGTGCGTTTCCGATCCGACAACCTTGCTGACCTCTACAAGCTCCACGGACATTCCCCTACCCCTTGGCCTGCTTCAGCTGTTCTTCCTGTCGATCCAGCCAGGATCCTATCCAGCCTTCAAGTGCCCTGACTTCCTCGCCTGTCAAACGCAGCCCCAGTTTGCTGCGCCGCCAGAGTACATCCTGGGCACTGCGGGCCCATTCCTCACGCATAAGGAAGTCCACTTCGCGTGCATGGAGATCGGCACCGAAATTCTGCCCCATGTCCTCTAGCGTCTGCGCCTTTCCAAGCAACTCCCTTGAGCGTAAACCATAGGAGCGTATGAGGCGACGCGCCCAGGCCTCGGTCAGGAAGGGGTAGTCCCGCAGCATCTGCGACTTGAGGTCGGCCTGCCCACCCACAACAAAGTCGCCCCCTGGCAGGGTGGCTCCGGCCGTCCAGTCGCCGGACAGCCCCTCCAGATGAGGGGAGAGTTTCTGCAAGGCGTGCTCCGCCAGCTTTCGATAGGTCGTGATCTTGCCGCCAAAGACATTCAGCAGAGGCGGCTGGCCATCCTGACCTGCATCCAGCGAAAGTACATAATCCCGGGTGGCCTGTTGGGCCGCACCAGCCCCATCGTCGTAGAGAGGCCGAACACCCGAATAGCTGTGAACGACATCGTCGGTGGAAAGCGGCCGTTCCAGGTACTGACTGACGGCAGAAACCAGGTATTCCGTTTCCTTCTGCGAGATATGGACGTCCTTGGGATCCCCCTGGAAATCCTCGTCGGTGGTGCCGATCAGCGTGAAATCCTGCTCATAGGGGATCGCAAAGACGATGCGGCCATCTGAGTTCTGGAAGATATAGGCGCGGTCATGCTCGAAGAGGCTGGGCACGACAATGTGGCTGCCCTTGACCAGGCGCGTGTGTTCGGAACTGTTGACATGCAGTCGGTTCGCCAGAACTTCGGAGACCCAGGGGCCGGCCGCATTGACCAGGCTTCGGGCTCGAATTTCCCGCTGTTGCCCGGTTTCGCTGTCCTTTACCTCCACATGCCAGAGACCATCACGCCGTTCGGCCGAGGTACAGGCTGTGCGGGGATGTAGCTCAGCACCGTGATGCGCGGCATCCAGGGCATTCAGCACGACAAGGCGCGCATCATCCACCCAGCAATCGGAATACTCGAAGCCACGCGTGTACTCCTGCTTCAGAGGTGCCCCGATCGGGGAGCGGCGCAAATCGAGGGACTTGGTCCCCGGCAGGATCTTGCGCCCGCCCAGATGGTCATAGAGAAACAGCCCGAGCCGAATCAGCCAGGCCGGACGCAGTCCCTTGTGATGCGGCAGCACAAACCGCAGAGGCCAGATGATATGAGGCGCGGCGCGCAACAGGACCTCGCGCTCGATCAGCGCTTCGCGCACCAGGCGGAACTCGTAGTATTCCAGATAGCGAAGACCGCCGTGTATCAGCTTCGTGCTCGAGGAGGAGGTTGCGCCGGCAAAGTCGCCTTGTTCGCAGAGAAATACGCTGGCGCCGCGCCCGGCTGCATCGCGAGCAATTCCGCATCCGTTGATGCCGCCACCGATGATGGCGATGTCGTAGATATCGGGCATCTCGTTCGCCAAGGGCTTCCCTGCTCCCTGATTCTATTTGATTATTATTATTTTCGTATAGCCACCAAACGAACATTATCCGAAAACAAACGAACATTCAATTGAAGAGTTCCATCACGCCTTGCGGCCGACCAGGAGCTAGGTCGCAATTTCGACCCTGACCCCGGATTCCTCGCAGATCCGGCGCAGGCTTGCCGGGGGCGGCTCGTCCGTGATGAGGCGATCCACCTGCGAAAGGTGTCCGATCCGCACCGGCGCCGAACGCGAAAACTTCATGTGGTCGGCCACCAGGAAGACCGTGCGCGCATTCTCGATAATGGCCTGAGAAACACGCACTTCTCGGTAGTCGTAATCGAGCAGGTCGCCCTCTTCCTCTATGGCCGAGGCACCGATCACGGCATAGTCCACCTTGAACTGGCGAATGAAGTCCGTGGCCTGCTCGCCCACAATGCCGCCATCGGAATGGCGCAGCACGCCTCCCGTCACGATCGTCTCAATTTCAGGCTGGCTGTGCAGTATATTGATAACGTTTATGTTGTTGGTAATGGCCATCAAGCCGCGATGACCCGCCAGCGCGCGCGCCACCTCCTCGGTGGTCGTCCCGATGTTGATGAACAGAGAGCAATTGTCGGGAATCAGTTCCGCGGCCCGGCGTCCGATCCGCTGCTTCTCTTCGGAAGCCAGCAGGCGGCGGGCTTCGTACTTCACGTTCTCTATTCCCGTGGCCAGTACGGCGCCCCCATGAACACGCTTCAGCAGGCGCTGGTCGCAAAGTTCATTCAGGTCCCGCCTTATGGTCTGGGGCGTCACCGAGAAATACGCGGCCAGATCTTCCACGGTCACCCGTCCGGCTTCTCGGGCCTGCTCCAGGATCATTTCAAGCCGGGGGGAAAGGTCCTGCACGAAGGCCTCCATGTTCATTTATTTTCGTTTTACGGCCCTGGAGCATACAGAAATTTTCGCTTTTGCAAAACAATCCGCAGGCGGTAAAGGCGCGGATTATCTGTGGCTTGCTTCATGTGCATTGACAGTCCCGTCGCGCCGGCGGAGCTTTATCCCAGTAAATCCAGCGGAAAGCGAAAGCAATGGAAGCGCCCACGAAACAGGATTGGAATGCCGAACGCTACCAGCGTGATGCGGGCTTCGTGGCCCGACTGGGCCAGGGCGTGGTTGAGCTCCTGGCTCCCAGGCCCGGCGAACGCATTCTGGACCTCGGTTGTGGCGACGGAACGCTGACCGAAGTGATTGCCGCCAGCGGTGCCGAGGTCATTGGCAGCGATTCCGCGCCGGACATGGTGGCCGCCAGCCAAGGGCGCGGGCTGGATGCGCGCCTGATGGACGGGCACGAACTGGCATTCGACGCTCCCTTCGATGCGGTCTTCACGAATGCGGCCCTGCACTGGATGACCCAGCCGGACCGTGTCCTCGACGGTGTCACCAGGGCGTTGAAGCCTGGCGGGCGTTTCGTTGGCGAGTTCGGAGGGCACGGAAACGTCGCCGCCATTCGCACGGCTCTCCATGAAGCGCTCAGCCGGCGTCAGCAGGACCCCCTGGCACTCAGTCCCTGGTATTTTCCATCGCCCGATGCCTATGCTCGCCGCCTGGAAAACCATGGTTTCCGGGTCGAGGAAATCTACAGCTTCCCGCGCCCCACCCCCTTGCCGTCCCACCTTCCGGCCTGGCTGGAAATCTTTGCGCAAGCCTTTCTGGCCCCCTTTTCAGAAAATGAGCGCTCCGAGATCCTGGAAGAGGTCACCGATCGCCTGCGCCCCATCCTTTGCGACGAGGAGGGCAAGTGGACCGCCGATTACGTGCGCCTGCGCTTTGCGGCCAAGCGTGAAGGATGACCGCGCCTCCGAACGGCCTGTCAGGATACGTCGTAGGCGAGGATTATAACGTCCCGGGGTTTGAACTTCCCGGGCAAATCACCGATGGTCTTCCCATGACCCCGGACACGGATGGAAGTAGCGGTTTCTGACATGCCCAAGGATCTCGAAGGCCTTCTTGTTGTCACGCTTGAGCAGGCCGTGGCAGCCCCCTATGCGTCGTCGCGCCTGGCCGATGCAGGCGCACGCGTTATCAAGCTGGAACGCGAGGAAGGCGACTTCGCCCGGCGTTATGATCGTTGCGTCAATGGCCTCAGCGCCTATTTCGTCTGGCTCAATCGCGGCAAGGAGTCCGTACGTTTCAACCTGAAGGATCCGCAGGACCAGCAACTGCTGCATAACCTGCTCTCAAAGGCGGACGTCTTCATCCAGAACCTGGCCCCGGGCGCCACCGAACGCGCAGGCTTTGGCAGCAAGAGCCTGCGCGAGCGCTATCCCCAACTGATCACCTGCGACATCAGTGGCTATGGCATGGAAGGCCCCTACCGCGACATGAAGGCCTATGACCTGCTTGTCCAGGCCGAAACTGGCCTGGCCAACATCACCGGGACACCGGAATCCGGCGCCCGGGTTGGCGTCTCCGTCTGCGACATTGCCGCCGGCATGTATGCCCAGCAGGCCATCCTGCAGGCGCTGTTTGCCCGCGAACGCGGCAAGGGCGGACGTGGCATCGAGGTATCGCTCTATCACAGCCTCTCCGACTGGATGAACGTGCCCTATCTGCAGCACCATTACGGCCAGAAGACACCGCAGCGCGAGGGCCTGCGCCATCCCACCATTGCCCCCTATGGAGCGTACGACTGCCGGGATGGCAAAGCCGTCCTGCTCTCCATCCAGAACGAGCGCGAATGGAAGAACCTCTGTGAGATCGTTCTGCAGCGCCCCGACATTACCGAAGATCCACGCTTTGCCACCAATCCGGACCGCGTGGCCAACCGAGCGGTCCTGGACGAGATCATCAACGGCGTTTTCTCCGGACTGGACCGCGAAGAGGTGATCGCGAGACTGAATGAAGCGAATGTGGCCTACGGCAAGCTTTCCACCATGGAAGATGTCGTTACCCATCCCCAGAACCGCTTCATCCAGGTCGAGACCTCAGCAGGCGAAGTCAAGGTCCTAGCGCCGCCGCCCATCACCCCGGACTTCGAGGATCACTACGGGGCGGTTCCGGACCTGGGCGCCGACGACACGCAGGTTCGTGAGGAATTCTCGAGTTCCTGAGGCCTCAGAGCATGCATTCGAAGACTACTCCTCGCCATCTTCGGCAGCTTCGCGGCCTTCCTCCACCGTCTCCCGTGCCTCTTCCTGGTCTTCCGGCACCGCATCGGGCGCGTTCTCCTGCCCTTCGTTGGCCGGCTGATGACAGACTTCGACCAGGATGGGGAAATGATCGGAGCCCACGGGTTCAAGCCGGCTCATCTGCACCAGCGTGAAGTCCGCGCTGAAGAAGACATGATCGATGGGCCAGCGCAGGAAAGGCCACTGCGCATGGTAACTGGGATAGAGATTGCGACCGATCCGGGGATCGAGCAGACCGCTCAATTCCTGGAACAGCCGGGTGGTATCCGACCAGGCCACATCGTTCAGATCCCCGGCCACGATCACCGGGACCTCCACTTCGCGCGCTTCGCGGCCGACCAGCACCAGCTCGGCATCGCGCTCCTCGGTATCCTGGCTTGGTTCCGGCGGGCGCGGATGCAGGCCATAAAAGGCCACCTCCCTGTCGGAACGCAGACGAACGCGCGTATGGATCGACGGCACCTCGTCCTCGACCAGCCGACGGACCTCCGGCTCGATCAGCTCCAGGCGCGAAAAGAACAACAGGCCGTACTTGTTCTCCTGCGGTTGGGCCATGACCTCTGCATAGTCTTCCTCCAGCGGGACCATGGCATTTGCCCACCAGTCATTGGTCTCGATCAGGAAAACGAGGTCCGGCTCATGCGTTCCGATCCGTTCCATGACGGCCTCGCTGTCACGATTGTCCTGCAGAACATTCACCACCATCAGGCTCAAGCGGTTGCTGTCCGGGCACTTCGCCTCGACAGCCGTCACCGCCTGGTTCGGCCAGTAGGCGGTATAGGGCAGCATGCGCGCGGATTGATAAGCCAGGCACCGCCAGGAACCAGAACCTTGCCTGTCGCCAATCAAAGGCAGCCAGGCACAACAGGAAAACAACGGCCAATATGGCGGCCAGCTGCATGCGTGGAAAGTCGAAAATGCGGATCCACCAGGCTTCACCCGGAAAGAAGGGCAGCAGGGTCGCAACCACAAGAAGCAGTCCCAGTGCCCAGAGTACGGCCCGCAGCAAACGCAGCATTTGTCGTCCTCAATAGACTGAATCCTTTGAAGGCTAGCGCTCTGCCGCGCTCTGGCAAGCAGGAACATGGCAAGCCCAATCACAATATCATGAGCACGTCCGACAAAGTGTGCGATGCCTGGCAACGCCATGGACCCCTGTAATGCCCTTGCAGGATCGGGGTATCACGCAGACAATTCCCCTGCGCGCAAGACGACACGCCCCTGTGGCGACTATGGAGGAAATGGACATGTCCACGCTGAAGATGCAGCAGTCAGGCCTGCCGGAAGGCCTCGAGGATCTGCTTGGCTCGAAGGGCCTTCTGACCGGTGAGGCGGCCCAGGAGTACGGCCGTGACTTCATGGGGGAAGTGGACAATGCCCCTCTGGCCGTGCTGCGTCCGGAAACAACTGAACAGGTGGCCGAAGCCCTGCGCATCTGTACCGAACATGGCCTTTCGGTCGTCCCCCAGGGCGGGCGTACCGGACTGACGGGCGCCGGCGTCCCAACGCGCCCCAATCACGAGGTCATCCTCTGCCTGGGGCGCATGAACAAGGTCCGCTGGCTGGACGAGAAGAACCACGCCATGGCCGTCGACGCCGGCTGCATCCTGGCCGATGTCCAGAAGGCGGCCGCTGACGCCAACCGGCTTTTCCCGCTCAGCTATGGCGCGGAAGGCTCTTGCCAGATCGGCGGCTCGATCTCGACCAATGCCGGCGGAACGGCGGTTCTGCGTTACGGCAATACACGCGACCTGATCCTGGGGCTCGAGGTGGTACTTGCCGACGGTACGGTTCTCGACATGATGCGCGCGCTGCGCAAGGACAATACGGGCATCGACCTGAAGCAGCTCTTCATCGGCTCCGAGGGTATCCTGGGCGTCGTGACCGGGGCGGTCCTGAAACTCTATCCGGCCGTGGCCGAGCGCGAGTGCGCGCTTCTGGCCTTCCCCTCCCTTCCGGCCGTCATGCAAAGCTTTGCCATCGCCCGGGAAAGCACAAACGACCGTCTGTCGGCCTTCGAGATGATGCCACAGAACGGCATCACGCTGGCCTGTGAGCGCGTTCCAGATGTCGTGGACCCTGTCGAGGGGGATTATCCCTGGTATGCCCTGCTGGAAGTCTCCGCCAGCAAGCAAGGCTCTGGCCTTCAGGAAATGCTGGAAGGGCTGATCGAGCGATTGATGGAGGAAGGCCTGGTTCTGGACGGCACGGTTTCCAACAGTGAAAGCCAGCGTGCCCAGCTCTGGCGCATTCGTGAAGCCCTGGTCGAGGCCCACAACGACATGCCCCACCTGCTGAAGCACGACGTCTCGGTCCCCATTTCCGACATGGCCGACTTCATCGAGACCGCCACGGATAAGGTCCAGGAGATTGCCCCGGACGCCATGCTGATCGCTTTCGGGCACGTTGGCGATGGCAATGTCCATTTCAACATCTGTCACGACGAGAACAATCCCAACGGCAGTCTGGCAACGCGCAAGAAAGAGGTAACACGGGCGGTCTATGACCTGGTACAGGACTATCGCGGCAGCTTCTCGGCGGAGCATGGGGTTGGCTCCATGAAGCGTGACGCCCTGCGCCGCTACCGCAGCGAATCCGAAATCGCCGTCATGGAAAAGCTGAAGAAGGCGCTGGATCCGCAAGGCCTGCTCAATCCCGGCAAGGTGCTCTAGAAATCGCAGCCAGGAAGATTTGCGGGCTCTTCAATGCTGCGCTATCGTCCACCCTGTCCGGTGCATGCAAACAGGAGGATTGAGCCATTCGTGCCCTGCTACTGACCCGCGGCGAGGACAAGAAGACCCACGCCGAGCTCACCGAGGTGGACGAGGCGGACCTGCCCGAGGGCGATGTGCTCGTCGACGTGAAGTATTCCACCCTCAACTACAAGGACGGCCTTGCCATCACCGGGATGGGACCGGTGGTGCGCAGCTTTCCCATGGTTCCCGGTGTCGACTTTGCCGGCGTCGTGGCCGAAAGCCACCACGAGGATTTCAAGGCCGGCGACGAAGTCATCCTGACCGGCTGGGGGCTCGGCGAGGAACGCTGGGGTGGCTATGCCGAACGCGCCCGCGTCCAGGGCGATTGGCTGGTCCCCCTGCCGCAAGGCATGACACTGTCGCAGTCCATGACCATCGGAACCGCCGGCTTCACGGCGATGCTCTGCGTCATGCGCCTGGAACAGCTTGGCCTGAGACCCGACAGCGGACCGGTCCTGGTGACCGGCGCCTCGGGTGGTGTCGGCAGCGTGGCGGTCAAGCTGCTGGCCGGACGGGGATATCAAGTGAGCGCCATGACCGGGCGCGTGGAGGAAGAGGCCTACCTCAAGGCCCTGGGGGCCAGCGAAGTGATCAACCGGGCCGACTACAACGAACCGGGCAAGCCCCTGCAAAAGGGCATCTGGGCCGGTGCGGTTGATACGGTGGGCGGCCAGATCCTGGCCAACCTGCTGGCCAGCACCCGACAGGATGGAATCGTCACGGCCTGCGGCCTGGCCGCCAGCATGGACCTGCCCACGACCGTAGCCCCCTTCATCCTGCGCAACGTGACCCTGGCCGGTGTCGAAAGCGTCTATGCCGCACGTAAACTGCGCCTTGAGGCCTGGAAGCATCTGGCACGCGAACTGGATGCCGAAGCCTTGGAACGCATCAGCCAGACCGTCGGCCTGTCAGAAGTGATCCCGGCGGCACACGACATCATGGCCGGCAAGGTCCGCGGCCGAATGATCGTCGATATTGCGCGTTGATACGGCCTCTGCCTCTCTGGCAGCGCGCCGGAAAGGACAGTGGAATGTGGATTTTCTCAAGACGTGGTTTCCTGCTGGCCGGCCCCCTGGCCGTCGCGGGCATGGCCCTGGCCCCTCGCCTGCAGTTCCCGGCACTGGCAAGCGAACCAGGTCTGACCCCGCCGCAGACCGAAGGCCCCTTCTATCCCGACAGCCTGCCGGATGATCGCGACAACGACCTGTTGCGCATTGCAGATGAAGAGGGGCACGCAAAGGGCGAGTCCTTGGAGTTGGCGGGCACGCTGACCGACCCTGAGGGCCAACCCTTTGCCGACTGCCTGCTCGAGATATGGCAGGCCGATGCCGCGGGACGCTACCATCACAGCGAGGATCGCGCAGAGGGCGCGCGGGACCCGGCCTTTCAGGGCTATGGCACCACCCGGACGGACAGTGAGGGGCGTTACAGCTTCCGCACCATTCGGCCCGTCCCCTACGGATCGCGCACACCGCATATCCATTTCAAGGTCCATCATCCCGACGGCCAAGTGCTGACCACCCAGATGTACGTGGCCGACGAACAGCTCAACGAGAGCGACTGGCTCTACAACCGTTTGAGTCCTGAAGAGCAGGCCCTTGTCACGGTTTCCCTGCAACCGTTCGAGGAAGACGAAGAGGCCGCCTGGACGGGGCACTTCCCTATCGTCCTGCCGCGCCGGGCCTGAGCCCTCTACTCCTCGATCTGCACGGCCGTGTCGTACTTCACCCGGCGTAGCGTGAAGCTGGTGCGAAACCGCCGGATGTTGTGCTCGCGTGCCAGGACGTCGCGCACGAAGTCGTTGTAGTGCTCCATGTCACGGCAGGAGACGAGCAGCAGGTAATCGCTCTCGCCCGAGATGAAATAGCATTGCTGGACCTCGGGCTGGGCGGAAATGTGCCGCTCGAAGGCGGCCAGCGCATCCTCGCGCTGCCGGTCCAGCTCGACACTGACGAAGGCAATCAACGCATGTCCCGTCTTGGCCGTATCCACCAGGGACACGTCGCGCAGGATATAGCCCTCCTGGCGCAAACGCTTGACCCGGCGCGAACAGGGGGCCGGTGACAACCCGACCTTCATCGCCAGCTCCTCGTTGGTGATGCGGGCATCCTGCTGAAGGTGATTGAGAATCCGGCGGTCGATCCGATCGAGGGCGGAGAGGGAGGCCTCGCCTTCGGGTGCCTTATTGCGTGGACGCACGTCCTTGTTCATTTCAATTGCTTTCCTTGGGCTTCACGAAACAATCTATGGAATGATTCCTGCCAGAGAAAGCAGGGAATTTCCTCTCGATTGCGCCTAGAGTGATGTTTCTTGAAACGCCGTTCGCCCGCAACACCTTCGGAGACAGCAGATGAAACTCGACCGCTTCAAGCGCCATCCACTCACCTTCGGCCCCACCCCCATCGAGCCGCTGGCCAACCTCAGCGCACACCTGGGCGGCAAGGTGGAGATCTGGGCCAAGCGCGAGGACTGCAACAGCGGCCTGGCCTTCGGCGGCAACAAGGTGCGCAAGCTGGAATACCTGGTGCCGGATGCGCTCGAGCAGGGTTGCGACACCCTGGTGACCATCGGCGGCATCCAGTCGAACCATACGCGCCAGGTGGCCGCGGTGGCCGCGAAACTGGGAATGAAATGTCGACTGGTGCAGGAGCACTGGGTCGACTGGAACGATGCTGTCTATGACCGCGTGGGCAACATCCAGATGAGTCGGATCATGGGCGCCGAGGTGGAACTGGTGAACGCCGGCTTCGACATCGGCATCCGCGAAAGCTGGGAGAATGCGCTGGAGGACGTGCGCCAACGGGGCGGCAAGCCCTACGCCATTCCGGCCGGGGCCTCGGACCACAAGCTGGGCGGTCTCGGCTTTGTCGGTTTCGCGGAGGAAGTCCGCCAACAGGAAGCCGAACTGGGCTTCAAGTTCGACTACATCGTTGTCTGTGCTGTCACCGGCAGCACCCAGGCCGGCATGGTGGCCGGATTTGCCGCAGATGGACGCGCCGACCGGGTCATCGGCATCGATGGCTCGGCCGAGCCGGAGAAGACACGCGATGCCGTGCTTCGCATCGCCCGGGCCACGGCCGATCTCGTGGAACCTGGCCGGGCCATAGAGGACACCGACGTGGTCCTGGACACCCGCTATGCCTATCCGGCCTACGGTCTGCCGTCCGCGGAAACGCTGGAAGCCATCCGGCTGTCCGCACGCCTGGAGGGCATGATGACCGACCCGGTCTATGAAGGAAAATCCATGCAGGGCATGATCGACATGATCCAGCACGATGAAATCCCGGCCGGCGCCCGCGTGCTCTATGCCCATCTGGGCGGCGTGCCGGCCATCAACGGCTACAGTTACCTGTTCAAGGACGGCTGATAGAGGAAATGTGCAAACAATACAGGTAAACACCCCGATCTGGGTTTGGCCCAGGGAACACCTTGTCGCTTTCCTTCAAAGCCACTAACCTTGCGCGCAATCACCGATACGCTAATGCATACAGGGGGAACAAGACATGGCAAAGCTGGCATTTCTGGGACTGGGCGTGATGGGTTATCCCATGGCGGGACATCTGGCCAAGGCCGGTCACGACGTTCGCGTCTACAACCGTACGGCGGAGAAGGCCTCCAAGTGGGCCCAGGAGCACGGCGGCCAAACGGGCGCAACACCCGCAGAGGCGGCCGCCGAGGCAGATATCGTCTTCATGTGCGTCGGCAACGACGACGACGTCCGCAAGGTGGTATATGGCGAGAACGGCGCCCTGGCCGGTATGAAGAACGGTGCGATCCTGGTCGATCACACCACCGCCTCGGCAGAGGTGGCCCGCGAGGTGGAGAAAGCCTGCAAGGATGATGGCAAGGGCTTCCTGGACGCGCCCGTCTCCGGTGGCCAGGCCGGTGCCGAGAACGGCGCGCTGACCATCATGGTTGGCGGGGACGAGAAAACCTTCGACAGCGCCAAGAGCGCCATGGATTGCTACGGCCGTGCCGTCACCCTGATGGGGGACGCCGGGTCCGGCCAGCTGACCAAGATGGTCAACCAGATCTGCATCGCCGGACTGGTCCAGGGCCTGGCCGAGGGGGTCAACTTCGCCCAGAAGGCCGGCCTGGATTGCGAGAAGGTCTTCGATGTCATCGGCAAGGGCGCGGCCCAGTCCTGGCAGATGGACAATCGCCACAAGACCATGCTGGAAGACAAGTTCGACCACGGCTTTGCCGTCGACTGGATGCGCAAGGACCTGAACATTGCCCTGGCGGAAGCCCAGCGCAACGGCTCGCAGCTGCCGGTCACCGCCTTGGTCGACCAGTTCTACGCAGCTGTCCAGGGCATGGGCGGCGGTCGCTGGGACACCTCCAGCCTGCTCAAGAACCTGAAGGACTGAGTTCCTTCACATGCAGGATGCCTTTACGCGCTTCCTGGAACGCGGACAGGCGGCGACGCGCTCGACCTCACCGGCCGAAGCCGTCGCCGCCGAGCTCTCGAACCTGATTGCCTCGGGCTGGCAAGCCCCAGATCCCCGCTATCGCACGCTTCAGCCCGGCCTGCCCTATGGCTCCTACCTGCTGCACCTTTCGCCTGAAGGCGATTTCTGTGTGGTTCAGGACGTTTTCGCTCCCGGGCAGCTGACCGGGATTCACCACCATCGCACCTGGGGTGCTGTCGGCACGCTGGAGGGCTGCGAACGCAACAGCCGCTATGCCGTTGCCCCCGACATGAGGGACGCTCCGCGCTTCCTGGACAGCCACCTGCTCTCGGCCGGCGATGTCACGACCGTTGGCGATGGCGAACTGGACTTCCATGAAGTGGAATGTGCCAGCGAGGTCCCGAGCATCAGTCTGCACGTCTATGGCGCGGATATCGGGCGGCTGGAGCGGATCATGTGGGACCCTGACCGGCAAGCCTATCGCAGTTTCACCTCCGGCTATTCCAACCAGGCCGTCGGACTGCCGCTTCCCTAGATCAAGTTCGACGGCACGACGCAGCCTCTGGCTGCCTGACTTGACGAAGAGGAAGGAGACCCCACGTCCAAGGTACGGAAAGGGGCCGAGAATGCTGGGCGCAATCGCGGGCGATATCATAGGTTCACGCTTCGAGGGGCACCCCGGACCGCCGCATGACTTCACAGTCTGGCATGCCGACTGCCGCTTCACGGACGACAGCGTCTGCAGTCTGGCGGTCGCCGATGCCTTTCTCGACCGGGCCGACTATGCAACGCGTTTGCGTGATTTCGTACGCCGGTACCCTGACGCCGGCTACGGCGGCATGTTCATCCGCTGGGCAATGAGCAACAACGCCGGACCTTACGGCAGTTGGGGCAACGGCGCGCCCATGCGAACGGCGGCCATCGGCTGGCTGGCGGACAGCGAGAAAGCGGTCCTGGACCAGGCCGCAGCCCAGGCCAAGGTCAGTCATGACCACCCCTCGGCCGTAACGGCGGCACAGGCGGTCTCCCTTGCCATCTTCTGCCTGCGGCAGGGTCATGAACCTGCCAGCGTACAGCAACGCCTGACCGAGCAGTTCGGCTATGAACTGAGCCCTGAACGTGCGCTCAAGAGCCGAGGGTTCAACGTTTCATCAGCCGGCACCCTGCCACCTGCCCTGGCGGCTGCCTTTACGGCGACCAACTGGGAACAGGCGGTGCGCACAGCCGTCTGCTTGGGCGGTGACACCGACACCCTGGCCTGCATCACGGGCGCCGTAGCTGAGGCCCTGCACGGCTTGCCCCGGGAGGTGGCCGAACAGGCACGACGCCACCTGACCTCGGATCTACAGACTGTCCTGAATCGCTTCGAGCAAGCGGGCCAACGTTAGAGGCCGGGGTCCCTCAGGGAACCTGTATTAGGGCCAAGTCCTTGACCGGAATTTCGCAACGCCAGCCATGTCGGGCCGCCAGGAATTCAAGCGTTTCAGCACGATAGAAGACGACATGGGTGGGATCGCGGCGATAATGCCAGTTGGCAAAGCGCGCATCCTCGGTCTGGAAACAGGTCATGATCGCCAGCCAGCCCCCTGGTCGGAGCAAGCCCCCAAGGCGCTCGAACTCGCTGGCCGGATCGTGGAGATGTTCCACCACTTCCGTACAGGTTATCGCGTCGTAGCCGCCCACGAGTTTCGTCTCGTCCGCGTGAAAGAAGGGATCGTAAAGCGTGACGCGATGCCCTGCCTCTCGCAGCATCTGGGCCAGGGCAGGTCCGGGACCGCAGCCGTAATCCAGGATATCTGCCGGCTCCGACAGGCGTTCGCAAAGCGGGTCCGCCAACTTTGACAGGAAACGACGATAGCCCGGGTCATGAGGGTCGTTCTCATGATCCAGGTAGACCTGCCTCTCCGCCTCGGGGGTCAAACGTTCGGCAGGATCCGCCAGGCAGTCCTCGCATCGCCAATAGTGCTTCGCCTCGAAGCATCCGAAATGCCACACACCCCTTCCAAGACAAACCGGGCAAGCTGGGGCCTCGCGACCACTCATCCCCCAATCAGACCCAAGACAATCAGAAGCGCCAGAAACGCCGCCAGGAGAAGCCGGTAGACCACGAAGGGCATGAAAGAGGCCTGCTTCAGCCAGGTCATCATGGCGGTAATTGCGGCCAGGGCGCTGGCAAAGGCGAGGCCGGCGGCCAGAACCGCATCGATCTGCAGCGCCGCATCTCCCGAGCGTACCAGCTCCAGACCGGCCAGTGTACCCGCTCCCAATATCGTGGGTATGGACAGGAGCAGGGAAAAGCGTGCTGCTTCGGTCCGCCGCAGACCCAGGAAAAGGGCCGCTGTGATGGTTATGCCGGAGCGGCTGACCCCTGGAACCAGGGCAAGCACCTGCGCCAGTCCGATGATGATGACTTCGCGCCAGCCAAGATCCGGCATGCTCCCCCTGGCCGTTCGGGCGCGCCAGTCGGCCAGGGCCAGCAGCAGGCCGAAGCCCGCCGTCGTCGCGATGATCAGGGTTGTGCTGCGCAGCTCCGTGGCGATCAGGTCCTTCATCAGGAAGCCCACGATTACCACGGGGATCGTCGCCACCACGATCTGCAGGGCCAAGCGCGCATCGGGGCCGTATCTCAGGCCCAGAACCTGGAAGCCACCCCGGATCAGGCGCAGCACATCGCGTCGGAAATAGGCAATTACGGCCAGCAGGGTGCCCACATGCACGGCTACGTCCATCAGCAGGCCCTGGTCCTGCCAGCCTGTCAGGACCGGAACGAGGATCAGGTGTGCGGACGAAGAGATCGGCAGGAACTCGGTAATGCCCTGAACGATGGCCAGAACCACGATCTGCAGTATATCCATCAGGCCGTCCTGCCCTTTCTCAAACCCTGTATATCCCTAGCCGTTTCCACGGGCAGTTCATGAAATATCGCCTCCTGCGCCTCGGGAAAAGCTTCGATCGCAATTACCTTAAGAACTCATGTGGCCTTGGTACGGGCCAGATAGACGCACTGGGTGAAGTCCTTGCGTTGCAGGGGGTTATGGAAGGTTACTGGTTCTGCGCGTGCCTGCGCGAAGACGGAAGCCAGGCGTTCCGTGAAGGCTGCATCCGGCGGCTCGTTGGACCAGAGACCGAAGACGCCGCCCGGTGAAAGCTGCGCCGCGAAACGCTGTAGCCCCTCTGGGCCGTAGAAATCTGCATTCTGCGGATCCAGCAGGAACTCAGGCGTGTGATCGATATCCACCAGGATGGCGTCGAAGGGGCGCTCAGGCGAAAGTCTGGACAATCCCTGGTCCGAGGTCGCCAGGGCGAAGAAGTCGCCATGGTGAAAGCGGCAGCGGGGATCGACCGTCAATTCCCGACCCAGG
Organism: Fodinicurvata fenggangensis DSM 21160; assembly: GCF_000686045.1. Taxonomy (GTDB): domain Bacteria; phylum Pseudomonadota; class Alphaproteobacteria; order Kiloniellales; family DSM-21159; genus Fodinicurvata; species Fodinicurvata fenggangensis. The sequence goes on from NZ_JMLV01000008.1 coordinate 82,281, forward strand.
GGAACCAGTCCCTGCTTGTGCCAGTCAATCACGACCTCCAGCGCCTCGACCACGACCAGGTCTTTCACGGCCGCATGTTCCAGCACGGCCTGCGCCGTATGGCCAAGCCCGAGACCGCCCACAAGCACGGAGACTTCGGGTTTGTCGAGCTCGGCCAATCCCAGGTGCGCCAACGCCACTTCCGAAGCCGTGAACAGGCTGGACATCAGGAATTCATCGCCCAGCTTGATCTCGTAGACATCCACGCCCATGGAAAGCTCCCGCCGGCGCCGCAGGCTGAGGGCACCGATAGCCGTAGGTCGATAATCGAGCTCTTCGAAATACAGGCTCAAGTCATGGCTCCAACAAGGCTCCCGTTCCGACTGCAGTCAAGACCCTACGCGCCAGGAAGACAAACGACGACCCGGGCAAGCCTTCTGCCTGCCCGGGCCTGTGCTTTCAAGACAGATGTAGCCTACCTGATTGCAGTCGGGTTGATAACCGCCTGAACGCCGCCCGTGAACTTCGAATGCCCCATGACGAACATGAATTCCCAGGCCTCGTCGGCAGTCAGTTCCGCGGTCTTCATGTTCTCCAGGATATAGATGCCGTTCTTGGCGATCAGTTCCTGATGCACCTCGAAGACTCCGACACCTTCCTCGAAGGGAATGACCTCGAGCCCCCAGGTATCAGCTCCGACGGCCAGCACGTTCTTTTCGACCAGGTACTCGGCCCCATCCAGGCCCAGCCCGGGCTCGCCCGCGATATAGCGGTCATCTTCCTCACCCACCAGCGACAGCCAGCCGGTGTGGAACAGGACCACGTCCCCTTCACGGATCTCGACACCCTGCTTATCGGCCTGAGCCTCGATCTCTTCACTGTTGAAGACCGTTCCTTCGTCCAGCACGTCCTGGCCAAAGTGATCGGTCATGTCGAGGACAATGCCCCGGGTCACGAAATTGGGGATCTTCTCGATGCCCAGTTTCGTCAGTCCGTCGGCCTGGACGAAATCGCTGTTGTGGTGACAGTTGTAGTAGACATTATCGACGCCGATATGGCCCAGCCCGTCGATTTGCGAGCCCGTGCCGACATAGCCCATGTAGATATCGTCGTTGTAGTTCATCTTGTTAGGGCCAAGTCCGACACCGCCAACCTGGCCTGGCTGATTGATCACCAGGGCCCAGCTGCGCGGGCCGAAGGCCGGTGTCTCGGAATTGGTCTCGGCGCCCAGGGAATAGGTCTTGCCGGTCTTGACCAGCTTGGCAGCTTCAAGAACCAGCTCTTCAGACAACAGGTTGGCAGCACCGATCTCATCATCGGCGCCCCACTCGGACTGGCACCATTCCGGTGCATCCGGCGCATTGGCGGGCCATTCCTGTTCTTCGTCCTGCGCAACTGCGCTCGATGCAACAAGGCCCGCCGACACGATCGCGGCACAGGCCAAAGCAAACGGTTTTCCTGACATCCTTTCCTCCCTTTCTTGAGATAGAGCTGGGAAAACCGTTGCGGCGGCCTTCCCTATTGGTGCTGTAACCGTCCAGAAACCATTAAAAGCTGTCTTCCATCACTCTTTATTGAACCAATTCTGCAGTACTCAGATCGTGCGTCCGCCATCGACCTCCATCACAACGCCGGTGATGAAATCCGCCTCGTCGGAAGCCAGATAGAGACAGGCATTGGCGATGTCGCGCGGCTCGGACATGCGTCCCAGGGGAATCGTGGAAATGAATTTCTCGCGGTTCTCTGGCGTGTCCGGAACGCCCATGAAACTCTCCAGAAGGCCCGTCGCGCCCATGACTGGCGCAACGCAGTTCACGCGAATCTTGTCCGGCGCCAGTTCGACCGCCAGGGAACGCGACAGCAGGTTCACGGCGCCCTTGCTGGAGTTGTACCAGGTCAGGCCGGGTCGCGGGCGAATGCCGGCCGTGGATCCAATGTTCAGGATCACGCCGCTGCCGGCCGCTTTCATCACGGGCACCACAGCATTGGTCATGTGATAGATCGCCTTCACGTTGACGTCGTAGATGCGATCGAATTCTTCTTCGGTCACCTCGAGGAGCGGCTTGTTCTTATGCGTCCAGCCCGCGTTGTTGACCACAATGTCCAGGCGGCCATTCTCTTTGGCCGTTTCGATGGCATGGTCCACGTCGCTGCGCTTGGTTACGTCGCCGGCAACCGCCTTCGTCCCGGAACCGATTTTCTTGGCCTGTTGCTCGGAGCCGTCCTTGTTGAGGTCCATGATGGTGACCGTTGCGCCTTCGCGCGCGAAGACGGCGGCGATCTCTGCCCCGAACCCGGAAGCACCTCCGGTCACCAGGGCTGTTTTTCCTTTCAGGCGCATGGCTTGTATCTCCCTTCTCTTCTTGCTTGAACATGACTTGAAGCTTCGAAGGATGTCCTTGGCAGGCGCCCGGAGACAGCCATTGACCGCTTTAGGCTTCGACCTTCGAAACGTCCTCGACACTTTCTATCTCGCCGCGTTCGATGGTGATCACGCGGCTGGCGAAATTCTTCAGCAGGCCCGGATTCGATTCCGTTATGATCACTGACAGCGAACGATCCGTGTCGCGCAAGGCACGCAAGGCTTCGGCGTAACGATTGGCCAACACGGGCGCCAGTCCCTGGAAGGGCTCATCCAGCAGAAGAAGGTGCGTACCGAGCATGAGGCCACGCCCCAGCGCCACCATCTTGCCCTGTCCGCCCGAAACCGAGCCGGCCGGCCGCTTCGCCATCTCCTTCAGCTCCGGCAGGATGCCATAAACCCGCTCGAGCCGGCGGTTGGTCTCGTCCTGGGTCAGCTGCGCAACCCGTGCCGGCAAGAGGATATTCTCCTCGACCGTGAAGGCCGAGAACAGGCGCCGGTCCTCGGGGGCATAACCGATCCCCAACGCGGGCCGTTCGTGGGCCTGCACATGGTCGACAGCCTGGCCGTTCAGCAGGATCGACCCCTGTGCCGTGACCAGTCCCATGATGGCGCGCAGTGTCGTCGTCTTGCCCGCCCCGTTGCGCCCCACGAAGGCGATGGTTTCCCCTTCCTGGACCTCAAAAGAGACATTCCTGAGGATGGGAATGCGGGCAATGGAAACAGACAGGTCCTTGAGTTCGAGCATTTCCCTATACTCCGATCACGGTTCTGACGACTTCCGGATCCTGCAGGACATCCTCCGGCGTGCCCTGGCTCTGGATATGGCCGGCATTCCAGACAGCGACACGATTGGCATAACGCGAGACCATCTCCATGTCGTGCTCGACGAAAACCGAGGTGACCTGCTGTTCCCGCAAGGCACCGATCAGGGTGTCCATGATGTCGAACTTCTCCGATGAAGCCACACCCGACGTCGGCTCATCCATCAAAAGGACCTTGGGCTTCAGTGCTAGCGCCAGGGCAATGTCGACCAGCTTGCGCTTGCCCTCCGGCAACTCCGAAGCAGGGCGATCCGATACATCGTCACAGCCCACGAGTTCCAGGATATGCTCGGCCTCCTTGCGCTCCGGTATTTGCATGAGCGGCGTAAAGGGTGCGAAGCGCCGAGCCTGCGAGGCAGCGGCAATCAGCATGTTTTCCAGAACGGTCTGCTCCGTGAATAGCTGCGGTATCTGGAAGGCACGTGCAATGCCCATGCGCGTGATAGCACGTGGAGACGACCCAAGAATGCTTCTGCCCTGGAAGGTTACACTTCCGGCACTTGGCTTCAGGTAACCTGTGCAGATATTCAGGAAGGTCGTCTTGCCGGCACCGTTCGGCCCGATGATGGCAAGGTGGTCGTCCTCGAAGACGTCCAGGGAAACACCTTCGGCAGCAATAACGCCTCCAAAGCTGATGGCGAGGTCCTTGGCGGAAATCAGAGCGGTCACTGTTCTTCTCCCCTCTGCTTTTCCGTCTTGCCCGAAGGTTGCTTGCCGCCACTGGGAGTGGGCTCTCTCCTGCCTTTGCCCAGGTAGCCGCGGATGTCATTCAAGACACCGACAAGGCCACTGGGGGCAAAGAGGATAATGACCAGCAGCACGAGCCCCAAGGTCAATTGCCAGGTATCTCCGACATAGGCCGTGGCGGTCACCCGGATGTATTCATAGACGAACGAACCGGCCAACGCGCCGAAGACATTGCCGGTTCCGCCCAGAATGGCCACGAAGACGAACTCGCCCGAGCGCACCCAATAGGCATATTCCGGTGTGGCGATCCCCTGGAACACAGCCACCAGCGCCCCGCCCAGACCGGCCAAGAACGCCGAAATGATATAGGCGATCAGCAGCACGCGCCGGGGCGAAAGGCCAAGGTACTCGATACGCGTTTCGTTCGTCTTGATGGCTTTCAGGGTATGGCCCAAAGGGCTGTCGAGAAAACGATGTACGCCGTAAAGGCAGATTACAAGAAGGGCCAAGGCGAGGTAATACAGGACGAATTCATACTCCGAACGCTCCATCGCCTGTCCCAGGATCTCGGGCCGGGGAATGCTGAGACCATCCGAACCGCCCGTGATATGAATGAACTTCTCCAGCAGGGAATAGAACACCATCGAGAAGGCCAGATTGAACATCGCGAAGAAGATATAGCGATAGCGGACCACGAAAACGCCGACCAACAGCCCCGCGACAACCGAGGCCCCAATGGCTGCGGCAAGCGCGATGACAATTTCCCCGCCCGGGATCGCGCGTATCACGAAACCGGCTGTATAGGCGCCTGTGGCGAAGAACATGGCGTGACCGAAAGACACCTGCCCCGCCTGCAGAAGCAGGATGATTCCAAGAACCGGCAGGGCCTTGGCCCAGACCAGTGTCAGGAAGGCATCCCAACCGCTTGTCGCAAGTGGCAGGACGATGGCGACGAGGACGACGACGGGCAGAACGATGCGCATCAGCATGGATCAGATCTTCCTCGCCGTGGTTTTGCCAAACAGGCCTTCGGGCCGGAACAGCAGAACGATCACCATGATCAGGTAAGGCACGACGACTTCCAGTTCCGGCATGAAGAAGACAGCACTCGAGCGCCCCAGTCCGATCAGCAGCGCGGCGATGGCCGCCCCCCCGATCTGGCCCAGGCCGGCAGTTGCCGCGACGGCAAAGGACAGGACGATCATCTCCGCCCCCATTCCCGGCAGGACCGAGGTTGTCGGCGAAGCCAGCGCGCCGCCCAGGGATGCCAGGGTCGTTCCGATGATGAAGGTCAGGAAGAAGACCTTGCGCGCATTGATGCCGATCGCGGTTGCAGCCTCCCGGTCCTCGGTCACCGCAACGATCAGGGAACCGGCCAGGGTCTTGCGCAGGAACCACCGCAAACCGAAAAGAATGAACAGTGCGACCAGCGGCAGAAAGATGACCTGGTAGGCTGTATAGGGAATGCCGACGATTGTGACGTTCCCCATGAGACTCAGCGGCTCGGTGTAGAAATAGGGCTGAACGCCCCAGACAAGGCGCTGCACGTTGTCCAGGATCATGAAAATAGCAAAGGTCACAAGCAGTTGCAGATACTCTTCGCGGACATAGATGCGCCTGAGGATAAAGCGCTCCATCAGCCCGCCGACAGACACGCCGACGGCCACGGCCGCCACAATGAACAGCGGGTAGGCGAACCAGGCGGATATGCCGTAGGCGGAAAGCACCAGGCCGAGGCTGGCCGCGGCATAGGCACCAAGCGCATAGAAGCTGCCATGCGCAACATTCAGGATCCGCATGACACCGAAAACCAGTGTCAGCCCGACAGCCACCAGGAATACGAGTGAACCGTAGGCTATGCCGTCCAGGACGGTGAGTACAAGAATCTGCAGGGACATGGATTTTACACGAAGCTCTGGATTACGCAGGAAAGCTGGGGCCGCGTGGATGGAACAACCACGCGGCCCCGATCAAAGAATCACTCTTCGTGCTGATACTCGTCAGCCGAGACTTCTTCCACGAAGCTTTCGTCCAGGGTTTCGATCCATTCGATCGAATTCTCACCAGCTGGCGGCATGAGATCCGCACCGTCGAAGATCATCATGTTGTCGATGATCGGGAAATCATATCCCTCGACATGCTTGGTGGTGCCGATCAGCTGGGCCTCGATGGCCTGATTGTCTTCACGGATCGTCAAAGGACGGCCGTGACCTCGGTACTCCAGGCCTGCCATGGCATCGACCAACTGCTCGCGGTCGGGCCAGCCTCCGTCATTGGCCTCAATCGCCTTGTCATAGGCCGCCTCCAGCGCGGCGAAGGCCTGGGCCATGTGGAAAGCGGGATAGATCGGATAGTCGCCGGTACGTTCGCGGTACTGGGCAACGAAATCCTGAAGCTCCTCACCGTCCTTGTACTCGGGATGCAGGAAGTAGTGGTCGCCACGACCGCCGACAATCACGCCGTCCGGCAGGTCGCTGCCAAGACGTTCAAGCGACGATTCCACCAAAGGCAAAACAAACTGCGAGTTGCTGAAAAGACCACGCTGGTTGGCCTGGCGCACGAAGGTATCCAGGTCGCCGCCCCAGGACGTCGAGAGAATGACATCGGGCTGCGTGGCCAGCAGACGGGAAATCTCCGCGGAATAGTCCGAGGCACCGAAACTCGGGAAGAACTCGCCGACAACCTCGACATCCGGCTTCAGCTGCTTGAGCGCCGTGGAGAACAACTCCCAGCTGTCACGACCCCAGGCGTAGTCCTGGTTGACCACGGCAATCGTCTCGAAATCCGGGTTGTTCTTCAGAAGGTAAAGCAGCGGCGCCAGCATCTCGGGCGTGGCGTTGGCCTGGGTCCGGAAGTTGTAGCGGTAGTCCGCTTCCTCGAAGATCCGCTGTGTCCCGCAGTCCCAGAGAATATTCAACATCTCCAGGTCTTCGGCCAAGGGCGCAATGTTGATGCAGTTACCCGACGAGATCGACGCGAACATCACGTCCACGTTCTCGTCCTGAACAAGACGCCGGTACTCGGTGGTCAGGGTCTCGGCTCCAGCACCCTCGTCGATGAAGCTCAAGGAAACTGGAACACCCTGGATACCGCCAGCCTCGTTGAGATTTTCGGCGAGCATCCGAGCTGCCTCCTGGCCCGGCACGCCGAAGACAGAAGCCGGACCGGACGTGAAGGTCGTAATGCCGATATTGATTTCTTCGGGCTTGTCCTGTGCCACGGCCTGGAACGGCAGCAGCGCAGCAAGTCCGAGAGCCGCGATGGATACGGATTTCATCTTCTCATTTCCTCCCTAGTTTTTGTTTTTTGATGTATTTATCGGAACAGCCACAGATCGAAGTGCTGTAGCAAAGCTTCCATTTTCATCGATTTAGAAGCGTGGTTGAAGTTTAAATCAGATGCAAAGATTATTTCGCTTTACTAGCCATAAGATTTTCTTATAGCTGCAAGAAGGTGTAGCATGGGCGGAGAAACACAGCCCAAGCCCGCACCCTGCCTTCCCCTTCTGGCCCCGCTCCGGGCAGTCTCCTACATCTCCGTTGAGTCTTGTCGGCCTGCATGATCAGGTTGGCGGCGCTGGAACCTCACCTCAGACTCTCGCTGTATCAGGCCCAAGTGCATGCCCTCTCACGTACCCACCTCGAAGATCCTGGAAAGACTGATGCAGGAGGCCCCGACAGACAGGGTCACGCTCGGGTGGATCTTGGAGCACCTGAAAGAACGGTCGTTCGGCATCGTGATGCTGCTCATTGCGCTTGTCGGGCTATTGCCCGGCGCATCGCTGTTCGCCGGTCTGCTGCTGTTCGTACCCGCCATCCAGATGATCCTCGGACGGGCCGTCCCGGCCTTGCCCAGAAGAATCGCGGCGCGCAAGTTTTCCACGACGCGCCTGGAACGCCTTGTGCGGCGCATGATTCCCGCTCTTCGCCTGCTCGAGCGGGTTGTGCGACCGCGATGGGGCATACATTTCGAGACACGTAAACGCGTTGTCGGGTCTGTCATGCTCTTGCTTGGAGCAACAATGCTGATCCCCGTCCCGTTCAGTCATGTGATCCCCACCCTGACCATCATGCTTCTGGCCTTCGCCTTTCTGGAAGAAGATGGCCTTCTGCTGGCATGCGCCTACTTTACCGCCCTCCTTTCGCTCGTCCTCAGCGCCGCAGCGATCTGGTCTGCTGTCGAGGTCGGCCTTCTCGTCTAGGAATGGCCCTCTTCCAGCCGCGCCTCCCAGGTTCCTTCCTGTACAAGCTGCTGCAGCAGTTCATGACACAGCGTCTCGATGGCGAGCGTGGCCGCCGATATGGGACGGTCTGCGGGCACTGAAATAAATATGTTCCTGCGTAGTTCCGGATTGGTGATGGACCAGGAAACCAGGCGCCCTTGCTGGCATTCTGCCTTTATCGCCATGGCCGGCAGGATGGAGAAGGCCAACCCCTCCTCGACCAGGGTCTTGATCGGTGCATAGGAATCGATTTCGGTATGGGCTTCAAATGTCCGGCCACAGTGCTGTGAGGCCACATCATCCAGCAGGTCGCGCAAGCCATGCCCTCGGCTCGGTATGGCCAAGGGCAACGATATGGCTTCCGAGAAATCCACGGACTCCTGTAGGGACGTGCCAGCACCAAGTTTCGCATCCGGCGGCCCGAACAGTCTCAACTCCTCGGACAGGACCTGCTTCAGGCGAATGCCACGAGAATCCATGCCGCGATAGAGAACCGCCACATCGATCTTGTCCTCTCGCAACCAGTCGAAGATGAATCCGCTCATGGCCTCGGCAATGCGCAGACGTATCGCCGGATAGCGTCGCGAAGCCTCCTGGATCAAACGCGCGCTGAGCATCTGGCTGACCGTGCCTGGAACACCGAAGCGTACCTCCCCCGAGGGCTCGACATCTTCTGCGCGCACAACCTCTTCCAGTTGATCGAATTGATCGATCAGATGGCGCGATTGCTGCAGCAGGCGCTGACCTGCTTCCGTCAGCTGGACACCCCGCGAAGTCCGGAAAAGCAATTCCGTACGCAGGTTACGCTCCATGTTACGGACATGCTGGCTGAGCGCCGGCTGCGCCACATGCAGGCGTTCTGCCGCTTTCGAGAGGGACCCCTGTTCGGCGATGGTTACGAAATAGCGCAGGTGGCGAATGTCCATGGCGCCCAGTCATATCATTTTCTTATTGAGGATAGCTTTATATTATCTTTGCATTATAGCATGGACCATCCCAAATTCTTTCCTGCGGCCATCGGCTGAACGGATCAGTACCACAGGGCTTTCCCGAACATGAACGAGACCACGACAGCGCCCGAAAGCGCCGAGATCGAAGCCATTCGCGACACCGTACGCGCACTCTGTGCGCGCTTCCCGGACGAATACTGGCGCAAGCTCGATCGCGAGCGCGCCTATCCAACGGAATTCGTGAATGCGATGGCGGAGGCCGGCCTTCTGGCCTCACTCATTCCCGAGGCCTACGGCGGCAGTGGCCTGCCCCTGTCGGTTGCGGCCACGATCCTGGAGGAGGTGCATGCCTGCGGCGCCAATGGTGCAGCCTGTCATGCCCAGATGTACACCATGGGAACCCTGCTGCGGCACGGCAGTGAAGAACAGAAACTGGCCTACCTGCCGAGCATCGCTTCGGGAGATCTGCGTCTTCAGGCCTTCGGCGTGACCGAGCCGGGCGCCGGGACCGATACGCTGTCCATCTCGACCACGGCCGAGCGCAAGGGCGACAAATACATCATTCGCGGACAGAAGGTCTGGACCAGCCGGGCCGAGCACTCGGACCTGATGATCCTGCTGGCGCGCACGGCGCCCAAAGGCTCCATGGAAAAGCGCACCGACGGCCTCTCGGTCTTCCTGGTGGACATGCGCGAAGCCCCGGCCGACAAGCTGCGCATCCAGCCCATCAACACCATGATCAACCACTCGACGACCGAGATATTCTTCGACGACCTGGAAATCCCGGCAAATGCCCTGCTGGGCGAGGAGCACAAGGGCTTCCGCTATATCCTGGACGGCATGAATGCCGAGCGGATCCTGATCGCATCGGAATGCATCGGCGACTGCCGCTGGTTCATCGAGAAATCCACGAACTACGCCAACGAGCGCAAGGTCTTCGGCCGGCCCATCGGACAGAACCAGGGCGTACAGTTCCCCATCGCCCGCAATCATGTGGAACTGCATGCCGCGCACCTGGCCGTGAAGCACGCTGCGGACATGTATGACTGCGGGGAATCCTGCGGCGCCGAGGCCAACATGGCCAAGCTGTTGGCCTCGGAGGCCTCGTGGCACGCCGCCGACACCTGCCTGCAGACACACGGCGGCTTCGGCTTTGCCGAGGAATACGACGTGGAGCGCAAGTTCCGGGAGACGCGGCTCTACCAGATTGCGCCGATCTCCACCAACCTCATCCTCTCCCACGTGGCTGAGAAGGTCCTGGGCCTGCCCCGCTCCTTCTGAAGAGCAGGCTCTGCCCCATCAAGGTGTGATGACGTGACGCACGGCGGTGCCGTCAGCCAGGCGGTCGAAGGCCTCGTTGATGTCCTCCAGCGTGCCACGGCCGGTCATAAGGCGGTCCACGGGCAAGCGCCCGGCCCGGAAGAGCTCAATGTAGCGCGGAATGTCGCGTGACGGAATGCAACTTCCGATGTAGCTGCCCTTCAGCGTACGTTCCTCCGCCACCAGCGAGACCTGCTGGATCTCCAGCTTCTTCTCCGGGTTCGCCAGTCCGCCGGTGACGCTGGTGCCACCTCGACGCGTGATGCGATAGGCAAAGTCCAGGGCCGGCACGGAGCCGGCTAGCTCGACGGCGGCATCCACGCCGCCGTTCGTCCACTCCTTGACCTTCGCCACCGCCTCGTCGTCGCGCGGATCGATGGCATGAGTCGCCCCCAGTTGCCGCGCGAACTCGCGCTTTTCCTCCAACAGGTCGACGGCAACGATCCGTGAGGCACCAGCCGCCACCGCGCCCAGGACAGCGGCCAGACCGACCCCGCCCAGGCCGATGACGGCCACAGATTGCCCGGCCTTGACCGCCGCCGTGTTGACCATGGCCCCGACGCCGGTCAGCACGGCACAGCCGAACAGCGCTGCGTGCTCGAACGGCAGCTCGCGGTCGATCTTCACCATGGAGTGACGCGAGATCACGGCCCGCTCGGCGAAGGCGGAGACGCCCACATGATGATAGACGTCCTGGCCATTGCGATGAATCCGCATGGCCCCGCCCAACAGGGTGCCGGCACCGTTGGCCGCCGCCCCGGGTTCGCACAGCGCAGGTCGCCCTTCGGCACAGGGCATGCAGTGGCCACAGGACGGCATGAAGATCATCACCACGTGGTCACCGGGCTCCAGGTCCTTCACGCCGGGGCCGACGGCCTCGACCTCACCCGCAGCCTCGTGGCCCAGCGCCATCGGCACGGGCCGCGGGCGGTCGCCATTGATCACCGACAGGTCAGAATGGCAGAGGCCTGCTGCACGGATGCGGACCCGCACCTCCTCATGCCCAGGCTCGTCCAGCTCGACCTCCTCGACCCTCAGAGGCCGGGTTTCAGCATAGGGCCGTTCGACGGGGGACTCGTTCAAAACCGCGGCGCGTGTCTTCATCGGTGTTTCCTCTGCTCAATTCGTCTGTCCGCCAAGGCGGGCGTTCGCTGTCTGGAATGCTTAACCATCACGCAGGGAATGGCAATCACTCCAATACAGCCTTGTTCTGAAGCTCATCATTCAAGCTTATACCCCGCCTCCCGAGAGCCGTCACAGGCCCGCCATGTGGAGGGAAAAAATCAAATAGGCAGGCTCAGCTCTCGTGGCGCCATCGCGCTATTTCCACAGCATCAAAAGTAAAAAAACTTGGCGTCAAAATGCATGATTTTTTATACGCCGAGAGTAGGAAGGCATAATGGACAGTAGCAACAGCAGGTTGCTCGAAACCTACCCCTGGCAGGAAACGCCCCTGGGAAGTCCTGAAACCTGGCACCCCGACATGAAGGCCATTATCCGCATGTCCATGGCTTCTGGGTTTCCGGTCTACTCCGCTTGGGGCAAGGATTTCATTCAAGTCTACAACGATGCCTATAACCCGATACTCGGAGACAAGCACCCTGAGTCGTTCGGAATGCCTGCCCGCGAGTGCTGGCAGGAGATCTGGTCCTTTCTTGGACCGGCCTTCGAAAAGGTTCTCACAACCCGGCAGGAATTGTCTTTTTCAAGAAGCCTTCTTCCCCTTGCAAAGAAAGGGATTCCGGAAGAGTGCTACTTCGATTTTTCCTACAGCCCGGTACTGACAGCGGAAGGCGAAACCCTGGGTGTCGTCTCGATTGCCACGGAGCGCACCAGCGCGGTCGTTGCGAAACGGCGGCAAGCCATTTTCAACCTGGATTCCGGTCTGGCGGACGACACAAGCCTCGAAGACCTGACCAAACGCCTGCACGCAATCCTTGAGCCGAACGAGATGGATTGCGCAGCAGCGGCACTCTATTCCGTCGATGAGCACACTTCCAATCCGGAAGGCGAGATTTGCAAGTTGCGCCTGGACGAAAGTATGGCACGAACCTTGCGCCCTCTAGCAGCTCAGGCCCTGCGCAATGGCAGCGAGGATATTGAACCTGTCCCACTCGACGGACTGGATACAGATCCCAGTTGGGCAGACAGCGCCCATGCAATCGCACTGCGCGGACACAACGACCGGCTGCGTGGCATTCTCATCCTGGTGCCCCACAAACTGGTCCCCATAGCAGGCAGTCATTCCGCGTTCGCACACAGCGTGGCTGCACGTTTCAACAGCACTCTCCAAGCTGTGGAAACGCGGCAATCGGAAATTGGCAAGGTTCACCAGGAAAAGGCCGAACAGGAAACACTTTACCAGTTCCTTTTCGACAATATCGGCGATGGGGTCGTCTACCTGTCCACCAGCGGTGCCGTGGTGGATGACGAGATTGTTCTGGCGGCCAATCCCCGCGCATGCAGAATGTTGGGTTACAGACCGGACGAGGTTATCGGAAAAAGTCGCTCCGAATTCTTCTTCCCGCAGGACCAGAGCGCAAGGGCTGCATTGGTGGAGCGTTCCAAGCACGGCTTCTACGTCGGCGAGCTGACGTTCCGAACTAAGGATGGAGACAGCCTGGAAACTGAAGTGACCTCGAATCTCGTAACCCTGAGAAACGGGGAAACCCGCGCCCTGACCATCATTCGCGACATCAGCCACCGCGCTGCCCTGGAAAGAGAGCGTGCCGAGCGCGTGCGCCTGGAAACAATCGAGAACTTGACCGGAGGCCTGGCTCACGACTTCAACAACCTGCTGACCGTCATTGTCGGCAGTCTGGAGGCCTTGCAAGATGACCTGCAGGAAGGCTCGGGGGATCACAAGCTGGCATCAAGCGCCATGTTTGCCGCGGAGCGTGCCGGCGGCCTGACCAATCAGCTCCTCGCCTACTCTCGCCGCCAGGCGCTCGTCACACGCCCCATCGACCTCAATGCCTTTCTGAACGAGGTCAAACCCTTGCTGTATTCCACCCTGAGTGAGATCAATCACCTTGTAATCGACAAAGAGCAGGACTGTCCCGCCTGCACGGCGGATTCAGCACAGTTGACGACAACACTGTTCAATCTTGTCGCCAACGCACGCGACGCCATGCCGGAAGGTGGCTGCCTGCGCCTGCGTACCTTCCGCGTTGACCCCGAGAAGCTGTTGCCTGCCCGGGACAGCCATGAACTGTCTCCCGGGGCTTATGTCGGTCTGCGCGTAAAGGACGATGGTTTCGGGATTGAGCCGGAAGTCCTCGATCGAATCTTCGAACCCTTTTTCACCACAAAAGAAGTGGGCAAAGGCTCGGGTCTCGGCCTGTCCATGGTTCAGGGGTTCATGAGGCAGCTGGGCGGTGACGTACGCCTGACGTCGGAACGCGGCCAGGGAACCATGATCGAGCTTGTCTTTCCGGCCGCTTCGGAGGTCGAGAACATCTCGCAATCTGGGACGCGGCGCACATCTGCAAGAGGCGGAAAGCTGCTGCTGGTCGAGGACAATGATCTGGTACGCGAACAGACCCGACTCATGCTTGAACAGATCGGCTTCGCAACGGTAACCGCGGAAAACGCCCAGGACGCCCTTCATCAGATGGAAAAGGGCCTTTCCGTTGACCTGGTCCTGACGGACATGGTCATGCCAGGAGGGCGCTCGGGCCTGCAACTTGCCAAGGACCTGCGCAAGACCCACCCCGATTTGCCGATCGTCATAACCACCGGCCACGATCCGGGGGCAGCGCTGTCTCCGGACAGGGCCCGGGGCTTCGAGGTGCTGCGCAAGCCCTATACCCGGAACAGCCTGGCGGAAACGCTGCTGCGCCACCTTCCGGAAAACTGAGCTGGAGGCGGCCCCAGCTTCAGAAGTTGACCTGGTCACCGCCCTTGAGGGTAAGCAGTTCGCGCGCCTCCGCAGGTGTCGCGATCTCCAGGGAGAGGCCCTCCAGGATCTGGCGCACCCGCTTCACCTGTTCAGCATTGTTTTCTGCCAGTTTCTTGGGCGCACCCCAGAGCGAATCCTCCAGGCCGACGCGCACGTTGCCGCCCATGGAAGCCGCGATCGAGGCCACCCGCATCTGGCTGGCGCCGGCACCCAGGACGGACCAGCGATAGTCGTCGCCGAACAGGCGATTGGCCGTGCGCCGCATGTGCATGATGTCTTCCGGATGCGGACTGATCCCGCCCAGGATGCCGAAGACCGATTGCACGAAGAGCGGTGGCTTCACCAGGCCGCGGTCCAGGAAGTGCGCCAGGTTATAGAGGTGCCCGATGTCATAGCACTCGAACTCGAAGCGCGTGCCGTTGGCCTGGCAGGTCTCCAGGATGTACTCGATGTCGGCAAAGGTGTTCTTGAACACCAGGTCCCGGCTGTTCTCCAGGTGCTGGCGCTCCCAATCGTGCTTAAACTCCTTGTAGCGGTCCAGCATCGGGAAGAGTCCGAAGTTGATGGAGCCCATGTTCAATGAGGCCACCTCGGGCTGGTAGTGCTTGGCCGGCTGCAGGCGTTCATCCACGCTCATGTGCGGGCTGCCGCCCGTGGTGATGTTCACCACCGCGTCCGTCGATTGCTTGATCCGCGGCAGGAAACGCCCGAACATCTCGGGATCCTGGGTGGGACGTCCCGTCTCCGGATCGCGCGCATGCAGGTGCAGGATCGCAGCACCGGCCTCGGCGGCCGCGATGGACTGCTCGGCGATCTCGTCCGGCGTCACCGGCAGGTTCGGCGACATGGACGGCGTATGGATGCCGCCGGTCACGGCACAGGTGATGATGACTTTGTTCTTGTTCGTCGCGGCCATGGGCTTGTTGTCCTCCAAACTAAATCTGGCAAACTGATCTGATTATCTCTCGCGATCGTCCTGGTCCCGCTTGTGCAGGGCCAGGGCCTGCAGGCGGGCATCACGCCAGCGCTGACGCGCGGACAGGTCCCCGGCCGGCAGGATCTCCCGCCGCTGGGCCTCGGCCTTGGCGAGCAGCTCGTCCGACCAGGGCTTCGCCTCCGATCCCGCCATGTTGGCGTACATCTCCCGATAACGCCGGCCGTAATCGGCCAGTCCGTCGGGCGCATTCAGGTCGATGGTCTCGAAGGGTCCCATGAAGGACCAGCGCAGGCCAAGCCCTTCGGAAACGGCGGCATCCACATCCTCGACCCGGGCATAGCCCTGCTCGACCAGGGAAAAGGCCTCGCGCAGCAGGGCACCCTGCAGGCGGTTGAGGATGAAGCCATCGATCTCGCGCTTCATCATCAGCGGCTTCTGTCCGATGGCCTGCGTCAGGACCCGGACCTTCTCCATGGCAGACTCCTCCGTCCAGGGTGCCGGACAGAGTTCCACCACGGGTATCAGGTGCGGCGGGTTGACCGGATGGGCCACCAGGAAGCGGTGCCGGCCGGCGAGCTGCTCGGACAGGGCCGAGGGCAACAGGGCCGAGGTCGAGCTGGCGATGGTGGCGGCTTCATCGGCCAGGCTGTCCACTTCTTTCAGGAGTTCCTGCTTGACCTCCAGGCGCTCCGGGCCGTTCTCCTGGATATGATCGGCGCCCTCGATGGCCTCGGCCATGCTGTCGCTGACCGAGATGCGCGCGATGGCGCTCGCGGCATCCTCGGCCAGCCCGGCGGCCTCCAGCTCCTCGAGCTGCGCCTTCAGGAGCCCCGGCAGACGTTCGCGTTGCTCTTCGGAGGCATCGTAGATTCGTACGTGACAGCCGGCGCGCGCAAAGATCGCCGCCCAGCTGTAGCCGATCAGCCCGCCGCCGATCAGGGCGACTGTTGTCGTCTCCATACTCACATCAACACCTCGACATTGCCGCAGACGCTGATCGCCTGGCCACTGATGTTCGCCCCACCGGGCGATGTCAGGAACAGGCAGGTGGTGGCCACGTCATCCGCGCTGACCATGCGGCGCAGGGAGACATTCGCCAGGTAGCGCTTCTCCATCTCCTCGTAGGAAACCCCCAGCGCCTGCGCCCGGGCCGAGATCACGCCGCGAATGCGCTCGCCCTCGACGATCCCGGGCAGGATTGCGTTCACCCGCACACCATCCGGCCCCATTTCCGCGGCCAGGCTCTTGGTGAAGCCGACGATCCCCCACTTGGCCGAGGCATAGGGCGTGCGATAGGCGTAACCCAGACGCCCCGCCACCGAGGCGATGTTGATCAGGCTGCCGTGGCTTTCCTTCAGGTCCCGAGCCGTCTCGTGGGCAAGGTAGAACTGGCTGTCCAGGTCGGTTCGAAGCGTGCGCTCCCACTCGATGGGATCCATATCCTCCACCGCCCCGGTGGGCCCGGCAATACCGGCGTTATTGACCACGACATCGAAACCACCCAGCGACTCGCGAGCCTGACGAACCATGTCCGCCACCGCTTCGCGATCCGCCACGTCGCATTTGACGGCAAGCGCAGAGGGAACCTCGCTTTGAAAGGCCGACAGCGCATCGTCCGAGACATCACAGACTGCGATCTGTGACCCGATCTCGCGATAGCCCTCGACAATTCGCCGCCCGATCCCCCCGGCCCCGGCGGTCACGAGAACTCTCAGGCCCGAATCAGGTCGTAAAAGATTGGCAAGTGTCATGCATCCATCCCTTCATGATTGGGGGGTCTTGTTCTTGCTGGCTGCGTCTTGCTTTCAGCCACCTCCTGGCACAGTCATCCTTCTGTCTTCCTGGAAGTCCCCAGGCCGCCATAGGTGTCCCAGGCAGAGCCGGCCAGCCAACCCGCGTCCACCGGCAGCGTGATCCCTGTGATGGCCGCTGCCCTGTCACTGGCCAGGAAGGCAATCGACTCGGCGATCTCTTCCGGCGTGACCATTCTCTTGAGTGCCGCCGCCCTGGACAGGTCTTCAGCGTCCCGCAGGCCCGCCTCGATCTTTGCCTTGATGGGCGGGGTCAGAACGAAACCGGGCGCCACGGCATTCACGCGCACGCCCGTAGGCCCCAGATGTCCTGCCAGGCTTTCGGTCATGGATACGACAGCTGCTTTTCCCGGCCCATAGGCAAACAGCGGCAAAGGGCGCAAGGCCGTGATAGAGGCGATATTGATCAAAACGCCACGTCCCAGGCTGGACATGGCCAGGCCGAAGTTCCGGCACATGAGGAAACTGCCGCGGTAATTCACGTCCCAGATACGGTCGTGCTCCTCCATGCCCATGGCATCCAGGGGAACATTGTCCTGCAGGATGCCCGCCGCGTTCACGATGACATGCGGACAGCCGAAACGGCCTTCGACATCCTGCTTGAATCCGTCTATCTCCGCTTGCGAACTGACATCAAGGCCCTGCCAGTCCACATTCGGTTTCTCCTCTGAAAGGCGCGCCAACTGCTCCCTGTTCCTGTCAGCACCAATAACCCGGTATCCGTCTGCCAGAAGACGCTCTACCGCGGCCAGGCCTATCCCGCTGGCCCCGCCGGTCACGACGGCAATGCGCCCGTTTTCTCTCTCTGACGTGTCCAAGCTGCTCTCCCTTGATCGGCTGGTGATATCCTGAGGGCTCAGCGGCCGCCTGAAATCGCAATATTGGCGCCGGAGACGTAACTGCTCTTGCCCGAGAGCAGCCAGACGATGGCCTCGGCCACCTCCTCGGCCGCGCCGGCCCGGCCCAGGGGAACGCCGCCCACCATCTTCTCCAAACGCTCGGGCGCACCGGCCGCTGCATGAATTTCCGTCTCGATCAGGCCCGGAGAAACCGCGTTGACACGAATCCCCTCGCCGCCGAGCTCCTTCGCGGCTCCCTCCGTCAGTGTATCCACGGCCCCCTTGCTGGCGGCGTAGTGGATCCATTCTCCGGCACCGCCCAGCTGCCCGGCGCGCGAAGAGACATTGACGATGGCACCACCCGCACCGCCGCGGGCGGTCGACATGCGCAGTGCCGCTTCCTTCATGCAGAGCATCAGGGAGGTAATGTTGATCCGGAAGAGATCATCCAGCATCGCCTGGTCAATCTCGGTCAGGCACTTGATTGGCCCGGTGATGCCCGCGTTGTTCACAAGGCCATGGAGGCGGCCCAGGCCAGCCGCGTCAAAGGTCTGGAACAGCTCTTCGACATTCCCGGTCGCCATGTCGAAGGGCTGTGCCACCGCACGGCGCCCTTCTTCTTCCACGGCCTGGATGACGGCATCGGCGGCGCTTTGATTGCTCTTGTAGGTAAGTGCCAGATTGTACCCGGCCTGTGCAGCAACGCGCGCGGTTGCCGCTCCGATTCCCCGGCTGCCGCCGGTCACGACGACGTAGGCGTCTTGATCCCCGCTTGTCATGTCCGTCTCTGGTCTCCCTCTATAGCCTGTTCTGCGTGCGGCATCAGGCCTTGTTCTGTTTGCCTCCGGACACAGGAAACTGCGCCCTCAGGAATGGTCCAATATACACCCTATCGAGCCGGAAGCTTATGGGCTAGGGTTGCTTTTAAAAAATGATAATGGAGGAATGGAAGATGCCCGATCTCAAGCGAAAGCTTGTGCAAGGAAACTGTGTGCTTGCGCCTGGCGTTTACGATTGCGTCAGTGCCCGTATCGCCGAGACGGCCGGCTTCGAGGCCATTTCCATATCAGGCTACGGCGTGGAAGCCAGCAGCTTCGGCCTGCCGGACCTGGGCTTCACCGGTCTGTTCGATATGGTGGAAATCGCCGGACGGATTGTCACAGCCGTTGATGTCCCTGTCATTTGTGATGCCGATACCGGCTATGGCGGCCCGGCGCAGGTCTGGGAGACCACCCGCCGCCTGGAGAGCCAGGGTGTACAGGCCATACACATCGAGGATCAGGGAAGCCCGAAACGCTGTGGCGGCCTGCCCGGCCGCAAGGTGATCCCGATTGACGAAATGACGACGAAGGTCCGGGCAGCCTGTCAGGCGCGGCGCACCTCTGACTTCCTGGTCATAGCCCGCACGGATGCCAAGGACAGCGAGGGACTCGAAATGGCTGCAGAACGCCTGAACAGCTATTTTGAAGCCGGCGCGGACCTGGGCTTTGCGGCAGAGAACTACTCATTCGCGGAACTTCAGGAGTTGTCCCGCCTGGTGAATGGCCCCCTGGCGATCTGTGGCGGCGTACCCGGCTGGTCGGGATCCTTCGAGACAAGTGCAACCTATCGCGACCTGGGAATCGTACTGGTCATCTATCCCTTCACATCGCTTTTCACCGCCGCCCGGGCAATGCAGGACTTCTATCGGAAGATGAAAGATGCCGACCAGGTTACGCCGGAGCATGCCGATCGAGAAATGACCTCCTTCGACTGGTTCAGTGACTTCATCGACATCGACGGAATGCGCCAGCGCGAAGAAGCGTCCAGCCGAAACGGTGAACAATTCCAAACCGAAAAGAACAACAAGAGTTGAGGTAAGAGACGGAGATGAAGACACAGCAGATCCGCAACCAGACCCCGATGTACAAACTGTCCCTTGAGGAGAAGGACTGGAAGAGCTTCACGGCGGAAGAGGCCAAGCGCACGCTCACCCTGCTGCTGGGTGCCCGCCGTTTCGAGGAGGCCATTCTGGATTTGGACAAGCGCGGTCTCGTCCATGGGCCCGCCCATTCCAGCATCGGCCAGGAAGGTGCCACCGCCGGCTGCCTGGCGGCGCTCGCGCCCACGACGAAGATCACGGCGACCCACCGCGCCCACCACCAGGTCGTGGCCAAGATGCTGCACGCGCTCTGGGCAAAGAACTTCGACCCGGCCAAGGCCACGCAGCTGCCCGAGGACATGCGGGAGATCACCCGCACCCTCCTGGCCGACATCCTGGGGCTCAAGGAAGGCTGGTCCGGAGGCCGGGGCGGCTCCATGCACCTGCGCAACGACGCGGTCGGCGTGGTCGGCACCCAGGCCATCGTCGCCAGCGGCATGGCCATCGGTTGCGGCATCGCCTGGGCCGAGAAAGTGCGGCAGAGCGGCGATCTGACGGTGGCCTTCTTCGGCGATGGTGCCATCCACCAGGGAACGGCCCACGAGGCCCTCAACCTGGCTGCGCTCTATGAGTTGCCCATGATCTTCTTCATGGAGAACAACCAGTATTCCGTATCCATGTCCATCGAGCAGTCGACGCGCGAGAGCGAACTGCTGACCCGGGCCCAGGGCCATGGCATCCCCTCGCTCAAGCTGAACGGCATGAATCCCCTGGCAGCCTACCGTGCCGCGGAGTGGGCCGGCCGGGAAATCTCGGAAAAGCGCGGGCCTGTGCTTATCCAGGCGGACGTCTATCGCTACTACCACCAGAGCGCACCCTATCCAGGCAGCGCCTTCGGCTATCGCAGCAAGGACGAGGAGGAGTCATGGCGCAAGAAGGACCCCCTCGACTTCCTCATCGCGGAGTTGGACAAGCGAAAGATCCTGGGCAAGGACGACAGCCAGCATATCGACAGCCTGGTAAAGGACGCGGTCCAGGCCGCCGTGGACAGCTGCGTCGAGGGGCGTGGCAGCTCCGCGCGCATCAAGCCGGACCTCTGGCCCGATCCCGCCACGGTGGACAACGACATCACCGGCGACCTCAGCGAATTCGAGGGCGCGCGCTTTGCGGAGCCGGAGGATTACGCCGCCAATGAACTGGACGAGTCCCGCCTGATCGATGTCATGCCACGCGTGGTGGCCGAGCGCATGGCCGAGGACGAGAGCATCTATGTCCTGGGCGAGGATGTCGCCAACATGGGCGGCGGCACGGTGGGCGCCACCAAGGGGCTGATGGACCGCTTTCCGGAGCGCGTCGTCAACACGCCGATCAACGAGAACGGCTTCTGCAACATGGCCGCCGGCATGGCCTCGGCGGGCCTGAAGCCCATCGTCGAACTGATGTACTCGGACTTCATGTTCAACGCGACCGACGCCCTGTTGAACCAGATCGCGAAGATGCGCCACCTTTTCGGCGGCCGCTATTCCGTACCGCTGGTCCTGCGCTGCCGGATTCCGGGCACGGAAGGCTATGGGTCCCAGCACTCCATGGACCCCTCGGGCATCTTCGCCATGTTCCCGGGCTGGCGCATCGTGGCACCGGCCACGCCCTTCGACTACGCCGGTCTTATGAACGCGGCCCTGCGCTGCCAGGACCCTGTCCTGGTCGTGGAGCACCAGTCCCTGCAGAAAAAGACAGGCCCGGTCCCGGAGAAGCTCGACTATCACATTCCCATCGGCAAGGCGCGCAAGGTAGCGGACGGCCACCAGGTAACCCTGCTCACCACCTTGACCATGTGCGAACTGGCGCGGGAAACAGCAAAAGAGATGGGCATTTCTGCCGACATCCTGGATCTGCGCAGCCTCTCCCAGCGCGATATCGACTACGAAGCCATCGAGGAGTCGGTCAGGAAGACCAACAATGTGGCCATCGTCGAGCAGAGCACACGTGGCACCAGTCTGGGCGCCTTCCTCTCTGACGAGATCCAGAGGCGCTGCTTCGACCACCTGGACCAGCCGGTCAAGCGCGTGGTCGGTCGCTGGGCGGCACCCACGGTGTCCAAGGCCCTGGAACAGGCCGCTGTCGCCGGACGCGGCGACATCGAGGAAACCCTGCGGGAGATGCTGGCCGACACGGCCCAGCGGGCAGCGGCGTGATGAAGGAGCTGCCGAGCGGCCTCAATCTCGAGGGCAAGCAGATTGTCATCACCGGCGCGGCGGGCGGCATCGGAGCCGCGGTCGCACGCCTTTCGGCCCAGCTGGGTGCGGACCTGGTCCTGACCGACCGCGGTGGCCTGGAGCCGCTGAAGGAGGAACTGGAGGCCCAGGGCACCCGCGTCCGGGCGCAAGCCTGCGACATCTCGGACCGGCGCAGCGTGGAACAGCTGATCGGCGAGGCCGGGCGCATCGACGGCCTGGTCGCGCTGGCCGCCATGTGCCCCTGGGACGACTGGATGGAAGACGGCTGGGATGCCGTCTTCGACGAGGTCATGCAGACCAATGTCCTGAGCGTGATCCACTGCGCGCGCGCCTGCCTGCCGGTGATGCAGGAGCAGAAGGACGGACGCATGGTCATCGTCAGTTCGGTGGCGGGACGGATGGGTGGCCTGAACGCCAGTCCGCATTATGTCGCCTCCAAGGGCGGCGTGAACACCCTGGTCAAGTGGCTGGCCCGGCGTGCCTCTCCCCACGGCGTCCTGGTCAATGGCGTGGCGCCGGGGGCGACCTCCTCGCCCATGACACACGGCCAGGACTTCGATCTCTCCCGCATTCCGCTCGGCCGCATGGCCGATCCTGAGGAGATCGCCTGGCCGATCGTCTTCCTGCTGACCGGTGCCGCCAGCTACATGTCCGGGACCATCCTGGACGTTAACGGCGGCGTCTTCATGAACTGAAGGAGCCTTTCCTCATGAGCTTCCAGGACCTGCTGGACACGCCAGCGCCGATCCTCGGCACCTGGTCCCAGATTGCCTCCGCCGAAGTCGTCGACATCATCGGCGCCTCGGGCTTTGCCTTCACCATCATCGACACAGAGCACGGCGTCTTCGGGCTGGAAACAGCCGCCGACCTTGTACGGGCCTGCAACGCCAACCGCCTGGAGCCCATCGTGCGCGTACCCACCAATGAATCCTGGATGATCATGAAGGCCCTGGATGCGGGCGCCGGAACGGTCCTGGTGCCGAAGATCGAATCAGCCGAGGCGGCCAAGGCAGCCGTCGCCGCAGCACGCTATGAACCCCATGGACGGCGCGGTGCCTGCCCCTGCGTGCGCTCGGGCGAGCAGTTCGTGCGCAACTGGCCGGCCTATGCCCAGGAGGCCAACCGCTCCAGCGGAGTCATCGCACTCGTCGAGAGCCCGGCCGGTGTAGAAGCCTTTCCGGAAATTGCCGCGACAGACGGGCTGAAAGCCGTCCTCTTCGGTCCCTTCGACCTCTCCGTCGCCATGGGCAAGGAGGGCGATTTCCGCCACCCTGAAGTCGTGGCAGCCCTGGAGGCCATGACGGCCCAGGCCAGGACAGCGGACCTGCCGGTCATCATGCCCGTCTTCTCGCCGGACATGGACCAGGCACGCAGGGAAATGCGGGATTGGCAGGCCCAGGGCGTCAGCGCTTTCACAATTGGAACCGACAAGCTGCTGCTCGCGGACTATTGCAGCCGCTATACTGGCCATCTGAAGCGCTGAAACGGCGGGGCGCTATTTCTTTGACCTGATCTCCGCGACGACCGTCTCGGCCACATCTCCGCGCACCTCGCCGCGTCGGGCCAGCTCCGCGGCCACTTCGGCGATCTCCTCGCCGACGGCGCCGGCGGCAATGGCCACGTTCTGGGCATGCAATGTCATGTGCCCCTTCTGGATGCCCACCGTCGCCAGGGCCTTGAGCGCCGCGAAGTTCTGGGCCAGGCCGACGGCGGCCACGATGCCCGAGAACTCGACTACGTTCTGCACGCCCAGGATCTTCAGGCAGACCTGCGCCATGGGGTGCACCTTGGTGGCGCCGCCCACGAGCCCCAGCGACAGGGGCAGCTCGATGCTGCCCGCCAGGTCTCCATCGGCCGTCTTCTCGTAATGACTGAGCGGACGATAGGCGTCGGAAGACGCAGCATAGGCATGGGCGCCGGCCTCGATCGCTCGGGTGTCGTTTCCGGTGGCCAGGGCCACGGCGGAGATTCCGTTCATGATCCCCTTGTTGTGGGTGGCGGCGCGGTAAGGATCAACCTCGGCGAACTCGGCCGCATCCAGCATGGCATCTACGATCTCCGTCCCGCCGATCGCCTCCTTGGGCCAGACTGCCCTGGCCCGGGCAAGGCGCCGGTCGGCCAGGTTCGAGAGGATGCGCAGGTGATGCCGGCCTCCGGTCCAGGAGGCCAGCGTCGGCGCCAGGCGCTCCGCCATGGTGTTCACGGCATTGGCGCCCATCGCATCCTTCGTATCGACGATGATGTGGGTGATCACCATTGCCCCAGAGGCAGATGGGAGGACACGGACCTCCAAGTCGCGGAAGCCGCCGCCCAGCTTGACCAGCATCGGATCGCAGCCATTGCAGATTTCTTCAATCTCTGCCTTGCGCTCCAGGATCTTGGCACGCCCGGCCCAGGGATCGGAAAGGCCGAGAATCTGGATCTGGGCGATCATTTCCGTGGCGCTGAGGGAGGTGTGGAACCCACCGCTATCCCGGCATTGGCGCGCCGCATTGCTGGCCGCCGCGATCACCGAGGACTCCTCGGTGGCCATGGGAACCAGGACATCGCGTTCGTCCACGGTCAGGTTCGTGGCAATGCCAAGCGGTACGCCGAAACTGGAAACAGCGTTCTCGACCAGGCGGTCCGCCAAATCGAACGGCAGGGATTCCTTGGACAGCAGCCTGTCGATATCCTCCTGCGCCAGGCCGGCCATGTCCTTAACGGCATCGAGTCTTTCTTCGCGGGAAAGCTTGTAGAAACCGCCGATACGCGAAGACTTCTGCTCACTCATTGTCACAACTCACAATTTTGCGGATTTGCATACCCTGCGCCCTATCCCAGGACACGCGGCAACCAGAGAATAACACTGGGGAACGCCAGGCAGAATGCCAGCCCCACAAGTTGAAGCATGACAAAGGGCAGAATGCTGCCGTAGATGTCCTTCATGGAGATTTCCGGAGGCGCCACACCCTTCAGGTAGAAAAGCGCGTATCCGAAGGGCGGTGTCAGGAACGAGGTCTGCAGGTTCACGGCCACCAGGATGGCAAACCACACCAGACGTTCCCCGCTGTGCATGTCCAATCCGAATTCAAGGCTCGCAACGATGGGCGCGAACAGTGGCAGCACCACATAGCTGATCTCGATCCACTCCAGGAAGAAACCGAGGATGAAAATGATCAGCATGAGGACGATCAAAGTACCGTAAGGGCCGGTTCCCAGTGCCGTCGTGGCATCGAAGATCATGTCCTCGCCGCCGATGCGCTTGAAAATGGCGCTGAAACAGGTCGCACCGATTGCCACGAAGAGAATCATGGCGGAGGTCTTGCCTGTCTCGTACACGCAGCTGCGCAGGGTATCGAGGTTCAGCGTCCGGTTGATGGCCGCCAGAAGGATCGTCCCCGCAGCGCCAACAGCCGCCGCCTCCGTGGGGGTTGCAATGCCCGCGATGATG
Organism: Fodinicurvata fenggangensis DSM 21160; assembly: GCF_000686045.1. GTDB lineage: Bacteria > Pseudomonadota > Alphaproteobacteria > Kiloniellales > DSM-21159 > Fodinicurvata > Fodinicurvata fenggangensis. Next base: position 107,644 of record NZ_JMLV01000008.1, read on the forward strand.
GACCCCAGCACCCCCATGATCAGCAGGATGGGTGCAATCAGGTCCTTCGCCAACTGCAGGATGATCGAAAGCCGCCCGCTGTCGTCCTCGATGACATTCACCGGAGCCTTGTGTGGCTGGAGAATGGCAACGGCAATGATGTAGCCGATGTAGATCACACCAAGCAGCAAGCCGGGCAGGATTGCGGCCGTGAAGAGATCACCTACGGAAATGCGCAGAATATCCCCGACAAGCACCAGCATGATGCTGGGCGGGATGAGAATTCCCAATGTTCCCGCGGCGCACACGGTTCCGACGGCCAGAGACTTGTCATATCCCTGTTTCATCATGACCGGAAGCGACAGCATGGCGAGCATCACGACGGAGGCACCAATGATCCCGGTCGAGGCCGCCATGACGATTCCAAGCAGCGCCACGGACACGGCCAGACCGCCTCGCATCCCCACGAAAAGCCGCTCCAAGGACAGAAGCAGGTTTCTGGCCAAGCCGGACTTCTCCAGCATCAGTCCCATGAACACGAACAGGGGCACGGCCAGCAGAAGCCAGTTTCCGATGACGCCCGTGAAGGTCCGATTGACCACCGAGCCAAGAAACAGGAAGGGCAGGTCGGCGATGAACGTGAAAAGGATGCCGAGGCCGGCCAGGACAAACGCGACGGGATAGCCCGTGAAGATCCCCCCCATCAGGGCCAGGATCATCAGAAGCGGGAGTGTGTATTCACCCATTGGTTTCTTGTGTTCCTCTACCCTGTTCGCTGTCCGACCCGGACAGCAGTGCGCCCAGGTTTTCGAGAATCCGTCCCAGTCCTGCCAAGAAGAGCATGCAGAGCCCGATGGTCAGAACCGACTTGACCAGGTAGCGATCCGCCAGGCCGCCGTAGTCCGAACCTTCTCCGGAGCGATAGGCCATGTCGACGAAGCCCAGGGACAACCAGGCAATCAGGGCACAGTAGGGCAGCAGCAGGACGAGATCGCCAACGATGTCGATGATCCGCCGCCATTTCTGCCCGACGTTCGCATAGATCAGGTCCACCCTTACATGATGGTTCTCGCGCAAGGCATAGGCGCCGCCCAGCATGATCATGACGGCAAAGAGGTGCCATTGCAGTTCGACCAAACCGGTAAGGTTCAACTGATTGGAGAAAAGCAGGATGCGGTCGTTCCACTGGGCGATGGTGCCCACGCCGAACAGACTTCCGATCACAACCCAGAGCGCTGCCACGATCACCGGCAGAATCAGCCAGGATGCCAAACGACCGGGCCACGCGCTGGCCTCTCCCAGCGCGCGGCCCACTCGTTCTATTCCTTTGAAAAAGGACATGGGTCAGGAACCCTGATCACTCTTTCGGCAGGGTCTGCAGCTCCTGCCAACGGCCCGCAGTTTCCATGTAAGCCAGGAGGGATTCATAGGCTTCCTTGAAGTGGGGATCGTTGGCGGCCTCTTCCTCAAGGACCTCTCTGGAGGCTTCGCGCAGTGCATCCAGGACTTCGTCGGGGAAGCGCTTCACCTCGACACCCTCTTCTTCCTCGAACTTGTCGATGGTATCGGCCTGCGCCTCGGGAGCAGAGCCCATGGACCAGACGATGTTCGCCTTGCAGGCGGCCCAGAATTGAGCCTGCTCTTCCTCAGTATACTGGTTCCAGACATCCTGGTTGATGATGAAGGAGTTCCAGCTGGCCGGCTGATGCCAACCCGGGAAGTAGTAGTAGTCGGCGATCTCGGCAAAGCCGAGGCTATCGTCGATAATCGGCAAGGAGAATTCAGTGGCATCGATGCGACCACGTTCCAGGGCCACATAGAGCTCACTGGCCGGAATCAGCTGCGTCGAGGCGCCCAGCTTGTTCAGGACCTTTCCGCCCAGTCCCGAGATGCGCATGCTCAGGCCCTCGAAGTCCTCCGGCGAGTTGATCTCCTGATTGAACCAGCCACCCGATTCCGGGGCTGTCAGGTGACAGGGCAGAACCTGGACGTTGTATTCGTCGTAGGCCTTCTGGAGAATCTCCAGTCCGCCGCCTTCCCACATCCAGCCGAGAAACAGCTCCGGATCGGGCCCGAACGGCATGGCCCCGGCCAGACCTGCCACAGGAACGGTGCCGCCCCAATAGCCGATCCAGTCCCAGCCAGCCTGGACGGAGCCCTGGCTGACGGCATTGAAGACCTCCAACGCGGGCACGAGATCTCCATCACCATGAATGTTCAGTGTGATCTCGCCCTTGGTGACTTCCGCAAGCAGATCAGCGAACTTCTCGCCGCCCTCGCCCAGATAAGTCAGGTTTTTCGGAAAGGTACTGGCTACGTCCAACTCGGACGGCCCTTGTGCTGCAGCAGACGTGGAGACGCCAAAGGCCAGTGCGGCAGCCGCAGCGACAGGCGCACAGGTTTTAAAGGAAACTTTCATTTACTGTCCTCCCAATATTGTATTGTGCGGTTTCCCTGCTTCTTGGGGCAGTTTGTCCGCTTCGTATCGTTAACCGCCTGAATGTCCAGACACCAAACCGGCACCAAAGGACTGCGATTGGCCTCAGTCTTTCAAACTGCGCGCAAAGATGTCAACGACTATGCCCCTCCTGCATAAAAATTGCGTCGTCTTGTACAAACCTTTCATGATTCAATTATCTGCGCTTTTCTTCTTGAGAACAACTTATTAGCGCGCAGGGCCTTTCACTAACTCCTTACCTGAACGACAAAACCAACTGCCCTTCGACAGTCTGCCTCGAACAGGAAATACAACTTAAAGCAAAATTTCAGGGGCAAAATGCCATGGGCTGCTCCGCCAGTGCCAATTTCATGCCTGCAGCCAGGAATAGGAATTCACGAGAGAATTCAACCACTTTCCGCGATCGTGCTCAAGTGATCCGGCTGCCGGACCATGATGCGACGGCGGCCGCTCAGGACCAGGCCCTGCTTTTCCCATGTGCTCAGGATGCGACTCGCGGTGTGCAGTGTAGTGCCGGCCATCTCGGCCAGGTCCTGGCGCGACAGGGGAAATGCGATCTCGATTCCTTCGGCGGTTCGCCTGCCGGCCTGAACCGAAAGGCGCAGAAGAGTATGGGCAATGCGCCGCTCGACCTTTTCCGTGGACAGCTCACGTAGGCGCAGCTGTGTTTCCTGGTAGCGCCGCCCCAGGACCGTCACGCTGTTGAGCGCCACCTGCGCATGGCGTGACATCAAGTCCAGAATACCCTGCCTGGACCACCCCAGGAGATGACAATCCTCAACGGCCGTCACACTGCCGGGATAGCTATCACCTCCGGACAGGGCGGTATAGCCAGCCAACTCGCCAGGGCCCAAATAACGCAGGATGACCTGCGCCCCCTCTGCGGTGGTCTGAGTGACACGCAAACGTCCTGCAATCAGGACATAGATCGCCGTGACGGAATCATCCTGCAGGAAGAGGGCAGCCCCAGTCGGCAGTTGTTTGCGGAATCCCTGGGTCCAGATGTCCTCAAGTGCTTGGCGGGATAGACCACGAAACAACTCCGTTCCGGCCAGCACATCCAGGTCGGCTTTCCCCTCCATACGCGCTCTCGATCCTGGGCCCTTGCGTGTTGCCCCGGAGTCTAGCGGCTGTATCCCGGCTGAGCGATAAAAATCACCGTAGTTTGTTCCGGAACAAAGTTCGCGCACGCAATTTGCCCCATAAGGGTCGGGACATCACGGGATGTCCTGACAAGCGTTCAGTTCAAGGAGCAAGACGATGAAACGCAATACCCTGGTCACCACGACAAGCGCACTGGCCCTGGCCATAGCCCTTGGCGGTTTCGGTTCTGCCCTGGCAGAAGACAAGGCGCCTGCAGGCGCCGACGCAGCAGGAGTTGCCGACATCGTGCGCGCTCCCACTGATCTACCACCAGCCATCGACCGCACGGAACCCGAGACCGTCAAGGTTGAGCTGGAAACCATCGAGAAGGTGGGCCAACTCGCCGACGGCACATCCTACCGCTACTGGACCTTCAACGGCCAGGTGCCGGGTCCGATGGTTCGGGTCCGAGCCGGCGACACAGTGGAAGTCTCACTCAAGAATGCCGACGACAGCTGGATGCCGCATAACGTGGACTTCCATGCGGTAACTGGTCCCGGCGGCGGCGCGGAGGCTACTTGGGCCGATCCAGGTAAAGAGTCCAACGGCTTTACCTTCAAGGCCCTCAAGCCCGGACTCTACGTGTACCACTGCGCGGTTCCCAGTGTGGCACAACACATCTCGAACGGCATGTACGGTATGATCCTGGTTGAGCCGGAAGGCGGACTGCCCCCGGTGGATCGCGAATACTACGTCATGCAGGGCGAAATCTATACCGAGGAGGTATTCGGCTCCAAGGGCGAGCTGTTGGAGAGCTACGAAAAGCTCTCGGCCGAACAACCCGAGTACTACGTCTTCAACGGCGCAGTCGGGGCGCTCACGGAGCAAAATCCGCTAAAGGCCGAAGTGGGCGAGACAGTCCGGATCTTCTTCGGGGTCGGAGGGCCGAACAAGACTTCTTCGTTCCACGTGATCGGCGAGATCTTTGACAACGCCTATCCTTTCGCGTCGCTGACCAGCGAACCCCTGATGGACGTGCAGACCATCAGCGTGCCCCCGGGCGGTGCGTCGATCGTCGACATGGAGCTCGAAGTGCCGGGCACCTACATCCTGGTGGACCATGCCCTCTCGCGGGCCGAACGGGGCCTGGCCGGACACTTGGTGGTGGAAGGACCGGAAAACCCCGAGATCTTCAAGGAGCATGAAGCCAAGGAACCGACTTCCTGAGTTCTGATATCGTATAGACTGATACAGTAACTGCAACGAATCGGCTGCCCTCTGGGCAGCCGATCTGTATAGTGGCCCCCTCAACCCTGACAGGTGCAGACCGCTCCATGTTGCAGATCGACAAGACGGACCTGACACGCCATCACACACCCAGTGGTTTTTCGGACCGCTTTGCCCTGGCCCTGGTGCGTGGTCTCGGCGCACTTGCACGAACCCTTTTCGGGCGCCGCTATGGAAATCGTACGATTGTCCTTGAAACCATCGCGGCCGTCCCGGGCATGGTGGCCGCCACGATACTGCACCTGAAATGCCTGCGTCGTCTTCAGGACGACCGCGGCTGGGTGCGCAGCCTGATGGACGAAGCCGAGACCCAGCGGACACACCTGATGGTCTTCGTCTCCCTCGACCGGCCGAACGGCTTCGAACGCGTCCTGATCCTCCTGGCCCAGGGCCTGTTCTACAACACCCATTTCCTGATCTGTCTCTTCTCGCCACGAACGGCGCATCGAATCGCCGGTTACTTTGCGGAGGATGCCGTGCGCGGCTATGGCGAGTATCTGCAGGAAATCGATGCCGGACGCCGGGAAAACCCGCCGACTCCGGACCTGGCCATCGCTTACTGGAACCTTTCCCCGGACGCGCGACTGCGAGACGCCATCGTCGCCATGCAGGAGGACGAGGCCATTCATCGCGACATCAATCACAGTTTTGCAACTGTTCTGTCGGAGGGCCGGGACCTACCTGCCCCACCCACTCCCATCCTCTAGTAAGAAGCCCGCACGGCGGCGTCAGCCCGCAAGCGTGTAGAACACCCCCAGGGGATGATGAGCGCGCGCGATGGAGAAGATGAAGGCGTAGACCAGCAGCGCCATTGTCCAGGCACCAACCTGGATCGTCCGGGTCGGTGCCTTCCAGAAGGCGTAATAGCCCAGCAGGATATAGACCACCAGCAGCAGTACTTTCACGGTCAACCAGCTGTGGAAGAAGGGATACTGCCGGACGATGGTCATCAGCATCAGGGCCGCCGTCAGCAGGATCGTGTCGATGCTGTAGCTGAGATAGCGCACCGGCGCGACCATGGACCAGCGCGTGCCTGCAAAGAGTGCGATTCCGCGCAGCAGGAAGAGCCCGCCGCTGGCAAGCACGGCCCAGATGTGGACCTGCCTGATCTCCGAATAGAATTCGATCATTCAGGCAGGCCACACCCTTTTTGCCAGACCGGCCCAGTCAACGGCGCAATCCCGTTGAACCGGCATAGGCGCCAGCCTCACGCTCACCCTCTTCGACAGGAACCTCATCCTCGTGCCGGGGGAAGACCCACAGCTGGATGACGAACACCACCAGCGCCGTCTTGGACATCCCCTCGAAACTATCGCCTGCATTTTTGCAGCTGCCCTTATGCAGTGGAGACAAAACAACGTCATATGCTGTCGGTGTCTTTCACTTGAGAACTTCTCGAGCGTATGTGCGATAAAAAGTATTTTCAATGCATGAATTTGTTCCAGCGCAAAGTTCTCTCCGGCCATCTCGTCTATAAACTAGGACAGGTCACGAGATGACGTGACGAGGAGATTCGCCCAAAGAGGCGAGGACATCACGGCCAAGGAAGGATATGAGCCATGAAAACGCAGACACTCAAGCTGGCCCTTGCGATTGCAGGTACGCTACTGATCTCGGGCACGGCGCTGGCCGCCGATTACGAAGTCGAGATGTTGAACCGAGGCAATGATGGCCAGCCCATGGCCTTCGAGCCAGCCTATCTCGAGATCGAGCCCGGCGACAGCGTGACCTTCGTGCTGACCGAGGGGACTCACAACGCAGAGATCATTCCCGGCATGCTGCCCGAGGGCGCCGAGGCGTGGAAAGGCGCCATGAACGAAGAATTCACCGTGACCTTCGATCAGGAAGGTCTCTATGGCTACAAGTGCCTGCCCCACTACGGCATGGGCATGGTGGGCGTCATCAAGGTCGGTGATGAGATGTCCAATGCCGACGCAGCCGAGGAGGTCAAGCACCCCGGACGCGCAGGCCAGAAGATGGCGGAGCTCTTCGAACAGCTGAAGACCAGCCAGACCGCTCAGGCGCAGTAATACGACCTGTCGGATAGTGTAGCGGCCGCGCGTGGGACACGCCTATCGCGCGGCCGTCACTGACTCCTTCGTAAAGACAGCCATCTGGCTGACGCCCCCATAGAAGGGATGCGCACCGGCCAGATCGGACAGCACAACCCGGCAGCCGTTGCGTCGCCCGACTCCCTCGGCCCAGCTTCGAAATTTCCGCCGTCCCCACTCGAAACGATGATCGGGATGGCGAAAACGATGCGCCGGGACACCCAGAAGCTCGTTGTAGTCGGCGTTGGGGGTGGTCACGATCACGCTTGTGGGGCGCATCTTGTGGAACAGGGCGGTCTCCAGCACCGTCAGGCGCTCGGGCTCGAGATGCTCGAGCGTCTCCAGCAACACGGCACAATCGAAGCCCGAAAGGCCCGGCCCGGGCTCGATCATCGAGGCATGCACCAGCTCGATGTGGGCAGCCGGAGGCTCTGCCTGCTCGGCAAGCTTGGCGCGCAGCCTGTCCAGAGCGTCTGCCGAAAGTTCCACGCCCACCAGCTTCTCGAAACGGGACTCCTGCACAAGACGCAGGAACAGGTCCCCGTCGCCACAGCCGAGATCGAGCACCGTGCGGGCCCCGGTGTCCAGAACAGCCTGGTGAACGGCCGCCAGCCTCTGCTCGTGAATCCAGGTGGTCATGGGAGGCTCTGCCACGGATAGACCTGCGCCCAGTCCGCCGCCATGTCGACGATGATCCAGCCGCGCGCCGGCCCTGCGTCGAGCCCCTTGTCCAGCCGGCCGATATCGCTCTCGCGATCATAGGTCCACTCGCGTTCCGCATCCGTATGGTGGATGAGCATCCCAAGGCGCGGTCCTTCGCCCGTCGTCGTCCATTCGAGCATCTCCAGGTCGCCGTCGGAATTGCCGAAGGCGATGACGGGCCGGCGGCCCACGTGACGTTGGATGCCAATGGGCTTGTTCGCTCCGTCAGTGAAGAAGAAGGTTCCCGACTTGCGCTCGAAGGTGGGCGCCTCGGCGTCGGAGAGGTAATCGAGATCGACCTGGCTGCCGATCACCTGTTCGGGCGGTATGTCATAGGTCTCCTCCGTCCAGGCGCGCATGAAATCGATGCCTCCGCCGGAAACGATCCATGTGCGGAAACCGTTGGCCCGCAGATACGTCAGCACCTCGAGCATCGGCTGGAAGATCAGTTCAGTGAACGGTCGATCGAAACGCGGGTGGCGCGCCGTATCGAGCCAGTCCTCAACTTTCGCTGTGAACGCGCTGTCGGTCATGCCGCTCTGGGTCGCGGCCAGCAGTTTCATCAGGCCCTGGCCTCCCGAAGCCGCCACAGCCTTCCAGTCCTCTTCGAGCGCCGCTTCGAACGGCTGGGTATCTGTCCACTCCGGGTGGTCCCCGGCCATCTCCTGGACCCGCTCAACGGCAAAGAGCACCTGAAAGTACAGGGGCTTCTCGGACCAGAGCGTGCCATCGTTGTCGAATACGGCGATCCGTTCGTCGGGCGCAAGATAGCCCGGGCTGTCCGGCTCTGTGACCTCGACCACGAACTCCAGGATGGCGGACTTGGCCGGCCCTTCGTTCCAGGAGGCCAGTGGATCCTCCTGTGCCTGCGCCAGGCTGGCAAAAGCGAGCTGCGCCAGCAGAAAAAAGCCGATGATGGTCTTGGAAATACGCATACTGCCACCCATTGCCCCAAATATATCGGCGTAGTCCTCTGTTATGCCCCTGCTGCTTGTCTATGTCACTCGCCTCAGGAATAGTGCCCCCAGCGACTGAAAAGCATGCATCGGCAGGTTCATGGCAGACAGCAGGCAAGACACACTCCAGGTCGTCCAACAGCGCTACAAGCTGCGCGCCTGGATTCGCACACGGCTTTGGGCACAGGTCCTGTTCGGTATGGTCCTTGGCTTTGCCGTCGGTTCCCTGCTCAGCCCGGACCTGGGGCTGCTCGACCCGCGCACGGCGGACCTGCTCGGCGCCTGGATGGCCCTGCCCGGCCAGCTCTTCCTCGGGCTTATCGCCATGGTGCTGGTGCCTCTGATCTTCGGCTCGATCATCGGCGGCATCACCGGCGCAGGCTCCGGCGGGAACCTGCGCAGTATCGGCCTGAAACTGGCCGGCTTCATCCTGGCCACCACCTTTGCGGCCGCCTGGATCGGCGTGGGGCTGGCGCGCTGGTTGACGCCCGGCAGCGGGCTGGCCGGCTTCTCCACTCCGCCGGCAAGCAACGAGAGCGGCGGCGAGGCCATCGATGGCGCGAAGATTCCGGAGGCGATCACCGGCATACTGCCCACCAACCCGACCGCCTCCATTGTCCAGGGTGACATGCTGGCCGTGGTGGTCCTGGCTCTGCTGGTGGGCCTGGCGGCCATACAGGTCAGCCGCGAGAAGGTGGCACCTTTCCTCGCCGTGATGGACGCCCTGCTGGCCATTGCCATGACCATCGTCAAATGGGCGATGTTCCTGGCCCCCTTTGCGGTGTTCGGGCTGATGGCACAGCTGGTGATGCGCGCCGGCCTCGACACCGTGATCGGCATGTCGGGCTATGTCGGAACCGTGCTGCTGGGTCTCGCCCTGCTCTTCCTGCTCTACATGGGACTCCTGCTGCTGTTCAGTTCCCTGCGCCCCTGGGATTTCCTCTCGCGGAGCGGGGGCACCCTGCTGCTCGCCTTCTCAACCTCCAGCTCCTCGGCCATCATGCCGATGACCATTGCCACGGCGCGCCGCCTGGGCGTTGCGGAAGCTGTAGCGAACCTGGTGGTCCCGCTCGGAGCCACGATGAACATGGCCGGGACCGCGCTTTATCAGAGTGTGGCCATTCTCTTCCTGGCCCAGTTGAGCGGCATCGATCTCTCGCTCGCCCAAACTCTATTGATTACCGGCACACTGGTCGCCTCCTCCATAGGGGCCCCTGGCACACCCGGGGTCAGCATCGCCATCCTGCTCAGCGTGGCCGCGAACTTTGGCATTCCTGTCGAGGGCATGGTGATCATCATGGGCGTCGATCGCCTCCTGGACATGAGCCGCACCACGGTAAACGTGACCGGCGACCTGGTGGCCGCCAGGCTTTTGAACCCGCGCGTCAAGGCGCAGGCGGCCGATCCGAGTCCTGCCTGAATCTCCACGAACAAAGACGCCAGAAATTTCGGCTCACCAAGACACCTGGCTTCTCCCCTCCTGAAGTTTCCTCGTCGTCCGATGGCACTGATGCCCTAAGATTGGACTCACCAATAGCATCAATATTAATGTTTGAAACATCATTAAGCATATTATATATATCCTGATACGGATATAGTATGGGCACGGCAATGATCACTGCAGCACAGATGCGTGCGGCAAGAGCACTCTTGGGCATCGACCAGAGGACACTTGCCGAAATGGCGGGTGTTTCGCTTCCCACCATCCAGCGTATGGAGGCCAGCCAAGGCAATGTCCGGGGCGTGGTGGAAAGTCTGACCCGGGTCGTCGAGGCCCTGGATCTCGCGGGAATCGAACTGATCGGTGAGAAGGCCACCAGCTATGCCCTCGGTCGGGGGGTCCGTCTCAAATCCCCGGTCGAAACACCGCACAACTGAACAGCCTTAGTCCAGAACACACCGCGACGGCGACCGCCGAGCCATGCCGACGATCCCGCCGCCTTGTAAAAGGCAGCCGGACAGAATGAAGCCAGAAACATCCACGCCCTCTTCCACTATAAGTTTTTTCGAACTTTTCACACCAAAGCTGCTCACGGTCCTGCGGGAAGGCTACGGCCTGACTCAGCTGCGTTCGGACCTGATGGCAGGTCTGACCGTGGCAATCGTTGCACTGCCGCTGTCCATGGCCATTGCCATTGCCTCCGGCGCCAGTCCGGCCCAGGGGCTTTATACCGCCATCATTGGCGGCTTCCTGGTGTCAGCCCTGGGCGGCAGCCGCTTCCAGATCGGCGGTCCCGCAGGCGCCTTCATCGTGCTGGTCGCCACCACGGTTCAGCTCCATGGCATGGATGGCTTGCTACTCGCCACCATCCTTTCGGGCCTGATGCTGATGCTGACGGGTTTCCTGCGCCTTGGCACCTACATCAAGTTCATCCCCTATCCTGTCACCGTTGGTTTCACGTCTGGTATCGCCGTGATCATCTTCGCCAGCCAGCTTCAGGAACTGCTGGGGCTCGATCCCGAACGCGCTGCACCCGGTCCCATGCTGGAGAAGCTGCCTTTCCTCTGGGACCACCTGCCGAGCTTCAACACGCCCACCCTGGTGCTATCACTGGTAACGATCCTCCTGATCGTGGGGCTGAAGAAGCTGCGGCCGCATTTGCCTGGCATGTTGATCGCCGTGGTGCTGACGTCGCTTGCCGCCGGTATCTTCGCCTTGCCGGTCGAGACCATCGGCACGAAATTCGGTGGCATTCCGAGCAGCTTGCCACGGCCAGGCCTGCCGAATTTCGGTTGGGATAAGCTCCTCGCCGTCCTGCCAAGCGCCTTCGCCTTCACCCTGCTTGGCGCCATAGAATCCTTGCTTTCCGCGGTGGTGGCGGACGGCATGACCGGACGGCGCCATCGCTCCAACTGCGAACTGGTGGCCCAGGGTGCAGCAAACGTCGCATCCGGGCTTTTTGGCGGCATCTGCGTGACCGGAACGATTGCGCGGACGGCCACGAATGTCCGGGCCGGGGCACATGGCCCTGTGGCTGGCATGCTGCATGCCGTTTTCCTCCTGCTCTTTGTTCTCTTTGCCGCCCCGCTGGCCAGCTATATCCCGCTGGCGAGCCTGGCCGGGGTCCTGGCCGTTGTCGCCTGGAACATGATCGAGAAGCAGGCCTTCTCCACCCTCCTGCGAGCCTCGCGCGGTGACGCCGCGGTCCTGTTGTCGACTTTCCTGCTGACCATTTTCCGCGACCTGACCGAAGCCATTATCGTGGGTGTCGCACTGGGCTCGATCCTCTTCATTCATCGCATGTCGAAAACCACTGCTGTCGCCAGGCATGTGCCGCTGGTTCCGGAAGACAAGGCCGATGGCCCAAGCAGCGTACGCCAGCCCTATGACGAGCAGACCAGCGCTGATCCCGATGTCGTGGTCTACCGGATCTCCGGCGCCTTCTTCTTTGGAGCGGCCGCATCGGTCGCCGCGGTCCTGGAACGTATCTCCGATTCCCACAGGGCTCTGGTGATCGACCTTTCAGCCGTGCCCTTCCTCGATTCCACGGCGGCCAACACACTGGAAGGATTGGCTAGGAAGGCCAAGCGGCGCGGCGTGAAGGTCAGCCTGACCGGCACAACCCGCGACCTGCGCAAGGAGTTGTTCCTGCACGGACTCAAGCCGCCTCTGGTGCGATACGAAGCCTCGCTGGAAAAAGCCCTCGAACGCCATCGCCTGATCCTCCGGGATAGACACGACAAAACCTTTGATTCCGGGGCTTCGCCAAGGAACAGCCTGGGGGCTAGACCGAACGCCTGAGCAGAGGTTCGACCCGTCCCCTGGCCGTTATTGGGAAGACCCGCATCGGCAAGTGCACGCTGACTTGCCCGATAGACAGGCTTGAAGCAGTAAGAAGCTTCCGCGCATACTGCGTTCCGGCCACAGGCTGCAGCCAGCCCGTTCCTGGCCGGAACCAATGCCCGGACCAACCGGTCCCACCAAGAAGAAAGAGACTGACATGCCGCTTCTCCGCCTGGCTCTCCTGCCAGTTCTTACCCTCGTCATCACCAGTTTCTTGCCAGGCGTATCCTCGGCGCGTGACAACCTGGCTGATCAACTTGAACCTGTGCGGCAAGACTATGCCCTGCCCGCCCTGGTGGCCGCTGTTGCCAGCCAAGGCGAAATCGTTGCCGCAGGGGCGACAGGACTAAGGGCACTCGGCCATGATGCAGAGGCCCGGGTTCAGGACCGGATTCACATCGGCTCCGACACCAAGGCCATGACGGCGCTGTTGGCGGGCATGGCTGTCGAGGAGGGCCTTCTGAGCTGGGACAGCACCATCGGGGAGGTGCTGGGCGATAAGGTCCCGGACATGAACGAAACCCTGGCCGCGGTCCGTCTGGAGCAGCTTCTTTCGCACTCAAGCGGCATTCCAAGCGACACGCAGGAGATGATCGACATCTACTTCAACGTCGATGCCTTCGAGCACAACCTGACGGATTTGCGTCTGATGGCACTGGATGCCTGGAAGAAGCACGAACCGAAAGTTCCCGAAGACTCCCCTTTCCAGTATGCCAACTTCGGTTATCTCATCGCTGGCACCATGATCGAGACGGCCATGGGACAGCCCTGGGAGATGCTGATACAGCAGCGGATCTTCCAGCCGCTTGAGCTTGAGACAGCCGGCCTGGGCGCCACTGCCACGCCCGGCTTGATCGATGCGCTTGTCGGACACCTGCCGGATGATGCCGGTCAGCCCGAAGCCAGGCTCTGGGGTGCTGCGGCGGATATTCCGCCCGTCATGGGGCCGGCCGGGACAGCCCACATGTCCATCCTGGACTTCGCGCGCTGGGGCGGCTGGGTCGCCGGCCAGGCGGAAAGCGGGCCCGATCTGGTCGAACCGAAAACCCTGGCCTACATCATGGAACCCAAGGTCCAGGCAAAAATCCCGAACCCCCCGCCCGGCACCCCCGAAGAAGGCGGCTATGCCCTCGGCTGGGGCTTCGAGCAGTTCGACTGGGCCGAACGCCCGTTGCACACCCACAATGGCTCCAATAGTATGAACCTGGCCAAGATCCTGATCGACCGGGACCAGGATCTGGCAATCGTTGTCGCCACGAACATCGGCGGCGAGCAGGCCAACCTGGCCGCAGGCCAAGTCATGAAGGCCCTCTATCTCACTTATGGCGAGGACTGAAATTCTGGCAACACATGGCGGGACTGTTGTGACACCACCAGCGGATCCGGGTAGCTGGCTTCCCTCGACCGTCATGTCGTAATTCAAGGTCTCGGGCCGCTTGCCCGGTTTCGTGCCAAGTGCGATTGCGACTGCATGCGCGGCGGCTGGCTGGTGGCTTCGACGATCACGGAGAGCTGCAACAGGCGGCTGAAGTTCCGGCGCAGTTCGGCGTCGCCATGCAGAACGATCTCTTCGTTTGCAATGGCCCGCCCCAGCGACAGTTTGCCGATCCAGGCTTGGCTCATGACCCGCACCGTTGTCAGCACGTAGAGATCGACCTCGAAACCCGGATCCGATTGGCAGAGGTCGATCGCCCCGTTCTCGATCAGTAGCCACCAGCGGCGCATTTCAGCGGGCGCGTCGTGGTATTCGAACTGCAGGACGATGCGAGGTCTCTCCAAACAGCCGATATCGACCCTGCGCCGCATGTCCCACATCAGCACGCCGGCATCCCAGTCGGGGCCTTCCAGTGCGCTTTCCACCCAGCGCCGCCCCCAGATGCCCATGGAGACGATGATCGGGCGCAGGTCCGCGCCCGCCTGGGTCAGCACATAGCTTGCATTCTTCGAATGCTCCGCCGGCACGCGCTCCACGATGCCCGCGGCCTGGAGTTCCTTCAGGCGCCTCGACAGCAACGCACGGGGCATCAGTGGCACGCCGCGGTGAATGTCGTTGAAGCGTGAACTGCCACTGATCAACTCGCGCAGGATCAGCGGCGTCCAGCGCGTTGCAAGGATCTCGGCGGCTTTCGCGACAGGACAGAACTGTCCGTACCCACTGTCCTCGAACATCGGATCGCCTCCCGGCTTCTCCTTGGTTCCCCGGGGTACATAACCCGCCGCATTCGATCATCCGAAGTTCACTTTGTGAACTGGAAGGACACGGGCGGGATCGGGAATGCTGTCACCCTATCGCAGGTTTTCCTTAGCTGTATATCACTTTTGAAGGAGACGACGATGACGACAGCAACGGAACATCCGGACAATGCCATCCGGAGCCACAACGAAACGCCCTCGGCCACCTGGTCGAGCGCCGGCCGCGCCTATGACGAGATCAGTCGCGGCATCCTCGACGCGATCGAACACTGCATCAACGCTCTTGCACCAGTAGCCGAAGAGCGGATTCTGGATGTCGCGACGGGCACGGGCTGGACAGCCCGACGCCTTGCCGAACGCGGCTTCGACGTCACGGGTGTCGATTTTGCACCCGACATGCTGTCCACGGCAAAGGAGATCGCCGCCACCCGCAATCTCGATATCTCCTTCGACCTGGGCGATGCCGAGGCGCTGCCTCATCGAGATGCCTCCTTCGACGCGGTCATATCGACCTTCGGCGTCATGTTCGTGCAGCGGCCCGAGGACGCCGCCGCCGAGCTGTCGCGGGTCTGCCGTCCCGGCGGCCGACTGGCGCTGGCCACCTGGACGCCCGACGGAAACGTCTTCGAGATGTTCAAGATCATGAAGGGCTACATGCCCGCCCCCGCGGGGTCGCCGCCCCCCTCGCCCTTCGAATGGGGCAAGCCGGAACGCGTGGGCGAATTGCTGGGCGAAGCCTTCGACCTCAGGTTGGAGCGAGGCACCTCCTTCTATCGCGAACCCGATGGCCAAACCGCCTGGGAGACTTTCCTCAACGGCTATGGCCCCCTCCACACCTTGGCAGGCAAGCTGGACGCCAACCAGCTCGAATCCCTCAAGCGGGACTGGATCGCCTTTCACGATGGCTTCGCCACCGAACTCGGCATCTGCGTGCCCCGTGACTACTGGATCATCGTGGGCACGCGTCGCTGAGACAGCGTCCCCCAACCGAACCCGATGGAAACGGAAGGGAGGGGAGGAATGTCAATTTTTCCCGCCTTCCGCCACAGGGTTACCAAGCCTTGGCGCCATGCTCGGAGTTCAGAAGCCCTCACCTCAGATGGATTCACCCCGTTCGGCAACACATCGCCCGGCAAACGCAGCAAGGTCCGCGGCGAAACGGTCGGGCTCCTCGAGATGGGGGGCGTGGCCCGAGTGCAGGTAGGTCCGGCACTCCGCCTTCACCATGCGTGCGGCCAGCCAGTCCATCGTCTCGGCAGGATAGAGCCGGCTGTGCGCGCCGCGCGTCAGCAGGACGGGGAGATCGATCGCCGAACAGGTCTCGCGGAAATCCGCCGTGGCCAGGGCACGCCAGAGCAGCGCCATGGCCCCGGGATCGCTGTCCAGCATGGTCCGCTGTAGTTCGCCGACCAGGGATGTCTCGGCATCGGCAAAGACGCGCGGCGCCATGCGTTCGACCACCTGCGGCCAGTCTTCCGCCATGCGCTCGGACACCGCGGCGGTCTCCTTGGGGGAGCCGGCACCGATCAGGCCCAGGTCCCATCCGGAGTCATTGGCGACCCGCGGCGCCATGTCCTCGACGACCAGCCCGGCAAAGCGCGCCTGACCATGGCGTGCAATGGTGGCAAAGAGCACCGCTGCGCCCATGGACCAGCCCAGCGCCACCACCGGCTGCCCGGCAAGGCGGTCGATCAGGTGGGCCGCGTCGTCGGCAAGGCAATCAAGAGGATCCATTACGTCTCGTACATTCGGGAAGGTACAAGCCGCCGAGCGGCCGTGCCCGCGCTGGTCGGGAATGATGACGCGAAATCGCTCCTTCAGGCAGTCGGCCAGCCCGTCAAAACTGTGACCGTCACAGCCGAACCCATGCAGGAGCAACAGCGGCGGTCCCTCCCCCAGTTCGCGATAGTGCAGCGGAGCTCCCTCCTCCATCGGCAGTGCCGTCCACGGCGTTTCGCTCACACCCTTCTCCCGGCTTGCGGCCCTTTGCTCTCTGCAAACAATCGATCGAATTGACAGGAGCTTATAAGCGGTCTTAGTATAAACATGACAGTTGAGTCATGTCTCATAATAAGAAAACGCACGACAGTGGAAATTGCAAGCCGATGCCATCGGTCCGGCGAAAGCTGTCACGGGAAGAAACACTTGGGGAGTCGCGCCTTGGACCAGGCCCTACCGGAACTGAACAACCCGCCGAAGACGCGCCGCGGCGCGCGCACCGTGCGCAAGCTGCTCGATGCGGCGCAGGTTGAGTTCGGCAGCAAGGGTTTTCACGAGGCCTCTGTGGCCGGCATCACCTCGGCCGCCGGCACCGCCCAGGGCACCTTCTACATCTACTTCGCCAGCAAGGAGGAGCTGTTCCGCACCCTGGTCTTCGATCTCGGCCGGCGGCTGCGCGACTTCCTCAGCGACAATGTGGACGAGGGCGCCGACCGCCTGACCGCCGAGGCGCAGGGCATGGAGGCTTTCATCCGCTTCGTGCGGCTCTACCCCGACCTCTATCGTATCGTCCTCGAGGCTCAGTTCGTCGACCCCGAGGCGTTCCGTCTTTATTTCCAGGATTTCGGTGCGGCCTATCGCGCGCGTTGCGAGGCGGCGGCCGCGCGCGGCGAGATCCGCGTCCAGGACGCCGATGCTGAGAGCTGGGCGCTGATGGGAATCTCGCTCTTCCTCGGGCTGCGCTATGGCATCTGGGAAGTAGAGCGCGATCCGGGCCCCGTGGTCGCCAGCGTGATGGACATGATCGCCAACGGTCTCAAGCCGCGCGCCGCCGAGGGAGGCTCGGCATGAGCGGGACGCTGGTCCTTTGCGAGATCGACGGCGCCATCGCCCGGCTGACCCTAAATCGGCCGGACCGGCACAACAGCCTGGTGCCCGAATTGCTTGAGGAGCTGCTCACGGCCATCGCTGAGGTCCGCCGGAACGACAGCGCGCGCCTCATGGTGCTCGCCGCCGCAGGCCGCAGCTTTTCCACCGGCGGCGATCTCGCCGCTTTCCACGAGGCTGAGGACGTCGCCGCCTATTCAACGCAGCTCGTGGGCCTGCTCAACGAGGCGATCCTGGCGCTGCTCGACCTGCCCCAGCCCGTAATCGCCCGCGTCCAGGGTCCGGTGACCGGCGGCTCCCTCGGCCTGGTGCTCGCCGCCGATCTCGTCGTCCTGGCCGAAGATGCCTTCCTCGCCCCCTACTACGTCGAGGTCGGGTTCAGCCCCGACGGCGGCTGGAGCGCGCTGCTGCCCGAGCGCATCGGGCATGCCCGGGCCGCCGAGATCCAGCTGCTGAACCGCCGGGTCGCCGCAGAGGAAGTCAAGGCTCTGGGCCTCGCCCACGCCGTCGCGCCGGCAGCGGAGCTGAATCGTCAGGTCGAGGCCTGGACCGAAGCTCTCTCGGCCAAGGTCGACGGCGGCCTGCGCGCCGCCAAGGCGCGGCTGTTCGATGCCGCTCGCCGCGCCTCGATCGCTGAGGCCCTCGAGGCCGAGCGCCGCAGTTTCGTCGATCACGTCACACGCCCGGAAACCCGCGCCGGCGTGGCGCGGTTCCTTGGCCGGGCCGCCTAGCGAAGGAGGAGGCAGGATGTTCCAGGTCTTCGATTTCGCCGCCAAGCGCGCAAGTCTCTCGCCGGACAAGACGGCCATGCACGAGGTCGCAACCGGCCGAAGCGTGACCTATCGCGAGCTCAACGATCGGGCCGAGCGCTTCGCCGCGGCCCTGCGCCGGCGCGGCATCGAGCCCGCCGAGCGTGTCGCCATCCTCTGTCACAACTGCATCGCCTTCTTCGAGATCCTCTTCGGCTGCGGCAAGGCCGGCGTCATCCTGACACCGCTCAACTGGCGCCAGACCGCAAGCGAACTGACACCGGTGGTCGAGGACTGCACGCCCCGCATCCTGCTGCACGACGCGGCCACGGCCGAACTCGCCGGCAAGCTGGCCACGGGGCGCGACCTGTCGCTGGTCCCGCTGGAGGAAACGCAGGGCACGGAAAGCTATGAGGACCTGATCGCCGCCGAAGAAACGCCGAGCTGGCCGCCGCGCGTCGAGGAGCGCGATCCCGACGCCGCCTGGTACATGCTCTATACCTCCGGCACGACCGGCACGCCCAAGGCGGTGATCCAGACCTTCGGCATGGCGCTCGCCAACTACATCAACATCGCACAGCCGACCCATCTCACCGGCGCCGACACCACGCCCTGCTACCTGCCGCTGTTCCACACGGCCGGCATCAACCTGCACACCCTGCCCACGCTGATCTGCGGCGGCTCCGTCAAGGTGCTGCCCGGTTTCGACGCCGACCGGCTGCTCGACCTGATCGGCGGCGGCGAACTGACGGCGCTGCTCGCCGTGCCGGCGGTCTATCAGGCGCTCAGCCTGCATGAGCGCTTCGCGGAGGTCGACCTGACCCGGGTGCGCAGTTGGAGCGCCGGCGGTGCACCACTGCCGGATCACGTGCTGCAGACCTACGCCGTGCGCGGCGCCTACATCCAGCAGGGCTGCGGCATGACGGAAACCGGACCGACGACCTTCCTGATGGATGCCGAGAACGTGACCCACAAGCCCGGCTCCGTGGGCAAGCCGCAGCTGCTGGTGGAAGCCCGGATCGTCGATCACGAGGGCCGGGACGTCGCCGACGGCGAGGCGGGAGAGCTGCTGCTGCGCGGGCCCAACATCACGCCCGGCTACTGGAACCGGCCCGAGATCACGGAGAAGACCATCGTCGATGGCTGGCTGCACACCGGCGACGTGGCGCGCCGGGATGACGAGGGCTATTTCTACCTCGTCGACCGCATCAAGGACATGTACATCTCCGGCGGCGAAAACGTCTATCCGGCCGAGGTCGAGGCGATGATGCTGACCCATCCCCAGCTGCTCGAGGTGGCCGTGGTCGGCGTTCCGGACGAGCGCTGGGGCGAGATCGGCCACGCCTATCTCCGGCCACGACCCGGCGAGGAAATCGACCTGGACTCCATTGCCGCCTATTGCCGCGAGCATCTCGCCGGCTACCGCATTCCCAAGCGCTTCTTCGTTGTCGAGGACTTCCCGCGCACGCCGGCGGGCAAGGTGCAGAAGCACGTGCTGCGCGCGCGTTCCCACAGCGAGGAGGAACCGTCCGCCAGGGCAGGAGGAGCGCAATGAGGACGCACAGCGAGCAGCCCGCCGTCGGCACGATCTTCTCGTCCGATCGCCAGTTCACCCAAGCTGAATTCGACCGCTTCGCCACAATCAGTGGCGACGACAATCCCATCCATGTCGATCCCGCCTTCGCAGCGGAGACCCGCTTCGGGCGTACGGTCGCCCACGGCATGCTGCTCTATGCGGCACTGCGCGGGCTGGTCGCCACTCATTTCCCCGGGACGCGGCAGACGACGCAGAACCTGATGTTCCCGGCCCCGACCTTTGCGGGTGAGATCGTACGCTTGGAAGTGGAGGTTCTCGACTATCCCTCGGACCGGGAGTGCCGCCTCGCCACACGGATCCTCCGCACGGCGGACGGGACGCTGACCCTGGACGGCGAAACGCGCATTTCGCTCGGTGAGGAGACACTGCCATGAAGACCGGCGACTCCGCCAGCACCACCCGCACCTTTGATGCCAAGGCCATCGCCGGTTACGAGGCACTCAGCGGAGCGCCGAATACAGGACATGGCGTGCCGGAGCCGCTGATTGGCGGGCTGTTTTCCTATCTGCTGGGCGCCGAGCTACCCGGATATGGCACGAACTACCTGAAACAGACACTGGACTTCGTCGGCACCGCAGAGGTGGGCGCACCGCTGACGGCGAGCGTCACCATCACGCGCATCCGGCCGGAGAAGAATCTCGTGGACCTGGCCACCCTCTGCCGCGACGGCGAGAGCCGCACGATCTGCGAAGGGCGGGCCCTGGTGCTGGTGAAGGATGTCGGTTACCGCGTTTCGGGTGCAGCGGCAAAGAGAGAATAAAAATGATAACCACAATCATGGAAAGGGAGAAACCAATGCGGAGATTGCTATCGACCCTGGCGGCCGCGACGGCCGCCGCGGGACTCCTGGCCGGCGGCAGTGCGCTTGCCCAGGATCCCATCAAGATTGCCCATGTCTATGGCAAGACGGGGGCATACGAGGCCTACGGCGAGCAGTCCCATATCGGATTGATGATGGGCCTGGAGTACGCCACGGAGGGCACCATGGAGATCGACGGCCGGCCCATCGAGGTGATCGAGAAGGACACCCAGTTGAAGCCGGATATCGGCAAGACCATGCTGGCCGAAGCCTATGGAGACGACGAGGTCACCCTGGCGGTGGGGGCGGTCTCATCCGGCGTCGCGCTTGCCATGCTGCCGGTCGCCCAGGAGTACGAGAAGATCCTGCTGGTCGAGCCGGCGGTCGCCGATTCCATCACCGGCGAGGCGTGGAACCGCTATATCTTCCGGACCGGTCGCAACTCCTCGCAGGACGCCATTGCCAACGCGGTCGCTCTCGGCAAGGACGGCAACTGCATCGCCACACTGGCCCAGGACTACGCCTTCGGCCGTGACGGCGTCGCCGCCTTCAAGGAGGCGCTCGCCGACACGGACGCGCGCCTGGTCTTCGAGGAGTACGCCCCGCAGGATGCGACGGACTTCACCGCCCACGCTCAGCGTCTGTTCGACGAACTGAACGCGGCGGAGAACTGCGAACGCAAGATCATCTGGGTGGTCTGGGCCGGCAGCGGCAACCCGCTGGGCAAGATCAAGGCCCTGGCACCGGAGCGCTTCGACATCGAGCTCGCCTCGGGCGGCAACATCCTGGCCGCCATGGCGGCGTACAAGGAGCTGCCGGGCATGGAAGGTGCCACCTACTACTACTATGAGATCCCCGAGAACGAGATGAACGACTGGTTCGTCGAAGAGCACTTCGAGCGCCACAACGAACCGCCGGACTTCTTCACTGCCGGCGGCATGTCGGCGGGCGTCGCCATCGTCGAAGCCTTGCGCCGGGCCGAGAGCACCGAGACCGAGGACCTGATCGCCACCATGGAAGGCATGGAGTTCATGACGCCCAAGGGCACCATGCGCTTCCGCGAGGAGGATCATCAGGCCCTGCAGGCGATGTACCACTTCAAGATCCGGGTCGAGGAGGACGTCGATTGGGGTATCCCCGAGCTTGTCCGCACACTCGAGATCGAAGACATGGACATCCCCATCCGCAACGATCGGTAAGATCCGATCTTAACCTGGCGGGGCACGCTACGCTGTGCCCCGCCAGTTCCGTCCCTCAAAGAGCCAAGCCAATGCCCGCATCCAGCCACCCTGTGCTCGAGACCGAGAACCTGACGATCCGCTTCGGCGGCCACGTCGCCGTGGATTCTGTCTCCTGCCGCTACGAGAGCGGCAGCCTGACCGCCATCGTCGGGCCCAACGGCGCGGGCAAGACCACCTACTTCAACATGATTTCCGGTCAGCTCAAGGCGAGCGCCGGCCAGGTCCGCCTGTTCGGCGAGGACATCACCGGCCTGAGCGCGCCAGCACGCACCCACCGCGGCATCGGGCGCGCCTTCCAGTTGACCAACCTCTTTCCCAACCTGACCGTGCTGGAGAACGTGCGCCTGGCAATCCAGAGCCGGCGCGGCCTCGGCCTCAACCTCCTGACACGCGCGAGCGCTCTCGGCAGCCTGATCGAGGAGGCCGAGATCCTGCTGGACCGCACAAACCTGATCGAGCGCGCCGGCGAAACGGCCGCAGCACTGCCGCACGGCGGCCAGCGCCGCCTCGAGGTCGCTGTGCTTGTGGCACTCGAGCCCGAGGTGCTGATGTTCGACGAACCCACCGCGGGTATGAGCGCCGACGAGGTGCCGGTCATTCTCGACCTGATCCGCGAGATCAAGGGCGATCGCACCAAGACCGTCCTGCTGGTCGAGCACAAGATGGACGTGGTGCGCTCGCTGGCCGACCGGATCATCGTGCTGCACAACGGTGCCCTGGTCGCCGACGGCCCGCCCGAGGAGGTGATCGCCTCGCCCATTGTCCAGGAAGCCTATCTCGGCGTCAGGAGCGGCCATGCCTGAACCATTGCTGCGTCTCGAGGGCGTCCACACCCACATTGGCCAGTACCATATTCTGCAGGGCGTCGACCTGGATGTACCCGCCGGAGGCCTGACCATGCTGCTGGGCCGCAATGGTGCCGGCAAGACCACCACCCTGCGCAGCATCATGGGCCTCTGGAATCCATCTCAGGGGCGGGTCGTCTTCGACGGCACCGAAATCGGTGGCATGGGAACGGCGGACATCGCCCGCCTGGGCCTTGCATACGTTCCGGAGAACATGGGTCTCTTCGGAAACCTGACGGTCCAGGAAAACATGGTCCTGGCGGCCCGGAAGGGCCCCATGGACAATGCGCGGCTGGACTGGATCTTCGAGCTTTTTCCGGCGCTCAAGAAATTCTGGCGGCTGCCGGCAGGAAATCTCTCCGGTGGCCAGAAACAGATGCTCGCGATTGCCCGGGCGATCAGCGAGCCACGCCGCCTGCTGTTGATCGACGAACCGACCAAGGGGCTCGCCCCCTCGATCGTCGAGGCCCTGATCGAGGCCTTTCTCGACCTCAAGCGCAGCGAAACCACCATTCTGCTTGTCGAACAGAACTTCCGCATGGCCTGCGCTGTCGGCGACAGCGTGGCTGTGATGGATGACGGACAGATCGTCCATACCGGCGCCATGTCCGAACTGGCCGAAAACGAGGCCCTGCAGCAACGCCTTCTCGGCCTCAGCCTGGATACCCACCAATGACCGATCAGACCGCCAGCCAGACCGAAACCGCTGCCCCACGGGCGCCGCTCTCCGAACGGTTCGGAAAGTGGGTGCCCTATCTCCTCGTCCCGGTCTTCCTGATCCTGGGCTACCTCCTGATCGGCAGCGGCCCAACCTGGGCGACCCTGACCCTGGCCGGGCTTGCCATGGGGATGATGATCTTCGTCATGGCCTCGGGCCTGACCCTGGTCTTCGGCCTGATGGACATTCTCAACTTCGGCCACGGCGCCTTCATCTCCATCGGCGCCTTCGTCGGCGCCACGGTCCTTTTATCTGCAGGGGGGTGGACAGGCGCGGACTCCGTGCTGCTCAATCTGGGCGCAGTGCTCCCGGCCATGCTGGCGGCCATGATGGTCGCAGGAGGTCTTGGCTACGTCTTTGAGCGGGTCATCGTGCGCCCTGTCTACGGCGCTCACCTGAAGCAGATTCTGGTGACCATGGGCGGCCTGATCGTTGCCGAGGAACTGATTCGCCTCATCTGGGGGCCCGATGCCATTCCGTTGCCGCGCCCGGAAGCGTTCACAGGCGCCTGGATCTTCGGCATGGTGGCGATCGAGAAGTACCGCGTCTACTCCGTGATTCTCGGCCTCATCATCTTCCTGGCCCTGCTCTGGGTGCTGGGACGCACCCGGACCGGTCTGCTGATTCGCGCCGGGGTCGAGAACGGCGAGATGGTCGAGGCGCTGGGCTATCGCATCCGCCTGATCTTCATCCTGGTGTTCGTCGCCGGGTCGGCGCTTGCCGGCCTGGGCGGCGTGATGTGGGGCCTCTACGAGCAGATCATCACCGCCCAGATGGGCCTCGACGTCCTGGTGCTGGTCTTCATCGTCGTCATCATAGGCGGCCTCGGCTCGGTGCACGGCTGTTTCATCGGCGCGCTGCTGGTCGGGCTGTTGGCCAACTACACCGGCTATCTGATGCCCAAGCTGGCGCTCGGCTCCAACATCCTGTTGATGGTGGCGGTGCTGATGTGGCGGCCGCAGGGCCTGTTGCCGATCAACAAGCAATGAGCGCGGGAGGATCAAGGACATGCTGAACGCTCTGCTCTCCGGCGACCTGCCGCGCAGCCGCGGCCTGACGCTCATTCTGCTGGCGATCCTGGTGGGTCTCGCCTTCGCCCCCTTCCTTTTTCCCGGCACGCGCTCGCTCAACACCGCCGCGACCATCTGCGTCTTCATCGTCCTGGTGGCGAGCTACGACCTGCTGCTTGGCTATACCGGCGTGGTCTCTTTCGCGCACACCATGTTCTACGGCATCGGCGCCTATGGCGTCGCCATCATGCTCGAGCTCTGGCCGGCGAGTTGGGGCGGCATACTGCTCGGCAGCCTGGCAGGACTGGCGGTGTCGATTGCCCTTGCCTTCGTCATCGCGCTCTTCTCACTCCGTGTAAGAGCAATCTTCTTCGCCATGGTGACCCTGGCGGTTTCCAGCGCCTTCATGATCCTCGCCTCGCAGCTCTCCGGACTGACCGGCGGCGAGGACGGCCTCAGCTACCGGGTGCCGCGCGAGCTCGGCCCCGCCTTCAAGCTGATCGACACGGAGATTCTCGGCGTCAAGGTCGATGGGCGCCTGCTCAATTACTACCTGGTGTTCCTCGCCTCCGCCGGGCTCGTCCTGCTGCTGTTGCGCTTCGTCAACGCGCCCTTCGGCCGCGTCCTGCAGGCGATCCGCGAGAACACCTTCCGCGCCGAGGCGATCGGTTATCGCACGGTGATCTACCGCACCATCGCGGTCTGTCTCTCGGCCGGTGTGGCTTCGCTGGCCGGCTCGCTGATGGCGATCTGGCTGAAGTACACCGGTCCCGACACCACGCTCAGCCTGACCATCATGATCGATATCCTGCTGATGCTGGTGATCGGCGGCATGGGCTCCATCTACGGCGCCGTACTGGGCGCCACGCTCTTCATCCTGGCCCGCAACTACCTGCAGAACCTGATGGACATCGGCGCCTCGGCTCTTGGCGACTTGCCCCTGCTTCCAGCTCTCATCGACCCCGACCGCTGGCTGCTCTGGCTGGGCGTGCTGTTCATCCTCAGCGTCTACTTCTTCCCCAGCGGCATCGTCGGGCGCCTGCGCGCGGGCCGATAGGACAGTCGACCCGCGCGCCAGGGCGGTCAGCCGCCCTTCACACCCTTGGCAATGCGGTTGCCTATGTCCGGGTCGATGTTGCGCCAGTACTCGAAGGCACGCTCCAGCACCGGCTCGGACACGCCGTCCTTCAGGTGCCCCACGACGTTCGAGACCAGGCGGTCGCGCGCGGCATCGTCCATGACCTCACGCACCAGCGTACCGGCCTGGCCAAAATCGTCGTCGTCCTTGCGCTTGCTGTAAGGTGCGCGCACGAACTCTCCGCTAGCCTGCCAGGTTGCATCCTCGGGATAGCGTTCGGGATCGGCCGCCGGGCCGCCCTTCGAGTTCGGCGCATAGACGGGGTCTGACACGTTCTCAACCCGCATCGCTCCATCCTTGCTGTAGCTGTGGACAGGCGCCTTGGGGCGGTTCACCGGTATCTGCTTGTAGTTGACCCCCATGCGGGCGCGGTGCGCATCGGCATAGGAGAAGAGACGTCCCAGCAGCATCTTGTCCGGGCTCGGCCCGATGCCCGGCACCAGGTTGTTCGGCTCGAAGGCCGCCTGCTCGATCTCGGTGTGATAGTCGGTGGGATTGCGGTCTAGCGTCAGCCGTCCCACCTCGATCAGCGGATAGTCCGCATGCGGCCAGACCTTGGTCAGGTCGAAGGGATTGAAGCGATAGCTATCGGCTTCGTGGAAGGGCATGATCTGCATGTAGAGCGTCCAGCTGGGATACTCCTTGCGCTGGATCGCATTATAGAGGTCGCGCTGGTGATAGTCGCCATCCTCACCGGCCAGACGATCGGCCTCCTCCTGGGGCAGGAAGTCGATGCCCTGGTCAGTCTTGAAGTGATACTTCACCCAGAACTTCTCGCCCTTTGCGTTGACCCACATGTAAGTGTGGCTCGAATAGCCGTTCATGTTGCGCCAAGTCTTGGGAATGCCGCGATCACCCATCAGCCAGGCCACCTGGTGTGCGGACTCGGGCGAGAGGGTCCAGAAGTCCCACTGCATGTCATGGTCGCGCAGGTTGGTGTCCGCCCGGCGCTTCTGCGAACGGATGAAGTGCTGGAACTTCAAGGGGTCGCGCAAAAAGAAGACCGGCGTGTTGTTGCCGACCATGTCGTAGTTGCCTTCGCTGGTATAGAACTTCAGCGAGAAGCCGCGCGGATCGCGCCAGGTATCGGGGCTGCCGCGCTCGCCGGCAACCGTCGAGAAGCGGATCAGTGTCTCGGTCTTGGTGCCCGGCTGGAACACTGCGGCCTTGGTGTACTTGCTGACGTCCTGGGTCACCTCGAAGTGGCCGAAGGCGCCGCCGCCCTTGGCATGTGGCTGGCGTTCCGGAATCCGCTCCCGATTGAAATTCGCCATCTGCTCGATGAGATAGTGATCCTGCAAGAGGATCGGGCCATCCGGCCCAATCGTCAGCGAATGCTCATCGCTGGAAACAGGAATCCCCGCATCCGTTGTCGTCGGCTTTCGGTCCTTGCCCGCCATGTTTCTCTCCCTGGTTCAAGGTTTGCATTGAATGAATTTCTCTAACTAGAACGTGGGCTTGCAACGTCCAGAGTTAAAGCACGTATACACCTTAGACCACAGTTTAGACCCTTTCTGAAGAAAAGGGCAATGCGCGCAGACCCCGAATCAGGCCGTAACCACTACGTCATCGGTGGTAAGAAAGTCCACTTATCCCCTGCATATAAAGCGTCCAGCGTCATTAAGGGATCAGTCCTCATGGCGTTCGCCAGCCAAGAGTGTCAGGATTGGTGCCGCTTCTGTTGCAAGCTGCGAACCTGCTCAGCCAAATCGGGCACTGGGCCCTCGACCTCCAGCCCGGGAACCACCTCCTGGATCGGCAATGCCCGGACAGGCGCAGGCGGCACCTGCATCTCCGCCATCCATGACCTGAGTTGCCGAGACGAACTGGCATAAACGATCCGTCCCAGGCCAACCCAACCATGCGCCGCTGCACACATGGGACAATGCTCACCTGAGGTATAGACCGTCGCGCCTGCTCGTTCTTCAGGTGTCATGTTGACAGCCGCCCAGCGCGCCAGGGCGAATTCCGGATGGCGCGTCTGGTCCCCGGAGACCACGCGATTGTGATCCTCAGCCAGAACCTCACCTTCGGCAGAGACAAGCACCGAGCCGAAGGGCTCGTCCCCGGCCTCAAGCGCAACTGTCGCAAGATCAATACAGCGCTTCAGGTGCGCATGGTCAGTTGCATCAATCATTCCACCTCCTGCATAGCGCCGTCTGTCCCTCGATCCTGTCAGCGACAGTGCCGCGGCAATGCGATCCGCTCAAGAGGATGGGACTTCGCGCTTGTAAACGGGAATGTCCGGTATTCCGTTGCCCAAGTCCACGGTTTCAACGGCAATCACCTCATCGTGCCATTCACGGTCGCGCGGCACCGGAAAAGTGGCTTGGAGATGCTGCTTGGGGCCCTTTTCGCTCACAAGGGCAATCACCTGGTCGCGCCCGCGTCTCGTATCACGTAGCGGCAAGGCAATGAAGCGCGTGGTTATGCGGCTGCCGTCTGCATGGATCTCTTCCGTCGTGAAGACCAGGCCCGTCGGATGGAACAGCATATTGTGCATATTCCGCCCAAGGTAAGCGCGTGCTGGAGCGTCGACCAGGGCCAGGTAATCTTCCCCCTTCGGGTTCTCTCCCAAACGCGCCTGCTCGTTCGCGCCCGAAAGACGAAAGATCAGCTTGTCCTGCTCCTCGAATTCCAGCAAGTGAACCCGGGCGACGAGGCCGCGCAAGGACATGGGGTCAAAGCGCTCGCGTGTGGGCACGCCCTGCCCCGTGCGCGCCCCTTTCCAGAGGCCGATTAAATGGCGATATTCCTCTTCGAGCGCCTGAAGCATTCCACCCCGTCTCAAGCAGCTGGCTCTTGGTCCATATTGGATCACCATACACATGAACTTTGCTCCTTGAAGCCCAAATGCCAGGATCGGTGACAACAAGCGGAGAAAAGCCCGCTATCTTGAGAATCTGGAGGGTCGCTTCATCAAGCCCTGGACTGGCGCAACCGCCTGCGGGGCTCCGGAACGCACTCGGCAAGGTAGACCTGATAGAGATCCCATCCGATTGCACCGACAAGTATAATGAAGCCCAGGGCCTCGATCAGGGGGTCATAGCTGACAAACAGCACATAGCCGACAAGGGCAGCCCCAGTTCCCGATACCAGCAAGGGCCAGGGCCGGCCATGGCGGGGCAAGTTCACGGCCGTGGCAACAACGGCAAGGACTGTAGCGGCAAAGATTGCGACAGCCCAGAGCCCCTCGGGAAGGGTCAGGCCAAGCCCCAAGAGCGAGGCCAGCCCCAAGAGAGCCACGAGGCCATAGCAGGCGAGTATGGCGGTCGCTGCGGCCACGGCACCCCACAGGCCGCGCGCACCGACACGAGCCAGCCGCTTCGGGTGTAGGCGGCTGGTGAGGCGGTCAAGGCGCCCAGGCGACACGGCATGTGCGGGCCGTCGCATCGCGATATCGATGGAACGTGCACCCAGGCCGGCCGCAATGCGGCGCGTGTCCGCGCTGGGGCTTTCTGAAAAATAGTCGAATTCGCGCAGTTCGACGATGTCCGTGAAGCCAGCTTCCCGGAACAGGGCCAGGTAGTCCTCCTTGACCGAGGCGCCAACCACGCATTCCGCCCATAACTCGGGATCGCTCCGTCCCCCCAGCGGCACGGGCCTGTCGATGACAATATCCGACAGCTGCATCCGGCCCTCGGGCTTGAGCACGCGGAAGATCTCGGCCAGGACCGTGCGCTTTGCAGGGATCAGGTTCAGGACGCCATTGCTGGTGACAACGTCGACGGAATTGTCGGGCAGGGGGATATGCTCGGCATCGGCCTCGATAGGTTCTACATTGTCGATACCGGCTTCAGACAGCGTCGCTCGCAAACGGCCAAGCATCTCCGGCGTGATGTCGAGGGACCAGACCTTGCCGCTGTCACCGACCAGGGAACTGGCGATCAGGCTGTCGCATCCGGCGCCAGAGCCGATATCGAGCACCCGGTCACCCTCCTGGATTACGCTGGCGCGAAAAGGATATCCCACGCCGACGAAGCGCTCGACCGCGTGCTGCGGCAGACGGTCCAGGGTGTCTTCGGGATAGCCCACCGCCCGCGCGGCCGTACGGCCGACAGGAAAGTGAAAATGCTGTCGCGGATCGCGCGCCACATCTCCATACATCGCCTGCACGGCAGCCGTGACCTTATCCTTGGAAAATCCCAGGATAGCAACCATTCAAGCCCCCTCGGACAAGTCCTGCCTCACGTCTCTCGCCTCAATACCGCTCCATGATAGCATGAACGCGCTGTCGCAGAGACTCCGGCGCTCTGGCCTTGCCTGTCTCGCGAACCCTGGCCCGCAGTCTCCGCTCGAATTCGGCCCGGGAAAAACAGGCCCGGCAGGTTTCCATATGTTGTGCCAGGGCATCTTCCGTTTCGCGGTCGAGCTCACGATCAAGGTACTCCAGCAGCTTGTCGATGACCTCTTCGCAGCGCAGATCCTGTGTCATCCGGCGGTCCCTTTCGCTTCGCCCTTAAGAAGTCCGGCTTCACGGGCCTGATGCCACAGCGCACTCTGCAGCAGGCTGCGACCACGACTAATCCGGGAACGTACCGTTCCCACCGGAACATCGAGCATCTCCGCCGTCTCCGCATAGCTGAGCCCCCACAGCTCAACCATGACGACGGCAAGCCGAAATTCTTCCGGCAGTGCATCCAAGGCATTTTCGATATCCGCACGCAAGAGCTTGTCGAGAAGCTCCTGCTCGGGCGTGCCCCACCACAGGAGGAACGGCTGGTGCAGTTTCTCGAACAGGGAGAACTCTCCCTCCCTGTCCGCCCCCACTTCACACGGGCGGGTTTTCTGCCGCCGGCAATCACTGATGAAGCCATTGATCAGGATGCGAAAGACCCATTTCTCGAAGGCCTGGCGGTCCTGTAATCCGGAAAGTCTGTTCCAGGCCTTGGCCAGACTGTCGGCCACCAGATCCTCGGCGTCGCTGCGATTGCCCGTCAGGCGCAGCGCCGTACCGTAAAGGCGATCCATCAGGCGCTCCACCTCAGCCTGGAAGAAGGCCCGGGCTGATTGCCGCCATATCTCATTTCCCTTGTCGCCAGTCATGTATCATGACCTTCCAGGCCGAGCCCAAAGAACCGGCATGCTTGGATACTACCCAGCTTAAGGATAGCAGCTGCCCCGAATCCTGTCTTCGCACCCCGCGAAGCGAGGCTTGGCATTCCGGGCAGTCTCACCTGCAAGATTCAGGTCATTACCCCTGAATTCTTGTTTTCGGGAACTTTCCGACAGGCTTTTGCGTCCTTAAGGCTTGAGGGAAAAAAGAACCGGGAGGGATTCATGATGGAGTCAAGAAGCAAGTGCAGCGCAGAAAAGCAGATTGCCTGTCCTCAGCTGATGGACAAGACGGTCGAGCTTCTCAGCGATCACCCGGCGGATCTCAGTATCCGTAGCCGCCGCGTGGCCAACGTCACACTGTCCGAGATTGCCACCCCCCCTGTCATCGTGACTCAGGACTGCCTGTCCGGTGAGGACAGCGAAGCGCAGCACTATCACCTTGTTCTCGTATTCGAGGGCGAGGGCACCTATCACTGGGCGAACGGCAGCCAGCCACAGAAGCCGGGCGATATCGTCCTGCTGGACACCACAATGCCCTCCCAGGTGATCTCGCACACGCCTGCGCGCCTTGTACGCTGGTGTCTTCCCCAGTCACTCGTGCACCCCTTCCTGCCGCTATCGAAAAGCAATCCGCTCCTGCATCTGCCCGCCGGAGACGGCCTGATGGGGATCCTGACCCGCCATATGTGCGAACTGGCGCGCGAGGCTGACAATCTCGACGACTGCATTCAACAGGGTCTGCTCACACATCTCTGCGGTCTTCTGGGCCTGGCCATCGAGGCAAGGGATCGACCGGAACCGAAACGCCACTACAACTATCGCAGCTTTCAGCGTCAGCGGGTTCTGACCTACATCGAAACGCATCTGCGTGATCCGGACCTGACCGTCCGACAGGCCGCAGCCGAGCTGGGGATGTCGTCACGATGGCTTCATGCCTTGCTTGAGGATATGGGCGAAAGTTTCGCAGATCTCGTCGCGCGACGCCGGCTGGAGAACAGCCTGGCACTGCTTGGAGACCCAGGATCCGAACGGCTGTCCATCGCGGAAATCGCCTTTCTCTGCGGCTTCAACGACCTCTCGACCTTCTATCGCCGCTTCGGCAGGCAGTACGGCGTTTCACCCGGTGAGGCACGGCGGACACGCACCAGGACGCCTTTGGCTGCTCAACAGCCAAATCCGATGAAAGCCGGCGGTCTTCCGCACCGTGTCGAGGGCTTTGCATGATCAGAACAGCAAGCTGTTGCTGCGGCGCGCTTCAGGCCAAAGTGTCGGGCACGCCCTTCCTACATAACGGGAAGAGGGCCCTCATTCTCCATCAACCCGAATGGGCCGGCTGGTAGAGTGTGCCATAGGTCTCTCTCAGGGTGTTCTTCTGGACCTTGCCCATGGTGTTGCGGGGCAATTCATCGACGAAGAAGGCCCGCTTAGGCTGCTTGTAGCGTGCAAGCCTGTCCTTGAGGGCGTCCAGCACCTCAGCCTCGTCAAGGTTTGAGCCCGCCTTCCTGACAACGACAGCTGTGACACCTTCCCCGAAATCGGGATGCGGCACACCGATGACTGCGGACTCGACAACCCCCTCCAGCGCGTCGATCTCCGATTCCACTTCCTTGGGATAGACGTTGAAGCCGCCCGATATGATCAGGTCCTTGTCACGTCCCACGATATGGACATAACCATCCGTGTCGATCTTGCCGAGGTCCCCGGTGATGAAGAAGCCGTCCGAACGAAATTCCGAGGCCGTTTTCTCCGGCATCTGCCAATAGCCCTTGAAGACATGGGGACCGCGCACCTCGATGACGCCCACCTCATCCGTCGCAATCGGGGTGCCGGTTTCAAGGTCGACCACGCGCAGCTCGGTGCCCGGCAGGGGAAAACCGACCGTGCCCGGCCGGCGCTCACCCTCATAGGGATTGGACGTTGTCATGTTGATCTCGGTCATGCCGTAGCGCTCGAGAATGGCATGTCCCGTGCGTTCGCTGAATTCACGATGGGTTTCGGCCAACAGCGGGGCCGAACCGGAAATGAACAGGCGCATGCCCTGCGCCACTTCCTTTGTGAAAGCCTCATGGGCGAGCAGGCGCGTGTAGAAGGTCGGCACGCCCATCAATGCGGTGGCCCGCGGCATCAACCGGACCACCGTCTCGGCATCGAACCTGGGCAGGAAGAAAACGCTGCCGCCGGCCATCAGCAGGGTGTTGGTGGCAACGAACAGCCCATGGGTATGGAAGAATGGCAGGGCGTGGATCAGGACATCATCGGCCGTGAAGCGCCAGTAATCGACCAGAATTCCGGCATTGAAGGCGAGATTCTCCTGGGTCAGCATGGCCCCCTTCGACCGCCCCGTCGTGCCCGAAGTATAGAGGATGGCGGCAAGATCATCGCCTGCGCGCTGTACGGTCTCGAAGGCATCACCCTGCCGCGCCATGCGCTCGGCCAGACTGCCTTTTCCGGCTGCATCGAGTGTCTCGACGGAAGCGACCGACTGGGCCTCCGGCAAGCTGGCGATTTCCGTACGCGCCTGTGGATCGCAGACAACGACTGTGGGCTTCGCATCCTCCAGGAAATAGGCCAGCTCGGTGAGTGTATAGCCGGTGTTGAGTGGCAGGTAGACGGCCCCGGCCCGAATCGTGCCCAGATAAAGGAGCAGTGCTTCGGGGGTCTTCTCCACCTGGACTGCGACCCGGTCACCCGGTTTGATACCGAGCTCCACCAGCGCGTTGGCCATGCGTCCAGCCCCGGCCTGCACATCCGCATAGGTCAGGCTTCGCCCTTCGGCTGTTTCCAGGAACAGCTTGTCAGCGTCTGGAACATTGCGGAACAGGCGATTGTAGAGGGTCTCGTCAGTCATTTGCGATCACGTGTGCTTGGTCATGAGAAAGGGACAGGATGGCGCACCGCACGGTGTATCGAGGCGTCCCGATTATCAAGGTTGCGCATGCGCCGGTGTTCCGTCAAAGGGCGCGCAGGTTGCTCTGTGCTAGATTGTCTACGAGTGGATGCGCAGCATGCGCGTCAGCTCGCCCACGACACCGCGCCGGAAGGTCAGCACACAGACCACGAAGATCGTTCCCGTAATCACGGTCACCCACGATCCCATGCCCGCCAGGTAGTCCTGAAGCGTCACGATGATGCCTGCCCCGAAAAGCGGGCCGAGAACGGTGCCCATGCCACCAAGCAGGGTCATCAGGACAACCTCACCCGACATGGACCAATGGACGTCGGTCAGTGTCGCCGACTGGAAGACCACGGCCTTCGTGGCGCCTGCCAGACCCGTGATGGTGGCCGAAAGCGTAAAGGCGCCGACCTTCAGGGCAGTGACATTGTAGCCCAGGGAGGTCACGCGGCTCTCGTTCTCGCGGACGGCCTTGAGAATCTGGCCGAAAGGTGAATGGATGGCCCGATAGATGATGAAGAATCCCAGGATGAACACGGCCATGACGAAGTAATAGAGGTTCATCGTCTGGGACAGGTCGATGAAGCCGAAAAGCTCGCCGCGCGGCACACCCTGAATCCCGTCCTCGCCATGCGTGAAGGGGGCCTGCAGCGCGAAGAAGTAAACCATCTGTGCCAGGGCCAGCGTTATCATGGCGAAATAGATCCCGCGCTGGCGGATCGCCAGCGACCCGAAAGCCAGTCCCAGTACGCAGGCCACCAGAGTCCCCGCGGCGACCCCCAGTTCCGGGGTAAAGCCCCAGACCTTGATCGTATGGGCCGATATATAGGAGGCCATGCCGAAAAAGGCGGCATGCCCGAAGGACAGCAACCCGACGAACCCCAGCAGCAGGTTGAACGCGAAAGCGAACAGGGCGAAGCACAGAAGCTTCATGAGATAGATGGGATAGAGCCCCAGATAGGGCGCGATCGCAATCAGCAGGATCCCGACCCCGAATCCCGCCAAGTGGACCCGGCGATCGGACAGTGCGTTCGAAATCTTCTGTCCCGTTGACATGGTTTGCGTGTTTTCCTTTGCGGCCGTCATGTGCGTGGCCTGCCGAACAGTCCATGGGGCCGGACCAGCAGGACAATGGCCATCAGAACAAAGACGACGACGCTGGATGCCTCGGGATAGAAGACCTTGGTCAAGCCTTCGATGACTCCCACACCCAGACCGGTGACCATCGAGCCAAAGATGGACCCAAGTCCACCGATCACGACGATGGCAAAGACCTTGATGATGATGTCCTGCCCCATCAGCGGACTGACCTGATAGATCGGCGCCGCCATGACGCCGGCAAAACCGGCCAGGGCCACGGCGCCGCCATAGGCCAGCGTCATCAACAGCGGAACGTTGATCCCGAAGGCGCGCACCAGTTCCTGGTTCTCGACGGCGGCCCGCAGATACGAACCAATCCGGGTCCGCTCGATCAGGAACCATGTCCCGAAACAGACGACGATCGCCGCGACCACCACCCAGGCCCTGTAATTCGGCAGGAACATGAAGCCCAGGTTCTGGCCGCCAGCCAGGGCTTCGGGAATCGGATAGGGCGTTCCCGAAACGCCATAGGCATTGCGGAACAGACCCTCGATGATCAGCGCCAGGCCGAAGGTCAGCAGCAGCCCATAGAGGTGATCCAGATGATAGAGGCGCGCCAGCATGGTGCGCTCCAGCACCACGCCCAGCGCCCCGACAACAAGCGGAGCCAGGATCAAGGCCGGCCAGTAGCCGATGCCCAGATAGTTCAGCATCATCCAGGCCACGAAGGCACCCACCATGTAGAGTGCGCCGTGGGCGAAGTTGATGACGTTGAGCATGCCGAAGATCACGGCCAGGCCCAGGCTCAACAAGGCGTAGAAGGACCCGTTGATCAGCCCGAGCATGACCTGGCCGAACAGGACCTGAGGCGGTATCCCCAGCAGTTCCGTCATCGATGCCTCCTCTCCCGGCCGGTTGTCCCGGCCCCGTTTGTTGCTGTTACCCTGGCGTCAATTCACCAGCGAGCAGGTGCTGTCAGAGAGCGGCTTGTAGGCCTCATCACCCGGGATGGTGGCAACCAGGTTGTAGTAGTCCCAATCGCCTTCGGACTCGTCCGGCGACTTGACCTCGACCAGGTACATGTCGTGCACCATGCGACCGTCCTCACGTACCTCGCCGTTCGGCGCGAAGAAATCATCGACAGGCATCTGCTTCATCTGAGAAACCGCAGCTTCGCCGCCATCGTCATCGATCTCGGCAACGGCCTTCAGGTAATGGCTCACAGAGGAATAGACGCCGGCGTGCACCATGGTGGGATACTGACCGTCCCGGCGCTCCGCAAAGCGTTCGGCAAAGGCCTTGGTGTCATCATTCATGTTCCAGAGAAAACCGGTGGTCAGCTGCAGCCCCTGGGCCGTTTCGAGCCCAAGCGCGTGCACGTCGGTGATGAACATGAGCAGCGCCGCCAGGGACTGGCCGCCCTGCACAATTCCGAACTCGTTGGCCTGCTTGATGGCGTTGGTGGTGTCCGAGCCGGCGTTGGCCAGGCCGATCACCTTCGCACCAGAACCTTGGGCCTGAAGCAGATAGGACGAGAAGTCCGAGGTATCCAGGGGATGGCGAATGGTGTCGAGCACCTCGCCACCGTTCTCCTCGACCACGGCCGCCGTATCCTGCTCGAGCGAATGACCGAAGGCATAATCGGCTGTGATGAAGAACCAGCTGTCGCCGCCTTCCTGCACAATGGCCTGGCCCGTTCCCTTGGCGAGGGAAAAGGTGTCATAGGCATAGTGCACGGTGGTCGGCGAACAGTCATCGTTGGTCAGGCGCGTGGTGCCGCCACCGTTGACCAGCAGCGCCGTATCCTTCTCGCGCGTGATCTCATTGACGGCCAGGGCCACGGAGGACGTGGGAACGTCAACGATTACGTCCACGCCTTCCTCGTCGATCCACTCGCGCACGATACTGGAACCGACGTCGGGTTTGTTCTGGTGGTCCGCTGACAGGATTTCGATCTCCTTGTCATTGACGGTGCCGCCGAAGTCTTCGACCGCCATGCGCGCGGCCTCGACGGACCCAGGCCCGGCCAGGTCCGTATAAAGCCCGGACTGGTCATTGAGCACACCGATCTTCAGGACATCGTCCGAAATTTCGGCCTGTGCAGGCAGCGCCAGTGTCAACGCCGCCAGGGCTCCGAAAGTTGCTGTTGTTGTACGTTTCATTTTTACCTCCCTGTGGTTTTGGGGGCGCTTCCGTCCCGCGGACAGCTAGACCCCCAGATAGGTCTCGATCATATCCTGTTTCTCTTCCAGCTCGTCCTTGCGCACCTCCTCGGCGACCTTGCCTTGTTCCATGATGAAGTGATGGTCGGCGACAGTGGCGGCGAAGTGGTAGTTCTGCTCGACAAGCAGGATCGTATAGCCCTTGCCCTTCAGCTGGGTGATAACATCGTGAATCTGCTGCACGATCACGGGCGCCAGACCTTCCGTCGGCTCATCGAGCAACAGGAGGCGCGCGCCCGTGCGCAGAATGCGGCCGATGGCCAGCATCTGCTGCTCACCGCCCGACAGACGTGTGCCCGAACTTCGCCGGCGTTCCTTCAGGTTGGGAAATAGGCTGTAGATCTCCTCCAGGCTCATGCCGCCCTCGGCCACGGTCGGCGGCAGCAGCAGGTTTTCCTCGACATCCAGGCTGGCAAAGATACCGCGCTCTTCGGGACAATAGCCGATGCCCAGGTTTGCGATCTTGTCCGAGGACAGCTTGATCAACTCCTGCCCCCGGAAACGGATCGAGCCACGCCGATCACGGACCATGCCCATGATGGCACGCAGCGTGGTCGTTTTCCCCGCCCCGTTGCGGCCAAGCAGGGCAACGACCTGTCCTTCGGGCACGACAAAGCTGCTGCCGTGCAGGACGTGGGATTCCCCATAATAGGCATGCAGGTCCGAGACCTCGAGAAGCGGCGTTCCCTCCGTCGCTTTACGCTCAGGCATGACCCGTTCCCATATAAGCCTCTCGCACATCGGGGTTGTTCGTCAGCGTCTCGTAATCGCCCTCGACCAGGATCTCGCCACGCTGGAGCACCGTGATGGTGTCGGAAAGATCTGACACGACACTCAGATTATGCTCGACCAACAGGATCGTCCTGTCCTTCGACACCCGCTTGATCAGGGCCGATATCCTGCTGACATCCTCGTGCGCCATGCCGGCGGTCGGTTCGTCCAGCAGCATGAACTCCGGATCGAGCGCCAGGGTCGTGGCAATCTCAAGCGAGCGCTTGCGCCCATAGGGCAGTTCGCCGGCATGCACCCGCGCAAAATCCTGCAGCCCCACAGCTTCCAGCAGTCCCATGGCCTGCTCGTTCATGGAGTCCAGAACCTTTTCGGCTTTCCAGAACTTGTGGGTCAGGCCTGTTGGCTGCTGCAAGGCCACCCGTACGTTCTCCAGGGTGGTCAGTTGCGGAAACACGGCCGAAATCTGGAACGAGCGCACCATACCCTTGCGTGCAATGGCGGCTGAGCCACTGCGCGTGATGTCTTCCCCATTATAGAGAATGCGCCCGGACGTGGGGTCCAAAAATTTCGTCAGAAGATTGAAGACAGTGGTCTTTCCAGCCCCGTTGGGGCCGATCAGCGCATGGATGCTCCCGCGCCGGACCTTGAGATTCACACCATTCACGGCATAGAAGCCGCGAAACTGTTTGGTCAGCCCTTCGGCTTCCAGCACATAGTCGGACCCGGTCATACCTGTCCGGCACTCCCCTCTTCCCTGTTCATCCCGACCCCGCCTGCCACGTCCGTATCGACGTTCCCAGAGCAGCCATGCAAGGCCGGTACTTGCTTACGATACCCGAGCGCATCCTCTTGACGGGACACATTTTGCGGGCACCACCTGTTGTTCGCGAGATTAGACAGCGAACCACAAAATTGCAAGCTGCTTGAAACGGTACAACTTGTTGAATCAGAACTTTTTCTGACAATCAGAGACAGTGCCCTGGAGAATTTCAACCGGTGCTCGTGAGAACCTGCTGCTGTCCGTACACGGCCAGCCAACCGCCTACATCACGGCACCGATCTGCCAGGGGACGAACTCATTGTCTCCGAAATCCAGGGCCTCGCTGCAGCTCTGCTCGCCCGATGCGGTGCGCAGCACCAGATCGAAAATCCTGTCTCCCATCTCCTCGATGGAAACACCTTCGTCCAGCACGGGTCCGCAGTTGATGTCCATGTCCTCGGACATGCGCTGGTAGGTCGTCGAGTTTGTGCAGAGCTTCAGCGACGGAGACGGCTTGAAGCCGGAGACCGAACCGCGGCCGGTGGTGAAACAGACGATATTCGCACCACTTGCGATCTGGCCGGTGATCGAACAGGGGTCGTAGCCGGGCGAGTCCATGAACACGAAGCCCGGGCCCTCGATGGGTTCGGCATAACCGTAGACGTTCTCCAGCCGTGTCGTGCCCCCCTTGGCCGCCGCACCCAGGGATTTCTCGAGGATCGTGGTCAGGCCGCCTTCCTTGTTCCCGGGAGAGGGATTGTTGTCCATGGAACCGGAATTGCGCGCGGTATAGTCCTCCCACCAGTGGATGCGCTCGATCAGCTTCTCGCCCACCTCGCGACTGGCGGCCCGCCGCGTCAGCAGGTGTTCGGCGCCATAGATCTCCGGCGTCTCGCTGAGAATTGCCGTACCGCCATGGCGCACCAGCTTGTCGACAGCGGCGCCGAGGGCCGGGTTCGCCGTTATGCCGGAATAGCCATCCGAGCCACCGCATTGTAGCGCCAGCTTGATGTGGCTGGCGGAAACCGGCTGCCGGCTCACCTCGTTCGCGGCCGGCAGCATGGCCTGGATACGCTCCACGCCATCGCGCACGGCGGCGCGCGTGCCCCCGGCCTCCTGGATCTTCATGTAATCGAAGCTGCTGCCACGCTCGAGCCCGAAACGTTCCACGATGCGATTGATCTGGTTCATCTCGCAACCGAGGCCGATCAGCAGTACGCCGGCGAAATTCGGATGCGTCAGGTAGCCATGCAGGGTGCGCTGCAGCAGTTCCATGCCCTCACCCGAACCGGCCATGCCACAGCCGGTCCCATGCGCAAAGGCAACGACCCCGTCGACATTGGGAAAGGCATCGAGCGCCGGATCATTGAAGGCACTTGCGACGGCCCGCGCGACCGTCGCGGAGCAGTTTACCGTGGTCAGGACACCGATATAGTTGCGTGTGGCAACCTGCCCGTCGGGCCGCACGATGCCCTGGAACGTGGCACGCTGGTCCACCGGAACGGAGTCGGTCGGGCGCGCCTCGGCCCCGTAGGCATAGTCGCGCTCGAAGTCGCCCATGCCGCAGTTGTGCGTATGCACGTGCTGGCCCTCGGCGATGTCCTGCGTGGCGAAACCGATGATCTGGCCATACTTGCGGACGGCCTCGCCCTCCATGATCGGACGCGCGGCCACCTTGTGCCCCGATGGGATGTCGTCGCGGCATTTCACGCCCAGCGCGGATGGCTCGGATCCCGCCGCCAAGCGGCGACAGGCCACCATGACATTGTCATCCGGATTCAGGCGCACCACAGCCGGCGCAGGCGTCGCTTGCACCGTCGGGTTCCGTTCCGTCTCTGCCAATTGCGTCTCGGTCTGCGTCATGATGGTCCTCCGCTCCTGTCCTGGTTTCCGCCCGAACCGACAGGTCCGATTCCGCACCAGGTTGCCCATAAATGTATACCAGTATGAAAGGTGGGACTATGGCAAATCCTGCGCAATTTCCTGTCCCAGGATTTGCAAACAATGGTTGCTGCAATGCCCCGGAAAACTTGATGGAAAGTTACACCACCAGGCTTGCACTCAGCTAATAGTACTGTCCGTTGACCTGGCTTATGGAGGCTTCCGTCCACGGCGCCTGCCCGCATGACCATGTAAAGTCACGTAAAATTATTTGGTGTGTTGGTATGAAAGGTATATTATCCCACGCCAAAAGCAAGAATGACACATGTCTGTCGCGGTTGTATCGCGACCAGGACTGGAAAAGCAGAATAAGACCTGTACACGGAGGAAAACAGCTCATGACCAAGCTTTCATTTCTGGGAAAATGTGGATTGATGGCACTCGCGGTGGGGGCGCTGGCGACAGCACATACCGCATCCGCCAAGGATCTGAAGTTCGCCCACGTCTACGAAACCTCGGAACCCTTCCACGAATGGGCCGTCTGGGCCGCGGAGGAACTTGAGGAGCGTACTGACGGCCGCCATACGATGGAGGTCTTCCCGGCCTCCTCGCTGGGCAAGGAAGTGGACATCAACGAAGGCCTCGGCCTCGGCACGGTCGACGTGATCTACACCGGCAACCAGTTTGCCGCCCGCTCCTATGGGCCGATCGGCATTGCCGGCGCGCCCTACATGTTCCGTGACGTCGATCACTGGAAGGCCTATCGCGAAAGCGATCTGTTCCGCGATCTGGCCCAGGGTTATCGGGACGAGACCGACAACAAGGTCATCACCCAGACCTACTACGGCCAGCGTCACGTCACATCGAATGTCGAGATCGATACGCCCTCCGACATGGAGGGGCTGAAGATCCGCACGCCGAACGCTCCGCTCTACATGATGATGCCGAATGCCGTCGGCGCGAACCCGACGCCCATCGCCTTCGCCGAGGTCTACCTGGCATTGCAGCAGGGCACGGTCGATGCCCAGGAGAACCCCCTCAACACGATCCAGGCGAAGAAGTTCTATGAGGTCCAGGATTACATCAACCTGACCGGCCATATCACGGACTCGCTGCTGACCATCGTCAGCGGGATCACCTGGAATTCCCTCTCCGAAGAGGATCAGGAGATCCTGACCAACGTCCTCGAGGAAGCGGCCCAGGGGGCCACCCAGGACATCATCGAGTCCGAGGACGAACTCGTCTCCTGGTTCGAGGAGGAAGGCACAACGGTCAACAAGGATGTCGACCGCGAGGCCTTCCGCGAAACCGTGCGCCCGCACCTGACGGGTGAAGACGTCGACTGGTCCCAGGAAACCTTCGACCGTCTCCAGGACCTCTGATCACGCATCACCTCCCCGTCGGCCGCTGACGCGGCCGGCGGGGAGGCCTTTTCCAGCTTCCGCGTCTACAGCCTTGGAGGTGACGATGACCGATCCGAGTCCGGGGGGCGATGCCGAATCAGAATCGTTCGAGCTCGAGGCTGAGCCGCCGTTCGACCCCTCCGAGTTTGCCCTGGAGGATTACGTCGTCCTCCTCGTCTTCTGGCTACTGGCGCTCGACGTTTTCGCCCAGTTCTTCACGCGCTTCGTCCTTGGCGATTCGATCGGCTGGACCGAGGAGATGGCGCGCTATCTGTTGATCGGAGTGGGCTTCCTGGGCGGCGCCATAGCGGTGCGCCGGAACAGCCATATCATGATGGAGTTCATGTATCGCTACCTGTCCGCCCCTCTCGGACGCGCGCTGGCCTCGCTGGTCGACCTGGTGAACCTTGTGTTCTTCGTCATCCTGGCCTGGCTGACTTATGAAGTGGGCGCGCGCACCGGCTCCTACATGGCCTCCGTCGATATCCCCAAGAGCATCGTCTATTACGTGGCCTGTGCGGGGTTCGCCCTCATGGCCCTGCGAACGGTCTATCGCATTCTGACCGTCTGGCCGCAGCGTTTCGGAGGCGCAGAGTCGTCCCACCAACCCGGATCTCCAGAGAACGAGGAAACACCCCGATGACCGTGACTCCCATGGCACCGGGCGGGCGAGCGAGGGTCGTGGCGCCTGTTATACTCGCCGCTGGCACACTGCTCTCCGTATGGCTGGCCTGGACCGAACAGGACCTGGGCTTCCTGTTTGCCGCTCTCTTCACGATGCTGCTTGTGGGCATCCCCGTAGCTGTGTCGCTCGGCGGCGCCAGCCTCCTGTTCGTCTATGTCACCGGCCAGGTTCCGGATTTCGTCGTGGCCCACCGGATGATCAACGGCGTGGACAGTTTCCCCCTGCTGGCGATCCCCTTCTTCATCCTGGCCGGCACCTTGATGAACGGCGCCGGCATCACTTACCGGTTGTTCAATTTTGCCAATGCGCTGATGGGCTGGATGCGCGGCGGTCTGGGGCACGTCAACATCGGCGCCAGCATCATCTTCTCGGGCATGTCCGGGGCGGCGGTGGCGGATGCCGGCGGCCTGGGCACCATCGAGATCAAGGCGATGCGCGAGCGCGGTTAC
Source organism: Fodinicurvata fenggangensis DSM 21160 (assembly GCF_000686045.1). Taxonomy (GTDB): domain Bacteria; phylum Pseudomonadota; class Alphaproteobacteria; order Kiloniellales; family DSM-21159; genus Fodinicurvata; species Fodinicurvata fenggangensis. The sequence continues at coordinate 150,223 of NZ_JMLV01000008.1, forward strand.
GACTCCGACTTCGCGATCGGCATCACCGCCGCCTCCTCGACCATCGGGCCGATCATTCCCCCCAGCCTGCCCATGGTGATCTATGGCGTGATGGCATCCGCCTCGATCGGCCAGCTGTTCATCGCAGGCCTGATCCCGGGCCTGCTCATGGCCGCGACCCTGATGATCATGGTCGCCTGGATTGCGCGCCGCCGAGGCTATCCGCGCGACACCCAATTCAGCCTCCGCCGCCTGTGGTCGACCTTTACCAAGGCCTTTCTGTCGCTGCTGACGCCCCTCATCATTATCGGCGGCATCATCTCCGGCGCCTTCACGCCGACCGAGGCAGCGATCGCCGCCGTCGTCTACGCGCTGTTCCTCGGCGCCGTCGTCTACCGCACATTGCCGCCACGCCGGCTGCTGCGCATCAGCATGGAGACGATCGAGACCACGGCGATCATCCTGCTTGTCGTCGCCTCGGCCTCGATCTTCGCGTGGATCCTGATCAGCAACCAGTTCACCAACCAGTTCGCCGGCCTGCTGACCGCCTATACGGACAACCAGGCGGTCATCCTGCTGATCATGACCCTCATCATGCTGGTGGTCGGCTGCTTCATGGAGACGGTGGCCGCCATCACCATCCTGGTCCCGGTGCTGCTGCCGGTCGCCGTCCAGGTGGGCGTCGATCCGGTGCATTTCGGGGTGATCATGGTGTTGAACCTGATGATCGGCCTGCTGACGCCGCCCGTGGGCATGGTCCTCTACGTCCTGTCCCGCGTATCCGGCGTCTCCTTCGAACGCTGCATGCGGGGCACCATCCCCTTCCTGATTCCGCTGGTGATCTCGCTGCTGCTCATCACCTTCATACCGGAGATCTCCATGTGGCTGCCGAGCCTGATCTATCGCTGAGCCCTGCCTTGCTTCGGGGGCGGACCTCGGAACGAAGCGGTTTCTTTCCAGGCGGCGCAGGTCCCTGCCTTTGGAAAACGTGCTGGAGTCCTCGTACAGAAAGCTGTAGCAGGCCGTAGGCAACCCGGACCGTCCTGCCGGGCCTGAATACGGGGCGCGCGAGGAATGAGATGAAGACCTACAGGATCGAGCGCAAGACGCTGTCGGAACAGGTCGCGGAACGCCTCGAACAGGACATCCGCGACGGCCACTACAAGACCGGCGACAAGCTGCCGGCCGAGCGGGAAATGATGGAACAGTTCGGCGTCGGCCGGCCGGCCATTCGCGAAGCGCTGTTCTATCTCCAGAAGCTCGGGTTCGTCGCCATCAGCAGCGGCACCCGGCCGCGCGTGATCAAGCCCACGCTGGATAGCGTGCTGCCGCGCCTGTCGGGGGCGGTGCGCAGCCTGCTGGAAGATCCCGACGGGCAAACCTCCTTGCAGGACGCCCGCGTCCTGTTCGAAGTCGCGATTGCGCGCCACGCCACCGAGCACGGAACGCCGGCCGACCACAAGGCCCTGCGCGAGGCGCTGGAAAGCAACCTGAGCACCATTGGCGACGAGCCGGCCTTCAAGCGTTCGGACGTCGCCTTCCATGCGGCCCTGGCCCGGACGACCGGCAATCCCATCATCATGGCTGTGCACGACGCGCTGTCCACCCTGCTGGACGACCGGCGCGCGCACGTCCTGCAGCGGCCCGGCGAGGACAAGGTGGCCTCCGAGGCGCATCGCGAGATCGTCGAAGCCATCGAAAGCGGCAATCCCGACATGGCCGAGCATGCCATGCGCCGGCACCTGGAACACCACTACGGCACATACAGGACCCTGAAGGAAAGCGGACCCGAAACGGAGGGATCGCGCTAGCGCGGGTTCAGATGGATTAACCTGGCACTACGGGCGTCAGCAACGCGTGCCCGTCACGATGGGCCCGCAGATTGTCCAGCACCAGGTTGCCCATCGCGCGCCTGGTTTCCCAAGTGGCGCTGCCGATATGTGGGGCCAGGACCACGTTGTCGCGACCGACCAGGGCCTCGGGCACCTCCGGCTCCTTCTCGAAGACATCCAGCGCCGCGCCCCCGGTCCGTCCCGACTGAAGGGCGGCCACGAGCGCCTGCTCATCCACCACACTGCCGCGCGCGATGTTCACCAGCGTCCCGTCCGGTCCAAGCGCCTCCAGAACCTTGGCATCGACCAGATGACGGGTCGCCGCACCCCCGCTGCAGCAGACGATGAGGTCATCACACTGCTGGGCCAGCGCCAGCGGACTGTCCAGGTAGGTCCAGTTCGAGTCCGGCAGGGGGCTGCGCTTGTGATAGAGAATTTCCATCCCGAAGACCTCCAGCCGCCGCGCCGTGGCCTCGCCAATGCGCCCCAGCCCCAGGATACCGGCACGGCGTCCGCGCAGGCTGCGTCCCAGCGGAAGATCGCCTGAACGGGACCAGTCCCCGGCACGGACCCAGCGATCGCCACGCACGAGCAGACGATGCAGGGCCCCCAGCAGGAAGACCGCCAGGTCGGCAACATCGTCGGTCAGGACGTCCGGCGTGTTGGTGACGGCCGCCCCCTGCCGTGCCGCAGCCGCAAGATCGACCGCGTCGACCCCAACACCATAGCAGGCGATCACGCGCAGCTTCGGCAGCGCTTCGACCAGTTCGGCCTCGGCACCACGCCCGCCGGTGGTGACCAGGGCGGTGACCTGGCCGCCAACGCGCCCGATCAGCTCGTCCAGCGTTCCGTCACGGCCGACCAGATGGACCTCGAACTCCGAATCAAGCTGTTCCTGAATGTCCGGCGGCCCCAGGGGCGCCAGGGAAAGCAGTGGAAACTTGGACATGAATTCTCCTATCCGCGCGATTGGGGGTCAGATCACTTGGTGCGCCAGCCCTGCATTAACCGATAGAGGTAGGGAACATACTCGTCGCCCTTGCCCTGGGCCAGGGCCAGCTCGAACAGCTGGTGGACGGCCTGAGTCGTCATGGGAACGCAACCGGCATCGCGGGCGGATTTCAGGTAATAGCCATAGTCCTTGCGCGCATTCTGCAGGGTGAATTCCAGGCCATCGGTACGTCCCTCCAGGGCCGCCGGCATCACCATGCGGAACATCTTGCTGTCGGCACCGCCGGCCGTGACGATGTCGTAGAGCACCTGGGGATCGACCCCGGCGGCCTCGCAGGTTGCCGCGGCTTCGGCCGCCAGGGCGGCGTGCCCCAGCGAAAGCGCGTTGTTCACCAGCTTCACGGTGTGTCCGCTGCCCAACGGCCCGGCACGGAAGCGGTTCTCGGAAAAGACCGACAGGATGGGCTCGACCTCGTCAATAGTGGCTGCCTCGCCCCCGATCAAAAGGTTCAGGCGCCCTTCCCGCGCCTCCCGCGGCGTCCGGCTCATGGGCGCGTCGATCATCCGCACCCCCTTTTCCGCCAGGGCAGCCCCCAGGACTTGCGTCGACTGGGGATCGGCCGTCGTCATGTCGACCAGGATCTGCCCCTCACGCGCCTCCGTCAGGATGCCCTGCTCGCCGTTCACCAGGCTTTCCATCACGGCGGAGGAGGTCACGCAGGTGATGATCACATCCGCGTTGCGGGCCAGTTCCGCCGCGGTCCCGGCCTCCTGCGCGCCGCGCCCGACCAGGTCGTCCACGGGCTCGCGGTTGCGATGGCCGAGAATCGTGAGCGGATAGCCCGCCTCCAGCAGCAGCCGCGCCGGCCCATACCCCATGAGCCCGACCCCGATGAAGCCGATACGCTTTGTCATGAATGCCTCCGTTGGTGTTGGCGGGGAATGCAGGTGAAGGGAACCATGGTTGCATCCCCCTCAGGGGCAGTCCCTCCTGCACACCGCACAGGCTGGTGAGTCCGTCCAGGCGTTCGCTACTGGAACAGTCTGAAAGGGTAAGTATATCAGCCCGTTCTGTCAGGTGCCAGTTTCGGTAGAACAGTCGCGCAGAGGAAGCATCATGGTCGCTACAAGGGAACCGGGTCTTCGAACCATGCCCTTGGTGCACCCGGATTGGCGACGTGGTCGGGCCGGCAGTCGATCCGCACGGCGGCTCAGTTCTGCGGGATCAGCAGCCGGGCCCCACATTTGAAGCCCAGCTGTCACCGATCAGCTGGCCGGCATCTGGCCGAAGCGGCCGCTTTGGAAATCCTCGATCGCCTCGCGGATTTCATCCTTGCTGGTCATCACGAAGGGACCGTAGCCCACGACGGGTTCGTCGATCGGCTCGCCGGTCAGCACCAGGATCATGGACTCGCCATCGGCCTGCAGCTTCACGCCTTCGCCGTCCGTCGACAGGTGCGCAATCTCGGCTTCACCGCAGCCTTTCCCGTCAATCGTGACATGCCCGGACAGGACCGCGACCATGCTGTTATGGCCCGCCGGCAGCGGCAGCACGGTCTCCGCCCCGGCATCAAGCCGCACATCCCACAGGTTGACCGGCGTAAAGGTTCGTGCCGGGCCTTTCGTGTCTCCGAAGGCCCCCGCGATGATCCTTGCCCGCCCGCCCTCGAAAGGGACGAGCGGAATCTCGCCGTCGGTGATCGCCTGATAGCTTGGCGGCACGCCCTTGTCCTTGGCAGGCAGGTTGACCCACAGCTGGACCATGCGGAACGGCCCGCCGCTTTTCGAATAGCCGGAGGAATGGAACTCTTCGTGGACGATGCCGCCACCAGCGGTCATCCACTGGACGTCGCCCGGGCCGATCGTTCCGCCTCCGCCGCTCGAATCCCGGTGGCTGACCTCGCCGTCATAGACGATGGTCACGGTCTCGAACCCGCGATGCGGATGCTCGCCGACGCCACGCGGCGCCCCCTCCTTGGGCGGAAAGGTGTGAGGTCCCGCATAGTCGAACAGCAGGAAGGGACTGATGGCCTTCGTGTCGCCGTGATAGCTGAACAGGGAGCGTACGGGGAACCCGTCACCGACCCAGTGGCCGTCCGGGGGATGGATGATGTTGCGAAGAGTCTTCATGGCTGCACCTCTCGATTCAGGCGAGATACCGGCTCGCCTGTCTGACAGTATTTGCGATTGCCATAACAATGGGGCCCTATAAACTTTCTGCAAGTACGGTCCCAAAGGATACCGAAGATGAGCAGACAGCGCGCATCCGAACCGCCCGGCTGTCCGGCCGAGATAACGCTGGAGTTCCTCGGCGGGAAATGGCGCCCGCTGATCATCTACTGGCTGCTCGGGAACCCGGTGCTGTTCAATAAGTTGCAGCCGCGCAAAGGTACTGCGACCTACCCATCGGGGCGAAAACGCTCAGAGATGATTGGCGTTTGCCATGGGGAGAGCCTTGCCGCTTTGAAGAACACACGACAAGAGCACATTCTTCATCGCCCATATTCGCCTCACTTTTCTACATCCGCTATTCCTCAGACCGACGAAACACCAGTCGAAGTTGCTTTTCCACCTCGGTGATGGCGAGGAACACGAAGCCGACGGCAACGATCAGCGCGCCGTCGAGGAAGGACACCGCCTGGGTGTCGAAGACCTTCTGCAGTGGCGGGAGATAGGTGACGGCGAACTGTGCGGCGGTCACGGCGATCACGGCAATCCATACGACCTTTGTCCCGCGCACCGCCTTCCAGGTGAGCGAGGTGCCATGGATGTTGCGGATGAAGAACAGATGGAAGATTTCCAGCACCACCAGCGTATTCAACGCCATGGTCCGGGCCAGTTCCGGCGCGTAGCCCTTGTCGACCCCATAGGCATAGATGCCGAACACGGCGAAGACGAACAGCGCCGAGACAAACACGACATGCCAGATCAGTTGACCGGTCAGGATCGGCGCGTTGCGTGGTCGCGGCGGCCGTCGCATGGTGTTGTCTTCCATAGGCTCGAAGGCCAATGCCAGGCCGAGCGTGGTCGCGGTGATGAGGTTGATCCATAGTATCTGCACGGCCGTCACCGGCAGGGCCATACTGAAAAATAGTGCAGTAATGATGGTCAGCGATTCGCCGGCGTTTGTGGGCAAGGTCCAGCTGATGACCTTCTTGATGTTGTCATACACCGTCCGCCCCTCGCCTACCGCGGCCGCAATCGAGGCGAAGTTGTCATCGGCGAGAACCAATTCGGAAGCCTCCTTGGCCGCCTCACTGCCTTTCCGCCCCATGGAGATGCCAGCGTCCGCGCGCTTCAATGCCGGCGCATCGTTCACGCCGTCACCGGTCATGGCTACGGTCAGCCCATGGGCCTGAAGCGCCATCACAAGACGCAGCTTATGCTCGGGGCTGGTGCGAGCGAAGATGTCTGTACTCACGACGGCGGCGGTGAGCTGCGCATCGTCCATGTCTTCGAGCTCGGCGCCAGTCAGCACCTGTTCGACATTCTTCAGGCCGATCTGGCTGCCGATGGCACGGGCCGTACCGGCATGATCGCCCGTGATCATCTTCACCCGGATGCCGGCCTCGTGGCATTCAGCGACAGCGGCGACGGCTTCGCTGCGCGGCGGGTCGATGAGACCCACAATCCCGAGCAATGTCATCCGACCGTCCAGGTCCGAAGCGTCAATTGCCTCATGCTCCTGCGGCATGGTTCGCGTTGCGAGCGCCAGCACACGCTGACCCTGCGCAGCGATGGCCTCGACCTGCCCCTGCCAATAGTCGGTATCCAGCAACTGGGTACCGCCGCCCGGCGCGCGCTGGTCGGCACACATCTGCAGGATGCGCTCCGGCGCACCCTTCAAGTTGATGCGAGTGTGGCCATCGGGATTGTGATGGAGGACGGCCATGTAGCGATAGCTGGCATCAAAAGGAATGCTGTCGGTGCGCGTCCATCCGGCGAACGCGTCGGGATTCGCATCCATGATCTTGCCGGCCAGCGCCTGCAAGGCGCCCTCCATCGGACCGCCTTCGACATGCCAGCCGTTTTCGTCGGCGTGCAGCACCGCATCGTTGCAGAGGGCCGCGGCGCGGGCGATCTCGGGCAGAATAGCGTCTTCTTCAACATCATCTTCCGTTTCACCAAGCCGGATTCTTCCTTCGGGAGCATAGCCGCTGCCCTCCACCGTATAAGTATGGTCAGCCGTCGCCACAGTGGCGACCATCATCTCGTTGCGGGTCAAAGTGCCGGTCTTGTCGGTACAGATGACCGAAACCGAGCCTAGGGTCTCGATGGCCGGAAGATGACGGACGATAGCGTTACGCCGCGCCATGGCCTGCACACCGATGGCAAGCGTGATAGTCAGCACGGCAGGCAAACCTTCGGGAATGGCCGCCACTGAAAGCCCCACCACGACAATGAACAGCTCCGAGAACGAGGCGTGCCCGACGAAATGGCCATAGAGCAGCAGGACTGCCGCGATAAGCAGGATGAAGACTGACAGCCAGCGGGCGAAGTCGTCCATCTGCCGGATCAGCGGGGTCGTCAGCTTCTCTACCCGCGACAGCATGCCACTGATGCGGCCGATCTCAGTCGCCTCGCCGGTTGCGACCACCACGCCGCGGCCGGCTCCGCCGGAGACCAGCGTGCCGCTGTAGGCCATGCAGGTACGGTCGCCAAGCGTTGCGTCGGTCGGCACCGGTTCCGTATTTTTTTCCACCGGCACCGACTCGCCGGTCAGGATGGCTTCCTCGATACGCAGGCCGCTCGCTTCCAGCAGACGCAGGTCGGCGGGAACCTTCTCGCCCGCTTCCAGCAGGACGATATCACCCGGCACGACCTCGGCACTGTCGATGGTTTGGCGCCGACCGTTGCGCAGCACCGAGGTATGGGGTGCGAGCATGTCGCGAATGGCGGTCATCGCTTGTTCAGCGCGGCCTTCCTGGATGAAGCCGATGATGCCATTGACGACGACGACGGCGAGGATGACGCCGGTGTCGATGAAATAGCCCAGGCTCGCCGTGACGACCGCGGCGCCAAGCAGCACATAGATCAGGACGTTATGGAAATGCGAGAGGAAGCGCAGGATTGGACTGCGCTTCGCTGGTGGCGCCAAGCGGTTGTGGCCATGCTTCGCCAAACGCTCGGCCGCCTCGGATTCGCTCAGCCCCGAGGCCGTCGCATCCAGTGCGGACAGGCTATCCGACGCTGTCCTGGCGTGATGGATGGTGGTCTTATCGATAGGTTCCATTCGCGCTCTCCAGGCCGCCTGCTTAGCATGTGTGGTGCTGTCTGCCGAGTGCGGCATCGTTTCAGCCGACGCTAGGCAGAATCACCACCGAGACGACCGAGACCCCAGTTCGCCGGTGCCCGAGCATGCAGCCCTGGCCAACTCTTCTGGCTGCCTTTACCACCAGTCCGGTTCAAGCGCTATGAAGATAAGGCGCCTGCCTTGGCGGTTTCGTCGAGGATGGCAGGTTTCCCAACCCGTTCGAGGACATTTCCGCGATCGGCTCCTGAGCCTAAACGCGCCAACTGCGCTTTCGCCAATCGGCATCCAGGGATACAAAACGGAAACAAAACCGGAAGCTTCCGGCCAAGTTTTCGATGCATATACATCAATGCATGTAAACAAGAACTCATTTAAATACCAAGATGTCACGCCAAGCTTCTTGGGCGTAGGTAGTTCTACTTATTGAATTTGAGCGCATAATGGTCATCTATAGGCCTGTACAGTTGCGATACTTACGCCTGTACGGATGATCTAATCAGAAGGAATTTGGAAATGACCCTTAAGCGGCATTCAACAGCACTCGCCGCCATTCTATTGGCCACCACGGCGATGGCAGCGCCGGCCTTTGCGGCATCCGAGCGCAGCATCACACCCGCCTGGACCACGGCGGATCGCGGTTCCGTTGGCGTACAACCCGCTTCGGGGCGGGCCGGCGCCGTCCAGATCGCGCAATCGCGCGATGTCCGGGAGGTCCAGACCCAGCTCAACCGTCTCGGTTACGAGGCCGGGCCGGAGGACGGTCTGATGGGATCGCGCACGCGCTCTGCGATCCGGGCCTATCAGGAAGATGAAGGCCTGCTTGTAACGGGGCAGCCGTCGCGCTCTTTGCTGAACCATATCAGCGACAGCATTGAGGAACGCCAAGAGGCTAGCAGCACCCAGGCCACGAACGACGACGCGGAATCGGAGAGGATCGCGGCCATTCAATCCGAATTGCGCCAGCGCGATTATCGCATTCCGGTTGTCTCGGGCGAAATGAACGAGGCGACGCGGGAAGCGATCCGCGCCTATGAGCGCGAGCGGGGTTACCTTGTAACAGGCCGCGCCACGGCGGAACTGCTAGAAGCCTTGCAGTCTGACGACAGCGACGACAGCGACAATCTGACGACGAGCGACATCGCCGACGTTCAGCAGGGCCTGAATGACCGCGGCTACGATGCCGGGCCGGCCGATGGCGTCATTGGTCCGAAGACTCGAACAGCCATCCGGACCTATCAGTCCGATGCCGGCATGGACCCGACCGGTCGCGTCTCGGACGAGTTGCACGCACGTCTGCAAGGTGATGCCTCGGATGATGACGACATCACCTGGAATGAGGAAGACGACGATAGCGACCACGGCGAGTTCGAAACCCTGCTGTCCGACAACTTCGATGACGGCAATTACACCTCGAACCCCAGATGGCGCATCGCGGCGGGAGAATTCTCGGTACGCAATGGCGGCTTGACCAGCCGTATGGACGCGTCCCGCACGGATACCGTGCAGGGCACCGGCATGGAGTTGCTGGGTTCGGTTCTGCAACGGGAACTGGGCATCCGCCTGCCGTCCCAGGGCGGGGTGGACGCCGCCCAGACCGCCGTATCAATGTCCAACGACTTCCGGATCACGGCGGAACTGTCCGGACGCAACTTCGCCGACGGCCAGGTCAATATCGGCCCTTATAGCGGCAACCAACTCGGTCATGGCTATCGACTGGCCTATATCGAGGACGATGAAGGACTCCTGACACTGTTGCGCATAACAAGTGACAACCAAGTGGTACTGGACAGCACATCACTCTCGCTGTCCAACGAGGAGACGGTGTCGCTGGATTGGGAACGCCAGGAGAACGGCCTGATGACGGTCTCTGCGAACGGCAACGTCCTGCTGCAGGCCCAGGACAATGGGGTCTCCGGCGGCTTCGACGGCTTTTCGCTGATCAACGCCGGCGGTGAATGGACCCTTCACAACGTGACGGTCCAAAGCCGCAACTAGGCTTCAGGAAGGTGAATGCCACACGGGCGCGCGCAGGATGACTCTGCCCGTCCCGTGTGCATTCCCCGCCTTGGCGCTTCGGGATCAGCCTTTGCAGCCTCGACCGAACCGCCGGAAAGGCCGATGACGAATGCGCGATAGACCTTTACCTGGCTTCAGGCGGTTCGGACCGGGGCTCTAAGGGCGACCAGGGCGGCCGCCAGGATCAGGGCGAAGCCCACCAGGTCCGTCGACGTAGGCCGTTCCCCCAGCATGACCGCCGAGGCGATTACGCCAAAGACCGGCACCAGAAGCACGCCAAGACCGGCCGTCCCGGCCGGCAGGCGCTCCAGGACCCGGAACCACAGCAGATACCCGAGCGCGGTGCCTCCCACGATGCCGTAGAGCAGGCCCAACCAGGGTGGCAGGCCGATCGCAAACTCCAGGCTCTCTCCGGCCACGAGCATCCCCAACACGGACACCAGGGCGCCGGCAAATATCTGATAGACGGCGACCGTCAAGGGATGCGCCGCCACCCGCGCCCATTTCAGGTAAACGATCCCGATCGCCCAGCTCATGGCTCCGCCGACTGCGGCCAGCGCACCCAGGGAGCCCCCGGCCTGCAACAGCGGCCAAAGAAGGATGAGCAGCCCCAGGCAACAGAGCGTCAGCGCCAAGGTGCGTGCCGGCGTCAGTGCTTCCTTCAGCGCAATGCGGGCCAGCAGGACGACCCATATGGGCATGGTATAGATGCAGATCGCGACCCGACCGGTCGAGGTCAGGAGGATTGCGATCGCCGATAGGGCGCCGAAACCGCCACAGGCAAACATCCCCGACACGATCAGATGCAGCCTGTCGCGAGCAGAACGCACACGCAGGTCGGCGCCGAGTGCACGCGCCAGGGGCAGAAGCAGGATCCCGCCGGCCAAAAAAGACAGCGTGCGGAAGGTCCAGGGCGAAAAGCCCTGCAGGGCGAAGCTCGTCGCCACGAAGTTCACGCCCCACACGAGCGCGACCAACAGCAGCGTTGCGCGGGCTCCAAGAGGATCGGACGTGTCAGCCTGTGCCCCGATACCGGCGCTCACCGATCGAACGTCAGCTGGCTCAACCGACCTCCTGTCGCAGAGAAATTGTCGGCGCTCAGCCGACGTTCATAGCCGGGCTGCAGCTTGCTCAGATCCGTCAAGAAAACTTCCTCGATTGTGACAAAGGGGCTTCCCTCTAAAGTGATGAGACCGAGCATTACCATAGAATTGGCATGCCGAACCGATCCAATTCAGCTCTATAAAGCAGGCCAATTCCCGCCTTTACACCGATACGGCGCAACCTCGCCCCCCTGCGCCGCGCCGGATTGACAATAGAGGTCGATGGCGAGCGTTCCTTCGTTGCGTTCCTGGTAACGAACAGGGTAGAGTTGATTGGGATTCCCATGTCGGTTCAAAGCTGAGGTCAGTGAACAGACAAAGGGGTTTTCGATGCCGATATCCATAGCCAGGAAGCACGCTTTCCGCCAAAGGCGCGGCAGCGCCATGCCCGGGTTATTCACGAACACGGCTATTCGAGCGGCACCACAAGTGGCGGCAGGGCTCGCCGGTCTGACGGCCCTGCTTGCCTTGGGGGCTTGCGAGACGACAATCCCTACCACTGATTCTACGCCGCCCAGGGTGGAATTGCAGCTAACCGGACCTGGCGGCGGGCGCATGTCCAACCCGCCCGACTTCCTTTGGATCGGGGATCCCCGCTTGGAGACCGACACGACGCCGGGGCGTATGGTCATTGGTTGGCCCTACGATTTCACTCTTACCGTCACCGACGCAGGCGGTGTTTCCTCAGCCCGGCTGGAAGTGGACAACGAGATTGTCGATATTTCATCCATCGAGGGCACTGGATCGGTCTCCAACGAGGTGGACGGCACCACGCGCGTGCTGGAAGTGCGGAGCGTGCCCGAAGACCCGCGCACAGCTTTGGTGTTGACCGGCGATCTGCAGGTTTCGTCTTCAGATACAGAAGACCTGGAGGAAATCAGGACGCGGTTGCGGGCTTACGGCCTGGATTTTGGTGGTGACTCCGGTCGCCCCAATGAAACCGATCTTATTGTTGAAGCGCCGTTTCAATCCAACCTGCAGGAAGTGCTCACCCCCATGAAAACGGGGGCGGAAAGAGTTCGTGTAGGCCATGGTTCTGACGCGCCCAATGCCTTTTGTCCGGTTCGCAGATATGGGCTTGCCTCGGTATTCTGGAACCGGGATTTCGGCATTCCCGTGGGGTATGATCATTTCTGGGACAACAGTCCGCGCAGACGATGCGAGTCGGGATTCAGCGATACTTTCTTGGGCTTGGTGAAGTTCGACCTTTCGGATCTGCCGGACCGACCGCTTGACCAAGCCCTCCTTCACTTCACGGAAGTTGACGTAAACACCGCAGGCCATGCGGATAATACCGAATTCTGCATGCAGCAGAACGAAGACGGGGAAATCGTGGAACGCAGGGCAACGGGCGACGTGACAAGCCTGGTCGGCCCTGCGAGCGAGGAATGGCCCGCTGGCAAGCACACTGTTTCGGAAGAAGGTCACATGCCCGTGACGGCAGGTGTGCCCGTTACCGACCGATCACCTTTTAAAGAGGTGGACATCACCGGCATTGTTCAGGATTGGCTGGATGGCAGCTCGCCGAACCACGGATTGGCGTTGCTAGGCCGGGATTATAATACGTACAAAAAGAACAAGGTCTGCGCCGGCACGGCCACGGGCTTCAAACTTGAACTGCAATACGAGGTCTCAGGCTAATCCACCCCATTACAAGAGGGTTGAGAACGCAAACGCCGCTCTGGCCTTGCTCGTTCTCGGTGCTGGAATGTAGGTAGCCGTTAGGAGAATGTGGCCCGAAAGCAGATTTACCACCGAACGCGCGAAAGCCCTTCGGGCTGCGGCCTACGGAGCTTTATGTCGCTGGTTTCGGGCGCACAGCAATCACTCGTGGCGTGCTAGTGTTCCAAGTCTGACGCTTGCTGCCTGTTCCCCCGGGTTTCATCGAGGGCGTTCAGCGCGCGACGCTCTCGGGCGAGGATGTCCTCGGCCGATTTGGTCCATGTGAAGGGCTTCGGGCTGTTGTTGTGCTGGAGGAGGTAGTCGTAGATGGCGGCTTCGAGGTCGCCGACGCTGGCGTAGCTGCCGCGCCGATGCGCTTCGCGGTTATCTCGGCGAAGAACCGTTCGACCATGTTCAGTCATGACGCGCTGGTCGGCGTGAAATGAAGTCGGAAGCGCGGATGTTTCTCCAGCCACGCCCTCACCTCGGGCGTCTTTTGGGTCGCATAGTTGTCGAGCACCAGGTGGATATCGCGCGACTTCGGCACGGTCCGGCCGATGCGGCGCAGGAACTTCAGAAACTCCTTTGCGCGGTGCCGCGGCAGGCATTCTCCGATCACCTGGCCCGACTTGACGTCGAGCGACGCGAACAGCGTGGTCGTGCCGTGGAGCTTGTAGTCGTGGGTCATGGTAGCGGCACAGCCCTTCTCCAGGGGCAGCCCCGGCTGCGTCCGGTCGAGCGCCTGGATCTGAGACTTCTCGTCGACGCAGAGCACTACCGCCCGCTCCGGCGGGTCGAGCTAGAGCCCCACGATGTTGGTGACCTTCTCCTCGAACATCGGATCGTTCGAGACCTTGAAGGAATTCGTCAGATGCGGCTTCAGCCCCGCCGCCGCCCAGATCCTCCCCTCGCTCGATGGCGAGATGCCGATCGCCTCGGCCATCAGACTGCGGGTTCAGTGGGTGGCATTGAGAGGGCTCTCCTGCACCGTCTTCGCGATCACCCGAAGCCGCATCGAAGCGAGGATGCGCTGCCTGAAATCCTTTGGCGAACGCATCGCCGCCAGAGACCCAGACCGCCAGACCGCCGAAATCCACATCCGCATCGCCCTCATGAACAGCTTCTCGGCCCTCGGCACTGCCGAGATCGTCCGCATGGCATGACTCCAGTGGGGTAAGGGCAAGTCACGCCTCAGGCCTGAATTTCGCAACAACGCCCTTCCGAACTCACAAGCGCAATCGACGCCCTTGCCGTTTGAAGCCGTTTGCATGCCCGAGGTGCGTTCTTTGCTTTGAATATTTTAATGCCGACCAGTATATCCTCTGTTCGACTGGTAATGAAAATATGATCGGCAACGCCGCAGACCGACTACTTACGTTGGATAGCATGGGGCGGCAGCACCAGTCAGTGTGAAAATGGTGTCACGATCACGGTTCTACGACATCACCGCAGATCTGGGAGATCTATATCGAGCCCCAGACCGTCGATGGCCTCGCGCACGGCCTCGACCCGGCCGGCCCGGCCCGCGGTGCCATCGCCCTCGCTTGCTTTCGCGATCCCGTTCTCGGCCATGTCGTAGACGCGGCCAAAGACCTGGTGTTCGTCGAAATCCGAATGGTGAAACATCTTGAGTATCAGGAGGCGGTCAGCGGGCGTCTGGCTTCCCGGCGGGACAGCGCAGGGATCGGGCAGCTTGCGCTCTGCCAGGAGCGGACGGTCGCTTTCGTCGAGGCGGATATGGACGACCTGGGCCGAGCCGCTTGACTTGGTACTCGTGTAGGGCTCCATCGCGATCTGGGCTGCCGCACTGGACATGCCGGTAATCGCCTCGGCGACGGCCATGCGCGCCTGCGTGCCGCTGACGCCTGGGCGCGCCTCGGGATCGCGCGCCGTGGCCGCCTCGTCAAGGATGCGCTCGAGATCCTCCGGCGTGCCTGCCGGCGCCTCGGGGGCAAGGTCTGCGGGCAGCGCGCCCTGGCGC